>CAVYSE010000028.1:0-430233 GCA_963771075.1 candidate division FCPU426 bacterium | reverse complement strand
ATGGATTGCCTTTATTAATCAAGGTGGTCACGGCATTAAAACAAAGTATCTACGCCTTCATAGACTCCGATAAACATCGCGCCTATGACGAACATAATGGACGGTGATTCGGCGTTCAGCGTGATCAATTTCGTAAATAACTCGATAATCCCCAACCCTGATCCTGTAAAAGCGCTCCGCACCTGTCAATTTAATGGCTTGGGGGGGTATGGGTTGATCTGCCAATTGATTTATTTTTTTGAACATCATCCGGGCGATGGCGGGTGGAATTTTACGGAAGTCTTTCTCAATGGAAGGTTTTTGAAAAAGGTTATAAACTCCCATTTTTCCCCGGGCGTTTGGGGGTCTTCCCAAAAGGTATCGATTTTTCGCTTTTCCGGCCAGCAATGACCGATAAATCGTGTAAATCTTCCATCAATTGCTCGTAATGGTCCAAACTGAGGAGGACACCTTTTTTACGCCCTTTTTTATCAACGATATATTCAGCCGCAGGTTCGTGAATGTTCATTTCCTTCTCCTGGTTTGATTATAGCTAAATTAAGAAAAGAGCCACTACCTTGGTGAACTCTGCATTGTGCCACTTGCTATATGGCTGTTTCGGGCCGTATGCTGAGGCGGTATTTGGTCTGTATTTTGGTGGGTATTAGAGTTCTTTCTGGCCGTACGATTGTTAGGCTGCCGACTGCGAACTGTGAACTGCCAACTGCCTGTAGGTATTGTGCCACCGTGATTGTGCCAACCCGCCAATTTTTACCAAAACCAGGTAAAAACTGGCCCCTTTCCGCTAAAGCTTCAAGGGGGCAAGTTGGCGCCATGTGCATTGATGAATTTTAGGACCGGGAAATAGAAAGCCTGGAAAAAACGGTTAGATTTTTCCACATCAGGTTATCGCGCTACTCCATTTTCTGATATTAATTGTTACCATTTTTCAAATAATACCGATTAGCGATATCGGTTAGAAATTTCAATGGCAATTTATCCCCTGTTTCAAAGTCATCAGGAAAATCGTTTATAAATTTTTCTTTATCCAACTCAAATTGACCAGCCCAACCAGTGGGGGGGACATATTTTATAGAATCCTTCCAATATTTTTTTGCAGTACTTTTATCGCCCTTTAATAAAAATATCTGCGCTAACTTAATGTTTAATACAAATCCATGACTGTTTTTTATCGACTCGTCCTTTAGTAATTCGCGGCAAAAACTTTCGTCGCCTAAATAAATTGCCAATTCGTAATAGTCACCGCTCCTGTTACAATCAAACCATTCTTGGCCATTAAAAATTCGCTTCTCTCCTTTCGGTAATACAAGTTTTCTCAAAAGTTGTTTTTTCTCACTTTCGTCTTTTGCACAACAACCCACTTTAGTTAAGAGAGCTTCCGGCATTAATCTTCCGCTCTCGCCTTCGCCACAGTCGAATGGCAGTACATAAAAATCGTTCTTTACTTTCGAAAGGATTTGGTCGATCAGCGAACACAGTTTTTCTTTTAACCCAACATTCCGATAAAGATCTAAAAGGAAATAATAAGACATGTTTTTAAAGTCGCTGTTTTCCTCCGAAGTTTGGATCTCTTTTTCAAAATAGTACTCTGCTTTTTGAACATCTCTCTTGGTTTCGCTTTCCGATACGCTCGATTTTTTCGCCATCTCATAATATTTAAGGCCAAGCGCAATATTGACTGAATGAATTATTTTTTGATCCGGATTGACCAAGAATGGATAACACGCATGGGAAATACAATCTGTGTATTTGCTTTCAGGAAAAGTTGCATCCGGTTCTTCTGAAACCAGTTTGTTTAATAACATTTCCTCTTCAGGATTGTTAATGGCATACCAATATTTCCAAAATACTCGTATTTTTGGATTTTGTTCGGTGTTCAAGAAAGAATCTAAATATTGTTTTTCGATGTCTAATTTATTGGCCGATAAACAAAATTGCTGAACTTGACCTCTAAATTCATCTAACTTTTCATCATAAGCGTATGAAGTGTCGTGTAATAAAAGAAGAAAAATAATTGATGAAAAAATTAATGGGGACTTTGAATTATAATTAAATTCCCCAGTTCAATAACGAAGTGCAACACTTAGGCCCGGCAGAACCCGGGGGTTATCCTAAGTTTCATGAAACAATCCTACAGGCATCTATTGTTAGCCGAACGTGAAAAAATCTCTATTTGGAAGGCTCAAGGCCTTTCCCTGCGAAAAATCGCCAAACGCCTTGGCCGTGATGTTTCCAGCGTTTCCCGAGAGTTGAAGCGCAACGCCCCTCCCTTACGTCCCGGCCGGTATCTTCCTGCCAGGGCTCACGATCGGGCCATCTTGCGCAACCAGATCTCTCGAACTCACTTTCGGCTCAAGAAACCCGAACTGCGCCGGTATGTCTTGCGTAAACTTCGGCAAGGTCTTTCACCCGAACAAATCGCCGGTCAACTTCACCAGGAGAAATCCAAAATCTCCATTTCCCACGAGGCCGTCTACCAGTTCATCTATAGCAAAGCTCGGCATCTCATTCCCTTCTTGGCTCGCTCCCATCGAAAACGACTTCGGCGATGGCATTCCCACAATCACCGCAAAAGCCATATCCCACAACGCGTTTCAATCACCCAACGCCCTGCCATCGTCAAGGCACGGGACCAATACGGCCACTGGGAGATGGACACTATCATTTCCAGGCAGAGCAAAGCTTCTATCTTGGTCATGGTCGAAAGAAAGAGCCGACTGGTAAAACTTGCTTGGCTGCCCCAGAAATCCGCGTCAAATACCCGTATGGCTATCAATCGTCGCCTCGGTCAATTTTCCAAGGGACTCCGCAGGACCATCACCTATGACAACGGCTCGGAGAACGTCGAACACCTCCAGGTCAATGCCGTTTTGGGCACTAGGTCTTTCTTCTGCCTGCCATTCCACAGTTGGGAAAAAGGCACCGTGGAAAACACCAACGGTTTGATTCGACGCTTCTATCCGAAGAAAACCGATTTTGCTAACATAACCCCAGCTCAAGTCAGGCGCGTGGAACGGATTCTCAATGGTCGTCCCCGCAAGTGTCTTGGCTTCAAAACGCCGGAGCAAGTCTTTCGCCTAGGTGTTGCACTTACTGGTTGAATTCAGCATTCAATTTTTATACCTTTTTGAACATGACTTAGGGTAAAAACCCTTCTTTATTATTTCAAATATCTAAAAGAAATGTGCCTATTCCATCCTTTCAGATTTTATTTCCAAAATTACCATCCATAGCGGTTTTTGGTTTGGCGGTGTTATTCAACACCTCAATTCAAAATTCATTCCTTTAAAAATAATTCTCCGGATTGGTCTAGAGGTTCAATGGATGGATATGGCCAAAATATTAGTAATCCTATTAATCCCGCGGTGATGAGAATAAATTTCTCCTCAAAACTTGAAAATTGACCTGAACATGGGACACTAGCCTTATCTTTTGCTTATTCATCTTTGTTGTAAAGAGATCTAAATGACCAGAAAATATCCATCCTCTATTTCAAAAATAACCTTACTTCGCGGTCTTCGATTACTGGATCGATTATGGGCTCGCGGGTTGCTCCCCAAGGACCTGGAAAGGCATTACTTTCTATATTGGTTTGTTGTCTTTGATGGGAATATTTTGAAAGCCGCAGATGCCATTCAGGTTCACCGCAATACAATTCAAGGACATTTTCTTTCGTTAGGATACTCCAAAAAATCAGTCCGTTTACGGCATGCTTGGCGGTCAATCTACCAGAAGAATTCACCGCTCTCATTTCATAAAAAGTTCCTTCTTTTTTATTCTCGGCTTGGAGCTAAGCCTCGCTTAAACCCAAATGAAAACAAGGCGTTATCGGGCCTTTGGAATACGCGATTTCCATTTAAGACCTTATCCACCCATTACCTGCTTTGGGCGCAACGTTCGAACAAATCAAAAGCTTGGGTCCAAAAAAAATTGGAATATTCACCCCGTCATCGAGCTCGCCTTTTAAGCCATGCGGTCCGGATCAACACTCGTGATGGTTTCTGGTTATCTCCTCTAAAACCTTCCTTCTCGGATATCCACTTCCCTCGCTCGAATAATAAATCCAGGAAAAAATAAATAGTCTTTCCAAGACTTTTACCCTTCATTCCTCCTTAAATCCTGTGGTAAAACAAGACCCTAGCGCTTCACAAAAGGGGAACCCATGAATTTGCCGAAGTCCATTATTTCCATTCCACCTTTAAGCCAAAAAGCGATCCACTTAGCCGCAAAAAGGCAAACCCAATTGATCAAGCCCTCCCGCAGTTTGGGGCGTTTGGAGACTATCGTCCTGAAAGTCGCGGGGATTCAAGTCAAGGAGGTGCCCCGGCTCGGGAAGAAACGAATCATTCTTTGCGCGGCTGATCACGGGGTAACCGCGGAGGGCGTTTCAGCCTATCCCCCATCGGTCACACGCGAGATGGTTCTCAATTTTCTCAAGGGCAAAGCGGCCATCAACGCCTTGGCCAAGCAAGCAGGCGCGGAACTCCAAGTGGTGGACGTGGGGGTTGCCAGTGACCTTCCAAAAATAAAGGGGCTACTTTCCTTCAAAATCGCCCCTGGCACCAAAAACTTCAAAGTGGAACCCGCCATGACCAAAAGCCAATGCGCCCAAGCCGTCCAGCTTGGGTTAAAACTCGCGGCCCAGGCCAAGCGGGACCATGTTCAATGGGTCGTTTTAGCGGAAATGGGGATCGGAAACACCACCTCTGCGGCCGCCTTGATGGCCGCGCTTCTTCCTTGCGCGGTGGAGGACGTCACCGGATTTGGAACAGGGATCAATCGGACCCAATGGCTCGTTAAATGCCGGGTAATCCAGGACGGTTTACGGCTTCACGATTCGGAACTCGCTAACCCCCTGGAAGCGTTACGCTGCCTGGGCGGGCTGGAAATAGCGGCCCTCACGGGCGTCGTCCTGGGTTGCGCCAAGAACCGGATTCCCATCGTGGTGGATGGTTTTATCACTTCGGCTGCATTCCTGGTCGCCTATCGGTTAAATACCCGGGTTTTGGATTACGCTTTCTTTTCTCATCGATCGGAAGAACCCGGCCATTCCATCTTTTTGAACATGATCGGGGAAAAGCCCCTTTTAGATCTTAATATGCACGTGGGGGAAGGGGCCGGCGGGACCCTCGCCTTGAACATTCTCGAGTCGGCCTTACGAACCCATGTTGAAATGGGAACCTTCCAATCAGCGAAAGTTTCAACGAAACTCAAAAAAAGGAAAGAACCTCTTTCCCAAACTTCTCGCAAGAAAAAGCCGGAGGATTAATCCAGTACTAATTTTTCCATTTTCCAAAACAACGGTGGCGGGTCCTATTTCTTTGAAAACTCCGACGATTTTATTAATCACACACGGCAGCCGGGAAGCCAAAGCTAATCGCGATTTTCATTCCCTGGTTCGAAGATACGCCAAAAAACATCCCGCCTGGTCTATTCAGTCCGCGTTTTTAGAAATCGCTGAACCTTCCATCCATCAAGCTTTGAATCATCTTTCGGCCCGATCTCTCGAAATCGATGTTCTGCCCCTGTTTCTTTTTTCGGCGCAACACCTCAAAACGGACATCCCTCGATTATTGGATGTATTTAAAAACCAACATCCCGAAGTTCAATTACGATTGGGGAAAGAATTGGGGCCTGACCCTCAACTCGCTCGTCTCGCACTTGTTAGGATAAAGCCAAAGGTTAAAAACCCGGGTTCTACCGTGGTTCTTTTCCTGGGCCGGGGGGCTCGCGACCCTCAAGCTTTGGAGGATTTCCGATCTCAAGCTGGAAACTTCACGAAACTGACCCGCTTCAAGAAAGTCTTGCCCTGTTCTATGGAAGCCGCTCATCCCTCAGTCATTGAAGCGCTCAAAGAAGCGGCTGGGTTTCATCCAAAAAATGTCCTTATTGTCCCTTATTTATTGTTCAGAGGATCGTGGCAGTATCGGGTTAGGGAACAACTTAAAATTTTCCGTCTTCAACATCCAACGATAGAGATTCGTATGTCACCCCCCCTGGGATTTCACCCCATGATGCTGGAAGTCATGGATCAAAGATGGCTGGAAATACAAAGGGGATAGGCGGAACACCATCAAATCCGCCCATCCCCAACCAATGATTAAAAGGAAACTTTGGTCCCAATGTACCCGGATAATCCCGGCGTTCCGTAACCGTAGACTTCCTCGTAGAACTGGTTGAAAAGATTGTCCACCCGGGCGAAAAACTTGATGCTCGGATCGACCTGGTAAGAAGCTCGAAGATTGACCAGAAAATAATCGCTTAGGGTAACCGGGGTTGGTAAATTGTTAGGTGGAAGGTTATAGCCGTAAAAATCCACATCCGGCCTTCTTCCCACATAGGTTCCTGATACCCCTGCTTCCACCGGCCCCAACTGGTAATTCAGATCCACTCCGGCTTGATAGGCCGGTTTTCTCAGGAGTGGGGAATAAGCCAGAGTGACCGGGATATTCGTCTCAACATCAGTATAGGTATAAGACCCTTTCAGGGTTAAAACCTTCTCGATCTTTACGTCGGCGAAAGTTTCCACCCCCTCGGATTGGAAAGAACTACTGTTGATGTAAACCCCATTGGTATTGGTGCCGTAATAGGTGATCTGGTTTTCAAAATCGTTATGGAAATAGGTGGCCCCGATCCTTAACTGACCCCCTACTAGGGGTTGTTCCAAGCCGAAATCGTATCCGGTATTGGTTTCAGGCTGGAGGGCCGGGTTGCCGTGGGTGGGATCGTTAAGCTGGTAAAGGGTCGGCGCCAAGAACCCCGTCCCATAGGTTGTTTTCAACTTCGTATCCAGTTCCGGGACAAAATAGGCCGCCCCAGCCTGATAAGTGCCATGGGTCCCATTGGTGTTGTAGTTATCGATCCTACTCCCCAAACTCAAGAAGAACCGTTCTCCCAAGTTCGTCTGGCTCTCCAGGAAGCCACTTTCTTCCCATTGGCTGTTTTGGGTAGGCGCGCTGTAGAAGGTGCTATAACCGAAAAAGTTGGAGATAGAGGAGCTGTTTCCCCATTCCCGGAAACCTTGGAGGCCCAAAACCAAGGTTTCCTCCGGCAAAAGTCTCAAGTCGTTCTGCCAGGTGATTTGGGCTGTTTGTCCGTCATATAGGTATTGAGCGTCACCGTAAACAGCGTTGGGAGCGGCCGGGGAAGCTACATCGGTATTGGACCTGTTATCGTCCACAAATGAAAGGATGAGGTCCTGTTCCCAATTTCCCAACGTCCAACGGGTTTTACTGCCCAAGAGAACCTGTTTCTGGTTGGCCCAAGAGAAGGGGTCATCCATCACCGGATCACCAGCCGCAGAACCAGCCCCATCGTCCGTATTTAGGCTTGATTGATTGTAATTGAGCAATATCTCTTCCCGGATATTGGACGCCAGGGGAGCCCCTACCTTCAGAAGACCTGAAAAATCGCTGTAGGGATTGTTGAGGCTATTCCCAAAAGCCTTGTCCGCCGAGGGAAACCCCGCCGTGCTAAAATAGGATGTGCTCAAGGCATAATCACACTTGGAATTTCCACCCTGCACCGAAGCCGATTCCCGGGTCGTCCCGTAAGAACCTCCCTCCGCCAAAACTGAGCCACTGGTGGGACCGGAACCCTCCCGGGGGATGATATTGATCACTCCCGCCATGGCGTTGGAACCGAAAAGAACACTCTCGGGTCCCCTCAGGACTTCAATCCTCTGGATTCCCCCCAAGGTCAGCTCATCCAGGTAGTCATAAGACCGGGACGTACCCAGCGGGTCGTTCAGCGGAATGCCATCCATGAGCACCAAAGTATCCCCATCCCGGGTTCCACGGGTGTAAAGGGACGCGATTTCCCCTGGCCCGCCCGATTGGGCGACCGCCATCCCCGGAACATTTTGAAGCGCGTCCATCACCGTCTCCGACTGTTTTCTTTCCATGTCCTGAGCCGTTATGACAGTTAACGAATTGGGCACTTGGGAAGCAGGCGTTTCCAGCCGGTTGGCGGTTACGACCACCTCCGGTAATTGCACCGCTGACTGGGTATTAGGCGAGGACTCCACGACGGTTGGGAAACTGACCACCGTTGAAATTGGGGTAACAATCGCGGGACTGGTATCAACCTTAGCCTGACTATCTGAAAAGGGGGCTTCTGAAGATTGAGCAACAAGCAAGGCGGGTGAAAAACCTGCAAAAAAAGCCAAAATGACAGCGGAAAACCGTGAAGCTTTTATCATGAGCCTACTCCCGAGGCGATGACTTCTAGGGGAGCGGCAAGGAAGAAAAACCATGAAAAAAGGTTTATTCTCCGCTTCTTAGTCCCCGAAGAAGCCGTCGAAAATTCATCTCAAGGCCGGTCTCCTGGCTTGGGGCATCTTGCTCTCTTAGCCTTCCCATCTTTTGGACAGTGGCTTGGGAGAAAAATTTCGCCCCTCACAGTGGCGGGTCCGCGCCGGATTCGAACCGGCTTCCCGAGCACCTTGAGTTGTAGAGGTTAAATACTCTTGTAAGGACAAATTGTCAACGAAAGTTTATGCGTATTATTACTGCAGTATTGAGACCAATGCTCCCCCGTTTGAAACCAGATCTGCTTTATCCAACGAATATTGATTCATATGTACAGCGACTCAAAGAAGGCTGCATATCATCCATTTTCAGGTTTTTAGGTCGTACCCAAAAGATTACCTACAGTGAAGTTTCTCTAAATTGATTGTAAAAAACGGGTTATCAACGACCAGGATTTCGAGCATTCAAACTATTACTTTTCAAAACTTCTTCGAAAATATGATCCAAAGTTTGCGCCAAGCCAAGCACCGTAGGGCCTGGGATCAAATCCTCATCTCGAGTTAAAAAGTAAACCCGGTTGTTCCTGACTGCCTTAAGGGAAGTGAACTTATTCCATTCCTTACGCGCGGTTTCCATCATGCCGTTCGTCGACTGGTCTGTTGGCATTGAATCGACGATGACGTCCGGGTCCTGGGCGATTAAGTTTTCCTTGGATACAAGGGGATAAGGCATCCCCGCGCCGGCCATGATATTCTTTCCCCCGCATAGGGTAATGATCTCATCCACAAAAGATTTCGGTCCCGCCGCGTAAATCTGCCTTAATGTTTCTGCGTCGTGACCCACCACAAAAAGGATGGAAAAGGTCTTTCGTTTTTTGGCCTTCTCCCGTATCGAATCGATCCCCTTTTGAAGTTTCTCCTTAGCTTGTTGAGCCTGTTTCTCTCGGCCCAATAATTGGCCAAGCCGGTCATAACTGTCGTACACGTCCCTCAATTGAGAATTATCCTGGATGAACAAGGGAATGTGAAACCTCTGAAGGGTGGAAATGGTTTCCTGTTGGAAGGGAAGGAGTAAAACTAACCCGGGTTTCAGTGAAACAATTTTCTCAATATTCGGGTTGTAATAACCGCCAACCTTTTCCTTGGTCTTCGCTTCGGGAGGATACCGACAAAAATCTGTGACCCCGATTAATTGGTCTTGTGCGCCAATGTCATAGAGAATTTCGGTAAAGTTGGGCGACATGGAAATCAGGCGTTTGGGCGTTTCTTCTCCATGAATTCGGTTAAGGGACCCCAAAAGGATCAATAGATAAATCGCTAATTTCATGTTTGGACGTAGGTCCTTCTTTTGAAAAGCAAAACCAGCAAAACCGGAACTCCCACCAAAGCGGTTAAGACACCCACTGGCAGTTCGGTCGGCCCGAATAAAGAACGGCAAAGGGTGTCGCAGAGCATTAAAAAGGTCGCTCCCGCCAAGGCGCTACCGATTAATAAACCCCGGTGATCGTTGCCAATCAAAAGACGGCAAATATGGGGCACGATCAAACCCACGAAAGCAATTGGTCCGGTTAAGGCCACCACCGTGCTGGTCAAAAAAGAAGCCGCGAATACGGCTATCAGGACCACTTGAACCGTCGGCACTCCCTTTACCCTCGCCAGTTCCTCTCCCGCGGATAGAAGATTCAGCTCACGGGAAAGTGAAAAAAGGGCCACAAAAACAATGATAAAAACCAAAGCCACACCGCCTACCGTGGTGATCTCCACCACATCCAAGCTTCCCATCAGCCAATGCATCATGGCAAAACTCTGAGAAAAATCCGCCATGAAATAAAAAAGAAGGACCAGGGCGCTGAAGAAATAATTGATGCCCACGCCGGCCAATAACAAGGTTGTCGCCGAGAAAGAACGGATCAGGGAAGCTAGCGAATAGACCAACCCGATGGAAACCATCGCGCCCAAAAAGGCGAAGAGGGTCACCATTGAAATTCCACCCCAACCGATCGTGAATCCCAGTCCGATGGCTGCGACCGCCCCAAAAGAGCATCCTCCCGCGATTCCCAAGGTAAAAGGACAAGCCAGGGAATTTCGAAGGATCGCTTGGAAAACCACGCCCGTGACGGCCATGGACGCCCCCGTTAGGGCCGCCAAAAGATTCCTCGCCAACCGCACTTGGAAGAATATTTGCGCGTCCTGGTTATCAGGAGCGGGAGGCCAAGCCTGGAAAACTTTTGAAAAGGAAATGGATGTTGATCCAAGCAGGGGACAGCCGGTCAAGGCAAGAAGAAACGAAATGGAAAGGAGAAAAAGGACCGTTGATCTTTGCTGGGAGGAAATCATTTGGTTTGAACTCTCTTTGGGACACCTCTAACAAATGTTTTTTCCGATTTTTTTATTTTAGGAATTAAGTTTTTTTCTGGGTCTCTTTTTGGTGAATATTTATATTTTCCATTTTTTCTCTCCCGATTTCCGGGAATAAAGAAGGGCGAGGTCCCCGTCATCCGGATGGGCCTTACCTTAACTCCAAGGAGATTTTGGATCGCGGAAGGCGTTAAAACCGAAGAAGAAGGGCCATCCGCTAATATTCTTCCTTCTTTTATCAAAACCAACCGATCGAGGTATCGGCCCGCCAAATTCAATTCGTGGGTGGCGACGGCCACGGTCAGGTTCTCTTCCCGATGGAGGTTTTGGATTATTTCAAAGAGTAGGATTTGATGGGAAAGGTCCAAGGACAAGGTTGGTTCGTCCAGGAGAAGCACATGGGGTGATTGGGCCAAGGCGGAAGCCAATAATACCCTTTGTTTTTCACCTCCCGAGAGTTCCTCATATAGCCTGTTTTTAAAACCAAGCGCGTCGCATAGGTCCAGGGCCCTTTCGCAGACTTGCCTATCTTTTGTCCCCATCGGCTCAAACCGGCCCAGGTGGGGATGCCTGTCCCATCTCCACCACTTCCATTACGCTTAAAGGAAAAGTGAAATGGAGCGATTGGGGGACGTAGGCTATTTTCTTGGCCCGGTCCCTTACTGGAATGATTTTCAAGGGACGGTCTTCAAATAAAATTTGTCCCGTTTGGGGCGCAAGTAATCCGGCCATCAATTTTAAAAGCGTGGATTTTCCAGCGCCGTTCGGTCCCAAAAGCCCGACCAAATTCCCTTTTTCAATGGAAAGATTCGTGGGGTGCAATTCAAAAGTTGAAAGGGTGGGGTATCGAAAAGATAAGTTTTGAATTGTAAAAAGAGACATCTTTTCCCCAAGCTAATCCGTTCTATTGAAAAGCAAAGGGAGGAGCGTCTTCTTTGGATGGATGAGACCTATAAAGAAGCACAAAGCCCATTCCTCGAGGCTTGCTTTTCACACCCAACCAAGAGGGTCTGGTGTTTTGATTCAAGGCCGGTTTCCTGGCTTGAGACGGGGCTTCCGGGCCTTCCCATCTTGCCAGTGGCTTTCGGAAGTAGCGATTATCCCTTACAGTGGCGGGTCCGCACCGGATTTACACCGGTTTCCCGAACACCTTGAACGAAACCTATTAAAGGTGGGGCAGGAAAGACTGTCAAGGGACGGCCTATGGGCTGTCCCTTGGGCGGTGTTCATAAATCTGCCCAAGTACTCGGCTTATCCCCGGCTAAAGCCGGGGACTTAAATCAGCCGGTCAAGGCGGGCTTGGAACCCTGCATTTTCCCACAATGATGATAAGTTGCTTTTAAAAACTATTGAGGAAACATCCATAAACCCCTAACCTACTTTTTGTTCAAGGATCAAAGTTTATCAAGGAGAGGAAAATGGACGCCTTGATGCTGGCCAGGGCCCAATTTGGGTTTACTATCGCTTTCCACTATATTTTTCCCCCTTTTAGTATCGGCTTGGGACTCATCCTGGTCTTAATGGAAGGGTCCTATTTCCTCACAAAAAAAACCCTCTTCCTGGAAATGGCAAAATTTTGGACGAGGATCTTCGGGTTAGTTTTTGCTATCGGCGTCGCTTCAGGCATCGTGATGGAATTCCAATTCGGAACCAACTGGTCCAACTATTCCCGGTTCGTGGGCGATGTTTTTGGCAGCGCTTTGGCGGCGGAAGGCGTTTTCGCCTTTTTCCTGGAATCGGGATTTTTAGCGCTTTTACTTTTTGGGTGGGACCGCCTCAACCGAGGAACCCATCTATTTTCAACGACAATGGTTTGTTTGGGAGCCCATTTCAGTGCCATTTGGATCGTGATCGCCAATTCCTGGCAACAGACCCCCGCAGGTTATCATCTGGTAGGGGAAGGGGCTTCCCAGCGTGCGCAAATCACCGATTTTTGGGGCTTGGTTTTCAACCCTTCTTCCATGGACCGTATTTTCCATGTCTATATGGGCGCTTGGCAGGCCGGGGCTTTCGCGGTTCTGAGCGTCAGCGCCTATTACCTTTTACGGGATAAAAACCAGGAATTCGCAAAAGCATCCCTAAAAATAGCCCTCGGGGTGGCTTGCGTTGCTTCCTTATTACAACTGGTTTCAGGTCACCAAAGCGGCCGGGTAGTGGCCCAAACCCAACCCGCCAAATTGGCGGCTTACGAGGGCCATTTCCCCGCACTGGCCCCCGCCGACGGATACGTCGTCGGTTGGGTGGATGAGAAAAACGGTCAAACGCACGGCATTGTCGTACCGGGGCTCCTAAGTTATCTCATCACCGGAAATTTCAATTCACCCATCACCGGCCTCTCCTCCTTTCCCCCCGATAAAAGACCTCCCGTCAATTTCGTTTTCCAAACTTATCACGCCATGATCCTGATCGGGCTCCTTCTCATTCTAGTGGCGTGGTCGGCCGTCTTCCTTTTATGGAGGGGAAAACTTTACGAGACACGGTGGTTCCTCTGGGTCCTGGTCTTCTCGGTGCTCTTGCCTCAAGCGGCAAATCAATTGGGTTGGTTCTCCGCCGAGGTCGGCCGCCAGCCTTACATCGTTTACAACCTAATGACCACCGCCCAGGGCCTTTCAAAGACGGTCACCGCGAACGAAATATTGGCTTCCCTCATTCTCTTTACGGTGATTTATCTCCTGCTCTTAGTTCTTTTCCTCTATCTCCTGAACGATAAGATCCAGCATGGGCTGCACATGAAAGTGGAGGAGGGCCACCGCGCATGACACTAGATTTTCAAACCATTTGGTTCATCCTGGTAGGCGTCCTTTTCATGGGCTACGCCATTCTCGATGGATTTGACCTGGGCGTTGGAGCTTTGCATTTGTTCGTGAAGGAGGACCGGGACCGTCGCATCTTTCTCAACGCGATCGGGCCCATCTGGGATGGGAACGAGGTGTGGCTGGTGACGGGCGGGGGGGCCCTTTTCGCGGCCTTTCCCGAAGTGTACGCCACCGTCTTTTCCGGATTCTACCTAGCCTTCATGCTTCTTCTTTTGGCTCTTATCTTCCGGGCCGTGGCAATCGAATTTCGGAGCAAACAATCGATGGCCTGGTGGAGGCAATTTTGGGACGTGAGTTTCTCCCTCTCCAGCATTGTCTCAAGCCTCTTGGTCGGCATCGCCATGGGCAACATCGCCTGGGGAATTCCTTTGGCCGGCGACCACGAATTCGCCGGAAGTTTCTTGGGCCTTTTAAACCCCTATTCCCTTTTATTGGGGATCACGACCCTAGCCCTCTTTATGATGCATGGTTCGATCTATATCGTTTTGAAAACCGAGGGCGCTTTGCAAGAAAAAATCAAAGGCTGGGTCAAGAACACTATGATCTTCTTTATCCTTCTTTACGCACTCACAACCATGGCCACGCTTCTTTTCACGCCCCACATGCTGACCACCCTCCAAACCCACCCTTACCTATTCATCGTCCCGGTCTTGAGCGTGCTCTCCATCGCCAATATCCCGCGAAATGTCAGCCGAGGCCAAGGCTTGGCGGCGTTCCTTTCATCTTGCGCGGCCTGCGCCAGCCTCATGGCGCTCTTTGGCATCGGCATGTATCCCTATATGGTTTATTCCACGCCTTTGCCCGAGAACAGTCTGACCATTTACAACGCTGCTCCTCCCTGAAAACCTTGCGAATCATGACAGTCATCGCAGCCATCGGAATGCCTCTCGTGATTTCCTACACCGCCAGCATCTATTGGATCTTCCGGGGCAAAGTGAAATTGGACGCGAACAGTTATTGATGGCTCAAAGAAAAATATTTTTTTCCAGGGAAAAAAATTTTCACTTTTGAACCGGAACCACGACCTGTCAAGAGCGCATTTAATTTGTTGGGGAAATAAATTTTCTTCTTCCTCTCAATATTTTCTTGACTTGGGCGTTAAAAGGTTTAAAAGGAGTGAGCAAGTTACATTTTTCGAAAATCTAAAGATGTACCTAAAAATTTTTTCGTCTTCGCCATGCCAACCCTCGCGATCCACGAAAAAATTTTTTTCGTCTTAGCGCTTTTCAAACGTGAATTTGTGGATAGTTGTGAGTAAACGGTGCATAAGTTGAAAGCTTCTCCTCAAAAGATTTAATAAAAAAATTTATTGAGGAAATAGTAAGCAGGTTCTAAACGGTGGAAAAAGGCCTTTTAGTTGTCCACAGGGCTATTCACAATTGTGAATAAACCAGAATTAGGGAAAAATGTTAAAAATAGGCCCTATTTTCACGTGGATGTAGGGTTGTTGATAAGTTGGGGATACTCCTATCTTCCGCTATGCGGAAATAGGCCTTATTAAAGGGTTTTTATCTTTTTTTAGTTTTCGGGAGGCTTGTGGATGAGTGTTACTGCCGATCTTTGGGATCGTTGCCTTGAAAACCTAAAAAAAGACCTAAACCAACAAAGTTTTGAAACATGGTTTAAGGTTACCAAAGCCTCGGTACGCGAAAAAACTCTACATGTCCAGGTTCCCAATGAGTTTTTCCGGGATTGGATCAGGGACCATTACCAACCCCAAATCCAAAAGGCCTTGAATGCCCTCCATCCTGAACAATTGGAAATTCAATTTGAAATCGAAAATGCAATTCTCAATCCCGAAACAGCTCCTTTAACTGCTAAGCCCTCTTTATCCATTGAAATTGCGGAAAAATCCAGAATAAATCCCCTAAATCACGGAAATTCAACCGATACTGAATTTATCCTGAATTCAAAATTCAATTTTGAAAGTTTCGTTGTCGGCAACAGCAACCGTTTTTCCCATGCGGCCTGCCTAGCAGTAGCGGAATCCCCTGCCCGTTCCTACAACCCCTTGTTTATCTACGGGGGAGTTGGTTTAGGAAAAACTCATCTTTTGCAGGCGATCGGAAACTTCGTAAGAATCCAGAATCCGGCTTCCCGGGTTCTTTATTTATCCAGCGAAAAATTCATGAATGACATGATCCAATCCATTCAATCCGGGCGCACCCAAGATTTCAGGAATAAGTACCGAACCGTTGATGTTCTATTGATAGACGATATTCAATTCTTGGAAGGTAAGGAAAGCACGCAGGAAGAATTCTTTCACACGTTCAATGTCCTCTATGAGGCCCAAAAACAAATCGTTGCGACTTCGGACAGCCATCCCAAAGAAATCAAGCTCGAGGAAAGACTCAAAAACCGGTTCGAAATGGGGCTGATCACCGATATTCAAGAGCCCGATTTGGAAACCCGAATCGCCATTTTAAGGAAAAAAGCCGAGCATGAGGGAATCCTCGTCCCCAATGACGTGACGGCCTTCATCGCGAATCACGCGAAAGCCAACATTAGGGAATTAGAGGGCGTCATGCTCCGGGTCATCGCTTTTTCGTCCCTCACCCGCCAGGAGGTCTCCCTAGACTTGGCCAAGGAAATTCTAAAAGATACCTTTCCCAACGAGGATAAAAGGGTTTCGGTGGAAGATATTCAAAGGGTGGTCGCGGACAGGTACAATTGTCGGTTTTCGGACATGAAATCCAGAAAAAGGACGAAACAGATCGCCTTCCCAAGGCAAATCGCCATGTTTCTTTCCCGTGAATTAACACCTCATTCCCTGAGTGAGATCGGCGCCGCTTTTGGAGGTAAGGACCACACGACCATTATTCACGCTTATGAGAAAATCGAGGACTTGCTCGTTTCCGATATCGCATTGTTGGCCGAAATCAACAGCTTGAAAAAACAACTCACCGACGGTTTTTACTCCAACTAATTCCTTTTTATATTTTGCCTTATCCACGACTCATCCGCAACTTTTCCACAATTTCATTCGTAACATCCATCCCGAATATAATTTTTTTCCGATACACAAAAACAAGTGGACATTCTGGGGAAACATTCCGGATGATTGGGGATAGGGGGCAAATGGATTGCGGGGTTGTGAATTTCCCATATAATACCCTCAATCTATACACAGCTAAAAAAGCCCAATATTCCAATAAAAAGTTAAACAATTAGGGTTTTTTACACATATCCGCAAAGCCTACTACTACTTCTAATTCCTTTTAAATTTAAAAGTCTTTCAGTTAAAGTCTTCTTAATCCATGGCCATAGGAGTTTCTCATGAAAGTAGTTCTTACTCGGTCTGATTTTCAAAAGGGAATTTCAACGGTTCAAAGCGCGGTTGCCGCTAAAAATACCATGCCCATTCTGGCGAATGTGCTTTTGGAAGCCAGGGATAAAAAATTGGAGTTTGTAGCCACCGATTTGGATATGGGTGTGCGATGCAGTGTTCCAGCCGAAGTGGTTGAAAAAGGTAGCATTACCTTAAACGCTAAAAAATTAGCGGATATCGTGAGGGAATTACCCGACGCATCGATCGATATTGAAATCGACGATAATCATAAGGTCATATTGGTCTGCCAAAAATCCAATTTCAAAATTCATGGCTTGCCAAAAGATGATTTTCCAATTCTTCCAGAGGTGAAAAAAGACAAGTCGTTTAAGGTAAAAGGAAGCCTTTTACAGGAAATGATCCGGAAAACCCTTTTTGCCGTTTCAAACGATGAAACTCGATATGTCTTAAATGGTGTCTTTTTCCAAGCGGAGAATGGAAAACTGAGAATGGTCGCCACCGATGGCCACCGGCTTGCCTTTATTCAAAAAAAGATGGACGGCAAGAATGAAGATAAATGCAGCGTCATTATTCCCACTAAAACATTAAATGAACTCTCGAAAGTCATTTCCGAGTCAGATAAAGGAGAAGAGGAAAAAGAAACTCTTGTAGAAATAATGGCCACTGACAATCAAATCAAATTTGTTGTGGAAGGCGTGGAGATTGTCTCCCGTCTAATCGAAGGGCAATTTCCGAATTACGAACAGGTGATTCCCAAAGAATCCGATAAAAAGATCGAGGCTTCGACCGAAGAATTGGCGGCGGCCACCCGCCGCGTCGCTATCTTGACTTCCGAAAAATCCAATTCCATTCGTTACCAAGCCAAGGGAAACAAACTCACCATTTCCTCAAAAACCCCCGATATGGGGGAAGCCAAAGAAGAAATCGACATAGCCTACAAGGGCGAGGAAATCAGTATTGCTTACAACTCAAAATACGTCTTGGATGTTTTGAAGAATGTCGGTACTAAGGAAATTAGTTTGGAACTTACCCAACCTTTAAGTCCTGGTATCATCCGTCCCAAGGGGGATGGGGATTATCTTTGTGTGATCATGCCGATGCGGGTTTAAAGCCGCCTTATAGAAATCAAAGGTTATAACCGTAATTGAAGGCGTATAAGTGGAGGGCCGGAATTTATCGCTTTTGATCAGGAAAGAATAGAGACTTCCCGCTTATCCTTGTTCGAGGCTTGTGCGGCCAGTTGATTGATGCAATCCGGACAATAAAAAAGATGTCTTTCCATTCGTCCCTTCTCTGGCGGGGTCAAATGGGCTTGGCGGAAATCATCAAGTTTCTTTCGAACGTCCTCACACCGAATCTCTTCCATGGCTTCGTCTCCCGCAATCAACAGATGCAACCTGAATGCCAATCTGAATTGGTCGATTATTCAAATGGTTCTAAATTAAAATATTAAAATATTGTCAAATTTAAGGCGAAATAGAATGGAACCAGAATTATTTTAAACTCCACCCATTTTAGGGAAAGTAGAACTGCGTAAATTTGCTGTAAAAGTGGGTTTTTTAAAAAATTCACCTTAGAATCCCCCCATGGGATTCATTGAGGCTAAAAATATTAATTCCCCATTCTCCAGGGTTTTATCCCATCTCCAATCACGGGAAGACTTAAAAGACAATATCAAGCATGTAGAGGTCATTCAGGCAACCCAAGCCCGGTATTCGGCGTGGCCCAAGGGGCTTTCCGATTCTTTGATGGGGGTCCTTAAAAATTCGGGGTTTGAGGCCCCATGGACCCATCAAGCGCAAGCCTTGGACGCCATCCTCGCGGGGAAACACACGGCTGTGACCACCCCCACCGCCTCGGGTAAAACCATGTGTTTCAACCTGCCAGTATTTAATGGAATTTTGGAAAGCCCCAAATACCGGGCCCTTTACCTTTATCCCGTGAAAGCCTTGGCGCAGGATCAGCTTAAAAACCTCCAGGAATGGAAAGGCCGATTTAAAACGAACGGGTTACCGGAATTCAGCGCCGAGATCTACGACGGGGATACCCCATCCGGGGTTCGAGCCAAAATTAGAAAGAACCCGCCGAATATATTGCTTTCCAATCCGGATATGCTCCACTTGGGCATCTTGGCGTTTCACGACGGATGGGCCGAATTTTTCAAGAACTTGAAAATCGTGGTGATCGATGAGGCCCACAGTTACCGGGGAATCTTTGGCGCCCATGTCGCGCATGTTGTTCGCCGATTAAGGCGGGTCTGTCGCCATTATGGCACCGATCCCCACTTTGTGACATGTTCGGCTACGCTGGGAAACCCGGAGGAATTCCTCAAGGGGTTGACCGGCCAGGATTTTGAGATTATTTCCGAATCTGGGGCGCCCCAAAATAAAAAAACTTTTGTCCTGTGGAACCCCGAGTCGGGATCGCCTTACACCGCGGCGGTGACACTTCTCATCGAGTGCCTGGACCAGGGCCTTAAAACCATCGTTTTTACAAAGGCGCGAAAGATCACCGAACTCATCAGCCTGTGGGTCCACCAGTCGAGGCCGGAATGGGCCTCCCGGATTCGAAGTTACCGGGCGGGATATTTGCCGGAGGAAAGGCGGGAGATCGAATCCCTGCTTTTTAAGGATGAATTGAGCGCGGTCATCTCCACCTCCGCTTTGGAGGTGGGCATCGACGTGGGCGGTCTCGACGCCTGCGTCCTGGTGGGTTATCCCGGAACCATGATCTCCACATGGCAGCGTTCGGGCCGGGTTGGCCGGGGGCAGGCTCCTTCGGCGGTCTTTCTCGTCGGGATGGCGGACGCCATGGACCAATATTGGATGAAGCACCCTTCGCGGTTTTTTTCTATGAGGCCCGAGTCCCTGATGGTGGGTTTTGAAAATGAAGTTATCGCGAAAAACCACCTGCGTTGCGCGTCATCCGAGATCCCCATTACCTTGGAGGGGGACGGGCCTATCTACGGCCCGGCTTTGGGCCAATGGTTAAAACCCATGGTCCAAGAAGGTTTGGTGCTGGAGACCGCGGCCGGGGATAAATTCCTGGTAACGGATAAAAATCCCCAGCGTTCGGTCAGTATTCGGGAAATGGGGGAGGGTTATTCCATCATCCGGCAGGACACGGGGGAAGTGATCGGAACCATCGATGGCTCGCGCGCTTTTCGGGACTGCCACCCGGGCGCGGTGTATTTGCACCAGGGCATCCAATACGTGGTCAAGGACCTGCAATGGGAACAGCGCAAGATACTGGTCCTGGATGAGCCTGTGGATTATTACACCCAGGTCAATTATGAGGAGGAAACGGAGATCCTGCAGGAGGAAAACCGAAGACACCTGGGCCCGGCCAAATCCCAATGTTCCATTCGCTTCGGCCGGGTCAAGATCACCCAGCGGTTCATCAATTATGAGGTTCATCGCCTCCTGGACCAGGGCCTGGTTTCCACCTATCCCCTCACTCTTCCCACGCAAACCTTTGAGACGAAAGCCCTTTGGATGGCGCTTCCCGAGACTCTTCAACGACAGGTCACGGACCGGAAGATCCATTTCATGGGCGGGCTCCACGCCGCCGAACACGGAACCATCGCCATGATGCCCCTGCATGTGGTTTGCGACCGATGGGACCTGGGAGGAATCTCCACCCCGGCCCATCCACAAGTGCCTCAGCCGGTCATCTTCATTTACGATGGTTATCCCGGCGGGGTCGGGTTGACACAAAAGGCCTACGGGACAATGGAAGAACTGCTCTCGACCACCTTTGAGATGATCCGGGATTGCGGATGTGAGGAGGGCTGTCCCTCCTGCGTGCAATCCCCCAAGTGCGGGAGCGGGAACCATCCGCTGGATAAGGAAGGAGCCCTTCGTATCCTGGGTTTTATTCTCGGGCGGGAAGACTATAAGGCTCGAACCCAGTCGCCTGCCCCCGGACCAAGCCCGGATCTGTTTCCGAAAACGGAAAACCTGTTCGTGAAAAAAGCTCCCATCGCGAACCCCCTCTCGCCTTCCCAGGGCCCCCAACCCGGAACGTACAAAGAAAATCCGCCGGAAAAGACGGGCACGGTTGTATTCGACATCGAAACCCAATACTTGGCGGGGGAAATTCAGGGGGGGTGGGGCAACCTGCCGGGCATGAAACTTTCCTGCGCGGTGGTTTATGACATCCAGCTGGATAAATATTTCACCTACGTGGAGAGCACGGTGCAAGATTTATTGCGGCACCTTAAAGCCGCCAGTTTAGTGATTGGTTTCAACACGCTTCGGTTCGACTACGGGGTGCTTCAGGGTTACGCATCCTTCAACCTTCAGAGCCTCCCCTCGCTGGATTTAATGGCGGACCTGCAAAAAACGCTGAACCACCGTCTTTCCCTGGCCCACCTGGCGGAGCATACTCTGGGAGGGGCGGAAAAAAGCGCGGACGGCCTCTTGGCGGTGAAGTGGTGGCGGGAGGGGAAGTTCGACCAAGTGATCGACTATTGCCGCCAGGACGTAAAACTCACCCACGACCTCTGGAAATTCGGAAGGGAAAACGGCCATGTCCTTTTCAAGCACAAGCAATCGGGTGAAATCGTGAAATGCCCTGTGAAGTGGGGATAAGATGACCGTCCAGGGGAGAAATATTTAATAGTCGCAAGCCGGAGGTTTTCGTGGGCCAGACTCGCATCAACCTGAGGCACCTCCTGGAGGATATCCGGGACGGCTATCCCTTCCCCGAGGAGGAAACCATCATCACCGAACTGGTGGCCAATGCCCTGGATTCGGGGGCGTCCACCGCGTGGTTCGAGCCCCATCCCGCCGAGAAAACCCTCGTGGTGCGAGACGACGGCAAGGGCATGGCCCGCGGCAGCCTCAAGGGCTACCACGACATCGCTTCCTCCACCAAGGTCCGGGGCAAGGGCATCGGGTTCGCCGGCATCGGCGCCAAGCTTTCGCTTTTGATCTGCGAGGCCGTGACCACCGAGAGCCGCTGCGGGAAATCCCACCACGCGACCCGCTGGCACCTGGAATCCCCCCTGCGGGCTCCCTGGCGATATGTCGGGCCCCAGGGGCTGGTGCCGGAAGGCACAAACGGAACCGCCATCTCGTTCCACCTGGCCTCCGCCCATTCGAAACTCCTGGAAGCCCCCTGGCTGGAGGAGGTCTTGCGCAGGCATTTTGAGCCCCTGTTGCATCCTCGTTTCGTGGAAGCCATTTACGGTAGGCTCTACCGGCGTCCCTTTTCCTTCATCGTTTCCGGTCGGCGTTTGGAGGGTGAAGCGGCGCAGTTCCCGCCCGAACGCAGCCGGTTTTTCCCCATCCACCTGGGTGCCCGGCGCACCCTGGCGGGTTTCGGGTGGGTGGGGGTTTCCCCCGCCCCCCTGCCCGAGGAAAAGCGCGGCCTGGGGGCCGCCACCTACGGAAAGGTCATCAAGCGCGGGTGGGAATGGCTGGGTATCCGCCCCGGCAACCCGGACCGGATCACCGGTATGATCGAGATCCCGGGCTGGGCCGCTCTCCTGACGACCCACAAGGCGGATTTCCTCAAGGACTCCACCAGCCTCAAGCAGTATTACCGGTACCGGAAAGCCATCCTGAAGATGGTGGAACCGGCCCTAGGAGATCTGGGGGAATGGGAGGCGGCGCTGGAATCCTCCCCCAAGAAAGCCTATCCCTCGCAGAAGGAAATCGAGCAGGTGGTGGCGGGCCTGGTGGGGGATTTTCCTGAGTTGCGGCCCCTCTTGGACACGAGGCGCAGGGCTATCCCCGGCGGCGGGGAGGGGAAAGAGGCGCGACCGGGAACGCCCCCTGCCGAACCCGTGGAAAAGGACGTCGCGGAAAAGCCGTCGGCCGCGGCGGAACCGGAAAAACCTGTGGACGCGGTGGAGCCGGGCGAGGAGGGGGAAGAAAGCCAGAAAAAACCGGCGGGCTTGAGGATCACCTTCGACTTGAGGCCGGACCGCCCCGAGATGGGCTGGCTCTCGGGCACCACCGTCTGCGTGAACCAGGCCCACCCCGCCTACCGTCGGGCCGCCCAGTCCCGGTCGGAGAGCTACCATATCGCCGTCACCGTGGCCTGGGTGCTGTCCCAATACGTGGAGCGCGAGAAGTCCCTGTCCGAGTTCCTCAACCGTTTCCTGGAGGGCTGGGGAAGGGAGGGGTAGGAAGTTTGGAAAAGGATAGATGAATTAGTAAAAAAGTTAAAAACAATGGTCTTGGAAATTAAATCCCAGGGATGGAATTTCATGGGTGAAATTAAGGAAAGATACGGTTCTTTGGTATTAAATAATGGGTCACAGGTGGATTATTTCCTTCAATACGACGGATCGGCATACATCGATTTTCAAGTCCGCAGGACTCGATTGACCACCCGCGCACAGGGTTATGATTTTTCTTTTTTCCTTTCCGATGGCGGGCAAGGCAAAAGGGACTGTGAGCGGAAGTTCCCTGGTTTGTTGGAAATGATCGTTAAAAGATATCCGGACGTGAAATTTTAGGCGGCCTACGCCAAGTAGGGACGGGAAGGAAAATAAGTCCTATGGCCCAGGAGGCTTCATTCAACCCTTCGGCGCTGCGCCGCATGGCGGGGGAGCGTTCGTTCGCCCGGGGGGAGGACTATTTCAACAATGGACGGGTGCGGTCCTTGGAGGGTTACGAGGGAACCATCACCGCCAAGGTCCACGGCGACCAAGGGGCCTACCGCGTGAAGCTGCGGGATAAGGGCGGGGGACTCGACTATGACTGCTCCTGTCCAATGGGTATTGAGGGCGACTTCTGCAAGCATTGCGTGGCCGTGGGCCTGGCTTGGCTCCATCAAAAGGCCGGGAACTCCAAGGGCGGTGGAAAGGTGGGAAAACCCTCCGTGACCATGGAGGACGTCCGTTCCCACTTGGGGGCCCAAGGCAAGGATGCCCTCGTCAAGCTGCTCATGGACCAGGCCATGAACGATGACCGCCTCCGGCAGCGGCTTCTCCTGGCCGCGGCGAAAAAGGGTTCCAAGGGCATCGCCCTTTCCACCTACCGGCGGGCCATCGACGACGCGGTCAGCGCCGGGGATTTCGTGGACTACCGCGCCCTGCCCGATTACGCCTCGCGGATCGGGGAAGCGGTGGAATCGGTGGAGGAACTCCTCAAGGAAGGCCACGCCGACGAGGCCGTCGAGATTTGCGAGTACGCCCTGGCCGCCGTCGAGGGGGCCCTGGGTTCGGTGGACGACTCGGACGGGCTCATGGGCGGCCTCCTGGAGGATCTCCAGGAGATCCACCTCCAGGCCTGCCGCAAAGCCAAGCCTGACCCCGGGAACCTGGCCCGGCGGCTTTTCGATTGGGAACTCAACTCGGAATGGGAAACCTTCCTCGGCGCGGCGGAAAGCTACGCGGATGTCCTCGGGAAAGAGGGACTCGCCTCGTACAGGAAACTGGCCGAGGTCGAGTGGGTGGATGTGCCGGCCCTGGGACCCGGCGGCAAGGACGAGGAAAGATACGGGAAGCGCTTCCGGATCACGCGCATCATGGAAACCCTGGCCCGGCAATCCGGGGACGTGGAGGCTTTGGTTGAGGTCAAGAAGCGGGAACTATCAAGCGCCTACGGCTTCCTTGGGATCGCGCGGACCTACAAGGAGGCGGGAAAACACGATTCGGCGCTGGATTGGGCCGAACAAGGGCTCAAGGCCTTCCCGGGGGACACCCATCCTGATTTAAGGGAGTTCCTGGCCGAGGAATACCACCGGCGCAAGCGGCATGACGAAGCCATAAAAGTAGTTTGGGACGGTTTTGCCGGATCGCCCGGCTTGGACGAATACAAGAAGCTGAAAAAAAGCGCCGACCGCGCGGCCCAGTGGCCCTCCTGGCGGGAAAAGGCCATCGCGCTACTCAGGAAAAAAGGCGCCAAGGAAGCGGCTGACGCACGGCTCCATTCCCGGGGCCTGTACGGCGTCGGCCGTTCCGAGTTGGTGCGCGTGTTCCTGTGGGAAAGGAACCTGGAAGCCGCGTGGCGGGAGGCCCAGGAAGGCGGCTGCGCG
Source organism: candidate division FCPU426 bacterium (assembly GCA_963771075.1). GTDB lineage: Bacteria > Oederibacteriota > Muellerivitia > Muellerivitales > Muellerivitaceae > CAVTWJ01. Next base: position 405,530 of record CAVYSE010000028.1, on the reverse strand, counting down.
GAAGGCCTTTGGATGGAGTTGGCGGCCAAGAGGGAGAAGGAACATCCCGCGGACTCCCTGCCTATTTACCAGAAACGGGTGGAGCCCACACTGGACCGGAAGAACAACGAGGCCTATGGGGAAGCCGTGGGCTTGCTCCGCAAGATCCGGGATCTCATGATCCGGCTGGGCCGTGAGGCTGACTTCAAACAATACATGGCCGTCATGCGCCTTAAGCACAAAGCCAAGCGTAATTTCATGGCCCTGCTTGAGAAGGAGAAATGGGGTTGATATTTGGAGAAATTGTCATGGTGCAGAAAATGAAAATGACCCTCCCCGGGGCTTGCCCCGGGGAGGGTCATTGAAAATACCTGAGGATTGACAGTCAGGCCGGCGGCGGTCCGCCAGGCTATGAGGACCTTTTGGCAGTTGTGGCTGACCTCAAGCATCCCGAGCACCGGCAAATGCCGGATTGGCTCGACCGCGAGTTCGAACCGGAGAAATTCGACTTGAAGGGCGTGAAAGGGGGGGTGAGGACGGAGTTCAAACGTTAAGTGCATAATTGAGGTGAAGTGGTGGCGGGAGGGGAAGTTCGACCAGGTGATCGACTATTGCCGGCAGGATGTGAAGCTCACCCACGACCTCTGGAAATTCGGCCGGGAAAAAGGGCATGTCCTTTTCAAGCACAAGCAATCAGGTGAAATCATGAAATGCCCGGTGAAGTGGTGATGCGATTGGTCGATAAAGGCGCAGTCTCCATCTGTTTACCAGCTCAAAAGCCATTCCCTTGTTTTATCCAATAAAATAGGCCTTTTTTGATAAGTGATTTTTGTATACTCAATTATACAAAATTTACGCGCTTCCATTTTTAGGGTGGGTTTCATTGGATAAGGCCATTTAAAACCGCATTAACCGACGATCTTTTACGGGCCGCCGATGGGAAGAGGCCTTGGTTTCCGGATAGAATAGGCCGCAAAGTTTGGAAAAGGACAGGCAATGGTCACGGTCACGGAAGGGATGATCAAGGAAATAGGGCGGGCCATTGTGGAGGCGGCGCATCCGGAGCGAATCATCCTTTTCGGCTCCCGGGCTCGGGGGGAGGGAGGGGCCCATTCCGATATCGACCTGATCGTTGTGGAATCGGAGCCTTTTTCGGCGGCCAGGAGCCGGCGGAGGGAATTGGCGCGCATCGGAATGAAATTGAGGGATTGGCGGGTTCCCTTGGACCTCCTGCTTTACAGCCGGGATGAGATGGAACGCTGGAGGGGCGACCGCAACCACGTGTTGGGACGGGCCTTGCGGGAGGGAAAGATCCTCTATGAGCGTGAATGATCCCGCCCGCCAAATGATGGACGCAGCAGCGAGGGATGTTCTGGCCTTGCAAGCCATGGGAAACGCCGCGATATTCGCGGATGAAGTGTTCGGCTTCCATGCCCAGCAGGCCGTGGAAAAATACTTGAAGGCCTGGCTTGCGTCCAAGGGAAGGGAATACCCCCTCACGCACGACATCCGGGCGCTGCTCGCCGAACTGAAGGCGGACGGAGAGGATGTGGAACCCTTCTGGGACCTGGTCGAACTCAACGCCTTTGCCGTCCAATTCCGTTATGAGTCGCACGATCCCGCCGAGGACCCTTTAGACCGTGCCGGAACGGTTCGGAAGATCACGGCCCTGAAGGAAAAGCTGGAATCCCTTGCCGGATAACGGGCGTCTCACCTGGAATAAGAAAGCACAGATCTCATCAATCAAGAATACCTCTGATATCACGCCTAAATTTACGATTTTTTGTTGCCCCTAGAAGCACCTCCGGCCAATCCACGGCCCCCTTTTGCTTTTGAAATCCAATACAGATTGGGGCATAGCCCGACTTATTAGGCAGTTATAATGGCCCCGTTTTATCTCATGTCCGCGGGAATATCGTGAACCAAGTCGTTATCGACAACCCCATCCTTAATTCCCCCTACGAAGAACCCGCGCGCCATTTCAAGTTCGACGACGAGGGCATCACGAACACGGTCGAGGACGCCAGGCGCGTCAGTTCCTACTTCATGCCCATCCCCAAATCCAGGAAAAGAAGCAGGGAACAGCTTTCCCTCAACACCGAATGGACCGGGGACCGCATCCAGGAAAACCAGTTCATCAACCAAATCCGCGCCAAGGTTTCCGAATGGCGGAAAATCAAGTATCCGGGTATCACCCGAACCACCGCCCGCCTTTTGGATTACTGGAAAAACCCGGGAAGGCCCCAACGGCTTTTCTTCTGCCAGGTGGAAGCCATCGAGACGCTGGTTTACCTGACGGAAATCGCCCCCAAGAACGACAGTTGGATGTTGAACGACATCCGCCGATTCAACGACGACGCGAACCCGCTTCTCTTCCGCATGGCCTTCAAAATGGCGACCGGAAGCGGGAAGACCGTCGTGATGGCCATGGCCATCGCCTACCACGTCCTGAACAAGGCCGCCGAAACCCAGAACCCCAAATTCGGGGATTCCTTTCTCATCGTGACCCCCGGCATCACCATCCGCGACCGCCTGCGGGTCCTATTGCCCAATGACCCCGAAAACTATTACCGAAAAATGGATTTGGTCCCCTCCCAGGACTTGGAGAAACTCGGGTCGGCCAAAATACTCGTCACCAATTTCCACTCATTCAAACCCAGGGAAATTATCAAGGCGGGCAAACTTACCAAGGCCATCCTTCGCGGAAAAGACGACAAAGCCAACAATGGCGCGAGCCCCTTCACGGAAACCCCGGACCAGATGGTCCGCCGTGTATGCCGGGAATTCGGGAACAAGAAAAACATCATCGTGATCAACGACGAATCCCACCATTGCTACCGCCGCAGGGTGGAAACGGCGGAAGATATTGAGGAGGACCTCTCCGGGGCCGAATCCCGTGAGGCGGAAAAGCGCAATGAGGAAGCCCGCGTCTGGATTTCCGGCCTGGAAGCCGTCCAAAACAAGCTGGGCGTGAAGGCGGTTTATGACCTGTCCGCGACGCCCTTTTTCCTGAAGGGCTCCGGTTACAGGGAAGGGGCGCTGTTCCCCTGGGTGGTTTCGGATTTTTCGCTGGTGGACGCCATCGAATCGGGCATCGTCAAGATCCCCAGGGTTCCCATCTCCGACAACTCCATGGTGGGGGACCAGCCGACCTACCGGGACCTTTGGCTGAGAATCCGGGACAACCTGCCCAAAAAGGGACGCGGCACCGAGGGCCTGGGCTCTAACCCCCGGCTGCCCCTGGAATTGGAAGGCGCCCTCCAAAGCCTTTACGAGAATTACGAGAAGCATTACCGGAAATGGGAAGAAAACACGGAGAACCGCAGGCGCGGCCTGACCCCTCCCGTTTTCATCGTCGTCTGCAACAACACCAACGTTTCCAAGCTGGTATATGATTACGTTTCGGGCCACGAGAAAACGCTTAAAAAAGACAAAACGGTTTTGGTGAAGGGGGCTTTCGAGCTTTTCAGCAACGTCGAAAACGGAGGGTGGCTTGGCCGGCCCAATACGATCCTGGTGGACAGCGAACAGTTGGAATCGGAGGACGCCATGAACCCCGATTTCAAGAAAATGGCCGAACACGAGATCGAGGAATTCAAGCGGGAATACATGGTCCGCTACCCGGGGCGTTCCGCCGACCAATTGACGGACCAGGACATCCTGCGCGAGGTCATGAACACGGTCGGGAAACCCGGGAAGCTGGGCGAGCACATCAAATGCGTAGTCTCGGTTTCCATGCTGACCGAGGGTTGGGACGCCAACACCGTCACCCATATCCTGGGCGTCCGGGCCTTTGGAACCCAGCTTTTATGCGAGCAGGTCGTGGGCCGTGGCTTGCGCCGGATGAGTTACGTCCCAACACGGAAAGAAGATGGGAAAGATTATTTTGACCCGGAATACGCCGAGGTTTATGGCGTCCCGTTCTCATTCATTCCCTGTTCCGGATCGGCCTCGGAAGTCAATTTAGGAGATCCACCCGAACATGTTTTTGCCATCGGGAACCCCTCCAAAACCGAAATCACCTTCCCCCGGCTTTCGGGATACCGCTACGACCTGCCGGAGGAAAGATTGTCCGTGAAATTCGGGCCCGAATCCAAAAAGGTCCTCTCCACCGCCGATTTGCCCACCTCCACCGAAGTGGCCCCCATCGTGGGCGAGGTCACCATCCACACGCTCGATAAGCTTAAAAGCCTGAGGAACCAGGAAGTGCAGTTCCATATCGCCAAAAGGGTCATGGAAAAGTATTTCGCGGACGCGGAGGGAAATCCCAAGCCTTGGCTTTTCCCCCAAATCCTTTCCATCGTCCGCCAATGGTATGACGAATACCTGGAATGCAAGGACGATACGTTTAAACCGCTCATATCCTTGAGCAGGCCCCTGGAGGAAGCGGCGGAGAAGATTTACGGGGCCATCGTCCGTTCCACGGAAGGCCAGAAAGTTTTAAAACCCATCTTGCGGTCTTTCGACACGGTCGGTTCCACGCGGTACATTGATTTCCGGGCGTCCAAGAAACGCCTATACCAGACCCAACCGGGAAAGTGCCACGCCAATTTCATCGTGGCGGATACCAGGGATTGGGAACAAAAATTGGCCGAGTCCCTGGAAAACATGGATGAAGTTTCCAGCTACATCAAGAACGACCGGCACTTGAATTTCACGATTCCTTATATTTTTGAGGGCGAGGAACACGACTATATTCCGGATTTCATTGTGCGTTTAAAAGATGGCCATGAAGATCCCTTAAACCTGATATTAGAAGTTACCGGTGAACAACGCCGTGAAAAGCAAGCCAAAGTGGCTACCGCCAGGGACTTCTGGGTGCCCGCCGTGAATAACGATGGGGGTTATGGGAGATGGGCTTTTTTGGAAATCACGGACCCTTGGAATGTAAAGACGGCCATCAGGAAGTTTTTAGAATCCTGCAAATCATGCGCGGATGAGCAGCAGGTCCGAATGAAATAGAACGAAAAAGGGGGAGGAGGAAACATGGGTAATATGGTCTTATTTGAAGATAAAAAGGTCCGGCGTATTTGGGATGAGAAAAACCAAAAATGGTTTTTCGTTATTGTGGATATAGTCTCCGCATTGACTGAAAGTGTCGATCCCGGCGCTTATTGGCGAAAGCTCAAGGAAAGGCTTAGAAAAGAAGGTAATCAAACCGTGACAAATTGTCACAGGTTGAAAATGACCGCTGCGGATGGCAAGAATCGGTTAACGGATATGGCGGATACGGAACAGATCTTGCGACTCGTGCAGTCAATCCCTTCCCCCAAGGTTGAGCCCCTCAAGCAGTGGCTGGCTAAGGTGGGCCACGAACGCCTGAAAGATATGGCAGACCCCGCTCTTTCGTTGGACCGTGCCCGGGAGTATTGGTTGCGGCAGGGCCGCAGCGAGAAATGGGTCCAACAGAGGATGATGGGCCAGGAAACCCGAAACAAACTGACGGACTACTGGAAAAATCACGAGATCAAGGGCGATGAAGAATATGCCCTTTTGACCGATCTCATCCACCGGGAATGGGCGGATGTCTCGGTAAAAGACCACAAGCAAATAAAAGGCCTCAAGACCCAGAATCTCCGCGACCACATGAGCGAGGCGGAATTGATCTTCACGGCCCTCGCCGAGCTTTCAACCCGGCAGATCGCGGAAACCGAAGGCGCCGTGGGGCTGGAGCCGAACAAAGAGGCAGGGCAAAAAGGAGGCGGCATCGCCCGTAAGGCGCGGCTCGAGTTGGAGAACAAAACAGGGCGAAAGGTGGTGACAGGCGAGAATTTTTTACCGCCTAAAAAAGGCTTGAAGAAGCTGAAACAGAGATAATAGGGATGGCCATAAAGATTCAAATTTTTTAACAGCAAGGACTTCTTATGCCGCCTAAAAAGGGCAGTGGAAAGAACAAAATCCCAGTCGAGAACCTGAAGCACAAGGACCGGCGGGCGAACATACCCACCGAGGAACTGCGGGATTTCGTCAAGGCGGACGAGAACAAGCCCAAAACGATCGAATACCCCGGCCTGCTTTACGCCCGCGACCCGTCGCTGGACCCGCAATTGGTTTGGAAGGGAAAGGACGAGCAGGACAGGGAACCGCTCAAGGTTCCGGCCGTTCCCGTTTATATCCAGGAAAAAATCCACCCCCGTTACATCATCGAGGATATCCGCAAGCAGGCAAAGAAGGACGCGCCCGAATCCCAAGCCGACCTTTTCGGAGATTTCAACGGCATCAAGTTCGAGGAAATGATCGATTTCTACCAGCATGACGTGAAATGGGCGAACCGGATGATCTTGGGTGATTCGTTACTCGTGATGAATTCGTTGGCGGAGAAGGAAGGGCTCAAGGGCAAGGTCCAAATGATCTACATGGATCCGCCCTATGGTATTAAATTTGGTTCGAATTGGCAGGTTTCAACAAGAAAAAATGATCTTAAGGATCGTGCTGAGGATGCAACCAGACAACCTGAACAAATAAAAGCATTCCGGGATACTTGGGAAAAAGGGATTCATTCATATTTGAGCTACTTAAGAGATCGATTTATAGAGAGCCGAGATTTATTAACCGAATCAGGCAGTATTTTTGTCCAGATTAACTCTGAAAATAACCACTTGGTTTGTAATTTACTTGATGAGGTTTTTGGAAGCGAAAATTTTATTGCAAATATAATTTTCAGGAAAAAGACATTACCACTCGGCGCTAAATACTTAGAAACAATGCATGACCATATATTGTTTTATGCAAAGAACAAACAGATGCTTAAGTATAAACAATTATTTGAAGAGAACGATGTTTCGCAAATTAGTTCTCATGGTCCATACGCTTTATACCCAAATGAAGAATGGGAGAAAATTGACCCTTCGGATTTTAAAAATAAGCTGCATTCGAAGGGAACAAAGTATTACCGATTATTTTCGGTAATAGCGCCTTCGTATAGTGAACAAACTGACTTTCAATATTCTTTTAGGAATGAAAAATTCAACCCACCAAGTAGAGGGGCTTGGATAGTCGATAAACAAAAATTAGACCGTTTGGTATGTGCAAATAGGCTTCAAGAAGAGGGGAAAAGTTTAAGCTATCGTTTGGAATTCGCTGATTTCCCTTATAAAAAACTAACGAATTTTTGGTTAACAACTGCCATCTCCTACGAAAAAACTTATGTAGTTCAAACAAGCCCAAAAATTATTGAAACTTGTATTCTTATGGCGACTGATCCAGGAGATCTTGTGTTTGATCCTACGTGCGGTTCTGGGACAACTGCTTATGTGGCCGAACAATGGGGAAGACGATGGATAACAACAGATACATCGCGTGTGGCATTAGCCTTAGCACGCACACGACTTATGGCCGCTAAGTTTCCTTACTACTTACTTACTGATTCTGACACTGGAATAATGAAAGAAGCCGAAGTTACCAACAAAACACCATCAATGCCCCTTCCAAAATCAGATAGTGATATCAAAAAAGGGTTCGTCTATAAACGCGTGCCACACATCACCCTCAAATCCATCGCCAACAACGAAGAGATCGACACAATTCACAACAAATGGAAGGAAAAGCTGGTACCTGTCTTGGAATCCTTGAATAAGGCCCTCAAGCAAAAGTGGGAAGAATGGGAAGTTCCACGAGAAGCGGAATCAGACTGGTCCGACAAGGCCAAAAAGCTGTTGGAAGAATGGTGGGCCTTGCGGCAGGAACGGCAAAAGGAAATGGACGAATCCATTTCCAAACACGGCGATTACGAATACCTCTACGACCAACCTTACGAAGACAACAAGCGGGTTCGGGTCACCGGCCCCTTCACGGTAGAAAGCCTTTCACCCCATCGGGTGTTATCCACCGACGAATCCAGGCCGGTTTCTGAAGTGGATGGCAAGAAACAGGCGGTGGTGGGGCAGTTCGAAACCACGATCCTCGATAACCTCCGAAAAGCCGGGGTTAAAAGCACCCATAAAAACGAAGGCATTAAGTTTGACCGGTTAGAACCCTTCGCGGGTGTTTGGATACACGCCATCGGCGAATACACTGATAAAAAAGGTGGAACCCGCCGGGTGGCGGTTTCCATTGGGCCGGAACATGGCACCGTGGGGCCAGAACAAGTCAAAGAAGCCGCCAAGGAGGCCATGAAAGGCGCGGGGTTTGACCTTTTGGTGGTGTTGGGTTTTGCCTATGACGCCCATGCCGGGGAAACGGTGAAGGAATTCATACCGGACAAGCAAAAAGCCGACGATTTCGCCGTGGCGGAAGAGGCCAAACAATTCGGGAAACTGCCTATCCTCTTAGCCCGCATGAACCCCGACCTGGCCATGGGCGACGAATTGCTCAAGAAAACCGGTTCCGGGAACCTGTTCATGGTCTTCGGGGAACCGGATGTGGATATCAAGAAAACCAAGGACGGCAAGCTGACGGTCAAGATCAAGGGGGTGGACGTTTATGACCCCACCACCGGGGACGTGCGAAGCAACAAGACCGACGATATCGCCTGCTGGTTCCTCGACACCAACTACAACGGCGAAAGCTTTTTCGTGCGCCACGCCTACTTCACCGGCGCCGAGGAACCCTATGACAAGCTCAAGCGGGCCTTACGGGCTGAAATTGATGAATCCGCCTGGTCGGCGCTCTATAAGACCGAAAGCCGGCCTTTTGATATCCCCCAACCTGAAAATGGCAAACCGGGAAGATCGCCATAAAGTCATCAACCACTATGGGGATGAAGTCTTGAAAGTCTATGAGATTGGCAAAACCCGCCTTTGATTGTCCGCAACCTGCCAATTTTTTTAACCAGGGACTGTCTTCCTGCCAATTTTTGTTGCTAAAGACCAAGCCCCGACTGCCTTTTTCCCAATTTAATTACACGGGAGACCGGACTTTTTGCGCTTTCTGCCAATTTAATTTCTCGGGTAACCGGTACCTGCCACTGAAAAACCGCCTTTCTGCCAATTTTATTTACCGGGAATGGCCTACCTGCCAATTAAATTTACCGGGATAACGCCTAATTACCAATTTATTTTACTGGGAAAACGGACCTACCGTCCTTTCTGCCAATTTTTTCCACTGCGAAGAAGAATTGGCGGAAAATAGGATTTTGAGCCAATAATTTGGGAGGTATCCAATGGTTGAACAATCGCCTATGAAGGGTTTTCTGAGGAATATTTTTGGTTTGGAGAAGAATGAATCACCCCGGGCCCAATCGGCCCCATCCCCCCCTATCCCCCTGACCGAGGCTTACAAAAACAGGAAAAAGGGAAGAAAAGAACACCACGATAGCCTAGGGGATTTGGAAAGGATTATCGCCTGCATCGAAAAACGGGGGGAGGTGACCCCGGGCGAACTGGCCCAAGAACTGGGCATGGCCCGTAGCAGCCTGACCTATAACCTGAACCGGTTGACGACAAAACCAAAGTTCTTTAACCCCTATTTGCTCCCGCATCTGTTGGGCCAAAGGCGGATTGAACGGCTGGGGGCGGGAAAAACCGTCCGATACAGGCTTGTGGATATTCCTCCAGCCGGTTCCCATTAGGAACCGGCACAACCAAGTCCCGCTGCTCGTCTGGAGGGCTCCCGGCAGGTGGGCCGGTTCCCCTAAGTAGACCGGATCATAAGTCCGTTCCGGGTTTTAGGTTGCATGATTTTTCCCCCCTCTGAAAGAGGGGGACCAAGGGGGAGTTAGCCTTGTCGTACTGCATCGGAAACAGCTAATACCCCCCTCTCCCCCCTTTTTCAAAGGGGGAAAGTCAGAATTAAACCTAGGACGAATTTATGATTCGTTCTTCTATGTAATCGCCGCACCCAAAGCAGGGCCTCGGCCAAGGGGAAGTGCTGTAAGGCTCCAAATGAAAAAATGACCTAGGTTAAAATCCCATTAGAAAATGGTGTTTTAAAAAGATATTTCACCCGGCCATAAGGGGCCCCCTGCCCTTGTATATTTGATGGAGTGCGGTTATTTTAACGACACAACACCTTCTTAACCCTTGAAAGGTTTTTATGTCCCCAAAATCCAAGGTCAGTGTCCTCGGTCTTCACGAGCAATTGATGTCCCTCAACCGTATAGGAATCGCTCTTTCCCGGGAGCAGGATCTTAATCAACTCTTGACGCTGATCCTCACTGAGAGCCGACAATTCACCAATGCCGAGGCGGGAAGTTTGTACGTGCGGGAGGGGAACCAGCTCCGTTTTTCGGTCAGCCAGAACGATGTGCTGGAAGCCCGCAAAAAAGCCGAAGCCAAGGCCCAAAAGAAAACCCTGGAAGTGGTTCCCTCCACCTTCACCGGCTTTTATGTGTCCCTCGACAAAAGTTCTCTCGCGGGTTATGTCGGGGTCACCGCAAAAGTTTTGAACCTGACGGACGCCTATAAGATTCCGGCCAACAAGGAATACCGGTTCAACCGATCCTTCGACGAGAAGAATAATTACCGCACAAAGAGCATGCTGATCGTGCCGATGAAGGACGCTTCCAGCAATGTGGTGGGTGTTTTGCAGCTGATCAACGCCCGCAAGGGTAAGCAGATCGTCCCCTTCGAGAAACATTTTGAGAACCTGGTCCTTTCCCTGGCCAGCCAGGCCGCCATCGCCATCAAGAACGCCTTGCTAACCCAGGAACTTAAGGAAGCCTACCTGGATACCATCTTCCGCCTGTCCGTGGCGGCGGAATACAAGGATGACGACACGGCGGTACATATCCACCGGATGAGCCGCTATTCGGCGATCCTGGCCGAGGGTTTGGGGCTTTCCGCCCACGAAGTGGAAAGCATCCGTTATGCTTCCCCCATGCATGACATCGGGAAATTAGGCGTCCCTGATTCAATCCTCATGAAGCCTGGAAAATTGACCCCGGCGGAATTCAAGGAGATGCAGAACCACACGGTCTTCGGCGGAAAAATTTTGGAAAACGCCAAGGCGGAATTGTTGAAAGTTTCGGAGGAAATCGCCATGACCCACCATGAGAAGTGGGATGGGTCCGGTTATCCCCGTGGCTTGAAGGGGGAAGCGATCCCCTTGAACGGTCGGATCGTGGCACTGGCCGATGTGTTTGACGCGCTTACGACCAAGCGCTGCTATAAACCGGCTTTTTCCCTGGAGGAGTCCCTGCGGATCATCCGGGAGGGAACCGGGCGTCATTTTGATCCCAATGTCCTCCAGGCCTTCAACAACAACATTGAGCGCATCCTCGCGGTCAAGGCCCAATTTAGTAATTGATCATTTCAAAAAAAATATGAACCCCGATCATTTAGGCCTTTTCTTTTTTAGAAAGGGTTCGGCTGGGAAGCGTTCAACGATAGAAACATCCGGCGAATTATAAGAAAGATTTTATGTGGTAACCCTTGCCTCTGAGGAAATCATCGACCCTTCGCCCTACCTCGATAAGATCTTGTCCCTGTAGAGGGCCCTTCAAATCTTTTTCCAATTGGTTCCCAATTTTTTCAAGTAACTCAATCTGTATTTTCCGGTGGCGCAAAAATTTGGATTCGTCGGTTCTCAATAGGTCGAACCAGCGGTAAAGGGAAGAATCGATCGTTGAAAGGATTTCTGTGGTCAGACAGGAATCAAGCATTTCATGGATGCGCATGGGCTGTTCCATAAAGAACCTGATTGACTAGATTTAGAGTTCTACCTAAGTTTAATGTTAAACCTTGTTTGTGAATATGTTAAGGAAAATCGTTTACCTTGTAAGCGCTTTTTTATACCAACATGTAATTTTTTGTTTGGTTTTGTTGCCATTGATTGACCCTTTTTCCGGGGCCTGGGCATAATGACGCCTTCTTCGGGCCATTATTCATCCACTCGGGCCTATTAAAAATGAATTGAAGGAGTCGTCCATGAACAAGTTTTTAGTTTTATTTTCTTTCCTGTTAATGGTGCCTTTGAACCTGTCCATGGCGCAACAGGGTGTATCGGAACCTAAGGCTTCCGCTTCGAAATCGGTCAAAGCGAATGCAAAGTCCACGAACGACGAAGCGGGAATTAAAAAAACATTCACGGATTTTTCCCAAGCTTGGACCGCCGGGGACCCGAAGCCATTGGCCGCCTTTTGGGTCAAGGATGGTTCTCTGATCAACCCATTCGGGCAGGATGCTTGGAATCGGGGGGATATTGAAAAGCTGGTGGGAGCGGACGTACAAATGATGAAAGGTTCCACCCAAACGTTCGATGATTTTAAATTCCGCTTTATCCTTAACTTTGCCCTGGTGGATTGTACCGCGACCATCTCCGGATTGAAAAATGCGGACGGAACGGATGCGGCCAACCGTTCATTCCATATTTACGCTGCTTTAGCCCTTAGGGATAACCGTTGGTATTTTTTGGCACTCCGACCCTATGCTTTTGTACCGGCTCCGGGTGCGGCCACGGCTAACATGACGTCATCGACCTCCCCATCGACCACTCTTCCTCCCGCGTCGGATGCTTCCGTCGCGATTCCTCCCCTGGATGCCGTGAATACACCGGTTGTTTCCGCGGTTACGACCGCTGTCGTAACGCCTGTGGTGACTCCCGAACTTCCGATGCCTTCCGGTAAATAAAAGCGTTGTCTTGGTTTAAAAAGCCTTCTCCTTGGCGGAGAAGGCTTTTTTGCATATTGGCGTAATTTTTTGATATTCCGAGTGAAAACCATGACTTCTTCCCTGGTATTCAGAAGGCGAACAAGATGATATCCAATAGGATCGTGATTGTGGGGGGCGGGGTAATCGGACTTTCCATCGCCTATCGCTTGTTGGAGTTGGGAATTCAACCGATCTTGCTGGAAAAGTCCCATTTCTACCGCGAGGCTTCCTGGGCAGGAGCGGGTTTTCTGGACCTGCGCAGCGCTTCCAGGGTGGACGCGGATTTTTTCCACTTTTGCAAAAGTTCCTTCGATCTTTTCCCAAGCTGGTGCGAGAAATTAAGGAAGGACACAGGGATAGACCCGGAATTTATACGATCCGGCAGTTTGGACCTGGCTTTTGGTGGCGAGGAAGAAGCTTCCATCCGATTCATGGAAAAGGCGATGGAGGGCTTCGGCGTAAAGGGCCAATGGCTTTCCCCCCGAGAGGTATTGAGCCGGGAGCCGGGTCTTTCGGGCGATTTACAATCGGCTTTTTTCGTGGAAGGAACAAGCCAGATTTTGCCCCCCCGTTTAGGCCAAGCGCTTCTGGCTTTTCTTGGAAAAAACGGTGCGATCTTGAGGGATCAGGAACCGGTGGAGGATTTTATTCTCCATGGAAGAAAGGTCGTCGGGGTAAGAACAACCCGGCGAAGATGTGGAAGCCGATCAAGTGGTGCTGACCGCGGGCCCCTGGACGGCATCGCTTTGCGAGCGGCTTGGATTTTCCACTCCGACCCAACCCATCCGGGGGCAAGCGGTTTTATTCCAGGATGAACCCGGAAAGGCAAGGCATATCCTTTTTACCGGCATTGGGAAAGCCTTTGTCTATATGGTTCCCCGGCGGGATGGCCGTCTATTTTTGGGAAGCACATTGGAAGAAGCCGGATTTGAGAAAATCAATACGCCCGAGGGGATGGAAAAATTAAAAAATGGGGCCCAACGGTTTTACCCCCACTTAGGGCCCGAAAAAATCGAACGCTGTTGGTCGGGATTAAGGACGGGTTCGGTGGACGGTTGGCCCTATCTTGGCCGGCTTCCGGGAACGGAGGGGGCCTGGTTGGCGACAGGGCACTTTACCCATGGGCTATTACAATCAGCTGTGACAGGCCGCTTGATGGCCCAGGCGCTTAACAACGAAAAAACCGATTTATCGCTCGAGCCTTTCGCTCCCGGGCGCCTACCCCACGCCGCAGCGGGGTTATAATAAAAAGTCGGTGTTTTTGGGGCTTATTTCATCTAATATATTGTCGATTTTAGGTTAACCAAAGGAACCCAATGGGTCTTTTAATCACCGGCGCCTATGGTTTTATCGCTTCCCGATTGAGCCATTTCCTGTTGAAAACAGGCCATTCCGACCTAATTCTTTGCGATAAAAAAGATTATCTTTCCTCCCGCTCTTGTGTGAAAGGCCTGGAAAAGATTCCTTTCATCGACCGTTCCGAGTTGCTTGACCGGCTTCCCCAGCTAAAGGATGTCACTTCGGTCATTCACTTGGGCGCATGCACCGACACAGGCAACCACGATGAAGCCTACATGGGAAAGATGAACACCCAATACACCCAGGCTTTATGGAAATGGTGCTCCGAAAGAAACATTCCCTTGGTTTACGCCTCCTCCGGGGCCACCTATGGCCGTGGGGAGGAAGGTTATTCGGATGATCACTCGGCCATTCCCCGCTACAAGCCCCTCAATGTCTATGGCAAGAGCAAGCATATTCTTGATCTTTGGGCCTTGGAGCAAAAAGCGGCCCCGCCGCGCTGGTACGGTTTGAAGTTTTTCAATGTTTACGGGATGGATGAGAACCATAAGGGCCGAATGGCCTCCCCCATCTATCACGGGTTCCACGAAATTCAAAAGACAGGCAAAATGACCCTTTTTCGATCCCATAAAGAGGGAATCGCCGACGGGGAACAAAAGAGGGATTTCATCTTTGTGGACGATATCGTCCAACTTTGCCTTTTCTGCCTAGAGAAAAATCCTCCCGCCGGAATTTACAATTGCGGGACCGGTACCGCCCGGACCTTTCTGGACCTGTCCAAAGCCCTCTTTAAATCAGTGGGCAAGGAACCCCGGATCGAATGGGTGGATACCCCCGAAAAATTTCGAGCGGGATACCAGTATTTTACCCAGGCCGAAATGGCGAAAATGAAGGCGGCGGGCTATACCGCTTCCTTTCAATCCATCGAGGAGGGAGTTCAAAAATACGTTGAATGGTTGAAAAAATGACGCAGAGTTTGAAACCCCAAAAGTGGAAAACGCCGGTGGGGAAAAAAGTTATTTATAAAATTACCTACCCAAATGGGAAGATATATGTTGGACAAGATATAACCAATTCCATTAATTATTTTGGAAGCGCTAAAGAAAGTGTTATCGCAAAAGATTTTTCCGCAGAAGAAAGAAAAAGATTTTCTATCACAAAAGAAATTTTGTGGGAATCTGAAACAATGGATAAAAAAGAAGTTAACCAAAAAGAATCGGAATTTATCAAAGCCTACAAATCTAACGACCCTTTGGTTGGATATAACCAAAAAACTTAATGGGGGGAAATGGAAAATAGATGAGTAAAAATCCCGTTCTTCAGACAAACATCCCCGGCGCGCCCGCTCCCAAACGCGGCAAGGTGAGGGATATTTATGATCTGGGCGATAAGCTCCTGATCGTGGTGACGGACCGCATTTCGGCGTTTGATGTCATCATGCCCAACGGCATTCCCGATAAGGGCGTGGTCTTGAATCAAATATCCCTTTATTGGTTCAAGCAGGTCGAGGGAATCCTGCCCAATCACGTGATCTCAACCGATATCTCCACCCTTCCCGAACCTTTCCGTAAGGCGCAGGACCAATTAGTCCACCGTTCCATGATCGTGAAAAAAGCCTCGCCCCTTCCGGCCGAATGCATCGTTCGGGGTTATTTAACGGGTTCGGGTTTGAAGGAATACCAAAAAACCGGTAAGGTTTGCGGTATTGAACTTCCCAAAGGGCTGATGGAATCCTCCCGAATCGCCGAGCCCATCTTCACCCCCTCCACGAAGGCCGAACAGGGCCACGACCTCAACATCTCCTTCGAGGAAATGAAAAGCATCCTGAAAGATTCGCCCCTTGCCGAAAAGGTAAAGGAAGCCAGCCTTTCCATTTACAAGAAGGGCCGGGATCTCGCCGACGCCAAGGGCATCATCATTGCGGACACGAAGTTTGAGTTTGGCCTATTGGATGGTAAATTAATCCTGATTGATGAGGTCATGACCCCCGATTCGTCCCGGTTCTGGCCCAAGGCGGACTATCGGGAAGGGGTCGTTCAAAAAAGCTATGACAAGCAATTCGTCCGGGATTACCTTGAAACGCTGAAGGATTGGAACAAGACTCCTCCCGGGCCCCCATTACCGGAGGAAATCGTGCAAAAAACGCGCGAGAAATATGTGGAAGCCTTTGAACGGCTGACCGGACGAAAATTCGGTCATTTTGAGGCCTATTAAGGGACACAAAGAGGTTTCAACCGCCACCAAATTAGTTGACCAGTTACATGGCCTATGACTTTTTTTGAAGTTCTAAAAAAACGCTAAGTTACAATAGGCGGCGTCAAAACGATAAGGGAGGTTCCGATGCTTTCAAGGGTTCTATTTTTTCAAACCTGGTCCTGGTGGGCTGGAGGTTTGGGCATTGGTTTGACCGCCCTGGGGTTGGCCTGGTTCATGGGAAAGAAATTGGGCGTGACAGGGGGGGTGATGGACGCCTGCTCCCTGGTCACCAGGGAAAAATCCAAACCGGGTTGGAAATTCTTTTTCATATTGGGTCTTCCTTTGGGAGGTGCCCTGGCCACCATCGGCCATTGGTCCTGGACCTTCCTCTTTGGCCAATTGGACTCCTTAACCATGGGCGGTTTTTTCCCAACCTTTATTTGGCTCTTTATCGGCGGTCTTTTGGTGGGTTACGGAGCCCGTTGGGCGGGGGGCTGCGTGAGCGGCAACAGCATCATGGGTATTCCCATGGGAAGCAAAATGTCGATTTTGGCGACCTTGGGGTTTTTGACGGCGGGCATCCTGACGGCCCACCTGATCTTTAAATTTTTTGGGGTGAATTAATATGGCTATCCGTAAGAACTTATCCACGCTGAAAAGACCAGCCCGCAAGAAAACTTCCGCCTCCTCCCAATCCGGGTCCAATCCCCTCATCTTGGGAGGATTCGGGCTCCTGTTCGGCTATTTTCTCTCCAAGTCCCAAGCCACCGATTTCGACGCCATGATGGACATGTTCCGGTTCAAAAGCCCGCAATTGTGGGGTGTGATCGGAATGGCCATATTCGTTGTGGCCCTCGGATTGCTGTTGTTCCAATGGATCAAGAAACCCACCATTCAGGGAAAACCCCTGGATTGGAAGCCCTTGAAGTTCACCCCCGGCCGGATTTTCGGCGCGTTGCTTTTTGGGGTGGGTTGGGCGCTCTCGGGGGCCTGCCCCGGAACGGCCCTGACCCAGATCGGCGAGGGAAAACTGATGGCCATCGCTACCGTTGGCGGTATCCTGGTCGGTGTCTGGTTGTACGACAAGTACCCCCAAGAAGATGAGACGGAAGAAGAGGTTTGTTAAAAGGCCTTGTTCGATTCATTTTTATCCTCATCCTGTTCGCGGAATGTTTAAGCGGGGGAATAGCCCTGGCGGATGAAAATTCCCTTTCCCCTGATTCCGATGTGAGTCTGGTTCATTTTCCCTCCAAAATTCTCGATGATCTTCCCCATTTCTTTATCACCGAAAACATAGCCCCCCTTGCCGTCGGCAGCGTGGCCACTGCCGTGGACTGGGCCACCCTGGACGGCCAAAATAGCCTGGCCTCGGACCTCCAAAACTGGAATATCCAGCCCCTCTTTGATTTCGGCGATTTTTACGGGGAGGGCTGGGTCGAGGGGGGCTTGGGCTTGGGGGGGTGGGGTTTGGGAGCCTTGACTGACGATTTAAGGCTACAGGAATTCGGAAGGGACACCATGGAAGCCTTGGCTTTGGACGCGGTGGTTGCCGCAGGATTCAAATATACCATCCAGAGGGTGCGCCCCAGCGGGGGGAACACCTATTCTTTTCCATCGGGCCATTCCATCACGTCCTTTTGTTTCGCGCCGGTAGTCACGAAATATTGGGGATGGGAAGCGGGCGCCACGGCCTATCTCTTGGGGACCCTGGAGGGCTTGGCCCGGGTGGAAGGCTACTATCATTACCTTTCCGATGTATTCGCGGGCGCGACTTTCGGCATCCTCATCGGCAACGCGGTGGTCTACGCCCCCAAGGATGTTTCACTCTCGGCGGGTCCTGGTCAACTGAACCTCTCCTGGAAATTCAATTAACCTTTTCCAACCGCTCCAGTTCCTGTTCTACTTCTTCCATCAATGGTTGGATCATCCTCGAACTGAAATCGAAGCGGATCCCGGCGGAATTGAATATCTCGGGTAAGGTTTGGCTGCCTCCCACCGCCAGGCCCTGTTTATAAAGACGGACCCCCTCTTTCCGGTCCTTCCTGAAATTCTTCCAGACCTGGAGCGCTCCCAACTGGGCGATGCCGTATTCGATGTAATAGAAGGGATACTCAAAGATATGCAGCTGGCGGTGCCAGAGGGAAGACTGGATCTCCTCCAGTCCGGTCCAATTCTCCATCCCGCCCAGCCTTCGACGTATGGAAACCCAAAAGGCGGACCTTTCTTCCCGGCCGTGTCCCGGATGGGTGTAGATCCAGTGCTGGAAGGCATCGATGGTGGCGATCCAAGGCAAGAGGAGGATGACGTCCTCCAAATGGCGGCGGATGGACCGTGCCGCGTCCCTCGGGTCGGGGTAGACCTCTCCCAGGAAGGGGTCCGCCATCAATTCCATACTCATGGAGGCCACCTCGCAGAATTCCATGGGCGCGTGGCGGTAGGGTGAGAAGAGGATCATGCGGGAGGCGTAACCATGCATGGCGTGCCCTCCCTCATGCAGAAGGGTTCGCACGTCATTGTCCATCCCCACCGCGTTCATGAAGATAAAGGGAAGTCGGGACTCGGAAAGGGTGGTGTTGTATCCGCCGGGGGCCTTGCCCTTGCGTGATTCCAGGTCCAGCAGGCCTAGGTCGCGCATGGTCTTGAACTGGTCCCCAAATTCGGGATCCACCTGTCTGAGGATTCTTTCACACGATTCGGCGAGCGTTTCCATCTTCTCGAAGGGTTTGAGGGGCGGCTTGCCTTCCGGATCAACGGAAAGGTCCCACGGCCTTAGCTGATCCAACCCCATCTTTTCGGCCCGTTTACGCTGGATTTTGTGCACCAACGGCTTGATGGCCTTTTCGGCGCTCTCGTGGAAAGCCTCGCAATCGGCGGGCGAATAGTCGAACCGTTCCTTCCGACGGAATGCGTAATCGCGGTAATTGCCGAAACCGGCGTTCTGGCCGATCCTTATCCTCGCTCGAAGCATCTGGTCGAAGAGTTCCTCGAAGGCGTCTTTCTCCTTCAAGCGCCTTTCAGCGGTCAGGCGCCAGGTTTCCTCCCGTTTGGCCCGGTCCGTCGTTTCCTGGTAGCGCCCCATTTGCTGGAGGGTCTGCTCCTTTCCCTCATAATTCACTGTCAGGGTGCCGCTTAGTTTTTGGTATTGCTGGGAAAGCTTCTCCACCTCGGTTTCCAGCGGGATATTCTCCTCGCGGTAGAGGGCAAGCTGGTTCTCGACCGAACGGTCAAAAAGCTTGAAATTTTCCGGAGGCAACTTGGCGCGGTAGGGGCACTCCCAATATTTCTTGAGCAAGGCAAAAAACCTGGATTTGCTGGGTTCGGAAACATTCTGGAGAAAGTCCAGGTAGGCCTGCTCGGTCTGGGGGTCGTCCGTGGCGCAGGTCATGCGGATATAGCGTAGGGAACCTTCTTCATCCAGTGTATCCTCGAATTCCCCCAGATCCTTCATCCAGCGTTCTAGGTCTTGTCGGGAGGAAAGGGGCCGATGTTCCAGCGAGGCGAATAGTTTTTCCACTGTGAGCCAATCCCCCAAATCCGCTTGGGGAGGGACGAAAACACGCGGAAAATCGTGTGGCAGGGAGGCGGGATTCAGCAGGGGCATGAAAGGCTCCGGATAAAGGATATGAAAGGATTCCCGACTTTAACAAAGGCGTGATTAGAAAAAAAGCCTTGTTGGATTTATGCTAGGGGGCGGGGGTCGTCCATGCTTTCCTTATTACGCTGGTATGGGATCTTTGGGGTCCTATTGCTGGTTTCAGCCTGCAGCCTGCAGGATCGGGGTCTTTCGAAATTACAGGTGGCCGAGGACTTGACCCTTTGCGCCCGGCTTGATGATGTCAAGACCGACTGGTTTCTCTTTTCCACCAAACCCCTTCAGCTGGATCAAACCATGAGCAACGAGTCGGAACTGGTTTACCGCGGGGTGAGCCGGGACCCCTCGGTCATGGGATTTTATTTCTTTTTCAACGTGAAGACTAAAACCCTTGTTCGGATCGAGTGGCGGTTCCATTCCAGCATGACCGACTCCAAGGAAAAGGAGCTGTTGGCCCTGTGGACCCAGAAACTGGGCAATCCGGGCTTCCAACAAAGATGGGGAGGAAGGACCTATGTTTGGCAGGACCGGAAGGCTCGGCTGGAATTGTATCTCACCGATGGGATCTGCCACCTGGTCCATCGCCTGAATTAGGCATTCGAAAAGTTCGGCGTTCGACAATTTGGGATTGGACCGTTATAATCCGGTCATGACGGTTTATTCCTATTCCCGCATCAACACTTACTTTACCTGCCCCGCGCAATTCCAATACCGCTACATCCTCAAGCTGCCCTCCCCGGTCTCGGAGGGGGTGGAACTGTTTTTGGGTTCCCGGTTCCACGAAACCATGGAATACCTCTATCACCAGATCCCCGAGCGGGTGCCCACGGTCAATGAGCTGATGGATTACTTCAAGCAACACTGGCAAAACGAATATCGGGCGGCCATCGAGAAACAAAAACAAAAAAACTTCGAAAGCCCCCTAAGGATCGTCCGTCCCGGGGAAACGATGGAGGATTACTTCCAAAAGGGCCAGCTCTACCTGGAAAATTATTACCACCAATACCATCCCTTCGACCAGGACAAGACGGAAGCCATCGAGATGAAGGTCACCTTTGACCTGGATACCCAAAAACAATACCGCATGCAGGGTTTTATCGACCGGCTGGGCCGGGACGAGGATAATGTGCTTTGGATCCACGACTACAAGACCAGCTCCCGGAAAATGAGCGAGGAAGACGTGAAGAACGAGGACCAATTGGCCCTCTACCAGATCGGCCTAATCCAGCATCCCCGCTACGGGACGAAGGAAAAGATCAAGCACATCTGGCATTTCGTGGCCTTCGAGAAGGACCAGGTGGTGGGGGAGCGCAATGCCAAGGAAATCGAATGGCTCAAGCAAAAATACATCAGCAAGATCAAAACCATCGAGAAGACCCAGGATTATCCGACCAAGACCAGCGCTCTTTGCGGATGGTGCGAATATCTGACCCTTTGCGCGGACGGGCAGGCTTTCGTGGAGAACAAAAGGCGCCAAAAAGAAGGGAATGCCTCCGATACACCGGCTTCCCCCCTGGTGCGGGAGTTGCCGCCCGCCGTGGCATCGGAAGCGGCCGCTAGCTTACCCTCCCCGAACGCCACTCCCGTTTTTGGAGAGGCGGTCCTGAAAGCCAGGCGTCGGAAATCGTCCTTTATTTCCCAGGATCAACTCTCACTGTTTTGAGGGTTGACACCGCTTTTTATAAAATAATCAAATGTTCGGCGTCTGCTCTTGGATCAGCATCTCCAAGGCTTCCTGAAGGGCCGGGTTTTTTTCCTCCATCAGCGTTTCCACGAATTCCCAAGCCTCGGGTTTCTGGAGCCGGATCAGGGCGTCGATAGCCGCCAAACGCACCTTCAGGGAATAATTCTTGCCCCGGAGAAGGGGTTTTTTCCGCGCGAAATCCTCCAACAAGTTCAAGCTATCGGGGGCCCGGAGTTCACCCAGGGCCTGGCAGACCGCGATCAAGTATTGATCGTTGTTGGGGAAGCGCCCTTCCCGAAGCTTAGCCGCCTTGAACAGCACCGGAAGCGCCGCCTGGTAGCCGATCCGTCCCGCTACCCGTGCCGCCCGCGCCGCGATTTCCTCCGAATCGTCGAACAAAGCCAGGCGGAGGGCCAACCCGGAAATGGGGTCTTTCAATTCCTCGATCAGGGCCAGCAACCTCAACTTGAGGTCATGGCTTCCCCGGGAGAGCCAACCCGCCAAGAGAAGGCCCAGGGAGGGGTCGAAACCCGAGACGCGTAGAAGGGGGAAAAGGGATTTTACTTCCTCTTCCTCATTCATTTCCGCCAATTGCTCGGCCAAAACGGATTGGACCGGCTCACGCAATTCGGAGAGGATCGGAATCAGGTTGGGCTTTTCCTCTGGCGGGGCTTGGACAAAATCCTGCAGGAGCAGGGGAGCGGCCATTTCCCCCAAAAGCGGAAAGTGCCTCAATTGTCCGGCATGGAAAGCGCAGCCCGCCAGCTTCCTCACGAGCTCGGCGTTGGACCGCTCAAAGAGCCAATGGCGGGCGATTCGGTTGCGGTCGGGAAAGGCGGAGTTGTCCTCATCGGCGTGGAAATGAAGGGTTGCCAGGAGGTTCAGCACGTGCGACTCGTTGGTGGTTTGGAGGGCCGGCTCCACCAGGTCCCACGCCAGGAGTAAGCCGCTTTGATAGAGGGAAGGGGAGGTCTCGTTGGCCAACAGAAGGTTGAGATTCTCCAGCACCCTATCCACCAGCTCACGGCGGTGCACCCAGGGGCGAGCGTCCATCAAATGGGTCAGGGCCAGTTCCCGCTCATAGCGGTCTCCGGTCAGGCCCTCCGCCAGGCGTGTTACGGTTTTCTCAACCAGACCGGATTTGCCGGTGGCTCCCCAATGGGCCAGGCAGTCGTTCACCAAGCCCGCTGTGGAGGGATCAAAGAGAACGGAGGTCCAGTCATGTTCAACCGCCGTTTCCATCAGCGGAACCATAGCTTCCGAGGAGTTCCTGTCCATCAGGTCGCCTTCGTTGGCCTTGAACCACCGAGCGATATGCTCGAACTCGGGCCCGTTATTTTCGATGCGGTCCAAGAGCCTGCCGAAAAGTTTCTCAAAGGATTGGGTCAGGGTCGCCGATTCCGCGCTGGTTCCCACCAATCGGCGTTGGAGCTGGGCGTGTTGCCATGCCTCCGCCAGGAAACTTAAAAGGGTTTCCCGGGCCGGAGTTTCTTGTGGTAGGGGAGTATTTAATTCCTTGGGTGTTCCAAGTGCCGGGCGAGATGGTTCGGGTTTCTTCCCCGCCTGGGCCGCTTTCGTTCCCGGAGTCTTTTCAGCCGCTGAGGGGACCACGGATTCCGGAACCTCGGGGGAATCGTCCACCAGAACCTCTTCCCCGAGGGACGGGGAAGGCAACTCAAAGGTCTCAGTTTCTTCCTTATCCAGGAAGCGCAAATGGGGGCAATGGGCCCTCAACTCCGGGTTGGGTTTCGCCACCGGAAAGGTGGCCCATTTCAGCCAGAGGGTCAGTTCCCCCACCGAGAGGTGGGCCTGGACTTCGATCCCGTCCATACCCTTGTTCTCCAGGGTCTCCGTGAAATCGAACATGTCGGTCCATTCGGTGCCGTTCAAATAAAGTTTCGAATCCCTGCGCCAAATGAAAAGGGGACCGATCTTTTCGATCAACCGCGTCAGGGATTTGTGGAATTTTTGGATGGACTGCGAGACGAACGGACTCTCGACGGAATAAAAAGAAGCGTAGCTCAAGGCCGTTTTTAAATCATGGCCCAAGAGCGGCAGCTGGTCGAGATGATCCGAGGGCAAGGGAACCACTTGATGTTTGGGCATGGAAACCTCCGGGAAGTGAAAAGATTCCGTATTTCAAGCGGTTGGAAAATTGTTTTGGGAAAGGAGGGGAGGGATCCCCCAAGTTCAAATTAGCACCGGGAGGGAGGAGGAGAAAGGGGGAACTGCCTTTTTTTGGGCCTAACGTTTTCCCAATCGCGGAGAGTTGAACGTTTTCAGAAAACGTTCATCCCGAAGGAAACCATGCCCCCGGAATTCCGGGTTCTTTACATGTGGAGGTCAACCGATTTTGGACCAGAACAGAGAACGGAAAAATCAAACCTGGTTTTTGAATTCCCTCAAAATTTCCGAGAGATACTGGTCCAGCCGGGAAGAAAGGGTTGCCGAGAGGCCTTGTTTCGGCTCCACCCTTTCGGGTTCGACGCCAAAGATCAGCACTTCTTCCGCCGATTCGCCCAAAAGCCCGGAGGTTCGCAGCATCCCCAAAAGGTCCCCCTCGTGCAGGGAAAGCCCGGGCAGGTTCTTTTCGGTTTGCGCTTGGGAAGGGTGAAAAAGGCGGAAATCTCCGGGTTTTAAACCCATGAGGGCGCAGTCCAAAAACATGACCTTGCGGCGGTCGGAAAGGGCGTGAAGAGCGGTCAGGATATTGCCGGTCGTGTCGATCAGGTCTACTTGGGAGGGCAGTCGGGAATCCTTGCGTAAACGGTCCAACAAAAAGGGGCCGATACCCTCATCCCCCATGAAGGGGTTGCCGAGGGCCACGATCGCATCGGGTTGGGAGCGCCGGTTTTCCATGGGAAGATTATAGGGAAACCGGCGCCCGGACAGGCGTTAAACGAACTTGACGTCCAGGTAATGGGTCGAACAGGACACGCAGGGATCATAGGAGCGGACCAGCATCTCCAGGTACTTCTGGATGTCGTTCTGACTCAGGTTGAGGATGGAAGGGACCAGGGCTTCCACGTCTTTCTGCAGGTTCCCGTGGTTCTGGTTGGTCGGAATGCACAGGTTGGCGGCGGTGCAAACCCCGTCCTCGTTGAACTGGTAGCGGTGGAACAGGATGCCCCTCGGGGCCTCCACCGCGGCGGCGCCGTTGCCCGCTCTCACCTGAAATTCCACCTTCGCAGTTTTGGGCGGGTTCGTCATCATCCCTTCCAACATCGAGAGGGAATGCTCCAGCACATGGGCGCATTCCACCAGCTGGACCACCGAGTTCAAATAGGGGTTGATCACCTTTTCCCCCAGGCCGAACATCTGGGCCCATTTCTTGGCCAGGGGCGATAGCTCCTCCCGGTTCAGGTTATAGCGGGCGAGGGCCCCCACCGCGTAGGAGTCTCGGTGCCAGCGGGCCCACTTGGCCGTGGATTGGGGCGTGACGTACTCGTTCACCACCTTCTCGAACTGGTTCACGCTCGTGACCTCCCCCAGGTCGGAGGAGGCGATCTCGCCCTCATAGAAGGCGTAGATTCCGGGTTTTTTCAGGGCCACATACTCGGTCTCCCGCGTGAAGCCGGGCAGTTTGTCGGCGAGGGACAGGACCACCTCGGCCACTTCCTGGGCCAGGGGAACCAGGTCGCTGAGGCGCTTGTGCAGGTCGCGGAACTCGCGCTGGGTGGGGATGCGGGTAAAGCCTCCCGGCACCAGGGTGATGGGATGGGTGGTTCGGCCCGCCAAGAGGTCCGACCACTCATTGGCGGCCCGGTGAAGGGCCACGATCTTTTTCACCACGGCCAGGTGGGTCTCCACCAGGGGCACCACCGATTTCACGCCCAGAAGGTCCGGCGCGATCAGGTAACCCACGTGCAACACGTGGCTCTGAAGCATTTCCGAATAGTGGGTGAGGGTGCGAAGCTGGTTCAGTTCCTCGGTCAGCTGGATCTTGAAGGCGTTTTCCACGGCCTTGATGGCCGCCAGCGAGTGGCTGATGGAGCAGATGCCGCAAATGCGCGAGACCACGCCCTGCACCTCGTCCCACTTGCGACCCCGCACAAAGGATTCGAAGAATCGCGGGGCCTCGGGCACCTGCCATTCGGCCTTTTCCACCTTCCCGTCCGCGGCCCGAACCACTAGGTTGCCGTGGCCCTCAATCCGGGTGACGTGATGGACATCGATCTTGACGTTCTTAGGCATGGACGGCCTCCTTGGTGGGTTTCAGGAAAAGGGCGAGGCGGCTTTCCAGGTCTTGCGGTTTTTTCCCGTAAAGGTTCAGGATGGTGCTCATGGCCGCCGGGTTGGCGTCCTCGGAAAAACCCCGGCACCCCACGCAGGGGGCGCCCTTGCTGGGACAGTTGGAGTCGCAACCGGCCCGGCTCAGGGGGCCCAGGCAGATCTCGCCTTTTTCCCAGAGGCAGCTGTTTTCCCGGATGCGGCATTCCACGCAGACCGGATAGCTGGGAACATAGGGTTCCCGGCCCAGGGCCAGGCACCGCACGATGTAGCTGAATTCCTTCCGGTCGATGGGACAGCCCCGGATTTCGTAATCCACCTTCACCACGTCCTTCACCGCCTTGACGCTCTCGGTCTGCAAGTGGGGCATGTGGAAACGGTCGCCGTAAACGGCCTGGCCCGCATCCTCGTTGGAGCGCTGGTTTTTGAGGTTCAGGACGCCTCCGGAGACGGCGCAGGCGCCGAGCGAGACCAGGATGCCGGCCTTCTTCCGGATGCGCTGCAGTTTTTCCTCGTCCTGGGCGCGGGTGATGGAACCCTCGATGAGGGCGATATCGAAGACCTCGCTTTGCTCGCTCATGGCCTCGCGCCATTCCACCACGTCCACCACGTTGAGGAGGTCCAGCAGGGCCTCCTCCATGTTGACCACCTGCAGCTGGCAACCCTCGCAGCAGGCGAAATCGAATATGGCGACTTTGGGTTTAGCCATTAGAGGGCCTCCTGAAGGTCAAAAAGTTCCTTGTAGCGGAATACCGGCCCGTCCTGGCAGACGTAGAGTCCGTTGATCTGGCAGTGGCCGCACTTGCCGACCCCGCATTTCATTCGCCGCTCCAGGGAAACGAAAATGTTCTGGTTGGGAACCTGCAGGTGCCTCAATTCCTTGATGACGAACTTGTACATGATCGGGGGTCCGCAGATCACGGAGGCCCAGGGCCCTCCGGTGAGCTTGACCATGGGGAAGAGGGAAGTGATCACTCCCACATGGCCTTTCCAGTCGGGGGAAGCCTGGTCCACTGTTTCCAGGACCATCACGTCGGGTTGTTTTTTCCATTCCTCCAGGTCCTCCAGGAAGAGGCGGTCCGCGGGGGACCGGGTCCCGGACAGGATGATCACCCGGCCGTAATCCTTCCGGCGGTCCAGGACGTACTGGATGGCGGAGCGCAGGGGCACCAGCCCGATCCCGCCCCCGACGAAGAGGACGTTCTTGCCCCTCATGTCGGTGTCCACGGGAAACACCGTGCCGAAAGGTCCCCGGATGCCGATCTTATCCCCCGCTTTCTTGCGGTGCAGCGCCTGGGTGACGTTTCCGATGCGGCGGATCACCATCTGAAAGGTCCCGGGCCGGGTCGGGGAGGAGGAGATCGAGATGGGCGCCTCGCCGACGCCGGTCACGGAGACCTCCACGAATTGGCCGGGCATATGGCCCAGGTCGGCCCCGGAGTCCATGCGGACCTCGAAAAAGGAGTCGACCGCGGTCATGGTTTCCACCCGCGTCAGGGTGGCGGGTTGGGGCAGGTAAATATCGTGCGGCGTCAGGGTTTCCTGTTTTTGCTCGGCGGTGGTGGCCATGGTTATTCCCCCCAAAGTTTGTTGTAGACTTCGACCGGATTCGAGATCTTCGCTACGCAGGCGCTGACACATCGGCCGCAGCCCACGCAGGTCAGTTCGCCCATTTTTTCAGGCATATACTTCGCTTTCCGGTAAAAACGGTGGCGGAAACGTTCCGCCGAACGGTTGCGGAAATTATGCCCCCCCGCCACGGTGGCGAAGTCCCGCAAGAGGCAGCCGTCCCAGGACCGGCAGCGGGTCCCGCAATTCAGGCTCCAGTCCACGTCGTCCTGCACGTCGAAGCAGTAGCAGGTGGGGCAGACGATGTTGCAGGCCCCGCAGGAAAAGCAGAGGTTCGCCCTTTCCTGCCAAAGGGGATGGTCGTAATTGCGGCCCAAAAGGTCGGGCAGGTCCTCGGCGGCGCATTTGAGCTTGTGCTTTTGCTGGGTTTGCAGGTTGGCCTCCCACATCTTTTCACGGGCCGCCAATTGCTCGGGCGTGGCCGCGGGCGTGGGCGCGAGATAGCGCATCAGGGCCAGGCCCTTTTCGGTCTTGGCCTCGGCGAGAAAAACGTCCCCGACCTTGGAAAGCAGCACGTCCCAGCCTTCCTTCACCATCCCGGCGTTCATGCAGGCGGAAAAATTGTTGGGGGAGATGGTGAGCGGGTCCAGCGCCACGATGGAACACTGCGCCCGTCGGGCCAGGTAGTGCTCATCCTTCTGGTTTCCGCTGAAAACCTGGTCCATCTGCGAGATGGCCAGCACGTCGTAGGGATGCACGCCGAAGAGAATGAAAGGATCGGCCTGGAAGACACTCTGGTAATGGGACGCCGTTGTGGAAGGTCACCAGCACTTCCTTGGGCGGCAGAAGGAATTTCTTGGGGGGAGCGTGGTCACGTCGTAATCGAGGCGGATGTCGCTCACGCGACTGACGGCCTCGAAGGCGAAATGCCCGTTTTTCTCAACGGGCGCGACGAGAGTTTGGTTGAGGAGCAGGCCTTCCAGCCAACCATTGAGATATCCGGGATCAAGTTGCTTGACGGTCATTGGGTCCTCCAAGGAACCGGACAAGATGTAAAGACGAATCACTCGATGACAGTTTATGGACCGCTCTTGTCGAAAATCGTATGAGCGAACTCATAGTTTTAATCCTATGAGCCATGTCATACAAATCTTGAACACTTATGCAATCCGGGTAAGGTTTTTGTGTTCCAATAGCTGGTGCCAGGCCCCCCATTCATGAAAATGTTATTTAGCAAATGGGCTGAGGCAACCCAAAGGGGATGATAAATATTTCGGCGGGGGAAAAAGATTTTGATGAATCAAGGAAGCCCGAAAATTTTCTGCGGGCGGGAATAAGGGTCACTTACTCGAATTGGGAAAGAGCGCATTTGTATTTGCCTAAGTTCTTCCCTTCGGTTTGTGGATACTCCCGGGACAGGGTTCGATTCTTGACTTGAGGGTTGTTTTGGCTCGCCCTTATCGTTTAGTGGGAGATCCTTCATTTAGAATATTTTTTATGAGTGGTATCATAAATTTTTTCGTCCAGGCCCTGTAATTTGCATGTGCGTAAAGCTCTAGATTGGATTGGAGAAAAACCATGTCTTCCCTGAATCCGCCGCCGGCCGCCCCGGCCATCCCCAAAAACGACCCGAGGGTCCGGCGGATCATAACCATCATGAATACCCACGGCAAAAGGCACGACGCCCTCATCCAGGTGCTCCACTCGGTCCAGGAACTTTTCGGCTACCTGCCGAAGCCCGTCATCGAGCTCATCGCCAAGGAACTGCGCCTTCCCGCCTCCCGCGTCTACGGGGTCGTGACCTTCTACCATTTCTTCACCCTTAAGCCTCGGGGTGAGCATAGCTGCGTGGTTTGCACGGGAACGGCCTGCTACGTGAAGGGCGCCCATGCCTTTCTGGAGGAGATGGACAAGGGTTTCCACATCAAGCCGGGCGACGTCACCAAGGACAACAAGCTGGGGCTTCAGACCGCGCGATGCATCGGTTCCTGCGGGCTGGCCCCCGCGGTGGTCTATGACGGCGAGGTGCTTCCCCGGGTGAATCCCGACGGAAATTGTCGCCAAGATCCAGGAAAGACTGGGGGCCGAGATATGAAAAACCACGCCCTCTACAACCTGCGCGAGAAGCTGCACGCCGAGAGCGCCCTCAGACCAAGAAGGTCTGCGTTTGCATGGGGGGCAGCTGTATTTCCTCGGGCGCCCAGAAGGTGCTCGAGAAGATGAAAGAGGAAGTCCGCCACCTGAACCCTGGCTCGGGGGTGGAAGTGAAAGCGGTGGGATGCATGGGCGCCTGCGCCAAGGGTCCGCTGGTGAAATCGAGGCCGACGACGTGATCTACCAGAAGGTCACGGCTGAAAACCTCAAACCCATCCTCGCCGACCACGTGAAGAACCATAAGCCCGTACCCCACATGGTGATCTTTTCCGACACCGACGCCTCGCCCACGATGAAATCCAGCGAGCATTCCTTCTACAAGAACCAGCAAATGATCGTCCTGGAAAACTGCTCGAAGATCGACCCCGACAGTATCGAAGATTACATCGCCATCGGGGGCTACAAGGCCCTGCAAAAGGCCCTGACCCAGATGACTCCCGAGGAGGTCATCGGCGAGGTCAAGCAAAGCGGCCTCAGGGGCCGGGGAGGGGCCGGTTTCCCCACCGGCAACAAATGGGAGATGTCGTACAAATACGTGGGAGAGCAGAAATACCTGGTATGCAACGGCGATGAGGGCGATCCGGGCGCCTTTATGGACCGCTCGGTCTTGGAAAGCGACCCCCACCGGGTGCTGGAGGGCATGATCTTAGGGGGCTACGCCATCGGCGCCAACCGGGGTTTCGCCTATATCCGGGGCGAATATCCCCTGGCCATCCAGCGTTTCGGAACCGCCATCCAGAAGGCCAAAAAACTGGGCCTGGTGGGCAAGAACATCCTGGAAACCAGCTTCTCCTTTGATGTGGAAATCCGAATCGGGGCCGGCGCTTTCGTCTGCGGCGAGGAAACCGCCCTCCTGGCCTCCATTGAGGGCTAGAGGGGAACCCCCCATCCCCGGCCGCCCTACCCGGCGGAAAAAGGGCTCTGGGGCATGCCCACCATCATCAATAACGTGGAAACCTTCGCCAATATTCCCCCCATCGTGGAAAGGGGCGGGGAATGGTATGCGGGCATCGGCACCCCCAAGAGCACGGGCACCAAGGTTTTCGCCCTCTCGGGCTGCATCCAGAACACTGGCCTGGTGGAGGTGCCCATCGGCACCACTCTGCGGCAGGTCATTTTCGACATCGGCGGGGGCATCCCCAACGGAAAGAAGTTCAAGGCCGCCCAGACGGGCGGTCCCTCGGGTGGCTGCATCCCCGAACAGCATCTCGATACCCCGCTCGATTACGACGCGCTCCAGAAGCTGGGCTCCATCATGGGGTCCGGCGGGCTGATCGTCATGGACGAGGGTTCCTGCATGCCCGACGTGGCGCGGTTCTTCATGGAATTCTGCATGGACGAATCGTGTGGCAAGTGCGTGCCCTGCCGGGTGGGCACCAAGCAGATGTACGACCTTCTGACCAAGATCTGCAAGGGCACCGCCACCGAGTACGACCTGGAGCTCCTGGAATCCCTGGCGCCCATGGTTCGGGAAACCAGTCTTTGCGGTCTGGGCCAAAGCGCCCCGAACCCGCTTCTCTCGACCCTGCGGTACTTCCGGGATGAATATGAGGCGCACGTAAAAGAAAAACGCTGTCCGGCGGGGGTCTGCAACTTCGCTCCCGTCGCCCGCGGAGGTGCGCTAATGGCCGAGCCATTCACCCTCACCATCGACGGCCGCGAGGTCCAGGCCTATCCGGGGCAGACATTGCTGGAAGCCTGCCGCAAGAACGACATCTTCATCCCGACCCTCTGCCATTTCGACGGGCTCTCCGAGGTGGGCGCCTGCCGCCTCTGCCTGGTGGAGGTGGAAGGAGTCAACAAGCTCCTGCCCACCTGTGTGACCCAGGTTCATCCCAACCAGAAGGTGCACACGAACACGGAGAAGCTCCAGAAATACCGCAAGATGATCGTGGAGCTTTTCTTCTCCGAGCGCAACCACATCTGCGCCATCTGCGTGGCCAACAACAACTGCGAACTCCAGGACCTGGCTAAATCGGTCGGCATGGAGCACGTGCGGTTCCCCTACCTCCAGCCCAAGGCGGAAATCGACCTTTCCCACAACCGCTTCGTCATTGACCACAACCGGTGCGTGATGTGCACCCGATGCGTCAGGGTCTGCGACGAGGTGGAGGGCGCCCACGTATGGGACGTCATGGGGCGGGGGGCCGATTCGCGCATTGTCGCGGGATTCCACGACC
The DNA here is from genome assembly GCA_963771075.1 of candidate division FCPU426 bacterium. GTDB lineage: Bacteria > Oederibacteriota > Muellerivitia > Muellerivitales > Muellerivitaceae > CAVTWJ01. Next base: position 374,120 of record CAVYSE010000028.1, on the reverse strand, counting down.
CCTGGGGCTCCACCAGCGCCTGCACCTGGTGCGGCAAATGCAGCATGATCTGCCCGGTGGGCGCCATCTGGCCCAAGGAAGCCTCGCAGGGCAAGTTGCTTCGGTTCCCCAACCTGGTCACCGAACTGGTCGAAAAGAGGAAAGAGCTATGAGCAAGAAAAAGATCGGAACGGTCTGGCTGGGCGGATGCTCGGGCTGCCACATGTCCCTTTTGGACATCGACGAGCGGCTCCTGGAAGTAGTGAAACTGGCCGACATCGTGAAGAGCCCGGTGGTGGACGGGAAGGATTTTCCCCCCGTGGACATCGCGCTGGTGGAAGGCGCCGTTTCCAGCGAGGAACACCTGGCGGAGATCAAGCATATCCGGGAAAACTGCAAGGTTCTGGTGGCCTTCGGCGATTGCGCCGTGACTTCCAACGTGCCCTCCCTGCGCAACCAGGTCGGCACCGACGTGTGTCTCAAGCGGGCTTATGTGGAGGCCGAATCGAACGTCCCCGGCAAGCTTCCCCCGGGCGACGGCCTGGGGGTTTCGCCCCTGCTCCCCAAGGTGATGCCCCTGCACCAGGTGGTGAAGGTGGATTATTACCTGCCCGGCTGTCCCCCCGACGCGGACCTGATTTTCGAGGTCCTTTCCGCGCTCCTCACCGACAAGGTGCCCGACCTCCCCAACGAAAGGAAGGCCGCATATGGCTGAGAACAAGATCATCAAGATCAACCCCGTGACCCGCATTGAGGGCCACGCGAAAATCTCCCTCTTTCTCGACGACAAGGGCGGAGTTTCCGACGCCCAGTTTCATGTGGACGAATTCCGAGGCTTCGAGAAATTCTGCGAGGGGCGCCTCTACACCGAGATGCCCGTCATCACTCCGCGCATCTGCGGCATCTGCCCGGTATCCCATTCCATCGCCAGCGCCAAGGCCTGCGACTCCATCCAGCGGGTGGCCATTCCCGAGGCGGCGGTCAAGCTGCGCCGCTTGATCCAGCTGGGCCAGCAGTTGTCCTCGCACGCGCTTTCCTTCTTCTACCTTTCCGCCCCCGACTTCTTGCTGGGGTGGGATTCGGACCCGGCCCTGCGCAACGTGGTGGGCCTGGCCGCCAAGTTTCCCGATGTGGCCAGGAAGGGCATCCGGCTTCGCAAGTTCGGACAGGAAATTTCCCAGCACCTGACAGGTAAGAAGATCCACACCGACGGGGTCATCGCCGGGGGCATGACCAATCCCATGAGGCCCGAGAGCCGGGAAACCCTCCTCAAGTGGATTCCCGAGGCCTTGGAAACCTCCCAGATCGGCCTGAAATTGCTCAAGGACTACATGGCGTCCCATCGGGAAGAGGTGGAAAGCTTCGCGCCCAGCGACACCCTGCACATGGGACTGGTCACGGCCGACGGTTCCCACGAGCTTTACGACGGCAAACTGCGCTGGGTGGGGCCGGACGGCAAGATCGTGATCGACCAGGTGAACCCGGCCGATTACCTAGCCTACATCGCCGAGATGCCGGTGGATTTCTCATACCTCAAGTACCCCTACTACAAGCCCATGGGCTATCCGGAGGGCGTCTACCGGGTGGGGCCGCTTTCGCGTCTGAACGTGGCGTCCAAAATGAAAACCCCCAAGGCACAGGTGGAGTTCGAGGCCTTCAAGGCCCTGGGCAAGGGCCGGGCGGTCAACGGCACCTTCTTCTACCACTACGCCAGGCTTATTGAGACCCTCTCCTGCGTCGAGGAAATCGAGCGGCTTCTCACCGACAAGGAAATCCTTTCCACCGATGTCCACGTGGTGGCCTCCCGCAACCAGCTGGAGGGCGTCGGCTGCTGCGAGGCCCCGAGGGGCACGCTCTTCCATCATTACAAGGTGGACGCCGCGGGCGCCCTCCTGAAGGTGAACCTTCTCATCGCCACGGGGCAAAACAATCCCTCCATGAACAAGTCGGTCCTGGAAGTGGCCCGCCAGTACATCCAGGGGGCGGACGTGAAGGAAGGGGCGCTGAACCGGGTCGAGGCGGCCATCCGCTGTTACGATCCCTGCCTTTCCTGCTCCACCCACGCCCTGGGATCGATGCCCATGGTCTTGAAAATCCACGACCACCGAGGGAACCTGGTCCGGAGCGTGGAGAGGGATTAAGAATCTCAAAGATAAAAAAGTTTTCACCACGGGCCCCTTTGGGGCCACAGAGACACGGTTAAGGCTTTTGGATTTTTTAAACCTAAAATATTCCTTTTTTACTGTGCCTCTGTGATTGCGAAGCAATCTGTGGTTACAGATTGGAATTTAAATGATTCTGGTTTTGGGTTACGGCAACCCCACCCGGGGCGACGACGGGGCAGGCTGGGAAGTGGCCCGCAGGCTGGAAAAACGCGAGATCCCGGGCGTGGAAACACGCACCGCCCAGCAGCTCAACCTGGAACTGGCCGAGGAATGGGGCTCTTTTGAGCGGGTCCTCCTTGTCGATGCCGACCCACAGGGTGACAGGGTACTTGTGGAAAAAATAGACCCGAAAGCGAATGCCTCCGCCTCCACCCACCACCTTTCACCCGAAGCCCTGCTCGAGCTCTCGGGCATCCTTTACGGTTCCACCCCCCGTCTTTACCTTTGCCGGGTCCCGGCCCGCCAATTCGATTTCACCGAAAGGTTCTCCCCTGTCACCCTCCAGGCCCTGGATGAGGCGGTCGAGGCGGTTTTGGAGTGGATTAAGGGCTGAACAGGATGTAAAAGAGTGAACCCTCTCCCTCCAGGGGAGAAGGTGAAAGAATAAGATCTTCCATGAACGCGAAAAACAACAGCGATCCGTCCTCCCTCCCCCTGTCCCGGGTGAAGGTGCGGGTGAGCGGGGTGGTCCAGGGCGTGGGCTTCCGCCCTTTCGTGTACCGCCTGGCGAAGGAACATTCACTTAAGGGCTATGTCCTGAACGGTGCCGCAGGGGTGGAAGCGGAGGTGGAGGGCCTTTCTTCCGATCTCGTCCCATTTTTGAAGCGCCTGCGGGACGAAAAGCCCGCCCAAGCCCGAATCGATGACCTGAAGGTGGAGTTCTTCCCGCCCAAGGGCTATGGGCATTTTGAGATCAGGGAAAGCGACTCAGCGGGCGACAAGACTGTGCTCGTCCTGCCTGACCTGGCGGCCTGTCCGGATTGCGTGGCGGAAATCCTCAACCCCTCCGACCGCCGCTACCGCTACCCCTTCACCAACTGCACCCACTGCGGGCCCCGTTTTTCCATCATCGAGAAGCTCCCCTACGACCGGCCCCACACCACCATGAGGGCATTCGCGCTATGCCCGAAATGCAAAAAAGAATACAAAGATCCCGCCGACCGGCGTTTCCACGCCCAGCCCACGGCTTGCCCCCAATGCGGCCCCCAACTGGAAGCCTGGGACCCCCAATCGGGGGCTGTATTGGCGAAAGAAGAAGACGCGCTTCGGTTGGCGGAGGAAGCCATCCGCAAAAGCCAGATCATCGCCCTGAAAGGGCTGGGCGGGTTCCAACTGGTTTGCGACGCCCGCAATCATGAGGCGGTGGATCTTTTGCGCATCCGCAAGCACCGGGAGGCCAAACCCTTCGCGGTCATGTTTCCCTCGATGGAGGAGATCAAAAAAGTCTGTGTGGTATCACCCGGGGAGAGGAATCACTCCTCGCTCTCCTCCGCGGCACCCATCGTGTTGGTCTATAAGAAGGAAGGGGTTGAGTGGTTTGCGGAAGGGTTGGCGCCGGGCAATCCCCAATTGGGCGTCATGCTTCCCACAACCCCCCTGCACCATCTCTTGATGCGGGACCTGGGCTTTCCCGTGGTGGCCACCAGCGGCAACCTGTCCGAAGAGCCGATTTGTTACGAGGAAAAAGAGGCGCTGGAACGCTTGAGGGGTTTGGCCGACCTTTTCCTCGTCCACAACCGCCCCATCGCCCGGCCCATGGACGATTCGGTTACCCGGTTGTTAGGCGGCCAGCCCCAGGTTTTGCGCCGGGCCCGGGGTTACGCGCCCCTTCCGGTCCAAATGAAAGAAAAGGGGGAATCGGTCCTGGCCTTCGGGGCCTTTCTCAAGAACACGGTAGGCCTGGCCAAGGACGACAAGGTTTTCTTGAGCCAGCACTTGGGCGACCTGGGAACCCTGCCTTCCATGGAAGCCTTCGAGCAATCCCTCTCGACCTTCCTAGCTTTATGAGGCGGACCCCGTAGCGGTGGCGGTGGACCTGCACCCAGATTACCCCTCGACCCGCAAGGGATGCGAGTGGGGCTTTGCCGGTCATCAAGGTCCAGCACCACCTGGCGCATCTTTACGCCTGCGCGGCGGAAAACCACGTGGACGGCGCCGCTTTCGGCGCGGCCTGGGACGGCACGGGCCTGGGGGAGGACCAGACCATCTGGGGCGGGGAATTTTTCCGGCTGGGTGATAAGGATGAGCGGGTGGGCCACCAGCGGACCTTTCCCCTGACCGGGGGGGACCAGGCATGCCAAAGAACCCAGGCGTTGCGCCTTGGGGATTCTCTATGAGATGGAGGGGGACGAAATCTTCACCTGGATCGACATTCCCCTCGTTGTCGGCCTTTGAGCCCGCCGAACTGTCGGTGCTCAAGCAACCTCTTGAATAACCCGGCCACGCCGACGAACCTCCAGCATGGGGCGGTTGTTTGACGCGGTTTCCTCCCTGGCCGGGTTATGCCAAAAGAGCCGGTTCGAGGGCGACGCGGCCATGACGCCTGGAATTCGCGCTCTCCAGGGCCGATACCAAGGAACGCTATCCCTTTCCCTTATTGCTCTGCAGGGAGCTGGATTTATCCTCGACTGGGAACCGATGATGAAGGAGATCCTGATCGGACTTGAGGAGCGAAGAACCCGCCGGGATCATTTCCCGCAAATTTCATAATGCCCTCATCGAATGCCTGGTGGATGCGGCCAAGCGGGAAGGTTGCACCCAGGTGCTTTTAAGCGGGGGCTGTTTCCAGAACCGGTATCTGGCCGAGGGCGCCATCCGGCGCCTGAAAGAAGAGGGTTTCACCCCCTATTGGCACCAGCAGGTGCCCCCCAACGACGGGGGTTTGGCCCTTGGCCAGGCCGCCTACGCGAGAAAAATTCTCAAGAACAAATGACCGCCGTCAGATAATCCAATTAATACTACCGGTTAAGATAAGTCATGCAGTAAACGTTTGAATGCGACTTTAAATTGGATTTAAGAATGAAATTTCAAAAAACACATGATAAGTATCCCCCACATCCTAAAAACTGTTGGGCCTGTAAACAGGCATATATAGTCCGCCGAGAATATGGCTTAGGACGTTAAAAAGTGCTGATAGTTCAGTGATCAGCTTCGGAATTGGTATTTAAATACCACGAAAACAACCATGGATTTATATCAGTATTTTGTTGTTCACCAAGCGGAATTTGTGCAGGTTTCAGATTTTTTGATCAAGTTATGTCTTGAAACTTTTAGTTTGTACACAAAAAATAAAAATACTTTGTTTACCTCAAATGGAGCGTTCGGAAAGACGCAATAATTGAATTGTCGGTCTATCCAATTATTTAGAGAAATCCTACTCAATGGGGACGTTTTAATGAAAATTGCTGGGCTTTACGATGGAGCTCTTAGGAAATATGCTGGTTGTTCAAGGCCATAAAAAGGAAGCGCTTAGAATTCTGAAGCTTGCTTTGCAGACCTACCAAATGTCGTTGGCCTAAGTCATTACTGAAAAACGAATTAATCAATTTCCACAACTGGGACCTGAATTCGCAGAAGGAGCCTTACATGTGTTTAGCTATTCCGGGAAAAATCGTGACGGTCACGGGGGAAGACCCCCTCTTCCGCACGGGCAAGGTGGATTTTGACGGCGTGGCCCGCGAGGTTTCCCTTTCCTGCCTGCCCCAGGCCAAGGTGGGGGATTACGTGATCGTGCACGTGGGGGTCGCCATCAGCTTGCTGGATGAAGCAGAAGCCAAGCTAACCCTGGAGGATTTCCAGCAGTTGAAGGCCCTGGCCAACGAGGGCGCGCAATGAAGTACGTCGACGAGTTCCGGGACGGTCCCGCCTGCCTGAAGCTCGCCGAATCCATCAAGAAAATCACCACCAAGCCCTGGGTCATCATGGAAATCTGTGGGGGTCAGACCCATTCCATCGCCCGCTACGGGCTGGAAGACCTGCTTCCTCCCCAAATCTCCCTGGTACACGGCCCGGGATGCCCTGTTTGCGTGACGCCGGTGGAGGTCATCAACAAGGCGGTGGAGATCGCCGCCCGCCCAGAGGTCATCTTCTGTTCCTTCGGCGACATGATGCGCGTTCCCGGATCGAATAAGGATCTGCTCTCAGTCAAGGCCAATGGGGGGCAGGTGAGGCTGGTCTATTCCCCCCTCGACGCGGTCAAGATCGCCAAACAGAACCCCGACAAGCAGGTCGTCTTTTTCGCCGTGGGGTTCGAGACCACCGCGCCCGCCAACGCCATGGCGGTGGTGCAGGCGAAAGCCTTGGGGCTCAATAATTTCTCCCTCCTCGCCTCACACGTGCTGGTGCCCCCCGCCATGGAAGCCATCCTTTCCTCGCCCGACAACCGGGTGCAGGGCTACCTGGCCGCGGGCCATGTCTGCACCATCATGGGCTGGGAGCAATACCCGCCGATTGCAGAAAAGTACAAGGTTCCCATCGTCGTGACCGGCTTTGAGCCGTTGGATATCCTCCAGGGCACCTATATGTGCGTGAAACAGCTGGAAGAGGGGCGGCACGAGGTCGAGAACCAATACTCTCGCTCGGTTCTTAAAGAAGGAAATCTCGAGGCTCTGAAGGTGATCAAGGAAGTGTTTCAGGTAGTGAACAAGAAGTGGCGGGGAATCGGCGAAATCCCCAAGAGCGGCTGGGCCTTGAACGACAACTACCGTTTCTTTGACGCGGAAGAAAGGTTCGGCGTGGCCCATGTCACCGCCGAGGAAAGCACCGAGTGCATTAGCGGCAAGATCCTCTTAGGCATCAAGAAACCCGCCCAGTGCCCGGCCTTCGGGAAGAACTGCACCCCGGAACATCCCCTGGGAGCCCCCATGGTCTCCACCGAGGGCGCCTGCTCGGCCTATTATCGGTATCGAAGGGCGGAGACAATCGTCTAGCCCCTTTTTAAATCTCAAAACATTTAAAAGATGGTGAAATCTAACCCCAAAAACAAATATTATTAATGTATAACTTAATATATAGACATTTATAATAATATTTAGATTATCTTATATTGATTTATTTTAATATAAAACTTAATATAAATTCATGAAAACTAACCGTAAAAAGCTAAAAAACCAAAGGGAAATGATAGACACCAAACTTGTTCCATTTCTCGGGTTGCGAGATGCCATGCCACAAAACGGATGGTTAAAGACCGTTCGAACGGCCCTTGGCCTTACAACGGCACAATTGGCCAAGAAGATCGGTACCCAAGCCCCCGGCATCAACCAATTTGAAAACAACGAGATCACCAAAAAAGCCACCTTGGGTTCGCTCGACCGTGCTGCGCGGGCCATGAACTGCCAGCTGGTTTGGGCCATCGTCCCCGAACCGGGGTACGCCTCCCTCTCCGAGATCGTGGAATACCGGGCCAGGAAGATGGCTGAAAAAATCGTAAAAACCGTGGACCAGACCATGAATCTTGAAGCCCAAGGTATTCACTCTGAAGTTTCTGCCAAAAAGATCATTGAATTGACGATGGACCTGATACGCGACGGGGATCCACGAATCTGGGAGCCAATGGATGGGGAAACGAATGATTGAATACCCGGCGCCGGGCAGCACGCCGTTAGACCCGGATGAAATGGAAGGCTTGGTTCCCGGGCATGTCACAAACCAAGGGGAACTCAACCGCGCGGAGCACGCGAACATACAGGACGCGGTGACCTGGGCGATTGCCCGGCCGCACGCGGAAATTCTTACGGACACGTTTCTTCGCGAATTACATAAAAGAATGTTGGGGGATGTTTGGAAATGGGCGGGGAAATACCGAACCACCGTCAAAAACCTGGGCGTTTCAGCGGAACAAATACCCGTTGAGGTTAAAAATCTCTGTGAAGATACCAAGGTATGGATTCAAAACAAGTCCTATTCTTGGGATGAAATCGGGGTACGGTTTCACCACCGCCTGGTTTCCATCCACCCCTTTGCCAACGGCAATGGCCGCCACGCCCGTCTGGCCGCCAATCTATTAATGAGTACCCACGGCCAGAAACCATTTACCTGGGGTGAAATGACGGAAAACAATTCCATCGATTCAGCGGGGAAGACCCGCGACCGGTATTTAAGTGCGTTGAAGACTGCGGACACAGGGGATTACAAATTACTTTTGGATTTTGCGAAAAGTTAATGTTTATCAAAACATGAAATGAGTTCCATTGTGAAGTCTGAATTCGCGAAGGGGCCGGCTTCGGAAGCCGATTTGGACGCGGGCCGCCCAACCTTCCAGCCTTTTCAAAATGGCCCTGCGCCAGCGCGGGCTCTTTATCGCCCTCCTGGCCATGGCGGGCTTTTCCAGCCTGCTCCTCCTCCAGCCCCTCCTTTTCCGGGAAGCGGTCAACGATGTGGCCGGGTTTTTCGTCAAGAACAGCTTTGAGGATGCCTCATTCGAAAACACCGAAACGGCCCTCGTCCAGGCCTGGAAATCAAAGGTTCCCCACACGCGCCATAGGGTCGCCCACCGCACCCCCAAACAGGCCATGTCCACCCTGGTCGTGGTGGTGGTGCTCCTCCTCTTGATCTCCTTGAGGGCTTCCTTCACCACGGCCTGGCGGAGACGGTCTCACCCGCTTGATATGTATAGGTGGGTCCGCCTGTTCAATTAGGTAAGTCCGGTCCCATCCATTAGGGAAAGGATTCGATCAGGATAGAACCAGGGCCATGATGAACCCGTCATAACCTTTGCTTCCCACGGTCTGGATAGCTGTCGCGCTGACTCGGGGTTCCTTAGCCAATAATTCGTAGGCCCCCTGAGTGCCCTTGACCCTCGGGTCGGTGCTGGCGGAATTGGCGATTTCACCTTTTCGGACGGCGTTATCGACAAAGATCAAACTGCCTGGACGGGATAGCTTGAGGGCCCAGGCCAGGTATTCCGGGTAACTTTCTTTATTGGCATCAATAAAAATAAGGTCAAAAGGGATTACGCTTTCGGTTACCAGACTGGCCAGGCTTTGCGAGGCTGGGCCAAGCCTTATCTCGACGGCATCGGCCAGGCCCGCCCGAGCGATGTTGGCCTGGGCGACCTCGGCGTGCTTGGGGTTAATTTCCAAGGTGATCAACCTACATCCAGGCGGAAGGGCCCGGGCGAGCCAGATGGTGCTGTAACCACCTAGGGTTCCGATTTCCAGGATCCGGCGCGCACCCTGGACCTTCGCCAAAAGGTGCAAGAATTTTCCTTGGGTCGGCGAAACCTGGATGGGGTCGAGGCCTCCCGCATCGCTCGCCTTGAGCGCTGACTCCAGTACTAGATCGTCGGGCAAGAGCTTGTCTTGGATATAGTTATCGACGGCGGTCCACTGTTCTTTCATTTTTAGGGGCCCTCTAATAAGTTTTTGATTATTTGGTTTGAAGAGTTTTTAGGAAACCAAACCACTCTTCCATCCCCTCGCTGGTCTTGCAGGAAGTGGAGAAGAACTTCACCTGAGGGTTCAGTTTTTGGCAGTCCTTCTGGGCGCGGTCGACGTTGAAATTGACGTACGGCAGTAAATCCACCTTGGTTAAAACCACCGCGCTGGCCCGGAGGAATAGCGCCGGGTATTTCATGGGTTTCTCGTCGCCTTCCGCCACGCTCAAAAGCGCCACCTTGATGTTCTCCCCCAAATCATAAGTTGAGGGGCAGACGAGATTGCCGATGTTCTCGATCACTAGTAGTTTCACCTTCTCTAAATTCAGGTCCTTCAGCCGGTCTTTGATCATCTGAGCGGTCAGGTGGCAGGTGCCGTGGGTTTCGATTTGGAGGGCCTGGCTTCCGGCGGCCGAGATGCGGTCGGCGTCGTAGGTCATTTGTATATCGCCGGTAATGACGGCCATCTCGTGGCCATAGCGCTTGGCCATGGATTCCAAAAGGGAAGTTTTTCCCGACCCCGCCGAACTGACCAGGTTGAGAACGGTCAGGCCCTTTTCTGCGAAAAAGGAGCGGTTTTCTGCTGCAATCTGGTTGTTCACGCTCTGGGCGGAAGTTTTGACTTCTATTTTTTCACTCATGAAACACCTCAAAACCATTCATTAAATTTTTTACCACAGAGACACAGAGTCACAGGGAAAACACCTTTTTTGTTTAAACCATCCGAAATCTATCTGTTGTTCTCTGTGTCTCCGTGCCTCTGTGGTGAAACTTTTGGGTCTATTCGTCGTTGATTTCGATGCTTTCCACCAGGCAGTCCTTGCCTGCGGTGATTTTACGGTCATAGCCCCCGCAGGCGGGACAAGCCTCCGCCATTTTGGAGGCCGTATATTCCTTCCCGCAGGCGCAGACGAAGGTCGCAGGTATGAACTGGGCGTTCAGCACCACATCCTTGTGGCCCTTTTCCTCCAAGACCAACTGCAGGTACATGGCCAGGGAATCGTAAAAAACCCCCGACATGTCCCCAATCGAAAGGTTGACCTTCTCAATGCGCTTGCCCTGGCTGTGCTGGAGCACAAGGTCGGCGACGTTGAGGGCGACGGAGTATTCATGCATGGGGGTAGTTAGCCATAAGAAGAAGTCGACAGTCAACAGCTCAAAGATAGTTGGCAGCTCGCAGTTCGCAGATGGCAGGTAAGCCTTAAAGACTTTACTGCGAACTGCCAACTGCGAGCTGTGAGCTGGTGTTACGCTGTGGGGGCGGCAGGCGCGGGTTTCGGGGGCGGGGCGGCCTGGGTCCAGGTCAAAATCTGCTTCTTATCCATCGGCGCGGCCCAATGGTTCTCGGTCGTAATGGACTTGCTGGCGCAGCCTTCCACGCAGGCGCCGCAGAGGATGCACTTGAAACGGTCCAGGTGGAATACCCGGGGGGTAGCCTTTCGGTCCATCTCGATGGCGCCCGTGGGGCATTTCTTGGCGCAGAGGGTGCAAAAGGTGCAAGTTTCCACCTTTAATTCGATTCGGCCCCGGGTCTTGTCGATATCGGGCCGGATCTCGAAGGGGTAAAGCCGGGTGGACGGCTTTTTCAATGCGCTTCCGATCGCGAGCTTGGACATTTGAAAAAAGGGCATGGGTTACCTCTCCGTGCAGCTGATACAAGGGTCGATCGACAAAACGATGACCGGTACGTCGGCGAGCTGGCAGCCAGCCAGCATGGTGACCAGGGGGGGGACGTTGGCGAAGGTCGGGGTGCGGACCCGGTAGCGTTCCAGGAACTTCGTTCCGTTGCCCTTCACGTAATGGATGACCTCACCGCGGGGCTGTTCCAGCCGGGCGAAAAACTCGCCCGTCGGGGTGCCCGCCACCTTCACATCGATGGGCCCGGCCGGCATGCGCTCGATGGCCTGGCGGATCAGGCCGAATGATTGATGGACCTCCCGGCAGCGCACCATCGTGCGGGCGTAGCAGTCGCCGCCCTTCTCGACCACGGGTTGCAACTGAAGCTGTCCGTAGGCGCCGTAGCCCAGCATCCGCAGGTCGGAAGCGACCCCGCTGGCCCGCAACACCGGCCCCACTGCGCCCAGTAGGTAGGCGTCCTCTTTCGACAAAACGCCCACGCCCACCGTACGCTTCTTGACGGAGGAGTCTTTCTCGAAGACCGAGGTGATCTCGGCGCTCATCTTCTCGATCTCCACGCAGTTCCTTGGAGACGCCCGTCATGGCTTCCTCGTTGATGTCCCGGCGCACGCCGCCCACCTTGCAGGAACCGAAAATGACCCGGCCGCCCGTGGTGGCCTCCACCAGGTCCAACAGCCTTTCCCGGACCCGCCAGGAATGCATGAAAAGGTTCTCGAAGCCGAAGGAGTCGGCCATCAGCCCCAGCCACAGCAAATGGCTGTGGATACGGGACATTTCCCCCCAGATCACCCGCAGGTACTGGGCCCTTTCGGGCACCTCGATCTTCATGGCGCCTTCCACCGCGTGGCTGAAGCCGTGGCTGTGGATGAAACTGCAGATACCGCAGATGCGCTCGCCCACGTAAACCATGTCGGTGAATTCCTTCTTTTCGGCCAGGCGCTCCAGGCCCCGGTGGATGAAACCGATGGAGGGGATGGCCTGGACGACCTTCTCATCTTCCAATACCAGGTCCAGGTGGATGGGTTCCGGCAGAACCGGATGCTGCGGCCCGAAGGGGACGATCGTTTGCTTTCCCATTACTTAACCTCCCCGGCGTTCGCCGGTTTTGTAATAACGGCTTGGGCGGCTGCCGTAGCCTCGGCCTTGGTTTCATTAAAGGGCGTCTTCTTGGCCAGCTGGTAAAACTTGCCCCCGAAGTCGAGCTTCAGGTCCGTCACCTTGATACCGAAGAGGTCCTGGAACTCGTTCTCGTAGGTGAAGGCCATGAAATACTCGCCCGAAATGCTGGGCAACACCGCGTCGGCGCGGGGAATGCTCAGGCGCAGGCTCAAGAACTTGTAGTCCTTGTCGAAGCTGTAGGTGATCTCGAAATTCTCGGCGCCTGTCGTGGCGCAAACCTGCACCAGGCGGTAGCCGTCCTTCTTCAATTCGGCCACCTTGGCCACCAGGCCGTTTTTATCAATGCTTATGACCGGTTGTTCCTCGAAATGGGTTGTCATACGGCCACCGCCTCTGCCGTGGGGGCCTTCGCCCCGGGAGCGGCCTTAAAATTCGCGGCCTTCTTTTCCAAGAGGCCCAGCGCCTGCACCACCCCGTCAATGATGGCCTCGGGCCGTGCCGCGCATCCCGGCACGTAGACATCCACGGGGATGGTGGAATCCACGCCCTGGTGCACGTTGTAGCATTCCCGGAAGACGCCGCCCGAAAGGGCGCAGGCTCCGATGGCCACGACCGCCTTGGGGTCGGGCATCTGGCTGTAGAGGTTGCGCACGACCTCGCGGTTCTGTTCGTTCACCGATCCGGTGATGAGCAGGATGTCGGCGTGCTTGGGGTTGCCGGTGTTGATGATGCCGAAGCGCTCCACGTCGTAAAGGGGCGTCAGGCAGGCCAGCACCTCGATGTCGCATCCGTTACAGCTGGAAGCGTCGTAGTGCATGATCCAAGGCGATTTCGATAGGTAGCTCACGGGTTTCCCTCCCCTTTATTGGTAAAAGTAGTAAAGAACCAAAACATTCACGGCCCCGAACACCAGGGTCACGGCCCACGAAGTTTTCAGCGTCCATTGCCAGGTCAGGCGGGCGTAAGAGTTGTCGATAAGGATCTCGAAGAGGTAGATGGCGCCCACCGCCAGCACCGCGATCCAGGGCGAATAGGCCGCGAAGAAGAGGTAGACCAGGCCCATCAGGAGGATGTTCTCATACCAGTGGCCCACCTCGATGAGGGCCAGCTGGGACCCCGAGAACTCGGTGGTCAGCCCCTTCACCAGTTCCTGGTGGCCGTGGTGCGAGGTGGAAAGGTCGAAGGGCGACTTTCGAAGCTTGATGGTGAGGATGTAAATGAAGCCCAGCAAGATCCCCGGCAGGGCCAGCCACAGGGGGTGGATATCGGCCGCCACCGCCGTCACGTGGAAGCTGTGGGCCGCCTGGTACATCCCCAGCGCCATCAAAAGGAGCATGGGCTCATAGGACATCATCTGCAAAAGTTCCCGCTCGGCGCCGATATTGCTGTAGGGCGAGTTGGGGCAGTAGGCCGCGAGGACCAAAAAGAGAGCCCCGACCGTCAGGGCGAACACCACCAAGAGTAGGTCGCCGCCCATGAAGAAGAGGGCGCCGGTCAGGACGATGAAGAGGAGGAAGCAGGCCACGTAGTAGGCCTGAGCCTGGTTCACGACCACCGTGCGCTTTTGCAGAAGTTTCATGACGTCGAAGAAGGGCTGCAAGATCGGCGGTCCCACCCGGCCCTGCATGCGGGCCGAGACGATCCGGTCAAACCCGCCTAAGAGCCCGCCTAGGATGGGCGCCCCGACGAGAAAGACACCGAGACCGATCAGTTTCTGGACCAGGGTCAGTCCCGAGCCCGATTGCGCCATCGGTATGGATGGCATGAAGCCCCAACCCGGGTTGGTGGCCGACAGGGCGAACATCACCGCGAAGAGGCCGATACAGACCGCCCCGCCGATTAAGGAGATCCACTTTTCGCTGAAGATGGAAGTGAGGTAGTAGTTGCGCATTTCAACTCCCATCGTCCTCTGGATAGAGCCCAGAAACTGCGAATTGCCGTTGTTCAGGTTGGCGCCCGCCAGGTAGGAAGCCACCACCTGGTCCTTCTTGGGGCGGAAAAGAAAGGCGGGGGGGAGAACCAAAAAGGCCCCCAGCATCACGATCATGATGGACATGTTGCCCCGGCTTAAGGGGTCGAGGAACACGCCCACGGATTGCAGGTAGGGAAGGATCATTTGGGAGGAAACGAGGGGAAAGAGGGCGCAGGCCGCGATGGTCAAGACCGACAGGGTGCCCAGGGAAGCCCATTCGTAACCGCTGGCCTTGTCCTTGGCGCGCTCCAGGGTGGGCATGCTGATGAGTTTGCCCATCCATTTGGCCCAGAAGAAAAGGGTGGGCGCGCTGCCGAAGGCCAAAAGGATGGCCAGGATCGGATCGGCCTGGATAAAGGCCTGCAAGCAGGCCCATTTGGAGATCAGCATTCCGAAGGGTGCCAGGAACATGCCCAGGATTCCAATCAAGAGCACGAAGGCCAAGCCGGGGCGGGTGACGATAAGACCGTCCATATCCTCGATGTCGCGGCTTCCGATCTTGTGCTCGACGGTACCGACCGCCTGGAAGAGCAGGCCCTTGGCAATGGCGTGGAAGATGATCAACAAGATGGCCGCCCAAATCGCCTGCGGGGTGCCGACCCCGGCGCAAGCCACCACTAACCCCAGGTTGGCGATGGTGGAATAGGCCAAGTACCCGTTTGGCGTTGGATTGGGTGACGGCGGAGAGCGAAGCGGCCAGGAAGGTGACGCCACCGACCAAGCCCAAGAAAAAGCCGACTCCCGGGTTCTTTTCCATGACGGGCGCGAACTTGACGATGATGAAGACCCCCGCCTTGACCATGGTGGAGGAATGCAACAGGGCGGAAACGGGGGTCGGGGCCACCATGGCGCCCAAGAGCCAGGAACTGAAGGGAAGCTGGGCCGATTTGGTCAGCCCCGCGAAGCAGATGAGCGTGGCGGGAAGCACGGCCACCAGCAGGCCCGTCCTGCCCAAGGCAACCAGCGAATCCAAAGCCGGGGCCAGGTGGTTTTGGGCCATTAAAAAGAGGGCCAGCGCGAAGCCCACCCCGCCGATGAGGTTCAATCCCAGGGCGTGGTAGGCGTTGCGGATGCCGATCTCATCCTTGTTGTAGCCGATCAGGAGGAAAGAGCAGAGGGTCGTAATTTCCCAGAAGAAGAAAAGCCAGCCCAGGTGGTTCGAAAAGACCACGCCGAACATGGCCGAGAGGAAGAGGAAGAGCAGGAAGAAGAACCCGCGGCGGTCGTCCGACAATTTCCGGGTGGTGGTCGTGGTGGTCCTTCATGTAGGCGATGGCGTAAACGCAGATCAAACCGCCGATGATACCGATAATGAGGGCCATGATGAGGGAGAAGTTATCGACATAGAGGGTGTTCTCCACGGGGGCGGGGCCGATCGCAAATTCGGTATAGGCAGTAAGCCCCGCCTGGATGATAAGAAGGGCGGGAATCCAGGCTTCGCTCTTTTTGATGTTCTTGCAGCTCCAGAGAAGGATAGAGGGTGAGGATGCCTTCGCCGATCAACAGAACCTGATCAACCCAGGAGGGGTCGAAATTGAAGAAAACGGCCTGCCCGCCCATGTAAACATAGGTCAAAGCGATGGTTGCGGCGGCGATGGCCGCCACACTTAGGTTGACCACCCAGGCCCGAACGGCCTGGTTGGAAATAACGGCCAAGAGCAGGGCTGGTACGAGCGGAAATAGGATCAGGAATCCAATCAAATTCACGGTTTTCCTCGCTTTTTCAACGATTTTGTATAGTTACTCTATGCCCCCTTGTTTATTTTTATTATGACTTCCATCACACAAAAGAGCCCATAAATGTCAAACAAATGTCTCTAGATGCTTTGTCATAATGGATTTGGGTGGGAGAGCTTAAAGTTTGTAGACTTGGATGAATGAAATATCTCTAGGGGTTAGAAATCGCGAGATAAAAATGAGAATTTCAATAATCAAACTCATGTTTTTATCATTTTTGTCTTTTATTTTTAATTACAGTTTTTGTTTAGGTGATGAAATCAAAAGCATTTCCGCTCCACAAATAAGTAGGGGGGTATCAGTAAACATTTATGAGTCCCAAATAGTAGATTCACCGGAAGATATAAAAGCTAAAGAATATTTTGACCGTATCAAACAAGCGGTCATAAATAACGATTATGTGTGGCTTGCCAACCAAATTGATTATCCCGTTTGTTTAAATGATCAAATAAATGATGAGAAAGAAAATTGGGAGTTTAAGACTCAAATATTTTCCAATGCAAAAGGTCTTCTTGAACATAAGGAGGAATTTTTCAATCAAGATTTTAAAGATGCAATTCTTGATCAAGACCGGAATAAAATTTATTCAAATTATTTAGGATATGTCATTGGATATGGAGCGCTTCATTTTGAAGTGGGTGCAATTTATCCCACAAATTCCGAAAACAGTTTATTAAGAAATTGTACGAGCTATATAACACGCCGACATCACAAAAATGTAACTTTACATTCATATAGCAATTTGGATGGCATTTGGCGGATGACCGATTATGTCCTAAACGGAGTAACCCAGAACGATGCAGATGATGTTGCAAAAGCTAATATACTTAGGACTGCTTATGTCAGTTCTAATATGATGTCTCTCAATCTTACTGATGGAAAACTCACATTTCGCATTTCAGATAGTCCAAAACTAATAAAAAGTGAAAATTTTTATTTCTGGGATTCAACTGCTTGGGGTTCAGGTGGCGGGGGATTGAGATCAGGGGATTTCAATTTCAGTGACAAAATATTCGTATATAAAACAGAACCAATTAATAAGAATAATGATTTTAGAGGTAATTTGAAAGAAATCGTAGTGGATATGGAAAAACAAAAGATGATTCTGGAGTATGGTGGTGATGAATTCTATTTATTCGAGAGAGTTGAAGAATAAATTAATTGTTTGTGTTTTATAGACTTTGTTCTGAAAGGGGCATTTGAAAATGTCAGATAGTGGTTTCGCGCTCGGATGCCCCATCCCCTTCAACGATTACGACCGCGTGCTCCAGGCCCACGGTGGCGTGGAAACAATAACTAACTGTTCGATTTTAAAAAGAAATCCGCTCGGGTCCCCCTGGAATGAATTGTTAATATTTGTTAATCTTAATCCATGAAAATCAACGCGATTTTTGAACCACAAAAAGAGGGCGGTTACACCGCTTATATCCCCGCTTTCCCGGGTTGCATCTCCGAGGGAGAGACTCTGCAGGAAGCCAAAAGATCCCTCTTGGATGCGCTTGAAGGTTATTTAATCGTCGCAAACAAACACTCCCTTTCGATAGCCCGAAAGAAACATTCCAAATCCGTCGCCCTGACTGTTTAAACCTTGCCGAAAGTTCCTGTTTGTAAAGCTCGGGAAGTTCTTTCCGCCCTTCGCAGGGTTGGTTTTCACCTGGATCACCATACCGGAAGCCACGCTATTCTTTACAAAGAAGGCCATCCAAATCCCGTGACTGTTCCGAGCCATCCTGGCGATGTTAAATTAGGAACCCTCCGCCGGATCATTAATGACGCCGGGTTATCCGTCGAAGAATTCATTCAACTTCTTTAATTTTTTCGTAAAAATTTAACAGAATGGAAAACCATCCTCTAAAGGAATTTTGAAAATGTCCGATAGCGGTTTCGCGCTCGATTGTCCCATCCCCTTCAACGATTACGACCGGATTCTCCTGGCCCATGGCGGCGGGGGAACGCTGACCCAGCAACTGATTGAAAAAATCTTCCTGCCCGCTTTCGGGAACGCGCCCCTTTTAAAGCGCCACGACGCCTCGGTAATGGACCTGCCTGGCACCCGTATCGCCATGACCACCGATTCCTACGTGGTAAAACCTATCTTTTTCCCTGGTGGCGACATCGGCAAGTTGGCCGTGACGGGAACGGTTAACGATTTGGCGATGGCGGGTGCCAAGCCCCTTTACCTGACTGCTGGATTCATCTTGGAAGAGGGATTCCCCCTGGACCAGTTATGGAAAATCGCCCAGTCCATGCGCAAATCTGCCGATGAAGCCGGGGTTTATATCGTGACTGGCGATACCAAGGTGGTGGATAAGGGAAAAGGAGACGGGGTTTTCATCAATACCTCGGGCGTTGGGGTGGTGGAAGGAAAATGGGAAATATCCCCGGCGGGTGTAAAGGCTGGTGACGCGGTGATCCTCAGCGGGGACCTGGGCCGCCACGGAATCGCCATCATGGCCGCCCGGGAGGGATTGGAATTCGAAACCACATTGGAAAGCGACTGCGCCTTTTTGCATGAGCCGGTCTTGGCTCTTTTAAAAGCGGGGTTGGACGTTCACTGCCTGCGGGATTTGACCCGGGGGGGGCTGGCTTCGGCGGTGAACGAGATCGCTCAGGCGGGGCCCCATCCGATCCTATTGGACGAGGCCCTCATTCCCATTACTAAACCCGTCAACGCGGCCTGCGAGTTGTTGGGTCTAGATCCTTTGTATGTCGCTAATGAGGGACGTTTTGCCCTGATCCTGCCTGAAAAAGAGGCCACAAAAGCCTTGGAAATACTGGCTAAATACCAGGTCAGTTCCCAATCCAGGGTGATAGGCCATGTGTTGGAAGGGGCAGGTAAATCGGTTCGGCTCAAAAGCGTAACGGGAGCTACCCGCATTTTGGACCTGTTGAGTGGGGAACAACTTCCAAGAATTTGTTAAGGGGTGAATAAGGACACTTTTCATCACCTTGTTAATTGTTTGTTTCTCGATGGGTTGTGGATAACCGGGCACCCACAGAAGGCGTTTTTAACGATTTAAGACCTCCCGGGGATAAAAAACGGCTTTTCATCCATTTGAGGCTGGAAAAGAGCCTTGATTCGTCTAATATTTAGCTGCAAAATAAAGGCACAACGCTTTTTTAAGCCATCAAGGAGACACCTATGGGTAGCGCAAAATTAAATCTGATTCTTTCCATGGTCGCCGTAGCGGGTTTGGCCATTGGTTGTAGCAGCACTAAAACGGTTGAGACCGCCAAGCCGGTCGCGGAAGCCGCGCCAACCGCCGTTCCGACCCCCATGAAGCTGAGCGATTACATGGTGAAGCATCGCGACACCCTTTGGGGAATCGCTGGCAAGAAAAGCACCTACGCCGACAGCTTCGCCTGGCCCTTGATCTTCAAGACCAACCGCGACTTGATCCAGGACCCGGATTTGATCTATCCCAAACAAGACCTGAAGATCCGCATGGATGCCTCGAGCGATGACCTTTCGAACGCCCGGTCCTTGGCCTCCAAGACGCCGAAGTTCGCGCCACATTCTTCGCCGCGCAACACCCTGCCGATCGATTATTTCTGATGGCCGCTGACAATCAAGCCCGTCCCTCTAGGGGGACGGGCTTTTTTGTTTTATAGCAACAAAATTTTTACCGCGAAGGGCGCGAAGAAATACTTTTTTTTGAATAAACCATTAATAAGTAAGTTTTTGATGAGGTGTCAAAGATGAGTGGAGAGTTTAAAGAGGAAATCCAAAAGAGCGCCTTGGAAGCGGCCTTAAAAGCCTTGGAAGCCAAGGCGGCAACCCTGGTTTGCCCCGTCCATGGAAAAAGCCCTAAACTTAAGATGAATGAGGGAGCTGGCCCGGGAAAGCAGAACATGGGGTTTGACTGCTGCTGCGACACCCTGGCGAAGATGATGAAAGAAACATTAGAAAGCCATTAGCTGTTAGTGGTTGGTTATTAGCTAACGGCTAAAAGCTATTCCTCAAGAAGGGAATGTCATGACCCGAAAAATTCACTGGGGCATTCTCTCCACCGGCGGCATTGCCCACGCCTTCGCGGAAGCCGTAAAGGTTTCTAAAACCGGTGTCTTGACCGCAGTGGCCAGCCGGCAGGAAAAACCCGCTTTAGAATTCGCCAGCCAGTATCAAATTCCTTACTACTACGGTTCCTATGCCGAGCTATTGCAAGACAGCGAAGTGGACGCGGTTTATATTGCCCCGCCTCATCCTTTCCACGCTGAGTGGGCGATCAATGCCGCGAAGGCCGGAAAAGCGATCCTTTGCGAAAAACCCCTGACCATGACGTTAAAGGATACGGCCAAGGTTCTGGAAGCCACCCGGAAACACCGGGTTTTTTTGATGGAAGCTTTCATGTACCGGTGCCATCCCCAGACCGCGCGCCTGGTTCAGTTGATCCGCCAAAAGGCGGTGGGCGAGGTGAAGTTGATCGAGTCCGTTTTCAGTTTTGACCGGCCCGTGAATGTGAAACACCGGCTTTGGAACAAGAAACTGGGCGGAGGCGGAATCCTCGATATTGGGTGCTACCCAGCCTCTATGGCCCGGCTTTTGGCGGGTGCGGCGTCCGGAAAACCCTTCTTGAACCCCACCGTTGTTATGGGAACCGGCCTTCTCTCCCCATTAACCGGGGTGGATGAAATGGCCGTGGCGTCGCTTCAATTTCCGAACGGGGTCCTTGGCCAGCTTTGCTGTGGAACCCGTTTGTCAAAAGGCGTTGGGGTAACTATTTGGGGTTCAAAGGGAAAGATCCATGCCCCGACCCCTTGGCATCCGGGACGGTGGAGCAAAGGGATCTCGACAATCGAGGTCCAAATTTATGAGAAAAAACCAAAAGTCTTCAAGATCACCGAGAAACAGAACCTTTATGGCCTGGAAGCGGATGAGGTGGGGCGGTGCTTACAACTGGGTTTGAAGGAATCCCCCCGCATGTCCTGGGAAGATACCCTAGGCAATATGAAGACTTTGGAGCGGTGGCTGAAAGCGGTCCATTCCAGAAATTAGAAGGCCCTTGGAAAATTAGGCGGGAACCAGCTCGTCGTAGGTGCGGATCTTTGCGATGACTTCCTCGATCAGGTAATCGGGGGTGGAAGCGCCGGCAGTGATGCCGATCTTGTTCTTGCCCGCGAACCACTGGGAGTCCAATTCCTGGGCGGTCTCGATATGGTAAGTCGAATTGGGAAGGAATTCCTGGCAGGTATCGGCCAGCTTGTGGGTGTTGGACGAATTACGGCCCCCGATGACCACCATCAAATCAACCTGTTTGGATAGGGTCGCCGCCGCGTTCTGGCGGTCCTTGGTGGGCTTGCAGATGGTATTGACGGGAATCACCTCGGAGCAACGGCCCCTTAGAAGCCCCACGAAGCGGTCGAATTTTTCCAGCAATAGGGTGCTTTGGCAAACCACGCCGATGCGGGAACCCTGTGGGACCTGGGAAATATCCTCCTCGTTATAAATGATAATCGGGTTTTTCATGCGGCTGGCGATGCCTTTGACTTCTACGTGTTTGGGGTCGCCAATGATGACGATCTGGAGCCCCTGATCCTGAAGTTTCGTTCCCTCGTTGTAAATCCTGGTCACCAGGGGGCATGTGGTGTCGATGATCTCAAGCCCCTTTTCCTTGATGTGGTCCAGGACATTCACGTCCAAGCCATGCGCGGTGATGACCACCTTGTTGTCCTCGACCTCTTCCAGCGTGTGCACGATCTTCTTGTTGAGGGAGGCCAGGCGGTCGACTTCCTGGGGGTTGTGGATGAGGGAGCCGAAAATGAAGGCTTTCTCCATGGTTTCAGCCTTCTGGATGGCGCGTTTCACGCCGAAGCAGAAGCCAGCGGCGGTGGCGACTAGGATTTCACGAGACATGCAAGCTCCCCTGGGTTGAATCGGACCCGCGACCTTTAGGGTTTTGGGAAAAGCGATTATATATAATGCCCCGAAAGAAAAGCACCCTCCCCCCTTTCCATGGAGCCTTCCCTTGGGTTTTTCAATTTATTTAGGCCCTTATCAGCCCTTCCTTGAACAGTCGCTGTTTGATGAAGTGAAGGAACTCAGGCTAAAAGACCCCCTGACCCCGTTGGTGGTCCTCGTCCCCAACCGCCTGTTGGTGCGGCACCTACGGGAGGTCCTGGCCCGCGCGCATGGCCAAGTTTTCAACATCCGGTTCCTGACTTTCCACCAATACTTGCTGGAAGCCACCGAGGGAAAATGGATTCAGGAGGGTTTTCGGATGCTGCCCGAATCCCTGGTGCCCTGGGTTTTGCGGGAGACGGCCCGGGGCCTCAAACCCGCCTTGCGATCCTTCAAGGCAGTGGAGGATACCCCCGGTTTCCACAAGACCCTCCAGGCCACCCTATCCGAGCTTCGGCAGGCCAGCATCGACCCGGCGGACCTAAAAGGATCCTCCCGCAAGATCGGGAAGGACAAAACCCGTAAGCGACTTTCGGAAAAATGGGACGAATTCTCCCGGGTTCTTGCCGCCTATGAAGCCTGGAAGAATAGGGAGAAATGGAAAGACCGCGAAGACCTCTATGTCGACGTCCTGACCCTGCCGCCGCCCGAAACCCCGCTCTGGACCTACGGTTTTTACGACGCGCCGGCACTACAAAAAAAAGTATTACTTCATTTAACAGCAAAAACTGAGATTGCCACGTCGCCAAACGCCCCGATTGGGGCGGCTCCTCGCAATGACAATAAAATGGAAAATTATTGGTTCATCCCCTATGAGGATCATCCGGCTTTTGAATACGCCAAACCTTTCGTGGAATGGGTGAAAGAAAATGGAACGGTTAAAGGAGTTGGTAAGTATGAAAGCTTAAAGGCGACACCGCTTGGCAGATTGCAAAACGATTTATTTATAACGGAACAATCTCAAGGCACCCCTCACCCTGACCCTCTCCCTCAAGGGGCGAGGGTGGCTGGTTCTCCTTCTCCCTTGAGGGGAGAAGGCCGGGATGAGGGTGATGGTTCGATGAGGTTTGAGGACTCCGATTTGAAGGTTCTCTTGTGCCCTGGTGAGCCTAGGGAAATGCGGGAAGTCGTGCGTTCCATTACTGAGGAAGCAGAGCGAAGAAAAACCACCTTCACCCAATGCGGGTTGATCCTTCGCCAATTCGACGCCTACCGACGGGAAATCGTCCCGGCCTTCGACGGCCAAGGAATACCCATCGCCAAAAAGCCCCCGGTCTTCCTCTTGGAAACCCCGGAGGCCAAGGCCTTCCTGCTTCTGCTTGAGTGTTTCCAGAACGAATTCCCCCGCGAGACCCTCATGAATTTCCTTTCCAGCCCCAACCTCAACCCGGAAGGGTTCGGCCTCAAGGGCGCCGACTGGAATCCTCATTTGTGGGATCAGGCTTCCAAGGAAGCGGGCATCGTGGAAGGCGAGGGCGCTTGGCTGGACCGCATGCAGGATCACCTGCATGAAGGTTCCGACCCCGAAAGGCGTGAAGAGGAAAGTTTCTCGAAAGAAGAAAGAGATTCGCTAACAGGCTTTCGGAAAAAGGTTTTACAGATTCTCATCAACAATCGGCATCTTTTCGAGAAAGAAAAAAACTGGGTGGGCAAGACCCGGGTGCTCTTCGACCTGGTCGAAAAGATCTTCCGGCCTTCCGAGGCGAAGGAACAATTGAAGACCCTGAGGTGGGGTGTGGAGATTCTTACCAAAGATTCTTTCACGGTCGAGAAAGATGAGTTGGCCGCCCTGCTTACTGGGCTCATGGATGAGGTATCGATTCCCTGGGAAACACCCAAGTTTGGCGGGGTCGAGGTTTCGGAACTCATGCAGGCCCGGGGAGTTCCATTCGACGTCATCGTACTGCCTGGCTTGGTCGAACAGGGTTTTCCCCGGGTGCCCCGGCAAGACCCACTGCTCTTGGATGAGGAAAGACGAATTCTCAATGGTCTTCTCGAGGGTAAGGCCCATATCCCCGAGAAGGCGGAAGGCCGCCTTGAAGAAAAGCTTCTCTTTCTTCTCATGGCCCGAAGCGCCCAGAAATGCCTCATCCTCACCGCCTCTCACCTGCATCCCGGCACCGGTGCCCCAAGGGTTCCTTCCAGCTACCTGCACGAAACCCTGCGGGCTGTAACGGGTAAGCGGCAGACCGAATGGGGCGCGGATTCCCCCTATATCAAGAAGGTCTCGGTCTCGGATTGGATCAGGGGCGAAGGAGCCACCCGGGTCGACGACCTGGAAGAGGTGCTCACCCGGTTCCAGGAAGCCCGACAGGGCAACCCCCTGCCCGCCCAGGCCTATCTGGAAGGGAAGCCCTTCTACCAGGAAGCCCGGGAAATGCTCCAGGAACGACAGGGCAAACGCCGCTTCACCCCCTATGACGGGGTCTTCGAGGACGCCAAGACCATCGAAAGGCTCAGCCAGGAACATTCCCTGAAACAAAAGACCCTCTCGGCCTCACGCCTGGAAACCTACGCCGCCTGCCCCCTGCGTTATTTCTACCGTTATGTGCTGGGGTTGAAGATTCACCCAGAACCCGAGCGGGTCTTTCAGTTGGACCCTGCGGAAAAGGGAAACCTTATGCACGAGGTTTTGGAAGAAGTGCTTTCCCGGGGCGTGAAGGAAGGCTGGCTGAAAGAACGAGACCAGAAGAAGGCCCGACTGGCCCTGAGCGAGGAAACCCAGCGCATCTTCAGGCGATTCGAGAAGGAAGGCGTACCCGGTTCGCTAGCGTTGTGGCAATGGAGCCAGTTCATTTTGACCCATGACCTGGAAAGGGTCTTACGGGAGGTCTTGGAAGACCCCGATTGGACGCCGGTGGATTTTGAGAAGGCCTTTGGCCGCTCAGGCCAGGCCGAGGTGGCCTTTACCACCCCCGCCGGGACCTTCCGGCTGGAAGGCTTCATGGACCGGGTGGATGTCAAAGCGGATGGGAAACACTTAAGGGTCGTGGATTACAAATCGGGAAGCAACATCGGCTTCAAGAAGAACAGCGTAAAGGAAGGCACCAAAATTCAGATGCCCCTCTACCTCTGGGCCTGTCGCACGCTCTATCCAAATCTAACCCCCGAACAGGCGGTCTATGAGTTCATCACGGCCAAGGGCGGATACAGCTCCACCCCCTTCGACGCCACCGATTGGGATAAAGTTGAAGAACCTTTGAAAGCTCTATTAATGAACGCATCCCAAGCTGTGGAACGGGGTCTCTTCCCTGCGGCAGCCAAGGCTTGCGAGAGATGCGATTTCAGGTTGCTCTGCGGACCTGGTTCTGAAAAGCGTGGCGAGCGGAAACGTGAAGATATGAGAGTTGGAGATTATTTCAAGTTGGAGGAGCTAACTTAAATAACTTTATGTAGTTCCATGGTCAACTTGGATAGGGTGACCTCAGGAAGATGGCCTAATTTTTTTCGAATCAACCGTTTGTCCAAGGTGACGATCTTGCCTAGCCGCACGATGGAGGGTTTGGGGAGGCCAGCTTGGTGTTGGTCCTCTTCCGACAAAAGGAAATCAGTAATGGGTAGCTTTTTGGGAATCTGGGAGGTAATGCCTGCTAAAACAATATCTAGGCTTGACCTTTGAAAAGAGTCTGAGGAAATGACTAAAGCCGGACGTACTTTGGTGGTGGTAAGGTCGGTAAAGGGAAAAGCTACTAGAACGATGTCACCCTTTTTAAAGGTGGTCATAAACGGCATCTTCGGGGTTGTTCCAGAAGGCAAAGGATTTTTCAGCTGCCTTCAGCCGGGCTAAATCGTCCTTGGAAAGGCGGATCAGGGCGGGTAAGTCGCGAAGAAACTTACGTTGCTCTTCCGGCTTCAGCTTTTGGATGGCTTTTTCAAGGGTTTTGAGTGTCATGGCGTAAGTATATTGCGCCCAGGGAAAGGGAACAAGTGGGACTTAAAGGCTCATTTGATGACCGCATCGTAAGACGTGGAGCAGGGCCTTTTCCCCGCTGCGGCCAAGGCTTGTGAGCGGTGCAACTGTAGATTTTTATGCGGACCTGGCGCGGAAAAGCGAGGCGAGCGGAAACGGGAAGATTATAAGGTTGGGATTTTTTCAAGCTGGAGGAACCGGTATGAGCCAAGAAAATGTAGGTTCAACAGGAAATAAATTAGCCGCGAGTAATTTTCGATTCGCTAAAGGTATTATTTCTTTTTTCCTTACGACCTCTTTTTTTTGTGGTTGTTCGGTATTTAATGATAATCAGAAAAATACCTATCCAGTCGCATCAATTGAGAAAGCGGACCACTTAATTTTTAAAAGTAACATGGATTCAAAATTTGGCGAGACCAGAGATGCTGAAACAATAAAAAAAATTAAAACATTTATAGGTCTAAAAAGTAAATATTGGTATGTTCCGTGGTACGGAGTTCCCGTTCACAAAAAACGGATTGAGTTTTATTCAGATGGTAAATTCTTAGGATATTTTGGAATTGGTCCTAACTTTTTTGAAACACAAATTGGGAATGGCTTTTTTATTCGAGATGCAAAGGAAAATGAAATAAGTGAAATATTGATATTAATGTTTGAAAGGAAATAGAAAGTTGAAAAGTGTTTCCGACGAATCAATTCGGGACCGTGTCACTCATGAACATGAGACCCTCTTCGCGGTAGACGCGGGAGCGGGCACGGGCAAGACCACACAATTGGTCGCCCGGCTCATCGCCCTATTGCTTGAAAAAAAGGTTCCCTTAAGCCGCATCGCGGCTATTACCTTCACCGAAAAGGCCGCCGCCGAGCTGGCCCAACGTCTGCGCTCCAAACTTGAAGAGGCCCTAGCAAAACAACCCGAACAAAAAGACCTGATCCTAAAAGCCTTAGAAGATATGGAAAAGGCCCCCATTTCGACCATCCACTCATTCTGCGCTGGATTATTGAAGGAATACCCAGTCGAAGCCGGGGTGGACCCCCAATTTGCATTGATGGATGAGGTTCAATCCGGCGCTTTTGAGACCCAGACCTGGGAACATTGGCTCAAGAAGAACCTTTCCCATCCAGTTGAACCCCTCTTCCGGTTCCTGCGCCTGGGGGGAACTTTCGAGCATGTGGATAAACTCAAACAATTCCTCAAACGCAATCGGACTCTTCTGAAAACCCCGGAAAAACAAGCGCTTCTCTCGGTCGAGCCATTCCGCAAGGAGTGGAAAGAATTCCTCGCTTGGAGCAAAAAGACCGCGAAAGACTGCAAGGACCACAAAGACAAGTTGTATGAAGCTCTTGAATCCTTCTGGGCCGATAGTCAAATCATCGAAATTTTGGAAAAACCCTCTCCCCTTGAGGGAGAGGGTAGGGTGAGGGGTAACCATGTTAGCCATTCCCACCCACATCCCGACCTTCTCCCCGCAAGGGAGAAGGGGAAAGCAATTGATGCGAGTGGTCCGATAAAGCCTGAAGAGATAGCTTTTGAATTGGCTTCACTCGATATTCCCAAGGCCAAAAAGAAAGGCAATCAAAAGGCTTGGGACAAGGCGGTTTTGGAAGAGATCCGCCTGCGTTTTGAACGACTCGCCGAGGATCACAGCTCCGCTTTTGCCCCCTTCCGGGAAGCGGTGTTGTTGAACCTCATCCATTGGATCGGGGGCTACTTGAAGGAATGGGAAACCCAGAAGGCTCGAAGCGGATTCCTCGATTTCGACGACCTGCTTTTAAAGACTCGGGACCTTCTACGTGACCACCCGGACAGCCGGGAAGAGATAAAAAAACGGTTCGACACCCTCTTTGTGGACGAGTTCCAAGACACAGACCCGCTTCAGGTCGAGATAGTTTTCTTCCTTTGCGAATTACAGGGGCGCCACGAAAAAGACTGGAAGAAGGCTGCTCTTGAACCTGGAAAGCTGTTCTTGGTGGGAGACCCCAAACAAAGCATCTACCGTTTCCGGAGGGCGGACGTGGCCATCTACGAAGCTACCAAGGAACGAATCCTAGCCAATGGCGGCAAGGTGGAGGTGCTGACCGAGAATTTCCGAACCGTGGGTGGGTTGGTCGAATGGGTCAACGAGCGGTTTCTTCCCCAATTCGAGGGTTCGGGCATCACCTATCGGGCCTTGAACGCCAGCAGGGAAAAAGGGAAGACCGAAGGCACACTCCCTATTCTTTGGGGTCTGAAGGTTCCCATTCCCGAATGGTCGGAAGATACCAAATCCTTTTACCGTCAGCAGGAAGCTGAATGGGTGGCGGCCTACTTGAAAGAAAAGGTCCTTAATGGTGGATGGACGGTCTCGGACCCGCAGACACATGAGAAAAGACCGATTCGGGCGGGTGATATCGCCATCCTGTTTCGAGACCTTTCCAATGAAAACGAGGAATTCTGGGAAGAAGCCTTGCGCAAGCGGGACCTGCCCTACCAGATCATCGGGGGCAAAAGATTCTACAACCGGCCCGAGATCGTTGCCCTTTCTACCCTCCTCACCTGCCTCTCCTCGCCGGCGGACGAGGCGGCCTGCGTGGCGGTCTTGCGGGGGCCCCTCTTTGGGTTTTCGGACGAAGATTTGTTCCTTCATCGTGCCGACAAAGGTTCTTTCCTGTTTCAAGAAGATGCGAAAGAAAAGATGGGAAAAGCCTTTAAGTGTTTACGGGATTGGTTCGATGCCACCCGCATCCTCGGCGTTTCGGAAACCCTGAGCTACCTTTATGAGCACACCAACCTTCTGGCCATCACCGCTGGACAACCCCACGGGGAACAGCGGGTCGCCAACCTGATGAAGGTGTTGGACCAGGCTCGGAATCTGGAAACCACCCAGCATTTCACCTACCGGGCCTTCACCCAATGGCTGATCACCCAACAGGAAGAGGGAACCTTAGAGGGCGAGGCCCCTGGGCCCGATTCCTCGGAGGACCGCATCACCTTGATGACCATCCACAAGGCCAAGGGGCTGGAATTTCCTATCGTCTTTATTTCCGCCTGGGCGTCGGACCCGAAGGATTCGGGGAGCCTGGTGGACCGCAAGGCCATGGCGGGTGCCTTCAAGGTGGGCAAGGTTGACCTGGGTCTAAAGACGACCAATTACGACCCGGTCAAACAAGACGAGGAACTACAACAACTGGCTGAGAACACCCGCCTGCTCTATGTGGCCGTCACCCGCGCCCGGGATTGTCTTTTGCTACCGTATTTCCAATTGCCCCCCGAGGGCAAATTCCAAAACGAAAACCTATTTGCGGGACCGCTCTTGAAGGCCTTGGAAGAAAAGGGCTCGCCAGTGCTTTGGGCCGAGCCTGACAGCCTCAAGGAATCCTTAGAAGACCCGCCGGTCTGGACGGTGAAGCTGAACGTGGATCCCAAAGACCCAGCGCTTCAAACGGAAAAAGAAAAACTCGATTCTGAACGGCAAATGAGAAAAAACCAGGTCGAAGGGATGAGGGGTAAGCGCACCTTTCAATCCGTTACCTCAGTTCTCGGGGTGGATGAAGATAAAAAGGAAACCGAAGAGCGTTTCTGGGAAGGGCCCGAGCCCAGTTCCCCCTGGGGAGGAAAGGAATTGGGTTCATTCACGCATTTACTTTTGGAAAAGGCCTGGGATTGGAAACCGGCCCAGATCCCCCAAGCAGCGGAATATTACGGGGAGAAGATGGGGCTCACATCCGAGCAAAGACTCGAGGCCGCCCAGTGGGTTGAACAAACCCTTGCGAACCCTCTCATCCAAAGGGCTAAAAGGTCCGAACGGACCTTCCGGGAATTACCTCTCACGGGGAAACACGAAAAGGATTTCTTGAACGCCGTGCTCGACCTAGTTTTTCTGGAAGAAGGGAAATGGGTGATCGTTGATTATAAAACCGACCGTGACCCGAACAAGTTAGCCGAGAAATACGGCAAGCAATTGAAGCATTACGCCAAACTTCTGGGACAGACCACTCCTTATCCCGTCAAGGAAGCGCATCTTCTTTTCATCCGAGAAAACCGGGCCAAAGCTGTCCCACTTTAACTCCCTAAACCCAACTGCTTGATTTCATACTTCAACCAGGGAACCCCGGGCGCAAGTTTCACCGCTCTCTCCAGCATTTTTTTCGCCCTGTCGTCTTCCCCCTCCACGGCCAGGAGGTGGCCGTATTTCTCGCAGAGTTCCGCGTCCCGGTAACTTTTCTCAAACGATTTTTGGAAGATATCGGAAAAATTCTTCCAATTCGTCCATGTATCCTCGGGATTAAAGGTATTTTCCCAGGAAAAGTTATAGACCAGTTTTTCAAAATAACAGGATTGAAGGAAGGGGTCCGCCGGAACTTGCGGATAAGCCCGGAGGAATTTTTCCAGGACGGCTTGATGGGATTTTCCGGTCGGGATATCCGCTGATTCCAAATTGAGCTCTTGCTGGATTAAATAAAATGACCTCCATCCTTCCAATCGTGAGCGGTTTTCAGGGGTGACCACCATCGCCCCCAAAGCGTGACGGCTGGGGACCCCGGGTTTATCCGCCGGAGCGACCCTCCATTGGCAGGAAGGAAAGGCCTTGGAAAGAAAGGGAAGATAATGGGTTTGGGTAAAAACGGCGGCCCATTTCACGTCTTGCTTGAGGTGTTGATTCCAGGCCGCGTTGAAAGGATAGGTGCAATAGGCGAGAGAATAATCCTCCGTATTGGGAATCATATCGGAAAAGAACCACCCTGGACCTTGCTCGCGAGCCAAAGCCTGTAAGGTCCGAAAATCCTCCCGGGACTCTAAGGTTTGTTTTATCTCAGTTGTAGGCAAGAACAGGCGACTTGAGTCACCAATGGCGGAAATTCCCAAGAACCCGACCAGTATGATCAGGCGGATACGGCCGGGAACGGAAGTTACCAAGGATTGGATTCCCACCGCTGCGATGATCAAAAGGATGGGTAAAACAAGAATCATCCGATGAGCTTCGAGATTACGGGAGAGAAGCCCGGGCAGGAGGAAAAGGGGTAATGCAACTAGTAGGAACCGAGAAAGGAAATGACGCCTGAATTTTACGACTTCAAGGAGACCCAGGAGAAGAAAGGATCCCAGGATGGGATTTAAAAACCCTCCCCCGGGAGCCAAATCGATACCGGGTGTCCCGCCCCAGAAAATCGACTGAAAATAGCTGAAAACCACCCATGTTTGGGCGAACCATGAAAATGCTGGAGCGTTCCAGGCCGCCACATCATGGAGATGCCCGCCGTAGCCTTCCCGCATCACCGAAAGCAAGAAAGGGGTTAGGGCCAGAAACAGGAAAAATAAAAAAAATCCCCCAGCCGCCGCGTCACGTTTTTTCCAAAACCAACCCATCGCGATTCCAAAAACCAAAACCGCCAGTACGGGCCAAGCCATAAAGGTATAAGGCCCCAATCCTAGGACCAATCCCAAAAGGCAGGCCCGAAACTTACAGGTTGTGGGGTTTGCAGATTTAATCAAGAGCCCGAGGACAACATAAACGCTCCACTCCCAAAGGGGAAGTAAGACCCCGGCCTCATCGCAACGCGAAAGCATAAGGTCCCAGATGTTGAAAGCGATCAATGATCCCAAAATCATTGAGAGGGTGCGGGGGAAAAATATTCGACCGGCGGAATATCCCATCAGGAGGGTCAAAAACGAGAGAACTGCGGAAGGAAGCTGGATGCCCAAAATAAAGGAGCCTGTCATCCTTGTTACGAGATAGAAAAGATAATAAAGCGTGCTAGGGATCTGGCTGAGGGTGACAAAGGGTTTCCATTGTAAATGATCCATCCAGGGAATGACCGATAAGGCCGTCAGGGCGGGATCCCCGCCCGGCCAGCGGTTCGAGGACCCGATATCCCAAAATCGGGCCAACCCCGCGATGAGAACCAAGACAAGTCCGATCCAGGGACGGGTGTGGAGAGGGCCCAGGTGATCCTCAGCCAGGAAAGGAGGGATTACCTGGCCTGAGGGAGGAGGAGTGGGGGTAAAAGCAAAAATAACAAATAATGGAATTCCAAAACCTAAAAGGAAGATCCAGGCTTTACAAGTAAAAGAAAGTGGGAAGTAGGCTAAAACCGAAAGTGTGAGGGAAAAACAAATAAAACAAAACCAAGAACGCAGGCTTGTTCCCAAATGGGAGTTGAATCTGTTTTCCATTGTTCGCTTGTCCGCGGGAAGCTGGGATTGGAATCAGCCAGGGAACTTTTCGATTTTAACAAGTCTTCACCCTGCCTTGAAATGAAAGTAAATTTATCCCTTTAATCCCCTGTTTAAAGGGAAAGTGAAGACAATACAATGGGGCTCATGAGCCATTCTCATTCAATAAAGCTTACCCACCCATCGGCCCATTCGCATGCTCACGAGACCCAGGAGTTCTTGGATCGAGGCCGCCAATCCCGAATGTTATGGGCCATCGGAATCACGGGCGGTATCCTGGTCCTGGAAGCGGTGGGAGGAGTGCTCTCGGGTTCCCTGGCGTTGCTTTCCGACGCGGGGCACATGCTCACGGATTTGGCCGCGCTTCTCATTTCCCTCGCCGCCATGATTATGGCCGAGAGGCCCGCCAGTTCCCGCCACACCTACGGATGGGCCCGGCTGGAGGTCTTGGCCGCGCTGGGCAATTCCATGACTTTTTTTCTCATGGTCGGAGGGGTGGCCTGGGAGGCCTTCCAGCGTTTTTCCCACCCAAGTCTTCCCGATTGGAAAACCATGGGAATCATCGCGGGTGTGGGGTTTCTGGCCAACGCGCTGTCGGCTTGGTTCCTGCATGGGGCCGAAGGCCATGATTTGAACCTGCAGAGCGCTTGGATCCATGTGATGGGTGACCTTGCCTCCTCCCTGGGGGTATTAGTGGCCGTGGTTGTCATCGCGAAAACCGGATGGGCCTGGGTGGATCCCCTCTTGAGCCTGGGGATCGCCTGCCTCATCGGCTTGATCGCATTCAAACTTTTCCGGCGGGCCCTGCGTATCCTGCTGGAGTCGGCGCCCCGTGGAATGACCCCGGACGTGATTCGCAAAGATCTCATGGAGGAGATCAAGGAGATCCGGGACGTCCACCATGTGCATCTTTGGGAAGTGGGCTCAGGGGAGATTCAATTAACCGCCCACCTGGTGGTGGAAGACCAGCCCTTGAGCGGGGCCCAGGAGATCCTTCGACGTTCCAGCCGATGGTTGGAGGAAAAAAAGGGAATTCATCATTCCACGCTTCAGGTGGAAACCGTCTCTACCGTCCAGCTCCAGGGATCCAACTCTTAATCCGCTTCTACGCCTTACCACCCGTTCCCTTTAGCCAGTCTTCCAGTTGAACTTCGATCGCCCCTAGTTGTCTCACCCATCGGTCATGGAGCTCCTTGGACAGCATGTTCTTCTTCAAGCAGAGGGCCATCAGGGGAACACACTCATGGGTCAGGGACAGCGCCTCTTTGAGATGTTTCTGGGTTTTGAGGGCCCCCGAGGAGGTCTTGGCCTTATGGACCTGCTCGGACAACTCGTGGATCTGCCGCTTCAGGCGGGAAACGGTGGCGTTTTTCATGGCCCAGGCTAAATGGGAATAAACCTTGTTGACCTCCCCCGCCAAGCTTTCGCACTGATCCGCCAAATCCAGGCTTAAAAAGTCTCGATGCGCCATTTGGTCCACCTTCCCTTCATTTGGAGATCAAGGCCTGGGATGAGTTCGTTATATTCAAGGGGGCGCGGAGGGCGGATTGAAAGGCCCCTTGGGCCGTCTTCGTTTTTTTCAGGATCAGCTCGACAACCCCTAACCGGTAGTATAAATCAGCGGAGGGTTCACCTTGGATCACCGCCTGTTGAAGGGATTCCTCGGCCCCGGAAAGATTTCCCGTTTCCATCAACAGGTCCGCCCGTTTTTCCCAGTAGAAGGAAAGGAGAAAGGGATCCCGGCCGAAAGAGGGCAGCGCATCGGCCAGGGTCGCAAGGCTTTTTTCATAGCTTTGGCCTTGGAGATGGGTCAGGAGGGTTTCCGTAAATGGCCGCAGGGCCTGGTTTGCCTGAACCCACCGCCCAAACACCGGACGGTTGGTCTCATTCAAGGGGATGATCCAAAGCATCCAGCCTCCATCGGCAGGGAGCTCCTCCCGGGAGAGGGCATAGGCCCGCCCCGGCCCGAAACGTCTTTCCAGAAAAGGTCTTTCATTGACATTGGTTAAAACAGCCGCCCAGCGCGTGTTTTCCCAGGGAAGGGCTGGGTTTTCTACCCCGTTAAACCGATAGTCGGCGAGGCTTAAGGTCTGGTCGCTCAGGCCGGGCGTGAAATCGGAAAAAACACCCCCCGTGCCTTCCTCCTCGCTTACTTTCTCAAGAATGCCATAGGCTCGAGAGCGTTCCAGGGATTTGGCGTAGCCTTTCCAATTGTCCGCCCGATCCCATAGGTGGTGATATTTATCCAAATGGCAAATATCCAAGCCCGCGGAGGAAATGAGGAAAAGCGAGAGCAACCAGGCGTTTTTCTTGACCGAGGCCGTGGCTAAAAGCCGAACCATCCCGAGAGTGGTGATGGTGAATAAAATCGGGAGGATGGTCACGATGCGAAAAGTCTCTCTTTCCCGCGTGAAGATTCCCGGCAAGAGGAAAACAAGGAAGGCCAGGGCCAGCCATTGGTAAATCCCCTTGTCCCGGTTTTGAATGATTTCAAGCGCGCCCAATAGGAATAAAGCGCCCAAAAGGGGGTTTAAATACCCTCCCCAAACCGGTTGATAGGTATGGTACTGGGGATCGAGCCCCCAAAAGAGGGAAGTGAGATAGGAAAAGGAAACCTGAAATTGCTCACTCAACGGAATGGAATGGCCAAAGGCGGCCAGGTTGGTCAAATCATCCCCGTAACCCAGTCGAATGGCTTCCCAGATCAAGGGTGTGATGACCAAAAGGCAGGGGGCCCCAAAAAACACCATGCTTTTTGCGAATTCCCGCGGATGACGAATGGACTGACCCAACCCTGCCACACCGATCCCCAGCATCAGGGCCACGACCGGCCAAGAAATGAAAATGTAAAATCCAAGCCCGACCCCCAGGCCCAAAAGTAATAAACGTTTGTTCCTATCGGCGGGGAAGGAACGGAAAGACCATCCCAACAAGGCAAGAACCCCGCATTCTCCCCAAACCACCAATACGGCGGGTATGGAAAATCGGCCGATAAAAACAGGCCAAAAACCAACGGAGAGGAGACAAGCAAGGGTCAAGGAAAATGACCTTGGGAAAAATGAACGCGCGGCGAAATAGCCCAAGGGGACTGTCAAAAGGGAAATGACCGCGGGATAAAACCAGAGGGAAAAAAGAGAAGCCCCGCCCACCTTGTAAACCAAGGCCAGCCCCCAGAGGAAAAGAGGAGGGGTTTGGTTATTGCCGAAAAATAATTTCCATTGCCAATGCCGGCAAAGATCGAGGACGTAGTAGGAAGTGAGACCTTCGTCGTAATGGGGCCAGGCCGCAAAGGTGGTCAGATCAAAAAATCGGAGCAGAACCGCGACCCCGCCCAAAAGGATCCAAAACCAAACGGGGGCGGATGGAAGCCATTCCCTTCGATTGGAGATTTCCAATGTCTGACCGGAGGGACAGAGGATTAAAGCCGCGAGAAAGGGAAGGACCAAACCCAGAAATCCAATCCCGGTTTTTGCAGGGAGAGAAAAGGGCCCAAAAGAAAGGAGAGCGAGAGTGGCCCCGAAAAGAAGAAAGTAAACCCAGGGATTGAATATAAAGGAAGGAATGGATTTCATCCGGTTCATTTTACCTCAACCCTTCGAGAAGGGGTGCTTGTAGGGTACCGGGAATACCCGGGGTGTTTAGGGATGGGTCGTGACCTGAGGATTATAGGGAGAGCCGATGTAATGGAGGGGTGAACGCCTAGCGGCTTGAAAGGCTTCGCGGGCTTTGTCGGGATTCCCCATCGCGAACCAATAAACACCCAAATCATTGTATAGATTGGCGGATGGGTAGCCCAAGGTGATGGCCCGTTGAAGAACCTTGAATACATCGTTCCAATGAGCGTTGGTCATTTCGGCATAAAAAAGCCTTTCTCCCAGACAAGATTCCAAAAAAGGGTCCTTTTCTGTCATGGAAAGAATCGGGTAAAGCCATTGGCTCAAGTGGGGGCTGGTCCGGTTCAAAGGGATTTGGAGCCATTCAAAGGTTTCGGGACGGAGGCTTCTCTCGATTTCAAGCCAATGAAGGAACGTTTTTTTGTTTTCGGGTTCCACCGGGATAATGCCCAGGACCAGGGTCGCATGGGACGGGTCTTGATCGGACGATAAGGGAAACCATTTGGAATCGGGAAAGCGTTTGTTCAGGAAAGGGGCGTAATTGATGTTGGTCAGGAGACTCGCCCAACGGGCCTGATCGGGGGAGAGGGAGGGATTCCGCGACGCGTTAAAGGGATAAAGAGCGGTGGTTAAGGTTTGATCAATGAGTGTTTGATCAAATTCCGTGAATATAAGACCCGGGCCCGATTTTCTTTCGATGGATGAGAGAATTTCGAAAGCTTTCCATCGTTCCAATAGTTTGGATGATATATGCGCGGCTTTCCAATCGGTACGCCACAGGTGTTGGTAAGGGCCATCCAAATGGTATATATCCAAAGCGATCGAAGTAACCAATAAGAGAACGCAAAATAGCCTTGAAGTAGCTTTATCTGATTCGGTGAATAATTTCCAAATACCTAGTCCGGTTATCGACGCAAGGACCGGAAGGATGAGAAGAAGGCGAAAAGGTTCATATTGGCAGGTCATGAGTCCAGGCAATGCGAAAAAAGCAAAACCCGATAAAAGTCCTAAATTCTTCGGTTGCTTAAAATTCCGGAATGTTTCCGCTAATCCGAATAAAAAGAATGCGCCCGCCACGGGATTTAGATACCCCCCCCAAATCGGGTTATAACCCAGGCGTTCATTCGGGTCCCCCCAAATCGGGGTACTCATGTATTTCCACCAAATGTGCACCTGTTTAGACCATTGAAAATCATTGCTAAAAACGCTGAGGGATTGCAAATAGGAGCCGTGATCCCCCGTCAGGAAGGCAACCAAGATCGGCAGTGGCAATAAAAGAAGTGGGCCCCCAAAATAAATCACAGGGAGGAGGCTTTTGACGGGTTTCCGAAATTGGTGGAACCCCACGACCAGGGTGGTCCAAGCGGCCATAAACACCCAGTGGACGCTGACGTAAAACCCGGCGCCTAGAACGAGGCCCAAAATCAAAGCCTGCGCTTTATGGGACCCTCGTTGTTCTTGTCGCAGATATAAACCCAAAACATAAAAAGCCAACAATTGCCAAAGGAGGAGAAGCGACAAAAATGAGCTTTGACGACCGGTAAAAAGGGGCCAGTAACTCAAGGCCCAGAAAAGGGTAACGCATACCGAACGCGAAGATGGAAAAAAAAGCCGGGAAGCGAAATAAACCAGAGGGATAGCCGATAAAGACAGGATCGCCGGGAAAAGCCACAAATTCTGGAGAGATGGCCCGAATACCTTGAAGAACAACCCTAGCCCCCAGTAGTAAAAAGGGGGAATTTGGGTTTGGTCAAAAAAAAGATTCCATCTCCACTTCTCACTCAAACAAAGGGAGAAATACCCGAAACGTCCTTCGTCCACGAATGGCCAGGTGCAGAGGGTGGTGAGGTCGTGAAAACGCAGGTACCCAGCCGCCAAAAGCAGGAGAATCCAAAAAAACAGGGATAAGGGGGGAATCTCTTTTTCTTGACACCCCTCGGGCCCGGGAAGTGGGTGGTAAGGTTTGAAAAGGAGAATTAAAAAGGGGAATAAAAGACCGGTGAATCCCAGTAGCAGTTTGGATTTCCAGTCGAGAGAGCCATGCGACAGAAAAGAATTTGATATTAAAAATAAACTGAACGAAGTCCAGGAAGCGGAGGGAAAGAAAAAAAATCTTTGCCGGCGAAGAAAGGGCATCATTTCCATTTCACGTGTTTGATTTTAAATAATCCGTTACCTTATCGGCCGCCCGGTGGCCCGAGAAACAAGCGCCCTCGATGGTGGCTGGCAACCCAGTGGCCGTGAAATCCCCGGCCAAGAAAACGTCCTCAAAAGCCGATTCGCATTTCGGCCGCAAAGTGGAAATAGCCGGAGTCAAGGATAGGGTGGCGGCCATTTCCTTGACTACCTTGGAATGAATCCGTTGGGCCGTTTGGGCCAAGGGGAAATGGCGCTGAAGTTCTTCCAGGGCCAGGATCAGGATCTCCTTTTCGTTCCTCGAGGCGAGGCCCGGGTCCGCACTGGATACCAGGCTCAGGTATTGGCCGGGTCCGGCGTATGCCCAGTTGGAATTCCGATTGAAAACCCACTCGAAATGGGCGCCTGGGAGACCCGCCCAATGGCCTTCCATCACGGGGTGGTCCAAAATAAGATTTACTGAAAGGATGGGAGATCGTCCCATCCTTTCAGAGGATAGGGGAGGGGTAAGACCGGACGTGGCCCAGAGGGATTCCAACGAGCGGGGAGGAAGGGCCAGAACCAGCGCGTCCCCGGTGTAAACCATGCCAGAGGCGGTTTCAACCTTAAAGGGCCCGCTGGCCAGGCGAAGACGGCGAGCCCCATCTCCACGATGAACCAATCCACCTCTTTTTGTCAGGTAGTCTTCTACCAGGGGAAAGCCCAGCTCACTGAGGGGCTTTGAGGGAATAGCCATCGTGCATTCCGAACGTTTCCCAAAAAAAGCGCGGTGCAAGGCCTCCCCGAATTCCGGCAAGGAGGCAAGATCGGGCTGGAGGTTCATGACCGCACGGCAAAGGGGGTCCCAAAACCTTTCCCGGGAGAGGGGCCCCTGGCGGGTCCGGTCGAGGAACTGAGCCAGGGTGAGAACTCCGGGAGGTAAAGAAAAGGGTTTCTGTGAGAAATGACGAAGGGCCAGGGCCAGCGAAAGTTTTTCACGCCAGGGAAAAACCTTGGACCGGATTAATCCGACCGCTAAATGGAGGGGTGCCGGAAGATCCGCGCAAGTAAAGGAAGCCGGAATACCTCCTTGGGTCATCCATGTGATTTCCAGCGGGTTGATCCAATGAAAGGCGTTTTCGACGCCTAATCGGTCAAAAAGCTTCCACGTATCCTGGTAGCATCCCATAAAAAGATGGGGTCCGTTATCGCAAGGGGCCGGAAAGTAATTGGAGGGTGGAATGGTGTAAACCCGCCCTCCCAGGGAAGAACGGGTTTCCAACAGGGTCACGCCTATTTCCCGCTCGGCAAGGGCGGTGGCGGCTGAAATCCCGGCATATCCCCCTCCTACCACGATCACTTGGCTCATGTCATGGCTTCCCTTTTGAATCTGGCAGGACGCTCCCCAAGGCGCAACGGCCCAGTGCACCAACGACGGACAACAATTTGTCCGATCGGGAAAGAGACCTTTTTTCCTCCAGGATCTTATGGGGCTGGTCGTAAAGGCGCTGGTAAAGCTTTACGTAGACCGCCGCGATCGCTTCGGCGGTGGTCAAACAAGCCCTTTGACGGCTGGAAAGGGCGGATCGGGAAAAGGCCAGGAAGCTCCAAGCCCGATCCAACTGGAATCGAACGAAGAGGGGCCAATGGGAATTTTCCCTTTCGATTTTACCCGGGGTCAAATGGAACCGGCGGAAGTCCTTCGCGGGAAAATAAACGCGTCCTAATTCCAGATCTTCCTTGTAATCCCGGGTAATGTTGACCAACTGAAGAAAAACACCCAGATTTTCGGCGTAAAGGCGATGGGGCTCGTCCCGGAAACCGAAAATCTCCATACTCGCCAGGCCGGGACCACCCGCCACTTGAAGGGCGTAGGAATATAGTTCCTTGAACTCATTGAAACGGACTTGTTTAAAATCCCTCGCGACCCCCTTCAGGATGCTCTCCAGGGGCTCGGGGGAAAGTTGGAAATCCTGGATGACCCCTTGAAAGGATTTCATCCAATCCGCCTTGGCTTTTCCCTGGAAAGCCCTACGTAGCTCCTGGGCCAGTTGTTGGATTAATCGCTTTCTTTCGGAAAGGGGGTGGGGAGCGTCCGCGATCTCGTCCGCGGTCCAGCAAAAACGGTAAAGTTCCTCCATCGCGGCCCTTTGCCGGGAGGGAAGCAAAAGGAGGGGGAAATAAAAACTGGATTTTTTTTCCAGCGACCCATGTTGGAGGTTCAAGCCGCTTCCTCTTGGGAATTTAATAGAGAGCTTTAGTTTTAGGGGCGAATGAAACCCAGGAGCGCCTTGATAGCCAGCTCCCCTTTATCGAACCGGTTCCAAAACGGGCGATTCTGAATCACATTGTAATCCAGGGCGCGTATTTTAGAGAGGATTCCCTGACCGCCCAGGTAAGTTGCCTGAAGTTCCAGCCGAAACCGCCCTCGAACGTGGGAAAGCAGTGGATAGCCCGAACGGAAATAGTTTTCCGTATAGTTCACGCATGAGCGCACGAGCACCCGAACCTGGGGGGAATCCCGAAGGGCCAGCAAATCCGAGGATTTGACGCCTGAGCTTTTCAATTCCTCCAAGGGATAATAAATCCGCTTTCTTTTTAAATCGATGGCTGTGTCCTGCCAGAAGTTGATGAGCTGGAGCCCGGAACAAATATAATCCGACCAACGGTGAAGCATTTTATCCCGATAACCCATGATCAATAGCATCATCCGCCCGACCGGGTTGGCGCTATGCCGGCAGTAATAAAGAAGGGCTTTCCATGTCGAATATCGGCGGTGCGCCACATCCATTCGGTAGGCTTTCAGAAGGTCAAGCGGTAGGGAAAGCGGGATATGAAAGGTTTGAAGGGTGTGAGCAAAGGCCTCGAGCTCGGGAGGGGAAGGTTTTCCTTGCAGGCTGTCCCGTAAAGCCCTCTCCCATCGGTTGATTTCCCCCAACCGACGGCCCTCAAAACGGGGCTCATCGGCAAAATCATCGGCGGTGCGGGCGAAGACATAGAGGGCGGCCACATGGGGGCGGACAACCTTTGGA
The DNA here is from genome assembly GCA_963771075.1 of candidate division FCPU426 bacterium. GTDB lineage: Bacteria > Oederibacteriota > Muellerivitia > Muellerivitales > Muellerivitaceae > CAVTWJ01. Next base: position 333,411 of record CAVYSE010000028.1, on the reverse strand, counting down.
AGCAAAAGGGAGGCTACGGGGAAATTCTCATAATGGGAGAAGGATTGTTGTTCACAGGAACGGTAAGCGGAATCTAACTTGGAAGATATATATTTGTCCATGTTTCTTTTTTGCACCGTGCGGTTTTTATTCGGTGGACGGAAGCAATTTACCCGATGTCATCGGCCGGGATAGGCCGAAGGGGTGAGCCACTTTTATCCCTTAAGAAAAGGGCGATATTACTTTTCATCGATAGTAGGAGTGGCTTCGGGGTTCTTTTCCCAGGGGATGAGGCCCTTTTTGATCAAGTCGTGCACGAGAAGCGAACCCATGTACAGGTGGCCGTTGGCGGTGAAATGACCCGCCCAGCTTTCCTCATCTTGAGGGTAAAAGGAAAGCTTCGTGGCCGTGACCTCGGGAAAAAGGTTCAAAAAAGGAAAATTGAACCGGCTGGCCGCGTCCTCCCAGATTTTGGATTCGGGGGAAAAGTCCATCAGGTAGTTGGTGTCGGGGACGAAACAAAGAAGCAGGCGCACAGGCTTACCTGAGGAAGTTTTGATGGAGGATAGCCTTTGGTTTAGCACGGCGACTGGTTTTCCATAAAGCTGGACTACCGTGTCATGAAGGTCCGGTTCCTTTTCGAGGGCGTTGTCCAATATGAAATTGTTGTCCTTGATTTGAACCAGGTGGTGGGCCTTGAGGAGGTCGTAGAATTTCCTCAAGATCCCCGGGGAAATCCGTTGCTCAGCCGGTTTCATGCAGAATTCCGGATCGTAATAGTAGGAAGGCATAATCCCCTCTTTGGTCAAGGGGCTCATGAAATAGGCGGAAAGGGGATTATCCCCCGCAAGCACCGTCATGAAAAGGATCACCAAATCGACGTCGTTTTTGGCGGCCAAGGGGGGGACTTCGTAGGTGGGCCAATGGAATAACGGGTTACCGGCGGAATGTCCCAGGAACTCCACCTCGTAATTGAGGGGTTGGTCGTCAATGGCCGCCAACATATTCAGTTCGGTCTCCATCCTCTTGCAGAGGGTCAGCTGCCTCCGGGTGGGATCGGTCGAAAGAATCATGTGGATTACGGTCGGACGGGAATCGCCCACCAGCATGATGCGGAAGGTATGGGGCGGTTTGATCTCGGGATAGGCGAAATCGTTGAATCCGTTGTAATTGCGGTCGTCCCCACCCGCGAATTCCGTTCCAAAGAGATCCCGGAAGGACGTCACGATATTCGAGCTAGGGTTAAGTAGGTAAAATTTCCGTTTGTCGTTTGGATCGGTCACAAACGACATATGAGAATCGTTGTTAAAGATGTCCTTAAAAGTGGGAAGACGGCCGGCCGGATTCTGTACCGCGTCGCCCCAGTCGGAAACAAAGGTGACCGGATAATGATAGGGAAGAAGCCGATCCATCGGGTCCATGTCGTTTCTCTGAAGGGCATACAGGATGCCTCCGTTTTGCGCCAAGGCAATCACCGAGGACATGGCGGTCGCGATGGATACCGGATCGGCAACGCCCTTCTCATTCAATTCCATGGCGAATACCTTGGGGGAACTGCTGTCGGAAAGGTAGACCTTTTTGTCCCAAACCAGGAGGGCCCCTGGTTTTAGCTGGTTCAAGCCGTTGGTGGGAACAGAGCTGATCTGGGTCAGCGTGCCGCTTTTCAGGTCCAGCCTTTTAATCCCCGGCTTATCGTAGAAAGCCAGAAGGATGGAATCGAGATCCGAAAAGTAGGCCATGTCCTGGATGGAACTCATGGATACCTGGGTTGCGGGGCCTTCATTCAAGGTGGCGGAGGCGCTTCCGGCAAGGGTGGAAACCGTCCCCGCCTTCAGGTCCACCAGGCGCAAAAGCTTATTACCGGCGTCATTCACCGCCAGCCGGTCCCCCGGCAGATAGAGGATTTGCTGGGGTTTATTAAACCGGGCTTCCGTCAAGGAACCATTTTGATTTCCCGCTTGCCTACCCCCGGATAAGGTGGTGACGTTGTTTTTCTGGTCCAAATGAACAATTCGGATACGGTTATTGTCCGTATCGGAGATAAATAGTTCGGTTCCATCCGGGTTAATCGTGATTCCCAGTGGACGGTTAAAAGTGGAGGTTAAGAAATCCCCATCTTGGAAACCTGGACTGGTCGTGCCGGCAACAAGCGCCATTCGGGAAGAATAGGGCCGGAGGGCCCAGGACGTTTGTGGAAAGAGTACGGCGAAGAAGAGAAGAAAGAACAAAGAGTTGTGTTTTGAAAAATAGTTTTCCATTACGCGGGTTCCTTTCAAAATGAAGGGCGGCGGTTTGGGGTCACCAGGAATATCCCTTCCAATCTTGAAAGGGGGTCGATAACCTTAGAATAGTACCCTAAGATAGACATAATATGAATTTTGTTCACCATTGAAATTACACTTGGTGAAAAAGGATTCTTCAGACTTTATTATGAGGAAACGATGAATTTTCGACTTTTGTTATTGGCTTTTCTCTTGTGCAACGGCTTGATATCCGATGCATTTGCCTTGAAACCACTCGTTCAGTATCACGACCTGGTTGCGGGAGAAGGTGACACGGGTTACCGGGATGGGCCTTTTCAATCCGCTCTTTTTAACAATCCCCAGGGACTGGCCACCAACCCCGAGGGGACAGAACTTTTCGTAGCGGATCGGGAAAATCATTGTGTCCGGGTTGTTTTTCTGGAGGAAAACAACCGAGTGGAGACACTGGCAGGGTCAGGAAAGCCGGGTTTTAAAGACGGCCCCTTCGACCAGGCGCTCTTTAATAAACCGACGGTCTTGGCCTTTCTTTCCGGTAACCGTTTGGCGGTCTTTGATTCAGGAAATGCTAAGATCCGAGTCCTTGATTTGGATCAAAAGCAAGTGAACACCCTGTTACTGGATCCAGACAAGGATGGAAAACCAAAAGATCCATCCCTCCCAGACGTCTGGAACCTAACCTATGTCCCAACCGAGGACTCTCTCTATTTCACCCAACCCATTGAAGGTTTTCTAAAGAGGCTAGACCTTAAAACCGGATTGACCCAGGTGATCCTCAAAAACGATCAACATCTCCCAAACCCCGCCGCCCTTTGTCTCTATCAAGGACATCTTTGCGTCTCCAACCGCATGGGTTCGATTACCTACCAAGTTGATTGCCACCCCAATACTGTTTCCGCCAGTTTTTCCACCAGTGTCAGTATCATTTCACAAAATGGGATCAACGGGAATATTCTCGCGATGGCAAGCTGGGCCGACAAACTTTATTGTTTGACCGATTCCCAAGGAGCCCCCTGGGGGCGGCTGATTCCTCAAGGAGATTTGAATATTACCTCGGCTTGGGGTCCCTATCTCACCAACCTATGTCATTTTAACGAGGAGAGCGCCGGGTTCGTGGCGGACCCGAACCAGGAAAGATGTTTTTACATGACTGGAGGCACTAGTCAAAACATCCTACGATTGAAAGATTACGATTTTGACATCCATGAGAAATGGGGTTTGGACTCAAGAAACCCGGTCAGTAACCTCAATGATTACACCTATCCTTTTAAAAAGCCCGCCCATACCTATCGAATATTGATCGTGGGTGATTCCTTGACCTTTTCATATTTTTATCAACCGGCCAATCAACCTTATGGGCCTTCCCGAATCTTGGCGATGCCCAAGAGGTTGGAGCTTTTGTTGAATACCGAGGCGGCCCTGGATGACGTTCCGATGAATTATGAGGTCCTGTCCGTGGGGCATGGCTATCAAGGAATGCCCTCTTTTCTTTGGCCCTATTATGAGGTACCCGATTTGGTCAATAAATTTGACATTGATTTGGTCTTGTATCTCTTCGGGACTGTCCCAACTTACGGTTACATCAGCTATTACTGGTTTCCCATGACACCCGAGGGAATTCCAGAAATGAATTGGGATGGGGAATACGGTTTGAAGCCTTGGAAGGACAAGATTCCCAAGGGCCTACCGGAGGATTTTTACAATAAATGCAAGGCGAAAGGGTGGATCATCCCAAAGTCCGATGTTGCCTTTCAAATGGAGGATATGGACAAGACGATTACCGACAAGGCCATCCGCCAGGATTTACTTGAATTACTCGGGAAGCCTATAGGCATGTTGTCGGAAAAACTGAGAAAATTAAAAACCAGGGATGGAAAACCGGTCCGGTATCAAATGGCCTTGACCCTATCCCGATACGCTCCGGGAACCTTGGAACTATACCGGAATTTCTGGAAAACGGTGGCCGAACAACAAGGTTGGCCTTATATCGACTTGGTGGATGATTTCATTGTTTCCACGCCGACCTATTTTCCCACGGATGAGGGCGGGGGTATCGGCCATTACACACCCGAGTTCTGCAACATCGTGGCTTACTTTATCGCCCATGAAATGATCAAGCGACATATCATTGACTTCCCCGTTCCCGAGCCGACACCTACCCCGGTACTGGATAGCCCCCCTGAGGCCCCCCAAACACCTCCGGTCAAGTGATTAAACATGAAAGCAAAGGATCAAAAAGGAATGAACTTATCCTCGACCAGGTAATGCCCTAACAGCAGGGCGACCAGTTCGTTTCCGTAGGCCGTGAAATGGTCGAAATAGACGGGGGCATAGCTGGTTTTCAGGGCGTTAAAAGGTTCGCTCAAGTCGAGGAAACTCAAGCGGAACTGGGCGCAAACCTCCCTCCAAAAAGGCCCGCCGCAATCATTAGGGAGGGCACCTCCGGGGACGTAATAAAAAACCAAACCCGGTCTATTTCCCCCGGACGTTTTCATATTTTTCAGTTTTTGATCAAGGAGTTGGAGCCTTCGGCCTGTCATCTCCCGGAGATCCCTTTGCATTTGCGAGTCGCCATTGCAAAAAAGGCTCCAAGTGCCGTCGCCCGGGTAATCCTGTTTATCCGATAGGGGAATCTTCAGGGCTTTACAGCGCTCCAGCAGGTTTTTGGCCACGTCCGAATTCGCCCGTTGGGAGAGGGGCTTGAACATATATTCGTAATCGAGGGAATGGGCGGGGATGCCTTCGGATGTCATGGGCCTCTCAAAATAATCGATGTAGCCCGTTTGATCCGCCAGGCCAATCACCAGATCAATGTCATATTTTTTTACGAAATCAGGGACTTCATAATAACCGTAGGTGCTCATGGGTTCCCCGCGGTGGGTCAGGTTTAAAACCTCGAAATGAACCTTCGAGTTTTGAAGGGTGGCCTCGGTGTTCAACAAAAGCTCCAACCGTTTGGAAAAGGTGAGGACCCGGGGTGTCTCGATGTTCTCGTCAATGCCGGCCTTGAGGTCGGGGGGTAGGAATACCGACGTGGAATTACGGGAGGTTCCGATGGCCAAGATCCGGAAGGTTCGAGGCGGTTTGGGGGCGGGGTAATCAAAATCCGTCAAGTGATGCCCGTTATCCTTGAAGGCGGACCACCATTTTTCAAAATCATAATCCCGCACGCTCAAAATCGAATGTTGGGTGGATAGGTAGAGCTTCCGGGGTTCGGAGGGGGAAGAAAGGAACCCGACGGGGTTTTCCTCTTGAAGATGGAATAGGCTCATCGCGCCTTCATGTTCCCCATTCTTGAGCAAAAAACCCCAAGGGGTGGGGAATTGGATCGTGGCGGGGCCGGTCAAACCCACCTTGACCAACTGGTCGCCTTTCTCCAACGCATAAAGGATGCCGTCCGAAGAGGCCAAGGCCAGGATATCCTTAGCCTTTCCCACGGGGAAAAGGGAAACAGAAGCGGAAGCCGGATTCGCACTCACTTCATAAATCGTGGGCAAGCGCGTGTCCGCCACGCAAAGGTGGTCCTGAAATAGGCATAAAGCCCCGGGGGAAGAAAGCTGGGATTGGCCTGACACGACATCCGTGATCGCCAATGATTTCATGTTCAATTTCTCGATTTTTTTGTTGTCGGGCTCCGAAAAATACAGGCAATCGTCTTGTGGAAGGTAAATCATGTTCCAAATCGTGACGCCTTTCGCGAGGGTGGAAACAGTTTGGCTTTGAAGGTCCAAAATGCGGATTCGCCCGCTTCCGGCGTCAAAAAGGGCCAGGCGGTGATTGGGTATCGCGGCGAGTAAGGAAGGAGCGTTAAAGGTGGCTTTGAATAGGGGGCCATCCTGAGATCCGACCGCGCCGGTACCTGCCAGGGTTTTTACCCTATTGTCCTGGTCCAGATCCACAACCCGTATCCTTTGATTGTCCCTATCCGCTACATAAAGTTGGCGGCCCGTGGCGTCAAAAGCCAAGCCGGAAGGATTGTTAAAACGAGCCAGGGAAAAGCCGCCATCCTGAAAGCCGTCCTCATCGGCTCCCGCCACTAGGCTTTGGTAATAGTCCATGGGGGTGAGGGCCCCGCAAGGTTCGAGCCCGGCGGTAAGGGCGGCCAGTACGAATAATAATAAAAAACGGCTCATGCATGTCTCCTCGAGGGGTGTAGTTGAAAGGGAATCATTCGTTCAAACGGCTTTGAATGGATCGAAGAATGGGAAGTAGGACGGATATGCCGTCCTCCTTCTTGGTTTCAAAGATCGAATTGGTTTGATCGCTTCCAAGTCGGGGCAAACGGGCCGAGACCACGTTGACCTTTTTGAAAGAACGGTTGATGTCCTGGATCAAGATCTCGGCAGCCGCCTTTGCCATGGCGTAACCCGTCATACCGTTTGGCCTTTGATCGATGAAAACGGTGGAGGGAAAGAAGACCTGAACCTTATTTGCTGAATTATTTTCAAGGGCTAAACAAACCGCATAAAAGCGGTCGACGTAATAGTCGATGAAATCGTCGAAATGCTTTTTGACGAATAGTCTCGATTCTTTTTTGAAGATCACGGGAGTTGGAAAGTAATAAAGACCGTTGATCCCGCTTAACGCTTCGATAAACGTTTTGGAAGGGGGCTTGAGGATATCCACCTGGAGCGGCTGGCAGGATCCCAGGCCGGATTTTGATATTTCGTCCTTAATTCGCAAAGCTTCCTCTTTTCCCGCCCGATAACCCAGAGTGACCCTTGCTCCACCCGAACAAAGAAGCTTGGCCGTGAGCTCCCCTAACCCCCTGGATCCGCCGATGACCAGTGCCCGGGCCGATAGAAATTCCTCCGGCACCACCAAACCCCGGATCGATTCCATTCCGGGTTGTTGGTAGGGCTTGGGACGGAGAAAGGCCTTGACCGTTCCTCCCCATTCACCGCTGACCTGGATCTCCACTTGATGGAAACGATCATCGTAATGATGAATGGAAAAGAGGGTCAAACCGGGGGAGGGGCTGTCGTCCGTGAGGGAGATATCCAGGGAAGCAAAAAGCGAGTAAAGGCCAGGGCAGATCATGCCGACGATATAGGAAAGGCGGGACAGGGCGGATGCCTTCGAAGCCGGGAGCCAACGGCAAAGATCGGGAAAATGTTTTTTAAGAAGGGCGTTTGGGGGATTGGAGAGGGTCCCGGATAACTTGTTTCCACTGCTCGGGTCCCATTCTAAAGGGCTTTTTAAGGCATCGAGCGGCTCGTGACCTCCCCGGGAGGGGAGGAGGGAAGAACCATTTCCCATTTCCCCGAATAACTCGATCTCAGCACAGACGACCTCATCCACCAGGGCCCTTATCCTGATGGAGCCCGTCCCGGTTTCTCCCCAAACATATTCGACTGATTCATCCAGGAGAACCGGTTTTTTAAAGTCACACTTTATTCTTTGAACAGGCCATTTCTTTTGTACCCTGGCCCACTGATCCAAACCATGAAGCAGCACCAATACTCCATGTACCACACGGGAACCCTCAAAAGCCCTCCTCGCGACGAGGGCGTCCATATGGATCGGGTTTTGATCGCCCGTTAAGGCCGCGAAAGCGCCCAGGTCCCTTGGGTTGAACTTTTTTTTCGCGTAAAGCTTGATTCCGGGCAAGGACAACTCCTTTGAATCGGTCAAAACCATACCAATCTTAACCCAACTTTGTGGCAGGTAAATTAGAAGGTTCAACGACCAAATGAAGTCATCGACCGGAAGGGGCTCCATAAGGCCCGCCCGGGACCCTGGAACGGTTCAAGATCCGGGCGAATTCCCTGTTAAAACGCTGGGTACCATTTTTATTCAAATGGGCGTAGTCGGAAAAAAGCCTCCAGGGATAAACCGTCCGCATGGGATAAAGGATGTGGAATTGGGGATCGGCTTTCGCCAGACCCTCCAAATAAACCTGATAACTTTTGAAAACACCCGGGTCAAGATGGGGAACGGACGATTCGTTGATGGGCATGGCGTAAAAATAAAGCGGAATATGGGCTTCTCGGAGCATATCGAGGGTTTTTCGGAAATAAATATCCACCACCGGGCTGACATTAAAGGTCTTCAATTTGGTGTCCGCGTTCAAGTCTTGGGACCCATCCGACAGGGGGAAGTAATATTGGCCCCGGGTGCGGGCGATGACCTTGAGGGCCTCCTCGTTTTCCTTTTCCCGGACCCCATAGCGTTCGGCGAAAAGGGACGACATATAGTAGGAGGGAAAGCCGCGCGAGAGCAGGAAGGAATAGAGCCGTTGCTCCAAATGCCAAAGGCTCGAGGTGGTCAATAGTTCCTGATCGTTCGTTTCGAGGATATGGGCCAAGACCTCGTCGGCTTCCAAGCCGCTGATCACGCCGAATTTCACCGTGTTTTCCCAGTAAAAATCCGGATGCACGAAGTGATAGGCGTTATAGGAAAGGAGAACCGCTTTCGGTGGGACCGGGCCTTTCAGCAAACGGCGCGCCATGAAATAACTTTCGATAGGCGTGCAGCCATTTAAGGCGAAATTGACCACGTCCGGCCCCAACCTTTCGGGCAAGACGCCGTCCATGACGGTCGAGTCCCCGAAGATGGCCAATCCGGGCTTGTTCCAGCCGTCCATCAGCCTGTTTTTGCCGGTCAGGAGGGCGTAATCCCGGCTCAGGTAAGACAGGCGATGACTCACCCCCCAGTTCCAGGCAAAGGCCAGTCCGAACGCGAGGACCAAGGTGAAAGAAATCATGAATTTATGCATCTTTTAAACGTCCTATCAGAAACGGAAATATAAAAATTCGGAATTACCTGTCACCATCAGCAAAGTGACCAAAGCCAACACCGCCAATAAAAACCCCCAAAGGACATTTGGGCGGAATTGAAATTGGAATAAGGCCGGGGCCGACCGAAGCTTGGTCAGGGAAGCCTCTTCCCGGTCATAAATCTGGAGGACATTGGGCATCACGAGGATGAACACAAAGAGGACCCCCAGCGTGACCAGGGAGTTGGAATAGTTCCAATAGGGAACGGGAGTACCGAAATAATCCAGGATCGATTCCAAGACGCCCGTGGCCCCGCCCGGGCTGTCCCCTGTTCCACGACCGAAAAGACATTGGATCAATTGCCAGGCGTCCTTGGCCGTCTTCGCCCGGAAAAAGATCTGGGCGATCAGAACGGCGAAATAGGTCAGGCCCCATTTCCAGGCTCCGTCGAGCCAGGAAACGAGGGTTTTCAGGGGTGTTTTCGATTGTTTGGGGCCGAAAAAGCGCCAGGCATGATTGATACAAAGATAAAGTCCGTGAAGGAGTCCGAATATAAAGAATTGGAAACCCGCTCCATGCCAAACCCCCGCCAGGATCATGGTGTAAAGCGTGGGAAGGGCTAGCATCATGAAAAAACCTTCCCAAGTCGTTTCTTGGGGCCTTAATAAGGCCATCCCCTTGGCCGCCCGGCGGCGCATGATCCAAAGGGAGAGGGGATTGTAGAGGTAAAGCGTCAAATAGCGGGTGAGGGAAATGTGCCATCGCTGCCAAAAGTCGATGATGTTTTTGCTTTTATAAGGGGAGTCGAAGTTAGCGGGAAACTTCACGTTGAACATTCGTGCCAAACCCAGGGCCATTTCCGAATATCCGGCGAAATCAAAATAAAGCTGGAAGGAATAGGCCAGCACTCCCGTCCACGCTTCCAAAACATGTTTTTCCGCCGTATGCCGGAAGATATCGTTGGCGATGGGGGCAATCTGGTCCGCGATCAGGACCTTCTTGGCCAACCCAATGATAAAGATACCCAACCCAACCGCGAGATTGTTCCAGTTCAGGAAATAGGTCTCTTTTTTGGAAAACTGGGGCATGATCTCGCGGTGGTGGAGGATGGGCCCGGCGAACAAATGGGGGAAAAAGGTGACGAACAGCACGTATTCCAAAAACCCCCGCTCCTTGGCGATCCCTCCCTGGGTATCGACCAGAAAGCCGATCTGGGTGAAGGTGAAAAAGGAAATGCCGAGGGGAAGGATCAGGGCACCCCAATCGGGGCCGTGATAGACGCCCATTTCATGAAACCAATTGAGGAGGGTGAGCAGGTATTTGTAGTAAAAAAGCGTCCCCAAATTGCCCGTGATCCCCGCCGCCAGGATCCAACGGGAGATCTTGGGTTTATCCTGGAAAAGCTGGATGCAATAACCGAAGCAATAGTTGAATAGGATCGAAAGGGCCAATAGCAGGAGGTAGCTTGGGTTCCACCAGCCATAAAAGACGAAGGACAGGAAAGCCAGCCAAAATTTGGCGGCGTTCATCCGGTAGTAACCTAGCAGGAAATAAACGATCAGGGAAACAGGCAAAAAAAGGAGGAGAAAGAGCGTGGAGTTAAAAAGCATGCCGGGTCCTTAAAGGGGCGTGGGTTATTTTTTCTTGGCCATCCGTTTTTCAACCAGCGCCACGAAATCCCCGACGTTCTTCAGGTCCTCCAATTCGGACGCGTTGAACTTGATCCCGAACTCCGCCTCCGTCCCAACGATGATATTGATGTGGTTGAAGGAGTCCCAGCCCGGCACATCCTGAGCGGTGGTGGCCAGATTCAAGACAATTGAATCATCCCCCAAGACCTGGGTGATGATCCGGGTCAAGCGGGTTAAAATTTCCGACGAGTCCATGATTAGTTTCCTTTTTTCAAATGGATGGGATATTCGAAGCGTTTTTTGTCATCGACCCCTAAAACCCAACGGGTCTCCCCCGGCCCAGGGTCCCCCAAGGCGACAAATCCCAGGCCGGCGTAATGGTCTTTGACCATACCATTCTTTTCGGTGGGGATGTAACGGCCCAACAACCTTTTCCCTCCCCGTGCCGAAACTTCCTGGACCAGCAGGTCCAGCATGGCCTGTTCCACGCCCCGGCCCAGAACCCGGCAGCTCATCAGCCAGGTGTCGATGTCCCAGTCATCGGGGCCTTCCTGGACTGCGATCACAATGCCGATGATCCCATTATCCCCGAAGCGGTCGGTCAACCGGCAACGCAGGGTAATGGACTTGGGGTCGGACGCGAAACGGGAGGTATCTTCCTCCGAATAACGGCGGGTCGTCAAATTGAATTGGTTGGTTTTATTGATCAACTGGGTGACGCGGGGCAGGCTGAGGGGGTCAAAAGGCCCCCAGATCAGCTCCATCTCCAGGCTTTTGAGGTACTCGGCCACGTTACCAAAAGAGGCTTGCGCCTTCTCCCGCTCCAGGTTCTTTTGGTATTGCTCGGTACGAGCCAGGTCGTCCCGGGTCAGGGCGATGGACTCGAAATATCCCGCGTTCGCCAGGCAGGCGGGATAAAGCGAGGGATCCTCGGGCAGTTCGGGCACCGCCACCTGCGGGCATTCTCCCCTTACCTGGTTACGCTCGAAGGGATTGTCATCCACGAAGACCAGTGAATCCAACCCGATGTTCAATTGCTGGGCGATGAGCTTAAGGTTCGACGCCTTGTCGTTCCAATTGGCCACGAAACAGGCGATATCTTTTTTCCTTAAGATCATTTCCGGATGCTTCTCAAAGGGTTCCAAGGCGTTCTTCTCGTCGTTCTTGGAGCAAACCGCCAGGATGACGCCCCGGCCGGACAGGTCCCGGGCGTATCGTTGGAAGGCCACGTAGGCTTCCCCCAAAGCGCTCCCCTGTCCCAAGTGAATGCCCTCAAGCCCGTCATCTCCGATCACACCGCCCCAGAGGGTATTGTCCAGGTCCAGGACCAGACATTTGGAGGAGCGTCCCTGCTGGGCCGCCAAAAGACGGCCGACTAGATCTCCATAAAGGGGTCCCGCTACCGGGCTCACTTCCTGCTTGGCCTTGTGCCAAAGGACGGGGTCGTGCCAAGCCCTCAAGCCTTCCCCCGAAGCCCAAGCGTTAAGGTCAAGCAGATCCACCTTTTGCTCGTCGGCCAAGCCGCGCAGGCGCTCGTTAAAAAGACGCAAGAGGTGCGCGGGGGAACCCGAGAGCCGATGCTCATTTTGACCCATCAGGGGAGGAAAAAGCGGAAGAGGAGTTTGTTGGATAACCCGGGTTCCCCATTTTTCCCGGGAAAGCCGCCAAAGGTTTTGAACCTCTTCCAGGGCCCGCTCCAGCTTTAGGTCGGCGTCTTCCGCCTTTTGGCCCAAGGGCTGGGTTCCGAATAAATGGATCGCGTCATAGGCGACTAGGACCGTGGTTGGCTTGAAGAGGTGAAGACGGGAAGAGGGCTCCATTATCTCCTGAAGGGATTGCCCGTAATCCGTCAGGTAGGTGGTGGCCCAGATTTCTCGGCGTAGCGCGCCGATCCGAATGCCAGGCAAGAGCTGGTCCACCGTGCAGGAACTCAAAAGGGCCAAACGAACCGGTTTGGTTTTGAGGGTGGGGGGCGGGGCGTCGGCGAATTTTTCCTTTAAAGCCTTATCCACCTGTAAGGTTTCGAGGAAATTGAGGTCCTGTTGGGCGATCGCGGTCAACAGGCCCCAAGCTTCCGCAGGAGGCGATTTTTTGATCGCTGTCAGTTGCTTGGCCAAGTCGGGGTTTTTTGGAAGCCAGTCCATATTCATAAGAGGTCAATTCCTGATATTAAAAAAAGGTAACTGATGTTCAGGCCATTACCGCGAAGCCGCGAAGAAAACCAAGTAAAACAAAGGATTTTGGATAACGCCAAAATATTTTCTGGTTTTAGTTTCGATTTTGTTTTTTTCCAAAAGTAAGCCTTTTTTGGCGTCTTAGCGTCTTGGCGGTGAACACTTACAAAAAAGGCAAGGGCGGTCTTTCGGTAGAAATGATTATCCCACCGGGTTATCGAACTCATTGCTGGTCTTTGAGGGAGATGGGCACCTTGTCGAATTCGTCGCCCGAACCGTTCCAGACATGAAGCGAAAAACTGTCATTGATGTTGTCCACTTCACCGGACCAAATTTTCCCCCTCGAGTTCGCCTTTAACGATTCCGTCCCGAATCGGGAATTATGAACCGGGTCCAAAAGCACGAGTTTTTTGGAAGTGACGTCCTTGATCGCGAACTTGAGTTTCCGGTCGGCATAGGCCCGGTTGACGAATTGAACGGCGATTTGAGAGGGCGTTTTGCCGTTCCAGGCGAAACGGAACACGACGTTGGCGAAATTTTGTTGGTCGTTGTCCGGCACGGAATAATAGACCGAGACAAGTTTATATTGTTTCGCTAAATCGGGCGTGTCCTTGGCGGGACATTCATTCGCGTTTAATGCCAGAATCAAAAGTAAAATGGGAATCCATAGCTTTTTCATTTTTCCCCCGGTAAAGCCCTTAGGTAAACCCCCTCATGACCAAGGGGTTCAAAAGTCCGAACCTTTTTATTTTATCCCATCCTAACCCATTTTGAGAAAGCCCAAGCCATAATGTACTTTATGGAAATTATCAAATCGCATATCTTTATGCGATGTTGAGGGGTTGTTTTCGTAGGACATCCTTGCGTTTTACCTCTTGTTGCGGGCTAATTGAGTATAAACAAGGGCGGGGAAGGGAATCGAAAATGAGAAAAATCGTTTTGTTCTTGAGCTTTTTAATCATCGCAAGGATGGCTTCGGCTCAAGAGCCCCTGGCGACCCCGACGGCGGATATGAACGGGTCGGATACCCTTTCCACGATGGCGGTTCCTGTCCAGCACCACGCCCTTATCAAAAAATGGTCGATGGATGCCGTTCCCTGGGATGAATGGTTCAAGGATAACGCCCAAGTCACCGACAAAACCGATTATGTCCATTTTTTCTGGAACGCCCAGGATTTAAGGGATAATTTCAAGGGCAAGGACAAGAAAAGGCGCTTGGCCGAATCGGCGCTGGAAATGGCCGTGAAACTCCAACCTGAAACGGCGACCTCGGATCTGGCCAAGGTAGATATTGTCTACGTACTGCAACGGGATAATTACGGACAACCCCGCTGGAATACCATGCACCGGGTGGCCCATTATGAGTTCTCCCGGACATCGGCGGTCGAATGGTCGAAAGAAAATAAACCCCTGACCGAAGCTAGGATGAAAAAAATATTCTCCGCGGTGGAATTTTATTAAAGGAATCATTCTCGCGAGTGCCGGATCCAGGAACAGGGTTCCTTTCCGGAAAATGATACTTTAGGGCCTTTGAACTTTGTTTTGGGTTTTAGTCATCTTGATGAGCATGGCTTTTTTTAGTTTTTCCCCTTTTCGGGCAGGAACGTCAGCTTTTAGGAGGATGGATCTGCGAACTTTGAAATTAATTCTTCGCCTATTCAAGTCATCCTCCTACTCTGCCGGCCAAATCAAATGACCTTTTCAAAGAAACTTGCTCAAGGTGCCCTGGTTTCTCTGTTGGGCTTAATTTTTCTATTCGAACTATTCTTGCGCCTGTCCGTGCCGTCGGGTTTTTGGTACCGCCAATTCAATTTGACCTCGGATTTCACAAGCCTTGCCGAGATCCGGGACCGGTTGCGTTACATGGCACCCGGGGAGGGGCCCCGGGTGTTGGCACTGGGGGATAGCATCCTGGGAGCGACTGCCTTGATGGAACACCGCCTGCCGAAAGCCCGGCAAAAGACCTTGGGGATTTATTTAAACCAAGAATTGAGCGGAAGGGGGAGTCATCTCATTCCCCTCGGGGCGGACGGGGCCCTCCTGCCCGATCTGGCGGCGTTGGCAGGTGAAATCCAGCGGGGAAACATTCCTCCAAATCAACTCCCGCCGGAAAAAATTCTTTTGATCCTCAACTTCCGGATGTTCGCCCAAGATTTCGCGTCCGGCCCAAAGGCCCTCTCTCGGGAATTTTTGAAGGAAGACCTGCCCTCCTCCATACTTCAAGCCATTGGGACCGACCCCAAGCGGACGGAAGAAAACGCCCTGAGCGACCAACTCTACGGCTTCCTATCCCGTCATTGTTTCCTTTTTCGCGAAAGTCAAATGGCAAAAAATCTATGGTATTACCCCAGCCAGAAGGATTTTTTCCAGCGACAGCTTGAGCATGTCATGGGACCGCCCAAGGAGGATTCGGATTTCGTGGAGGCGGGGTTGAAGCTCAAGATCGCGACCTATTACCAGGCCTATCATTGGCCGGCAGACGCACTGCCCTTTCAAAGCTTGGACCTCCTTTTGGGAAGGTTGAAAGAATGCGGCGTTCCGGTGGAGGTAATTTTGTCTCCGCAGAATCCCGGATTTATGGGTGATTATCTGGACCGCCCAAGTTATGAATTCAACCGGAAAAACCTTGCGAACGTTCATGAGGTCACACCCATTATTTCCAAGGCATGGATTTCCGGGATTGGTCCAACCGTTATGAACCGGCTCTATTCCTCGATCATTGCCATTTGACACCCGAGGGCAACCAGGCTTACGCCAAGGATCTGTCCGAACTTCTCAACGGAAAGGGGACCAGTTGATGGATCGCTCGTTCTTGAAAGGCATGGGATTGGGGCTGGTGCTCTTTCTCCTCTTACTGGCAATCCTCCTGTTTTCGGGGGACCTGTCCGCATCCAAGTTCATTTATGTGGATTTTTAGGAAACCGGGGATACCTTTTGATCTTCAACACCAGTTGGTTTTTTATCTTTTTCGTCCTCTTTTACATCCTGCTTTGGCTCATGCCCACGGCCCAGGTTCGGCTTGTCTTCGCGCTCATCGCCAGCGTGGTCTTCCAATACTATTTCGCCGGGCCCGCGGGAATCCAACCCATCCTTGTCATGGCGGTCTTGACCTATTTCTTTGCTTTGAAAATCGCGCAAAAAAGGGGAGAGCCGCGCAAGGGAAAATGGATATTCTTTTTCGCGCTCCTGGTTCCCTTGGTTGGACTGTTGTATTACAAGTACCAGCATCTCTTGGTCTCTTCGCTTGGAAGTCTCCTGGGCGGGGGGGCGGGGGAATGGCTTCTAGGTCACGCCTACCAGCCCGCCATGCCCCTTGGCATATCTTTCTTCACCTTCGAGTTTGTCCATTACCTGACGGACGTTTACCATGGCAGTGAACCGGTGAAGAATCCGGTCAAGTTCGGCATTTTCTGCTTCTTTTTATCCCTCCATCGTTTCGGGGCCCTATTAAGCGCTACCAGCCTTTCCTTGCCCAGCTTCAGGACGGGATTAAAGCGCCCGGAGACCGAAAAGGCCTTGCTGGGTTTTTTCCAGGTTTTGCTGGGATTTTTCAAGAAACTTGTCATCGCGGATAACGCCACGATGGTGATCCATCTGCTTGAAAAGAGGACCGATCTGTCCTTCGGGACCACCAGCCTTCTTCTCACCCTCCTCTCCATCCGCATCCTTTTTGATTTCTCGGGCTACAGCGACATCGCTATTGGGTTGGGCAAAATGATTGGGCTGGACCTGCCCGCCAATTTCAATTTCCCCTATATCTGCCAGTAGCATCACCGAGTTTTGGCGGCGCTGGCATATCTCCCTTTCAAGCTGGATCCGGGACTATATCTATATTTCCTTAGGCGGTAATCGAAAGGGAAAAGGCCGCCAGTTCTTCAACCTCATGTTGACTTTCTTCATCTGCGGGTTGTGGCACGGGGCGAGCTGGCATTTCGGCATTTGGGGCCTCTACCAGGGCTTGGGGATGGTGGTGCACAATGTTTGGGAAAAATCGGCCCTCGGCCGCCGGTTCGCGGATTTGCCCGCCAGCCGGTGGATCGGTGTGGCGGCGACGAATGTTTTTGTGGCATATGGATGGCTCCTCTTCTTCTATCCCATGGATCAAGTGGTAAAATTCACCAGATGTTTTTTGAGTTTTTGATTTAAAAGGGTTATCTTGGCTTAAACCCTGAATACATTGGATTTCCCGGAGGAATCATGAGAACCCGATGGACCTTGTTCTTTCTACTTTTGGCGTGCCTTTTGAAGGCCCAGACCGAGCCAACCGCCCAAGTGACGGTCATCACCATCCCGCAGGGCCATTGGAAAGCCTCGGACGTCCCGTGGGTAGATTGGTTTACCAAGAACACCCTGGTTTCCAATAAGGAGACTTATGTCCACTATTTCTGGAACGCCCAGGACGCGAAAACCAATTTCCAGGGGGAGGACCGGAAATATCGTCTTGCGGACGCCGCCCTGGAATTAACCGCCAAGCTTCATCCCGCTACGGCGAAGGCGGACATGGTCAAGGTGGATATCGTTTATGTGCTGGAAAGAGACTCGTATGGGTTGCCAAGCTGGGACAGTCTTCAAAAGGTGGCGCATTTTGAGTTTTCCCGGGCCAAGGCCATGAAGGCCTTGAAGGGAAACACCGCCTGGAGCGAGCCGGGAATGAAAAAAATGTTCAGCAAGTGGGAGTTCTTTTAACGGCTGATTCCAAGATGAAGCCGGGGAACGAGGCTGGTTTTCCATGTTGGTTGAAATGGCTTTTTTTTCACTATAAACTACCCCACCTTCCAAGAGAGGCACACTCCCTTGGAGATCCATTCACTCCCGCATTTTGAAGGATATTTATCCGTAGTTTAGTTATGTGGATTGATAGGGACATTTAGCTCAGCTGGTTAGAGCGTCGCGTTCACATCGCGAAGGTCACTGGTTCGAGTCCAGTAATGTCCACCAAACGAACCCCTTCCGGAAAAAGCCGGCGGGGGTTTTTGATTTTGGGGACACCCTCCTTAGTTTGTTACAATGAAATCCTATGTGTACCCGATATGTCCTAAAAAGCAGCCCGTCCTCCCTAACCGGGTTATTCAAACTGGACAAACCCTTTGATTGGAAACCCAGCTATAACATCGCTCCATCCCACCTGGTTCCTGCGGTCATCCGCCCCATGGATAGTCAAACGCGGATCGTCAAGATGCTTCAATGGGGGTTCGTGGCTTCCTGGACCCAGGGCGGACGGTTGGTCATCAATACTCCGCGCGGAGGACATCCAGGACCGGACCCTTTTTCAAGATAGTTTCGAGAAATGGCGTTGTCTGGTGCCGATGGATGGGTTTTATGTTTGGCGGCACGAGGCGAGGGAAACCCAGCCCCTATTATTTCAAAATGAAGGATGAGAGGCCCTTCGCGGTGGCCGGGATTTGGGCCACCCAGAACATTGGAAACGGGAACCATTGATTCCTTAAGCCTCATGACTACCACGCCAAACGCGGAAGTGAGGGCCATCCACGACCGGATGCCGGTGATACTGGAAGAAAAGGATTTTCCCTTGTGGATGGATTCGGTGGATAACCGGGATTTCAAGAAGCTGAAGGAGCTTTTGAGACCCTTTCCCGCGGATCGAATGACGGGCCTGGCGGTCAGCTCACTGGTCAACAAGACGACTTTCAATGAGCCCGAATGCATTGAGCCGGCGGAAGACCCCGAATCTCTTTCCTTCGGCTTCTGATCCTATTTGTCTTCTGAGCGTGGCGAAATTCGAGGCTGTCTCCCAAAGGGTCAATTCGCGCAAGGCGACCTTTTCTTTCTTGAGGACCGGCTCCAGCCTTTTCCAGATCACCACCAGCAGGTTTTCCACGGTGGTCTGGAAGTAGGGATCCTTTTTAAAGGGTTCCACCTCATGATTGATGAAGCGGTGGTCCAGAAGATCAAACACTTCCCTTTTTAAGATTTCCTTCAAGACCTTAAAGTCGATCACGAAACCCGTATCGGGATGGATGGGACCCTTCACGGTCACCCTGAGGCGGTAAGAATGCCCATGGGGAAAATGAACGGCTTTCGGATTGTCTTTCCGGTAGCCGGAGCATTTTTTAAAGGTCTCCAGGTTCCGGGCCCTGTCCCAATCGGGATGATGCAGGTAATGGGCCGCCTCGAATGTGATTTCCTTTGTCAGTTCAATTAAATCTTTAGGCATAAGCCAAGACCTCTTTCGCCAGTGAGTCGGAGGGACGCCGAGAAAATCATTATTGGGATTGACCCTGTGTCTCCGTATTCCTGGGTGGAATTAATGATCCTTGAACTTCTGGGCAATCGGCATGCGGCGGCCCATGCCGAAGGCCTTGGTGGTGACCTTGAGGCCCGGCGCCATCTGTCGGCGTTTGTATTCGTTGCGGTTGATCATTTGCACGACGCTTTGGATGAGGTCCTTGTCGTATCCCGCCTTTTCAAGCTTGGAAGGCGGCTGGTTTTCCTCGATGTAAAGGCGGAGGATACCGTCCAAAAGATCGTAGGGGGGCAGGGAATCCTGGTCCTTTTGACCGGGCCTTAATTCCGCCGAGGGAGCCTTGTCAAAGACCGCTTGGGGGATTACAGGCTTCACCCGGTTCGCGTAGCCGGCCAGCTTATAGACCATACCCTTGGGGACGTCCGAGATGGCGGCCAGGCCCCCGCACATGTCGCCGTAAAGGGTGCAATAGCCCACCGCCAGCTCGCTTTTATTGCCTGTGGAAAGTACCAGGCGGTTGAATTTGTTGGACAGGCCCATCAAAAGGAGTCCGCGTAACCGAGCCTGTATATTTTCCTCCGCCGTATCGGGATTTTTCCCCTCAAAGAACGGGTGTCAGGGTTTGAAGCGAGCCGCCTGGTATAGGGGGGTAATGGGGATTTCCTTGAACTCGATGCCCAACCCTTCCGCCAACAGGCGCGAGTCCTCGATGGAACCTTTGGAAGAAAAGGGGGAGGGCATGGTGACTCCCATGACGTTTTCCGGCCCCAAAGCCTCGGAGGCGATGGCAGGCCACCAGGGCCGAATCGATGCCGCCCGAAAGCCCGACCAGCACCTTTTCAAACCCGCACTTGCGCACGTAGTCCCGGGTCCCCGTTACCAGTGCCTGGTAAATCCATCCGGTTTCGGTGATGGCTGGGGGAAGATTTTTGGCCGATGGGTTTTCGGTATCGAAAACGAAGAAATCCTCCTCAAAGGCTTTGCCGACCTGGAAAAGGTTCCCGCCCCCGTCCATCGCCATGCTGCAGCCGTCAAAGACTAACTCGTCATTGCCGCCCACCAGGTTGCAATAAAGAACGGGCGCCCCGGTCTTTTGGGTGACCTCCTTCAAGAGGGCCTGGCGCAGGGGAAGCTTGGCGGCGTGAAAGGGGGAGGCGGAAAGGTTCAGGATCACATCGGGTTTACCCTTGGCGATCTCCAGGACGGGGTCCTTCTCGTAAAGCCGGTTCGGGAAAAGCCCTTGCGCGTTCCAGATGTCCTCGCAAAGGGTAATGCCAATCTTCAGGCCCTGGTAGGAAAAGGGGGGCGCGGGCTTGGCGGCCGGCGCGAAATAACGGGCCTCATCAAAGACGTCGTAGTTGGGAAGCAGGACCTTGTGGTAAGATATGGAGGATCTTTCCATCCTTCACCGCCACGGCCGCGTTAAAAAGCGCCGGGCCCGAACCCTTGTTTTCCAGGATGGTGCCCACGACGGCAAGGATACCCTTGGAAGCCTGGGCCACCCGCTCCATTGCCTTTTGGGAGGCCTCGAAAAAGGAAAAATGGTCCAACAGGTCGCGGGGGGGTAGCCCGGTCAAGGTCAATTCGGGAAAAAGGGCCATCGCACAGCCCTGTTTCTTGGCCTTTTGGAGCGCCCCGGTGACCTTGGCGATATTGCCGTCAAAGTCGCCCACGGTGGTGTTAATCTGGCAAATAGCGATTTTCATGGATGCCCCGGTATAGATCCGGCGGCGAAATAGTCGCCGGATGGGATTGAGCGCCTAGTGTAAGGTGAAGCTATCACTAAGTCAAAAAGGGAGGAATGGGATGGTCTTCGGGGTCTTGGCGGATACCGCCGCCTTGCTGACATCGAGTGATCTCACCTGCTTCGACGAGCCTTTAAGGGCGTGGACGCCATTCTCCACGCGGGGCCGGTGGGGGACTTGAGGGTTCTGGAACAACTGGAACAATTGGCGCCCACCAAGGGGGTATGCGGCAACGCCGAGAGTTCTATCGTCCGATCGGAGATGTATGTCCGGATCGCCTGGCGCCAGGGCCCCATCACTTTGGGGCTTACCCATGGCTATGGAAAGCCCCAGCACTTGAAGCAATTTCTCCTGCGCCAATTCGAGGAGGAACCGGTGCAGGTCCTGGTCTTCGGAAATAATTTTGAGCCTCTGGCCCGGCAATATGGGGAAACCTTTTTCTTTAATCCGGGGTCTTTTTCAGGCCGCCTTCCCGAGGGGCAAAAGGGGCCGGGAAAAAGAAGGGTGGGCCTGCTTTTTATCCAGGGGCGTAAGGTGGAAGGCCAGCCGGGTATTGCCCTGACCCCTTGACTTGGAAAGGGGAGACCAACCTATAATTAGTAAGTTGATAATCATTTTCATTAGACATGAGAAGTGAGGACACCATGGTTCAATTGACCGATTCGGCGGTTTCCAAAGTTAAGGATTTCGCTACGAAAAACACGTCCTACCAAGGCAAGAATTTCCGAGTTTACGTGCAGGGTGGAGGCTGCAACGGGTTCTCCTACGGTTTCGCCTTTGACCAAAAACGAGACGATGACGAGGTCTCCAGGACGGGGGACGTGGAAGTGTTGATTGATCCCCAAAGCGCCCATTACCTGAAGGGGTCCAAGATCGACTACGTCGAGGATTTGAAGGGAGCGGGATTCGTGATTGAGAATCCCAATTCCACGGGTTCTTGTGGTTGCGGGCACAGCGTCAGCTTCTAGATAACGCTAATCCATTTCATGCCAAAAGGCGGCGCGAGCCGCCTTTTGTTTTTTAGCGCATCGTTCAAAAGGGCGGGCAATGGAAACACTCGAAAAGATTGTGATTAATACGGATGTATTGGCTGGGATGGATGGAAAGGTCACGGAATTTTCCGTGAAATCAAAGCTACCCCAGTTCGACCTCCAACCCTACCGGGGCAAGCACGTGGTCCTGAAGGGTTGTGCGCCCACCTGGGCGGCGATGACGCTCCAGCACCAACTGGGTGGGGTTGCGGCCCATTTGTCCTTCGTCCTTTATGACGGCAAGGAGATACTGATTTACTAACGGTTACCAAATGGAATGATTTTGAATTCAAGGAAATGGCCGGTTACAACCGCATTTTGAACCCTTGAAGCTAAAGGGCACCTCTGCTACCTAATAATTGCGTGCCTATGCACAAAGCACCTGCGATTTACTCAGGTTTGGTAAGTGCTTATCTGATTCTATGTTCGCGAAGTTATCCCCCCTTTTTCACCCCCATTTTTGATTTGAAAACATACGAAATGAAAATGGGGGCGTCCCCATGCCCCGTATCATTTTTCTCAGTAGAGGCATGGGGGAAGTGGGGAATTATTCAAAATGAACCACTACTTTTTTCCCGGAAAAACTATTTCCCGCACGCCGGTCACTAGCCCCTTCGACTCCGGCTCACGGGAGAGGTCAATCACGAGCCCCGCGGGTTTTTGGGTGGTGACGGGTTCCGAAATATCCATCTCACTCCGGGTGACCAATGTGCCCTCCACTTGGAATTCCTCCGATTGATCGTCCGACCTCAACAGTTTCGCGTCGCCCAAGGGTTTGAAACTTTCAACCAGCTTATGTTCGCCGATTTCCTTGATCTTCAAAGCGATTGGAAAGGCTTTGAAAAAAGCGCCGGAATAGCCTGGGCTCAAATATTTGCTGAGTTTGGTTCTCCTGCCCAACAGGTCGTTATAATCCGCCGCGTAAAAGGCCTGGGCGAAAGCCTGGGCGGTTTTTGATTCCGCGTTGATTTGGTTGAGAAGATCCAACTGGGACTGGCCCGATGGGGCCGCGTTCTCAGTTTTAGGTGTTGAGTTTTGCGTTGAAACCACTGCCACCGGAATGGACTTTTTCAGAGATTTAGAAGTTTTGAGTTTTAGGCGCTTAGTTTTAAAAACCTCAGGCGTGGGAACAGGGGTACCCATATCTGATTTAGATATGGGTACTGCCAAGGCTTGGTCCGAAACCGGAGGTTTCAGACCAGGCGTAGGTACCGACTCTGGCTTCATCTGGGCCGAAACTTGCGTCTGGGCCGAAGCCCCAAGCTGAGGCCCGGGATTCGCCCCATCACCCGTTCTCAAAACGGGTGATGAAGGTTGGGCTATACCAAGCCCATTGGGGGCTTGGTGTGACTGTGCCGATTCCATAGTGGAATCGGCTGGTTGAGGCCCATGACTTGATTGCACCGATTCCTTAGGGGAATCGGTGTGCGTATCGCCTTCCCAAGGGTTTACCCAAGACCCTACCCAATGGATTGCCCCGGAGGCGGTCCGGCTCAACAAGCCCCTTAGCCCTGCCGGGTGGAAGAAGAATAGATAGAGCCCATAAGCCAGGCCCACTACCAAGGCGATACCCACCACGCCCTGGGTTATTTTCTTGGCGGGCTTGCCTACCACCTCCCCCAGGAGCCGGAAGGCCTTTCCGAGGAAGGTCTTCGCCAAACGCCAACCCCCCTGGGCAAATTTCCAAAGGTATTTCCCCAGCAAGCCCAAAAACATCCCAAGGATGGCTAAAAGGAGGATGAGAACTTCCCAAAAGGTCGGCCTTTCCCCCTTCTTGACTTTGGCCCTTATCTTGGCGGTGATAGGGATCCCCGCCAAGAGTTCCCATATAGTTTTTTCCATTGTCCCGGGGTTTGGCGTGCTGTCGACCGACGACTGTGGGCTGTCAGCTGGTGTCTTCGGACCGCCAGCTTTAAGACTGCCCATCCATGCCGCCCATACCCCTTTAAGCCAGGAGCCCAGGCCCAGGCTGGCGGGGGAGGCCGGAAAGGACGCATTCAGAATTCCACCAGGCCTACCTCCAGGAATGAGGTCAGCCAAAGCAGCCGCGAACCGGGGGTCATGGGGCTGGCCTTGAAGCCTCTTGGCCTCCTCCACCGTGCCCAGGGCGCCATAAAGGGCCAGTACCGCTTCGTCTTTAGAAAGGGCCAGTACCGCCTTATAGCCCTTGGGTGTCGGACGCACCTTGATGGTGCGGGGCAGGTCTTGCCAAAGCTTGGCCAGGGGGTCGGCGGGGTCGAACCTCTGGTTTTTAACCCCCTTCTTGACCTCTGTTTTGCCGTCTTGGGGGAAGCTTTCAGGGCTGTTTCCCTTTTGGATCCATTCGACCAGCTTTTTCACAAGTTCAAAAGGCATTTGGCGGTCTATTACCACTCGTATGGCATTACCTATAAGAACCTGATCGTTTGGCCCCCCGGTCGCCAGGTCTTCCAAACAGTGGGCATGGGATTCCGGAAGGTCGTAACCGTCCTTTTTCCGGAAATTTTCCGAAATGAGCTGGCGTGTTGGAAAATCCAATAATGACAACAGTTTTAGCAGTTTTCCGACCCATGAGGCATCTTTCGCAAGTGCATCGGAGGCTTCTTGGAGCTTCATTCCGTCCTTAATCAGGCTATCGGCGGATTGGGCCCAGGCCAGCCAATTCATGTCTTTACGAACATTGTCCAGGATTGCGGCTTGCAGTGCCTTTTGGGGGGTCATATCCCGCACAATGGCTTCAAGGGCGGCCAGGCCCGCCAGGGGGGCGGCGGCAACACGGAGGAATCCCCCTACCAGCCGATAGGGAATGTCCGGGTGGGCCTGAGCCCTTTCCTCGGGCGTCCGGCGCCTCAGGAGGATGGGATCCTCCTGTCCGGACTGCTTGAGGGTTCGGGCCATGTCCAAGACATCTTGCTGGGGGTAGGCCCCCCGGGGGTTGTCCTCCGGCACGACCAGCATTTGGTCCAGGGAAACGACCAGGATTTCGGGCGGGTTTGCTTTTGGCGATTCTTCGGGTGTACCGGGGGTAGATGGGGATTGTGACATAGCGGAGCCTCCAAAGGCCGTCGACAGTCCACAGCCCACTGTCGACAGCCAGCTTTAAAGGCCTAACTGCCGACCGTCGACTGTCGACCGCCAACTAATGGAATTCTCCCCTATCCACCAACCTCAAGTTGTTGGATGTGTCTTGGGTGTCCCGATTCTCAAATAAAGATTTTGAGGTTATCGGGACTATACCGACATCCATGAAATCCTCATGAAAGAGTCGGCATGCACCCATTTCCGAATCAGAAATGGGTGCCCTTGGTTTTTAAAATAAATCGATCCCATTTCTTGTTTCAATTGGAAAATTGACTGAAAGCGAATTTTTGGGTGGGGAACAAGCCTAAAGGGTCAAAATCGGTCAATAATGTTGCAGTTTTTCTGCCGTTTATGGGCTGCGAACTGTCTCCTGCCTCGAACCTTCAAGGTGAGAGGCGTGGTTTGGTGATCCCAATTGCCATGAGCTATTGGGGCGAACTGTAAACTGATTTCCTGAAGGGCGCCAGGGAGATTTCAGGAGTACGATGATCAATGACTCCAGGGGAATGAACGGCTTAAAGTGTTGAATATTGGCCAGGCGCCTTTTTTCTTCTTCGGCCGTGGGGAACCGGATAGCGATAATAAAGAAGCGGATGGAGGGAGAGACGCGGTTCAAGGCCCGGATAGATAATATAAAATAAAGACCTGACCCCAATGTTCCAGGGGAATGAACGGCTTAAAGTGTTGAATATTGGCCAGGCGCCTTTTTTCTTCTTCGACCGTGGGGAACCGGATAGCGATAATAAAGAAGCGGATGGAGGGAGAGACGCGGTTCAAGGCCCGGATAGATAATATAAAATAAAGACCTGACCCCAATGTTCTTGAAGCGGGTGGTGCTGGGAATTTATTTGAATTTTCGGCAATTTCTAGATTAATTGCAAAATATACGCAGGCGGAAATGACGGCTTTGGAGGGAGAAACTGTGGTTGCCCAAGGATTAGCAGTTGAAGGTGGTATATAAGGAGAAATGACATTGTCGCTTTCAAATGAAAAGATATTAGTAATCGAAGAACGTTTTAGTATTAGGGAATATAATTGGGCCCGTTGGGCCTTGCTAAAAGATCGTTCGGAAGATTTTCAATTGCTTTCCGGGTTTAGAGACAGCCGTGCCAAGGCTATTCTTAATTTAGCTAAAAAAGGGTCTAAACAAGAATACGACCTTTTGATCATGGCTTCGCTCAAGGAATGTTACAAAGAAATATTGTCAAAAATGGAAGAACTAGTAAACGCCTCTGAACAAAAAAAAATCGAAGAAATAGAGCTGGAGACAAAAAAAATCCAACACGAATTATATCTGGAGAGTATTAAGCCCGAAAGAATGGCCCAAGATAGAAAAATAAAAAAAGCCGATATGGTCAATCTCTTTAAGAAGCCGTTACTTGAAAGATGTCGAACCTTTTTCGGTGAAAAGGAAAAGCGTTTCGACCCTGGTGAAATTTTCTTTGAAAGGGCCATAGCAGAGTGGATGGTTCGAACAGATTTAACTTTAAGCCATTATGATTCGGATTTCCTTTGTTTCGATATTTCTTACAAAAAAGATCTACAAATAAAGTACATTTTTCGATATGAATATGCCCTTTCGGTGGCTTCTGAATGGCCGGGTAGTCTTTATCCTGAGGACGTTCCCGCGTTGATTGAGAGAACCATGTATCTCATAAAAAGATTTAACGAAATAGATGCCCCTGAAATACTGAAAGAGTTTTCATTTGATTGTTGATTACTAGTTTGCGAAGCAGAGAAGGAAACATGAATTGTTTGGTACTGATTTTGATATTGGCCATGATCAAGGGCGTGGCCTTTGGTGTGGGAATGCCTACGCCTTATGGTGCAAAAATTCCGTCGAGGTCATGCGGCCTCCCGGTAATAGAAATTGAGCAAGCCGCCTAAACGTTGGCGGCGTAATATTCTTCCTTTAGGACTGCCCCTGTCGGTTTCAGGCGATGGGAAAGGGATGGCTTGAAGCCCTTGATGAACGCGTTCGGCGTGAAAATGGGCGATATATTCCCTGAGCAAAAAAAGAACAACGGGGTCAGGTCTTCATTTTATATTATCTTTGTGATAAGATCCGCAAATGGCTAGACCGTTAAGAGTGCATTATGAAGGCGCTGTTTATCACGTTACCTCGCGGGGGAACGAGCGGAAAAACATTGTCCGGTCGGATAAGGACCGGGAATTGTTTTTGTGGGTATTGGCCCAAGTCGTGGAGGATCATCATGTGATGTGCCATGCCTGGGTATTGATGGATAATCATTACCACTTGTTGGTGGAGACGCCGGAAGCCAACTTGTCACGGGCCATACGGCACCTGAATGGTGTTTATACCCAGAAATTCAATCGACGGAATAACCGGGTAGGGCATCTCTTTCAAGGCCGTTATAAGGCGATTCACGTGGAAAAGGGAACCCATTTGTTGGAGTTGTGCCGATATGTGGTCTTGAACCCGGTAAGAGCGCGGTTGGTGAAACATCCCCGGAAATGGAAGTGGAGCAGCTATCGGGCGACGGCCGGGATCGAGAAGAAAGAACCTTGGTTTGAGGTGGATTGGGTATTGGGGCAATTTGGCAGGCAATCCAAGCAAGCCCAAAGAGCCTATCGGAAGTTCGTATTGGAAGGGTTGCGAAAAAAGGAATCGCCATGGGAAAAGATGGAGGGTGGGGTTTATAATAAAGAACAACGGGGTCAGGTCTTCATTTTATATTATCTTTGTGATAAGATCCGCAAATGGCTAGACCGTTAAGAGTGCATTATGAAGGCGCTGTTTATCACGTTACCTCGCGGGGGAACGAGCGGAAAAACATTGTCCGGTCGGATAAGGACCGGGAATTGTTTTTGTGGGTATTGGCCCAAGTCGTGGAGGATCATCATGTGATGTGCCATGCCTGGGTATTGATGGATAATCATTACCACTTGTTGGTGGAGACGCCGGAAGCCAACTTGTCACGGGCCATACGGCACCTGAATGGTGTTTATACCCAGAAACACTGCTATCCTAAACAACTCAATCTGACCGCTGCCCCCCAAGAAAAACAAGCGATTTTGGACAGGTTTGTGAATTTCCAGGGATAAGCCCCCCCCTTTCGTCCGGATGCTGTCCAAATCACGAGGGTATTAATTCCATCTGTTTTTCCGCCGGTTCCAATCTCGCCACCAGGAATGGTGCATCCAACCAAGCCCACAAATCGCGGTAGGTCAATAGATTCATCCGCAGCATGGCCGCCAAGTGGGACAGGCTCCAGGCGATATGGCTCTTCAGTTGAAGGAATTTCAACAGCAGCATGGCAATCAATGCTGTCCAAATCTGCGTCTGAACAGCATTCTCAGTGGTCCCTACGAAAGTCTTCACCCGTAAGTTCTGCTTGAGAGCCTTGAAGAACAACTCGATCTGCCAACGTTCCTTGTAGATGGCCGCCACCGTCGAGGCAGCAAAACCCATGTGGTTGGTAAGGAATACGAGTTCCCGCTTCTGGTCTTCGTCCCATACCACCACTCGTCGCATCTCTTTCGGGTAGGCTTCCTGTGACCGAAACGTTGTTAACCGTATCACTTGGTCCTTCAGGACGTTGCCCGTTTTCGGAACCGGCAGGTTCTTCACCACCTCGTAGGCCATGTTGATCTTGGCACGGGTCACCCACCACACGCCTTGGAACGTCCATCGGGCCAGAAGAAAGAAATCCACATATCCCCGATCCATCACTACGATTGAATCCACCGGAAAATCCAGCTTTTGAGCCACTTTCACGTCATGCACGCCTCCCTCCGTTACGAGTCCCCAGCAGGGCAAGTATCCCTGATGATCCAGCAAGAGATGGAGTTTGATGGCCCCTTTGGTCCTACGGAACTTTGCCCAGTCGAAGACTGACAAACAAAGATCAATGGTGCTGGAGTCCAGGCTGTAGAGGGGATTCTTGAACTTGAATTTCCTCTTCGAGATGGCCGCCTGTAGCTGACACTTCGATAGCAGATGGTAGAAAAGACTTTGCTGAACCTGCCAAGGACGGTTGGCGTTAGCGTAAGCCAAGGTGGATTTAGTGGGTGCTTCGCAAAGACCCAAATGGGTCAATTTCCCAAGGGCCGTGTGGAGGCCACCACAGATTTCCCTCAAGGAATGGGCGGCTCCCATCTGGCAGAAAAGCATGGAAACAAACTGATTCCAGCAACTGAACCCCTTGGCGTGTTTTTCGGCTTCAAACTCCCGCACAATTCGTTCAAAAGCCGTGCGATCCACAATTTTCAACACTTGGGCAAAAAGACTGGTTGGTGGTACCATCGAAATACGCCTCCGGATGTTTGAAGTAGCGACGGCTGGTAACCGTCGCTTTGGGCTTGTCGACTAACCCAATTCTACTTCAGTCGGAGGTGTCTTTTTTTAGTCCTTTATTTAGGACAAGAGTGACCCAGAAATTCAATCGACGGAATAACCGGGTAGGGCATCTCTTTCAAGGCCGTTATAAGGCGATCCACGTGGAAAAGGGAACCCATTTGTTGGAGTTGTGCCGATATGTGGTCTTGAACCCGGTAAGAGCGCGGTTGGTGAAACATCCCCGGAAATGGAAGTGGAGCAGCTATCGGGCGACGGCCGGGATCGAGAAGAAAGAACCTTGGTTTGAGGTGGATTGGGTATTGGGGCAATTTGGCAGGCAATCCAAGCAAGCCCAAAGAGCCTATCGGAAGTTCGTATTGGAAGGGTTGCGAAAAAAGGAATCGCCATGGGAAAAGATGGAGGGTGGGGTTTATTACGGGGGTGAGGGTCTAAAGGAGAAATTAAAGGGGTTGTTGGATAAGAAAGACCCGGAAATACCGATGAAACACCATCGGATCGAGAAACATACGGCGGAAGATGTTATCCAAAAGGTCTCGAAAGCATATAAGGTTGAGGAAAAGGAAATCACGACTAAGTTCCACAAGGCCAACGAGGCGAGGGACGTTGGTATGTACCTTCTACGAAAAAGAGCACAGATGAGCCTGAAAGAGATCGCGGAAAAATTTGGTGTAAAATATTCGGCCGTGGGGAACCGGATAGCGATGGTAAAGAAGAGGATGGAGGGAGAGGCGAGGTTCAAGGCCCGGATAGATAATATAAAATGAAGACCTGACCCCAATGTTCTGATTCCCATTTGTTCCTTCCAAACTTAAAATGCCCCGCATGAAACCATGGCGCTATATTCCATCCAACCTTGTCCCATCCATGGGGCAAATGGATTACGACGGGAAATTGTTCACCGATTTCCATCCGGAAGACCCGCCCATCCTTCGATTTTTTAATTTTCCAACGCCTACCCTCACCTTGGGTCGTTTGGAGGCTCGGCGGTTGAGAGTTCAACGCCTTCCCTTTCCGCATGAAATCAGGCCCACGGGAGGGCGGGGGGTTCTTCATGGCCCGGGGGACCTTTGTTATGCCCTGCTTGCTTCAAAACAGGATCCGGTGGTCGGAGGCGCATTGATCGAAAGCTACTGCCGGATCGGGAAGATCCTGGCCAGAGGCATCCAATCCCTTGGCAGGGATGTTTGCATGAGCGAGGACAAACATTTGGGCTTGGGGGATCCCCATTGTTTCTCGGCACCCAGCCAGGCCGAGTTAACCTGGAAAGGGAAGAAAGTGGCGGGTGGGGCCCAAGCCCGCAGGGGGGAAGTTTTTCTCCAGCAGGGCGTCATACTCCTTCGGGTGGCGGATGAATGGAAAAAGGCCTTTCCCGGATCCGGATTGGACAACATGACGGGTTTGAACGAGGACCCGGTCCTGGACCCCGTCAGCCAAGAAAATTTGGAAAGGGGTATCCGCCATTCTTTCGAGGAAGAAGGCATTGTCTTCACCCAATAGGGAGTGATTTTCCAGGTGCCTTCCCCTCCCGGGTTTGAGAAACTAATCCCGCTTGTCATCCAGCGGGGGACCCCATGAAAAAATACGACGCGTTGGTGTTGGGAGGTGGCCCGGGCGGCTACAGCGCGGCCTTGCGGCTGGCCCGCCAGGGCAAGACCGTGGCCCTGTTCGAGAAGAAGAAAATCGGCGGTTCCTGCCTTCATGTCGGTTGTATCCCAACTAAACTGCTCCAGTCCGCCGCGGCCCGTTTCTACCTTCTTTCCAAGGAGGGAAAGGCCTGGGGCATCGAGGCGGAAAACGTGAAGTTTAATTTCCAAACGCTCGTCGAGCGGTCCCAAAAAACCATTTCCATCCTTGAAAGGGGCATCCAGTCCCAGTTGGCGGCTTCCAAGATTGAAGTCATCCAGGGAGAGGGGATGGTGAAAGCCCCGGACCTGGTTGCATGCCAGGGAGAGGAATACCAAGGGAAATTCCTGATCCTCGCCCTGGGTTCCCGGCCCCGTCAGCTATCCGATTTCCCGGTTGGGGAGTTCATCGTGACCAGTGATGAATTGCTGACCCAGCCCCGGCTTCCCCAATCCCTCCTCATCGTCGGCGCGGGGGTTATTGGTTTGGAATTTGCATGCCTTTACGCCCAACTAGGCGTGAAGGTGAGGGTGGGGGATGTGCTTTCCCAGGTTTTACCAACCATGGATGAGGAAGCGGCCCAGCATTTGATCAACGCCCTGCGAAAACTTGGGGTGGAGATCGAGTTGGGATTGCCCAAGGTGGAAAGGAAAAACGAGGAACTGGTTTTGGTGGCGGCGGGAAGGGTGCCTAACAGCGACTTGGCGGGATTACCCGCCTTGGGGTTGGAAAAACAAGGCCCCAAGATCAAGACCAACGGACAAATGCGAACTTCCCTTCCGGGGGTTTATGCCATCGGCGATTTGACGGGCAACTATCCCTATGCCCATACGGCTTATGAGCATGCCCGGCTCGCGGCTCAGGATATAGAAGGGAAGGGACACGCTGAATCCATGGAGGACCACAAGGTTCCCCATGTGGTCTTCACCTCGCCTGAGATCGCCTCGGTGGGATATACCGAAAAGGAAGCCCGGGGGGTCTATCCCAATGTCATAGTCCATAAAAACAACTTCGCCGCCAACAGCAAGGCCCGGATACTGGGAGAGATCCAGGGTTGGGGCAAGGTCATCGCCGAAGGAGGCTCGGGGCGGATCCTGGGGGTTCAATTCGTGGGTCCCGAGGCCACGGACCTGATCGGGGAGGCTTGTTTGATGGTTTCGAAGGGGATTACTTTTGGAAGAACTGAAAAGGGTCGTCCACCCCCATCCGACGCTCAATGAGATTTTTAACTTTCATTGATATCGTAAATCATTGAAAAATAGGTCAAAACTTGTGGTTCAGTCTTTATGTTTTGTGCCGTTAGGTTTTAAGATGGGGTGGTCAATCTAGAATGGGATGTATCCCTGCCGGAGACAGCCGGTGATTTAAAAAAGCCCTTGCGTTATTCCTCTTCCTTCCTGGGTCTTCGTTGGCCTGGGCCGATCCGCCGATGAAGGTTATTTCCAGCACTACCACCTCGACCCGCTTTGACATGAAATGGCCTTACCACACGGTAACTACCTATAACGCCACTCAAACCATGCCCTATCACTCCACCGGGCGGATCCTTTATTTGGTGACCCACGAGGACGTTTCCAAATACCGCTTCTATTACCCGCAAAATACCTGCCGAAATGAATGGGGTTATTTCTTTCCCACCGGGAACCATCCTTTGCAGCCACCGCCCGGCCCGGCACTTTCGGCCCGCCGGATTATTACATCGGTGGGATTCTACGCCAAGTAAGGTACTCGCTCGCTGGGTTCAAGCCCCCTATCCAACCCGGGTAGCTTGAGGCCTTTTGTAACAAGTTTCCATCCTGTGTGTAACAATTTTTTAACATCCTTATCCGACAATAATTCTCAACCACACCGACCCGACGCTCCTTCGACACCTACCCAACGCTTGATCCTGATGGTGTCTTGGAGGACGCTATGCTGAAACTGGACCAATTCTCGGAAAGCGTCTTGTTCCAATGCGACCGATGTCAGCACGTGGGAGAACTTTTCACCGACATCGTCGAGGATGACGGCAGCTACCATTGCTGGAATTGCCTGAACGATATGAAACGGTCGGAGAAAAAGACCAAGGAAAAAAAGGAAATACATGTTATTAACGGAAAAAGCCCAAAGGAGAACCGTTGTTTGAGTGTGACGCCTGCCGTAGGTCGGTGAAATCGGAAGCATCTTCGTGGATGAACTGGGATCGCACCATTGCCTGTCCTGTTGGTGCGAGCGCAACGTGATCCGAGCCAAACAGCGCCGTTTGACGTCGTCGAGCATTAAGCTGTTCCCCCCAGGCCGGGGTTCCCCCGGCCGTCCAAGACGGTCCCGCCGTGTTCAGAATTTAACCGTCCTTATCCCATATCCACCAGTTTGTGGTCCGGGCATTTGCGCTGGGTGTATTCCTTGTCCCAGGGCGTCTTGAAAAGAATCACGGGCCGGTCGCGGCGGTCACGGGTTTTGAGCACCTGCACCGGCGGGTCGAAGGTTTCCGGATCGCCCACCAGCCAGGCGCTCGATTGGTAGGGCAAAAGTTCCAACTGGGTCTCCGCCCCGTACTCGGCTTTTCAACCGGTACTGCAAGACGTCAAACTGCAGACGCCCCACGGCGGCCACGTAAAAATCCAGATCGCTCCAACTCCTCAATAATTGCACCGTGCCTTCTTCGGTCATCTGCTGGACTCCCTTGTCGAAGGATTTGCGCTTGGAAACATCCTTGGGCCGGACTTGGGCGAAAATTTCCGGCTGGAATTGGGGAAGGGGTTTGAAATTGAACCCGCCTTCCAGTGACAAGGTATCGCCGATGGAAAAAACTCCCGGGTTGATCACGCCCACGATGTCGCCCGGATAGGCCACGTCCAGGGTATTGCGGTCGGAAGCCAGCATGGAATGGGGGCGGGAAAGGCGCAGTTCTCTTCCCCAACCGGTGGTGCTTCACTACCAAGTCCCGCTCAAATCGGCCCGAACAGACCCGCATGAAGGCCGTGCTGTCCCGGTGCTTGGGGTTCATGTTGGCCTGCAGTTTGAACACATAGGCCGAGAAGGGGGTATCCACCGGGTCCACGGTCATTTCGCCCGCCTTCGGGGGTGTCGGCGGTGCGGGCGCCGGGCGGGGGCGCCATTTCCACGAAGGCGTCGAAGAAAGGCTCCACCCCGAAGTTGTTCAGGGCCGAGGCGAAAAAAACGGGGGTGACTTCACCGTTCAAGAATTTATCGTCGTTGAAGGGGTTTCCCGCGACTTCCAGCAGTTCCAGGTCGTGGCGCAGCTTTTCAATCAGTTCGGGTGTACAGACGGGTCTTCCAGCGTCGGGTCTTGGAGAGACATTCGGTCCACGGCAGCCCTTGGCGGCGCCGCCGACGGAAATTTTGGTAGAACAAAAGCAATTCTTGGGTGCGCCGGTCCATGACGCCCCTGAAATCCCTCCCGTGCCCACGGGCCAGTTGATGGCGGAGGAATGGATCTTCAAGACCTGCTCCACTTCCTGCATCAAGTCCAGCGGGTCCCGCCCGGGCAGGTCCATCTTGTTCATAAAGGTCATGACCGGGATGCCCCGCAGGTGGCAGACGTCGAAGAGCTTGCGGGTTTGGGTTTCCACGCCCTTGGCGGCGTCAATGACCATGATGGCGCAATCGGCGGCGGTGAGGGTGCGGTAGGTATCCTCGGAAAAATCCTGGTGGCCGGGCGTATCCAGCACGTTGATGATGGCGTTCTTATAGGGAAACTGCATGGCCGAGGCGGTGATGGAAATACCCCGTTCCTGCTCCATGCCCATCCAGTCGGACACGGCCACCTTGCCGCCCTTGCGGCCCCGCACCATGCCGGCGGTCTGGATCATGCCGGAATAAAGCAGAAGTTTCTCGGTCAGGGTCGTTTTGCCCGCGTCCGGATGGCTGATGATGGCGAAGGTACGGCGTTTCGCGATCGCGTTCTTGATCTCGTTGGCAAGGGCGGGTTCGGTCATAGGCCGGGTATCCTACCACAAACCTTTTTCCGCTCAAGGCTGTCGAGCCGTCCATTGGCGGATCGTTCTTGATGGGGTCCGCGAGAGCCGATAAACTAAACCCACGCCTTTTCCCCGGGACCGACATGAAATTCCTTAAAAAAATCATCCGCGAAATCAACTTTTTCCTTCGCCGGACCTGGTTTTTGATCGCCCTTTTGGCCCTGGCTTTCCTCGTTTATGTGGCGGACGGCCATAGCAGCGAGGTGATCCTTTGGATCACCCTCTCCTATATCTCCTCCTTCGTGTTTTACACCCTCACCATCTACCTGCCCGAGCGGGTCAGCAGTAAGAACATCCACCGGGTCATCGTCCCTTATTTGTCGTCGGTGATCAGCGACACCAAGGGGATTTTTTACAGCTTCCTGGCGGCTTCCAAGAGACAGTGCGATATGAAAAACTTAAAGGAAGAGGATTTTTTGGAGATCTTCAAGAATATTAACCCGACCGACCGTTCCACTCGACTGGATTACCTGGGTTTCGGGAACTGGTTCGAGTATTTGGAGCACCAGAAGCGAAGGATCCGCCGGACCATGGACAAGATCCTGACCTATGAACGCTACCTGGACAGTGAGTTCATTCTCATTCTTGAGAAAAACCACAATTCCACTTTTTTTGAGATATTGGATTTCATCGAGCACAAGCCCATGCCCTACAAGGATTTCGCTTTTTTGGCCGATTCCTACCGGAATTGTTATGAGCGGACCGAAAAGCTGGAAGAGTACCTGATGAAATATTCCGCCGACGTGTAAATTTTGTTTTTTTACAAAAGAAACTGTTGCGATAAAAGTTAACCAACATCCATCACGAAGACTCAAAGAAGAGAATAATTTTTTTGAACAATAAAATTGGTTTCTTTATGGCTTAGTGGCTTTGGGTTGGATTTTAGGATTAATTATTTCATCGAAAGAGGTTGCCCATGCGCGATACCTTCTGCCTGGCCTGGGACCAAGCCCACGGTGCGAAACTGGTCGATTTTCACGGTTGGAATATGCCCGTTTCCTACGCCAAGGGCATCCTCTTTGAGCATGAGGCCACCCGCGCCTCTTGCGGCCTATTCAACATCACCCACATGGGCCGCCTGAGGATCGAGGGGCCCGACGCCTACTCCTTTTCCAATTACGCATTCACCAATGACCTGACCCTCTGTCCTTTCGGAAGCGCCCTCTATGGCTTTCTCCTTAACCCCCAGGGGGGCGTTATCGATGACGTGATCATTTACAAGGAAACCAACGAAAAGTTCCTTTGGATCATCAACGCGGGCGGGCGTGAAACCGACGTGGAGCATTTAAAGAAGCTCTCGGCGGGGAAAGACCTGAGAATCGAAGTTCTTTCCGACCAGACGGGGTTCATTGCCCTACAGGGTCCCAGGGCCCATGAGGTCCTGGACCGGCTGGTGAAGGATGTGGATTTAAACAAGATTCCTTATTTCGGGTTCGGCAAGGGAACCCTGCAGGGCCAATCCCTCACCATCATGGCCACCGGCTACACCGGCGAGAATGGATACGAATTGATGGTAGATGTGAAAGACGCCCCCATGATCTGGGATTTACTGGCCTCCCAACCTGAAGTGTCCCCCTGCGGTCTGGGGGCCCGGGATTCCCTCCGACTGGAGGCCGGCCTGCCCCTGCACGGCAATGATATCGACGAGTCCACCCAGCCCTACGAGGCGGGTTTGGGTTGGGCGGTGAAAATGGATAAAAAAGGCGGATTCTACGGCCGGGAGGCATTATGCAAAGAACCATCCCGTAAACTCATTGGCCTTACGCTTGAAGGCCAGGCCATTCCCCGCCAGCATTACAAGGTGGTTTCCAACGGGCAGGAGGCGGGGGAAATCACCAGCGGCATTTTCTCGCCCACTCTTAAGAAGGGGATCGCCCTGGCCTATGTCAAAAAAGAATACCTGGATAAGGACCTGGCGGTTGATATCCGGGGCAAAGCCGTCCCGGCAAAGGTGACCAAGCTTCCCTGGGTTCGGCATATCACCAAACCGAAGGCGCCAGCCTTGAAATAAACTTTGTCCGTTGCGCGGGAGGGAAACATGGCTGACGAAAAATACCGGGAAGCGGCCGGGCGGATCCTCGATCTATCTAAAAAAATTGGTTCCGGCGAAGTTCCCAAAGAGAACCTGACGGAAGCGGTGGAAACCGAGTTCAAGAAAATGGAAAGCCGGTCCTTCTATATGGGAATTTTCTCGACCCTTTTGGTGATCTTGGCCCTGTTTATTTTCATCAAGCTGTTTCCGGGCGCCTTCCTGGTGTTGAAGTACTAATCGGAGTTGATGTCCAAAGGAATCATCCTTGGTTTCGCCCGGCGCCCCTCCCGAAGGTTACGATCCTCAAAAAGATCCCATCGAAATCGTTGAATATGACCCTTTTTGGCCCGAGAAATTTGCTTTGGAGAAAAGGGCGATCTTCCACGCCCTAGGTTTCATGCCAGGCTTGAAGGTTGAGCATTTTGGGAGCACCTCGGTGCCGGATATGGCGGCTAAACCCATTTTGGACATCATGGTGGGGGTTTCCCGCAAGGAGGATTGGCCTAAACTCATAAAACCCATCGAAATGGCCGGGTATCTCCATTGGACCTCGAATCCCAACCCCAATGAAATGTTCTTTGTTAAGGGAATGCCGCCATTTGGCAAAAAACGGACGCACCATCTCCATGTTTATGAGCTTTATGGGGAACGCTGGAAGAGGGAGTTAGCTTTCCGGGATTATTTAGTGACCCACCCCCAGGAAGCCAAAAACTATGAGGCCTTAAAGAAGAACCTGGCCCTGCGTTTTCAGTACGACCGGGAAGCCTATACCGGGGGAAAGACGGCCTATATTGAGTGTGTTATGAAAAAAATAAAAGAAGGAAATGGGACCCATGCCCAACATTGAGATCAAAGCCCGATACCCAGACCTGGCGAAAGCCAAACGAATTGCTTTGAAAGCAAAGGCCAACTTCGTGGGTTTAGACCATCAGGTGGACACCTTCTTTAAGGTTCCCAAGGGAAGGCTCAAATTGCGCGAGTCCTCACTCAAGGGTGCCCAGTTGATTCCTTATGTCCGTCCCAATGTCCGAGGCCCCAAGACCAGCCAATATGTGGTCCTGCCGGTCGCCGATCCCGCCAAGACCAAGTTCTTATTGAAAGGCCTGTTGGGAGTGGAAGGCGCAGTGGAAAAGAAAAGGGAGCTTTTTATGATCGGTAACGTCCGGGTGCACCTGGACCGGGTCAAGGGATTGGGAAACTTCCTCGAATTCGAGGCGGTCATGTCCCAAGACTCCGCCAAGATCCGCAAGAGGGAAACCCTCAAAGTCAAAAAGCTGTTGAGGACTTTTGAGGTCGATCCGAAAGACCTGCTGGAAAAGGCCTACCACGACTTGCTGAAAAGAAAAAAGTGAGAGGTTGTTATTCCTAATTTGGGTGGAAAACCCAGGTTGTTTTTAATATAGTCAATTCCGTTCCCACGCCCTCCAACATTCACCAGACAGCCAAATCCAACGCAAAGTCGCATGCCGACCTTCTATTAGACATTTTAAAGAGGTCGGTATAGTCCTGAATCCCTTAGCCCGTAGGGGCTAAGGAGGACAAAGACGCCAAGTTTTTTTGATTTATAGAAATTGGGCGCCTTCCTTCGCGACTTCGCGGTTCAAAGAGGTTTTTGCCCATGCGAAAATACGCCAAGTCCCATGAATGGTATGAAGACCTGGGAGGGGGAAAGGTCCGAATCGGGGTCTCCAAACACGCCGCGCACGAGCTTTCCGACATCGTTTTCGTGGAATTGCCGGACGTGGGGAAAAAGTTGGCGGACAAGCAAAGCGTCTGCGTCCTGGAATCGGTCAAGGCCGTGGCCGATGTTTATTCTCCCGCCGGGACCGTTTTGGAAGTGAACTTGAAGCTCAAGGACCAGGCTGGCCTGGTCAACCAGGACCCGGAAGGGGCCGCCTGGATTGCTGTCGTGCAGTTGGACAACCCCAAGGCCTTGGAGCATCCGGATTACCTTAACGAGCAAGATTATCTCGCAACGCTGCAATAAAAATACCTATTAGCCTTTAGCTGTTGGCTTTTAGCTAAAGGCCATCAGCTAAAGGCTAAAATCTTAAAATTTGCGGAGCAAATTTTGACCTACATTCCCATCACCGCCGAAGATGAAAAGGCCATGCTTTCCGCCATCGGGGTGAAGAACCTCGACGACCTTTTCGCCGATGTGCCTCCCTCGGTCATCCTGAAAAAAGGGCTGAACCTTCCCCCGGGGCTCACCGAACCTGAACTCAAGCGATTCTTCAACAATACGGCAAAAAACAACCAGCCGGTATCCGACCGGCCCTGCTTTTTGGGAGCGGGTCTTTACAATCACGAGGTGCCCTCCGCCGTGAAGGCGGTGGTGACCCGTCCTGAATTTTTAACATCCTATACACCCTACCAGCCGGAGATCGCCCAGGGGACCCTGCAGGTTCTTTTTGATTTCCAAACTTATATGGCGCAATTGACCGGGCTGGAAGTCTCCAACGCATCGCTTTACGACGGCGCTTCGGCCGTCGCCGAGGCCGCGCTTTTGGCTTTGCGGGTGAAAAAGGCCGAAGCCTTTGTTTATGTTTCCCGGGGGCTCCATCCTGAATACCGGCAGACCATCCAGACCTACCTCAACCCCCAGGGCCACAAGATTCGCGAGATCGGCTTGAAGGGTACCGAAACCGATTTGGATCAGCTCAAAACTGAGCTTTGGCCCAATTCGGTGGTGGTGGTTCAATATCCCAATTTCCTGGGCACTATCGAGGACCTGGCGGCCATTTCCAAAATTTGCAAGGAAAAGAATTCTTACCTGGTGGTGGCCGTGGCTGAGGCCATGAACCTGGCCCTACTGCCATCCCCGGGGGCCCTCGGCGCCGATGTTTGCGCGGGTAGCGCCCAGTCATTCGGGAACCTGCTTTCCTTCGGCGGGCCGCACGCCGGTTTTTTGACCGCCCGATTTGAGGATATCCGGCAAATGCCAGGCCGCATTGTGGGTGAAACCACCGACCGCAACGGCAAAACAGGTTGTGTCTTAACCTTCCAGGCCCGAGAACAACATATCCGCAGGGAGCGGGCGGCCTCCAACGTCTGCACCACCCAGTCCCTCATGGCCAATTTCGCATCCGCCTGGCTTTACCTCAAGGGCGGCAAGGGCGCCCAGCAGGTGGCCAAGGACGGCGCGGCCATCGCGCATACCTTGGTGACGGAAATCCAGAAAATCCCGGGCTTTAAGGTGGAAACCGCCCGCTATGCCAATGAATTCGTCATCCGCCCGCCCTCGGCCGGGTTCACCGATTTCCTGGCGGAGTGGGGCCTGGTCGCGCCCTACGATTTGTCCTTGGACTATCCCGAATACAAGGACTGCGTGTTGGTCGCCTGCACCGAATTAAACAGCCTGGATGACATGGAATCCCTCCTCTCGGCTTGCGAGGAATTTTTCTCGGCCATCCCCACCCTGGGAGTTGGAATCAAAAGACTGATTCACCAAAAACCCAGCCAATTGCCCGGCTGGATCAGCCCGCGTCCACCCGTCGCCATCGAGGAACACCCGGAAGTGGAGTTGGTGCGGTATTACACTGCCCTGGCCCGCAAGAATTTCTGCATCGACAATGGTTTCTATCCCCTAGGGTCCTGCACCATGAAATACAACCCCAAGGTGAACGAGGAAATCGCCCTTTCCGATCCCTGGGCCAATCTGCACCCCGCCCAGCGGGAAGATGAGGTGCAGGGCGCCCTTCAGGTCATGTTCGAGCTGGAACATTGGCTTCATGAGATCACCGGCTGTCACGCCCTGACCCTCCAGCCAGCCGCGGGAGCCCACGGGGAACTCACGGCGCTCTTGATGGCAAAGCGCTATTTCGCCGAACGGGGAGAGCACCAAAGGGTGAACGTAATCGTGCCCGATTCCGCCCACGGCACCAACCCGGCCTCCGCCACCATGGCGGGGTGGAAGACGGTATCCATTCCCACCGACGCCCGGGGCAATATGGACGTGGAAAAATTGAAGGAAAAATTGGGGAAGGATACGGCGGTCCTGATGCTGACCAACCCCAGCACCCTGGGGCTTTTCGAGGAAAACATTTTGGAGGTCGCTCGGCTGGTGCATGAGGCGGGGGGGCTTCTTTATTACGACGGCGCCAACATGAACGCCATTGTGGGCATTTGCCGCCCGGCGGATATGGGTTTTGACCTGGTGCACTTGAACCTGCACAAGACCTTTTCCACGCCCCACGGCGGAGGCGGCCCCGGAAGCGGGCCCGTGGGTTGCACGAAAGCCCTGGAACCCTACCTGCCCGAACCCCGGGTCTTTAAAGAGGGGAACCGCTATTACCTTAAATCAGGTTTGCCCCAATCCATTGGCCGCATGAAAGGGAACGTAGGCAATTTTGGGGTTTTGATACGCGCCCTGGCCTACTGCAAACGCTTGGGGAAAGAGGGGTTGGAAAGGGTGGGACGCATCGCCACCTTGAACGCCAATTACATCCTGGCCCGGTTAAAGGGCCCCTATACCCCCGGTTTTGACCGGCTATGCAAGCACGAGTTCGTTCTGACCGCCGAACCTTTGAAAGAAAAATTCGGCGTCTCGGCTCTGGATATCGCCAAGCGGTTGATTGATTTCAACGTCCATCCGCCCACCATTTATTTCCCATTGGTGGTGCATGAGGCTATCATGATCGAACCCACCGAGACCGAGACGAAGAAGACTTTGGATGAATTCGTGGAAATCATGCTCAACATGCGCAAGGAGATGGAATCTAATCCCGATGTCTTCAAAAGCGCGCCTCATGAAACCCTGGTTTCCAGATTGGATGAGGTCAAGGCGGTAAAGGAGCCTAAACTTGTTAAAAAAGCTTAGTCGTTCCGTAATGAGAGTTGCGACTTTCCCTATCGGCAAAACGTCTAATCATTGTGAGTGTCATTCATGCCCAGGAGAAATTTCATGAATAAGTTTGTTTGGGTTTTGGCTGTTAGTTCATATTTAACCGGAGGGTTGGCTTGGGCCCAAGACAATACCGCCATGACCCCCGTAACCGAGGCACTCACCCCTATCGCGACCCCCAAACCCCTGCCGCCTGACGTCAAGGCCGCCCGGGACAAATGGTTCGCCGCGAAGCTCCAGTTGATCGAGGCGGAACATAATTACAACACGGTCAAGATGGCACACGAGATGCAAAACACCCAAAAGGCCGTTTCGGACGCCCAGGCAAAGAACGACACCAAGAAGGCGGCTAAGTGCCAGGCCAAACTGACGATATTGGAAAAGGTCAAAACTGACCAGGACCAGATCTATTCATTGAACAAGGATAAGGTCGCTTCTGACTTGGCCAACGACAAAGCCGATGTCACCACCGATTCAGACCAGATCAAGGCTTTGCAGGACGATATGAAAGCCCAGTGGCAGTCCCTCAAGTAATTTGTTTTTCTGGTCGTTAGTTTCAAAAGGGTCCGGGTTTTCCGGGCCCTTTATTATGTCCGGGCTAGAGGGTTTTCTAAATTCCAGCCTTCGAATATCCTAGACCACCCATGAAACTTTCCGATTTAAAAACTACCTCACCTCCCATGCCTAACTTCCTTTTGAACCCACATCCCAAACACGTGTTTCGCAACGCCATTTCCCAACTTCCCATGAATGGGGTTCATACGATTTGCGAGGAAGCCAAGTGCCCCAACCGGGGGGAATGCCTGCCCCGCCATGGAACCATATCCATCATGGTTATGGGTTCCATCTGCACTCGGGGATGCCCTTTTTGCGCGGTGACGACCGGAAAACCCCTGCCCTTGGACCCAGAAGAACCACAGAAGGTGGTGGAAATTGCCAGGACCCTGAAGGTGCGGTACCTGGTCATGACTTCTCCCAACCGGGATGAATTGGTCGACGGAGGGGCCTCTCAGTTTGTGAGGATTGTTACCGCCCTGCGTGAGTTTAACCCCAAGTTGAAGATCGAAATTCTCGTGCCTGATTTCCAAGGGAAGGAAAGTTCCTACAAGGTTCTTTTGCAAAACCCACCGGATACCATTGCGCACGACCTACAGACGGTGCCAAGGCTTTATGGGCCTATCCGGCCAGGTGCCGATTATCAACGCTCCCTGGGCCTGTTCCGGTGGTTCAAAGCCCACGCTCATCCCGACCAGGTAATGCTCAAAGCGGGATTAATGGTTGGCTTCGGGGAAACCGAGGAAGAAGTCATCGATATTTTGCGGGATGCCAAGGAAGCCGGGGTGAAATTCTTTACCATTGGACAATACTTGAAGCCTCCGGGATCGACCCTGGAAGTGGTGGAATATGTTCCCCTCGAAAGATATGAAAAATGGACTGAGTCAGGTTTGGCAATGGGCTTGGCGGTGCAGGCCTCCCCCCTAACCCGTAGTAGTTACCTGGCCGACCAACTCGCGATTCAAGGCGGGAAATAAAACCCAAATCCAACGCAAAGCCGCCAAGACGCAAAGAAAACCTTGAGTGTGGTAAAAACCGAATCACACACCCAGAATAAAAGGCAAATTAAATTGGAATATCATTCCGATTCCATGGTCAAGGCTACGCTGCACACCTCCCAGAAAAAAGCTCTTCTAGTTGGGGATATCCTGCATCTGGTTCAACAGGGAATCCGCAATCTGGAACGCCGGTTTCCCGGGTTGAAGGTGGTGGCTTCCACCGTTTCCCCCGAGAAGGT
Organism: candidate division FCPU426 bacterium; assembly: GCA_963771075.1. GTDB lineage: Bacteria > Oederibacteriota > Muellerivitia > Muellerivitales > Muellerivitaceae > CAVTWJ01. The sequence goes on along the minus strand of CAVYSE010000028.1, from coordinate 290,012 downwards.
GGAACTGGTCTTGGATTTTAAAAGGTTGGATGACGACCTCTTGAGGGTTTTGCAATCATTCAAGTCGGAAGTGAAAAACCTGGGGAAAAAGAAGGGGCTGAAAGAAGACCAACTCTGGCAATGGCAGTATGACGAGGAAGTTTTAGAAACCATTCAACTTAGCTAAAAAACTCCGCCGTCATTCCGAGGCCCAGCGCCAATAGGCGTGGTTTGGGCCGTGGGAATCTCAGGTGGTGCTTTATTCGTTGGAATTTTGACTGAGATTGCTACGCCACTAAGCGCACCTAGTGGTGCAGTGGCTCGCAATGACACCTAAACAGAGACACTGCTGGATATTACTTAAAACTTACTTTTCAACGTCCCCGATGATATCCGTGGAATCAATCAGGGTCACACCTGCCTTTTCCATGGCCTTGAGGGCTTTTTTGCCGTCCCCTTCCTTCGCGTTGAACGCAGCCACCGCGTCTTCCACCACGAAGGTCTCAAATCCCCGCTTATCCGCGTCCAAGGCTGAAGCCTTCACGGCGTATTCGGTCGCTAGTCCCGCGATATAGAGGTCCGTCACTTCCTTTTTTCTCAAGAATATTTCCAAATCCTCGTGGGTGACCTCGAAAGCCGAATATCCCTCGTCTTTTTTCGTGGCGCCTTGCAGGAAAACCTTCGAGATTTTCTTGGCGTTCAGGCCGGGATGGAACTCCGCGCCGGGTGTGTTCTGAACGCAATGGGGGGGCCCTATTTGGAAATGGGCGGCGTCCTTGGGATGCCAGGCCTTGGAAGCCACGACCAGGGGAAAGAGATCCATCAGACGGTTCAGGATGGGCACTATCTTGTCGCCCTCGGGCACGGGCGTGGCCCCGCCCGGGCAAAGGTCATTTTGGACATCCACGATTAACAGGGCTTTCATGTATAACCTCGATGTTTGTTAGACGTTTCGGATGAAAAAGGGGTTCACTCTCCGGGTTAATTGGGAAATTAGGTCTTTTTAAGTTAAAAGGAAACCCTGCTGGGTTATTTGTTGAACAAACTGGGAAGCCAGGCAGTTAAAAACGGCACATAAGTAATCAGCAAAACCATGCCGTACAGCATGGCGAGCATGGGCAATACAGACTTATAAACTTCAACCATGGGTTTTTTGAACCGGTAGGAGGATAAAAAGAGGTTGAGCCCCAGGGGTGGCATCAGGAATCCTAATTCCATGTTGGCCAGAAAAATGATCCCCATACGGACTTGGTCGATCCCAAAGGCCTTGGAAATGGGAACCAGGAGCGGCACCACGACGATAATGGCCGCGAAGATTTCCAGGAGGCCGCCCACGATCAGAAGCATGAAATTGACGATTAAAAGGAACAGCCACTGGGAATGCACGGTCGCGGAAACCCAGGTGGCTAGCTTGGCGGGGATCTGGGCGTCCACCATATCATTGGTGAACCCGAGTGAAACCCCCAAAATCAATAGAACGCCGCCCACCAAAATGCCGCATTCGGTGATGACCGTGGGGATGTTCTTCACCTTCAAGTCGCGAAACACGATCACTTCCACGACAAAGGCGTAAAGGGCGGTCAAAGCCGCCGACTCCACCAGGGTGACTTTCACGATGAAGAGGAAAAAGAAAACCACGATCGGGAGGGCCAGCTCCCATTTGGCGTCCCAAAGGGCCTTCACGGCTTCCCGGCCTACGAAAGGATGCTTGGCGGCCTGCTCCTGGGAACCTTTCCAAACCCCCCAGGCGGCGGTGCCCAAAACCAGCAGGGCTCCCGGCAATAATCCGCCCAGGAATAAATCAGGGATGGGGGTCATGGAGACGACCCCATAAAGGATGACCGGCAGGCTGGGGGGAAAGAGCAATCCCAGGGACCCGGCGGAAGTGAGAAGACCCAGCGAATTCCTTTCGGTATATTTCTCAGCGATCAAAATGGGCATGAGGAGTCCGCCCAGGGCCAAAATGGTGACACCGGACCCCCCGGTGAAGGATGTGAAGAAAGCGCAGACGAGGCAGGTCACGATGGCCGGCCCGCCTTTCATGGAGCCGAAAAGAGCCTGGAAGACCCGGAGTAGCCGTTTGGAGGCTCCGCCCTCGGCCAGGAAGTAGCCGGTCAGGGTAAAGAGGGGAATGGTGGGAATGGTGGGGTTTACCACCATGCGGTAGGTCTCCGCCGGGATGGAGCTGATAGGGGTATCGGAATTCCACAAGAAGAAAAGGGCCGCGCCGCCCAGGGCCACGAAGACCGGGGCCCCCAAGATGACCGCGGTGAACAAAATCACGAAAGCCAAAATAACCACGCCTTGGGGAGGGTTATGGATCATGAAGCCCAGGTAAGCCAAGCCCGAGGTCACGGCCAAGGTGAAGAACCTCTCCAGCATCCGGTTGGAAGAGCGCCAAATGAGCCGGCCCACGATCAGGGAAAAGCCGATGGGCAGCAGGCAGAGAATGACCCAGGTGGGGATGCCCAGGGAAATAATGTCCCCCGAGTCTCTCTCGATCATGGCAAAGCTGTAGCTGGCCTTGGCCAGGTAAAGGGTGATGGCGGCCCCGAACCCGTAGGTGAGGATGCGGACGGCATTCTTATATTTTTCCGGGATGAGGCTGGCGGTGGAGGCCAGGGCCAATAGTTTGCCTTCCCTGGCCGCGATGGCCCCGCCGCACATCATGATGGCCAGGATGCTGTGCTGAACCAGGGTGAGGGAACCGGGAACGATGTTGGCCGGGATGAAGTGAAGAATTGGGTTCAGCTTGCGGCCCAGGATATCCAACAGCGGAAGGATCATCATGAAACTGAAGAAGAAGGTCAAAACCAGGTTTTCGGGGATGTGCCAAAAGGCCCGTCGGACGGGCGCGCCATCCAAATGGCCCTCCATGGCCAATTCCGGCACGTAATCCGGCGTTCCTAAACTTTCGGGGGAACCGGCGGGCGGGGTTCCCCCCGGCCCCAGGTTGGATCGCTTCTCGCTCATTCCGCCTGAGCCGCCTTTTGGGCTCGGAATTCGTCGCGGTATTTGACGGCCATCTCCATGATATCCTTCGGGATCAGTGTGCCCGCGATCTGGGGATAGACGCTTTGGAAAAGTTTTTCCCATTGGTCATGTTGTTCCGGGGTGATGTCGTGAACGACCAGGCCGTGCTCCTTCATGGCGTCGATGGCCTTATCGCTGTTGGCGCGGATTTCATCCCGGAATCTTTTGTCCGCCACGGCCGCGGCCTTTAGCAGGGCGGGGCGGGAGGCCATGGGTATCTTGTTCCAAGCCTGGGTGGTGATGATGGTGGCGCCAATCAGGGGGCACCATTTCATGTTGGTCATTTGCTTAGCCAGGCCGAACCACTGTGAGGACAGGGCGAGAATGGGGGTGGTGTCGAAGCAGTTGATCATGCCGGTCTGAAGGTTGGGCAGGATGTCGGTGCTCGAAAGGGGAATGGGGGAAAAGCCCGCCGATTGCCAGATGTTCATGGTGTCGGCGTCGTCGCCCCAGACAAAGAGTTTCATTTTTTTGAGGTCGTCTGGCGTCAAGATGGGCGTCTTGCCGAAGAAGTAAACCCATCCCGCCTCGCCCCAATTCAGGACTTTGAAACCCTTGGCCTCCAGGCGTTGTTCCAGAATGGGCTGCATCTTGGACCGGACATAATCACTTTCCTTGTAATCCTTATACAGCATGGGAATGGAAAGTACGTTCATGGCCTTGTCGATCTTGGAGAGACCCACCACGGTCACCACGCCCACCTGGATCTGGTTGATTCGCATCTTGGTGATAATGTCAGGCTCCTCGCCCAACTCTCCCCCCCGTAAATCTTCAGCATGACCCCGGACTTTCTCCATTGGGCGCCCATATCCTGGAGGATATTGTCAAAGGTCGTATGTTCCGGGGCCAGGGTGCCGAGTTTCAGGGTAATGGCGGCGTCCTGGGCTCGGGTGGCGGGGGCGGTGAAAAGAACCGCCAACAGTGCCAGAACCATCAGGGATGACATTCGAATCGTCTTCATGTGTTTTCCTTTTTCAGCTTTCTTAAATTTGATTCACGTTTCCTTACATTACAAGAACAGCTTGTCCTCGTTGGCTAAGAGCCAGCGGGCCCGGTCCTGCATGAGCAGGTTGACCAGGCGGTTGCTGGGTTCCTTGTCCGGGTCGATGGCCAGGGCCTTGTTCAGCATCTCCTCGAATTCTTCCTTGTTCTGCAGTTTTTCGTCCACCGCCTCGGCGTAATTCAGGTAAGTCGTGGCATCCAGACCCTTGTTCAAGACCAGGGCCCGGTCGAAGTGTTCCCGGGCCTTCTTGTCCGAACCGCCCATCATGGCGGGCTTACCGCCCTCGTAGGTTATGAGAAAATCCTCGATGGCGCCCTTGTCGTAATCGGGGTCCAAGGCATAGGCCCGGTAAAGAAGGGCCTCAGCCTCTGGCTCATCGGCCATCAGCTCATTGTCGCCCTTGTCCAAAACGATCGCTCCCAGCCAGGAGACGGCGGTCCAGTAAAGGGCTTCGACGTCGTCCTTGTTGGCCTTGGCAACGGTGCCCTTGGGATCCAGCTTCAGCATTTGGCTGAAATGATCGTGGCGCGCGTCCAAGGCCCTCATACCGTATCCTTGGGCCCGGAGGTAAAGGTTCTTCGACCGGAGGGTCCAGGCCTTCTTTTTGTCGTATTGGGCGTCCGCCATCCGCTCCATGTCGGACTGCACGAAGGCGAATGCGTACTCGGTGAAACCCTTGCAGGTCGCGGTCAAGAGGCCCACATGTCGGGGTGCGGCGGATAGGACGCTTTCCATCAGCTTTAGGCTGAAGGGGATCGCCTCCCGGATGAGTTGGGGATCATTGTCGGAGCTGAACGTGTCGCCCGTGCCCGCCAGGCTGTCCGCGATGGAATCCACCGCCATCGACTTGATGAAACACCCATGCAGGGATAGGCCCAGGGCCAGTAGCAATCCCAAGGTTAGAACCCGGCAAATCATGAATCGCAAAGGAACCTCCATAAAATAAGGCCGAAAGTCACCCTAAAGGGGCCTATCTTTTTACCGTTAGACGATTGAGGTGTCAATGACAGCCTAACCATGAAAAAACAGGGGAATTATAGGCTTTCAAGCGGAGGGGAGGGAAGAAAACAAGGAAAGAGGCCTAAAAGATCATTGAACGATGGGAGTTCCACTTAGGAGAGGATTACCGGTGGTAGGCGCGGGACTTGGGAGCGGCATGGGAGGAATGGGGGGACGACCGCCGGGCTAGACAACGGGTTTTCAGGGCCTTCCAGGCTTTGTAACGGGCCAGGGCCCTTTTCGCGCAAGGGCCTTTGGAATGGTGCAGGCCGTGGTGGCAGTGTTCGGTCTCGCCCGCTTGGACCATCTGGGTACCCGATGCGTTCCGCACCTGGACAGTCCCTTCGTGGGTGGTGGCCTCCACCTCGTCACCTTCCTTCAAGACCTCGAAAACGGTTCCCCGCACCCCGCAGACGACCCCGCCCGCTTCCACTTCATAGGCGGAGCCGGAAAGGTCCAGCTTTTTTCGAACATCCGAGAGGATCACTCCGGCCTGGAGGCTCAAGCGGGTCAGGAAACCATCTTCTCCCTGTTCCTCCAATTGTTGGACGCTGAGGATCGATTTTTCACCCACATGGACAAAGGTGTCTTTCTTAAGTGAAAGCACCACCTCGGTGGCCAAACCCACCTTGAGGGAATCACCCTCTTCCAAATTTTGGCCTTCCTTGGCGCTGTTCCATTGGGAATCCCCCGATTTCTGGATCCAGACCTGGCCCGCCCCCTCAATGTCCTCGATGGAATAAACCGAGATCAGGTCTTTCAAGGCCGGTTCGATATCCGCCTGAGCGCGCGTGGAAAGGGAAAAAAAGAGGATGAGAAAGCCGAACGCTGCATGTTTCATGTCCGCTCCGTGCAAAGAAGATCAAGGAAAGTGTACCACTTGGGCGAGGGAATCCAGTTAAAAGAAAAGCGGGCATGATGGCCCGCTTTTCAAGAAAAAATGAATGATAAGATTAATTGGCGGTGGGAGTGGTGGAAGCCGCCAAGGTACCGGCATCCGAGGCGCCTTGCGATTTCTCGTCGTGAATGGCCTTGGAATTGTCGTCCAATTCCTGGTTCAATTGCTTGAATTGATCCTCGGTCAGTTCTTTCTTTCCGTTGGTCTTGAGGTCGCCCTGCATCTCTTCCCGGATGGACTTGATCTTCGCGTGAAGCGCCACCATCTCATCCTTGGTCAAGGTTCTCTTTTGGATCCCTTCCATGATCCGCTTGTTCTGGTCCTGCAAACGCGTTTGGATCTCATGGATCAAGGGATGGGCGCCTTTCATCTTGGGCGCCATGGGCGTGGATTGGGTGGCGGGCGCGGCGGATTCCGCGGGGGCGGAAGAATCGGCTTGGGCCAGTGCAATCCCGGCGGTCCCGGCGAACAATAAGGCGAACGTCAAAGACAAAAACATTTTCATTTACAGCCTCCAATTCGTTTGATGGTTAACGGCAAAGGTTGGACGAGCATAGGGACAGATGTGTTACGAAGAAAAGGAACGGGTTTATTAAATTTTGGATGCCGGAAAATAAAAAAGGCCCGGTTCAGGGACCAAGCCTTTTTTAAAGTCGCCGAGTTGAAATCCCCGGCTTTTGCCGGGAATGAAAAGCTTTGAGTTTATTTCCCGCCAGCGGCCGGAGCGGCGCTATCGCCGGATGGAGCCGGGGCGGTTGAAGTAGTGCCGGAAGCACCAGCGGTCTTCTTGTGTTTCTTATGAGATTTGGCCTTGTGGGTCTTGTGGGTCTTCGGGGGAGCTGATCCCGCCGTGTCTTGCGCCATCACCAAACCGGATGTAGCGGCCAAGAAGGCGACCGCCATCGCCAACACAATCGACTTTTTCATGAATTCCTCCTCAAATTGATGTTGCAAGTAGGATCCGCTTTCTAAAACCGTCTAATCCTACCTAAATTAGACGATAAGCGAATTTCAATTGTTTCAAGTTTTTCCTTTAAAACGAATAATTTTGTCATTCGTTTTCCTTTCATAAAAAAGGACAATAAAGTCTTGATCATTTACCGACCGGTTGGTAGGTTTATGCCATGGTCAAAATCCTTAATGAACAAAAACACTTGAGCCAGAAAAACCGGTTCGTGGCCCAGGCCCGAAAGCTATTCGCCGCCCACGGGGTTATGGAAACCAGCATGTCCCAGATCGCCAAGGCCTGCAAGGTCACCAAGGCTGGGCTGTACCACTACTTCAAGAGCAAGGACCAGATTTTGAGGGAAATTTTCCTCTCCCACGTGGAGGAGAAGGATGAAGTGATTCATTTATTAAAACAAGCCAAAGACCTGGAGGAATGTTTTTACCTGCTGGGAAAGCATCACCTGCTGGAAATGAATAGGCCCGAACACGTGGAGTTGATGAAGATCATGTTGAGCGAAACAATGAAGAGCCCGGAGATGAGGAAATTTTACCTTCATTTCATTACCGAACAACTTACCTTTATTGTCCAGGAAATCTTAGTGCCTAAGTTGATCACGCAAAAAAGCGAGAAAGAGATCAAGCTCCTCTTTTTCCAGTTTTTCGCCAGCCTCATGCATTATTCCTGGCACCAGATGATGGTGGGGGACATCACGCCCCTGATCGGGGATGGGGAATCCTTCGTGAAATCCCTGGCCAAAACCTACGCGGGGAGATTCCAGGAAACGTAAGCCATCCGTGAACCGAACGGATATAAAGAATGGATAGACAAAAACCGGCCGGAAAGGATCTTTCATGTGGGAAGGAGTTGAATTAAAACCCATGACCGTTTTCCGTCTAGAGGAGGGGTTCCAGGCCTTCGTGGCGGAACACCAAGACCTTTGGTTAAGGCTGGCTTGCCGGGTGCTTGAAAACCGGGAAGAGGCGGAGGATGTCGTCCAGGAAACCTTAACCCTTTTGTGGGAAAAAAGGGAAAAGCTGGAGATCGAGAATCCGGGGGCTTACGCGGCGAGGGCGGTCTGGTTAAATTCGGTCAAGCGTCGGAGCCGAAGGAGAGTCCAGATCGACTTGGCGGATCTTCCGGAGCTGGAAGCTCCGGAGTCGTTTCAGCCCCTGGATCAGGTGGATGATCTCGATCCGGTGGAATTGGAACAGGCGATGGAAAAGCTTCCGGAAAGCCAGCGAACGGTGATCCGGTTGAAATACTACGTAGGTCTGTCCTTTCGTGAGATCGGGGAGGCGCTTCAGATCTCGTTGAACACGGCGGGAAGCCGGTGCCGGTACGCGCTGGAAACCTTGCGGGAATTATTGGACGTCAAAGGAGACACGAATGATTGAGGAAACGAAAGAGAAGGATAACGAGAAGGTCCACGCGAATGTCCAGTTCCGAACCGGAGGGACCACCATCGCCGTGGCGGGGGTCATCGGAGGGGCCTGCATCGCCTTGGGGTTGCCCTTGATCGTGCTGGTCTTCGGGCAATCGCTGGGACCGACGCTCCTGACGATCTTTGTCATCACGGCGCTCCTGGTCGGGGGTGTGGTGGCCTTGGCGTCGGCCGTCCTGGGCCTGGTCATTCCCCAACAAGTAAACGGGGGCGGGCATGGGCCTTGGGGACGGCATCATTGGAAAAGATGGGCCTGCCGGCATATGCCAAAAGGGGATTGGCAAAACTGGTCCGAGCAGGAATGGAAAGAGTGGGTTGAGAAAAAGAGTAGCGAATAGGAATAAGAAGGCTCCGTTGAAATTCTTTAAAGGAAATTTATGAAAAACTCGACACGAATGGGCTTGGGAATTTGGCTCGCGGCGGGTCTCGCCTGGTCCCAGCAAAATTTAACCCTGGAGTCTTACCTCGATCAGGTCCAAAGCCAGGGGGCGGATTTCAAGGCGTCCCAAGCCTCCGCGATAGCTTATGAGAAAGAATCCCATCAAAACGATTTGATCTATTCGCCCCAATTGGAGGTGGCCTACACCCATCTCAACGACCAATCCCAGCAACCCACGATTCTCGCGACCACCCAGACCCTGGCCGATTCTGCGGGCGCCTCGATCGTGGACAAACTGCCCTTCGGGCCTTCGATTTCCGTGGGTTACGCTTTTTCCAACGTCAATTTGAGCTATCCCTCCGAATTGTTGAGCCTGGCCCCGCCGGGTTCGGGCGCCTTTGAGACCTCCTATTTCCAAATCTCGCCCGTCCTTTCCTTGACGGTTCCCCTCTTCAAGGATTTCGGCGGCGCCCAAACCGGCGCCGGGGTCAAAAGCGTGCAATATGGCCTGGAATCGGCCGAGAAAATGTCCGCCTTTCAAAAGGATGGGGTGATCTATAACGCCAAGCTCGCTTATTGGAACCTGGCCCTGGCCCGGGCGGAAGTGGATATCCGCCGGGACACCCTGGAGCGAAACCAAAAGATCTGGACTTGGACCCAACGCCGGGTCGCCCACAACCTGGCCGATCCTCCGGACGCCCTGCAGGCGGAGGCCGCGGTGAAGGAGGCGGACCTGGACCTGCAATCGGCCTTGAACCGGGAAAGGTCGGCCCGCCTGGCTTTTAACCGATTCCGCGACAAAACCACCGACCAGGTTCCCGAAAAGTTGGAGGCTTTGGAAAGGTCGCTCGCCCACGAAAAGGTGGTGTTCCCCAAGAACCTTCCCGACCGCATGGACCTTCAGGCCGTGGAAGCCCAAACCCGGCAGAAAAAATCCGCCTATGACCAGACCTATCAGAACATCTACCCCGACATCGAGGCCTTCGCCTCCTGGCGGGGAAACGGGTTGGACCCGAATTTCCAGAACGCCAATAACACCGCCTTTGGCACCGACCATCCTACCTGGTTGTTGGGCGCCCAGTTCAACCTTTCCCTCGATGTATTCACCGCGGAAAGGACCGCCGAGGGATACCAGAAGGAATACGAGAGTTCGGTTCTGACCCTTCAGGACAAGCGGTTGGAAGTGGACCAGGAATGGAAGGACATCCAGGACCGGTTGAAGGATGTGGACAAGCGGCTGGCCATGGCGGCGGACATCGAGAGTCTCCAACGCCTCAACGCCGACGCGGAGCGGAAACAATTGGGCCTGGGACGGACCACCCAGTTCACCCTTTTATCCATCGAAAACCAGTATTTCCTGGCCCGGTTGAGCCGTCTTTCGTTGGTCACCGAAAAACTGGGTTTGCTGGCGCAAGCCCAATGGTGGCTCTCCACGGAAAAAGAGCAATAAAGAAAGCCATTGGCCGATGGTTGTTTGCTTTTAGCTAACAGCCAACCGCTAACCGCTATCGGCGTGCGAGAAGTTTAATGGAAGCTTTAAGGGGAAAAAAGATCAGAGTGGATTAAGGAGAAGCTTTGTGAACTTACCCAAACTTGCCATCGAGCGCCCCGTCTTCATGAGCTGTGTGGTCATCCTCATCATGGTACTTGGCATCATGGGCTATAACTCCCTGGGGGTGGACCTCTTCCCGGACGTCAGCTTTCCTTTCGTGTTCGTGACGGTACCCTACCAGGGAGCCAGCCCGGAAGAGATCGAGACCCAGATCTCCAAGCCCATGGAGGACGAGCTCAGCTCCCTCCAGGGCGTGAAAAAGGTCTCCTCCTCCAACCAGGAAGGGTTCGCGGTCATCTGGGTCCAGTTCACCCTGGAGACCGACGCCAAGGACGCCGAACAGCAGGTGCGCGACCGGGTGGCCTTCGTGCGGCCCCAGCTGCCCAAGGGCGTGGATGAGCCCATCATCCGGCGGTTCGATCCCACCGACCAGGCCGTCGCCATCCTCAGCCTCCAGGCCCCGGGATTAACCGCGGCCGATATCTACGACCTGGCGGACCAATATGTCAAACCCCGCCTGGCGGAAGTGCCGGGAGTGGGGGTGGTCAACATCATCGGGGGGCACAAGCGGGAGATCCAGGTCCAGTTGGACCGCGACCAACTCAACCGTTACCGCATCAGCGCGGGCCAGGTGGCGGACAAGATCGGCCTGAACGGCATGAACGTGCCCGTGGGGAAGGTGGACCTGGGCGCGCGTGAGCTTTTGTTCCGGTCCGTGGGGGAATATAACGACCTGGATCGCATCAAGAACACACCGGTCAATTTTTTCGGATCCGACGTTTCGGTGACGGTGGACAAGCTGGGAAACGTGGTCGACACGGTGGCGGACGCCGACAGTTACAGCTTCCTCAACGGAAAGCCCACCCTGGTGCTTCAGGTCTATAAACAGTCCAAGGCCAATACCGTGGCGGTAGTGGACGGGGCCTTGAAGCAGATGGACAAGATCAATGAATTCCTGAAGACGAAAACGGGTTCGCCCGGGCTTTCCGTGATCCAGGAAATGGCCCGGCCAGTGCGCATGAATCTCACCGACGTCAAATACACCATCATCGAGGGGATCCTACTCACCATTTTGGTGGTCCTATTGTTCCTGGGTTCCTTCCGCTCCACCCTGATTACCATCACGTCCCTGCCCGTATCCCTTTTGGGCGCTTTTTTCCTCATGAACAGCCAGGGTTACACCCTGAATGTCATGACCCTTCTGGCCTTGTCCTTGGCCGTGGGGCTTTTGATCGACGACGCCATCGTCGTGCGGGAAAACATCTGGCGCCATATCGAGGAAGGCATGCCCCCCAAGGAAGCAGCCGTGAAGGGGGCGCTGGAAGTGGCCCTGGCGGTTGTGGCGACCTCCTCGGTCATCATCGCGGTCTTTTTGCCCATCGCCTTCCTCAAGGGCATCGTGGGCCAGTTCTTCAGGGAATTCGGCATGACGGTTTGTTTCGCCATGGGGATCTCCCTCTTTGAGGCCATGGTCATGGGCCCGCTCCTCTCGGCCTATTGGGCCAAGAAAACGGTGAAGGGCGAGGGCGAGATCCCGGTGATTACGCCCATCCTCAAGGCCTTCAGCCGCTTCCAGGATTTTCTGGAGGGCCGTTACGCGATCCTGATCGATTGGTGCCTGAGGAACCGGAAAAAGGTGATCGGTTCCGCAATCTTCCTCTTTTTCTTTTCCATGCTGGTCCTGGGGCCGCACATCAAGTTCACCTTCCTTCCCACGGCCGACGTGGGCGAGTTCGTGGTGCTGTTGAAGTCCGCGCCGGGAACCTCCCTGGACGAGATGAAAACGATGACCGAACAGGTGGCCCAGGTGATCCAAAAGCACCCCGAGGTCGTGGTTTTATCCGGTTCGATCGGGGGAACGGACGGTTCGGGCGCGGCGCAGGGCGTCAACAAGGGCCGGCTTTATATCCGGCTCAAGCCCTATCAGGATCGGGATATCACCACTTCCCAGATGATGTCCAAGGTTCGCCAAGAACTGGAACCCTTCAAGGACTCGCTGAAGCCCCAGGTGGCGGAAGCCAGCGCGTTCGGCGACCAGGCGCCTTTTAACCTGAACCTGGTGGGCGACGATTACGCCACCCTGGTGCCTTTCGCCGACCAAGTGGCCGAAAAGATCCGGTCGGTGAAGGATCTGGCCGACGTGCAATCGACCTACGACGGTGGCAAGCCCGAGTTCCAGGCGGTTTTGGACCCGGAGCGCATGAAGGCCCTCGGGGTTTCGGGCGTGGACGCGGGGATGGAACTGCGCACCCAGGTGGAAGGGTTGGTCGCGGCGAAACTTCGCCAGCACGGCCAGGACTACGACATTCGCGTGCGCCTGCAGGAGGACCAGAGGAACCTGGAAAAGCAATACGCCTCGACCCTCGTGCCCAACCAAAACCACAACATGGTGCGCCTTGTCCGATATTTCCCATCCGGTCACCACCGAGGGGCCCGCCCGGATCGACCGGCAGGACCGCGCCCGCTACATCATGATCTCGGCGCAGATCGCCCCCGGCGGGGCCTTAGGCGGGGCCATCGACAAGGCCAAGGAGATCATGAACGGCATCCAACTGCCCCCGGGGGTGCACCTATGAGTTCGTGGGCCAGGCGCAGGACCTGCAGGACCTCATGGTCAGCATGCTGGAGGCTGTGGGCCTGGCGGTTCTTTTCACCTTCATGATCCTCGCCAGCCTTTACGAGTCGCCCATCATCCCCTTTACCATCATGCTGGCCATCCCCTTGGCCATCGTCGGGGCCTTCTTCGCCCTTTTCCTCGGGCAGATGATCGTGCCCACCCTGAGCCTGAACATCTTCAGCATGGTCGCCCTCATCATGTTGTTGGGTCTCGTCACCAAAAATTCAATCCTGCTGGTGGACTACACCCTACAGATGATGCGCAAAGGGCATCCCAGGGACGAGGCGCTCAAGATGGCGGGCAAGGTTCGCCTGCGCCCCATCCTCATGACCACCTTCGCCCTCATCGCGGGCATGCTGCCGGTGGCCCTGGCCTTGACCGAAGTGGGAAAATTCCGCCAGTCCATGGGCGTGGCCATCGAGGGGGGCTTGATCAGTTCGCTTTTGTTGACGCTGGTCATCGTGCCTTCGGTCTTCGGCTATGTGGACGACTTCAGGCTTTGGCTGACCCGGATGTTTTCGTCCTTGAACGCCTAACCCGTTGCTGTTGATATTGAAAAAGGAGTTGATGTCATTGCGAGGAGCCATGCCGCTAGGCATGGTTGGCGACGTCGCAATCTCAGGTTTTTTGCCTTGGAGTTGGACTAACCATGGGTACATTTACATACTGACCAACAAAAACAACACCACCCTTTACACCGGGGTCACTAACGACCTGAAACGAAGAATATACGAACATAAAGAAAAATTAGTGGAAGGTTTTTCAAAAAGGTTCAATTTAATGAAATTGGTTTATTACGAAGTTTCAGACAGTATTTCGGTTGCCATTGAAAGAGAAAAACAGATCAAAAATTATTCCAGAATCAGGAAGATTGAACTTATTCGGAATATGAATGATTCGTGGAAGGATTTGTATGAAGAATTGTAACAAGAGAACGGCAACTGAGATTGCGACGTCGCTAAACGTGCCTATCGGTGCAACTCCTCGCAATGACACCAAAGTCGAATTGCTGTGATAAAGATGTTTTAGTTGTCATTCCGAGGAGCCGGCCCGATAGGGCCGAACGGCGACGTGGGAATCTCAGGTTTAGTTGTGGTTTTTTAAAATCATTAACTGAGATTGCGACGGCCCAAATCGCCCCGATTGGGGCTGGACCTCGCAATGACGGAATAAGGAAAAAAACTTGAATTTGCCCAAACTCGCCATCGACCGCCCCGTCTTCATGAGCTGCGTGGTCATCCTCATCCTCGTCCTGGGCATCATGGCCTACAACATCATGGCGGTGGACCTCTTCCCCGACGTGAGCTTTCCCTTCGTCATCGTGACCACCCCCTACCAGGGCGCCTCCCCCGAGGAGATCGAGACCCAGGTCTCCAAGCCCCTGGAGGACGAGTTTTCCACCATCCAGGGCGTGAAGAAGGTCACCTCCGTCAACCAGGAGGGCTACTCGGTGGTCATGGTCCAGTTCAACATGGACGCCGACGTGAAGGATTCGGAACAGCAGGTGAAGGACCACCTTTCCTTCGCGCGGTCGACCCTGCCCAAGGATATCGACGAGCCCATCGTGCGGCGGCTTGATCCATCCGCCCTCCCCATCGCCCAGCTGAGCCTTTCCTCCACCTTGCCCCCCGCCCAGGCCTATGACCTGGCCGACCAGGTCATCAAGCCCCAGCTGGCGCAGGTGCAGGGGGTGGGGGTTATCAGCATCCAGGGCGGGCGCAAGCGGGAGATCCAGGTCCAACTGGACCGGAACAAGCTCAACCGATATCGCATCAGCGCTTCCCAGGTGGCCACCCGCATCGGCTTGAACGGCATGAACGTGCCGGTGGGGACGATCCAGGTGGCGGGTAAGGACCTGCTGTTCCGGTCCGTCGGCCAATATGACGACCTGGACCGCCTGAAGCAGACCTCGGTCAATTTCATGGGGTCGGATGTCTCCGTGCCCGTGGAACAATTGGGCCAGGTCGTGGATACGGTTGAGGACGCGCAGGGGTACAGCTACATCAACGGACAACCGACCCTGGTGATCCAGGTGGTGAAGCAGTCCAAGGCCAACACGGTGGCCGTGGTGGACGGGCTCATCAAACGCATCGATAAGATCAACGAGAACCTGAAGGGCGAGCCGGGGAACCCGCACCTGGTCATGTTCCAGGACATGGCCTGGTATATCCGCATGAACCTGGAGGACGTCAAATTCACCATCCTCCAGGGCGTTTTCCTCACCATCCTTGTGGTTTTCTTCTTTCTCGGCAGTTTCCGCTCGACGCTCATTACCATCACGGCCCTGCCCGTCTCGCTCTTCGGGGCCTTCTTCCTCATGAACGGGGTGGGGTTCACCCTGAACATGATGACCCTGCTGGCCCTGTCCTTGGCGGTGGGGCTATTGATCGACGACGCCATCGTGGTGCGGGAAAACATCTGGCGGCATATCGAGAAGGGGGAAGAGCCCAAGAAGGCTGCCGTCGGGGCCGCCCTGGAAGTGGGCCTGGCGGTCGTGGCCACCTCCTCGGTGGTCATCGCGGTGTTCATGCCCATCTCGTTCTTGAGCGGGCTGGTGGGGCAGTTCTTCCGGCAGTTCGGCCTGACGGTTTGTTTCGCCATGGCCATCTCCCTTTTCGAGGCCATGGTCATGGGCCCCATCCTGTCGGCCTTCTGGGGCAAGAAAAGGGGGAAGGGCTACAGCCTGATCGACACCATCGACCATTTCTGCGCCCCCTTCCTCCAGGGATTCGGTCGGTTCCAGGACAGTCTTCAGGAAGGTTATGTGGGGGTCATCGGTTGGTGCCTGAAGCACCGCTTCTGGATCGTTCTCTCAGCCGCGGTCATCTTCCTCTTGAGCCTGGGGCTCTTGCCCTTCATGAAGGTCGACTTCAAGCCCGCCGCGGACGTGGGCCAATTCGCCGTGTACTTGAAAGCGGACCCGGCCACCGACCTGGAAACCATGCGGGACAAGACCCTGAAGATCGAGGCCCTGGTGCGGAAACACCCGGAGGTGGACCTGGTGGCGGATACCATCGGCGGCTCGGACGCCACCGGCGCCAACCAGGGGTCCAACAAGTCCAACCTCTTATCCTGATGAAGCCCTCCAGCCAACGCAAGATCGGGACCGCCGATTCAAGGAAATTCTCCGCAAGGAACTGGAACCCTACCGGGACGAATTGAACCCGCAGGTTTCCGATTACGATCCGGTCATGGCCCAGGCGCCCTTCACCCTGAACCTGATCGGCGAGGATTATTCGGTGCTGGCGCCCTTCGCCCAGCAGGTGGCGGAAAAGATTCAAGGGCATTTCCAGGGGCTGGCCGACGTGCAATCCACCTATAACGGCGGAAAACCCGAGTTCCAGGTCAAGCTGGACCCGAGGAAGCTCCAGAGCCTGGGGGTCTCCGGGATCGAGGCGGGGAACGAGCTTCGAACCCAGGTGGAGGGGGCCACGCCCGCCAAGTTCAGGCAGGGCGGGTTGGAATATTTCATCCGCGTGCGGCTCCAGGAAGACCAGCGCGATTTGCAGACCGAATTCGCGAAGGTGCTGGTCCCCAACCAGAACGGCAACCTGATCCGCCTTTCGGAGATCGCCCAACCCGTCACGACCCAGGGGCCTTCGGAGATCGACCGGGAGGACAGGGCTCGCTATGTGCAGATCACCGGGCAATTGGCCACGGGCGGCAGTTTAGGCAATGTGTTGAAACAGGGAAAGCGGATATTGGACGGGATGCAGATGCCCAAGGGGGTCTCCTACGAGTTCGTGGGCCAGGCGGAGGATTTTCACGACCTCATCGTCAACATGCTCATCGCCGTGGGGCTTTCCACGCTCTTCACCTTCATGATCCTCGCCAGCCTTTATGAATCGCCCATTTATCCCCTGGCCATCATGATGTCCATCCCCCTGGCCATGGTGGGCGCCCTGGCCGCGCTTTTCGTGGGCGGGATTTTCATTCCCTATGTCACCCTCAGCATCTTCAGCATGATCTCCATTGTCATGCTCATGGGCTTGGTCACGAAAAATTCCATCCTGTTGGTCGATTACACCCTGCAGATGATGCGAAAGGGCATGCCCCGGGACGAGGCCCTGAAAGCCGCTGGTCGGGTGCGTTTGCGGCCCATCCTTATGACCACCTTCGCCCTGATCGCCGGCATGCTGCCGGTGGCCCTGGCCCTGACCGAGGTGGGCAAGTTCCGGCAATCCATGGGTATCGCGATGGAGGGCGGGCTCATCAGCTCTTTGGTCCTTACCCTCATCATCGTGCCGTCAGTCTTTGGGTACGTGGATGATTTCCGTCTCTGGATCCGCAGGTTGTCCGGGGAAGAGGATCTCCCGCCCGCGGCAAGCTCCGCGAATAAAACCCAGGCGCCTTGACCGGCTGCTTTCAAGGCTCCAGCAATCACCGGGGATAAGCCAAGGGAGAACCCGAAGGGTCGCCTCTTGACGGATTAAAGTTTGGGGTTGAGAATTTGTCTGTTAAAAAGGTGAAAGCTCAAGTTCCAGCCCAGCCCTGAGGGCGCGGAACCGTAGAAGGAGAGAGGGGGCCGGCTTCC
This sequence comes from candidate division FCPU426 bacterium, assembly GCA_963771075.1. Taxonomy (GTDB): domain Bacteria; phylum Oederibacteriota; class Muellerivitia; order Muellerivitales; family Muellerivitaceae; genus CAVTWJ01. The sequence continues at coordinate 272,628 of CAVYSE010000028.1, read as the reverse complement.
CGGCCCCCTTTTTTATGATCCCCCTAATTGATTATGATGCCTTTCTCTTTACTTCCTGAGGTCATCCCATGTTGTCGCAAAAGCTGATCCAATCCAAAAATCTTCTCAAAAAATATGACGATTTCACCGCCGTCAACGGAGTGGATTTTGAGGTGAAGAGCGGTGAATGTTTCGGCTTTTTGGGGCCCAATGGGGCGGGCAAATCCACCCTGATGAAGATGATCTACTGCTTTTCTCCCCGTACCAGCGGGGAACTTTCCATTTTTGGGTTGGATCCGCGAAAGAGCGCTCCGGAGATCAAGAACCGCCTGGGGGTCGTGGCCCAAAGCGACAACCTGGACGACGAGGTCACTCCGGCCCAGAACCTGGAGATCTATGGAAGGTTCTTTGGACTGGGAGGGAAAGCTTTAAAGGAAAAGATCCAGTCCCTCCTGAAGTTCATGGCCCTGGAAAGCCGGGCCGATTCCAATGTCCGCGAGCTATCCGGCGGCATGAAGCGCCGGCTGGTCATTGCCCGGGCACTCTTGAACGATCCGGACCTCCTCATCCTGGACGAACCTACCACCGGTTTGGACCCGCAGGTGAGGCACCTGATCTGGGGCAAGCTGAGGGAGCTCAAGACCCAGGGCGTCACCCTGCTCCTGACCACCCATTATATGGATGAGGCACAGCAGCTTTGCGACCGGCTCCTGGTGATCGACCATGGCAAGGTCTTGGCCCAAGGCAAGCCCGCCGAACTGATCCAAAAACACCTGGAACCCTTCGTGATGGATATCCCGAACAATACCAATGTTCCCAAAGCCTCCCTGCGAAAGGTGAGGTCGGAAACGCACGGGGACCGGATCTTTCTTTATTCCAAGTCGGCCATGGCCCTGGAAAAGATCGCCCAGGCTTCCAAGGGTGATTTCCAGATTAGGCCCACGGGGCTGGAGGATTTGTTCTTGAAACTCACGGGGAGGGACCTGCGTGAATCCGACTGAACCCGCTTTGCGGGATCACCGCTCCGTTCCCAGTAAGTTCCAGAGGCTCTACGCCGTTTTCATGCGGCACGTGGTGGTTTACTTCAACGATTTTTTAACCAACGCCTTTCCCACGGTCATTGAGCCCCTCATCTTCATCCTGGCGGTGGGCTGGGGCCTGTCGGCGGCCATCGGTTCCATCAACGGGGTGGATTACCTCAGCTACATCACCCCGGCCCAGATCATGATGTCGGCGGTCTTCACTTCCGCCTTCGACGCCTCCTACGGCACCTACCTGAGGATGGAAATGGACCACAACTACGACGCCATGATCTCCACCCCCGTGAGCGTGGACGAGGTTTTCTGGGGCGAGTTGATTTTCATCTCGGTGAAGGGGGTCTTCTACACCACGATCATGCTGGCGGTGCTGTCGCTCTTCCACACGGTGCATTCGCCGCTGGCCCTGCTGGTGCCCCTGGTGGGGTTCTTTACGGCCATGGCTTTCGGCAGCCTTGGCTATTTCGCCAACGCCGTGGTGAAAAACATCAACCAGTTCAATTTCTTCGTTTCGGGCATCATCTCCCCCCTGATGCTCTTTTCGGGCACGTTGTTTCCAATTGAAAAACTACCCCCGGTCATCCAGCAGATTGCTTACATCCTCCCGCTTTATCATTTCGTGCATTTGTCGCGCATGCTGACCACCGGCGTGTTCCAACCCGATTGGCCCGTCAGCCTGACCTATATGTTGACCGTTCCCTTTATCTTGGGCTTCTTCGCGGTAAGGGCGATGCGGCCCAAGTTGATTCAGTAAGTGTGGTTCAAGGCTTGATGTGTCCGTATAACAAAAACAGATATAATTCTTATCATGAAAACAACAAAAGCCAAACATACCCTCAAATTCAAACAAAAATTCATCGGGTTAAGGATTAAATCAAAAACCATCCCCGGAAAAGGAATCACACCCCTCGTTAGGGAATTGTCCGGTATCGCCCCCATAAAAAAGGACTTAGATGAAAAGAAAATCTATTCTGGTTACCTCGAAAGCAAATATTCCAAATAAAAACTTCACTTAATTGGGCCTATGGATTTCTAGGGGTCAGATCTACCAGGTTTAACACCGGCGGAATAGCTTTCCCGTTCGGTTTTTACCTTCTCCCCTGGAGGGAGAAGGTTGGGATGTGCCGATCCTCACTCAAAATCAAGGTGATCGGTACGATACCGACATCTTTAAAAGTTTTATGGAATGTCGGCATGTGGGGGATTCCAAACGCAAAGCACCCCTCACCCTTGCCCTCTCCCACAAGGGGAGAGGGTTTATTTTTTTGTTATACGAGCGCATAGTTCCATTTTTGTGGAGGTGCGGATGGATACAGACCGCCTCGACGAGCGGCACACCATGGTGAAGGACCAGTTGGAGAAAAGGGGCGTCCGGAACCCCTGGGTGCTCCAGGCCATGCTGGATATTCCCCGCCACCGGTTTGTCCCCGAGGACCAGCAACCCAAGGCCTACCAGGACGGACCACTGCCCATCGGTTTCGGCCAAACCATCAGCCAACCCTATATCGTGGCTTCCATGATCGAGCTGTTGGAACCCCAAAAGACACATCGGGTGCTGGAAGTGGGTTTAGGAAGCGGTTACCTGGCCGCCGTCCTCGCGGGTTTGGTGGGAGAGGTTTTCGCCATGGAGAAGGAACCCCAGCTGATGGACTCCGCCCTAGCCCGTTTGAAATCCATAGGCATTTCAAACGTCGAAACCCGAACAGGTGACGGAACCTTGGGCTGGGTGGAAAAGGCGCCCTTTGATTCCATCCTGGTTTCCGCGGGAAGCCCGCGAGTGCCCAAAAGCCTTTTAACGCAGTTGAAAATCGGGGGAATCCTGGTCGATCCCGGTGGGGAGCAGGGAAGAACAAAACCTGGTGAGGGTTCTTAAACGCTCCGAGACCCATTTCCAGGAAAAGGAACTATACCGGGTCAGGTTCGTTCCACTTTTGGGCCAGGAAGGCTGGGCCCAATAATAGTTTAGGTTTTTAGTTCTTCTTAACGTCTTCGCGGTGAATCATTTGATTTTTCCGAAGGCGGCGGCAGGTACCACCTCCCAACCGGTGGCTCCCGGGCGCATCCAGATCAAGTGCAGGGCCATCCAGTCCCCGGAGGTTTTATGGTACTCCACCCGGAGCGAATGCGGCCCTTGGCCGAGCCGTACCTTATCCTGGGACGATTTCCCCGATTCGAAGCATAACTTCTCGTCCACCCAAACCGAGGCCCCGTCCATGGTTAGGGCCTCGAAAGAATAAGCTCCGGCGACCGAAAGGTTCAGGGTCCCTTTCCAGCGGATGAAAAAGGGCGGTCCGCTTTGGAAGGGAAAATCCAGTTTGTTGGAAAAATTCAAGAGCGGGTCCCATTTGACAGTGACGGGGATTCCCGCCGGCCCGGTGGAATTCCAGTAGGTTCCCTGAATTCCCCGGTCCCATTTTTTGAACGAATTAAGGACTTCCCGAGGTGCCTCATAGCGGTAGACCAGAATTTGGCGGTTCGTATCCTCCAAACTGTCATCTTTCCCCCCGGGGAATAGGGCGCGCAGAAATTCCGCGACCCCGGCTTTTCCTTCCTCCATGAAAAAGACCATGTCCTTATCCTTGGGCATGCGGCCTGAGGCCAAATCATCTATTTGAAGAGGTGTTACGGCCGCACCGCAGGCGTCCGTCAGGAACTTGACCGTGTGATTCTGTGTATAAAGAGGGGGTATGAAAAAACGATAGCGGCCGGGATAGGTTTTTTCCATGTTCTCCACGGTCCGGCCGATGTAGCTTTGTTCGGAACCGTAAGAACCTCGGCATTGGGGGTCACGGTCGATCTGGACGAAATAGATCCGGGCGTTTTGGAAAGCCATGGCCGACAACAGCAGGATACCCATCCCTCTCACCCGCCAACCGGGTTTTAATTTTGAGCGGAAGTTCTCCAGGGTGGAGCCCGCGAAATAGGCGGCGAACACCGACAAGACCCAAAGCCGGTTGGAATTGGCGGGGTCATTGGTGAGAAAGGCCACGCCCATGAAAAGGAGAAATCCCGCCAGGGGATAAAATCCCATCCTTTCCTTGCGCCGAAGCCAAGCCAACCCCAGGCCGAGAATAAAGCAAAAACCCGTCACGTCATCCAGCATCCTTAGACCGGGCAGGTTGTGACGCGGGTTAGGGTCGCCTTGGCGGTTGAACATCAATAAGTTGGAAGCCACCTCGTCCCACAAGGGTTTCAGGCTGTGCTGGGACTCCAGGGTTTGGCCGATAAAAAGGATGCCTTCCCGGTTTCCGGCCGTGTGGTTCAGGGCGAAATAAGACAGCAGGGGAAGAGCGAAAGCCAGGATGATTCCCGCCCACAGCGCCAGGCGCTTGGGTTTTTTAAAGCCGTGTCGAAGCTCATAGGTCGCGTAGATCAGGCAAAGAAAGGGAACCGCCTTGAAGATCTGGTAGGTATAGAGGCCCAACCCCACCCAAATCGCGGAAAGGTAAAGCGAAGGGTTCCATCTTGTGCGTACCCAGTGGAGCCAAAAGGCCAGCCCCGCGAACAGGAAAAATCCAACTTCCGAACTGGGGTAACCGACCCGTGGTTCCGTCCAATTCCACCGCATGACCGCCAGCACGAAAAGGGAAAAAAGAGCGGTCCGGGGTCCCGCCCATTGCCGGAAGGTCCAGTAGATGAAAGGGAAAGCCGCCATGGCCAGGGCGATGAAAAATGCGTGGTAGGAAATATAGGAAGCGCCGAAGAGGCCATACCATCCTGCCAAGAGATAGCCCAGGAGCACTTCCGGGACTTGGTAACCCAATACGTCCAAAAAGGGCCGCCAGCCCTTTTGGACCCACAGCCCGTATTCCCCCATGAGCCCCTGGTCCGTATGCATCCCCGCGGGCAGGCTGTCCAGGCGGTAAAGGCGGAAAAAGAGCGCGAGCAAAAATATGAGAATAAAAAGAAGGAATTCACTTTTCGGGGAAAGATTGTCCAAGGGGGGATTTAACGGGGCTTGGGGGTTGAGTTTGTTATCATTCGACAAGAGCCAGAAGGCGAGGGCGTAAAAGACAAGTCCCGGCCCCAGGGTCCAGGGAGAGTTGGACTGGGAGAGAAAATATTGTCCTAAGGCCCCGGCCGCCAGGAGGGCCGGAAACCGGGACCGTGAAAGATTCGCCCCGATGGATGGGGCGTTCGATTGGGGCAATCCAAACTCCTTTCGTTGGGGTTGAAGGCTATGATAACCCGAAAGCGGATTCGCCGACATTGACGGACTTTAGGGATGCGCCCTAGGATAGGACGCTCCTCGATTTTTACCCCCATTCCCTGGAGGGAATTTGAAAGCCGTTTCCTGGATATTGACGGGTTTCTTCGCCCTGGTCTTCGCCTGGTCCCTCACCCAGGTGCCCCTGCCGGGGGATGTCACCGCCCCTCTTTCGGTCCATGTGAGCGCCCGCTATGAAACCCAATCCATGGCGGAAACCGGTATATCCCATCCTATTCTCGCGGTCCTCAGTGATTATCGTTCCTTTGACCTGTTCCTGTTGTCCCTCCTGGCGGTCGGGGCCTGTCTGCTTCGTTGGGAATGCTCCCAAGACCCGAATATTGAAATGCCGTTTCTTCCCGGTATTTTCTCCTTTATCACGATACTCATGAGCCTGGCTCTTTTGGGACTGGGGCTCTTCAGTGTCATGAAGGGGTGCCGGTTCCTGGACTATGAGTGCTGGACCCTCTTCGCGCCGCCCATCCGAGCCAGGGTGCTGGGTGCGGCTTGGGCCTTGGGCCTGGCCATGGGCGCCTATGTCTTGTCCTTCCTGGTCCGCTCGAAGGGAAAACCATGACCTTTTCCCTCGCCCCTCTCTTCCATTTCGGGCTTCCCCTGGTCCTGGCAGTGGTGGGTTTTGGGGGCCTATTCCATTTCAAGCGGGTCGACTATAAGGCGGGAGCCTGGTTCCTGCTTCAAGCTTCCGCCGGCCTTCTTCTGATCCAGTTCGCGATTGAAAACCCGGCGCCGGGTTCCACCGGGGCGAATCCCATGGCCTTGTGCTTGGGGGTGGTCGTTTTTCTGGTCGCCCTTCTCATAGGTTTCCTCCTGTTCGGAATGGCTTTCTTATTAAAAAGCCAGAATGGAACCTGGGATGAGGATGAGATCAACCGGAGACTGAAGCCATGAGCCAGCATGGGCCGGTGATCCTTCTTGTCCTTCCCTGGTTGGGGGCTTTTCTTTGCTTGGGAGCCTCCCTGTTTTCCCGCCGCCTTTGCTCCCTTATCTATGCGGCGGTTTTGTTCTTGGACATGGCGGTGCTATGGAAAACCTTGCCGACCCTGCTCGCGAGGGGTTTCTGGAATTACGAGTTAGGGGGATGGGCCCCGCCCTGGGGGATCGAACTGAGGGAAACGCCTTTCAACGCCCTGCTTTGCGGTTTTGTCTTGGCGGTTGCCCTACTGGCCTGGTTTTACGCCCATCGGCTCCGCCTGCCCGGGCCTACCGGAGCCCGCAGGGAGAGATGGCTCCTCTCCCTCTTTCTCCTCATCACGGGCGCGGCCCTCGGCTTTCTTTTGCTCAGGGACGCTTTTTCACTTTATCTTCTATTACAAATACTGGTGGTCTTCTGGGCGGGAACCCTTCTTCTGCTCAATCCTAAAAGCACATTGGACGCCTACCGGGTTTTGCTTTGGGGCAGCGCCGCCGCGACCCTATACCTGTTGGGGGTGATTTGTTTGGCCGCCTCCGCTGGTACGGTCCAGTTGGACGACCTGCTCGCCCAATTGTTCACTTCCAAAACCCCGGAAGTCGCCCTGGCCGCCGGTTTTTTCACGGTTTGCGCGTGGGCCTTTCCCGCGATCTTTCCCATTCCCACCCTATTCAGCCGGCTTTTGAACCACACCCCTTCCTTTGTCACCGGTTTCCTGGTTTCGACGGGGGCCCGGGCGACGGGTTATCTTTTGTTCATCCTGTGTTTCTTCACCTTGAACGTGCCTGGATTGGTCATCCCCCTCTGGGTAACGATCCTTCTTTACCTGCTCGTGTCGCTTTTTCTCGCGAATTTCCTTTTCGCGGCGCGGCAAAAGGATTTTCAACATGCCGTGGCCTATCTGGGCGTGGCCCAGGGTGGATATCTTTTGGCGGGGTTTCTACTGGGGAACAAAAGCGGCTTGGCGGGAAGCTTGTTGGAATTGTTAAGCCAGACCCTGGCCGTGACGGGCCTCTATTTCGTTTCCGAAGGTCTTCGCCAGGGGGGGCGGGCCCCCATCCCCTCTCGCGGTTGATCGGCATGGCCCGCCACCGGTTCTGGACCTGGACCGCCCTGATGGTTTTCCTGGCCTCGGCCGTGGGGATCCCGCCCACCGGTGGATTTTTCGCGAAGTTCTACCTCTTCCAAGGCGCGATCGAGAAACATGATTGGGCGCTCCTGGCGATTCTCACGGTGGCGACCCTATTCAACTTGTTTTACCTGGGAAAATTCACCTTTTACCTTTGTGAGCACCGGCCCGCCGTGCCGGACCTGGCCCCGCCCTCCTTTTCGACCCTTTTTCCGATCATGGTTTTGGCGGTGGGGGTTTTAATGCTGGGGATTTTTCACCAGGAAATTCTTCACAACTTCGTGGAACCGGCCCTGCCCCGGGCTTTCCAGAATTTGCCGGTGCCCAATGTGCCCTTCCTGGGCAAGGCCGTGGAATAGAACATATAACCGCTTCATAATTGATGAAGTTCGAGTCCAACCTGGGGAGCCCGGTTGGGCTAAGAAAATGGGTAATGGTGCCTGGTAATTAACTAGCAACTGCCAAAGGCCGGCCATGTTTTTTCCCTGCCGGCTTTTTTTCAAGGGATAAATCATAACCCGCAAAGTTGATGATTTTTGAGATCGTGGAAAATTCAGGGCGGACTTTCCCCGATAAAACCTTATAAAGATTCTGCCGGCCCAAACCGGTCTTTTTCGCGAGTTTTCCAATACCGCCCAAAACGTCCACGAGGGGTTTTAGCTTGAGCGCCAAAAGAGGAACGTCCTTTTCCTTTAGGACGCTCTTGAGGTACTCATAGCGGAAATCCTCATCGGCCTTTAGTTGGTCGATGATCAAATCATCAAGCGTTCCCCCAACGGGAGGATATTTTTGCTTTTTCATTTTTCCCTGCCCTTCTGCTTCCTGGCTTTATAGTCCTGCCAGTAGGCCCTTGCCATTTTGGCATCCCGGTCTTGCCGATGCTTTTCCCCGCCGCACAAGAGGATAATCAACACCTGTCCATCTTGCCCGAAATAAACCCGGTAACCCGGCCCAACGTCTATTTTGAATCCCCAAACCCCCTCGCCAAGATCATCACAGTGGCCAAGAGTTCCACGTTGAGCGCGTTTTAACCGCTCGAAAACAGCCACCTTCCCTTTGGCGTCCTTCAAGGAATTCAGACAAACGAGAATGGGCTTAATCCCCTCAACGGTCTGGTAATAAAGGACGATGCGGGGCCTAGATTCCATAAAGTAATTGTCTCTTACAAGAGACAATTCGTCAAGCTTCCACATGGGTTTATCCTGGAACATTTCATCGGGAACTTAACTTGGGATTAATGACTTAAAATAGAGAAGCTGATTCGCAAATCGTTTAATCCGGGTAGCCATTTCATTTTCTCGTAATCCCAAAGGGATTTCTCTTATGCGGCTTTGGTCCATTCATCCAAGTTACCTCGACACAAAGGGCCTGGTCGCCCTCTGGAGGGAAGGCCTACTAGCGCAAAAAGTTTTAAAGGGTAAAACCAAAGGCTACCGGAATCACCCTCAACTGGATCGGTTTAAAGCCCAACCGTCTCCTGAAGCTACGATCCATCAATATTTATTGGAGGTTTGGGAGGAAGCCAACCGCAGGGGTTATTCATTCGACCGAACGAAGCTAAAAAACAACCGAAATAAATTTAAGCCAATTTTTGTCAACAAAGGGCAAATGACATTCGAATGGGAGCACTTGCGCGAAAAACTTAAACGCAGGGACCCGCTAAGGTTCAAAGGAATGAAGAAAAACCAAGTGATTAAACCCCATCCCTTATTCAGGGTTGTCCCGGGTGGAGTTGAAAAATGGGAAAAGACGATAGGGGTTTTCAAAGGATGAACCACCCAGGCACCCGGAAAAGCTTGCTTTTTGATGCCCGCAAGCCGAGAAGTCACTTTTTAGGAATGCACTAAAAATTAGACCTGAACAAGCATCATTTTGGACCCCGTGAGCCGATAATAAGGACCGCGTTACAAGAAAGGGGAATTGCCCATGCTCAAGATCGAAGCCGTCATTAAACCCCACAAGTTGGATACGGTGAAGGAGGCCCTGGTCAAGGCGGGGGTGACCGGAATGACGGTTCTGGAAGTGCGCGGGTTCGGCAAGCAAAAGGGACATGAGGAAATTTTCGAGGGCGCTTCGGTACCCATCGAGTTCTTGCCCAAGTTGAAACTGGAGATCGTCTGTACCGACGATAAGAAGGACGCCATCTTGGAAGCCATTTCCCGCTCGGCCAAGACGGGCAAGATCGGTGATGGCAAGGTATTCGTTTCCCAGGTTTTGGATGCCATGCGGATCCGAACGAATGAAAAGGGCGACCAGGCCCTGCGATAGGCGTCATGAATCCGGCCTCCCTCACTTCTTACCTAAGCCCGGAACCTCCCTCTCATCATGAATTGCTGGCCCTTAAAGAATTCGGCTATAAAAACACCTTGAGGGCTTGGAAAGAATTGGCAAGTCTCGCCCAGCCCCTGTTCGACCGTGAGGCTTGGGAACCCCTATTGCCCTTGATGCTTCATGAGATTGCCCATTCCCCCGATCCCGACCTGGCGCTCTCCCAGTTTTCCAACTTCGCCGGGAAGGCCTTTCACCGGTCCCAGCTGTACGAATACCTTTCGCATACTCCCCCCGCCCGCCACGGGCTCGCCCAAATACTAGGTTTTAGTCCATACCTGGCTTCCATTCTCTGCCATGACCCGAATCTGTTTTATTGGCTTTTCGTTGAGGAAGGCCTCTATTCCAAATTCGTTCCGGGGAAGTTGGAGGAGATCTTCCGGTTGGAAATGGAAGCGGCTTTGGATGGGGAGGGGAAATTGGAAGCCCTTCGCCGGGTGAAAAGGCGGCGAATGCTGCGCCTGGGGGCGAGGGACATCTTGGGCCTGTCGAACGTAAGGGAACTGACCCTGGAACTTTCCGATACCGCCGATCTGATCCTTCAAAAGGTCTTGGACCTGGGAAAAGAAGCGTTGGTCCCCCGTTATCCTTTCCCGCCCCGGGGCCAATGTGTGGTTTTAGGCATGGGCAAGCTGGGCGGAAGGGAATTGAACTACCACTCGGACGTGGACCTTCTTTTTGTTTATGAACCCGCCCCGGGGGACCAGGAAACCGAGGTCCGGCAATATTTCAACGAACTGGCCGAATGGGTCATCGCCGCTCTCCCCGCCCAAGCCGCCTTGGGCGCCCTCTATAAGGTGGATATGCGTCTTCGGCCCGAGGGTTTGGGGGACATGGCGAAGGCCTTGGACGCTTACCTGGAGCATTACGAAAACCGGGGGCAGCCCTGGGAACTGCAGGCGCTCCTGAAAGCCAGGCCGGTGGCGGGATATTTGGATTTAGGCAAAAAATTCCTCAAGGGGGTGGAACCCCTGATCTTCCGTAAAAACCTCGACGCGATTTACCTAAAAGAGATCCGTGAAATCATGGGCCTCATCAAGAAGAAGATGGAATCCAAAGGACGGGAAAAAACGCATGTAAAACTGGGGAAGGGCGGTATCCGTGAGATCGAATTCATCGTCCAGTTTCTCCAGCTTCTCCACGGCGGCCTTCATCCCGAGGTGCGGAGCGCCAACAGCCTGGAAGGCCTGGAAGCCTTGGCGAAAGGCGGATATTTGCTGAAGACGGACGCCCAAGCCTTGGAAGAGTCCTATTGTTTCCTGCGGCAGTTGGAGCACCGCCTGCAAATGGTCGAGGGCCTCCAAACCCACACCTTGCCTTCCAAGGGGGTGGATATGGAACGGTTGGCCCGGTCGCTAGGTTTCAAACCGGAGAATGGTTTTTCCGCCTCCAAGCCATTCCTGGCGGCATACCGTGAAGTGACACAACAGGTCCATGGCCTGTACCAGGAAGTTTTCAAGATTCGCGTCCGCCGGGACGCGACGGCCAAGGTGATCGAGGCGGCTTTAGGGGCCGACCCGGAAGCCCTGGAGCGGGAACTTCAGGGGGGCATCTTCCTCGACCCCGCCCAAGCCGCTACCAACTTAATGGCCCTGGTGGCCCGCCTGAGGAAATCGGCGGGCGCCAAGGGGGAAAATCTTTGGACCCAGGCGGGGCCAGGTCTCTTGAAAGCACTTTCCAAGACGCCCTACGCGGACCGCGCCTTGAACCAGATGGAAAGTTTCCTGCGGGCAAGCTCCCTGCCGGATGTTTACCTGCGCTACCTGGACGAAAACCCGGCCCTCTTGAAATGGATGCTGGAACTTTTCTCGAACAGCTTGTTCCTTTCCGAGATTCTGGTCACCCACCCCGGCAATTTTGACATCGTGATCCGGGCCTTGGGGGAACGAACCCCCCAATCGGTGCAGGATTTTCTCGACGTATTGGAAGACCGAATCGCCGTTACGAACGATTGGGAAGACCGGCTTAACCTCTTGAGGGAAGTGAAGGATGGTGAAGTCTTGCGGGTGGGCCTGCAGGATTTAATGGGAAGGCGCGAGCTCATGGATTGTTTCGCCGAGCTTTCCCGGTTGGCCACGGCCCTTTCCCGCTCGGGGTTGGGGATCGCTTCCCAAAAACTGGGAATACCCTGTGTGGAAACCCAACCCTGCGCTCCCAAGGGTTTCTGCCTCTTGGGTATGGGAAAGCTGGGCGGAAGGGAAATGAACTATGGCTCGGATCTGGACCTGCTTTTCGTTTATGGGGATCAGGAAGCCAAGGAGGTCGGTTTCGAGACCTACCTGAAACTTTCAGAACTCTTCACCCAGGTGATGGCTTCCCCCACCGCCCACGGGAGGGCCTACAAGGTGGACGCGAGGCTTCGTCCCATGGGCCGGGAGGCCCAGATGATTCATTCCGTGGCGGCTTACCGGCAGTATTTCCAAACCTTCGCCCAAAGCGCGGAGCGGTTGGCTTACACGAGGGCGGTCTACCTGGCGGGAGACCGCCAGACCGCCACGGAAGTAAAAGAAATCATCGATGGGTTTGTCTATGGCCGGGGCCTGACCCGGATTGAATTCGACGAGATACTGGATATCCGCCAGCAGATGGAAGAGAAAGCCAAGAAAGCCCAGGGGTTGGAACTCAAGGTTTCCCCGGGCGGGATCGTGGATATCGAATTTTTCGTCCAGATTCTCCAGGTTTCCCATGGAAAGGATAAGAACATCCTGCGCATACCCCATGTTCCGACCGCCTTGGGATTATTCAAGGAAGAGGGAATGGTTCCGTCCGATGTTTTGGATGAAATGCTGGATGCCTACCGGTTTTACAGGCTCTTGGAGGCCCGGCACCGCATGGTGCGGGAAACGGGGGATGACGAACTGCCCACGGACCCGGATCGCTTGAAGCGTCTGGCCTGGCGCGCGGGCCTGGGGAGGGAGAAGGAAGCCGCTGAAAAGATGTTGGAGAGAGTGGAAGAAACACAGAAAAGAGTAAGGGCCATCTTCAATCGCCTGCCCGAATGGGTGAGGTTTGAAGAGAAGAATTAGCTTGGCGGTAATGCCATGGTTTATTCGGGATATGGGCTAAAAAGCCACAATTCACCAATGTTTACAATGAGATTCCATTAGTTTACAATCATCCGAAGTATGTTTACAAACAAGCGGATGAATTCATGAAAAGAATCGACATTCTCCTCAGGGGTGAAAGAATCCGCAGGTTCATTCTTGAGAGCATCGAAAAGAACTCCACCGGCATTACTTCCATAATCGTCGATAAATTCAAAATCTCCAGGCAAGCGGCCACGAGATACTTAACCCAAATGGTCCAATCGGGGCAGTTGACGGCCCAAGGGACCACCAAAGACCGGTCTTATGCCCTTGGAACCCCACGGAATTTCGTAAAGGAATATGACTTAGGGGTATCGAGGGATGAATCCAAAATATGGCTGGATGACTTCAGAGGTCTCTTTAAAGATGTCCCGGATAACATCACCCATATCTTCGAATACGGTTTCACGGAGATGGTGAATAACGTTTTGGACCATTCCGAGGGCAAAGTTTTAGAAGCAGGATTTAGAAGGACATCCAGAGCGTTATTAATTTGGGTCCAGGATGACGGGATCGGCATCTTCCGGAAAATCAAGGAAGCGTACCGTCTTTCCGATGAAAGGCAATCCATCCTTGAGCTTTCAAAGGGGAAACTGACCACCGATCCCCAAAAACATACCGGCGAAGGGATCTTTTTTTCCTCTCGGGCGTTCGATCTATTCGGCATTGAATCGCACAAATTGTTTTTTTCTCATTTGGTCGAGAAAGAAAATGATTTCTTGTTTCATCAAAAAAGACAGGCAGAGGGAACGGTTGTTTACATGGAAATGAAATTGGATTCAAAAAATACACTTAAAGAGGTGTTTGATAAGTTTTCAAGCAACGATGGTAACTATTCGTTCGATAAAACGGTCGTCCCCGTGAGGCTAGCCCAATATGAGGGGGAAGATCTATTGTCCCGTTCCCAAGCCAAACGCCTCATGGCGCGGGTCGAGAACTTCAAGACGGTCATGCTTGATTTTGAGGGGGTTAAGAGCATCGGCCCCGCGTTTTCAGATGAAATTTTTAGGGTTTATAAGAACGAACATCCCAACGTCGAGATTTTCCCTGTTAACTCTTCTGAAGAAGTCATGAAAATGATCAACAGAGTCCAAAATCCTTCTTAAGGGCACCTCTAAAAATTGACTTTTTGGTTTTGTCGACATCAATAAAATAAGGTTTTCTTGGTGTCTTTGTGCCTTGGTGGTGAATTAATAGAGGTTCTCTTAAGGGGTAAATGGTGGCCGGGCAGCTATTTTCGCTCGGGAACGAGCCGGAAAAAGTAATTTGGTAAACCCGGGTTAGGGGTATGAAATGAATCGGATTTATTTAGGGTTCTTCGCGGCTTTTTGCCTGCCCGCATCCTGGGCAGCCTCCGAAACTACGGCCACTCCCACCCTGACTTTCAAAGAGAAGGATTATTCGTGAGCCAATCCTTCACCCTACACCCCACCCCCGACGGGATCGAGGACAAATTGGAACTTGGGCAGGATTAAGCCCTGGAAAAAAGAAAACAGTACGCCCATGAGGAGCCAGAGGACCTTTCCAACAATTCAACCTCGCATGTGGTTTCAAGAACGCCCGTGCAGCCGTAAACAGATGGATCGGCGTCACCACCTTGAATCCCCCAGTCCCCCGGCGTGGCGAAATTCGGTTCTCCCCGTTTCGTTGATGCCCTTCTTTTGGTTTGTTACCATAATGGAATCAATAACGCTACAAAATGGTTACAAGGATAAACAATGAAATTTCTCCAGGTCCGTGAAATACGCACCCGCTATGGAAAGGTGCTGGAACAGCTCCGCAAGGAAAAGAGAATTGTCCTCACGAGCAAGGGTAAGCCGGTCGCGCTCTTGACCGATTTGAACGAGGATAATTTCGAGGACCGGATCGCCGAATCCACGCGCACGGGCTTCGCCTCGGAACCTTCAGCAGTTTACACGGCCGAAAACCCGGAAATGCTGAAGGCATGGGTGGACGAGGCGGAGCGGTGTTATGGGGATTATTTGGCGGGAAAAACCAGGGCAGTTCCAGCATTTGATGCGCTAGCGAAAATCAGGAAAAAACACAAAAAATGAACCTGGAAATACTTCCCGACGCGCTGGAAGAAATGGAATCATCCTTTCTCAACTACGAATCCCAAGTTCCCCGGCTGGGGTTCCAGTTCTTATCCGCGATTGAGAAAGGCTTCCACCGCGTCCTCTTGAATCCTCAAGCCTAGGCAGTTCTTCAGCGCGTACCTTCTAAAACATATCGTTGTCTCGTCAGGCCTTTTTCATTCGGGTTAATTTATAAAATCCAGGAAAAGAAAATCATCGTTGTTGCCGTCATGCACTTGTCCCGTAAACCCGGATATTGGAAAAAAAGGCATCAGTAGTAACGATAACAACTCGTTCTTGTTAAAGGCTCTTGTGCGTGCCGTCGCAGTAGGGCGGGTTCTTCGTGTGTTTGCACTGGCACAAGAAGGCGGTTTTCTTCTCCTCGGCCTTGAAGACCAGGGGGGCGAAACCCGGAGCGGTTTTGTGGGATCCGTCGCAAAAGGGTTGATTCTTTGAATGGCCACAGGCACACCAGGCATAGGTTTTTCCCGCTTCCAATTCCACCTTCGCGGGCTGTTTAGCGGCGATATTCGGTTCAGGCATGTTCATCTCCTCCATGGGCGTTTTCAGTTAATTAAATAACGGCATTTCCCGACGAAACTATATTAAGAACCTTGGCTTCAAAAAAACATTGGCTTAAAACCTTTTAAGTCACCTTGGGGTTACTCCCATTCCGCACACTTCCTGTCCGTAATGCCAATAAATTTGGGCTTAACCTCCATTTGGAGTTAAAGTAGTAAGGGAAACAGGTTAAAACCGGCATCAACGCCAAGGATCGATCATGATGGACGCCTCGTACCGGGAATGGGAATGGCTGGAAACGGACGGCCTGGGAGGGTTCGCCTCAGGCACTGCCTTGGGTTTGCGGACCCGTCGATACCACGCCCTGCTTTTGAACGCCCTTACGCCCCCCACCGGTCGCATGGCATTGGTCAAGGGTATCGACGCCTGGGTGGAAACGGGCAACGACTTTAATTTCCTGAATCCCCAAACCTATTTCCCCAACGTGCAGGTTCCCGAAAAAACCGACGCCCTGGTTTCCTTCGAGTCCAATCCCTGGCCCCGCTGGGTCTACCGGCTTACCAACGGTCTTTTATTGGAATACGAATTTTTCGTTCCGCACGGCCATCCCATGAGCGTGCTTTCCTTCAAGCTTCTTTCCGAATCGGGCTCGGTACGCCTTTCCCTTCGCCCCCTCCTGGCCGGTTGCGATTACCACGCCCTGCACCACCAGAATCTCGACTTCCGTTTCGAGGCCCAGGTGTTCGATAAGCTGGTGCAATGGCAACCTTACTCCACGACGCCGGTCGTTTCCGCCCTGCACAACGGGCATTACCACCACAAACCCGATTGGTATTACCAGTTCCTCTACGAGAAGGAGAGGGAAAGGGGTCAGGACCATATCGAGGATTTGGCTTCCCCGGGTCTCTTCCAATGGACCATCACGAAGACCCGAGCGGTGCTCATTTTCTCGGCCGACGGTTTCCATCCCGCCTCCGAAAAAGACCAGCCTCATGTCGAGGAACTTTACGACACGTTAAGACGCGCCGAGGAAAAAAGACGCAAGTCGTTCCCCTCTCTCCTGCACCGAAGCGCGGACGCCTACTTCGTGAAAAGGGGTAGGGGGAAAACCCTGATGGCGGGATACCCCTGGCTCACGGATTGGGGCAGGGACACCTTCATCACCCTTCGGGGACTCGGGATCGCGACGGGACGGCTGGACGACAGCCGGGAAATCCTCCTCGAATGGTCCCGGATGATCGACGACCAGGGAATGCTGCCCAACCATTTCCCCGACCGGGGGGAACAGCCCGATTACAACTCGGCGGACTCCACCCTTTGGTTCGTCCAGGCCGTGAGGGAATACTTTTTGTCCGGGGGCAAGGGCGGGGAAGAGGAATTGACCGAGGCGGTTTGGAAGATATTGGAAGGATACCGCAAGGGCATCCGCATCGGGTTGGGCCTGGATTCGGACGGATTGCTTTGGGCGGGGGAGGGGGACAGCGCCCTCACCTGGATGGATTCCCGGGTGCACGGTAACGCGGTCACGCCCCGGGTGGGTAAGCCCGTCGAGGTGGAGGCCCTTTGGCTGAACGCCCTTTCCTTCGCACTCACCCTTGGCAAGCATCCGGACCCCGAACTGAAGAAGCTTCTGGAGCGCGGCGTGAAGTCTTTCCGGGACCGGTTCTGGTTCAAGGAAGGCGGCTACCTATACGACGTGGTGGACGCGGACCGGTTTCCCCATTCGGTGGACAGCCGGTTCAGGCCCAACCAACTCTTCGCGGTGGGAGGCCTGCCCCTGACCCTGGTTACGGCCGACCAGGCGCGGCAAGTTTTGGAAAAAGTCGAGCGGAGATTGGCGGTGCCCTACGGTTTGAGGACCCTGGCGCCCGAGGAGCCGGGCTACCAGCCCCATTACCGGGGCGGGGCCCAGGAACGCGAGGCAACCTACCACCAAGGTTCGGCCTGGCCCTGGCTCCTGGGGCCCTTCGTGGAGGCCTGGCTCAAATGCCACGGGGAAAACCCCAAGGCAAAAACCGAGGCGAGGAAAAAATTCATGGAGCCGCTGTTGGAACACATGCACCTTTCGGGTTCGACCCATGTGCCCGAGCTTTTCGACGGGGAGGCTCCCTTCCATTCCGGCGGCTGTCCCTTCCAAGCCTGGTCGCTGGGCGAGTTGATCCGCCTGGAAAAAATCCTTTCGACCCCGTCCTAGGGTGAGATTCAGGTGATCTGTCCAAAAGGAAAATGTTTTACGCCGATCCAGGTGCATCCTCCCTGTTCGCGGCCAGATTGATTTAGGGAAGAAATAAGGCTTCTATTTCTTATAATACGCCCTCATGAAAAGAACTTTTTCAAACCTGAAGGGTTGGATGGGTTTCTCCCTGATCCTGGTCCTCGTTGGTTTTTCCAACCTGCGCGCGGACGACTCGGACCCGCGGCTTCGAGTATTGGATTGCGTGGGGCAGGTCACCGCCTTCCGCGATGAGACGGATGAGACCAAACGCCTTCGAATGGACCAGCACGTGGACGACGGCGACCGCATCACCACGGGCCCCAAGTCGGAAGTGGTGTTGAGGCTCAAAAACCGGGTATACCTGCAATTGGCCGAGAATTCCCGCCTTTCCATCAGCCGGCTGCGCTTTGACGAGACCCGGGGCCTGACCTTTCGGGTGACCCTGCTTTCCGGGAAACTGGTGGCCCAAATGGACCAAACGCCCAATTATCCTTTCGAGGTTTACGCGGGCGACGTTCTCTGCCAGGCCCACGGCACTTTGGTGGAGTTCGTCAAGAAGGGCGATCAGGTGGAGGTCTATTCCCATCAGGGCGGGTTCGTGACCAGCGCCAAGGGCCGCACCGATATCGTCAAGAAGGGGCAGGTCATTGTTTATGACAAGGGGAAATGGAAGGATAAATTCTCCTTTCCACCCGAGGATGTGGCGGATTTGGCCCAGTGGCGGGACCATTTGCACGACCTCCGCACCGGCCATCCGCACGGCCGTCCCTAATCCGTTGCCCTTGACTCACCGGCTGAAACCCCGGACAATTGCGGGCTTAAAACCCAAAGCCAACGCAAAGACGCTAAGCCGCCAAGAAAAACTATTTGTTTTAACTTTTAAATTAGAAAGGTTTTCATTGCGGCTTTTCGTTGGAAGTTGGTTCTGTTTATAAAGAGGCGAATAACCCATGATTTCGGCTAAAGAAGTAACCCTCCGTTTCGGGAAGAAAACCCTTTTCGACAAGGTCACGGTGAAATTCAATCCGGGCTATTGCTACGGCTTGATCGGGGCCAACGGGGCGGGAAAATCCACCTTCATGAAGATCCTCGCGGGGCAGCTCAAGCCCGACGAGGGTGAAATCGCCATCGACCGGGGCGTCAAGGTGGCCATGCTCAAGCAAGACCAATACGCTTTCGACGAGTTCACGGTGCTCGAAACGGTCCTCATGGGCCGGGAAGACCTTTGGAAGATCCAGCAGGAAAAGGACGCGCTTTACGCCAAGGCCGAGATGACCCACGACGAGGGCTTGAGGGCCGCCGAGCTGGAGGCCCAGTTCGGGGACATGGACGGCTATGCCTACGCGGCCGCCGCGGGCGAGCTGCTGGAAGGCCTGGGCATCGAGACGGCCCGGCACGAGACCCGGATGAAGCTTTTGACCGGCGGTTGGAAGGTGCGCGTACTTTTGGCCCAGGTGCTTTACGCCAAGCCCGACGTCTTGCTCCTCGATGAGCCCACCAACAACCTGGATATCCGAACCATCGACTGGCTGGAGGACTACCTCAACGCCTACGAGGGCACCATCATCGTCATCTCCCACGACCGCCACTTCCTCAACCACATTTGCAGCCATATCGCCGACGTGGACCGGGAAAAGGTGACGGTGTACACGGGCAACTACGACTTTTTCGTGCACGCCTCCCAGCAGAACCTGGACACCAAGATGACCGAGAACGCGCGCAAGGAAAAGCAGATCGCCGAGCTCAAGGCCTTCGTGGCGCGCTTTTCCGCCAACGCCTCCAAGAGCGCCCAGGCCACCAGCCGGGCCCGGCTCTTGGAAAAAATCGAGCTTGAGCAGATCATCCCCACTACCCGGCAGTATCCCCGGCTTTTCTTCAAGGAAAAACAGGGCGCGGGCAAGGACATCCTCAACGTCAAGAGCATCAGCAAGGGTTACGGCGACCTCAAGGTGCTGAAGAAGCTCAGCTTCATCGTGGGCAACGGAGACAAGTTGGCCATCATCGGGCCCAACGGCGTGGGCAAAACCACCCTTATCAAGTCTCTCGTCGGGGCCTTCCATAACGAGGGGTCGGACTTGGCCCAATGGGGAGTGAAGGTGGACGAGGGACAAGTGGTATGGGGCTCCACGGTCAGGCTTTCCAGCATGCCCCAGGACGTGAAGGAAGAACTGACCACCGACATGACCGCTCTTCAGTGGCTTCGCCAGTTCGCTCCCCTGGAAGAGGGCCAGGTCCTGCGCGGGATGCTGGGCCGGATGCTTTTTTCCGGCGAGGAGCAGGACAAGAGCGTGAAGGTGCTTTCCGGGGGCGAATGCCAGCGCATGGTACTTTCCCGGCTGATGATCGAGGGAGCGAGCGTGCTCATTCTCGACGAGCCCACCAACCATATGGATTTGGAATCCATCGAGTCCCTGAGCAAATCCCTGGAGGAATACACGGGGACGGTGATCTTCTCGTCCCATGACCAGGATTTGATCGGAAAGGTGGCCAACCGCATCCTGGAGCTGAAACCGGATGGCACCTATAACGACTTCAAGGGAAGCTACGCCGAGTATGAGGATTGGACCGCTCGGGAGGCCAAGAAGGCCCGGGAAATGGCGAAAAGCGGCTCAAAAAATAGGTAAATGGGAAATTAAGGTTAGAACTTTAATAATCGTTGCACAATACAATGAATATCAGAGTAAAATTCCACATATGTTTAACCGTCCTCATAATATGGAAAGTAAAATTTTTACGCGGTCGCTGAAAAAGGGAATGATATTTTCTTTTCTTTCGGCCATGGCCCTTGGTGAGCTTTGGTTCGGCGGTATTAACGGTCGTTGGAGCGGTGTCGGTGGACAGCAGTATTGTGAGCATAGCCGGTGGCGTAGGCGGATCGGGTTATGTTAATGGCGGTTCAGGTGGCTATGCGGGTAGTGCGTCTACAACTTTAAGTTTACTTATTACACCCACCACACATCATCGCACGTCTGCCCCAACTCCTACGTACTTCTTTGGTAAGCCTACGAATACTCCTACCTATTAACCTTTTCATTTCACGATCTCAATTTTCCGACTGTTGAAATAGTACTGGGGATGATTTTTTGTCCAACCACCGTATAATAACGCCCCTAATCAATTGGTTTTGGAGGACTTATGGCGGATCAGGATTGGCAGGCCAGGCTGAAGACGGGGAGAAACGATGTTTGCCCTTGTGGGTCGGGAAAAAAGTACAAAAAGTGCCACCTGCAGGCGGACGAGAAGACCGAGAGCGAAGCCTTGGCCAAGACCAACTCGGATGCGGCGGCCGAGGCGAAGAAGCACGAGGAAGAACACGGGCATGACCATGACCACCACGACCATGAGCATCCCCACGAGCACGCCCACAAGCACGAGAAGGGCGGGCCGACCCGGACCCAGAATCCGGTGAACGCGCAAAAGCAGGTTTCCGCTCCCCGAAAAGTTGGATCGTCCTAAGACTGAGCTAATTTTACGAAGTGATTCCATTCCAGAGGTAAGAACATGTCCCGAGAGAACATCAGCACTGGTTCGAAATGGGAGCCCATCCTGGGTTATTCCCGCGCCGTGAAGGTGGGGCCGCATCTTTTTGTTTCCGGCACCACGGGCACAGGGCCCGACGGAAAGATCGTCGGGGTCGGTGACGCCTACGCCCAGACGGTCCAGGCCCTCAAAAACCTGTTGGCCGGCTTGGAGAAGGCAGGCTTTTCGGCGAAGGACGTGGTTCGAACCCGGTTGTTCGTGACCAAGGCCGCCGAGTGGGAAAAGTACGGCAAGGCCCACGGGGAAGTGTTCGGCGAAATCCGGCCCGCCATGACCTTGGTGGAAGTGTCCCGATTGATCGACCCCGAAATGATGGTTGAGATCGAGGCGGACGCCTACAAACCATAAGTCAAGTTGGGAGTGAATAGGCAAAGATTAAAAGCCTTTCCCGCAAACGGGAGAGGCTTTTTTATTTGGCGGAATTCTCTTTTTGGAGTTGTAAGAGAAGGAGAGCCGATGGAGTCAGGTCGAGGGGGGCTTTTCGGGCCATTTGATATGCTTCCCGGGCCTCCTTTTTGAAACCCTTGGCCAGGTATAGATTTCCCAGCTCAAAACAAAGGGCCGCGGTGGGATAACCATCCTTCACCGCGTACTGCAGGGCCGCCAGGTTCGCGCCATAGTCCAGCTTGCCGTACTCAAAAGCCGCTACCTTGTCCCAAAAGACTGAGGCCAAAAATGGATCTTTTTCGGACAAACCGTAACAAAAACCGTATAACTCACTGATTAAAGAATCCCAATCCTCTTTTGGTTGATTGAGCCGTTTTGAGTCCACTGTCCTCATATACATGTTGATTCCCATCCAATTCATAACGAATTTCGGTATCGGATTTGAGATGGGGAAAATGGCAAGTACAGACCCTCCATCCGGTTTTTGGAGTCCCTTCGCCAGATAGAACCATTGGGCGCCCGGAAGGCGCTTTTCCAAATAGGGTTGGTAATGCACATTCACGCAAAGTGCTCCCCATGTGGGAACAATAGGGTTGCCCGGCCGTAAAGGAATTTGGGCGAAATCCATAAATGAGGTGCAAAGCGTGAGGGTAGCGTCATTTTCGGTATTGGTATCAAAGTCGGCTAACACAATCCCCGGCCCCTTTTCCTTAAAGGTTTCCTCCATCATCCGGTAGGCGCGAAGTTTTTCCACGGACTTCACGGGCCGGTCAAAGTCCATTGGGTGGGCGTCATAGTCCGTCCAGGTCCCTACCAAGCGGTACAAATCAAATCCAAGCGATATCAAAAGTAATAGAAACAAGTAAAGCCATCTTCTTTCCAAATTCAGTGCTTCCAACAGGGATTGAAATCCCAGGGCCGCCGTGAATAAAAGGAGCGGGAAGACAGGGACGATGCGGAAAGCCTCCACGTTCATGGAGAGGACGCCGGGAAGGATAAGAATAGGAAAACCCAAGAGCATCCATTGGGCCCAAGCTGCCCTGCGGAATTTAAGAATTTCCATTAATCCCAAAAAGAAAAAAGCTCCCAGAATCGGGTTCAGAAACCCGCCGGTCACCGGGGTATAGGCGGCTTCCGGGTCAAACGTGCCCCAACAAAGCACCGTCAGGTAATGCCAATCCACTTCGAATTGATGGGCCCAGGGAAACCAACCGCTCCAAGGGGTCAGGGAAGTTAGATGGTGACCATAACCCTCGGTTAAAACCGCCCGGATGAAAGGGAAAGCCCCCAAGCCTATTCCGGGGATGAACCACAACCATTTTGAACGTGTGGCGGGATTTTTCCAAAGGCCCCAAGCCGCAAGAAGAACGAAATAGAGCGCCACTCCGGCCCAGGCGGTGAAGGTGATAAAACCCAAACCTGCCGTGAGCCCGAACAAGAAAAAACGGAAAGAAGAACCCTCGTTCTTCTGCTTTTGAACCGCCAGACCCAAGGCCCCAAAGGCCAGGAGTTCAAACAGGGGAAGGGCCATGCCCTCGTGGCTGTGGCGGCCGATGTAAAGGGGCCAGAAAGAGAAGGCCACCAGAGACGTGAATAAAAAGGACAAAGAAAAAGAGAAAAAACGTCGGGCAACCCAATAACCCATTCCCAAGGTCAAAACCGAAACGACCGCGGAGGGAAGCCATAGGGCGAGAAAGGGGTTCAGCCACATCTTCGCGGCCAGGGCGTCCAGCCAGAAGGTCAGGGGAGGGTTTTGGGCGAAAGAATAAAAAAAGCGGCTAGTCCAATGCTGGCTGATGCTTAAACCCATGGTGCCGATGCCACCCTCGTCCGGGTTGGGCCAGGCCGGAAAGGATTGGATATCGGCCAGGCGAAGGGTTAGGGCCAGGAAGATAAAAATAAACCAAACCCAGGGTGACAGGGGGCTAAGGGTTTCTGTTTCCCAGGGAGTGGAAGGAGTGCCGGGGATCGCCTTGCGCCATGCGGTTAATAAGGGAATCCCCAAGCCGACCAAAACCAGGGCGAATTGAATGGCTCCATCCATGGGGATCCAAGTCAAGAGGGAGCACAGGCATAGGAAATAACCGTACCACAGGAACCGGCGCAATAAATAAGCGGAGGGGGGTGGGGACAAGGCCGGTTCCTTTTCTCGGGCCTGGAAACTAGACGTAGCTGACCTTGCTCTTGGGGCGCTCGGGCGGAGGTGCTTTCTTTCCCTTCTTTTTTCGGCGGGAGGATTGCGAATCCGATTTTTGGCGGTAATGGAGCATGAGAAGGATTCCGCCCACCAAGGCGTAGATGATGCCAAAATCCGGCGCCGCGACCAGCCCGAAAACGTTTTGGATTACCCCGTCCGGGGACAAACGAAAGGCATGGATGAGCCCCAGGAAGGAAAAAAGGGAAGCGGCGAAGGTCCACTGGGCCGCCTTGAGGAATTTACGGTCGATCATGTAAACCATCACCGCCGCGAAAATCATCGAGGTCAGCAAAAAGCCCTGGCTAAGGTAGACCACGCCCTTGATATAGAGAAGGCTCCCGAATTTATCCCAGACATCGGCCAGGCTCATGCCCGCCACCTTCAGGGTGGGCTCAATGACCAACTGGAGCACGAAGGCCGCGAAGGCGGGGATAAGCCCGAAGGCCACCGCCAAGCCGTGCTCCTTGGGAATTTCCATGAAGGCTTGGGCGGTAATGATGATCGCCACCCAAAGCAGGATGCCAAGGATGCATTCCTGGGGGATGACCTTCAGGATCAGGGTGACGCCGCCGAACAGGCAAAGAAGGGTAATGATCGTTCCGTTCAGGATGGAATAACCATGGCGGGCGCCCATCGCCTTCCAACCGGGATGGCCGATGTAAATGGTCGTCGGGAAGGGGCTGCCCAGGAAGCCCGCCAACAGGGTCGCGATGCCGTTCCAGAGGAGGGAGGGCTTGGTCGGGTAGCGGTCCCCCGCCGCCTCGGCGCTTTCCAGGTTCTGGAGCGATCCGATCACGTTGAAAAGTCCCATGGGGAAAATGACCGCCAGGTATTTCCACCCGGTCGGGTTCAGCAGGAGCGAAAACAGGTCTTTGGGGACGGGATGGGGAACATAAAAGGACCAGACGATGGGATTGGTCGAGACGTTGAGGGGCAATTGGGCGACCGTGTGGAAGGCCCAGGCCAACACCGTGCCCACGACCACCGCCAGGAAGCCGCCCGGCAGGGAAAGGGGCCATTTGATCCGGGAGGAATAGGAAAGCAGGATCAACAGCATGGGCAGGAGGCCCACCAGGGGGGAAGCGAAGATCTGGAAAATGAAGCCCATGGCGATGAAGGTGATGGCGATGCCGGCCAGGGCGCAAAGCATGGCGGCCCGGGGTGTGTTTTGCCTGAGCCAATCGCCCAAGTAGGAGCCGCCGATTTCCATCAACCCGTTCAACAAACAGGCGAATAGACCCGCCTTCCAGGCCAGGTGCCAGTCGTTGGTTTCGCGGAAGACCGGCGCCATTACCAGGAAGATAAAGGCGATCAGGCTGGGAGTATTGATCCCGAAGGGCAGCGCGGTCACTTCCGCCCGTTTGGAGTCCAGCGCCAGGCGGCGCGCCTGCCAGGCGTAATAGAAGTTGCCCAAAAGAATGGAGAGGGCTGCGCCAGGCAATATTTGTCCCGTGATGAAGTCGGCGGGAATGCCGCAAAAGACATTGCAAAGCGCCCCCACGAGCATGAGTTGTAAAAGATTGTCGATAAATAAACCGAAGAAGCCGTCCAAATCACCCTGGGTGAACCAGGGAAGATGGCTGGACTTTAATAACAGGTTCCGGTTCAAGGTCTCACGGAGGTTGGCCAGGCCTGGAATTTTTTGCATGACAAGAGCCTAAACGCCGATTCCAGGGCGGTCAAGAAATTTTAAAAGCGGGGTGCGGACAACAAGGAAAACGTTCCAAGGTTTCCGAACAGCCCAAAAGAAATTAGACGGCTTCTTGTTCCCTCATTATTTTTGGAACAGGGGATTGACACTTGTTCGGATAATCAGTATTACTGATTATCCGAAGCATGATGAAAAGGATTATCAATTAAATGGTTTTAAAATCATTGTTCGAAAAGTCTGGTCTTTCCGCAAAGGCCCCGGACCCCGTTCCGGAGGTTCTTTTGGGCCGGATGGGTTTTTTGTTGAATAAGGGAGGACAAAAGATACGGGAGGCCTACCAGGAAGCCCTGGCGCCTTTAGGGATCGATGGGAAAGAATGGGGGGTTTTGCTGGTATTGAATGAAAAAGGCTCGGTCAGCCAGCACGAGATCGGCAAATGCACCCATATCGACCGTACCACCATGGTTAGCCTCGTGGATGAACTGGAGAAAAAAGGGTTGGTGGAAAGGCAGGAGCACCCCACCGACCGTCGTTCCCACGCCCTGGTATTAACCCCGAAGGGCAAGGAAATCCTTCCCAAGGCCCATAAGCTGAGCGAGGCGGCCGACAAGAAATTTCTGTCGAGCCTATCCACCCATGAACAAAAGGAAATTTTTAAGCTCTTGAAAAAACTGGTTTTATCCCATCTTTCAAACGAGTCGAATCGAGGAACGATATGAAAAGCAAGACACGCTTAGGCCTGTTCATTTTATCGGTGGGGTTGGCTCCGTGGGTTTACGCCCAGACCGAAGCCGTGGCCGCTTCCCCGGCCGGGACACCTTCCCCGTCCTTGGACCTGGCGACCGCCGAGTTGGAAGCCATCGAACATTCACCGGATTACCAGAAGGCCATCAACGCGGAAAAGGAGGCCTCCTGGGAACAGGTCGAGGCCTTTACCGCCGGGTTCCTTCCCCACCTCAGCATCGGGGGAAAGTATTTTTTCGACAATCAGTACCCCCAAGAACTTGTTTCGTTCGGTCCCGGTGGGCTCCAGCCCTTCCTGGAGAATTTCCCCATCGCGGACCTGTCGGTGGACGCGACCTTCGATCTTTTCGATGGCTTCCAAAACATCCACCAGTTGGACGCGGCGAACAACCAGCATGAATCCGCCAAGCTTTCCTCGCAATGGGCTTCCTTTCAATTAACCCAGCGTGTCCGGCTGGCCTATTACAACGCCCTTGCCAAGAAGGAGCTGGCCGATACCGCAGACCAGAACGTGAAGACCCTGCAGGACCATCAGCGTGTCGTGAAGGACCAATTGGACAACGGCCAGGCCACCCAATACGACCTCTTGAGCGTCAATGTCAAACTATCCCGCGCCCAATCGGACCAGATCTCCGCGCACGACAATGTGGTGTTGGCCCGGGAAGCCCTCGCTAACGCGATGGGGTATAAAGCGGACGATCGGGTTTTATCCGGGACCCTGCCGATCCTGAACCCGGACGAGATACTCTCCCGGGTGAACCAGGAGGATTACGAGAACCGGCCCGACCTCAAGGCCAAGAAACTGACGGCCTTGGCGGCCCAGGACCGCAGCGCCGCGGCGGAATCCTTTTGGATTCCCAAGGTCCAATTAATCGGGGATTACACCTGGTACAACGAACAAGCCTATACCATCGGGTCCGATCCGATGAATACGGGCAACGTCAGTACAAGTTATTTCGTGGGCGCGGCCGCCACCTGGAACCTGTTGGACGGAGGACAGTCCTGGGCCCAAGCCAACGCGGCCCAGGAACAGGCCAATGAGTCGATCGATGACTTTAACAGCGCCAAGCTGAGGGCCCCTTTTGATTTCGACATCTGGAAACGGACGTTAGTCTCGAAAGTCGCCCTCTATCGATCCAAACTGACGGAGATCGACGAGTCGAGGGAGAATTCCCGCCTGGCCATTCTGGGCTTCAAGGCGGGCACCCGCACCACCACCGACGTCCTGGACGCCGAACTGGACCAGTTCCAGGCGGAGGCGGGCCTGGTGCAAGCCCAGGTGGACGCGCTGGAAGCCTTGATTAATCTTGAAAACACCGTGGGAAAGAGGATCAGCCATGAGTAAGGAACGAAAAAACCTGTTCATCCGAGTCGTCGTGATCTTGGCCCTGGCGGCGGCGTGTTATTTCGGCTACCGCGCCTACTATTACGAGTCCACCGACGACGCCTATGTGCAGGCCCATTCCCTGATGCTATCCGCCCGCATCGGCGGCACGGTCCAAAAGGTGTTGGTGGATGAGAACGACAAGGTGAAGGCGGGCGAGCTCTTGGCCCAGATCGACGATAAGGATTACTCGGCGGCCTTTAACCAGGTCGCGGCCGACCAATCCTCCGTGCAGGCCGACCTGGAGCAGGCTTCCCTCGATTACGACCGCATCAGCCGCTTGTACCATGAGAAGGCCGTTTCCAAGGCCGAATTCGACAAGGCCGTGGCGCGGTTCCACAATCTGCAGGCCAAATTGAAAGCCGACCAGTTCAAGGCGGACGAGGCCAAGCTGAACCTGAGCTACACCCAGATCACCGCTCCGGAGGACGGTTCCATCGCGAAAAAGTCGGTGGAACCCGGGATGGTGATTCCCCCCGGCCAGGCCCTTTTTGGTTTCGTTTCGTCCCAAGAGCGCTGGATCACGGCCAATTTCAAGGAAACCCAGCTATCCTCCATCAAACCGGGCCAGAAGGTGGCGGTGGAAGTGGACGCGGTCACGGGAAAAAAGTTCGAGGGCGTGGTGGATTCCATCGGCTCGGCCACCGGCTCCACCTTCACCCTTTTGCCGCCGGACAATTCCACGGGTAATTTCACCAAGGTGGTCCAGCGTATCCCGGTCAAGATCAAGCTTCTGTACCTCTCCCCCCAGGATATCGATCGGCTCCCGGCGGGACTATCCGCCGTGGTGGACGTGAAGATCCACTGAAACGAATCACAACCAGGGTGGGGACCTCGATTTAAGTTCTAAGTAAGGAATGTTTTTCAATCGCAATTTGAAAAACTATCAATAAAGAAAACGAACCACTCCAAACTTAAAAAACAGAAAGCTGAACATGGCCGATTCAAAACATCATTCCCAGGATCAAGCGTTGGGCGCGGCAGCCGGGCATGTGTCCGCGCCGGCCCAGGGCATTTCCCGCGCAGCGGTGATGATGGTCATCACGGCGGGGCTGGCCTCCATGCTGGAGATCGTCGATACCTCCATCGTGAACGTGGCGATCCCCACCATGATGGGCAACCTGGGCGCCACCCTGGACGAGATCGGCTGGGTGGTCACCGGCTACATCATCTCCAATGCCATCGTGCTTCCCATCTCGGGCTGGCTGGGGGTCCGATTCGGGCGGCGCTTTTATTACATCACCTGCATCCTTCTCTTCGTGGCCTCCTCGGTGGCCTGCGGATTCGCCCCCAATCTCCAGGCGCTGGTGCTTTTCCGGGTCCTGCAGGGCCTGGCCGGCGGGGCCCTCTTGCCCACCTCCCAAGCCCTGATCCAGGAAGCCTTTCCCGGCCGTTCCGGCCTGGGGTCCGCGCTTTACGGCATGGTGGTCATCATCGGCCCCACCCTGGGCCCCCCCTTGGGCGGCTACCTGACCGACCATTTCGGCTGGCGCATGATCTTCAACATCAACCTTCCGCTGGGTCTCCTGGCGGCCTTCATGGCCGCCATGTTCGTGACCGATTACAAGGTGGAAAAGCACCACGAGGAACACCACAACCGCATGCGCAGCGCGCCGGTGGATTTTATTGGGCTGGGACTGCTCGTGACGGGGGTGGGATGCCTGCAATTCTTGCTGGAGCGCGGGGAAGCGGACGATTGGTTTTCCTCCCAAACCATCGTGGTGATGGCCATTATTTCCGCCATCACTCTCCCGGCTTTCTTATGGTGGGAATTGAAGGTCGAGCACCCCATCGTGGACCTGAGGCTCTTCAAGAATCTCGCGCTTTTCAACGGGGCCTTCCTCATGGCCTCGGTGGGGGGCATGCTTTACGCCCTGATCTTTTTCATCCCCATCTTCGCCCAGTTCATGCTGACCATGAACGCCACCCAGACCGGGAACCTTTTCATGCCCAGCGCCATCCTGTCGGGCCTCATGATGCCGGTCATCGGCATGCAGATCCAGAAAAGGGACCCGCGCCTATTCATCTTTTACGGCCTTTCCTGCTCGGAGATCGCCCTTTTCATGATCGCGCATTTTTCCGCCCAATCCACCTATTGGAACCTCTTCTGGCCGCTCATGATCCGCGGCGCGGGGATGTCCAGCCTGTTCGTTCCCATCAACGCGGTGGTGCTGGGGCAGTTCACCGGGCCCAACCTGGGCCAGGCGGCGGGCATCATGAACCTTTCCCGGCAGATCGGGGGAAGCGTGGGCATCGCGGTCTTCGCCACCATGTTCAAGCAGTCCCAGGACCGGGTGTACCATAACCTGGTCCAGTTCATCAGCCCCTTGAACTCGAGCTTCACCCAGTGGTCCTACGGGGCGAAGGCGCTGGGCTATCGGCTTTCCAACGAGGTCGGGATGTTCAATACCAACGGCCTTCTGGCGCGGGAGGCCTATTTCCGGGTGCAGAAACAAGCCTTTGTGGTGAGCTTCGATTACATGATGTGGATTATGGTGCTGGTTTTCAGCCTGACCCTGATCCCCACCTTTTTCATGCACCGACCCGCTCAATTGGCGAAGGCGACCGACGCGCACTGATGGATCCTATAGCCGAGAAGGAGAAAACCTATGGCCGAACTCATATCCTCCCCGGCGGTCGTGGAAGCCGCGGGAAACAAGCCCAAGCGGATCGAGGAATTTTTCGGCAGGGTCAAGTCCAAGGAAGAAAAGGTCAGCGTCGCCCGGATGAAAAGCCCGCAAGGGTGGGTCGAACCGGGGCAAACCCCCGAGTTTGACGAATACACCCTCGTCCTGTCAGGTTGTTTGAGGGTGGAAACGAAAGGCTCCATCTTTGATGTGGGGGCCGGGCAGGCGGTCCATGTATTGAAGGGGGAGTGGGTCCGCTACAGCACCCCTCACAACGGCGGCGCCGAGACTATGGCGGTTTGCCTTCCCGCTTTTTCCGCGGATACCGTCCATCGGGATCTTACCTAAGGAAGAGGAAATGGGTTCCTTATAAGGTGGGTAGGGGAGCCGGCATGATTTTGTTCATTTGTTTGATTGAGGGAACCCTTTTAAGGTGATCAGCGTTTTCCCGCAAGCTCCCTTTTCCGGGGCTTGTCTGCGGGAATGGATTCGGCCACTTTATCCAGGAGAGACAAGAGCGTGTTCCGTTCCTCCGTATTGAGGGGAGCGACGAGCACTTCGGCGACCTGACCGTAAACACGGTCGATGTCCCGGGCCATGTTACGGCCCTTTTCGGTGAGGGAAACCTGCCAGCAACGGTGGTCCGACTCGTGCGCCTGGCGGTGGATCAATCCGCGCGAAATCATGGAGGCGATGGCCCGGTTGACCGCGGCGGGATCGGTGGCGGTGGCCCGGGAAAGGTCCGCGAGGGAGCATTTTCCCATGGAGTCGATATGCCGCAGCATGACGGCTTGTTTGGGACCGATCTTGAGGGGCCTCAGATTCTGAGTGAAGATCAGGTTCAACTGGCGACGGACGGCGCGGAATTTTTCGTATGCCACTACCATTGGGAAACCTCCCCTGCCTAGTTCCTCATAAACTAAACCCCTCATACCGGACAAAACAAGATGGCGAAAGGGTTAACGTCCGGCTTGAAAAAGTCATGTCCTATGGACGATATTCATAGTCTGAAAGTGTCTGTTCCACAAGATTGAACGTCCAAAACATATCAAACGACGCATAGGGAGGATGGGATCCATGATAAAGTCATATTTGTGGGGCTGTTTGACGGTGCTCTTTCTTCTATTAGGCGGGGGATACTGGTTCATCACGTCCGGGAGGATGCCCGCCAACGCGGACGGCAAGCCTCCCGTTTGGGAAAAATGGGCGGCCCGGACCTCCCTCCACGCCGCCATCCAACGGGAAGCGCCTCAGGGCGGAAACCCGGTGGCCCTGACCGACCCGAACTTGATCGAGGGAATTCGCCTGTATGCCTTCAATTGCGCGGTTTGCCACGGGGCTGCGGACGCCAAACCTTCTAATATCGCGGTCGGCTTATACCAAAAAGCCCCCCAGCTAGCCGACGACGGGGTGGAGGATGACCCGGAAGGCGTGACCTTCTGGAAAATCAAACACGGTATCCGCCTCACGGGCATGCCCGGTTTCAGCGGCACCCTCAATGATGACCAAATCTGGAAGATCACACTTTTCCTGAAGCATATGGACAACCTGACCCCGGGCTCGAAGCCGGCGTGGCTGAAAGTGCCCAGCCAGGCGGCCCAGCCCTAGAGGCTCAGGAAAATTCCACGCAACGCATGGAAAGGGTCCCGTAGTCGAAACCCTCATGGGGGTATCGGATATGGGGTTTACCATGTGCACCAGCAGCGGCGGCCGCGGCCACCAGGGGCACGTAATGGTCGTCCGTCGGATGGGATTGAGCCCCGCCCGGGGCTTCCCGATACCGAGTCAACGTTTCAAGACCGCCCCCTTCCAACGTCTCCACTACCCAAGCGTCGAAATCTTTCGCCCAGTCCTCCGGTTCGGCTTGGCGGTCGTGAAAATTCACCCGCTGGAGGTTGTGGGTCACGTTTCCGCTCCCCAGAATGAAGACGCCCTCTTCCCGAAGGGGCGCCAGAGTTTTTCCCAAAGCCAGATGATCGGAGAGGGGCACTTGGGTGGGAAGGGAAACCTGGAAGGCGGGGATGCCGGCGTCCGGGAACATTTTCATCAAGGGTACCCAGGCACCGTGGTCCAGGCCCCTTTCGGGCGCGGAGGAGGGGTTCCAATCCGCCGAGCGCAAAAGGTCCAAGGTTCCGCGGATCAACTTTTCGGGAACAGCAGGTTCGTATTTCACCCGGTAAAGTTCCTCGGGAAATCCATAAAAGTCGTAGATCAAGGGCTGGGGAGTGAGGGGGCCGACCAGGGGTTTGTCCGAAAGCCAATGCGCCGAGAAGACCAGAACGGCCTTGGGTTTGGGGAGGGAAAGGGCCCAGCGGCGCCAGGCTTGGGTGATGGCGTTGTCCTCCATCCCCAAAGTCGGCGCGCCATGACCCACGAAACCCACCGGCATGGGGCCATTCGACCCCTCTTTATTAATAGTGATGGCCATGGTTGGAACCTCACAACAACTGCTCTCAAAAGCAGCCGTTAGCCATTGGTTTTTAGTTATTAGCTAAAAGCCAACGGCTAACCGCTAATAGCTGACCTAGATAGAGAATGGGGAAAAGTTCGAAAAAAGAAAAGGCCCTGCCCCGAAGAAAAAAACCTTTAGGTGCGGAATTGGGTTACCGCTAGGTGAGCGGTTCCCGAAAGAGAAGGATTTCGACGAATGTTACGTCCACCAGGACCTTGCAAACAACATCCGGCTCACGGTCCTGAAGAAGCTTGGGGATTCCCGGTTGGATTTCGGGCGCGATCATCAGGGTGGATCCCAAACAGAGGTGGGCGATGCGTTGGGTAAATTCCACCGCCAGCCGGTCAAACAGGGGTTCCCCCACCCGGATCAGGGGATTGGCGTTTTCCTGGAGATAGCTCTCCAGCCGGGGGGAAGTGCGGATCAGACAGGTGATCCCGTTATGTCCTCCAACGCGCAGGGTGCGGACCAATTTCATGTCGGAGGATTGAATGCGGAAGGTATTCAGCCAATGGGATGGAAAATCCCCGAAGTTTCTCAAGGCTTGGGCGAATTGGGTGAAACAATCTTCCGGTTTGGGAACCCAGGGGAGGGAAAGGTGTGGTTGGGCGGGTTTGGAATAGCGGACTTGGGTACGGCTTGCTTTGTCTAAAGTCGAACGCATAAATCTCCCCGTCAAAGTGAATAGCGACTCCATAAGCAAAGCAAAGGACGTGCCAAAGGGGTCCTCCCCGATTTCCTATATATCGTGGGGATTGGGTTCCGCAAATGGAGCCGGAACCGTGGAGGAATGGGTAAAAAAGAAAAAGAGACGCCCAATATGGGTAAAGCCGGTATTCCTGGATTTTGGTGAAAGCCAGACTAGAATGCTTGCATGATCCGGGTATTTTCGAAATATGGCTTATTCCTAACATTCCTTGGGGTGGTTTTTGGAACCGTGCCGCTTTCGGCCCAGAACAACGGCCTTATTCCCGTGGCGACGAATGTTTGGTCCGCGCCGAATCGAACCCTGAAGATGAACGGCCTGAAGCCGGCCCGGAGAAATTGGAAGAAAAACCCGGCCATTCCCATCAAGACGCCGGGGTTTATTCCGCTTCAACCCGCGGGAAACCACAATGGCCCGATGAGCGCCCTAAGGGGCAGGTCTTTGGCCGTTCAGGGGAGTCTCCCGAACGGAGCCGCCAAGCGTCCGATGCTTGGAACCCGGCTCCCCAACGCCGCTCCCGCCACCGTCCAAGGGCCCCGAAGCCAGCCCTTTTCCAGCCTCTACCGGGACCCGAGCCCTTGAATCCTTCAGTCCGCTGAAGAAAAGTTCCATGGCCCTTTGGGTTCGGGACGCGAACTCGCCCAAAGCCTCGGGCGGTATGGCGAAATTTTCCTCAAAGATCATCACCCAGTCCCCCCGCGCCTGGATGCGCCAGTTGGGCTGGCCCCCCAGGAATTCCAGGAACTCCCGCGAAAATATCGATGCGAAGTCGGAAGCCCGTCGGGTTTCGCCCCAAAGGTGGTGCTTGGGCCTGTGAAAATCAGCCAGCCCTTTGATCTCCAACCGGCTCACGCCGGGGCCGGAGACCAGGTCCCGGATGTCCAGTTCCAAAAGGCGGTGAAATTTATCGAAGAGCCTCAGGGGGACCAGTTCGAAGTAGGGAAGGTCCGCGCCCGGGTTTAGGAAAAGGGCGAGTGTTTCCAGGGTCCGGTCCCTTTCGGGCGCGGGGGTTTCAAGGTAAAAAATCGTCCAGCCGTTTTTCTCCCCCCTCAAGATATTTTGGGACCCGGGCCCCAGCCCCAGGTGGATGAGTGGGGAATGGGCCTGCCGAGGCGCGAGGGGCTCCGGGAGATCATATCCGGCCCGAGTCAGGTCGGTCACCAGGACGAAGTATCCGAAACCCATCTGGCGGGCCAATTCACGTAAAGCTTCTCTTTTGCGGAGGGTCTGGCGGATATAGTGAAGGGCGCTCAGGCCGAAGAAAAAAAGAAATCCGGCGATGAGCCAAGCCAGCAGGGAAGGATTCAAATTCAGTGAATCATTCATACCTGTCTAGTATGGAACAAATAAATAAAAAAGAATAACTTTCAGGACCGTCGAAATGGAAATTAACCCCGACGTAACAGGAAATCATTTTCCTGGATTGATTCTCCTAGGGAAGCGGAGGAGCCGGGCCCTGGACGGGGCGGCGCCATTCAGCCAGGTCCGCTGGAAAGGGAGGGGAGGGCTCGTGAAAGTTAAGGACCGAAAAAAATTCCTCCGTGGAAACCTTTCCTTGGGGACCCAGGAACAGGCCCTGGACATAGGCCACGGCGCAGGTTTTTCCTCCGGAAAAGAATTCCTGGCGAAGGTAAAGCCACTTCTCGTCCCAGGCCACGAACCTGGTTTTTAGGACATAGGAACGGAAGGGCTTCAGGGGGTGGAAATAGTCGATCCGGGCGGCACCCAAAACGGGATACCAGTGGTTTCGCAGGATGGCGCCAAGAAGTCCCGCCCGGGCCACCAGGTCGAGCCGCCCCAGATCCATCAGGGACAGGTAACGGCCGTTGTTCATGTGAAGGTTAGTATCCAGGTCCATCGGCCAGACCCGGCCCGGCAACTCGGAGGTATCCAACAGGCCCAGGGGACGGGGTTTTATCCATGTCATCCATAGGCGGATGAGCAGCCGGAAGTAGAGGTTCATGGGTGAATGGCCTTTCGTTCCTCATTCGGCGGCGGAGTGGGCGTCGGCAGGTCCGCCTCCACGGAGTCGGCCTTGAACCGGTCGGCCTTCTTTTGGGCCTCGCGTACCTGGTCCCCCGTCATGTGTTTTTCCAGCCACTCCAAATCGTCGTGGATTTCATCCATCTTGTCCCCACTTAAGTCGGGGTGTTTGGAAGCCACCGCGAACCACTTGTAGGATTCCACCAGGTCCTTGGGTGTTCCCTCCCCCAAGGACAGCATTTGCCCCAGGTTGACCTGGGCCTCGTCGTCGCCCTGGAGGGCGGCCTTCTCGAACCAGATATAGGCCAGTCCGGCGTCCTTTTTCATCCCCTCGCCCCGGGCGGCCATCAGGGCAAGGTTGAGCTGGGCCGAGGCCAAGCCTTGCCCGGCTGCCTTGATGAACCAGCCCAGGGCCGTTTTATTGTCGCGCGGGACGCCCTTTCCATAGCGGTAAAGCCAGCCCAAGTTGTTCTGCCCGCTCGGATCGCCCTTGCGGGCGGACCGCTCGAACCAAACCTTGGCCTGGGTGTAATCCTTCTCTACCCCGTAGCCGTTCTCGTACATCAAGCCGAGGGCGCACTCCCCCGCCGGGTCGCCTTTTTGGGCGCTATGGTGGAAATAAGAAAAGGCGAGGGGATAATTCCGCTCTAAAAGGGCCCGTTGTCCCGAACGGAGATCCTCTTCCCCCCAAACGGGAGGGAAAAACAAGCCGAATAAAAAAAAGGAAAGGAAAAAACGCGCGATCACGAAGGAAGCTTACGGTTTCAAACCGGGAAGGGCAAGTAAAACCCTGGCAGGCTGCTGAAAATAAAAAAGGCCGCATACCGATTTCATTAATTTAGTAATCGGCTAAAAGCGGCCTGCTCATTCAAAGATTTTTGTACCCAAAGGGTACTGTACCACCCTCTACGTAAATTAAATTGAGGGGTGGCACGTTGGAATCGCGGGGTACCGTATTAGGTGTCAGTTGCAACAGTCCGTACCAGGACTTTCTCAACAACCCACTAGCGCAGGGCTTCCACCCGGCTTGGGTGGTGTTCCAAAACCTTGTTGAATTCCATGAACTCGAAACCATCCTGGACCTCGGGTTTGAGGCCGAACAGGACCACTCCGCCCTCGGAGTTCCTCAGCCGCTGCTGCAGTTCCAGTATCCGGCTCCAAGCACTCGTGCTGACGTACTGGACGCCCGTGAGATCCAGCAATAACCGCGTTTTGGAAAGGGGGATGGACTGAAATGCCTCTGCGGCCGTGGGAAGGGTGCCGGCATAAAGGAAACCCCGCAGTTCCAGGCAGAAGGTGTTCTTATGCCCGGGAACGGTTTTTAATTCGTAGGTCAGGGAATCCATGAATGGCGCTCCAGAGTAAAGGCCGATCGATTTGAACTGGTTTTAATATAGAAAGAGTTTTGACGTGCCGCCTAGGAAAAACCGAAGCCAAAAGGGAAATCGATTGAATCCTTCATCCCCTTAAGGGCTCGCGCGCAAGGAGAACGCTTTCCGAATTTTAGGTTGGGTTAATAGCTGAAATGCATCAGGACCATGCAGGCAAGGATAACCAGGATCGCCAACAGCGGAACGAGGTTCATCACCTTCACGGTTCGGGCGGCTTCGGGAGAGAAGGCGTTCCCGTTCCAGACTTTTTTCAGGAGGGTCGGGCCGATCCGGGGCCCTTGGATGAGCATGGCGAGGGTGGCGAAGAGGGCGATGGAAAAGGTGATCCCGTAGGGTGACCCTAAATCGGAAAAGGAATGGATGGGGCCCAGGAGGGTTCCCCGCAGGATGCCCAGGAGGAAGGTTATCCCCCCGGAGGAGGCCATCAGGACGCTAGTTTTTTTCAGGATGCCCTCGTAAAAGGCCCGGGCTTCCGCCGAAGGGCGCGAGAGGATCCCAGGCCAAAGCACGAAATGCATGTAGACGGCGCTCCCGATGAGAATGGCGCCGAACAACACATGCAGGAATTGAACGGCGATCAAGGCGATGTCCATGTCGGGGCTCCCCAAGGGTAGATTGAAGGCGGGATCATCCTATAGAAGTTTGGGAGCAATTTCCAACCATGTCCCGGCAAAAAGTCAGTGGTTCCCCTTGCCCCAGATCGAATCCAAATACTCGTCCCTGCCTGAATTCATGTGGTAAAGGTTGTAATGAACCGGGTTCTTCTTGTAAAAATCCTGGTGGTAATCCTCGGCGGGGTAGAAGTTCGTGAATTTCTTGACGGGCACTACGATCGGCTGATCGTACTTTCCTGATTTATCCAGGACGGCCTTTGATTTTTCCGCGGCCTTCCTTTGGCTGTCGTTCATGTAAAAGACCGCCGCGCGGTAATGGAGTCCCCGGTCCACGAACTGGCCGTTGGGGTCGGTCGGGTTGATCTGTTTCCAAAAGACATCCACCAGCTGGGCATAGGTGATCTTCCCGGGGTTGTAAAGGATGGAAACCCCCTCGGTGTAGCCTTTGTCGCCGTAATCGTCATAGTTGGGGTTTTCCCCCTGCCCGTCGGCATAACCGGCGGTTACTTTCAGGACCCCCGCGAGCTTCTCGAAAGGCGGGGTCATGCACCAAAAACAGCCCCCGGCGAAGACCGCCGATTCGGTTTTGGGTTGGGCGAAAGACGCCGAGGCGGCCAGCAGGGCCCCCGCGAAAAGGATTAAAGCGGTAGCTTTCATGTTGTTCTCCCCTCAAAGTTCTTGCCAATAATTACGGCTAATAAGAAAAGAAGTTACAGAAATAAAAAAGGCCGCTCCCCGTGAGGGAAACGGCCTTTTTTGACTTAAATTCAGAAACTGTAGAAGTTGAGGGAAGCGCCGATGTCAAAGCCAGTAAAGTCCACCGTAGCGTAGGAAATCCCATGCGACCCGATCTGGGAGGGGTCGCAAATATCCACGCTTCCATCCGAGAACTTGGCCAGGACCCATTGTTGTCCGTCACTGAGGGTGCCTTGGAATTGGGTGATCTTGGCGTACCGGCCGCGAGCGAAGACGGAAATGCCGAAATTACGGTTGATCGCGAAATCCCGTCCGATACCGAATTCGAAGCCGATGTTCCCGGCGGTCAAATCGCCGTTCGGATTGTCATTTTGAGTGGTATCCCCGGTGTAATTCACCACGCTGAAATTGTCCTGCACCTGGACGGTGCCCGCGTAGTAACCGGCGCCGGCGGTGATGAAGAAACGGCCGTTATGGTCGGGTAGGAACAGGTAATAGTCGAGGGTGAAGGGAACCGCGTAGGGGGTCAAGGTCGTGGCCCAAAAATCGCTGGGATAACCCGCGAATGACGAGGGAGCTGAGTTGGAGGCGCTGTAATTGTAGTCGTTGGCCTGGAGGTATCGGACCCCAATGGCGATGCCCTCGTTCGGGTCGATCAAAAATCCCAGTTCCCCACCGAGCATCAAGCCTCCCAGGGGCATACTGGCGCTGCCATTCGTGAAACCGTATTCCTGGGCGGCGAGGGTCCCGTTACTGTTCTCGTTCGTGACATTCGTGGCGCTATCCGTTAAATCCCCCTGAAGGGAATAGTTGTACCCGAACTCGAACTTGGTCCAGACACGGGCATGGTCCATGGGGGCCAGGTTGTCGTTGTAATTCACGACAGGTTCTGGCTGTGGCCTGGGCCGGCGCCGGTGGATGACAATAGTTTCCTGGGCGGGCGATTGTTCCATCTGGGGATTGGCGGGTTCGTTTTGGGCTTGGGCCGGCGCGGCCGTGTTATTCGCGCTGTTCATGTTGTCCACCATTACCTTCAAGGTGGTGTTGTTCGGGTTCAACTGGAGGCTCTGCTGGTAGGCTTGCAGGGCCTGGGATTGGTTGCCCTGTTTCATGTAGGCGTTGCCGAGATCCTCGAAGGCCTGGGCGTTGGTGGGGTCCGCCTGGGTGGCTTGCTGGAAGTAAACTACCGCCTTGTCGTAAAGGCCTTTCTGGTAGACCGCCTGTCCCAATTGATCGTATTCCTGGGATGTCATCTGGGCCGAAGCCAGGGTGGGAATCAACAAAAGAGCGAATAAACCAAGCAAAGCCAGGGTGGATTTCATCGTGAACTCTCCTTTAATAATCTGTAAATATTAGACGCTCAGGCGCCTTCAAACGTTTCGTGATATTTCCGGGTTCGGGATGGAGATTATTGTTAATTTCATGTTGTTTATCAAAAGAATTCAAACCTGACGTCCGTTCATTCGAAAGGAAAACCCGGGCTTAAAGGCCCGCGATGAGGGCCGTCACTCCCGGGCAGGAAGGGAACAGGTCCAAGACGCACTGGTAGCAGTAACGGGCCATGTCTTTCTGGCCCAATTTTCCATAGGCCGAGGCCAGGTTGTAATAGACCTCGTAATAGCTCCCCCCTGACAGGACCAAGGCCCTCAAGAAATAATCCTTCGCGCTTTCGTAATCTCCCATCTCATAGGCCAGGCTTCCCAGCCGCATGCAGGGCATGGGGTACTGCTGGGGAAAGACAAAGCCGTTGAGCCAATCTCCCAGGCTGCTTCGCGGGCCGTGATGGATGTCAAAAATGGTTTTTCCCTCGTCCAGGGGCGTGACGCCCCAATCCTTCTCCAGGTCCCGGGGCGTGACGGTGGGAAGATTCACGGCATATCCGGGCGCCGCCCAGAGGGCGGATAGGTCGTCCAGATAGATCATGCGCCAACCCTCAAGATCGAGCAGCTGTTTGGTCCAGGGGATATCCATCATGTGGTCATAGACGATCCCCTGGAAGTTGGCGTTGAGGGAAAGGGTCTGCAATCCGCCGGGAGCGTGACTGAGCTCGTACTGCCGGAACAGGGGTTCACCCATCACCTCCAGCCGGCCGTCGATGAAGGGAACGGCCTGGGTCTCCCATTCCATAAAACCGCCGAATCCCATGCTGTTCAGCAGGGGCGCCGAGAGGTGGTTTTGCCTGATAAAGGAGCAGACCTTTAAGGGAAGGTGCTCCGGGTCCATTCCCCATCCGTTGTGGATGATTCGCCTTTCGGAAACATAGTAGGCCCCCGTACCCACCCGCAGGCAGATGAGCAAGACGATAAAGGCCATGCCCTGGCCCAGGCCCCGGGGAGGGGTCCATCGTTCCTTGGGGCCTTCCCCTTCGTGGGTAAAGGAAGCGCAATCGGCCGCGGCCTTGGCCACGGTGGGTAGAACCGGAAGGAAAAAAAGTGGAATGTTCCGGATGGCCAGGGCCGAGAGGGCGAAGAAAAAAAAGGCCAGGCCGTATTCGTGGAATTTGCGGCGGCGGATCGTCAGGAGGATGAACAGGAGAAATAGGATCGAGACCACCCGGTAGCTGTCGATGGGAAAGGCCGGAAAGAACGGGGAATCGGGGGAGGCCGCGGCGGTCCAGGGGGATTGGAATTCGGAGATGGCTTTTTTGAAAAAACCACCTGGGTCAAAACGGGTAAGGAGGAGAAAGGGGAAGGAGAGGGCCCGGAATCCGTAGGGATTGACCAGGGTCGCCGCCCCCGATGCCAATAGGGCCTTGACCAGCGCCGGGTCCAAACGGCCCCGTTCGAAATAGGAGGTCATGAGGTAGGCGCCGATCACGACCCAACCCAGCGGAAAGAGGCCTTCCACGTTGGCCCAGACCAGATGGATCACGGGCAAAAAGAAAAGGGCGCCCGTTTTTCCCTTTCGGTGGAGATCCAAACAAAGAAGCACCATGACCAGGAAGACCCATGAGAAAAGCTCGGGGCGCTCAAGGAAGCGGATCTCCATTCCCAGGATCGCTGGAAGGACCAACGCCGCCTGAAGCCACCGCGGGCATCCGCCCAGGGAAATGCGCACGGCGGTGAGCGCGAAGGCTAGCAGGATGAGGGAAAGGTGAGAGAGGGAAACGAGGGGATAACCGCCCAGGCGGTCCAGGAGATAGATCCCAACCTGGTAAAGCCATTGGCTGTCCAGGTATTCATGGCCCGCCGCGCCGAAGGTGAAGGTATCCTGGCGAGGCACATCCAAGTGCTGGAGGATCCACCGGCCCGAGGCCAGGTGGTAGCCCAGGTCAAAATCAAGATTCTTGCGGGCGGCGAAGAGGAACACCAGGGCAAAGCATAGGGAAAGGGTCCAGGCCCAGGGATCGGATAGCAAAAGGGATAAGCGTTTGAATGCCCGGTTGTAAAGCGTAAGGGGAGGTTGCGGTTCCGGGAGGGAATCCACGGTTAAAAAAAATTAAGAAACGCGGGAAATAACTTCCTTGAAGTCCTGAAGCAGGAGGCCTTGGACAACGGGAAGGGATGCGTCTTGGATCCGGTTTGCGTCGGCGTCGAACAAAACGAACTTCTTGGAGGCGGGGTTGTCTGCGAAGGAAAA
This sequence comes from candidate division FCPU426 bacterium, assembly GCA_963771075.1. Lineage (GTDB taxonomy): Bacteria > Oederibacteriota > Muellerivitia > Muellerivitales > Muellerivitaceae > CAVTWJ01. The sequence goes on along the minus strand of CAVYSE010000028.1, from coordinate 231,168 downwards.
TTCTATTTTCGCTCGCTCGGGCGCGGGAAAATCCGTGTAGGTATAGGGCACGGCTTCTTCGGGTTTGGCGAAAGCTCTCATAGGTGTAGTTTATCCCCTGGCCCAGGGCTTGAAAACCCCTTTTTTCAACCATTGGTTGTTTTGCTGTCATTGCGAGGGGTAAATTTCGCCACGGAGCAATCCCAGTTTATGGTGGGTGTTCGAAGTTGGCAGTCGGCCCCTATTGCCTTAGCAATAGGGATCACCAAGACACGCAACGAACCTTGTGGTTTCGTTGCAGGAGACGGTTCGCAGTCGGCAGTCAGACTTTAAAAGGCTTTCCAGCGACCAGCAAACTGCTTGTAAATTAATATTGAGATTTTTCCTTAACTAAGGGGTCTTTCCCGCTCAGGAGGATTAAAATAGACGTTAAGAGGCCGTTCTATTCCACGCTAGGAGGGCCGAAATGGGAGTCGCCGATACCGCCAAACACTTGAATGAAAAAGAAAAGGAATCACTGGAAGTCGCCGAGGGAGCCAGGGAAACCGAATGGACCCAGCCGAGTTTCGTGGCCGAGCTTTTCATGGGTCGCTTCCGTGACGATTTAATCTCTCCCTATCCCCTCCAATCCGCCGAGGACAAGGCGGTCGGCGACGAGTTCATGGGGCGCCTAGAGGCTTTCTTGAGGGAAAACCTCGACCCGGATGAAGTGGACAAGACCACACTCCTTCCCCAAAAGGTCCTGGACGGCCTGGCTAAACTGGGCTGTTGGGGCATGAAGATCCCCAAGGAATACGGCGGGCTGGGCCTGTCCCAGGTCAATTACAACCGCGCGGTGGCGATGGTAGCCTCCTATTGCGGGTCCACCGCCGTGTGGCTTTCCGCCCACCAGTCCATCGGGGTTCCCCAGCCCCTGAAGCTATTCGGAACCGACGATCAAAAGAAAAAATTTTTCCCCAAGTTCGCGAAAGGCGCCATCTCGGCCTTTGCCCTGACCGAGCCCCAGGTGGGCAGCGACCCCGCCCATTTGACGACCACCGCCGAGCCATCCCTTGACGGCAAGACCTGGACGATCAACGGTTCGAAACTATGGTGTACCAATGGCCTGGTCGCGGATTACATCGCGGTCATGGCCCGCACCCCCTCCAAGATCGTGAATGGGAAGGAGAAACAGCAGATCACCGCTTTCATCGTGGAAAAAGGCATGCCCGGCATCGAATACACCCACCGTTGCGATTTCATGGGCATCCGCGCCATCCAGAACGGGGTTATCCAATTCAAGGACGTGAAAGTCCCTTCGGAAAATATCCTCTGGGGCGAGGGTCTGGGGCTAAAGCTGGCCCTGATCACCCTGAACACCGGCCGCTTGACCCTGCCCGCCGCCTCGGCGGGAATGAGCAAACAGGCTTTGCATATCGCCCGGCTCTGGGGGAAGGAAAGGGTGCAGTGGGGCCAGCCCATCGGCAAGCATGAGGCGGGGTCCAGCAAGATCGCCAATATGGCCGGTTCCACCTACGCGCAGGAAAGCATGACCTACTACACCTCCGCCCTGGTCGATCAGGGCGGGGCGGATATCCGGCTGGAAGCCGCCATGTCGAAGCTGTTCTGTTCGGAAGCGTCCTGGAAGATCCTGGACGACCTGATGCAGTTGCGGGGCGGGCGGGGCTATGAAACCGCGCCCTCTTTAAGGGGCCGGGGCGAGAAGGGCTACGCGGTGGAACGCATGATGCGCGACGCGCGCATCAACCGCATCATCGAAGGCACGAGCGAGATACAACATCTCTTCATCGCCCGGGAAGCCTTGGACAAGCACATGAAGATGGCGGGTGACCTGTTGAGCCCGAAATCCACGATAAATCAAAAATTGAAGGCTCTGGTGGCCTGCGCCCTGTTTTATCCTTTTTGGTATTTGCGTCTTTGGCTGCCGACGGGAATATGGCCCCGCTATGGAGAATACGGCAACCTAGCGGGTCATATGAGATACATCGAAAGGACTTCCCGCAAGCTGGCCCGCACGCTGTTCCACCAGATGATCCGGTTCGGCCCCAAGTTGGAGCGGCGGCAGATGATTTTAGGGCGCCTGGTCGAGGTAGGGACCGAACTATTCGCCATGGCGGCCAGTTGCGCCAAGGCCCTGGCGGTGGAGGCCGAAACCCCGGAATTCAAATGTTCGCGGGAACTGGCAGATCTTTTTTGCCGCCAGGCCCGCATCCGTATACACAATTATTTCCTGGGGGTCTGCTGGAACACGGATATCAAGGATAACCAAGCGTCCGTTAAAGCGATGGATGGCGTTTACGAGTGGTTGGAAAAGGGAATCATCCCCGACGATGGGGAAGGGTTTAAGGGGAAGAAGTAACCCGATCCATTCAATTTTCGATTTATGGAGTTGACTTGTTTATTGAGATTTTAAAGGCTCAACTTGAGAAATTTTATCGATCATGTTACCGTATGACGGTAAGTAGATCGATGGAGGTTTGATGAGTACCGTGACCGTTTCCCCTAAATACCAGGTCGTCATCCCCGAATTGGTCCGCAAGGGCATGAAAATAAAGCCCGGCCAAAAATTCGATGTCATCGAATTCGAGGGCTGCCTGGAATTCGTGCCCGTCAAGGATGTGCGCTCCCTCAGGGGATCCCTCAAGGGCATTGACACGGATGTTCCCCGCGATAGGGAAGACCGCGTATGAACGTGGTGGATTCCTCCGCCTGGCTGGAATATTTCGCGGGGGGGCCGAACGCCGGCTTTTTCGCCCCCGCCATCGAGGACCCGAAACGCCTGGTTGTGCCCTCAATCTGCCTCTATGAAGTCTTTAAATCCCTCCTTCGCCAAAGCGGCAAAAAGGAAGCCTTGGAAAAGACCGCGGCCATGCGACAGGGATTAGTGGTGGACTTGACGGCCCCCCTATCCATCCGGGCGGCTTCCCTGAGTTTAAAACATAAGCTTCCCATGGCCGACAGCATTATCCTGGCGACGGCAAAAGAACATGGGGCGAAGGTTTGGACCCAAGACGCCGACTTTGAGGGTCTCCCTGAAGTCAAATTCCGCAATAAAAAATAGGGTCGTTTTGACGGCGGGGACATAACACCGACAAGATTGATTCCATGGCGGGGGGCAAGGCCATGGACCGCCTTTATGAATGGCCCTTTGAGAGCCTCAGGACGAAATGGAAAAGGGTATCATGGCCCTTGATGAAGGGGGATCGAAAGGGAAAAAACCTTAGACCTCCAAACGAATCAATACGAATGAGGTCGAGGTTGAAGTCCAAAGCGACATCCATCAGGCCGGTTTTGTTTCGCCACGCATGGCTTCTCTACGGACTTTTTACCCTGACAAGCGTCCTCCTTTCCTATGCACCCCTTTCCCTCACGATCAAGATGGAATTGGGCCTGTTCGGCATCCTCCTTCCCTTTGTCTGGACCCTTCTTCGGATCATCCGAGAGCCAGCCGTTCGGGGAGTGTTGTTAATCGAGGAGGAAATCCTCCCCCGTTCCTCCTATTGGGTGATCCTTCCGATCCTGGCGTTGGCGATCGACTTGCGCTTCGCCGACCTCACCACCTGGCCGGTCTGGCCCAACACCGATGAGGGCCTGGTGGCCCGTTTCGGGTTGGACCTTTTCAATCACCGGCAGTGGAGTTTTTTTTATAACCAGATACCCCCCGGTATCCATTGGCTCTTCTGTTTTTTCTCCGCCAAAATGGCAGACCTCCTGATGGGCCTTTGGCTTTTGCCGGCCTGCCTTTCAACCCTTGCCTTTTTCCTCTGCTATTTCGCTTTTCGTCCCCTTGTCTCGCGTTCCACCGCCTTTATGGCCTTTACCCTTTGGGGCCTCTCCTTCTGGCCCTTTTTTTATGGGCGGTTTTGCCATCCGGGAGTACTCCTCCCGCTGTGGGAATGTCTGGCCTTGGCGGCTTTGGGTTTTTATCTGAAAGCCAAAACTCAACTCGCGCGCATTGGGCGGGGCGCTTTGTTGGGTCTGGTCGCGGGTTTCGGGTCCTTGACCTTCACGCCTTGGCCGATTTTCGCGCTCTGGATCCTAGGCGTCGTCACGCTGGAAACAATCCATGGTAAAAAATCCAAAACCCCATTAATGGTTTTCGCACTCTTTTTCATTGTTTGCCTCATACCCTTTTTTCGAGCCGTCTTCATCGAGGGGTTTGGCCACCCTATATTCGCGGTCTCCTCGGGTCAGGGCGATATGCCCCTGGCCAAGGGGGTATTGGCTTTTTTTTCATACCTGACCGCACCCTTCTGGGGGGTTTTTGAGGCCCAACCCGCCTACGCGCCCGTTTGGGGAGGAATGTTCAACCCCATCCTGACGGGCGCTTTTTGGCTCGGCCTGTTGGAAAGTTTCCGGCACCGGCGAAATCCAAAAGTCCGGTGGGCCTGGGCGGGAGGCATCCTCTGTATGGCGCCCGGGCTATTTTCCATGAACGTGGATATGTTCCGCGTCGTCCTTGTGATCCCTTTTCTTTTGTTAGGCTCGGCTTGGGGCTTGTTGCGGCTGATGAAAGAGGCCCCCTTACCCCAAAGGGTCATGGTGCTGGTGAGCCTGTTGGCGGTTTCATTGGTTCTGGACGTGACCCATCTGGCAACTCCCCACTTTTTTCACTTGGAATCGGCCAGGGGGCCGATGAGGGGTGTGCCGCCCCCTAAAATGATGAATAGCTACCGGGCTTACCAAATTCTCAAGGAAGAATCGTCGAGGGGGCCGGGCTATTTTTTCAACGATTTCACCTCCATGCCCTATGACCAAAGCCTGGACTGCGGGGTTTACGCCTTCAACGCCCTGGAGAATCCCAAGTTACCGAAAAACAAGGTTCGCTGGGCGGCTTTTCTCGTGAACAGCTGCTATGAACCCTTCCTTAAAAAATCCTTTCCCGAAGGTAAATGGTTTTGGGTTGATCAAGACGTCCAAGCGGCGGATGGAGGAGAGATGTTGGGGGTGATCCCGGTGGATGATTCCAACCAGGACCTGTTTGCCCAATGGGTGGAGGCCTATCCAGCCTTCCGGGACATGGATTGGGGTTGGCTGGAACTGGCTGATTTTCAGAAAGCCGAGGGTCTCTTGAATGATTTCGCGAAAGTGAAGCCGCTCCTGGAGGACGATCCTTTCCTGACGAGCATTTATTGGGAGAAAACATCCGACCTTCTTTACCGGGACAAGGCCTATCCCAACGATCAGCAGGCCTTGGGGCAGGCCCTGCGGGAAGGTTACCCTTGCGCCCAATTCTTTTACAAACGGGGAAGCATCGAGCTGAGGAAGAACCGGTTCGCTTCCGCGAGGGCGGACCTGAATGAGGCCCTCAAGGCCCCGGGAAACCGTACCTTGGCGGCGTCGGCTCTCACTATGCTTGAGGAAATCGAAAAGGAAGGCGGCCTTCCGCCCTCCCAATAGAATTGAGGTAAAAAGCCATGCCCATTCGATTAGCGACTTCGAAGGATATCCCGGACATCAGCCGAATCTATACCCAGGTCTGGAACTCCACCTATCAAGGGCTATTGCCCGACGCCTTCTTGAAGGCCATCCAATACCCGATCGCCGAGAAAACCTTTCAGGAAAGTTTCCAATCGGTTGGGTATTCTTACTTTGTGCTATTGGCCGAAAAACCGGAGGGCCAGATCGTGGGTTACTTGGATGGCGGCCGGGACCGGGAAAATAAGGAAGTCAGTCTGGGTGAAATTTACGGCATGTACCTCCAGGAATCCTATCAGGGGCAAGGCCTTGGAATGTTTCTTTTGGAGGAGGCTTTTCAGAGATTCCGTTCCATGGGCTGGAACCAAGCCCGCACCTGGGTCCTCAGGGAAGGCAAGGCCCGCGGTTTTTATGAGAAAGCGGGCGGCAAACTGGGCGGGGAAACGAAGAAGATGACCCTTGGGGCGGATTCCATGAACTTGGTTTCCTACCGCTGGAACCTTTGAATGCACACCTCCCCCTTCGACAGGTTTAAGGCCCTGAGTAAATCGAAGGGCAAGACGCAATGATTTTCATTCGGGAGGCGACCGAGGCGGACGCGGAAGGAATCGCGCGGGTGCATGTAGAAAGTTGGAAAAGCACCTACCGGGGCCTGGTTCCGGACGCCTATCTGGATTCCCTCGCCCTTTCCACCCGGACGGAAGATTTTCAAAAATGGTTCCGAGAACCCGCGGGAAGGTTTCTGATCGGGGCCTTGAAGGAGAAGGAAAGGCTGGTGGGGTTCGTGAGCGGTGGACCCGAGCGGGAAAAAAAGGAACCCGGCGAGGGCGAGCTGTACGCTATTTATCTTTTGAAGGAACACCAGGGAAAAGGCATAGGCCGAAAGCTTTTTGCCGCCTGCCTCGATAAACTTCGGGGCTTGGGTTACCACCGTATGGTGCTTTATTCCCTGAAAGAAAACCCATCCCGAGGTTTCTATACGGCGCTCGGCGGGGTTCTGGAACCTTGCACCCGAAATATTCAGATTGGCGGCATGGACTTCGGCCTTTTGAAATATTCCTGGAAACTTTAAAGACTCTAATCAGTTACCAAAAGTTCCTGCCTCTTTTGTTGCATTGTTTATGACTGTGGTCATAGGCTGGAACTTTCATCAAGTCCCACAATAAGACTGCCATTTAGACCTTGACCCGTTGAGGAGGCAAACCATGACCGAGTCTACTCCCCCCAAAAAAGATAAACCCCAATTGCATCCGGCAGCCAGTTGGGCTCTCGCCGGTTTTACGATCGCCCTATTCATCACCCTGGTGATGGTTTTCGTGAACCTCCAGGAAAAAACCATCGGTTATTGGGAAAAGCCCAAACTGGCCCAACCGCCCCAGCTGCTGCCGAAGGAAACTCCGGTCCCCGCCCCGAAATTCCCCGAACCCAAGGCCGAGGTAGACGTGGTGAAGACGGCGCCCGAGACCCTGGTATGGCGGAACCCATCCGACGGGCTTGCCGAGAGCCAGGCCACGGGAAAGGCCCTGCTTTATTTCTTCACCGATGGGAAGAGCGACCTGTGCCGGAAGATGGAAAATGAGTTTTTCGGGGACGGGGAAATCGCCGCCCGCATCAACCGGTCTTTCGTGCCGGTCAAGGTCACCGATGAGATCAAGACCAAGACGGAAAACACCCCGGAAGTGATGGGTTTGGAGAACCGGTTCCAAGTCACGGGTTTTCCCGCCTTGGCGGTCCAGGCGCTCCACCGAAAGGGGTATAAAGAAATGCTCAGCTACAGCGACGCCCCTTCTGCCATGGACTTCCTGAACAAGGCCATCCGGTAGCCGCCAGCCCCGGTCACCCGGTCAGGGGACAATCAAGATCTGACGGGGCAACAGGTAGTGGGTATAAAGATACGCGGCGGAGGTCCGGTTATCCGGGCATGCCAGGGCGTGTTCGAGCGCCCATTGGGCTTTTTTGAAATCCCCGGTCGCCAGACAGGCCACTCCCAAGCGGTTGTAAAGATGCGCTTCCGGAACCCCGAGTTGAAGGGCGTTCTCGAGGGGCTTGATCATCTCGGCGTATTTCCGGTTCATGAAATAGTTCTGCGCCTGTTTTTCCCAAAAGCAGGATTCCAAAAAAGGGTCGCCCTGGAAGAGCGGGTAAGCGGGAGCCATTCGCCCCGGCAATCGTTCGGTATGGGGGGAATGCTGGGTCTCGAGGATCTCCTGGGCGAACCCGTGCATGGTTTTTTGCGCCTTCGCCCAGCGGGCCAGGACCGGCAGGTTCGTCGAGTTGACCGGGATCACACCCGCCATCAAACCCCCGTTCTCGCGGAAGACATCCGTGGCCAGGTCCTTCCATTGGGCCTGGGGCAAAAGCTTGGCCAGGTATCCCCGGTAGTGGACGTTGCAGAGGAGGCCCGCCCAGGGCACCCGGGGTGAGGGGGCTTTCGGGTTTTCCAACGCGTTGAATTCCCAGGCGGCCAGTTCCAAAGTTTGGTCATGGATATCGTCGGTCAAGTCGCCCAGGATCAGCCCGGGACCCCATTGGGCCCTGGTCCGGTCGAAGAACTCGAAGGCTCTTTGCCGTTCCAGGGACTTGTTCTGGAATCCCGTGTCGTGGATGACCGACCATCGTTGATGGTAGGCCCCGAATAGGTGATACCCATCGCAACCCAGGGAAAGGGATAGGAGGGCCAGGACCCAGGTCCCCAGGCGGATGGTTCTCCCGGGCGGATGGAGGATCAGGTAACGCGCGCCCAGGACCAGCAGGAACACGAAAACAGGAATCAGTTGGATTCCCCGCATATATTCCTGGCCCCGGCTCAAGCCCTGCGGAAGCCAAAGAATGAACCCGGACAGAAGGAAAAATAGCACCCACCCCTGTGCCCTCTCCCGGGCCAATTCTAAAAGACCCAAAAAGATGAGGGAACTTGTGACCGGATTGAAGAATCCGCCCCAGAGGGGGTTGTAGGAAAAAATGTCGAAAGGGATGGGCCCCCAGAAATAGGCGAGGATGTTCGAGACCAGAGCCATGAAAGAGGACAGACCGACATGCCCCTGGAAGGCCCACACGGCATTCAAAAAGGTCGGGTCGAGGTTTTGTAGCAGTTTCCAGGCGATGGGAAGGGCGCCTGCGCCCGCCGCCAATAGGAATGTGAAAAAGGAGGCCCAATCTTTCCTCTTCGCGTGCAAACAGTCCAGCGTCACGGCCAGGCCCAGGACCGCCGCCACGACCCCCCAGGTGTGATAAGTGTAAAAACCCAGCCCCACCGACAGACCCAGCAGGATGGTTGCGAACGATCGGGGTTTTCCAGGGTTTCCGGAGAGATAGAACGAGAAAAGAAGGAAGGAGACTCCCTCCCCAAGAAACAGGGGACCTCCCCAGTTCACGAACCTTCCAATGAACAAAGGCCAGAAACACAGGCCCACTCCCAGCTGGAAAAGAAAGGCGTAAGAGCTTGAAAACAACCGGCGGGCGGCCCAACGCCAGACGAACAGCGCCAGCGTGGAGAGAACGGCGGGATAAAGCCAGAGCGAGAAGAGGGAAATCCCCAGAATCCTGAAGAAGAACGCCAGGCCCATGAAAGTGAAAGGTGGGATGGAATTGTAGGCATGGAAGAGGCGCAGAGGCTCCCCCTCCACCATGCCCTGGGAAATAGAGCCGACCAACCCATCGTCATCCAGGGGCCAGACCGAAAGGGTGGTGAGTTGCCAGAACCTGAGGACCATCGCCAGGGTGAGGAACCACCCACCCCATTTGAACCAACCTTCGGGAAGGAACTCGTCACGGAAAGGCGAAAGGGGGGTGGGAACGGAACCATTTCGTTTCTGGGTGAGGTCCCAACAGGCCAGAAGGAACGGGATCAGCAGCCCGAACACTCCCACCCATAATTTGACGGGGTTGGGCCAGGGAAAGTAGGAAAGTAACGTGTTGGATGAGAGGAAGATCCCGAACAGGACCCAAGGATGGAAGGAAAATTCCCCCTTCTTGAGGGGAAGGGAAGGAGTGGGCCGTATCTCGATCGGGGTGTTCATCGGTCGGATTCTAACACAGCTCGCAGGGTTGGGCCTGGAAGGGACGGGATTCCTTTAAGCCCTCGGCCGGACCTTCCGGCTGAGTCCCGGGTCCAACAGGGCCGTGAGGATCAGCCCCGTGAAGAAACCTCCCACATGGGCCCAGAAGGCCACGCCCCCCTGGTTGACCGAAGAATGGGACGCCAAAAGGTATTGTTCCAAAAACCATAAACCCACCACGAAGAAGGCACGGGAGGGAATGGAAAAGATGGGGAAGATCAAAAAGAAGAACTGCCAACGCATCTTCTGCCAGGGAAAAAGGATCATATAGAGGGCGCAGATGCCGGAGATGGCCCCCGAGGCCCCGATCATGGGGATGGTGGAATGGGGCGAAACGGAATATTGCGTCCAAACCGCCACGACCCCGCACGCCAGGTAGGCGAACAAGTAACGGAAGAAACCCAGCCGGTCCTCCACCTTGTCCCCGAACACGTAAAGAAAGTACATGTTGCCCAAGAGATGCATGAGACCCGCGTGCAAGAACATGGATGAGAAGATGGCGGAAGGATGGGGATGGGCGGGGATAAACCCGTTGCGCCAGACATAGGTTTCGAAATCGGGTCGTAGGACGCTCTTGTAAAAGAAATAGCAGTTCAAGCCGATCAAGAGCCAGTTGGCAAGGGGGAACCGCTTGGGGGGCTTTCCCTCCTCAATGGGTAAGACGAAAAACACCCATTACCTCCTTTTCTTTTTCCCGATGTCACTCATCGAGAAGATCAAAAAGAGGATCAGACCCGCCAGGGCCGCGCCCAAATGGGCGATCCAGGCCGTCCCCGCGGTGGGGTGGATGGTCAGGAGGGGCCCGATGAAATGGTTCAAGGCCGGGAATAGCTGGGAAAACCGGTACCAAGGCAGGAAGGTCATCACGGCTTGGACGCCCGCCCATAAAACCATGGTGTAGATGGTGCGGGAGGGAAATTCCACGATGGGCGCCCCAAAAAAGGTGATGTACCATTTCATGCGGCCCCAGGGGTAATGCAACAGGTAGATGACGCCCAGTCCCGTCACCACCCGGGAGGCTCCCACAAAGGCCAAGACCCCATTCGGAGTGAAATAACGGTGGGTGAATTCTCCCGCGATACCGCAGGCCAGGTAAGCCAGGAAGTACCGGCCGGGTCCCCATTCTTTTTCCACCCCTCTCCCGAACATGAAAAGAAAGGTCATGTTGGCCACCAACTGCGCCCAACTGCTATGGAGAAAAAGGCCGGTGATGAGGCTGTAGGAAAGATGCCGGGCGGGTATAAACCCGAAGCGGTCGAGGATCTGGAGAAAATCGGTTCGGTCCAGAGTGTAAAAAGCCAAGCCGATATTCAAGAGAATCATGAAGGTATTGGCGTAGGGAATGCGCTTGGAAGTGGGTGTGTCTTCGGTGAAGGTGATGAATAACATGGTTTCCAACCCGGCGGAATGGTTTCTTCAGGATGGCTGGCCGCATTATAAAAGCAAAGGAAGGTTACTTCACTAGAACCTTATTGGCCAGGGGTGTTTCCAAAACGGGCCGCACCAGATTGGGCTTGCGATTAGGCGCCTTCCAAATGCCGGGCAGAATCCTGAAGCATTGGGGACAGGCTCCGTCGGGCTTCAGTGTATTATTGAGAATACGGTAACCCATCCGTTCCACTAAAAGAAAATCGCAGGAAGGGCAGTAAGTGTTCTCGGTGATGCCCACCTCGCCCGGGCGGTTGCCCGAATATACAAAATCCAACCCCGTCGAACGGCCAATCTCATAGCTCAAGTTCAAATGGTCGGCGCCAGTGGGGGGGCGGTCCCCCATCTTATAATCCGGATGGAAAGCGGTCACATGCCAGGGGATTTCCTTGGAGATCGAGGCGATGAAACGGGCGATGGACGTAAGCTCGTTTTCGCTGTCATTCAATCCCGGCACGACCAGGGTTACCACCTCCACCCAGAAACCCATGGCCTTGAGCCTTTCCAGGCTTTCCAAAACCGGTTTCAAGGTGCCCCCGAAGGTTTTGCGGTAGGTCGAGTCGCTGAAACTCTTGAGATCCACCTTATAGGCGTCCAGGCGGGGACGCAGGTATTCCAACACCTCGCGGGTGGCGTTTCCGTTGGACACGAAGGAAGTCAGCAATCCGCGGGTGCGGGCCAAATCGAAAACCTGGGAGGACCATTCGGACGTAATGAGGGGTTCGTTATAGGTGGAGGTGATGACCTGGCATTCGTTCTGGATGGCCAAGTCCACGATGGCATGGGCGGTTAGGTCGGTCAGGGTGGAGGAAGCTTCCGCGCATTCGGGATCCCGCAGGGCCTGGCTGGTGAACCAGTTCTGGCAATAATCGCAGTGAAAATCACAGCCGAGCATGCCGAAGGAAAAGGCCCGGGAACCCGGCATGACGTGAAAAAACGGTTTCTTCTCGATGGGGTCCACCTGCAGGGCGGCGGAATAGCCATTCGGAACCCGCAAGATGCCCCCCTCGTTGAACCGGACCTGGCAAACCCCGCGGCGGCCCTCCGGAATGGGGCATCGGTGGCCGCAGGCGTAACAACGAACCTTATTACCTGGCAGTTTTTCATAAAGTTCACCCGGGGTGGTGCGTTGTCCCAGAAGTTTTTCCAGCGTGGTTTCATCGCTCATGGCTTTCATTTTAGACCCGGGAGAGGTCAAAATTGGGCTTTCTCAAACGCAAAAAGACGTAAAATCATGAAAAACTATTACCACGAAGGGTACAAAAGGCACGCGGTTGTTTATTGGTTTTAGTAGTTTTTGGAGGCATTCTTCGTGTTCTTCGTAACTTTTTGGTAAGAGTTTGAGGGTTCTCTAAAATCAGAGGAAAAAAACCAATGTCCAAAGCCAAAGCTCGCAAGGCCGCCGTGGGGATACCCAAGGACGTGCCACGCCTAATACCTTCCTCCTCCACCGCCCGCAAAGCCCTGGATTGGATGGACTCCCTCATTCTTTTGGAGGGTGTGTTTACCGGCGAGACCGGCAAGGCTTTTAGCAGGGTTCTTCGCTGGTTATCCAGCAAGCAGGAGGAGGACCCGGCCAAGGGCTTCCGCCGTTGGGGCCGTCTTTGGAAATCGGTGGTGGACTTTGAGGAATTCGGAACTCATCCCAGGGTCGGAACCCAGTTGCAGGATTATTTCTTGGAACGGTTATTGGAAGACGCCAACTCCTTTCACCGCAAGACTGAACAATCCGCACTTTCTGAAATCACACCCTCCCTTTACCAAGCCTATATGAGGGAGTTGGACCTATTCCTCAAGATCCTCAAGGTGGATTGGGAAGCGGAATTCCTGAGAAAATCCGGACGGTTGGATCGGGCCGAAGTCCCCTCGCTGGAGGGAGTGAGGAAATTAGAAAAGAGTAAGCCCTCCTCGTCCCAAGCCGTTGCCCGAAAGGCCTTGAAGAGTCAACTCCTCCAGGGCAGTCAATCTCCCCAGGGACTGGCGGAAAGCGTGGCCTCCTATTTCTACGCGAATGGTTTTGGGCTTTTTGGCCGTTACCGCGCCTTCCGCTGGGAGGACCGGGGGCAAGGCGGGAACATGGTGGGTTTGGAATCGGTGGACCCGATCCGCCTGGACCAGTTGGTGGGCTATCAGGAACAGCGCCAGCCCTTGATCGATAATATCGAGGCCTTTGTGGCGGGCAAGACCGCCAACAATGCGCTTCTTTATGGAGAGCGGGGCACGGGCAAATCCTCAACCGTGAAAGCCCTTTTGAACGAGTACGGAGACAAGGGGTTGAGGCTGGTGGAAGTATCCCCGACGGATCTTAGGGAATTGCACGACATTCTTCCGGTTTTAAGGGGGAGGAAAGAGAAATTCATTATCTTCGTGGACGACCTGTCTTTTGAGGAGAATGAAACGTCTTACAAGGGCCTTAAGGCTATTTTGGAAGGAACCCTCGAACCCACACCGAGTAATGTCATCCTGATCGCCACCTCCAACCGGAGGCATTTGGTGAAGGAATTTTTCTCGGATCGTACGGAAGGCGTTCAAAACGAGGGTGAGATCCACGGCGCGGATACGGTGGAGGAGAAACTCTCCCTTTCCGACCGGTTCGGTTTGGTGATTTCATTCTATTCCCCCGACCAGGAAACCTATTTCCGGATGGTCGAAAGTTGGGCCAAGGCCGAGGGGATCAAGATGCCTCTCGACCAATTGCACCTGAAGGCCGCCCAATGGGAGAGGGCCAACAACAGCCGCTCGGGTCGCACGGCCCGGCAGTTTATTAACGACTTGTTGGGAAAAACGAAGGGCCGTTAAGATGAGCTTTGTTAACCGGTGGCGGTACATGAAACCAATAAGACTAATTAAAACAAACAGAAGAGACAAACATTGAAGGGTTTTTTCATAAAAACCCCTCCTTGAATCAGATTGGAATGGAAAAGTTGATGAATATTCACAACTTCTAGACGGAAGATTGCGATTTTAATTCGTAAAAAATTTAAAAATCGTCCATTTGGCTATAAAGTAAAGAAAACCCCACCGCTTGGGGATAAACCATGAGGGATGCCTACATGCCGGTAGATTTCACCGTTTTTAAGGACGCCGCCCCCTACCGAGGTTTTAAGGAAAAAGACTGGGAAGTATTTTCGGGAATTTTCCAGGAAAAGAGCCTGCTCATGGGGACCTATGTTTTCAAGGAAAACGATCCGGGGGACGGTTTTTACCTGGTGCGTTCCGGCAAGATCCGTATCAGCCGGCGGGTCGTTCCGGACGGCAAGAGGGAAGTTTACGAGCAACTTCTGACCATCTTGAATTCGGGAAGCCTGTTCGGCGAGATGGCCCTGGTGGACAACGCGCCCCGTTCCGCGGACGCCGTTGCGGAGGAAAACTCCGTTTTGTTCTGGCTCTCCCATGGTGAATACGAGCGAATCAAATGGGAGCATCCCGCGACCGCCCTGCGGGTGCAGGACATGGTCGTGGTGACCCTTTGCTCCCGTATTCGGGAGGCCAACCGCAGTTTTGAGACTATCCGCTTCTGGTGTACCTAAAAAACAGTTCCCAGACGACTGTCCACAGTTGGCAGCCGACTCATCCCTCTTCGAAACGGCCTCCAAGAAAAATGATCAAATCCACTTTGTTTAAAAGCCACCCAATTCAAGCTTTGGTTACAGCTCTTTTCTTGTTGTTATCCGCGAACGGGGTGAACGCGAAACCCGGTAAAGAAGTCCCGGGTTTTCCTTCCCTGGTCCTATGCACCCAGCGGGGGCATGTGGTCCACGTCAACCAAAACAAGATCGATTGGGAATACGATGGGGATGGTCAGGCAAGGGAAGTCCAGCCACAGCCCATCGAGAATCGGGTCCTGGTGGTCGGGGGGCCGCGCCAGGTTTATCTCATCCGCAAGGTGGACAGTGGGGTGCGAGTGATCTGGGACTGGTCGGCGCTGGAAGGGGTTTCCATCGTCAGCGCGGTCGCGGCCGATTGGAACCTCAAGGGAGAGCCCAGCCTTATCCTGGGGGCGGAAAGCTTGGGGAAAAGACTGGTCCTGGCAGAGGCAAAATCCACGGGAGTGAAGATCCGGTGGGAATACGCGCTTCCGACCCAGCCGGTCAAAGTTAAACTCTGCCCCGATGACGGCAATTTTCTCGTGCTTCTGGCCGATGGTTCCGTGGAGGAAATACAATTCCGGGAAGATAAGCTGGCCTGGCAGTGGAATCTGCCCGCCGGTTCGGACCCGATCCAGGATGTGTTAAGGGGCCCTTCGGGAAATACCTTCGCCCTCCAGTCCGACGGGGAGGTTCTTTGTGTCAATCCGGATAAAAACATTCTCTGGAAATCGCAACTGCCTTTTCAAAACTTGAAAAGAAAACTGGAATTGGGAGCGCTCTCCTTTTGCGAGAAAAAAGGCCGCCGATGGTTGATGGTTTCAGTTCATGATAACCTGGGTCCAGGGGCCACGGACTTGACTTACCTGCTCGACGCGGAAAGCGGGAAGGCGATGAACTTTAGCGACCATCTGGGGAAGGAAGCCTATCCGCCCCTGGTATCCGCAGTGCCGGATGAACCTTCTTGTTTCAGGAAAGAGTAATGGAAAATTCCCGGGAAGAGGAACTGATCCCGTACAAGGCCTTTTCAAACGATTTTGAGGCTGAGGTGGCCAAGTCCAAGCTGGAAGCCGAGGGCGTGGAATGTTTTTTAAGTGGGGATATCATGAATCAATTGAGCCCCCGATCTTTTTTTGACGCCACCTTTGGCGGGGTCAAGCTTTGGATCAAAAAGTCGGATGAGGCGCTGGCCAGGGAGCTGTTGGATAACGATGCGTAAGCTTTTAGCTGTTAGTTTTTTGCCATGAGCCCCCCCGATATGACTCGGGGCCCTGAGGCTCTCGAAGGGCTAAAGGCTAATCGTCAATAGCTATCGGATAAATGAACACCCATCTCAGGCGGGAGGAATCATGAACCATCTTTTCCAGCGCGACCTATCGGTCATGGGGGATTGGACCCTGGCCCTGGTGGTTTTAGGGCTGTGGCTGGTGTTGGGTTTTATCCTCTTGCGGGGGTTCTTTTCCGTCCTCAATAAGGCCGTTTCCGGTACTTCCCATTTCTTCGATAACATGATCCTGAAGGGCCTGCCCCTGCCCGCTTATCTCATTTGGATCATCGGCGGGGTCATGTTTGCCAGCCGATTCGCTCCCGTCCTGGCGGAGGACGAGGCCTTCATGATCAAGGTCCTCAAGATCGTCCTGATGGTGGCCCTGGTCTACCTGGCGGACAACCTGTTGCAGGGCCTCTTGAAGGACCTGGAAAACCGCCACGGGGACCTCAAGCATTCCCACCTGCTATTTTCCGCGCTGGTGAGGGTCGGGGTTTGGTCCTTGGGTATCCTCGTGGTTCTCGCGAGCCTGGGCATCAATATCACCCCGCTCCTGGCGTCCCTTGGCGTGGGCAGCTTGGCGGTGGCCCTGGCCCTGCAAAGCACCCTCGCGAACCTTTTCTCGGGAATGTACCTGTTGGTGGACAAACCCATTCGGGTGGGGCATTACATCAAGCTTCCAACGGGTGAACAGGGGGAGGTGAAATCCATCGGGTGGCGCTCCACCCGCGTGCGGCTGATC
The DNA here is from genome assembly GCA_963771075.1 of candidate division FCPU426 bacterium. Classification (GTDB taxonomy): domain Bacteria; phylum Oederibacteriota; class Muellerivitia; order Muellerivitales; family Muellerivitaceae; genus CAVTWJ01. Next base: position 214,689 of record CAVYSE010000028.1, on the reverse strand, counting down.
GATACCACCACCCTGGTGATCCCTAACTCCAAATTGGCCGAGGAACGCATCTTGAATTACCACCTGCCCAACGACCTTTGCTCTTTCTTCGTGGAACTGGGAGTGGATTACGACAGCGATCTGGAAAAAGTGGAAAGGGTAACCCTGGAAACGGCCCGATCGGTCCAAAAAAACGTAAGGGACGCGGACCCGAATTTCGAGCCCGCGGTGAGTTTCCATTCCTTCGCCGATTCCTCCATCAACTTGAACGTCCTTCTCAGCGCCCGCCAGTACCCTTCCACGATCCTGTTGCGGCATGCGTTCATCAAGGCCATCCACGCCCGATACCGGGAGGAGGGAATCACGATTCCCTTTCCTCAAAGGACGGTGGAGATCAAGGAAACAACGAAAGGCAGGGGCTCCCCGCCGAGAAGCTCAAAAAAAGCATGAAGAATTTCCGGCTCTACCCACTTTTTCTTTTTGTGTTTTTAACCTTTATGCCGTCCTGGGGCCAGGAGGGAAGCCTGATTTCCGGCATGGCTTCCCTGGAAGCCGGGGCCGTTAGCCCCTCTGCCACCGGCGTTTACGCCCTCTCCCGCCTGCTCCTGAGGAACGAGGATGACCTGGACTCGGACCTCCTGTTTTCATTCGCCGGGGAGGCGGACGGCCAAGTCGCGGGGAACGGTTTGGCCCCCGCTTGGCTGGCTTATCCCGACTCGAACTTCCTGCGTCTTCAAACCGACGACCTCTCCAACGGGGATGGTTCCCTTTACACCCTTCAGCTGGACCGGGCTTTCCTCAAGTGGACCGAGGGCTCACTGGAGGTGAGGGCGGGGCTGATGGATTTCAATTGGGGGTCCTCTTATTTCTACCGGCCCACCGATTATTTTTTCCCCCTGCCTCCCCTCGCCTGGCAAAGGGACGAGCCTTTGGGGAGTGAAGCCCTGGACCTGTCCTGCTTCCTTTTCGATTTTCTCAGCGTGGAAGGCGCCGTGCGCTGGTTGGACAGTGGCATGGCCGAGGAAGTCATCCGGCTGGTGGATAAGGGCATTGGGGTCGGGGTCAGCCCCAGTTTCGCCTTCCTGACCGGCCGCAACGGAGCCGGGCTGGAGCTTTCCGGGACCTTTCCCCAATTCCAGGCCCGGTTGGAGGGCGTGGATTGGCTTTATAACGACGGCACAAGCGAAATGACGTGGATCGGGGGCCTCTCGACCGTGAAAAACCTCGTTACCTACAACCTGGAGTTTTTCAAGGACGGTTCGGGCCAGGTGCTGGGCCCTTTTTCCGACGGTTTCACCCAAGCTTCGTATTTTTTTGCTTCGGTTGAGAAGCGTGTTGCCCCAAAATGGGGGGCCTTCGCGGGGTTGCTGAAGTCCCTGGATGGCGGACCGGCGGTTTTTTGGATTAAGGCCGACTTGGGACTGGGCGAAACCTGGAACTTGGGTTACCAGGCATGGCTCCCGGCGGGGGCTTCGGATGGTCCCCTCTCGCGCCTGAACTACCGGAACGGGGTTGTCCTTTCCGATACCTTTTGAGGGAAGAACGGGGCTTATGGCCACTATCGAGTTGAACCGCAAAGCCATTCCGAACAACCTGGTCATGATCGGGATGTTCGGGAGCGGCAAAAGCACCGTGGGCCGGCAATTGGCCGAAAAGATCCGCTATGACTTCGTGGACGTGGACCAGTTGATCGAGCGGCGGTACCAAAAACCCATCAAGAGGGTGCTGGACCAATTGGGCATGAAGGGGTTCATGAAGGCGGAGGAGGAGGTCATCCTCACGCTTCGCACGCGCCATTGCGTGATCGCCCCCGGGGGAAGCGCGGTTTATTACCCTAAAGCCATGCGGCATTTGAAGTCCCTGGGCCTTTGCCTTTTCCTGAAGGTTTCCCTCGCGCAAGTGAAGCGGCGGATGGGGGACTGGTCCGGCGAGCCGGTGGTGCGCCGGGGAGGGAACACCCTGACTGCCCTCTTCCGGGAACGCAAGCCCCTGTACGAACGATATGCCGACCTGACGGTGGATGGGGGCGATTCCCCCGTCGAACGAATTTGCGATAGGATCCTGCGGCAACTCGGCGCCATCCCTAAAGGCAAGTCCGCTCCCAAGATCAAAACCCGAAACAAGACCCCTCGCCCCTAAACCTCCAATTTTTAATTGAGGGAAAAACGCGTGGAAAACCTCCGAGTCTACGGCCCTTCCCCCTACAAAGTGGCTCTCCTTCACGGGGGGCCGGGCGCGCCGGGTGAGATGGCACCCGTGGCGCGGGAATTGGCCTTAAAGCGCGGGATACTGGAACCCCTTCAAACAAGGTTTTCCATCGAAGGCCTGGTGCAGGAACTAAGGATCCTATTGGAGGAACAGGCCTCCGGTCCCGTTTGTTTGGTGGGTTATTCCTGGGGCGCCTGGCTGGCCTGCCTGACCGCCGCCCGGTATCCGGGTCTCGTCCAAAAAATCATTCTAATTTCCAGCGGACCCTTTGAGGAAAAATACGTGGGGGAAATGACGAAAACCCGCCTGGGGCGTTTATGCAAAAGGGAAAAAGACGAAGCGAACGTGATGTTAAGGAAAAAAATGGAGCACCCGGAGGAATTCGCCCGTTTGGGGGAACTCATGTCCATTGCCGATGATTATGACCCCCTGCCCATGAGGCATGAGGGAATGGCCTTGAACCTGGAGCAGTTCCAAACGATTTGGGAAGAGGCTTCGAGTATGCGAAAAAGCGGAAAATTGATGGAAGAAGTGAAGAAGATCAATTGCCCGGTGGTAGCCATCCACGGAAACCATGATCCCCACCCTGCCTTAGGCGTGGAGGAGCCCTTGAAGGCGGTCCTATCCGAATTCAAATGGGTCCTGTTGGAAAAATGCGGCCACACACCCTGGATGGAAAAGAAGGCGCGGGATTCGTTCTTCCGTGTTTTGGAAGAAGCCCTGAATTAGGCCGCACCCAGGTTAGGGGTTGTCACCCGCCTTGATTTTGATCTCGCTCTGGATGATCTTTTCCCCGGATTGGACTTCCATTTGGTAGGTTCCCGCAGGCGCGGCGGCGCCCTCCTCGGTACGGCCGTCCCAAACGAGGGTCTGGGTCCCGGCGGGAAGGATGCCGGTAAAGAGCCGGCGGACAAGGACGTGATCGGCGTTGTAGACCTTGACGGTGGCCAGGCCGGCCTCGGGGTTGTTGATGACCACCGAAAGCTGTTCGAACTGCCTGCCCGAGGCTGTCATGGGAGGGACCGCGGGGGAGGCGGGCTCCGCGTTCGAGGAGGGCGCCGGAAGGGCCGATTGGGAGTTAGGCCCCTCGACCGGAAGGGGAGGAAGGAAAGGAGCGGAGGCTTCCATTTGTTTTGAGGCCGGCGGGGGCGAGGCCTTTCGCGATGCGGCCTTACGGACATCCTTAGCCGGTTCGTCCAGGACCAGGGTTGAGACTTCCACTTGGGCTTTGGGAGCGGGAGTGGAGACATGGGCCTTTAAAAAGCCGAGGATCAGGTAGATCAAAAGGCCGATCAAGGCCAGGTTGAGCAGGGCAAAGACAGCAATCTTGATCCAGGAACCGGAGACGGTCCACCGGCTGAGGGGCAGGGGTTTCCCGGGCCAGGCGGGTTCAGCCTCGCCGCCCGCGCGGAAGAGTGTGGCCATCCCCTCGGCCATCTTTTGGGCGGCCTCGGGCGACCCGGCCAATAACTTGGCCAGTTGGGTCTCCTCGGAGGCGCTCAAGTCGCGCTTGAAATATTCTTCCACCAGATCCATCACGGTTTCGCTTCCTTTAATTCATTTCGCATCAAATGCCACACGGCCTTCCGGCACCGGGCCAGTTGGGACATCACCGTTCCGGGCGGGATTTTTAAGTTCCTGGCCAAATCGATGTAGCTTTGCCCCTCGCGGTCCCGCAGGACCAGTATCTGCCTGCAATTTTCTCCCATCGAATCGATGATCCGATTGAGCCGGACCAAAAGGGCCTTTTTTTCCTCGTCTTCCTCCTCGGCTTTCTTCTTTTGAACCCAGCCCTTGTGGGGCTGGGTTAGCTTTTCCAGGTCCTCTTCAAGTGAAACCAGGTTTTTTTTGCGTTTCCGGAGCCTTTCGTAACAGAGGTTCACGCAGATATGGTTGAGCCAGGTGTAAAGGCTCGATTCGAAGCGGAAACCCCCGAGTTTGCGCCAGGCGACCAGGAAGGTGTCTTGCACGACATCCTCGGCGTCCGAATCGCCCGTTCCAAGGAAATGCACGCAGACCGGGAACAACCGGTGGGAGTATTCACGGTAGAAGAGGTCTTGGGCCTCCCGGTCACCCGAGAGGATTCGCTGGACCAGGTCCTTTTCCTCTGGCATTTCTACCCTTTCCTTATAGTGTCGCGGGGGGGCATTTTATTCGCATCCCCGGGTTAGTTGTTGGCATGCGCTTTTTTGTAATGATCCAGCCAGTCTTTCAGGGCCTGGTTGGCAGGTTGTAACTGGAGAATTTCCTCGAAACATTGGGCCGCGAAATCCTTCCGGCCTATCTTCCAGTATAGGTTACCCAAGTTATTCCAGCCCTGTGGATCCTTTGGATTTTTAGACACTTGTTGAACCAACAGGCTAATGGCTTCCTTTATTTGGGGGTCTACCGGGCTGGGGGGCTCTTCACCCGAGTCTTGGGGCAGCTGGATATTAACCTGCACATTGACCAATTTGTCGCCCGGAAGCAGGGATTCGGCCGGTTTAAAGGCCGCGCCGGGTGCAATCGTGGTTTTGGGTTTCGGGGGTAGGGGAGAGGCGGGAATCGCGGGAGAAGCCAATGGGGCTGGGAAAAAATAGGTCAAACCCAGGGTTTGGGAAGTGCCCAGGTCGCCGTAGGGAATAAAGGCGTAATCCAATCCCCAGTCCTCCAAACGGATGCCCACCCCGGCCGTGATGCCCCTTAAACCGGGGATTTCGTTATTGTCCCATTCCCACTGGTAACCCGCACGGGCGTAAAAGTTTTCCCAGAGATTCTGTTCCATCCCCCCTTGAAGGGAATAGACCCCATAGGGGGGAAGGGAAAAATCCAAAAGAAACAAGGTGGGGCTATCCTTGAGTAAAACAGGGGACCAGGAACCGCCTATTTTGAGCAGGCCCATCCCGGCTAAAGCGTCCGAATTCAGGAAGGAATAAAAGGCACCCACGCGGAAGGGGGTCCATGGGCACCACAAAAACCCGGCTGAAAGATAGCCGGAAAGGGATTGATCATCGGAGGATTGAAAATCCATACGGCTCGTGGCGACCCACCCGGCCGCGAGGGAAGGGATAATCTGGGTTCCCCATCCAATGGAAAGGGAATAACGGTAGGGTTGGTAGGAGGTGGTGGGGTCGCCGTTGCCGTCATAGCCCTGAAGGGTGCCGAAACCGGTGTAATCCGCGCCCAACCCGAACGAGCCGAAATCATTGACGGGAAAAGCGGCCGTGATATTTTCCCTGAAAATTCCGCTGTACCAGCTTTGGTGGACGAGTGAGAGTTGGAACGTTGGAATAGTCGCCAATCCGGCGGGGTTCCAATAGATGGAATCGGCCGTGCCTTGGGAGGCGGTGAAGGCCGAGGCCATGGCAGCGGCCCGGGGAGAATGGCCCACATCTTCCAAGGGATCCGGCAGTTCCGAAGTGCTGTATACCGTGGATTGAGCGGGCTTCAGCGGCACTAAAAGAAATAGCGTTACCAGAAGTATGGAAAAACAGTTTCTTCGGAACCGGGAGAAAACCCGCTGGTAGATCAACGGCGAACCATGAACTTGAAAATGGGAAGTGTTTGGTTTCCTCCCGCGTCAAAGTTAAGCGTCACCCGGCAGAGATAAATCCCCCGATGGAAGTAGGTGAGGTCCAGCGAGGTTTGCTGAACACCCGCCGTTTCATATTGATCCACCACGGTCGCCAGGTCTCCGGCCTCGTTGTAGACCCAAACCGTCGCGGTCCCGCTTTGGGGCATGTTGAAAACCACATAGGCCTGGTTTCCGGTGGCTGGGGAGGGGTAAACAAAACAGGTTCCAGTAGCGGGAGTTTGCAGGGCAGAGGTGGACAGCGCGGTCAGAAGGAAAAGAAAAAGCCAAACCCAGGTTTTAAAGAATGGTGGTTTCATAAGCCGATCCAAAGGATAAATGGGGTCCATAAGCCGGGAGGGGTTCAACCCGTCCGATAAAACTTAGGGTCCTTCCATATATTAAAAGCACACCGGCCTTTGTGGATGTGAAAAACCATAAGAATATTTTTGGTTTGAATGAAATAAAAAGTCCTCATCAATCACTATAAAGGGCTGTTTTTATGGTGAAATCCCTGAAAAAAGTTTAGGTAATGAAATTTGGAATAAAAGGCCACTGGATAACGCTATAAGGCAGGGGAAATCTTGAAAACTGGTAATATGGTTTTGGAGGCATCGATGTCAAAGCTTAATATCTCCTCGTTGTTTATGTTTGTCGGCCTGGCGATTCTGGGCAGCATCAGCTGTAACCGATCCATATTACCCACCCAACCCACCAACCAATCGCCAACTGCTACCGTCGCCTACACCCCGGTTGTCCCCAGTTTGGGGGTTTCTTTGATGTATTACCCCTGCGGGGGTGCCGTTACCTCGGGTTCCAGCCTGGCCATCACCTTGTGCATGGGTCTTTGCAATAGCGGGGCTGCCGTCACGGTACCTGTTACGGTGGTCGAGACCATGCCCGCCAATAACGGCGGGTTTCAGTTCCTGGGATGGGGTTTCAACGGAACTTTTCCCTATTCCACGGGAACCTCCCCGAACCCCAACGCCAGTGGGACGACCATGGTTTTCCCCAGCGGCCTCGCCGCGGGTGCCTGCGTGACCATCACCCAATTGTTGGAAAACTATTATTACCCGAACAACGACTGCCAGTCCTCCGTGATCTTCAATAGCGTGTCTTGGAATTCCGCGGGGTATTTCCTCACCATCCCCGTGACCCTGACCGTGCCCTGCTTATCGACCACCCCCACCTACACCATTACCGCGACTTCGACTATCACCCCCACGCCTACCCAACCCGCGACCCTGACATCCACTGTCACCCCGTCGGTTACCCAAACCCATTCAGTGACCCCGACGGCCACCCTCACTTCCTCCGCCGTCTCTTTCTTGACCATCACGTCCACCTCCACGCCTCTCTTTTCCGCCACCTTAACTCCCACTCCATTGGTGACGACCACGGCGACCTTGACGAACACCACGACGGTTTACATGCCCACCGTTGTGTGCACTGGAGGGAATTGGAGAGGCGAACCTTATTACAGCTCGCCGATCTCCATGGTAAACGGGGAAGTTTATTTCATGAGTATTGGCTCTGGAATGTCTGGGACGGTTCCAGTCTTGCATTACTTTTCTTATAACCCAGGGGCGGGTGTCTCGATGGCACTTTATTCGGATAACGGAGGCCAGCCGGGTACGGCTTTGGCCTTTGGAGGTAACACTTCGTCCATACAAGCCTGGAACACCATTGCCATTAATAACCCGGTTGTTGACTCAAGCTCGAGTTATTGGCTGGCGATCCAGCCCTTGGGAACTGGGATTGTGATGGGGGGGGATAGTTTGATGGGTTCCTACCTGACTCAGAATACCGGAAGCATTTATTCTTACGCGGGAAGTGACACCTCCAACACAGGTTATTTGGGTATGTACTTGGAGTTCTGCCCCTCGGGTGCCACGAATACCACCACGCCCACCCCGACGGGGTCTCCCCAGGCCACCCTGGCGAACACACTAACACCTACCCTTACGAATACGGCGACTCCCACCGTCGAGGGGACCGTCACCATGACCACCACTTTCACAAACACCGTCACTCCGACATCCACTCTCCTGGTGAACACGCCCGTGAGTACCTATACGCTTTGCCCAGGTTCGGTGAATGTGGGCGATGTCAACCCAGAGACCTCATCGAATAGCGTCATCGGTGATCTTTATTTAAACCGTTTCCAAATACCTGAAAACATGACCCTTCAGACCATGTCCACCTATTTCAGCCCCCTCTACGGCGCCACTTACACGGATTTCAATTTAGCGGTCTATGCCGATAACGGAAGCGGCACCGGGCCCACCTCTCTCTTAGGGCAAACCGGGCCCCTGCTCTTTGTGGGTTCAGGATGGATGACCGCCCCCCTGACCCAACCCGTCACGGTGAATGCGGGTGCCTACGTTTGGTTGGGTTTTGTCACCGATAAAGCGGGCATTCTCTTTTCATCCGGCGTTACCGGAGCGGTTATGACCTCAGCCGGCGTTGTAGTTAATTATTCATCCATACCGGCCCAAATAACGGTGGTGACGACACCCGGCCCGACCGGCAACCTATTTTCGATATACACCTCGGGCTGTCCACTATCAGGTACGCCCCTTGCGACGTTAACCCAAACTTCCTCGATCCCCACCTTGACCATGACCATAACTCCCACCGTCACAGTCACACCCGTGTTGGATTCAACAGTGGTTAATACGCCTACCCTCCCCCCTGTTCCGGACCCTCAACCACTTTTGGCGCTAATCCCGCAGCATCCGTTAATACCCTTATTGGTATTTATGGAACCATCCTGGGGTCGAATATCGCCTCCACCAAATACAGCCTGCCCCAGGGAGCCTTAGTGAACGAACTCGTGGCCCAAATCCCCTTTGCGACTCCCTATCCCAACCCCCTGGGGCAAGTGAGCATGGCGATCTATTCGGATACGGGTTCGGGACCCGGAACCCTCATCGTCCAGTCCAACCCCGTTTCCTTTGTTTATGGCCAAACGTGGCAGTATGCCCCCATTACGCCGACTTTTTTGGCGGCGGGAAACTATTGGCTGGCGGCCCAAGGGGAGATTTCCAACATCGGGCCTCCTAGCTCTACGCTGGACCTGGGTTATGTCGGTGATTCGAACCCCAACGCCGGGGTTTTAGATAATGTCACCTTTGGGCCTTTCCCCTCGACCTTTTCCGTGACCTCCACTTACCCGGGTGATTTTTTGATCTACGCGAATTATTGCCCTGCGGGAGCCACGCCGACGGCCACCATTAGTTCCACTCCTTCCACAACGGCCACAGTGACAGACTCGGTAACCCCCACTGTAACTTCCACCCCGGCTTCCTCGCTTTGCAGTCCCGTCGCCGCCTCAATCTGCGTGTCAAGCGACGACTATTCCGTCGTTTATATCGGGGGAACCCTGATTGGGACCTTCCCCTACGCTGGCGCGCCTGGAACCAGCGGCGTGGCCAATCCAACCTGCATGAGCGTGCCGACCGCCCTCTTGACGGGCTCCGAAGTCTGTTTGGCCATTGAAACCCAAAACACCAGCCCCAATAACAACTATTCCGCATGGGATCTGGATGTCACTTGTTCCAGCGGAGGACATTCGGAGATTACCAGCTCGGGAACTGGCATCTCGGTGGATTATGTAGCTACTGGAAACCCTGCGCCTGTTCCGGCGAGCGATGGGAGCGGAAATCCCTGGTACAGCCCAGCCTATACAGGCGGTAGTTTCAGCACTAGCTATTGCTCCAGCGGCGTGACAATCTCTACATGGGCCAACACTCTTTTCGATCCTACCAGTGGAGCCGACCTGCCATTTATCTCGAACAATTGCTCGGGGGATTACTCCCCCTCCAATTCGACGGGCGCTCTCTTCTGGCGGCAATGCGCGACTATTCCTCAATCCCATAATCTTCTGGGACCGCCCAACCTTACCCTTTCCGAAACCATGGCCAGCGCGGTCACCAATACCTCAAATAATACCGTGACCATCAACTACAGTCTCGCCTTATGCAACTCGGGCGGGCCGGTCACGACGGGGCCCACTACAGTCGTAGATAACATTTCAGAGAATTTCACAGGTGCCAATTCCTTTGGTTTCGGGTGTTGGGGTTATGGGGACTCGATCCAACCCTATACCTTGTGTTATTTCACCCCCATGAACGGTCTGGGGAACGAGCCTACGGCCAGCGACAACACCCTCGTGTTCCCGAGTTTGGGGACCGGGTGCGTTACGATGACGGCACAATTGATCCAGTATTACGATGTCCTTGGAAGTACCGGTATCACCTTAGTGAACCAGGGCGCGGTCAGCTGGCCCTCCGGGAATGCGACATCTAACGCCCTGACCTATATCCAACTTCTTTCTTCCGTTACGATTACTCCCACTTTCACGGTGACGTCCACCCCGACCCCGGGAGTGTCCTTGACCATCAGTAAAACTACTTTAGGCCCCACTTCGGGTTATATGGAAAACGGGACGCCCATAACCTTCATCATGAATGTTTGCAACAGCGCCGGATCGACAGGACCCGCCATGGGGGTGACGGTGACGGATAACATCACCAATCCGCTGAGCTGGTCGTACTTCGGGCCCTATAGTACCTGGACTGAAACAGTTGGTTCCTCGACCGTTACCCTGAGCCCTATATCCGAAGAGATGCCTAACCTGACTTTTACGCTCGACAACCTCCCGGCGGGTTATTGCGCGCCGATAACCTTCCTCTTGACCGCTTATTACCTGCAGGGATCGGATCTTTGCCAGGTTGTGTCCGACAACGCGACCGTCAATTTACCCGGCGGGGCGCCGGTGACCAGCAATACCGTCTCCATTACAATCAGTTGCGGGACCGTCACTCCCACACCCACGGTTACTTATTATCCGACATCGACCATGACTGTTACTCCTACAACCACCCCAACGGGAGCATATTGGACTTATGAAGGGAGCCCTGACTTCACCTCAGGGGGCGTTACATTGGGACAACTGGCTTTCGACAGTAATAACAACCCCTACGTAGCCTTTATCGATTACAACAACTCCGATAAAGCCACCGTGGTGGAGGACGTGGGGGGGACCTGGGTCACGGTCGGCAATCCTGATTTTTCGCCACAAATCATTTACGGGGGCCTCGCCTTGGCCTTTAACAACAACACGCCCTATGTCGCTTTCTCGGACGCCACTTACAAGCCCTCGGTCATGGCTTATAGCGGGAGCTGGTCCTACGTGGGAAGCTTGGATTTTTCTTCCGCCACAGCGGAGGAGATGACGCTGGTCATGAGCGGTGGGACGCCCTATGTGGCCTTTATGGATGATACCAACCCCGGTACGCCCACGATCTATGTGATGGATTACAGCGGGGGCAATTGGGTGACGGTGGGAGGGACGTCCGTGGGGGTTGGATTCTACCCCTCCTTGGCTGTCGACGGTAGCGGCAACCCCTATGTGGCCTTTGAAAGTTCGGGGACTTCATTTGTGAGCAAGGTAATGGAATATACCGGTGGGACTTGGACGACAGTAGGCGGAACGGTTTTTTCAAATGCCATATCCCCCTCTTTGGCCATCAACAGCGGTAATACCCCCTACCTGGCTTTCGAGGATAGCGGCAATAACGATGAATTGACCGTGATGGAATATAACGGAGGCAGTTGGTCGGCGGTGGGAAGCGCGGATTTCTCCCCGGCCACCTATGGAAACGTGGCCCTGGCCTTTAACCCCAGCGGGGTTCCCTATGTGGCCTTTACGAACAATAGCAACGATGAGGCTACCGTCATGGATTATTCAGGCGGCAGTTGGTCGACAGTAGGAAATCCGAGTTTTTCCCCGAACACGAACCTTTTCCTTAGCTTGGCCTTCAACGGCGTCGTGCCTTTCGTGGCTTACGCGGATGGTTCCAACAACAGCCGCCTATCGGTGATGTATTACTGATACTCTTTAGAAGTTGACTGGAAGCCTTTAGGGCTCCCCGGCGCCGGGGAGCCTTTTCTTTTTAAGAAAGGCCTCCCCTCCTTCCTGCCAAAGCTATAATGGAATTCTTCGGTCATACCTTCGGGAGGGCTCTTGCGAACCGCGATCATCGGCACAGGCAACATGGGGACCGCGCTGGCGCTGGTTTTGGCCGACAATGGCCACACGGTTTCCTGTTGGGACCATATCCCCGAGGTGGTCGAGGATATCCGCAAGAACCACATCAACCAGCGGTTCCTTCCCGGAATCGCCCTGCCTCCCGCCATCACCGCGGATCATCTGCTTCACCACGTGGTTCGGGAAGCCCAGCTCATCCTCGTATGCGTTCCCTCCCCCTATTTCGCCAATGTGGTGAAAGAATTTTCCCCCTTCGCCGTGCCCCAAGCCCTGGTCCTGGGGGCCGCCAAGGGGCTGGAACCGGGCACGGGCCGGCGAATGAGCGAGGTTTACGCCACCGCTTCCCCCCACTCCAGCGAGAATTACATGGCCCTGTCGGGGCCTTCCATCGCGAATGAATTCGCCATGAAAAGGCCCACCGCGGTGGTGGTGGCGGGGGCACTCTCCCACGCCCAAAAGGCCGCAGAGGTATTGCGCAACCCCTACTTCCACGTTGAGGTGAGCGGGGACATGGCTGGCGTGGAGATCGGCGGAGTGCTCAAGAACATTTACGCCATCGGCTTCGGCCTCTTGGACGGGCTCAACCACGGCTCCGCCAACCTGAAATCGGCCTTCGCGACCCTCGCTTTGCGTGAAATGAAAATCGCCGCGGCCCATTGGGGCGCCAAACCCCAAACGCTGGACGGCCTGGCGGGTTTGGGGGATTTGATCACCACCGGTTTTTCCCGGGATTCCCATAACCGTCGGCTGGGGGAACTGTTGGGAACGGGAGTGGAGACGGAAAAGGCCTTGGCCCGGTTGAGTATCATCCTGCCCGAGGGGGCGCAAAACGCGCCGATCGTCCTGCGGGCCCTGGGGACGGCCTCGCCCGTTCCCCTTGCCCAGTTGATTCAAACCTGCTTAAATCAACCTTCCTCCCGCAACAAGTTCATCGATGACGTCTGCCGTTTGATGGATTGAGGGTGGGCAAGTCCACTTTTTAATCGCGAAAGGGTGTTTCCTTGGGCATCGAGTTCGTCTCCCATTTTCCCGAGTGGCACCATCTCCTCCTGAGGGTCAAGGACGCCGATCTTTCCATTCACTTTTACTCCAATTACCTGGGCATGGCCGCCGTGCTGGACCAGAAGGACAATTACGGTGGCCGGTGGGTTTGGCTGAGGTTCTCCGAGAATCCCACGGCGCCCTTCATCGTGTTGAAAGAGGATAATGTCGTCAAGGCGGCCCCGACCAAGCCCTTCGTCCCCCTCCTCTCTTTTCGATTGGGCGACCTGAAACCCGTGGAGGAGATAGGAGCCAAGGCCAAGGAGGAAGGCTGCCTGGTCGAGGGTGCGCATTATGGGGGCCACATGAGGGGCTACTATTGCCTGGTGTCGGACCCGGACGGACACCTGCTGGAATTCGCCTATGTCCTTATGCCAAAGCCCGGGCCGGCCTAAACCCCATGCCGCTCCTGGTGCGCCTGCGTAAAAACCTCTGGGCCTTTTCCCCCTGTGAGTTCCTGATCTCGGCCCTTTTCGGGGTCTTTTACCTGCTGGCGCTGGGGGCTTTTTTCGCGGAACGTCCGGGAGCCTCCGCAGTCCTTCTTCAAGCCTCCTTCAATGTTCTCCTATGGACTACTTGGATGTTTTGGATTGCCATCCGGCGGCCGCCCCCCTTCGGGGGATGGAGCCTCGTGCGGGGGGTGAGCCCCTGGTTGGGACTGGTTTTGTGCTATGGATTGATGAAACCGATGGTGCCCGTTCTTCATCCCAAGCTTTTTGACGCGGATTTAAGGAGCCTGGACTTAAGTTTGCTTGGGAAGGGGCCTTCCTTTTGGGAAAGGGGCCTCTTCGGCCACCCCCACCTCACGGATCTTTTCAGCCTGTGCTACCTGGCCCTTTTCGCCTGGTTGATCGGGCTGATCTTTTACCACAGCTGGCTGAGGCGCGCGCTTTACCAGCGATTCATGCTGGGGTTGACCCTGGTCTATGTCGGCGGTTTCCTGGGCTATATCCTGTTTCCCGCGATTGGTCCGCGCTTCGCCTACCCCCAGGATTGGACCTGGCTCCAGGGAGGTTGGATCTTTCAAACGGCCGAGGGATTGATTGATCGGATGGGATCACGATTCGACGTTTTTCCCAGCCTGCATGGGGCGCTTTCCGGATATCTGGTCGCCTGGCAATTCCGGCATGACCGCCGGTCCATGGTTTGGGGTCTTCCCCTGGCCTTGGCCATCTGGCTTTCAACCCTATTCCTGGGATTCCACTATTTTCCCGACCTCATCAGCGGGGGACTGCTGGCGCTTTCCAGCGCCTGGGCTGCCCCCCGGTTCGAGAGCCTTGCCAGGGTTTACCGCCATTCCCTCCATCCGCCCTTGGTGTGGCTGCTGGACCTGACCGAGGGAAGGGAAAGGCCTTACGGACGCCTGGCGGAACGAATGAGCGAGATACTGGCGCTGGGCGTGGATACGGCTCCGGGTTTTTTGTGCGGAGGGGAAAAATTTCCATGGTCGGAGAAAGCCTGGACAAGGGCCCTGAAGGACCTGGGGGGTGGGCCCTTTTGGGTAAGACCCTCCGAGGGCCCGGGAGTTTCCCTGCGGGTTTTGAAGACCCAAACCCTGGAGCAGGTCAAGCGCACCTTGAAAAGGACACAAAATCGTTCCTGGATCGTCCAAAAGGCACAGAGGATAAGCGCTTCGGGAGTCTGCCGGGGATTTCCCCCGAAGGGAAGGGGGTTAGGCTTGGTCCAACTCAAAGCCAACCTTTCGCCGGAAGGGAAAGCCCTTGTCATGGATTTAAGCCTCCAACCCAACCCCCTGGGATATTTTCCCCCAAGCTTTCCCTTGAGGGGCTATCCGCTTTTTGAATTGGCGGGGGTCGCCCGCCGGTTGGCGATCCAATGGTCCCATACGGCGGAGGTGGAATGGGCGGTGGTGAAGGGTAAGATGGTGGTTTGGGATGCCCATACCGTGAAAGATTCGAAAGGACGGGGATGAAAAAGTGGATCTTAGCATTGGCGGCCGTAGGATCGCTTTGGGTGGGGTGCGTTTCCATTGACCAGGATGTGCCCGTTTACGCCCCTGGCCAGGTGGAACAGTATGGCCGTAGTCCCCTGGACAAGTGCGATCTTCACGCGATCCCGCACCGGTTGATCCGAGCCACCGCCAGCATGCCCTCCTCCATCCTGGCAGTGGGTAACGCCAAGGTGAATGATCAAGCTAATTTTGATTATTGGTGGAGCCAGATTAACCCACAACTAGAGCCGGGTATGCCCCTCGCCAGTAATGGTGAGCCCCTGATCGATTGGAATACCCAGACGGTTCTTTTCACCATGCTTCCGGTTATTAACTCCTGCCAGCACGTTATTCCCTACGGGGACGAAATGGTCTCTGACTGCTACAACATTTCCATTTTGAACATTCTCTATACGGATGGCCCCCCCTGCGATCCCCAGGCCCTTGTTCAAGTGCCTGTTTACGTTTATATCTATCCCAACACCAATATTCCCACCGGGTTCGTCTGGATCACGCCCACTCCCCAAGCCACGGTCACGCCCACCGCGACCGCCACGGTAACCCCCACCCCGACCGTCACGCCCACCCCGAGTCCGACACCCCCGCCTCTCAAACGCCGAAAGAAACATCATGCCCAGCAAGCGGTTTAAGGGTTTGTCACGAAGAAGATCCGCGATCTTCACTCTTTTGGTGTCCGGATTGGCGGCGCTAATCTTGACCGCCGGTACTGAAAAAGCCCGGGCCGGAAACGAAGCCATCACGGTGCCTTTCATTCTGGCGGATTATTATGCCTGGTCCTATACCGAGATCTTTGAGGATGGATCCACGGTTTTCGGTTATTCCACGGCGGGGGTCGATGCCCTGGGATGGGGATGGATGGCCTTTTCCCCCGATTACACGGGACTTTTTCTTATCAACGCGGCCGGTATCGCCAAAACCGTTTATCCAGCCGTCATGGTCCTAACCTCGAGCGATCCGCCCAGTCGAAACAGGGCCTGGATCGCCCTGGGCACCCATGCCTTTACCCTCTTGACCCTGGAGGCATTGGGACAGCCTGAGTTGGGCGTTCAGGCTATGGGAAACCGGGGTGACGGCGCTGGCGTGCGGCTGGCCCTGCGTTTTTAAAGTCGCCGTGTTGAAATCCCCGGCTAGGTCGGTTGAATCTTTTAGGCTTTTTACTTCGCGTTTTCGCGGTGAAATGGCTTTTGTGATTCACTCGAAGTTGTAATTGAGCGCCAGGCTGATTCCCTGAAAATCCTGTTCCACGGGCGCGGGGTTATAGATGAACTTGGCTTTTTTGGGAGAATAGAAAAGCCCCGCCGGTTCATATTCTTTCCCGTACTGCAGGTCCAGTTCCACCTCGTAGCTCTTCAAAAAGGCCGTGTCAATCCCCAAAGTGAGGGATGGCATTTGGTCTATTTCATTCTTCAATGGATGAACGGAATCGTGGGTGACGTTTTGCCATTGGTAGGTTGTGTCCCACTCATCCTGCGCGGTCAATGAAAGGGTAAGGAAATCGGCAGTTTCCACGGACACTTGGAACTCGCCGGTATAGCTGTACTCGTCGATCTCGTCGATCTTGTCCGTGCTGATCGTGGGAGGGGGCCCCTGGTGGCTTTGCAAGCCGCCCCCGCCGATCAAACCGAGGGTCAGGATATCGATCGGTTTGAAATTCAGGGTCAGGGTGGAGCCATATTCATTCAAGGCGGCGGCGCCTTGCTGGGTGCTCAGTTCCAACGCGGGGTTGAAGAAACCCCAGCCTAATCCGCCTTCCAGGCTCACTTCCCCGAAATTGGTATTGGCCCCCTCGACTAATTGCTGCCCTCCCGTCAGCCCCAGGGACATGTAGTGGCCGCTTTCGGTGAAGTTATAGGTGCCCGTCAGGCTAAATTGTTTCTCGACCTGTCCCTGGCCCGAACTGTTGGGTTGGTTGGAATAGGTGAAACCCAACTGGCCGGTCCAGTGGGGAACGAAGGGATTGTCCTCGTCGTCGGACGAAGTGAGGTTCCCTGAAAGGGTTTCAGCGGTGGAAGCATTCTCCACGGTCACCGCCGTGTCAGTGACCGCCGCTGGCATCGGGGAAGGGGTGGGACTGGGCGGTTCCTTGGCCATCAGGGAGGATTGAAACAACAAACAGACCCATATCCAACCGGCTATCCCCTTTAAGCATTTCATGGAACCCTCAAGAAAAAAATGGATTGTTCGGCCTTAAATTACTCGAAACTATAAGAAACGGATAGGGTCCCGCCCGTGAAATTTTGTGCGGAGGAATTCGTGGAATTGACGAAACCGCCGGCGAGTTTGCTGTAATAGGTTCCCGCTGGCGTGTATTCTTGTCCCACTTGGGGCGCCAGGTCCAAGATCAATCCTTTGAAAAGGGTGAAATCGAGCGCCAAGGTGAAGGTCGCGCTTTTGTCCGACTGGTTGATGGGTTCCTTCAGCTTGGGCCATTGGACTTGGTAGGTGTACTCGTAGTCATAGGCCAGGGTGGGAGTGATGGTCCACCATTCGCAGGCGTCCACCGTAAACCCCAAGGAAGTGTTCAAGCTGGCGGTATCGATTTGGCCCGTGACCGGCTGGCCGGAGGTCAGGGCCAGCAACGCGGTTTGAACCGAGGATGGGAAGTAACCCGTCACGTCACCCTGGTGGTGGCCAATCGTGCCACCCAAGGTATAGCTGATGGAAAGGGGGTCGATGACTTGAAACCAAAGGCTCAGGGTGCTGTCGATCTGGCGCCAATTGCTGTCGCCTAATTCAAACCCGACGGAAAGGGAGGGGGTGAAAGACCCTATTCCCAATCCTCCCTCGGTCGTCAGGATATCGACGTTGGATCGGGCGCCCTCGATCTTTTGCCCTTGGATGACGCCTTCCACTGAAAGGGAATTTCCCCCTTCATTGAAATGCTGGGTGCCGGTGTAGCAGAGGGAGGTCGTCAGCTGGCCCGCCTGCTGGCTGGCATAACTAAGTTGAAACTCATTCTCCCAGTAGGGTTTGAAGGGGGTCTCCAGTAGAGAATCGTCTCCTTCGTTGTCCTCGCCCGTCGCGGCCCATAGGGGAAGGATCACCAAGAAGGACATGAGAATCACGAACAACATTCGAAAGCCTGTTTTTTTTCTGTTCATTCCGTTCCTCGGGAAATTGAGATAAAAAAACGAATATTGATATTAGGACGGGTGAGCCCTATCAAAAGTTGAGACGAGAAAGAGAAGAAATACACCAATCTAAAGAAAATATTTATTTCGTGGGGGGGTCGGAAACATGTATTCCGCACTCAACCTTGTTTTTGCCCGACCAACGGCCGGCGCGGGGGTTCTCCCCGGCCAAGACCGGGCGTGTACAGACTTCCGGGGAACAACCGATGGAAAGATAACCCTTTTCCCATAGGGGATGGTAGGGAAGGCCATTGGCTTTGGCGTATTCCCAGAGTTTTTTGCTGTTCCATTCAAGCAGGGGGCAGATCTTGACCTTGGTTTCCCGGTCCCGCTGCACAAAGGGAAGGGCTTTCCGGGTTTGGGCCTGGTTGCGGCGCACTCCCGTAATCCATCCGTCGTAAACACGTAAGCCCTTCTCAAAGGGCGCGATCTTGTTCACGTCACAGCAGGCGTCGGGGTCGCGTTCGTAAAGTTTCCCATTCTGAGCGAGGAATTCCTCAGTGGGCGTATCAGGTTTAAATTCGATCAGGTTCAATTTTAACATGGAAACCAGGCGGTCCCGGTGCTCCAGGGTTTCCTTGAAATGAAAACCGGTGTTGGTGAAAAGAACGGGAATTTCCGGCACGACTCGGGTCACTAAATGTAAAAGAACGGCGCTTTCGGCGCCGAAGGAGGTCGCCATGGCCAGTTTGTCCCCGAATTCCCCGGCGGCCCATTCAATGAGGACAGTTGGATTTTCGGTGGAAAACCGGTGGTTCAATTGATCGAATTCGTAAGTTTTCAAAGGAACTCCCCTGGATGGCGACATTTAAAGAATCATAGGGATGTAAGGAGTGAAAAACAATGAAGGCCCCGGTGAATCCTCAGGCCCCTTTAGGCCGCGTGATGAATTAATCCTTATGACTTGAGGTCCTGTTAAATTTCTGGAAGGCCTGATCTGCTTTCGCCTTGTTCCCCGTCAACTCGAACATCTGTCCGAGGTGGTAATAAAGGTGAGGGGCGGGGAACCCCTTCTGGAGGGCCTTCTGGTAAGCCCTGATAGCGCCGGAATAATCGCCCCCCCCGCCTTTTAAGAAGGCGATTTTTTCCCAGCAGAAACAGGCTAATAAAGGGTCGGCGTTGAATTGAGGCTCAAGGGGTTTTAACAATTCGGCGAATTGCCCGAGGGAACTGTAGGGGTGCCGGTTGATAATTATCTGGGAGAGACCGCTGCAAAACCGGTCCATTCTGATCCAGGCCGCAAGGGTTGACGGCGGGAAATCGGCAAGGGGAATTAAAAATAAACCCAGGGAAGCCGGCAGTCCGTCGTTTAAGGGGATGGATTCAAGATGGGGGAATTGTTTTTTTAGAAAAGGCCCATCATCCGTTGAGACCAGCAGAGCCGCCCATTGAACTTTATTTCTCGGAAGGCGTAGGTTTTGAAGCGCGTTGAAAGAGAAATCCGCCACCTCCAGGGTCTTATTGAAATAATCCATGTTGAATTCCGAGAAAACGAAGAGGGAGCTCCTTTCCTGGCTTTTTTGATTGAGGATTTGGTAGATCTGGGAATATTTGGGGGATCTCCATTGTTGGGTCGTGGAAGCCTGGGCGGGATCGCAAAAGGGACCAAAGTAATGAAAAAGACTCAGACCCAAAGATAAAAAGAGAAGGATATAAATAGAAACCTTGCTTACCGGGGCCGGGTTGAAGGCCACCAGGCTTTGAAGGCCTAGAGCCATCAAGACACATAACCCCATCAAGACGGGTAGGACCCTGCATATTTCGATGTTGTTGGTCATGGCCCCTGGAATCATCCAAGAAAATAGGGAAAATAAAATAAAGATGGATGCGGCCTTTCCGAATTTTTGGATGGCCGCGAATAGGCCGATGAAAACAAGGGAGGCGGTCACAGGGTCGAGGCAGCCGCCCCATATGGGGCCGTAAGGAAAACTTTCCTGACCATCCCAAAAGACGGCGATGAGGTAGAGAAAAAAATATTTAAGGGCCGAGAACCCTGAAAAATATCCCTGGATAAGAACCATTCCCCCCGGCGCCATTCGTGCCAGGACCAGGGGTAAAGCGAGGAGGGAACTTATTGCGCCGTAAATTAAAAAATCGCTTTTCGAGCCATGGTTTTTGACCCATGACATGAATAAAAGAGCCATCCCAAGGACGCCCCACACCATCAACCAGCTGGGGTAGGTGTAAAAACCAATGCCGCCGATCAGGCCTAATAGGACCAATATCCTCTTTTGAACCGCTGGTGAGGAGCTTTGTTGATAGAGGCCGAGAAGGCCCGACCCGCAAGCCAGGAAAAGAGGAAGCAGAATGATGGGCAAACAATAACGGGATAAAAACATCCCCCCGAAAGAAAAACTGAAGAACCAGCAGATCAGGAAGGATGTTTTTCGGGGAAAGTACTGGCGCGCCGCCCAATAGAGGGACAGGGAGGTCGCGAGAGAAACGATTAAAGGGAAAAAACGGATTGAGAAAAAAGAAGGCCATATGGCTTTGAAATAAATTCCCAACAGCCAAAAAAAGAGGGGCTCAAGTCGGGCGGGTGTCCATAAAAGATCCCAATGCCATTCATCCAATTGCTTCATGGGTAAAAAAGCAACGATACCCTCGTCCCCGATGGACCAATAGGGCAGGGAGGTCAGTTTGTAAAACCTAATCGCGAGCAGAAGGAAAATAAAAAGGCCCCAGAGCCAAAGGGGCGGGTTTTCGTTGGAAGAATTGGTTTTGGATAGGGATTTTCCGCCCATGCCCGGGGTGTTGAAAAGCTTTCCGTTTTCATGGAGAGTCCACAGCGCCAAGAAAAAGGGCAAGCCTAATCCGAAAATTCCAATCCAGAGTTTGATGGAGAGGGAGAAGTGGAAATAAGAAAGAAGGATATTCGAGACAACGAACAGGAAGGTGTAAATCCAGGGGTTGTAGGAAATTTGAAGCCGGTGGGATGGGGAGGAAGCCTGGGACGGGGACATGGGAGAGATTTTAACATAACTCAAACAGGTTTTAATCTTCCCAGCCGGGCTCCATGGAAGCCTTCATCCGCTTCACCAGTTCTTCCAATTCATTCCGCATGACCGGTCTTTCCATCTTTTTCTTCTTGCCGTGTCCCGGCAAGACCCACTCGAATTCATAATCCAGTAGTTTTTCCATCGATTCGGTTTGTTTCTTACAGGAGTACCACGCCACGCTGGAAGAGGCGCCCAAGTCCTGGCGCTTGCGTCGCCACCAGAGATGGTCGCCCGTGAAGAGTAATTTGTCCTTATAGAGGAGGACACAATGGCCCTCGGTATGGCCGGGGGTAGGGATGATTTTGAAGGCGGGGATTGGTTCTGAAACATCCGCCCCTTGCAGGATGATTTCAGCCCTGGTTGGACGTCTTGGTCTTCCTTATGGATGATCCGTTGGGCTCCGAATTTTTCGGCCTAACGGGAGGCGTCTACTACATCGTCCCGATGGGTGAGAAAAATAAAGCTTAAGCCGCCCATTTCCTGGAAGCTTTTGACCAGGTGGGGAAGGAACTTGGTGGGATCCACCAGCCAGTTACCCTCGGGATGCTGAATAAAGTAGCTGTTTCCGCCGAAGGATTTCGAGGAATTAAATCCGCAGTAAAACACTCCTTCTTCGATCGGAAGGGGAAAATCGGCGAGGATTTCGGAAGTCCCGTTGGGTCCCCGGGTCCCGATGGAACCTGTGGGGCAGGCCAGGAGGGCCTGGGTTGCGGAACGGATCTCGCTGAGGGTATGGGGCTGGACCCGGACAAAAGAAGTATTCCCGCCGTCCTCAAAAATCGCGGGGGCCAACTGGCGGCAGGTGTTGCAGTCGATGCAGGTGGAATCGACGAAAAAGTTGCCCTCGGCATTGCCCTGAACCCTTTTTTCCCAGTCAGTCATGGTTCCATCCTCCCTTTCCCCAAGATGGGGCGGGAAAGCAGGCAAAGTAAAGGCCTTGTTATGTTTTTTCCCCGGATTGAAAACCTCCCTCGCCATCGTTAAGGTAATGCCCATTCCAATTCCATTTCCCCGAGGTTTCACATGCCCGCTGGCTCATCCTTGGAAAACCCCTTGCGTGAAGGACTCTTTGCCGACCGGGTGCCGGTCCCCTGCACCCTGGTCATTTTCGGTGCCTCCGGGGACTTGACCCAGCGGAAGCTTGTTCCCGCCCTCTTTGACCTTTACCGCCGACACCAGCTTCCGGCTTCCTTCAACCTAGTTGGGATTTCCCGCTCCAAGCTCAAAGATGAGGAATTCCGGAACCGCTTGAAAGACTTCTTAAAGGAGGCTGAGCCCGGACTTTCAGACGCCCTCTTTGACAGCTTTTCCCAGAATTTCCATTACTTGGCGGGGGCCTATGACGACCCCTCGGCCTTCACCGCCCTAGCGGGCCTCTTGAATGAACTGGACGCCAAGAACGGCACCCAGGGAAACCGCATCTTTTATCTCTCGACCCCTCCCAACGTCTTCAAGGACATCATCACGAATCTCAAGGGCGCGGGTTTGAGTAAGGAAGAGAAGGGCTATGCCCGGGTGGTCATCGAGAAGCCATTCGGCCGGGACCTACCACGGCGCAGGAACTCAACCGGCAGGTCAAGGAAGCTTTCCAGGAACACCAGATCTACCGCATCGACCATTACCTGGGAAAGGAAACGGTGCAGAACCTCCTGGTGATGCGCTTCGCCAATTCCATCTTTGAGCCCATCTGGGACCGCCGCTACGTGGACCATGTGCAGATCACCGCCTGCGAGGACCTGGGCGTGGGAAGCCGGGCGGGCTATTACGAATCCTCGGGAGTCATGCGGGACATGTTCCAGAACCATCTCTTGCAGGTGATTGTGCCTGGTGGCCATGGAACCTCCCGCGGCCTTCGAGGCCAACGCCATCCGGGACGAGAAACTGAAAATACTTGCGCTCCATTCGCCCCATCCCCGAGGGGGAAGTGGAACAATGGGCGGTGCGGGGCCAGTACGGCCCGGGTTTTTTGGGCGGGCGAAAAGGTACCGGGCTACCGGGAGGAGGAGGGGGTGAAGCCCTCTTCCACCACCCCCACCTACGCGGCGGTGAAAGTCTTCCTCGATACCTGGCGCTGGCATGGGGTGCCATTCTTCCTGCGCTCGGGAAAGAGGCTTCCCAAGCGCGCCACCGAGGTGGCCATCCAATTCAAGGAACCGCCCAACCTGCTTTTCAAAGGCAACCTGGGCGAGCTCTCGCCGAACGTTTTGGTGGTGCGCATCCAGCCGGACGAGGGCATCACGCTGAAATTCGAGACCAAGGTGCCGGGCATGACGATGGAAGTGCGCACGGTCAACATGGACTTCCGCTACAACACCAGCTTCGCGGAAGGCACCAGCGAGGCCTACGAACGGCTTTTGCTCGACTGCATGCTGGGGGACGCCACCCTTTTCATCCGCGGGGACGAGGCCGAGGCGGCCTGGAGCGCGGTGATGCCGATCTTGAACGCCTGGGAGACCACCCGGCCCAAGGAATATTTCCCCAATTACGAGGCGGGCACCTGGGGGCCGGAATCCGCGAACGCCCTGCTGGGCCAGCCCTGGCGGGAATGGCGGCACCTTTAAAGGAAGTTGGCAGTTCGCAGTTGACAGTCGACAGGAAAAGAGAAAAACCGTCACCTTTGCGGTGACCGCAAAGAAAATCTAATAGAACGTTTTGTCTTTGTCGGCAGTGGATTGCCGGCTGCGGACTGACTTTCGAGGTGTTTTATGGCGTTAACAGCCCAGCGGATCGAGAAGGACCTGGCCGAATTATGGAAGGCCCTGCCCGGGGATAAGGAAAAGGACCTGGGGCTTCAGCGGGTCTATACCACCAACCTGGTGTCCTACACCGAGAACCCCACGGATGCCTTCCGGGTGGAAAGGACCCTGCACCACCTGGCGGAGATCCACCCGGGCCGGTATCTATTGGTGCGCCCGGGGGAAGAGGACGGTGAGGAACCCCTTCCCTCCGTCACGCCCATGCTTTCTGGCCATTGTTTCCTGTTCCAAGAGCGAGAGAAAAGGGTTTGCTGCGAGCTGGTGCAGCTGGTGGCCCGGCCCGACGCCATGGAACATCTTTACGGGCTGGCCTTCTCGAACCTATTGCCCGATCTCCCGGTGGAATTCTGGTGGCCGGGGGCCCTGGCACCCCGTCATCCCTTTTTCAGCCAGATGGCCGGAGAATCCACCCGGGTCTGGGTGGATTCCTCCCGCTTCGCTGGCTTCGTGAATCAACTGGTGACCCTCGCCGAAACCTGGAAGGGGACCTATCCTCGCGTCCACCTGGGGGACCTGAACTGGGTGAGGCTGAACCGCTGGCGGGCGCTCATCGCCGAATTGTTCGACGGGGAGTGGGCCCAATACCTTCCCCGGATAAGGGAAGTCACCGTGAAGTTCGGGGCTCCGGCCCAACCCGTGAGGCCCTTTTACCTGGCCTGCTGGCTGGCCGCCCAGCTGGGATGGCGTTACGCGGGTCCCCCGATCGCTTCCAATCCGAAAGAGTTGAAATTTAACGGGCCCCAGGGCGAGGTCTTCGTGAGACTTGAACCTGTTCCCGTCCAGGACGAACTCAAGGACCGTATTTATTCCGTCGGTCTCGCCACGGGCGGGGACAAACCCGGCCTTTTCACCGTGGACCGGGCGGAGGATCCCTTTAGCGTCAAGGCCCGGGCCCAGGTGGAAAGCCGGACGACCTTCTCGCGCACGGTCACTTTCGAGCACCTGCACACCTATGAGCTGCTCTCCCTGGGCTTGCGGCATTTGGAAACCGACACCGCTTTTGAAAAGATGATGAAAGTGGCGAGCTCCATACTGGAAAAGGCACGGATTTAACGGAACAATCGCCTCGACAAGCCCTCCGCCGGTTGGAATGGGGCTCTTCCCGTTGCTACAATGCGAAGGTTAGGAGGTTGCCTCCTCCTTTTCCCCTATCCCCCGCCGGGCCGTTGGATTCGGGAGTTCAGGCCCGGCCCTTCCTGTTCCCGGGGGAAATGAAAATATGAGCCCAGCCAAGAAAGCCGTCGTCCTCAAGAAGAAAAGCCAACCCAAAGCCAAAAATAAAATGACCGTCGTAAAAAAGATACCCCATTCCCGCGCGTTAAAAGACACCCCCAAAACCCCATCGAGGCCGAAGGTTCCCGTATTTAACCCCGAAGTCCGGGTTTATCCCACGAAGGAAATTTTGTTCGAGGAAGCCGCTCCGGTCGTGATGATGCGGGCCCGGGAAGCGGTGGATGCCCGGGGAAGGTTTATTCTGGCCCTCTCGGGGGGAACCACTCCCAAGGGATTGTTCCAGCAGCTCACCGAGGAGCCGGTCTTGAACCTCATGCCCTGGGAAAAGACCTTCGTGTTCTGGGTGGACGAACGCCATGTGCCCTTGGACCACCCGGACAGCAACTACCGGATGGCCCAGGAATCCTTCTTGTCCAAGGTGAAAATCCCCAAGGAAAATATTTTTCCCATGACCAAGGGCGTTTTGCCGGTGGACCAGGCGGCTTCGGCTTATGAAACGAGGCTATTGAAATTTTTCGGGACGGAAACCAAAATTCCACAGGTTTGACCTTGTCCTTTTAGGAATGGGCGAGGACGGACATACCGCCAGCCTGTTTCCCGGCGTGCAGTACCTGAACGAGACGGATAAATGGGTGGTGGGTTATCAGGTCGATGCCGAACGCAAGGAAAGGGTGACCCTGACCCTTCCGGTTTTGAACGCCGCCCGCATGGTGATGGTCCTGGTGGAAGGGGACAAGAAAGCGGAGAGGGTGAAGGAAGTTTTGGAAGGCCCGAAGGACCCTCCGAAATATCCGATCCAATACATCCGCCCCACGGATGGCCAGTTCGACTTTTTGCTGGACGCCGCCGCGGGGAAAAAGCTGAAAAAGTAGGGATGGATTTCCGGGCGTTTCGGTTTCCGGCTTTCCCCCCACTATTCGTTCCTCGACAGAAGAATTTTTCCCTCCAGAAGCGTATTTCCGCCAGAAATAACAACGTAGTAATAAATTCCGCTTGAGACGGGAGAACCATACCGGTTGAGCCCGCTCCACAGGGCCAATCCGTTGGTTTCCTGGACCCGTTGAACCCTTTCACCCGAGACGGTGTAGAAATCCACATAAGCACCGGGGGGCAGACAAGACACCTTCAATACGCCTCCCACCGCATGGTCAGGGTTGAAGGGGTCGGGCCATACTTCGATCGGGCAAGTATTCCAATTGGGCGTGGAGGTGGGGGAAGCTGCAGTCGTCACCGAGTCGTTTGGCGTGGGAGTGGCGGATGGGGTTGGAAAGGGATAAACAGTGGCCGATGAGGTTGGGGTTAAGGTAGGGTCCGAAGTTGAGGTCGGCATCGGAGAGGGTGGGGAAGTGGTTGTGGGAATGGGCGAGGGCGTTCCGGTGGGGCTGTCGGTGATCGTATTTGATAAGGTAGGGATAAGAGTGGGGGTAGGGCTTGCTGTCCGGGTTGGAGTCGCAGTGAATAGGGTCCAACTGGGGGTAAGGGATGCCGAAAGGGTAAAGGTTGGAGAGGGCGTTGAGCTCAAAGTTACGGTAATCGCCGGAGTATAGGTCTCCGTGAAAATGCCGGTAATAGTGGAACTTGGGCTTGGCGTTAGGCTGGGAGTTGGGGTGGAAGATGGGGTCCAGCTTGAGGTGGGAGAACCCGTAGGGGTAGGGCTGGGGCTAACCGTGATGGATGGTGTTGTCGTGGGAGTTGGGGAGAAGGTGGGTGTTCCCGTTGGGGTAAAAGTCGAAGTCCAGGTTGAAGTATTGGAAGGTGTGGGGCTTTGCGTCAGAGTGAGGGTGGGGGTACAGGTGCCCGTGGGAGTGAATGTCGGGGAAAGGGTTACCGTGGTCGTCTCGGTAGGAGTTGGGGAATCGGTTGGGGTGCCCGTGATGGTAGGGCTGGACGTGAACTTGGGAGTGGAAGTAACGGTGGGGGTGGAGGTGAAGGTGCGGGTGAAGGTTAGGGTGGGAGTACGCGTTGAAGTGGGCGTTGAGGTTGGGGTAGGGGAAGAGGTGGCTGTGCGGGTTTGCGTAATGGTCGGGGAAAGGCTGGGGGTGGATGTGGAGGTCATCGAGGGGGTGGGGCTGAAGGTGAGGGTAAAGCAAGGCGCCCCGGGCGTTTGGGTGGGAACCGGTGTGTTGCTGGTGAAAGAAACCCCGCCCGGATAGCCATAAGCGTCGGCGGAACCGAAACCATAGGCGATCACCCCAAAGGGGACGG
This sequence comes from candidate division FCPU426 bacterium, assembly GCA_963771075.1. GTDB lineage: Bacteria > Oederibacteriota > Muellerivitia > Muellerivitales > Muellerivitaceae > CAVTWJ01. The sequence continues at coordinate 187,560 of CAVYSE010000028.1, read as the reverse complement.
GTCCGGTCGAACGTTGTACACCCACGGCCACCGAAACTTGAATCCCCGAATAGCCGCTCCCGGGAATGGGGGTCCAATAAGCGGAAGGAAAGGCCGTCCCGTCAATGGAGATGGAAGCCGCCGATGCGGTGGGCGCCAGCAGGTTCTCGTAATTACCGGTGAAGCTCAGGGACTCGTTGGCCACCTGGTAATTCGAGGCGAACTCGCTGATGGGCGGGATGGAAATCATGGTGGGGTCCGCGTTCGGATCGCCGTCCCATTCCTGGCCGTTGGCGTATTGAACCAGGTAGACCGGATTATTGGCGGTGACGTAGAGGGGAACGCTGGCGGTGGTCTCGTACCATTGGCCCTGGTTCAAGCTGGCGATCATCCCGTTGATTTGAACGCTGGTCCCGTCGGCCGTGGCCAGGACCCGGAAGGTGTCCCCGTTCGACCTGGAGTAGAAGGGCATGGTCACGAAACGGGTGCCGCACCATTGCGTGGGCCAGAACTGCTGGACAAGAAGGTTGCAGGATGGGGTATAGAGCGGCACGTAGGCACAGAGGTGTCCGCCGATGACGGCCACGGGATTATCCGAAGTAATGAGGGTGCCCGTCAGGTCCGTGTTCAACAGCTGGTCTTGAAGCTGGTAAACCTGGCCCTGCCCCAACGTCACTCCGTAAGGGGTATTGGCGAGGTGGGTTCCCAAGTTAACCCGGGGCGTGATGGTGACGTGGGTGCAGTCCTGGGCGGCCACGACCGCGAACTCGCTCCCCAGGATCGAGTTGCCTTCATACGATTCGTTGTAATAAGAAGAAACCAAATAACGGGTCCCCAGAGCCTCCACGGGAAGGGCCAGGAAAGCGCCCGTCCCCTGGGGGATGTAATTAAAACCATACAGGGATATCAGGTTCGAGGCGGTCACTTGAATTCCGATGGATTGGATCCCGTCGGTGGCGGTGGCTTCGAGCGAGGGGGGGAGAAGGATGGTGGCCGCGCCGCCCGGGGCCACGGTCGCGGTTGTGTTAAAACCCGGGCCCGGGGCCTGGATGGTAACGGAGGCTCCCAACGCACTGGTGATGAATAATTGCATGTCATTGGCGCTGACACCCTGGGGAAAGGTGACCCAAAAGTCGGTCCCTTGGCTGGAAATTCCAGCCTGGACGGGTGGAGCCGTACCGAGGAAAATCAGAATCAGGACGGGAAATAATCGACTGATAAATTTTGGGATTGGACGCAACCGCATAAAGAACCTAACGGCAAAAGGGCGTTCAAGATGAGTAAGGGAAGTTAATAAAACACTGGGAAATAGCGGCTTAAATTAAGGGTTATCCGGGGCATCGGCCGGTTGGGGGCCTTCCAGGGTGCCGATGTGGAGGGTGTAGGTAACCGTGGCGGTTCCATCGGCCGCGACTGGCACGTCGAACTCGAGGGTGGAAGCGTCTTTCTTGCGGAAAGCCTGGCTTTTCCGGGTCACCTGCCAATCGCCCCAAGCATGCTCGGTCACCACGACCTGGATGTCATCTTTCTTATGGTTGCGCAGTGTGATCGCGATGTCCTGTTCGTTGGTTTGGGACCCGGCGCGACGCACCGCCATGACCTTCCGTTCCCCCACCACATCGAAGGCGTTGCCCATGTTCACCCGAACCTTTTCGTCCTTGGGGGTGTGGTCGATAGAATCCTCCCCAATGAATTGGTCGGTCTTGTCGGTGTCGGCTTTATAGACCCGGATCTTTCCCGCAGGCAAGGGCATGCCCATGCCGTTGGCCTCTTTGTTATCCAGTTCCAACGTGACCTTGACCTTTTTATCGTCCCGGCTTCCGTCGTAAGTGTATTTCTTTTGCACGGGAACGCTGGAAGCCTGGAGCAATTGAACCTGCTTGACCTGCTTATCCAAAAGGTCCGTAGGTTGCTGGAGGGTATAGAGGTGGTACTCAAAAAAGGATTTTTCCTCGAATTGGACATTGCCGTCAGCCATGGGCATGGCAGCCATGGCCTTCATCATCATCGGGCGGGGAGGCGCTTGAACGCGGTTCACATCCCCCGCCACGAGCTTCAGGCGGGCTTCCTTATAACTGGCCCCGGACTGGTTATCCAGCGATACCCAGCCGTTCAAGTCCAGTTTTTTCTCGTCCGGCGACACCTTGGCGACGTACTCGCAATGCCAGCTCAAGCCCGTGGTCATGTAGGTGAGGGTCAGGGGTTTCTCGCCCGATAAGGGGGAGTTAACCTTCCAAACCAAGGTGGGTTTAAGGATCAAGCCTCCGGGAAGGTCGGGAAAATCGAGGCGCACCAGTTCGGAACGGTTGAGCATCTGTACCCCGCCGTCCTTGAGTCCCAGGACCAACTGGTTCCCATCGAAGGAAAAAAGCTTTCCCTCGTACGCCTTGCCGGCCTTGTCGAAGCCTGAAAGGGTTTCGCCAATGTATTTTTGGAGGAGGACGTCGGAAGAGACCAGGTCGTAATCGTAATTCTGCTCCAGCACCTGGAATCCCTCGGGGCCATTGAGGGCCACGGAGGTGGGGTCGATCTGGGAGGCCACATCCTGGAATCGAAGGGCCTGGGTTCCTTCTTTCAACTCAAAGGGCCGGGTTTCCCGAATGACCCCCAAGTTGTCGTTGTAGGCCGTCACAGCCACTTCGCTGAACCCAAGCGAGGGAATCAAACAAAGCAAGATGTAAGCGATTCTCATGGAAAACCCCCTCCGGATATTGGCCCGTCTTTATAGGATTGGACACGATTTCGTTGAATTTGTTCCCGACATTCTTAAAGGAGTTGTTCCAATATCCCTTTTAATTCCTCATAGGATTCCGCCCGACGCATTTGGGGTTCCTGCTGTTTCAGCGCCTCGCAGGCCTTGAAGAGGATACCCGTATCGGCTTCCTTGAGCATCTTGACGTCATTGAAGGAATCCCCCACTGCGATGGTGCCGAACCCAGTTTCCTTGAAGCGCTTAATGACCTCAATTTTACCGTCCGGCTCCCGGAGCTTGTAATCCACAACCATCCCCTTTGGGTCGAGAACCAGGGAGTTGGCGAAGGTGAAGGGATTTCCAATTTTTTCGATAAGCGGATCGATGTAGTCGTAAAAGCTTCCGGTCAATATGGCCACCTGCGCCCTGGTCCTCAACCAGTCCAAAAATTCCTTGGCGCCTTCCAAGGCTTCCATCTTTGAGACGATTTGGTGGATTTCCTTGATGCCCAGGTTGTGTTCTTTCAATATCCCGATCCGCATCCTCATCAGTTTGTCGTAATCGGGCTCGTCCCGGGTCGTTTTCATGAGTTCGGGAATCCCCGTGAATTTCGAGAACTCCTCCCAAAATTCAGGGATTAGCACACCCTCCAAGTCAAAGCAAACCACTTTCATGAAATCCCCCCGGTTGAAGTGAAATAATCCTGCGGGACTTTCCCACATTCGGCAATTCAAATTCAAGCTTAAATTGATCACCCTCAATTCGAAAGACTTATTGGGGTGAAAAACTACCAGTGAAAACTTGTGAATGCGTAGACCAACCAGGTTCCCTGGAAAATGACGACCGTTAAGAGGAGAAGCTGAACCCGGGGTTGAACGTCCCTTTTATACAGAATCCAGGAACAAAGAATCACCAAAGCCCATTCGATGGGGGCCACAACAGCCCCGTGATAGGCGGGATCGAAATAAGACAGGGGACCATAAAATTTCCAGTGGCTGAAGGGCAGGAAATGCTCGTGGGGGTAGGTTGCGTGGACGAAAAAATCCTCCAGGTCGTGCAAGAACATGCTTAGGAAAAAGATCCATCCCCATTCTTTCTTGAGCCAAAGGAACAGGAGAAAGCCGGCTAGGGCCAGGGGAACGGAATGGGCCCAGTCAATAAAGGAACGGTAATAGGGAAAGTAATAAAACCGGTTGGGAAGGGAAAGATGGGCCAGATGGCCCAGGGCCGGAATGAGGAAGAAAAAAAGGAGCATCGGCAGGTCTGGGGCCACCGCTCCCCAAAAGGCGGGTCCATGACGACCGGGCTTATCCTTCCGGCCTAATAGGGCGGAGTTGAGGATGGCGTGGCTGGTGGTGAACATGCCGTACTTTCATATATGGGAATCAAGGTTATGCGGTCAGCTTTTGAGGCTGTCCTTTGCGGCTTCCACCACCTTTTCGGGGGTGAAACCCAGGTTCTTCATAACCACGGGCCCGGGCGCGCTCGCGCCGAACCGCTCCAGGGTCACGAATCGGCCCTTGTCCCCCGCCCAGCGGTGCCAACCGAATTGAGTCGCGGCTTCCACGACCACGCGGGCCCTGACCGCGGAAGGAAGCACCTGCTCACGGTAGTCATCCGATTGGGCTGAGAAAAGTTCCAGGGAGGGAGCGCTCACGACCCGGGTTGGGATGCGGTCCTTTTCCAGTATTTCCTGGGCCTTGAGGCAAAGTTGAACCTCCGAACCGGTTCCGATGAGAATCACCTGCGGTTTGCCCTCCCTGGCTTCGGACAGGACATAGGCGCCTTGTAAGAGGCCCGAAGCGGGCGACAACTTGGAGCGGTCGAAAATAGGAACGGCTTGTCGGGTCAAGACTAGGGTGGTCGGAGCGTTCTTGCGCTCAAGGGCCACTTTCCAGGCGTAGGTAACCTCGTTCGCGTCGGCGGGGCGGATAACGCAGGAATGGGGGATGGATCTCATGGCGGCAAGGGTTTCGACCGGTTGGTGGGTAGGGCCGTCCTCACCCTGGCCGATGGAATCGTGAGTGAAGACGAAGATGGATTGAATGCCCATCAGGTGGGCCAGCCGGTAGGCGGGCTTCATATAGTCGTTGAACATCAGGAAGGTCCCGCCGAAGGGGATCACTCCCCCGTGCAGGGCCATGCCGTTCAAGGCGGCGGCCATCGCGTGTTCCCGGATGCCGAAATGGAAAATACGGTTCTGGTATTGGCCGGCCAGGAAATCCCCGCCGCCCTCGATCGTCGTGTCATTGGAACCCGCCAGGTCGGCTGAGCCCCCATAAAAATAAGGAACTTCCTTCGCGATGGCGTTCAGGACCTTGCCGGAAGCCGATCGGGTGGCCAGTCCCTTCTCGTCCGCGGGGAAGACCGGAAGCTTGGAGTCCAAATCCTTCGGCAGTTCCTTGGCCAGAGCCTGTTCAAAGGGGCGGAACTTTTCCGGTTCGGCCTTGGCGTAGGTGTCCCTTTTTTGGTTCCAGGCTTGTTCGGCTTTTTTCCCTTTTTCCATCGATTCCAAACAGCGTTTTTTGGCTTCCTCAGGGATATAGAAAGCGGGTTCCTGGGGCCATTTAAAGAATTCCTTGGTGGCTTTGATCATATCCGGGGGTAAGGCACTGCCGTGGACCTTGGCGTTGTCCTGCAGGGGGCTGCCATAGCCGATGTGGCTTCGGACGGCAATGAGGGTCGGCCTTTCCTTCTCGGCCACCGCCTCCGCCATGGCCTTTTCCACCTCGGCCAGGTCGTTGGCGTCCGTGACCCGCAGGGTATGCCAGCCGTAGGACTCGAAGCGTTTCAAAACATCCTCGCTGTAGGCCAGGTTGGTGTCGCCCTCGATGGAAATGTGGTTATCGTCGTAGATCAACTTGAGCCGGGAGAGCTTCAGGTGCCCGGCCAGGGAACAGGATTCGTGGGACACCCCTTCCTCCAGGTCGCCATCCGAGGCGATGACCCAGGTGCGGTGGTCGACCAGCTCGTCCCCGAAGCGGGCCGCGAGAATCCGCTCGGCCATGGCCATTCCCACCGCGGTCGCAACACCCTGTCCAAGGGGGCCGGTGGTGGTTTCCACGCCTTCGGTATGGCCGTATTCGGGATGGCCGGGGGTCTTGCTGCCCCATTGGCGGAAATTTTTCAAGTCCTCCAGAGAAAGTCCGTAGCCATGCAGGTGCAGGAGGGAATATATGAGCATGGAACCGTGGCCCGCCGAAAGAACGAAACGGTCCCGGTTAAACCAATGGGGATTGGAGGGGTTGTGCTTGAGGAAGCGCGACCATAGCACGTGGGCGACGGGGGCCATGCCCATGGGCATGCCGGGATGGCCGCAGCCGGCCTGGCGGGTGGCATCCACCGCCAGAAGGCGGATGGCATTAATGGCCGATTGGTCGGCGGAGTCGAAATTTGAAGGCATAAAATTCCCCTTTGGGATTAATTGAGGCTTCCATCAACAGGAAAGGACGCTTCAAAAGCACCCCATCTTAAGAGCAAGATTTTCGCAAGGGAAGGGGAGGTTAGGTTAAACCCGGACGGGAAAGGCCGGCTTAGAGGGGTTGGCGGTTCCGGAATCCCCCTTCCAGGGGATGCCAATGGCCGACTTCCTTCTCGTCTTCCCTCCAGCACAAGAAAATAATATCCGGGCCGCGGCGGCTGTAAAAATCCACCAAACCGGTTTCCAAGTCCTTCAAAAAGGCGCCCTGGGATTGAAGCTCTTCCATCAAACCCTCAAAGTGGCGGCTTAAGTCCTGCAGGCCGGCCATTTGGCTGGCGATGGCCGCCTCGGCGGAGGGGGACAAATTCCGATCGGGCCCCGATCCCGTCATCTCCTCGATCTCGATCTGGGCTTGGGTTCGAAGGACTCTTTGCCGAAGTTCGCGCAGGGAAGCCAGGGCCCTGCGTATCCGGGGAAGGAGCAAATTGGCTTCCTCCACGGATATGAGCTTGATGGGATATTCGCCTTCAGGCATGGATGTGGTTCCTTCCTTAAATTGTTTCATGAACGACCAAGGCGCCGCAAAATCTCGGGAAACGATCCAAGTCACTCGGGATTTGTCCGGTAGGGAACGGAAAATGGCCCCTGGGCCCCTTCCATCTATATCAGTCGGCCCCGCGTTTTTCAACCGGATGGAGGATAGGGGAGGGGCGGCCCCTAATTGATGGGGAGAGGGTTTGGCCTCACAGGATCACTCCCCGTAGGGGCGACTAAAGACTTCTCGAGCGGACCGGATGGTAACCGATCGGTGGAAAAATTGGCCCCGGATCACCCGACGCCTTTTCAAGCGTCTTCGCTTAACAAAGAATTAATCCCCTATCCCTGGATTTTTCCACCCCGATGGAACAAGGTACCGGCATCCCAAGGTGCCTTTTGGGAGTTGACAATAAATATCAAATGGTATATATTACCATCTATGAAATCCCCCCAGTTTTCCCAGGAAAAAATGGCTCACTTTGAGCAATTGTGCCGGGAACAGGGGGTGCCCCTGACCGTACAGCGCCGGGTCATCCTGGAGTCCCTGGCGGTCCGGGAGGACCATCCCACGGCGGACCAGGTTTTTGAGGCGGTCACGGCCCAAATGCCCAGTTTGTCCCGAACGACTGTTTACCGGGTTCTGGATACCTTGGTCGATATGGGGGTGATCCATAAGGCGAGCCACATGGGTTCGGCTGCCCGTTATGACCCCAATACCGAAAGGCATCATCACCTGACATGCCTTTCCTGCCACAAGGTGATGGACCTGGAAGAAAAATCATTGCCACCCTTGCGGTTATCCCCCGCGCGATCGGCTCATTTCGAGGTGTTGGATTATTCAGTGCATTTCAGGGGCACTTGCCGGGAATGCGCCGGAAAAAGGCAAGGCAAGCGGGGACTTGAGGAAGGGTAGGGATATTTTCCGTTCCCTGCGGGATGACTCCCAAAGCTTTTTCGGGGGTTTCTCCCTGCGGGAGGGATGGATCAAATGGGGTGGGTTGTCGGTTCAGGCCCGCGCCTAAAACCGCTGAAGGGGTTGACGCCCCGGGGGCATAAAAACCGTTTATTATTTCAAGGAGGACGTCATGTCAGTACAAGTGGGACAAAAAGCGCCGGATTTCCAGGGTCAGGCCCTGTTGCCGAACGGGGAGTTCAAGGAAGTCAAGCTTTCCGATTACAAGGGAAAGTGGGTGGTGTTGTTCTTTTATCCCCTCGATTTCACCTTCGTTTGCCCGACCGAAATCCAGGGTTTCAATGAGAAATACGAGGAGTTCAAGAAGTTGGGGGCCGAGGTTATCACCTGCTCCACCGACAGCGTGTACAGTCACAAGGCCTGGCAGGAATCGCCGACCCTGGGCAAGTTGAAGTTCCCCCATTTGGCGGACACGGCCCACCATATTTCCCGCGCTTACGGCGTCCTAATCGAGGATAAGGGGATCGCCTTGCGCGGCACCTTCGTCATCGATCCGGACGGGAACCTCAAGCACGCCACGATCAACGATACGGCGGTCGGCCGCAACGTGGATGAGACCATCCGCACCTTGGCCGCCTTCGAGACCGGCAAGCTGACGGGTTGCAACTGGACGCCCGGAAAGAAAACCTTAAACTAAGGTTCAAGCTTAAAAGGGAAGGGGAGGTTCCCAAGGGAGCCTCCCTTTTTTTATGCCATGACAAGCCATTGAAAAGGAGATGGAATTGATATTCGCTTCGGCGTTTTTGATCTCCCTGTGGCTGCTCTTTTGCGCTTGGCAGAACATTCTTCTTTTTGAAAAAGTCCCGGGCGTGCCGGCGGCCCGCAAAAAGTGGCCCAAGGTATCCATTCTTGTCCCCGCCCGAAACGAGGATAAACGCATCCGGCCCCTTCTTGAAAGCCTCCTACGTCAGGATTACCCGGATTATGAAATATTGGTCTTGGATGACCGCTCCACGGACCGGACCATGCCGCTCCTGCGTTCTTACGCGCGCCAGGATAAACGCCTGCGGGTCTTCGCGGGGAAGGAGCTTCCAGTAGGCTGGCTCGGCAAGCCCTGGGCCTGCCATCAGCTATCGGCCAAGGCGAAGGGAGATTGGCTTCTCTTCACCGATGCCGATACCTGGCATGACCCCGATATGCTCAAGAGGTCGGTCCACTTCGCTTTGAACCGGGATGCGGATGTCCTTTCCCTGATGAATGAGCAGGTCACGGAAACCTGGATGGAAAAACTGGTGGTCCCGGTCATGGTTTATTCTCTCGTGGCCTATCTACCGGGGGCCTGGGCATTGAATCCGCGGAGTTTCTTCCGAAAGTTCGCGGGGGTCGGGGGGCAGTTCATTCTTGTGAGGGAAAAAGCTTATTGGGCCACGGGAGGCCATGGGGCCGTTAAAAATGAGATCGTGGAGGATTTGAGCTTGGGAAGGGCGTTGGTTCGGGGTGGTTTCCGGGTGTTGCTGGGGGACGGAAGCGGATTCACCCATTGCCGAATGTATGGAAGCGCCCGGGAGGTCTGGGAGGGGTTCTCGAAGAACATGTTTCCGGCCGCCGGTTTCTCGGTCCCGAGGATGGCGGGGGTGCTGGGGGTGCTACTTGGGATCGGTATGGCACCATACCTTTTGTTATTTCTGGGGCCGGATTCGAAATGGTTTTTCCCGGCGCTCACCCTGGCTTGCGCCCAGTGGTGCGTCCGGTGGTTCCAAGCATGGCATTATAAAATGAGCCGGGTGTCGGTTTTATTTCATCCCCTGGGGTCTTTCCTCTTTGCCCTCATCGGGTTAAATTCCGCGCGTTGGTTCATGACCGGCGGGGGCCGGTGGAAGGGGAGAAGCTTGAAAAGGTAGAACAAGGGTTTATTTGGGCGGAGGGGCCTGTTTTTTCTTGGCGATTTCCTGCTGGACGAGGTGAATCCAGTCCTTCACGTTGGTTGTGGTGTTCGTGGCCGGAGGGGTGGGGATCAAGGGCCGGCTAGGCGTCTTGGGGTTGGTGGGGCCGGAGGAACGGACGGGTTCCTGGCTTTTTTCCACGTAGGTTTTTTGGAGATCTTCCAGCACTTCCCGAAGGACTTTTTTCTCCTCGATGTTCAGGTTCCCGCCGGTTTTCTTGACCAGGGAGGAGATCATGTTGATGGTGATTCTGGCCCGGGCGAGGTTGATGTCCTTATCTTTGTAATAGGGATGGGGAAGTTCGCCCAGGTCGATCTTCACCGAAGAGGCCAGCATGACCACCAGGTCAATGAAATAATAGTCCGTGACACCCCAGTCTTTGTTGTTCTTGTATTGGAGGGGCTCGGCCATGTTTGGGCTCCCGATGGTTACGGTTTCCGGAACAATAAGGAAAAGGGGTTACCTTGGTGGGGTATGGGTTATTCCCGTTCGCCGCAAGTTAACCTCACGGCCCGGACCCAGGCATCGCCTTCCGCACCGGACTTTTCCTTAATTCGATGATAATCCTGTTTGGCGAGGAATTCATTCAAATCTTTCCCGACCCTTTGCAGGGCCGCCAGGCCCTGTTGTTTTAAATCCTCCCGCACGGCCGGGGAGGCCTTCAGGGACAAGAGAATTCTTAAATGGGGCACGCAAAGGACGCCTTTTTCCTTGAAGGTTTGGCGAAGCGACTCGGACTGGGACCATCCCGCCAGGAATTGCCGGGCGTAAACCCGCTCACAGGAGGCCTCGGATTGGCAGATTGGGCAAATTTGAGGCCGGGTTCTTTTCCAGAAACGGGGTGGATGAAGAAGGGCTTTCATACCCCTTTCCAACAGACCGGAATAAATCAGTCCCAGCCCCAAGGCCTGCCGCTGATGGACCCCTTGCCAAGCGTGACGGTTGCAAAATCCGTTGGAGGCATGGAGCCTGTCGCGTGTGTGTGGGTCGGTCACGCTTTCTTCGAGGAGGGATTTCAAATGGTCGAAACCGTACTGCTGGACCATTACGCAGAGGGGGCAGCGGTCCTTCTGGAGAATCTCCAAAAACCGTTCAGGCTCCGAAGGGACGATCATTTTGAATGGGCGGAGGGGATTAAAAAAGTTTCCGCTTCCAGAAGGAAGGTTTTTTAGGGGCCTCCGGTTTTTTCCGGACGGTGTAGCCGCTGACGGGCGAAAGTCCTCCCACCGGGGGATGGGGCTGGTAGGGAGTGTTATCGTCCTCTTTGCTGCGCAGCCAGTACCAGTAGGCGCCGCCGCCCAAAAGGATCAGGATGATCAGCCAAAGGATCCAATGGGGGCCTTTCCGCGGATGGGTATTGGTGGTGGTTTCCATCGGTGGCGCGGGCGCGGCAACGGCGGTTGGGGTCATGACAGGCTCGGCGGTCGGCGTCATTTCAGGAGTTGGGGTGGTCAATACCTGGATGCTTTGGGTGGATTGGGAAGCTTTGACGCGGGCGATTTTCTCCGCATAGGAACGGGCGACCGATTTGCTTAATTTTCTAGAAGCGGTGTCCATGTCCTCACCGGAACTGACTTGGGGGGTGGCGGTTGGATTGGCGCCCAGCGTGAAATCTTGGGTGGCTTCCGGCGTGGGTGTGGAATCGGAATTAAGAACGGTCTCGGGAGGCTTTTGGCCTTTGATTTCGTTTCCACCGCAAGCGGGCAGGAGCAAGGTTAAAAAGCCCAATAACGCGAAAGTGGAAAGGAAAGAAGCGTAACGTTTCAAGGTCGTCTCCCAAAAAGTGAATTGAAGCATTTTAACTGATAACCACATTAAAGAGGGGAAGGATTTTGGGCCGGGTGGAGGACGGCACAACCCCTTGGGCCCCTATTGGTTTTTGAAACATATAAGTAGAAGAGGGGTGCCAAATTCCGCTGAAAATTTTATAACAGTATTTTTTTACTGCTGGATGGCTTGAAACCCGCGCGAAGGGCTCATTGGGGAAGTCCTCCCTACGTTACCCCATTGAACAGCCGGGGAAACGGTTGTTTCCCCGAACTCCTTCCGGGTTTGAATCTGTCCTAATAACATTAAAACCCAATCCCCCTCCGGGGAACTGGGTTTTAATGGCGGAGAGGGAGGGATTCGAACCCTCGAGAGGGTGTTACCCCTCCAACGGTTTAGCAAACCGTCGCCTTAAGCCGCTCGGCCACCTCTCCGTAATATTAAACTGATCCGAGCGACTGTAAGTCGTCTCCGTCGCCTGGACCAAACGAAAATTATCGTTTTATTCCTTTTTAATAGTTGAGTCCCGCTTCTGCAGGGGCAAAGCCCTCGCCTACCTCTCCGGAAAAACAGAAAGGAGTTTGAAGTTTGGGTTAGGAAATTTTAGTTACTCACTCCTAGCTTGTAACTCCTCGCGGTGGTTTTAATGTTGACGGAGGGTGCAGATCGTCGAACCGCGTTTTGCGCCCACATGGTAAGTTCCCCACGTGTTCACCTTTTTAACCGCCGGGGAAACGCCTGTTTCCCCGAAACCGTCCCGGGTTCTCGTCCTTCTATTTTTAAAATTGGCGGAGGGTGCAGGACTCGAACCTGCAAGGGGTTTCCCCCGGTGGATTTCAAGTCCACTGCCTTACCAATTAGGACTAACCCTCCAACCGGAAAGATTTTACCTTGGTTGCCTCCCGTTTGTCAGGGTTGCTCATTGTATCCGAATTCAATTATTGAACAACCTTGAATTCAAAAAAGTCGTTTGAAAAGGGGCGTTTCCCCAGGCCTCCCTATTGTTCCCTTCGTCAGGGGACAAAAATCCTTTTGGGATTTTGTTTTGCCATTTCAAAGGGAAATATTCAGGGTTTGATCTGCACCACAATAAGCCGCAATTTCTTGGCCGCGTCGAAAATGCGGTCATCCCGGTAAAACTCGCCGTAATAGATCGATTTGATGCCCGCGTTGGCCACCATCTTGAAACAATTCCAGCAGGGAGAGGCAGTCACGTAGATGTCGGCCCCTTCCACCCTCACCCCGTTGCGGGCGGCCTGGATAATCGCGTTGGCCTCGGCGTGGATTGTGGCCACGCAGTGGTTGTCTTCCATCATATGGCCGGCGTCGTCGCAATGGGGCAGGCCCCGGACACTTCCGTTATAGCCGGTGGAGAGGATCGTCTTATCCTTAACAATCACCGCACCCACATGCTTGCGGTCGCAGGTCGAACGGGTGGCGACCTCGGTGGCGATGTTCATGAAGTACTGGTGCCAGTCTACCCGCACCCGGTGGGAGGGTTGGGCGGGGTGGGCTTGGCGGCTCAGCGCGGATGGGTTCCTTTTTTTCAGCCGCTGGACGGATTTTTTTTTAAATTTCACATTCAATTTTTTCGCCATGGGGCCTCCAATTCGTGAAAAGCCGGACCAATTTACCAAAATCCCGGTTTCGTCTTCATTTTTATAGGGGGTCCAGCGCGTATAAGGCAAGCTTCTTGATGGGATGCCAATGTTCCTTCGATTCCGCCAAATGGGGCAGGCCCTCGGCGTCCCCTGTGTTCACGGTGCGGTATCCCTCCAACTGGCGGCAAAGGGTGGTAAAAACATAGGCGGAAAGGCCCTTGACGGAAAGGTCCGCCACCTCGAGGAAGATCCCGTAAGTTTCGGGGTTGAGGGGGGCGCCGGAGGTATAGGCCGCCAGCCTTTCCCCGACAAAAACCACCCAGGAGGACATTCCAACCCTTTCACCTTGGAGAAGGGCCCGAAGGTGGGCCTTCTGGGCGGACAAGATCATTTTCTCCCCCATTTGGCCTTGTAGGGCGGGCAGGCGCTGGCCTTTCCAAAGCTCAAACAATTCGCAGCAGGCTTTCAGGTCGGATGAGCGGTAGGGGCGGAAAAGCACATTTTCTTCCCTTAACAGGTGGTTCAATAAAGCCCTTTGCGAACGGAAGTCGTTGCCTTGAAGCGAAGCGACATGGGACCGGTCGTAGATATATTCGGTCAGGATAGGCCGGGGCTGATAAGGGCCCACTGGAGGCTTTTTCAACCCCAAATGGGTGACGCCTTCGATACGGGAGATGCCGGGCCCAGGGCCGTTCACGCTTGCCATGTATCTGAAGGCCCAAGCCAAGGATTCCTCGGTGACGGGCTGGGGGGGGACAGGCATATAAACATATTTGTTGTAATGAGCCAGGATGAAATGGATGTTTTTTTTGACGGCCCAGGCGTAGGCGAATTCATCCTGCCATATCAGAAAGGAAGGAAGGGAACCGCTTAGGGATGTGGTGTTCGCGAAGGGAGATTCCGACCAATCCAACCCATTGTCTTGATTTGGGTTCAAGGGCTCGATGCGGTCAAAAAAATCGGCATGGGGAAGGGTAGGCAAGTCAGCCTCAGAAATAAAAAAGCCCCGGGTTTTCCGGGGCTTCAGGTTTACTGGCCCGTCAGGACCCGCGCGATTTCTCGGCGCAGGCCGTAACTCAAGCGATGGGCCCTGGAAGGTGGGCGGTAATTGGCCAGGTATTGGGGCAGGTTGGGCAATTCCACAACCCCATGTTCATGGCTGACCACCGCCGAGGCGTCGCCCTGGGGATGGGCGAAAACCACCACGCCTTGGATCCATATCTGGGAGCATTCCTGGGCCCAGCGGGGCGGCAGATTTGCTTCCAAGTGGCTTCGCAGGTGGTAGATCTGGGTCGCGACCTGCTTTAAGGGGTTATAAAAACCCCGTTTGTAACGGGATCGGGTCTTGCGGGCCCTTTTATGGAGGGTCCATTCTCGGTCGAGAACCTCTCCGGCGATGCGGCCCCGCAGGTACTTGGTTTCGATGACGAACATGGTGTTGTTGGTGATGAGCAGGTGGTCCAGCTCCCGGGCCTTGTCGCCCGACTGGAACTGCACTGAATGGAGGACCTTGGCGTCCATTTGCAGGCCGTCCAGGACCTTGGCCGTCATGGCCTCGCCCTCGCTCCCCTCGCCCACGATTCGGCTTCTGTGCTGGGCGACCGTGAAGCTATAAATCCCAAAGCATAGGAGCGGGATCCCAAAAAAAACCATCCCCCACCAATGCAAAAAGTATGTAAGAACACAAAGGACAAATGAACTAATCGAAATCCATCTCCAGCGAGTCACCCAGCGCATGGCCCGGGGGGGCTGGAGCGCCTGTAAAGTGGCGACCATATGTTAAGCCTTTCCCAGCGACAGCTCGCGCACCTCCACCACCTCTTCCTGGTAGACACTGATGAACTGAGGATTCTGACGAATCAGGGAGGAGAGATCGGCGCTTTCCAAGTATCGCTGTATCCAATTTAAGTAATTTTTCAGCTTCGCGGACACTTCACTCCGCGACAGGGCCGGACATTTGGTGTCCGCGCCCAACAAAACGGTGCGGTGGTCCTTACTTTGCATCACCACCGCGGGGTACATCGCGCAATCCAGGGGGCGGGCCGGATAAATTCGGCACGTGTGATCCCCAGGATCAAAAAACGAACAGGCGAACCCATGCTCGCAAGGAACAAGTTCCGCCTTTGAGGGAAGGCCCTTCGCCTTCTCCCGAAAAGAACCGTTTACAGGCATCGCATCCACTGGTTGACGCTCGGTCGGGAAAAAAAAGGGCGACAAAGCGGCGTTTTTTTCAGGGAACCTGCAACAAACGGGGCACTCCAGGCAAATCTCGCTTGGCACCAACTGGGGCGGCTGGGGAAACATGAAAACCTTAACTCGAGTTTAAAGATTATAAATGCCGATCCCGACCGTGATTAGCCCCCCGATGATCAAGACGGGGGCCAGAGTCATGGAACCCGTGGCCAGGAACATGTAACCGGCCACCAGTACACCCACTCCCACACCTAGCGTCAGTTTTCCGGCGCTGGACATTCGGGGTTGCACGGCATTCATCGGTTTCATGTTTTTTTCCGGCATTCGGGGCTTCCTCCGTTGGCTTAAAAACAGCCTGTATTGTAGCAGAACCCTCCCGGGGATTTAGGGGTTTCTGGTGCGGGGTTGGAAATTTAGGAGCGGAAGGGGTAGAAAAATAAGGTTTTATTTGTAATTTCTTAAATTAAAGACGGACTTTATCCCATATTGGGGAGCGGGGAGGCCAAGTCCTATCAAGACTTTTTTAGAGGAATAGTTTTTAAACCATCCATATAAGGTTGAAGCGCTTCGGGCACCGTGACGGTGCCATCCGCCTGCTGGTAATTCTCGAGAATGGCCAGCCAGGTCCGGCCCACCGCGAGACCCGAGCCGTTCAAGGTATGGACCAGTTCGGGCTTGCCGCCCTCCCGCTTGACCTTGATGCCGCCCCGTCGCGCCTGGAAATCGGTGCAGTTGGAACAGCTGGAAATTTCCCGGTAGGTGTTTTGGCTGGGGAGCCAGACTTCCAGGTCGTAGGTTTTGGTTGAGCTGAAACTCTTGTCGCCCGTGGCCAGGACCACGACCCGGTAGGGGAGACCCAGGGTTTTCAAGACATCCTCCGCGTCCCCGGTCAGGGATTCCAAAGCCTCCATGCTCTTGTCCGGCTCCACGAACTGGAACAGCTCCACCTTGTTGAATTGGTGCAGGCGGATCAGGCCCTTGGTGTCCTTGCCGTAACTGCCCGCTTCCCGGCGGTAGCAGGGAGTGTAGGCCATGTATTTTTTAGGAAGGGAACCGGCGGGAAAGGTTTCGCCCCGGTGCAGGTTCGCCAGGGAAACCTCGGCGGTGGGGATCAGGTAGAATCCGTCCTTCTCGATGGCGAAGGCCTGTTCGATGAATTTGGGGAATTGGCCGGACATCTCCATGGAATCGTAATTGACCAGGTGGGGTACCACCCTTTCCTGGTAACCCTTTCGGGCGTGAAGGTCGAGCATAAAGTTCGTGAGGGCGCGTTCCAGCTTGGCGCCAAACCCAGCGAGCGTGAAGAACCGGGCGCCGGAAATTTTAGCCGCCCGCTCAAAATCGAGGATGCCGAGCGCCGTACCGATCTCGTCGTGGCTTTTGGGTTTGAAGTCGAATTTCTTCGGTTCGCCCACCCGGCGGATTTCCTGGTTGGCCTCCTCCCCGCCGACAGGAACGGATGGATGGGGAAGGTTGCAAACCTGAAGCTCGATTTCATGGAAATCCTTCTCCACCGAGGCGATTTCGGCGTCCATTTGCTGGATTTCGTTGGAGAGTTCCTTGAGCTTGGCCTGGAAGGGCGAAATATCCTTGCCTTCTTTTTTTAGCTTTCCCATCTCCTCGGATGCCTGGTTCAACCGGGCCTTGCGCTTGTCCACCGAGATCATCAGGTCCCGGCGGCGCCGGTCCAGGTCCAAGTAAAGGGAGAGATCCACCTTGGAACGGCAATCTTCCAGGGCCTTGCGGACTTCGGCTTCGTGTTCACGCACATATTTTGGATCAAGCATGGTTTCCCCCGTTCAAATGGAGCGGTTATTGTAAACAGGGCTTCAGGAGAATGAAAATTCTTTTTCGGGCGGTTCTCCGCCATCCCTCTTTGGGAAGGAGGTTTTTCGATAAAGGGCCATTCCGAGCCCTTTTTCTTTCCTGCTGGCGAAACGGCATAGAACTTCCCGTCTTTCGCCTTGAAAGCTGTTCTTTCCGATGGGATGGGCAGCTTCTTGGGAATATAATTTCCCTGCGGTTCATTATTTCAGAAGGCGGGAGGGCGGTATGGTCAGGGCTTTATGGATGGGGGGGCTATTGTTGGTTCTATTGTCGATTCACCCCTTGGGCGCCCGGGAGCGAACCGGCGAACTGGCTCCGGCCGACGTCCAAAAAACCCAACAAGAGATCATGAAGGCCCTCAAGGACGGTGATGAATATCACATGGCCCATTTGAAGTATAAAAGCGGCCTGCCGAAAGCCATGGTCGTCAGTTGCGCGGACTCCCGTGTGCCGCCTGAGGTCGTTTTCCACATGAAGCCTGGGGAGCTTTACGTGAACCGGGCCTGGGGTAACATCGTAGACAAAGTCATCCTGGGAAGCCTTGAATACGGGGCCACCCGTCTTCATTGCCCCGTGCTGGTCGTCATGGGCCATACCGATTGCACGGCCCTCCAGCAAGCGATCAAGGAGCACGATCATCCCAAGGCCAGTGAGGTTTTGTGGCGGTCCCTCAACCTGGAGGACCTGAATGGGCGCCTTCAACCGGCGGTTGAGGCGGTCACCGCGACCAGCCTGACCGAAACCCAGCGGCTGGACGCGACGGTTCGCACCAACGTGATCAACACCATGCGGACCATCCGCGAGCAGAGCCCCACCCTCTGGCAGTTGGAGCAGGGCGACCTGTTGAAAATCGTGGGCTGTGTCTATCATATTGACGGCGGTCAGGTGGAGTGGTTGAAGGAATAACCGGTCGGTTCTTCCGGCGTCTTTCGCCCAAGCCCGGCACGATTAGGTTTCCCATCCCCTTTTATAAAAAGAAGGTTTCTTCTTGCCCACAGTTTTTCTCAGCGTCAGCGCGACCTTTCTTCTATTATTTATCGTGACCTTGGGAGCGGGGTTCGGGCATTTATTACCGATCCCCCTGCACGCCCTTTGGGGGCTTTTTCTGGGCCTGCTCATCGTGCTCCTGCAATGCCTGATCTTTGGTTTCTTCATCGGTAGCGGTAAAACCATCAAGAAGAAGGTCTTGGAGACGGGCTTGAGCGGGGAGTGGGTCGAGAAGACCAAGGAATACAAGAACCGCGCCTATCCCAGCCTGATGCTTTCCATCCTGGCCATGGCGGCGGCTGTGGCGGCGGGAGGGGCTGTGGCGGCTGGTTTCCTGGCTCCCTGGATCCATGGAAGCCTGATGGTCCTGGCTTTGGCCCTCAATATCCGATCCCTTTGGATCTCCTACCAGACCATCTCCGAGAATGTCGTGGCAATCCACCGGATCAACCGCCAGGTGGCGGACCTAGGGCAGGCGGGCGGTCTGACTCCCCCCGGCCAGGCCCAGGAGTCAGAAAAAAAACCTGTTCCGGCCCCTTCCCGGAACGCCTCGGCGAACTTGAACTTTTTGGCCCTGGCCACTTGGGTGCCCTACCTATATATGAGATGGTCCCTTGGGGACCGCGCTTTCCCGGTTTGGCCCTTTATTCTTTTAAGCCTGGGCCTGATAACGCTCGGAATTTGGATTTCCCGGAATAAAGGCCAAAAAAGTTGACACCCTCCCGGGTGATGGGCCGTCCAAAGAGCGGCATCTTTTTAAGCTGGTTTTTAAGGGAAATCGGCTACAATGTCGCCCTTATTCCAACGGTGTGTGGCCCCCGCTTCTAATAGCTGCGGGAGATTTAGAAGTAATCGAAGGATTTTGATAAGCATGAAATTCAACTTGCTAGCCCTGGCGACAGGTCTTGGGGTGTTTACCCTCTTCGCGGGCGCCCTTTTGGCGGACAATCCCAACGATATCATCCATACCCGCACCTATATCGGGGTCGTCGGAACCTCGATCACCGTGAGCAATACGGGCGAGTTTTCGGGTAGCAATTACGCCCGGTCGGATATCCCTTCCTATGAGGTTTTTCTTCTTCCCTCCCTCCAGCAGAATTTCGGTTACGGGTTTCTTTTGGGCCATCGGGAGGATGCCTACGCGGTGGAAGTCAGTTATTGGTCCTCCAACCACACGGCTATCTTCGGCCCCGCCACCCTTAATTTTCCCAACAATAACCCCTCCGCGACCATTTCCCAGTTCGAGGGTTCGGCCACTTACCAATCCATTAACGTTGATTTTAAAAGGTATTTTTTCACCGAACAAAACATCCAGCCCTTCGTGAACTTTGGGGTTGGCTTTCCTTGGATCACGGTCGCCAACGCGGACATGGACGCTTATGGGGATATCGGTTCAGTGACCCTGGCCGGCTTGGCTTTCGATTTTGGGCTGGGTGCGGATTATTATTTCGACCCGCATTTCGCCCTTCAATTCGGGGTTTACCAACGTCTCGCAAGTTTCTCCCAATTCGCGGGGGTGACCCAACAATATAACATCTTGACCCAAAGCACCTACAACCCAAGCAATGACGGGAGCGGCCTGGTCTTTACGCTGGGCACCTCCGTCGGTTTCGAGTAAACGAACATGAAACAAAAACATTCCAACCTGCGAAACGGTCTGCTTCTCCTGCTCTTGGCTTGCCTGGGAGTTTCCGCGGTGGTTTTAGGTTTGGCTTGTTCGGCCAATCCCACGGGGCCGACCTTTACCGCTCCCCTGCAGACCGTCCAGGCGGGCAACCCCACCCTGACCTTTACCCCGACCTTCACCTTCACCCCTACCGCCACGGTCACCGGCACTCCGACCCTTACGAATACGCCTAATCCCTACGTGACTGTAAGCTGGACCTCGGCGTTTGGTTCCTATACGTTCAACCATCCCTCGGCTTTAGCGGTCCAGAATTCCCCTACTATCTACCTATATGTAGCGGATACCGGCAACAACCGCGTGGAAAAATTCACCAACACCGGAAGCCTGGTCACCTCCTGGGGAGCGGGCGGAAAAGGGAAGGGGATTATCAACTTCAACAGCCCGTTGGCCATGGCCGTGAATCGGCGTTCGGCCAGGATGATCTTGTTCGTGGCGGGCTCGGCGGGTATCGGGGTGTTTGATGGCAACGGCAATTACCTTACGCCTTCACGAACAACGGAACGGGCAGTTTTAGCAATCCCAAGGGTTTGGCGCTGGACGGGACGGGGAATCTTTTCGTGAGCGATTCGGGCAACCGGCAAATCGTGAAGTTGTCGCCCCAGGGTAATCCTCTCTCCTATGGTACCTACACCAGCGGAAGTCCCTTAGCTTTCCCTTCTGGAACGACCCCTGCGGGAATCGCAGTGGATGGCGCCAATAATCTTTATGTCGCCCTTGATGTTCAAGGCACCCATCCGGGCTCGGGCACCTATGACTCCGTGAACGTGTACACTTCCAGCGCAAGCTTCACCTGGACCTATACCGGTTTTTATCAGCCCAACGGATTGGCCCTGGATACGGCCGGGAATTTATACGTGGCTGACACCGGCAACAAGACCGTTGAGCTCTGGTCTCCCCTCGGCAGCTTTACCAATTCGCCATCGTTCTCTTTCAACGCCAATAATTCATTGGTAAACCCGGTGGCCGTGGCAGTGGATTCCACCAACGAGGTTTACGTGGCCGATTCCGGCAACAACACCATTTATAATTTCGCCCCATGAAGAAGACGCGAGGAATGGAAATGAAAAACTGGTTTATCTTGTTTTCCCTGCTCGGGGTCCTGGCCTTCCCTTGGTCCTGTGGAAACTCGCCCACCAGCCCCGCCCCCACGCCCACCTTCACCCCCACGGCCACCAATTGGGCGGGCTATACCTCGACGATCACGGCCACGCCGACAATGACCGCGACGGCCACCGCCACGAACGTGAACGGTAATACCTCGACTCCCACCCTTACGCCTACCCCTGGGACTTATACAAACACACCGACTTTCACGAACATCCCCACGGGCACGAATACGGTCACCAACACCATCACGCCCACCAACACGATCACCCCCTGGCCCACCAGCACGCCTTTCGTAAGCGTTACTCCGGTCAACATGTTATCGCCCAATGGATACCCTCGGGCATCCAGTACCCCAACGGGGTGGCGTATAACTCCACTCCCAGCTTGTTTTGTCGCGGAAGGTGAAGATACCGTATCCCAAGTGCAGGTTCTAAATACTTCAGGCGTGGTTCAAAGCACAATCACCCAATATGGGACAGTGAATTTTACAGAGCCTTACGGCATCGCCTTTAACAGCGGAACTACCTTTGTGCTGGATGGGGGAAGCCCGGGAGCGGTTTACGCCTTTACGTCGGGTTGGATTCCCGCCGGAGCGGTGACCATCGCGGGGGCAGGGTCCTTATCCGGGCCCGAAGGTATCGCGGTGGATACTACGGGAGTTACCATCTTCGTGTCGGACGCTGTAAACAACCAAATAGATGTTTATACCTATTCGGGATCATCTTTTACCCTCGTGACTTCTTGGACTTCCGGCGTCGGGGCAGTTAACACTCCTAGTGGACTTGTGATTGATTCCAATAACAATCTCTATGTGGCCGATTCGGGCAACGAACAAATTCAAATGTTAAACGGCTCGTCCTCCACCTGGTCCATTTTCGCTTCCACGGATATCTTTAGTGATGGTTACTCCAATGTTTTCGGGCTGGGGGTGGATTCGGCCAATAATATTTATGCCTGTGATGCGGGCAACAGTATGGTGGATCAATTCGCATCCGAATGGAGCACTTTTGACCTATTTGGCGGGTGGTACGGGCGCCCAAACCTTCTCCAGCCCAGATGGAATCGCCTTTCTTAGCAATGGCCAAATCGTTGTTTCCGATTGGAACAACAATGGTTTGGCGACCAATAATTACAGCTACGGGACCGGATCCCTGTTGGTCTTTAACCCCTAATTCGCGTCCAAAACCTCTTCAAATAGCCCTCTTTTCCTAAGATTTCCTGTTAATTCCACCAAAGCTTGGGTTACAATAACCGCTATAAAGCTTGGTAAATGTCATATTGAAACAAGCTCCATGAAATTCAGGGAGGGACAGTAGCGGATGAATCAAAGAAAACGCCTTTTTACGATATTCACATTGATTTTTTCCGTAGGTTTTACCTGCCAGGTTCTGGCACAAGAAGAAACTTCCGAAGCCGATTTCATCAAAACCAGGTCATATATTGGGTTTATGGGTAACTCCGCTACACTTGACCAATGGGGAAATTTTATAGGAACCCAGTTTTTGCAATCTCCCTCTACGGTTACCTCAACAAATCCAGTGTCAATTTTTTCTAATCCAGAACAAGATATTATTCCGTCCATAGGTCGTAACTTTGGCTGGGGCGCCATGCTTGGCCATCGAGAAGGGCCTTGGGCGGCTGAAGTCAGTTTTTGGCGTAGCGATCATACGGCTACCTGGGTAAATTCATCCTCTGTTACGTTTAACACCCCCGCGAGTTTGCAGTCCATTGACCTCACTTTAAAAAGGTATTTTTTTACGGAATTACCCACCCAACCTTTCGTGAACCTGGGGTTGAGCTTTCCCTGGCTTTGGATTCAGCAGGGGTCCAGTCTTCTCAGCGGAACTTCAACCACTGTGTTGACAACGGATAACGAAACTTTTTCGGGCCTTGGTTTTACATTAGGGGCTGGGTTGGAAATATACTTGGACAACAACTTTTCCGTCCTTGGCGGGGTATTCCAACGTTGGACGGGCTTTAACCAGGTCGGTGGGGCGGCCAGAACCACGAATAATTTAAACAACCTTTACCTGGATAATTTAAACGGGTCCAGTGTTAATTCCATTGAGGGAGACGGGCTCAATTTGTACGTTGGAGCGACGGTAGGGGTTCAATAGGCCGTTCTGCCTGTGTTTTTATTGAAAGTTGGGTTCGATTCGGGCGGATAGGTTTTTGGTTTTTAAAAAAGCAGGGTAAAATTAGGAAACCCTGTTTAGATAAAGGAATGGCGAGGCCAAAATGAAACAATCCCTTTTCATTGTCCTGATTCTGGTCAGCTTGGTTTTGCCATTGGCCTGTAGTGACAACAACAACAATCCGACCAAGCCTCCGGTCAGTTCCGGTTCAGGGGGGACCCAACCCGCACCCACGATTTCAGGCGGGGGGATAACCCTTTCGGGGGTGCTTACGCCTACGCCGACTTTTATTAATAATTACGGCGCGTCCACTTCCCCCAATGGTATCTACTACGATGGCACTAGTAATGTTATTTACGTCATGGAAGGATCGCCGGGCATTACTTTGTTTCCAAGTTATTCGATAAATACCGCTAATGGAGTTCTTTCTATTCCCCCGTATGGACCACCCTCCGCTGGTTTTGGAGGAAATGAATTAGCCACAGGTTGTCCGCCTGTTCCCCCGGGTGTACCAGGCCCCCAAACTCCAACTCCCGTTCCGTGGTCTGCTCCATCAACGATAATAGCGCAACTTCCGATGGGGGTTGCCTTTACAAAAGGCGGAGGGGGTGGAGGGCTTTTCCCTAAGGGATGGTGGGGTATTTTAGATTCTTCCCCAGGCGGTTCGGCGGTTCTTTATGAGGGCGGTTGGTTGAATAATTACTATTGCTCCACAGGTTTTGTTTGCCCCAGTTGGAACACCGGTTATGACGCTTATGCCTATAAATCCCCAAGAGCCCTTGTCGCGGATAGCCAGGGCAATTTTTTTGTCGCGGACACGGGAAATGACTATGTGGATGAAATGGGACCAGGAGGCTGGCAGAACGGAGGTGTGCCAGCCACCGCATGGGAACACCGTTGGAATGGAAGCACGGCCAAATTTCCTTTTCGTCAACCCGTGGCCTTGGCGATTGACGCGTACGATAACCTGTTTGTCGGAGACTCGGGTTATACCCCTTCCGTCGTGGCCGAATATGCCAACGGGGGAACCTACCTGGTGGGCCAATGGGTTCTTACCACCGGGTGCGTGATCAACGGGCTGGCTGTGGATAGCCTTAATCCTAACGGTTTTTTCGTTGACGGTAATGCCAATTACCCAGGTGAGGACATTTATGTTTCTGACACGGCGAATGGCGGGCAAGTTGAGGAATACCAAATTACCGGCAATTACACCGCCTCGGAAGTAAGAACCTGGGGTGTTCCGGTTGGTTCCGTTTCTCCCAATGGATACCATGAATATTTACCCTTCATGCCCTCTTGCATAGCTTTGATTCAAGTACCTGGTACGCCGCCCGGCGCGCCCACACAAATTGTTGTGGGGGATCAAGACAATAACTTGATCCAAGTTTTCGGCCCCTAATTTAATTATTAAAAAAGAAAGTCCGCGTGATTTTTAAAAGCCCGAGATCATTTCTCGGGCTTTTCTTTTTTTGAATCGATTCGGATGGCTGTATTGGTGTGCCTTTTGAATTGCGGTACCTCCTGTGCTAATATCGGCGGCTCTAATATTTCTTTTTCATGAGGTTTTCATGCTTCAAGCCATCAAGGCTTTCGCCCTCCTGGGGGGCGAATGGGTTCTCTACATCCTTTTGTTCCTTTCCCTCTGGTCCATCGCCGTCATTTACCAAAAATTCCGCGAGTTCAAGAAACGGTCCCAGGGAACCGGTGATTTGGAAGCCCAAGCCCCGGCACTTTTGGCCAAGGGGGACTTCAAGCAGGCCGAAAAGCTGGCGGTGGCTTCTCCCTCCGCCGAGGGGGCCGTTTTGAAAGCGGGGCTCGACAACCTGGACCTGGACCCCGAGGCCCTGGAACAGGTGATGGAAAGCCAGCGCCTCCAGGAACGCATGCTGATGGAAAAGAACCTTCTGGTCCTGGGAACGTTGGGCAATAACGCGCCCTTCATCGGCCTGTTCGGGACGGTATTGGGGATCATCAAGGCTTTCAACGACTTGGCCATCGCGGGAACCTCCGGTCCCACTGTCGTCATGCGGGGCGTTTCCGAGGCGCTGGTGGCCACCGCGGTGGGTCTCTTGATCGCCATTCCCGCAGTGGCGGCCTATAACTATTTCCAAAGCCGGATCAAGAAATCCCTGGCGTCCGCCGACCGCCTTTCCCGCCTGCTTCTCGCTTATTCCGGAAAGAAAAAGCGCTAGCCGTGGCCCACATCAGCCCCGATTCGGATGAGGCCATCACGCAGATCAACGTGGTGCCGCTGGTGGACATCATGCTGGTGCTCCTGATCATCTTCATGTTGACGGCCAGTTTCATTTCCACTCCCTCGGTCCCGGTCAAGGTTCCCAAGGCCCTCACGGCCAACCCCACCGCCCCGGCCAGCCAGGCCCTGGTGCTCAATCTCAAAGGGGAGATCTTTTACCAGAATAAAAAAACCGATAAGCCCGCCCTGGCCCAGGCCCTCCGGGAGGCCGCCGCGCTCAACCCCAACCTGCGCCTGGTCCTCTCGGCCGACGCCCAGGTGACCCATGGCAAGGTGGTGGAACTTTTGGACCTGGCCCGACAGGCGGGAGTCACCCAGATCGCCCTGGGGGTGGTGAACCCTTGAGGTCCCGGGTCCTGCTTTCCGTTCCCCTGGGCCCCTGGGGCGTTTCCCTGGCGTCACATCTGTTTTTCATCGCTTTACTGCTTTTTTTGGGAAGAAGCCGGATGTTGGATCTGAATGTTCTGATGTTGGACCTCTCCGGCGCCAACTCGCCCGTGGCGCTTGCCCCGCCTGTCCCGGAAGACGAGGTTTGGCAAAAACCTTTTTTCAAGCATCGGACGACTCCCCTGAAAGTACCCGAGAAAAAACCAGTTTCCCCACCGGCCCTTTCCCCGGGCCCGGCGGATTTTCCCGGGAACGGCACGGGCCCCTACCGCTCGATTGCCGAGGTCAGCCGCCTGCCCCATTTCATCAACCAGGTGAAGGCGGTCTATCCGGAGGCGGCGAAAAGGGCCAATATCGAGGGTGTGGTGATTTTACAAGTGGACATCGACGCCACAGGTGCGGTTAAAATGGTGCAATTGATCCAGGGTTTGGGTTATGGCTGTGACGAGGCCGCCCTGGCGGCCGCCCAGCAATCGCTTTTCGCCCCCGCTTACGCGGGAGACGAGCCGGTCGCGGTCCGCCTCCGGATCCCCTATCGGTTTAAGTTCGACCAATAACGAATGATGTTAAGGAGAAAATTTCATGCGACAGGCCCTGACCTCCCTTTGGACGCTTATGTTGACCGGGGCGATATTGCTTCCGGCGCAGGCCCGGGCCGGCCAACAGGTTTACCTTTCCCAATCCCCCGACGGCCAGTATCGCGTCGTGGTGGAACAGGTCATCGACCGTCGGGTAGGCGACCGGGTCTTTTTCCGCTATCCCATCAGCCTGGTCGATAAGAAAACCCTTCGGCATTTTGAGATCCGCGAGGGCGTTCCGCCCTTGATCCAGGAAACCGAAAAGGACACCTTCACTCCCCATTGGGATTCCATCCAGTTCAACTGGTCCCCGGACAACCAAAAGATCTTCATCAACATGGAAATCATCGAAGGGACCTGGAGGACTTACTTCGTGGATATCAAGCTGGGCAAGACCCTGGACGTGACCGAGGCGTTGGAGTCGAAACTCTACGACCGCATCAAGTTCCACGGCTGGTCCTACGAGACCGCGAAGATCTCGGTGGTCCAATGGCTGAAGCCCCACCTGGCGATCCTGAAGGTGACCACCGATTGCGGCAAGAAAACCGAAGAGGAAAACCGAAGTTTATTCACCGTCTCGGATACGGTGCTTTACGACACCGTCAAGCAAATGGTGATTCGCGACTGCTCCGATTGCAAGGACGCGGATTCGGCGAAACAATTCGAGAAGTTCTACGAAAAGAGCCAGGTCACGCCCACCCCGACCCCCGAAGAAACTCCCACGGCCCAATAACCGGGGGAGGATGGCTAGGCTGATGCCCGGACATGTTTTTTTTCGGTAACCGTCCCGGTCGATAAACGAGTCCCATGAAGCTTCCCCGGCAAAATTTCTGGCCCTTGGCCCTTTATCTTCTTTTTTCGCTGGCTTTTTGCGCTCAGGTGATTCCGCGTATCCTGGAATATTCCCTGACGGCTGACGAGCCCACCGACATCACGAACGGCTATTATTACCTGACCCAAGGCGACACCCACACCCCCCATAACCATCCTCCCCTGGCTGGGGCACTGACCTCCTGGCCCCTTCTTTTCATGGACCTGAAAACCTATCCCGTTACGGTTGCGGATTCCCATATGGAATTGGCGCACCCAAGTCTTGGGCTTCGGCTTGAAGCCTCAGCCTTGGGAGATGTCCTGGATAGGGCCCATCGATTTTTATTTGAATGGAACAGGCACAAATTGGAGGCCGTCGCCCTTCGGGCCCGGCTCACCAGCCTGGGCTTGGGACTAGGCGCGGGTTTCCTGATTTTTTGTTTATTGGGCAAGGAGCCTTGGTGGCTGGCGGGGGCCTTGTTCCTTTGGGCCTTTGACCCCCTCCTGGGGACTCTCTCCGGTTTGGCGAAAACGGATATCGCGCCCACCTTTTTTATGTTTTTGTCCGTTTTGGCCTTCCAAAGGGCCCTGGCCAAAACTACCTTGGAGGCGCCCCTCACGGCGGGGTTCGTGGCCGGCCTGACGATGGGATGTAAATTTTATGCTTTGGTCCTCATCCCCCTTTTCGCTTTGTTGGAATGGTTCTACGCGAGGGAAAGCTTCAAGCCCCGTTTTTTCAACGGAAAGTTGGTTCGGTCCTTAGGGAAGCGTTGGGCCCTGGTGGCGCTGGGGATGGGATGCGCCCTTTTTCTTTTATACCTGCCGGGAACTTTCAGCCTGCCGGACCATCCTTGGCCCTGGAATTCCTTAGCAGAAAAACTTAGGGAAGATCTGGTTTTCGCGGCCAGCCCCCACCCCGTTTTCTTCTTGGGTCGGGAAAGCTTTCAAAACCAATGGCTTTACTTACCCTGCGCGTTTGCCGTCAAGGAACCGATTCCTATCCTGCTCTTGCTGGGTCTTTTCGTCCTGCTCGCGATTAAAAAAAGAGTTTTGGTTCCAGGCTGGCAATGGGTATCGCCCCTCCTTTTTTCCGTTGCCCTTTTAGGGGCGCCCAATTTGGGTGTGCGCTACCTGCTTCCCGCTTTTCCTTTCCTATTCCTCCTGGCGGGCAGGGCCTGGGCCTGGATGGTCCAGGCCGATCATGGGAAAAATCAAAAGGCCTGGCAAATGGCGGCTTGGGGCCTGGTCGTGTGGCAAGGTTTAAGCGTGGGCCTTCAGGCGCCACAAGCTTTGAGCTATTTCAATGACTGGGTCCCAGCGCAACAAAAAATGTTCCTTCTCGGGGATTCCAACCTGGATTGGGGACAGGATTTAAAGCGGCTGGCCGGGGAAGCGAAAATAAGAAATTGGGGAAGGGTGCGGTTGGCCTATTACGGGGCGGTGGACCCGCAGGTTTATGGCTTGGATTGGGAGCCCTGGACCCAGGAAGATTTAAAAGGACCTCAGGGAGGGACAACTTATGCCGTGAACGCGTCCTTCCTGCAAATCGCTCCCCTGGCCTATCTCCCCACCCGGGAAATCGCCCAAAGCTGGGTTCTCGGGTTGGCTCCCACCGGGAGGGTCGGGGATACCTGGATTTATTTCGAAATTCCAGGGAAAAAAGAAAACAACACTAAAATCCTACAGGAAGAAGCAAAGGCGCCAGGGAAGGACAAAAAGAATATTTTTGAACAAGCTAAAACGAATTCAATCTCGAACAATGCCAAATATCTTCTTTCCGCGCCGTTTTTGCAAACGCGGGGTTATTGCAACCCGGCTTTTATCGTTTCCGGTCAATGAACCCAAGGTTTACCCCAAAGGTTGGACCATTTAAATTGTCCCTCGGGGTTTAGGAAGGGTTGTTTGAGCAGGTTCGCGATCGTTTGATCCTGGGGCGCCCTCAGGTTTTCCTGCCCGAGCAGGACACCCTCCTGCCCTTTTTCCGGGGCGACCCTATAGGTCATCAGGGCCCTGTCCCAAAAGCTGAAGATAAAACCGAAATTAGAGTTGGTCTCCCGCGGGTCCAGGGAATGGTGCACCCGGTGCATGTCGGGCGTCACGAATAAAAGACGAACCCAGGATTCCAACAGTTTGGGAAGGCGCGCGTTGGAATGGTTGAATAGGTTCGCGGCCATCACCATGACCTCATAAACGAAAACACCGGACAAGGGGGCGCCCAGGAGGACGATAAAAAACGCTTTCCAAAGCATGGTGAGGATCACTTCGAAAGGATGAAACCGGACTCCCGTGGAAACTTCCACGTCCGGGTCCGTGTGGTGGATGCGGTGGACCCGCCATAGCACAGGAAGGGCGTGAAACATCCGATGGAGGTAGTAAACCATCCAGTCCAGGAAAACCACCGTGAAGATGAGGGAGAATAGGAAGGGAACTTCCACCTTGCGGAAAAGGCCTAACCCGTGCCGGGCAGCCCAATAGGCGGCCCAAAGGGCGGTCCCGGAAAACAGCAGGCGGAACAGGAGCAGGTTGACGAAGGCCAAACCCAGGTGGCTAAGCCACCTTTCCTTGAGCGGGACGGACAGGGGGCGGAAACGGCTTGATTTCTGCCAAAGGGCCATCAAAGAAAAGAACACCAGGAAGATCACGAAACGGGTATAGGGTTCATTGCCGAAGTAGTACATCAAGCGATGGTCATCCATAAAACCTCCCCTCGCGATGGCGCTGAAACCAAAATCGGAACCCAACGTCCGACAAGCTTGGTTAAAAGTATATGCCCCTTTATTCCAAGAATAAAGAATCACCCCTATCCCCCAACCTTGATGTTCCCTATAGAATAAGAAGCATGCAGGATAAAGATTTGTTGGTTCCCCCATCCCCATCCCGACTCCTTTCCGATACCCCCAGACCCGCCAAACCGCTCATGGTTTACGACGGGGATTGCGGGTTTTGCCGGCTTTGGATCAAGCGATGGAGGTTCCTCACCGGGGAGAAGGTGGATTACCGGCCCTACCAGGAAGCGGCGGGTTTGTTTCCTGAAATTTCCAAGGATCAATTTCAGAAGGCGGTCCAGTTGATCGAGCCGGACGGAAAGGTTTCGTCGGGCGCCCAGGCGGTTTTCCGGGGCCTGTCCTTTCGGTCGGGTTGGGGTTGGCTTTCCCGGGCCTATGAGCAATTTCCCGGACTCGCCTTTGTTTCCGAAAAGGCCTATGGATTCGTGGCTTCCCATCGGAACTGGTTTTCCAGAGCCGGGTCCTGCGGCTTGGCCCCGGCGGATGAACCACCTACCTACCAGGTTTCCCGCTGGCTTTTCGTCAAAATGCTGGCCCTGGCTTTCCTGGCGGCCTTCCTTTCCCTCGGTTCCCAGCTGGACGGCCTGATCGGAAGCTCGGGGCTCTTTCCCGCCTCCCAATTCCTTTCCGAAGTCAAGAACCAGCTGGGTGGGGCTGGTTTTTGGACTTTTCCGAGTCTTTGCTGGCTCAATACCAGCGACGCTTTTTTACACGCCCTATACTGGGCGGGAGTCCTTTGCTCGATCCTTCTTTTAATCGATATCGCCCCGGCCCTTTGCCTATTTCTCCTTTGGGCCCTTTACCTTTCCCTGGTGAGGGTGGGCCAGGATTTCCTCAATTTCCAATGGGACATCCTCCTTCTCGAGGCGGGGTTCCTTTCCTTCCTGGCATCCCCCCTGGTTTGGAAACCCGGCTTCACTGGAAAATCCAACCCCTCGCCCATCCTGGTCTTCCTGTTCCAATGGCTCCTTTTTCGGCTCGCTTTTTGCGCTGGGGTCGTGAAGCTTTCCAGCGGGGACCCTTCCTGGCAAAACCTGACGGCCCTCTGTTTCCATTACCATACCCAGCCCCTACCCACGCCCCTCGCTTGGTCCATGGACCACCTCCCCGTTTGGTTCCAGAAAGCCTCCTGTCTTTTCGTGTTTTTCACGGAACTGGTCGTGCCTTTTGCCCTCTGGGGCCCCCGGCGGTTCAAACCCTATGCCTTCGGTTTTTGGTTGGCCTTGCAGGTTTTGATCGCCCTGACGGGGAATTACTGCTTCTTCAACTGGGTTTCGGCGGGACTGGGCCTTTTCTTCCTGGAGGACGCTGCCTGGCCGGGCGTCATTCGACGCCTATTTCAGGATGACGCATCAAAAAACACCCGACCGGATGTTTGGGCTTGGCCGAAGTGGATTCAATCCGTATTTTTAGTTTTCGTATTGCTTCTCAGTACGATGCAAATAGCCTTTTCCTTCAAGGCGTCCATCCGATGGCCTTGGATACTCGCGGCTGTCTATGACGCCGCGGCGCCTTTTGAGACGGTCAACGGCTATGGCCTATTCGCGGTCATGACCACTGAACGGCCGGAGATCATTCTGGAGGGAAGCGAGGATGGCCGGGTTTGGAAAGCCTACGGTTACCGCTACAAGCCCGGGGACCTGCGGGTTCCTCCCCACTGGTCGGCACCCCACCAGCCCCGACTGGATTGGCAGTTGTGGTTCGCGGCCCTGGGCAACCTGAATGAGAACCCCTGGTTCCTGAACCTGGAGACGGCATTGCTCCGAGGCAAGCCGGAGGTGTTAAAGCTCTTGGGAGATAATCCCTTTCCGACTGGGCCACCTCGTTATGTACGAGCCCTGATTTACGATTACCGGTTTTCCACCGATCAAGAAAAGGCCTCGACCGGAGATTGGTGGGAGCGGGAAGACAAGGGAATATATTGTCCTGTTCTATCCCTAAGGGAAACCACCGCTACCCAGAAGTGGTAATAAAAACCGAATTTTCACCACCACGATTCACTGTTTTTGGGGGCGCATCGTGGGGGTGGAAAATAGGTTTGGATTCTTGAAGACTAATAATGAAAAGGAAGAAACCATGGATTTAAAGGTCATTATTGTTTTGGCGTTGGCCGCTCTGCTGGAAAGCGGGGGTGATGCCTTGGTGCGATGGGGACTGAAATCCGGAAGAATCCTGGGGTTTTTGCTCGGCGCGGGGGTATTATTCTTGTATGGCTTGACCGTGAATCTCCCCAAATGGGACTTTGGGAGGCTTCTGGGGGTTTATATCACTTTGTTTTTCGTGATATCCCAAGTTTTGAGCTATTTTGTCTTCAAGGAAACCATCCCTCCCGAGAGATGGTGGGGCGGGGCGCTGGTGGTGGCGGGTGGACTTTGCATGACCCTGGGTAAATGAGGGAAAGAAAACAGATGAAATGCCCAACCTGTGGTTTTGAACAGCCGGAGACTAGGCTGGACTGTGAGTATTGCGGCCTTGTGTTCTCCAAATGGAAATCAAAGCAGGCGGAAGCCCAAAAGGCGGCGGAAGAAGCTACCCGAAAAGCCACAGAAGCAGCGGCTCTGGAATCTTCCGGGCCCCTGGCCGCCCCGGAAAAGGGGGAAGCAAGCCCTGATCCATCTCTTCCCAAGCCCATTGAACCACCATCGGGAGCCTTTCCCAACCCGAACCGGCTCTTCGAACTGTTGGGTTCCCTTTACCTCCAGCAAAATCCGGAAGGCATCTGGCATTATTACCCCTGGGGAGCCGTTGGATTCGGATTCGTCATTGAGGAGCCGGGCCTCTTGAGAAAGATCCAGAAGCTGGAAACCCTGTTTTCGCTCTTTCAATCTTTTTTTCTGCCGACCCTCGGGCTATCCGCGATCACCCTGATCGTGAAGGGGGGGGAAGGGTTGGATTACGGGATCGTATTCGCGATGGTTTATTTGATCGGGGCCTACGGGTTATTTGGATATCGGGTCCGCCAACTCACACCCCATTTGCCGTTGGCCCGGGTCAAATTCAATGACAAGAAATACTTGAAGGGGTTCATCTCTTGCTTTAACCCGGTTTCGCTTTTAAGTCCGGAGGCGGCGACCCTCCTCATGTTCCTGTTGGGGATCCTGGCCTTGTCCTCGGTAAAGCTACCTGCCTTGCTGGGGGACGCGACCGATCTTTTGGTCACCCTTTGGATCGGCTTTTCCCTGGCGGGTTTTGTGCTGTGCTCCTATCTTTTTTATTTCCAGAAATCCAACCCGGAATGAGCCAGGGTTTGTTTCAGAAGGATTACTGGGAAAGAAAAGCCTTGGCCGAACGCCGTCCGCCCGGCCATCCGGTCGTGCGGCATTACGCCCTTTCAAAAATCATGGAAATCCGGAAAACCGTGAAGATTCAACCCGGGCAGAGGCTTTTGGACCTGGGGTGTGGTAATGGGTTTTTCTCCCAGCCTTTCAGTGAGATTTGCCAAACCGTGGGCGTGGACTACTCTCAAGCGATGCTTCAAGCCAACCCCTTGGACAGTAAATTCGGGATGGACGCCAACCGGCTGGCTTTCCAGGATATGGCCTTCGACGTGGTTTTTTGCCACGCGCTTTTACACCATGTGGAGGACCCTGGAAAGGTCCTTTCGGAAATGCGCCGGGTCAGCCGCAAATATGTGGTCGTGATGGAACCGAACCGGGCGAACCCCTTGATGTGTCTCTTTTCGGCGCTGGTCGCGGAAGAACGCTCCGCTTTGAAATTTTCGTTAAGTTATTTGAAGGGCTTGCTGGAAAAAAACGGCCTGAAAGTGATGGAGGCCTTTTCCCACGGCATGACCGTCCCGAATAAGACGCCCGCTTTTCTCCTGCCCCTTTTGACGCCCCTGGATTTCCGCCAGCCCTGGGGCATGACCAATATCCTCATCGCGAAGCGTTAAGGAAAAACAATTTTGTGAAGACCGGTAAAAATCAGGATCTGTTTTTGTTTTTCTGGGTGTCTTTGTACCTGGGTGGTAAAGTCTCAGGCTTTTGCGCGGGAAAGCTCCACCCGATCCAATAGGTCCGCCAAGGGTAGGTCGGCCATGGACTCCAGGCGGTCGTCGGCGTGGGTTAGGTCCAACCGGGTTGTCACCGAATTAGGAACCGCCAGGCAGAAAAGCCCGGCGGCTTGGGCGGCCCGAATGCCGTTCGGGGAATCCTCAAAGGCGATGGCATCTCCGGGTTTTTCCCCCAGGGCTTCCAAGGCGGAAAGATACAGCTCCGGGTCGGGTTTGACCTTCCTGACGTCATCCGCGGTCCGGACCACCTGGAAATAATCCCTCAAATGAAGCTGATCCAAGTGGTTTTCCACCCAATCCCGGTGGGAACTGGAAGCCACCGCGAGGGAAAGGTTCAGTCTTTGCGCTTCTTTCAGGTATTCCAGGACCCCCGGGCGGGGTTTCATTTCCCTTAATAATTCCTGGGCGCGGGTTTGATGCCGTTTCTTGATCTCCTCGCGGGGAAGGGCTTTTCCTATCTGTTTCTCCAGGTCGCCGTATACGTCAAAAGCATGATGGGAAGTGCCGATGCAAAAGGCCCAATCGGACAAGGCCAATTGCCGGTCATAGGTGGCGTAGATCTCATTCCAAACCTGGAAAATCACCGTTTCGGTGTCCAGGATGAGGCCGTCGAAGTCGAAGATGAGGGATTTCATGCGGCGGGATTCTACCAGCGTCCGGGCTGAAGTCCAGCCTTCCAATTCACATTTTTCGCGGGGGAAGAGTCAAGCCCAACCTTCTTGGGATAAACTGTTGCCGTTATAGATCAACTTAAAGAAAAAAGCCCATCCAACACTAATCCGCAAAGAAAAGACGAATTTTTTTAAAAAGCTGGAAGCTTGTACCGATTTTCATTGAAAGTCGATTTTTATGGAAGGTCGTCATGGACTTCGTGGAATTTCCACGGGCTTGCCCGGGGGACTCCACCAGGCAAATCAATTTTTTCATGGTTGTATGAAATCAAGAGGTCCTGAGTGTCTTGCGTCTTTGGGATGGAAGTTGGGTTTTCGTTGCCTGGACATGACCTGTTGTCCCATACTTTGGGTGGGGTGATTTTTGATCAAGAAACATGACGGCCGGGAAACGGTCCTGGAAGCTGAAAACATCACCCTATCCTTCGGCGGGTTGGTGGCGGTGGATGATTTCTCGCTTGTCCTGCGCCAGGGGGAATTGGCGGGGCTCATCGGGCCCAATGGGGCGGGAAAGACCACCGTCTTT
Organism: candidate division FCPU426 bacterium; assembly: GCA_963771075.1. Taxonomy (GTDB): domain Bacteria; phylum Oederibacteriota; class Muellerivitia; order Muellerivitales; family Muellerivitaceae; genus CAVTWJ01. Next base: position 152,747 of record CAVYSE010000028.1, on the reverse strand, counting down.
AACCTGCTTTCCGGTATTTACCGGCCCCAAGCCGGGGAGATCCTCCTGAACGGACACTCCTTGCGGGGACTCAAAACCCACCAGATTACCCACCTGGGCCTGGTTCGAACCTTCCAGAATATTCGCCTCTTCAAGGAACTCACGGTGGAAGCCAATATCCAAGTGGCTTTCCACCATCAGGATCCCTACAGCCTTCCCGCGGCGCTATTACAGGCCAAACGTTTCCACGAGGCGGAGAACCGGTTCGCTTCCGAAACCTATCGCCTGATGGAGGTCCTGGAAATGACCCACCGAGCCGGAACGCTCGCGGGCGCCCTGCCCTATGGCGACCAGAAAAAACTGGAGATCGCCCGGGCCCTGGCCACGGGTGCCAAGGTATTACTCTTGGATGAGCCAGCGGCGGGCATGAACCCACAGGAAACCCTTTGGCTCACCCGGGTCATCCGCAAGATCCGGGATGAGTTCCAACTTTCCATCCTGTTGATTGAGCACGATATGCGGGTGGTCATGGGAATCTGCGAGCGCATCCACGTGATGGATCACGGGATCAAAATCGCGGAAGGCACACCCAAGGAAATTCAAAACGAAACTAAGGTGATTGAAGCCTATCTGGGGAAAAAGAAATGACCCACCCCCTGCTTGAGATTCGAAACCTAAGTGTTTATTACGAGTCCATCCAGGCCCTTCGGGGCGTTAACCTTCATGTGGATTCGGGTTCCATCGTGAGCTTGATCGGGGCCAATGGGGCGGGTAAATCCACCGTGCTTCGGTCCATATCGGGTTTAACGAAGCCGACGGAAGGCGATATATTCTTTCATGGCCAGAGTTTATCCGGCAAAGAACCGCATCTTCGGGTGAAGATGGGCATCGTCCAATGCCCGGAGGGGCGGGGGATCTTTCCCAACCTGAATGTGGAAGAAAACCTGGACCTGGGCGCTTACGTCCGCCAGGACAAGCCGGGAATAAAAAAGGACCTGGATCATGTCTTTTCCCTTTTTCCCAGGCTCTCGGAAAGAAGGGGCCAATCGGCCGGAACCCTCTCCGGTGGGGAACAGCAAATGCTGGCCATTGGGCGGGCGCTCATGGCGCGGCCCCAGCTACTCTTATTGGATGAGCCTTCCTTGGGACTGGCTCCTCAGGCGATCGAGTTGATTTTTGAGATCATCGGAAAGATCAATCGGGATGGAACGACCATTCTATTGGTGGAGCAAAACGCCCAATTAGCGCTTGAAATTTCGAATTACGCCTATGTTTTGGAGACAGGGTCCATCCTGTTGGAAGGTCCCGCCGCCCAGGTTTTGGCTGATCCAAAGGTGAAAGAAGCTTACCTGGGTGAATCTGTTCAGGAATCCATTCCTTAAAACCCGCTGAGGTAATCGAATTTTCCTGATTTTTAGCCCTTTTTGGGGGTGGTATAATCCTTTTGCTTTTGGGTGGCGTTAAAACGTTTAAAACTTTTTTGGTTTTAGCTTAAATTGAAATAGATTCCTTTCGTTCCTGTTTGCTGTGTTTACCCGTAAATTTGATTTGGAGGGTTTTTATGAAACGATTGTTGGCCGTTGCCTTTATTCTCATGATTTTTGTTATCCAGATTCCTCTCTCCGCCCAAACTCCCAACGCTGCCGCCTACCTCAATTACGGAAACCAGCTTTACGCCGCCAAGGATTACACCAAGGCCATTACCTATTACAAATACGCGACCACGCTGGATCCCTCCAACACGGCGGCCTTTCAGGGTTTAGGGAATTGCTATTACTATCTGGGCCAAAAACCGGAAGCTTTGGCCGCCTACCAGAGAGCCAAGACCCTCAACCCGAGCCTGACCCAGTTGGACCCGGTCATTCAATATCTTCAAACCCAGGTCAATTCCAATCCTGCTAATCCCTCGCTCCCAACGAGTAATTTTTCCGCTGTTGGGGGTGCCACTGGCGGCGAAAAGAAAACGGAATTGGACATAATGATTGGCGGGGCTTTACCTTTGAGCGGCTCCGATCTACTTCCTAGCAGTTTGGGAACTGGAATGACCCTCCCGTCTTTAGCAGGAGGGTTCGGGATCGGCTTCGGAGGCGGACTGGGAGTTTATTTTCCCATGGGTTCCAATTTATCCATCGGCGTTAACGGGGCTGTTTACGCCTATGGCGCTAATTTCAATTATTCTGCCCCACTATACGGCGAAAACGAGGGAGTGACAGAAACGATCAATCAGACCAATATCGAGATTGCCGCAGCAGTAAAGTATCGACTGGGGGAGGGGGGCGGCAACCAAACCCAACCGTACTTGCTCGGAGGGCTAGGGTTTGCTTTGATTTCTAACTCTGGGTCGGTGACGGAATTGGGGTACATATAATGGAACGGTTGAATATAGTTACGGTTACTCTATGCCCTCTTCCTCTACCCTTTGTCCCATGGCTCAAATAGGGGGTGGGGTCCAGTTTCCAGCTGGAAACAACATGAATTTTTTTGCGGAGGGGAAATTTAATTTCATCTTGGTCGGTGGGGCGACAGAGACGGTATCCGCTTTAAACTTGTCTTATCAAACACCCGGTTACACCATCATCGAATTTCCAATTAATGTGGGGCTCAACTTCAACTTATAGCATTCTCCAAAAATGAGGGGCGTTCCGGTTTGATGAAAGACTAGGCCGCTTGTACTATCAAGGATTTAAGTAAAAACGTCTAAAATCAGTTACCTATGAAAGAGTTGCCCTTGAGAAAGTCAAAATTAAAGTCCATCCGATTCCTCGTTTTATGTTTGACGGGGTCCTGTTTTTTTCTAGTATCGTACATACTTTTCGCACAAGAACACGCGCCCGATTACGTACGGATGGGGACTCAGGCCTTTGAAAAAAAACAATATGACTTGGCGATTTCTTATTACAATTCAGCGATAGATGAGGACATCACCTATTGGCCCGCTTACCAGGCCCTCGGGACCATTTATTACATGAGAAAAGATTACAAAGAAGCCCTGAAGAACTTTCAAAAGGCATCGGAACTTAACCCGGATAGCGATCCACTCCGGAAATTCGTGAAGGGCTTAAGGGCTTATTTGCGTCTTCCCGCCTTACCCGACCCAACCCCCACACCGGTATTCCGAATGCCGCAGGCAGTCAATCCCTAGTGGCCTGGGCATAAGGACAACTCTGGAAATTAGTTTTTCGGTTTTACTGCTATTAGTAAATGCCTCTGTCCCCCTTTGGCCAAAGGGCCAAAGAAATCGGGACTATACAGACCTCCTAAAAAATGCCTTAAAGAGTGTCGGCATGAGGTGAATGATTAGGTTCCCATAAGCCTTGTTTTGACCCGCTATGGCTCCTAAGATAAGCCCCCGCTTGATCACCGGAGGTTCCTGGTTGCGCTCTTTCCTCAAAAAAGCCTTTAAAATCCTGTCATCCCTTCAACTCGCGGTTCCCCTTTTATTCATCCTGGCGGTTTTGTTGGCGGCCGGAACCATCGTGGAATCCCGGTATTCCACCTGGGCGGCCAAGCATTATGTTTACACGACCTGGTGGTTCGCCGCCTTTTTGATGCTCCTTGGTTCCAATGTGCTTTGCTCGGCCCTATCCCGGTACCCCTGGAAAAAACACCAGACCGGCTTCGTGATCACCCATTTGGGGATCATCTTCATTCTCTTGGGGTCGCTGGTGACCCAGCAATGGGGAAATGACGGACAGATCGCCTTGAACGAGGGGGAATCGGGGCAGGTTTTCCAGGAAGACAAACCCACCTTTTACACCCAAGAGGGGGAAAATGCACCGGAAAGTTTCTCGGCCCAGTTTCCCTTCGGCCCCCCGAGCCCGGACCATCCCAAAATGTTCAAATTGGGAAATGGCGGCCTGGCGGTGGTGAATCAATATTACTTCAACGCCCAGAAAAGCATCAGCGCCCAAGCCCCCCAGGACCCGCAAATCCGCACCCCCGCAATCCATGTGGTGTTGGCCAGCTCCTTCGTGAACCAGGATCAATGGCTCTTCCTGGGAGACCGGGATTACGGGCAGGTCGACCTGGGCCCGGCCTCGGTTTATTACGTGACGATCGCGGATTGGAAAGAAAAGGTCAGGAAATTCGCCCATGCCTTCCCTCCCAACGCGCTTGCCCTGCTGGAGTACCCTCAGGCGGTGTTGAAATACCAAATCCGCCATCGCGGGGAATGGTCCTCCATTGAACCTCTCAAGATGGGGGTGGATACCGCCACGGGGTGGATGGACATGCAGTTCAAGGTGGTGGAAAAAATGCAAAGGGCGGTCCCGGTCGAGCAATACAACCCCCAGCCCCTTCCCGAGCAGCGGGATCCTGAGCCGGCCCTGCATTATGAGATTTTGAGGGGGACGGAAAAACACGAGGGTTGGATCGGGTATCAAAATCAGCAAACCTTTACCCTGGGCGGCAAGCCCTTCTCGGTGGCTTTTGGCCCCCGCCAGCAGAACCTTCCTTTCGGGCTGGAATTGGTCAAGTTCAACCTGGGGTTGGATCCGGGAACGGACAAGCCCGCCTCCTACGCCAGCGATGTTTATGTGCTCGACCCCGAGAAAGGGATCCAGGTTCCCACCCAGATTTACATGAACCATCCCCTCCACCGGGGGGGATACACCGTGTTCCAGGCCAGCTATTCGAAGGAACCGGACGGGAAATTCGTGTCGGTTTTCGCCGTAGGCAGGGACCCGGGCCTGGTCTTAAAGTACGGCGGGTGCCTGGTCATGATTTTCGGGATCATCCTGATGTTTTGGTTCAAGAATCCCGCGTGGAAAAAAGGGGAAGCCAATGCCTAAAAAAGAAAACGAAAAATATTCGCCGCGAAACCGCGAAGAAATCCCAACAACCATGATCGGGGTTAATCTTAAATATGGTTTAAAGGTTTTATCGGAATATTGCCTTTCTTCGCGCCTTCGCGGTTCAATCGCCTTGCTGTTGGCCTTTTGTATTCCGGTGTTCGCGGAGCCGATGGATTTTTCCGCCCTGGGGAAAATTCCCATCCAGGATGGGGGGCGGGTCAAGCCTTTGGACACCTTCGCGCGGGAAAGCGTCCGCATGGTGACCGGAAGGGAGCGATTCGAGGGCCGGGATTCACTCGACACCCTCATGCAATGGATCGCCCAACCGGGCCCCTGGGACATGAAAGAGTGCGTCCTGGTGGAGAACCTGGGTCTCAAGGACATGCTGGGCATACCGAAAGACCAGAAAAGGGCCATGCCGGTTTCCCTGGTCCATAACGACGGGTTTATCGCCTATGCCAATCAATGCTATGAAAAGCAGGAAAAGAAGATAAGCCTGAACGCGGTGGACAAGGAAGCCCTGGCGGTCTTTGGACGCCTGCAACGGTTGGAAGAGATCGAATCAGGGTCGGCCCTCGCCATCATCCCCCTGCCCAATCCGGGAACCCAAAAGTGGGCCTCGCTGGATGATTTCCGGCAGGCTTACCAAAGGGACGGGGCCAAGATGCCGGATTCGGCCAAGGAACTGTTGGGTTCTTTCGCCCAACTGATGTTGTCCTACAAGGCGGGGAACGCCGCTGATTTCACCCAAGCTTGCGACCAATTTTACCAATTGCTCCAGCAGGTGGGAGGAAAGGAATGGCCCGACCCGGGCAAGATCTCCCTCGAAATCCAGTACAACTCCGCCAAGCCCTTCCGTTGGGCCTGGATCATCCAGCTGGGCGCCTTTCTCCTGATGGGCCTCTCCATCTTAATGGGCGCGCGTTTTGCCTATTGGCCGGGTTTTGTCCTGTTCATCGGGGGCATTCTTTTAAGCGCCTATGGTTTCACCCTGCGGTGCATGATCGCGGGACGGCCCCCCGTTTCCAACATGTACGAGTCGCTGATCTGGGTGACTTTCGGCATGACGGTTTTCGCTCTGGTCTTCGAGCTCATCTTCAAGAACCGGCAGTTTGCCGTTGCGGGTTCGGTTATGGCGGTCGTCGGGTTCGTACTGGCGGACAACGTCCCCACGGTGCTGGACCCTTCCATCCAACCCCTGGAGCCGGTCCTGCGGAGCAATTATTGGCTGACCATCCACGTCTTGACCATCACCTTAAGTTACGCGGCCTTCCTGCTTTCCTTGGGGATCGGCCATGTCTGCCTCTGGACCATCTGGAAACACGGGAAGGACCCGGAAAGGCTGAAACGGCAAACCCGGCTTCTGTACCGGGTGGTGCAGGTGGGGGTAGTGTTGTTGGCGGCGGGGACCATCCTGGGGGGGGTTTGGGCCAATTATTCCTGGGGCCGGTTCTGGGGATGGGACCCCAAGGAAACCTGGGCCTTGATCGCCCTTCTGGGTTATGTCGCCATCCTCCATGGGAGGCTCTCGGGCTGGCTGAAGGATGTGGGTTTTACGATCGGCGTAGTCTCAGCTTTTCTGGGCGTTTTGATGGCCTGGTACGGAGTCAACTTCATCCTGGGTGTGGGGCTTCACAGTTACGGGTTCTCCAAGGGCGGGCTACCTTACGTCTGCGCCTTTGTGGCGTTGGAATTCCTGTTGGTGGGTTGGGTCGGGTTGAGCGCTTCCAGAAACAGGGCCTAGGCCGCCGAAAAAAATTTTTATTCCGCCACCGCGTGGGCCGTTTCATAATGTCGGCGGCTGATCCGGGATTATCCAAAACCGATCTAAAGGCGCCCCAATGGCCTCCATGCCCTGGCTTTCATCCTACGACGAGCAGGTTCCCAAAAACCTCCAATACCCGGAACTGACGCTTCCCGATTTTTTGGAAAGCATCTCCCGCCAATATCCCCACCGCCCGGCCATCCATTATTTCGGAACCCGTATCACCTATGGCCAACTCAATGAAAAGGCCAACCAATTCGCGAATGCCTTGATCCGGGAAGGGGTGCGGCCCGGGGAACGGGTGGCGCTTTATCTTCCCAATTGTCCGCCCTGCGTGATCGCGTTTTACGGCGCGCTCCGCGCGGGGGCCATCCTCACCCAATTGAATCCCCTCCACACCGCCGATGAAACCTCCGCCCAGTTGAGGGATTCGGGCGCCCAATACGTGGTTTCCCTCGACCGTTTCGCGCCTATCCTGCGGCAAGTGTCGGCCGCCTGCGGGTTGAAAAAAGCCTGGCTTACCCGCATCAACGATTATTTCCCCATTCCCCTGAGGTGGTTATTCAAGCTCAAGTCCCTCAGGAACAAGACCTGGGTGCCATGGCCGGAGGACGCCCTTTTCAAATCCTTCACGAAAGAATTGGGCCGGTCTTCCAAGGCCCCGCCGAAACTTCCGCGAACCATCCAGGTCGATGACGTCGCCCTCCTGCAGTACACGGGCGGCACCACGGGCCTTTCCAAGGGCGCCATCCTGACCCACCGCAATCTTGTGGCCAACGCTTACCAGTGCAAGTCCTGGTTTTGGATGTTGAAAGGGGGCCAGGAAATTTTCCTCGTCGCGGTTCCCATCTTCCATTGCTATGGCATGACGGTGGGGATGAACACCGCCATCGCCTTCGGCTCCGCCATGGTGCTTTTGCCCAGGTTTGATGTCGTCCAGGTCATGGAAACGGTCAATCAGTACCAGGTGGGGGTGCTGCCGGGGGTGCAGGCCTTTTACGCGGCCATCAACAACCATCCCCAGGTGAAGAAATACAACGTGCGGAGCATCAAAGCCTGCATCTCGGGGGCCGGGCCCCTGCACGAGGAAGTCCAACGGCAGTTCGAGGAACTCACCGGCGGTAAATTGGTAGAAGGGTACGGGCTCACCGAGGCCGGGCCCGTCACGCATTGCAACCCGGTTTTCGGCAAACGCAAGGTGGGTCGGATCGGGGTTCCACTGCCGGGTACGGAGGCGCGGGTCATGGACCTGGAAACCGGTGATCGGGTTCTCCCGCCGGGGGAAGCGGGGGAATTGGTCATTAAGGGGCCCCAGGTCATGAAAGGCTATTGGAACCAGCCCGAGGAAACCCAACGCACCCTTCGGGACGGCTGGCTCTATACGGGGGATATCGCCGTCATGGACGAGGAAGGGTTTTTCTCCGTCGTGGATCGCAAGAAGGACATGGTCAAGGTGGGCGGCGAGAACGTTTATCCCCGGGAAGTCGAGGAAGTGCTTTTTAAGTATGAAAAGGTCCTGGATTGCGTGGTGGCCGGTGTCCCGGACCGGGTCCTGGTGGACAAGCTGAAGGCCTACGTGGTCCTGAAACCGGGCGTCCCCTGCACGAGGAAGGAAATCATCGAGTTTTGCAAGGACCGCCTGGCCAAGTACAAAGTTCCCCGGGACGTGGAATTCAGGGACAGCCTGCCCAAGAACCAACTGGTGGGAAAGATGCTCCGGCGGGTTTTGGTGGAGGAGGAAAAAGCGAAAATGGCCGCCAATACCGGAGTTCAGGCCGCGCCTGAGCGGCGCCCTTATTAAAACCCGTATAACGACCCGAATTTTTTCCCCAGGTAGTCCAGGAAGGGCTCGGGGCTGAGGGGTTTTCCCGTCACCTTCCCGCACAAATCCCCCGCCAGGTATTTTTGCCCCTCGGCGTGGATTTTTTGGTTGAGCCATCCTTTCAAGGCTTTGAAATCGCCCCTTTCGAATCCCGGGACCAGGGGCCCGACTTCCCGGTCCGCCGCCGCGAAGAACTGGGCGGAGTAGAGGTTTCCCAGGGTATAGGTGGGGAAATAGCCGAAACTGCCGTGGCTCCAATGCACGTCCTGCAAACAGCCCTGTGCGTCGTTGGGGGGCGTGATTCCCAGGTATTTTTTCGTTAATTCATTCCAGCGGTGAGGCACCTCGGCCGTCTCCAATTTTCCCGCGAGGAGGCTGGTCTCGATCTCGTAGCGCAGGCAAACGTGCAGGTTGTAGGTTACCTCATCCGACTCGGTGCGGATGAGGGAGGGCGCGGAGTGGTTGATGGCGAAATGGAATTGCTCCACCGTCACGTCGTCGAAGGTCCCTGGGAAGGATTTTTGAAGTTCCGGAAAAAAATACTTCCAGAAGGCCAGGCTCCGTCCCACCAGGTTTTCCCACAGGCGGGATTGGGACTCATGGATGCCCAGGGAAACGGCAGAGGCGCGGGGCGTGCCGTAAAGGTCCAGGCTCGAGGGCAAACCCTGGTCATAGATGCCGTGGCCGGCCTCGTGCAGTGTGGAGAAAAAGGCGTTTTCGAAGTTGGTTTCCTCGAACCGGGTGGTGATGCGCGTGTCCCCGGGCCCCAGACCTGTCGTGAAGGGATGGGCGGAAACGTCGATGCGTCCCCGGTTGAAATCAAAACCGATCGACTCGGCCAATTTTCGGCAGAAGGCCTGTTGGGCGGGCACTGGGCAGGGCCGTTTGAGAATGGAAAGGTCGGGTTGGCGACGGGAGGAAGTGATTTTGGCCGAGAGGGCCGACAGCTTATCCCTTAAAGGGGGGAACAAAGCGTCGAGCTTTTTCGTGGTCAGGCCGGGTTCGTAATCCTCTAACAGGGCATCGTAGGGATGGTCCTGGTAGCCGTAGTGTTTGGCCTGTTCCTGGACGAGTTTGAGGATCTTTTCCAGCCAGGGCTGGAACCGCTTGAAGTCGCTGGTTTTCCGGGCCTCCACCCATTCCACCTGGGCGTTGGAGGAAACCCGGGCCATCTCCTCGACCAGGGATTGGGGTAGTTTCTTGGATCGGTCGTAGGAACGGCGCCATTCCCGCAAATTGATGGCGCTGTCGGAGAGGGCGTCACCCGTGAGATCTTTCGAGGCCTCCGCGGCCGCGATCCATTCGCCCACCCGGGGATCGGTGAATTTCTGGTGGATCATCCCCGCCAGGAGCGATTCCTGCTCCGCCCGGTAAGGGGCGTTGGCGGAGGGCATGTAAACTTCCTGGTCCCAGCCCAGCACGCCCGCCGTGTTGCCTAAGAGGGCGATCTCATTCATGCGTTTCAAGAGTTCTTCGTAGGCCGTTTGGGATGCCATGGCTTTTCTATCTCCTTAATGCTGTTTAAATAATCCAACTCAAAGACTCAAAGGGTGGCTTGTTATTTTGAAGTCGATAAAACCGAAGGCTTATGGCAAAAGAAATTTGTTTCTTTGTGTTGAGGTTTGGTTTGACTTTTGCCTGGACGGTTACAAATCTTCCATCAGGCCAAAAAGAATAGGTACATCTTGCTGGTTGAGGTTCTTATAAAACAAGATGTCATAGCGGCCCTCGATAAAGATATGCTCCCCCGAGTGAATATCGAATTGAGCCCCCAAACCCAAATTTCCGGCTAGGGTTGAAGTGTTATAGCCGTCGTTATTGGCCACTTGAACGTCATAGCCTGGCCCGATGAGGAAATAGGTGACATAGCCTTTGCTGGGGAAACTGACCCGCAAATCGCAAAATATCCTGGAGTCGGTCAGGGTATCCCCCCCGCCGGTGTAGAACCAGGGGTTCAAATCCAACTGAAGGGCCAGGGCGGTATTCAACCGGTAACCCCCCGATAGGACGCCCCCTCCGCCGAGGGGGAAGTTGGGGTCCCATTGTTCCGAGGGGATGGACGCGCCCAGGCTGATTCCCAAAAACCAAGGCGAGACAATCGCGGCTTCCATGGCGGCCTTGTTCGCCGTGTCGCTGTTATCCTGGGAGCGGGCCTGGGATTGAAAAAGCAGAGCAAAAGTTAAAATCCAATATATTCTTTTCATTTTTTCCTCCGGTAGTTTTATAAAAACTATTCGTGAAAACGGCTTAACCCCATCCGCTAAACAAAAGTTTGCCGGATATAGGCCAGGTCTTCCGCCGTCAGGGGGCTCTCCGCCCCCGAAAGATTGACCTGCACCTGGTGGAGATTCCGGAAACCCGGGATAACGCAGGCAGTCACCGGCTCGGCCAAAAGGTACTGCAAGGCGACCCGGGCCAGGTCCCTCACGTCCGAACCGAACCGGGTTTTCAGTCTTTCGATTTTGGGTTGGAGGTCCAATAGGTTTTCGGAGGTGAAGCGCTTGTCCCCGAGCCGATGGTCCCCGGCCTCGAATTGGGGGGGATTTTTAGGATCGAATTTGCCCAACAGCAGGCCCTGGTTTAGGGGGGAGAAGGCCACGAAACTCATTTTCCGCCCATCCAACAGTTTTCGGACCGGGGAGCCTTCCCGGATAAACTGGTCATCCATGATGTGGGCCCAGCTTTGAAGCACATCGGGCTTCACTTGGGGAACCAGCCTCTCGAAATCCTTGTGGGAATAGGAGGATAGCCCGATCAGGCGTATTTTTCCCTCTTTCCTTAATTTAACCATCGTGTCCACGGCTCCATCCAGGTACCGGTCATTCGGGCCGAAGTCCCCGTGGTGGAAATAATAAAGGTCGATGACATCCCGCCTCAGGTTAATCAGGGATTGTTCGCACTGGTGGCGGATATGGGCGGCTTCGTAGGCATGGGCCGCCGTCCCCGGAAACCAGCCGATCTTGGACGCGATGGAGACTTTTTTTGTCCGGTCGCCTAATAACCGCGCGAGCATCTGTTCGGCCCGCCCGTTCCCGTAGACATCCGCGTTATCGAAGTGGTTCACCCCTTGCTCCAGGGCGTAATCGATGGCCCGTTTGACCTCCGCCTCATCCACGTTGGCCCAGCCGTTGGGGGAACCGTTGACCCAATTCAAACCTCCCAGGGTCCAGCAACCCAGGCTGATTTCGGAAACCTCCAGGTCAGTTTGTCCAAGACGACGATAACGCATGAAATCCTCCGTCCGGTGGATGAAAACAACGAAATTTTAGCCTCTTTCGCCCCTCTTTAACACAGGCCTCCAAACGGATTTGTCCTGTTGTTTATGACATTGAACATAAATGTTTAGACAACCATTAGGCATCATAAGGCGGTCGGAGTTTCATGTCCGATTCATCCAAACAGCGATGCCCGAGGAAACCATGCCACTGAATGATTTTAAAATTCTTGTCTTGGAACCCAAGCCCGGTGCGCGCTCCCAGGGATGTCGTTATTTTGGGGAACTGGGTTTTGAAACCGAAGGGGTTGAGAGGATTTCCCAAGCCTGGAACAAACTTGAAGCCCAGGGTTATGACCTTCTCATCATGGACCTGGACGGGGCTTGTCCCGATGTCCTGGAATTGATGGTGCGCCTCCGGGGCCTTTATTCCAACATGAAGGTCCTAATGATCGCGGATTTGGAGGATCGATTAGCCCGATGTTTCCAATCGGAAGGCTTTTTCAAGAATGATCCTCCTTTTCAAACCGATTCCGATATCGATCGAATGGTCGGAAGTCTTCTGGGACTGCTGCCACCGGAAGAACTTACGCCGGTATCGGATCATTCCAGTTAGGACTGGGTTGGGCGGGACGGATCCGTTTGGGCGCCGGCTCGCCTCAGTCGGTCGTTGATCGCCCGCCCCAATCCTATCTCGGGGACGGAAAGGGCCAGGATCCCGTCCAATCCCATCGAGTCCAATTTCCGCAAGGATGAAAAAAGATTGGCCGCCGCTTCCCGAAGGTCGCCCGCGGCCGATAAACATTCAATCACCTCAAAGGAATGGTTTTCCTTGATGGGTTGTAGGGTGAGAAGCCCCCATTGGCCTTTAAAAGATTGGGAGGGAAGCCGGTCGAGAAATCGAAGGGGAGTGCAAGGCGCGTAATGGCTGGGAAGCTGGCCGGGGGCCTGGGGAAGGGACCCTTCCTGGGCCAGAGCCACTTCGCCCAGGAGGGATTGAAGATCCTCCAGGCTGACCCCGCCCGGACGAAGTAAAACGGGAATTTCCCCTGTAAGGGAAAGGACCGTGGATTCCACACCCACGCGGCAGGCTCCGCCATCCAGGATGAGGTCTACTTTCCCGCCCAAGGATTTATGGACATGACCGGCGGTCGTGGGGCTGACGCCTCCAAAAGGGTTCGCGCTGGGCGCCGCGATGGGCCTGCCCGACTCTTGTATCAGGCTCAAGGCCAGGGGATGATCCGGCACCCGTAGGGCGACGGTGGGAAGGGAAGCGGTGACCAAATCGGGAATCAAGGGGCTTTTTTCCAAAACCAGGGTCAGGGGACCGGGCCAAAAGGCATCGGCCAATTTCACCGCCCGAGAAGGCAGGTTTTTAACCAATATCTCGGCTTGGCGCAGATCCGCCACGTGAACAATAAGGGGATCAAATTGAGGGCGGTGTTTAACCTCGAAGATGCGGGCCACTGCCATGGGATTGAGGGCATCGGCGCCCAAACCATAAACCGTTTCGGTGGGAAAGGCCACCAAACCGCCTTCTTGGATGATTCGGGCGGCTTTTTCTATTTCCGTCATGAAATGAATGACCTTTCCTCATCATCCGCATGGAAAATGGTTTTAGGTCTTCAGGTTAACGGCCGCCCCTTTATCCCACAAGGGCGTGTCGGAGATAAATGCACTTTTGAAACAGTTCAATTTGGAAATCTTTATATAAAATGTTGATTTTAGTGCTGGTTTTTAGGGTGAAGTTTGCATGTTGCAGAGGTTTAATACTTATCCCGGTTAACCTAAAGGATAAGGTTTAACCTTTAAATTATAGGGTCAAACAATACTTTGCTTTTCTTCACGATCTTCGCGTTTTCTCGATAAAAGTTTGAGGTTTTTTTAACGGTTACTGAGTGGAATTTGGGAGAGTTTCTTGGCCGAAATGGATGAAATAACAAAAGAGTTTCTCCTCGAAAGTTACGAGGGGTTGGATAAGTTCGAGCGGGATCTCATGAGTTATGAAAAGAACCCCTCTGACAAGGAAAAACTCGCCCAGATCTATCGAACGCTCCACACCCTCAAGGGAACCAGCGGATTTCTTGGCTATGCCCGACTGGCTAAGCTGGCCCATTCAGGTGAAAACATTCTTAGTCTCCTGCGGGCCGATAAACTCAAGATCACCCGGGTCATGACCGGAGGTCTGCTCGCCCTGGTGGACTCCATTCGCCGAATCCTATCCCATGTGGAAACCGACCAGACCGAAGGCAAAGCCGATGATTCCTCTATTCTTTCCCGAATGGAGGCGCTTGCCCAACTTTCACCAACCCTTCCGTCCGATTCTTCCCAAGTTTCCGCTTCCGTTTCCCCCAAAACCCCGGAGGGATCGTCATCCACCCCCTCCGTTATCGAGGATACGGCGTTGCGGATAGATGTGGCCCAATTGGACCACTTGATGAATCTCAGCGGTGAATTGGTCCTGGCCCGCAACCAAGCCCTTCAATGGGCGCTTTCTGAAAAAAATCCACAATGGATCTCCCGCCTCCAGCCCCTCAGCGACCTTTCCATGCGCTTGCAGGAAAAGGTGATGAAAGCGAGGCTTCAGCCCATTTCGGTGCTTTGGAACAGGTTTCCCCGGTTAGTGCGGGATATAGGGGACGCCTGCGGCAAGAAAGTCGTTTTGGAAATGATCGGCGGGGAAACCGAGGTGGATAAGGGTCTTCTGGAATTGATCCGGGATCCCTTGACCCATCTGGTGCGCAACGCCGTCGACCATGGGTTGGAAAGCCCGGAGAATCGACAAAAGGCCGGGAAGTCCCCCGATGGAAAATTGAGGTTAAAGGCCTCCCATGAATCGGGCCAGGTCCTGGTCGAGGTTTCCGACGACGGGGCGGGTCTTTCCCTTGAGAAGATCCGAGCGAAGGCCGTGCAGGAAAAACTGATTACCGCAGAAGAAGCCGCCCATCTGGACATGGAAAAGGCTTCCCAGCTGATCTTCCAAGCGGGTTTTTCCACCGCGAAGGAAGTCACCCAATTCTCGGGCCGGGGGGTTGGGATGGATGTGGTCAAAGCCAACCTGGACCGTATGGGCGGCAAGGTGGAGGTGGAATCGAAAAAAGGCCAAGGCACCCTTTTCCGCCTGAGAATTCCCCTGACACTGGCGGTGCTTCCCGCCCTGCTGGTGGAAACCGGAGGTCAGACCTTTGTCTTGCCCCGGGCCGCCCTCAAGGAATTGATCCGTCTGGACCCCGAAAAGGCGTCCAAGGAGTTAAATAAAATCCATCAAGCGCCTGTTTATCGGTTGCGGGGGAAACTTCTTCCGCTGGTCATCCTGCGGGAAGTCCTCGCCTTTCCACCGGATACCAACCAGGCCCAGCGAACCCGCTATATCGCGGTGTTGAACTATGACCGCGGTGATTTTGGTTTGCTCCTGGAGGGCGTTGGCGATTTCCAAGAGGTAGTCGTGAAGCCGCTGGGCCATCACCTCAAGACCATCCCCGTTTGGTCGGGGTCCACGATCCTGGGGGATGGGCGGGTGACCCTGATCCTGGATGTCCGCGGATTGGCCCAAAAGGCCGGCATTGAATTCCTTAAAACCCTTAGTGAATCAGAGTCCGTTCCGCAGGCCCGTACGGACCCAACTTCCCAGGAAGGGGTTTCCCGCAAGTTTTTGGTTTTTAAGACCGCTTCGATGGACCGCCTTGCCCTGGACCTGGAATCGGTCCTGAGGCTGGCTTCGTTCCTGCCGGAGGAAGTCCAATCCACCGGCGCTGTGGAAACCGTTCCCCATGAGGGCAAGCTTCTTTTACTGTTAAGATCCGCCCGGCTTTTGTCGAGGGATGATTCCTTCGTGGGCCCATCCAAAAAGCCGGATGAAAAAACGCAAGCTGTTGTTTGCTCCCATAAGGGAAAAACCTTCGCCCTGGAGGTGGAGGAAGCGTTGGATATTCTTGAAAGCCCTTCCGCGGAGATATCCGATTGCTTGGGCCGCCCGGGCATCCGGGGAACCCTGCCGATCGGGGGCCAATCGACAGACCTAGTGGACCTGGAAGGCCTTCTCCGGTTGGAGTCCCTTCGGGCCGGGGGCGAAAAGGGCTGGAACCAGCCCGAATTTTTTGAAGGATTGGGAATCGCATGACCTCCCCCGGCATGCCCGTGAACGGACCCCAACCCTTCTGTCTTTTTAAGGCGGGCGACATGACCTTTGGAATCGAGGCCTTGAACGTGGCTGAAGTGGTGCGGGGAGGGGCGGTCACGTCGGTGCCGCTGGCCCACCCCGAAGTAAAGGGCCTCATGAACCTGCGGGGCCAGGTTTTAACCGTTATCGGCTTGAACCATCGCTTGGGCATAGGGACGAAAACGCCCTCCCGTCCCGCCCACCTGGTATTAAAAATGCCGGGGGAACCGGTCAGTTTGATGGTCGATGAGCTTGGAGATGTGGTGGAGATGGACCCGGAGCGGTTCCAGGAACCGCCTTCGACCGTCCCCTCCCAAGTGAGGCGTCTCATTCGGGGAGCCTGCCCGTGGGGCGGGGGATTGGTATTAGCCCTGCGGTTGGAAGAAGTCTTGCGGTTGGATAATCGTTAAAGGAGATTGCGCTATGAAAAGATCTCTGTGGATCAAAATCCCAGTCCTGGGCTTCTTGTTGAGCCTCGCCCAGACAGGATTCCTCCCGGCGCAAGACGTGAAGCCAGCCCTGGAGCAGGCCACGCCGGTGGCCACTTTGGCCGACACTCCCCAGGGTGCGCCAGCCGCCGCGACGCCCGCTCCCACCCAGGACCTGACCCAGGTCAGCTTGGAAAGCCTGATGGGGTTGAACGTGGTGGTGACCTCCTCCTCCAAGAAGGCCGAATCCCTGATGAACGCCACCTCGGCTATTTTCGTCATCACCCAGGAGGACATCCAGCAAAGCGGGGCCCGTTCGATCCCCGACTTGCTGACCATGGTTCCCGGTGTCCAGGTCGCCCGCCAAAACAATAACCAGTGGGCCATCAGCGCCAGGGGTTTTGACGACCAATACAACGATAAGATGCTGGTGCTGGTCGACGGCCGAAGCGTTTACCAACCCATCACAGGCGGGGTGAATTGGAGTGAATTGGATATCCCACTGGAAGAGATAGACCGCATCGAAGTGATTCGAGGGCCCGGAGGCGCACTTTGGGGCTCCAACGCTATCAACGGCGTGATTAACATCATCACCAAGGACGCCAAAACGGCCCAGGGGTTATACCTTTCGACCTCGGAGGGGATGCCCGTTTATTCCACTGGAACGGCCGTGGCACAAGCCCAGGGTCTTCCCATGGATAGCGTCCAAACGGCTCGCTATGGAGGCAGTTTGGGCGACAGCCTTTTTTATAAAATCGATGCACATGCCTCCTATTATCAGCCTTTCCAAGAATACAACGAGGATAGCAACGGAAGCCTGTGGAACGACGGATGGAACGACGGCCGGGCAAGTTTCCGGTTGGATTACCATGGAGAGGAAGGCAATGACCTGAATATCCAGGGGGGAGCGCAAAAAGGATATTTTAGTTACCTTCAGATAGCCACTATTTCCCTTCCCTTATGGAATATTGCCAATAGTCAACCGCTTATGGATCAAAACACCTCTGTGGATCAAAACGCTTATTTACAAGGGCAATGGACCAGAAGTTTCAAAGACGATTCGCAAATTCAGGCGTTGGTTTACTACACTGCTATCCTAAACAACTCAATCTGACCGCTGCCCCCCAAGAAAAACAAGCGATTTTGGACAGGTTTGTGAATTTCCAGGGATAAGCCCCCCCCTTTCGTCCGGATGCTGTCCAAATCACGAGGGTATTAATTCCATCTGTTTTTCCGCCGGTTCCAATCTCGCCACCAGGAATGGTGCATCCAACCAAGCCCACAAATCGCGGTAGGTCAATAGATTCATCCGCAGCATGGCCGCCAAGTGGGACAGGCTCCAGGCGATATGGCTCTTCAGTTGAAGGAATTTCAACAGCAGCATGGCAATCAATGCTGTCCAAATCTGCGTCTGAACAGCATTCTCAGTGGTCCCTACGAAAGTCTTCACCCGTAAGTTCTGCTTGAGAGCCTTGAAGAACAACTCGATCTGCCAACGTTCCTTGTAGATGGCCGCCACCGTCGAGGCAGCAAAACCCATGTGGTTGGTAAGGAATACGAGTTCCCGCTTCTGGTCTTCGTCCCATACCACCACTCGTCGCATCTCTTTCGGGTAGGCTTCCTGTGACCGAAACGTTGTTAACCGTATCACTTGGTCCTTCAGGACGTTGCCCGTTTTCGGAACCGGCAGGTTCTTCACCACCTCGTAGGCCATGTTGATCTTGGCACGGGTCACCCACCACACGCCTTGGAACGTCCATCGGGCCAGAAGAAAGAAATCCACATATCCCCGATCCATCACTACGATTGAATCCACCGGAAAATCCAGCTTTTGAGCCACTTTCACGTCATGCACGCCTCCCTCCGTTACGAGTCCCCAGCAGGGCAAGTATCCCTGATGATCCAGCAAGAGATGGAGTTTGATGGCCCCTTTGGTCCTACGGAACTTTGCCCAGTCGAAGACTGACAAACAAAGATCAATGGTGCTGGAGTCCAGGCTGTAGAGGGGATTCTTGAACTTGAATTTCCTCTTCGAGATGGCCGCCTGTAGCTGACACTTCGATAGCAGATGGTAGAAAAGACTTTGCTGAACCTGCCAAGGACGGTTGGCGTTAGCGTAAGCCAAGGTGGATTTAGTGGGTGCTTCGCAAAGACCCAAATGGGTCAATTTCCCAAGGGCCGTGTGGAGGCCACCACAGATTTCCCTCAAGGAATGGGCGGCTCCCATCTGGCAGAAAAGCATGGAAACAAACTGATTCCAGCAACTGAACCCCTTGGCGTGTTTTTCGGCTTCAAACTCCCGCACAATTCGTTCAAAAGCCGTGCGATCCACAATTTTCAACACTTGGGCAAAAAGACTGGTTGGTGGTACCATCGAAATACGCCTCCGGATGTTTGAAGTAGCGACGGCTGGTAACCGTCGCTTTGGGCTTGTCGACTAACCCAATTCTACTTCAGTCGGAGGTGTCTTTTTTTAGTCCTTTATTTAGGACAAGAGTGGGTTTACTACAGTTATGATAACCAAAGCCAGCAAACACCCATCAGCGGGTATATAGCACCTACCATCACCAATCTGGGCCAGTTCGACGCCGAGGGGCAGCATCGGTTCCATTTGAACGATT
This sequence comes from candidate division FCPU426 bacterium, assembly GCA_963771075.1. GTDB lineage: Bacteria > Oederibacteriota > Muellerivitia > Muellerivitales > Muellerivitaceae > CAVTWJ01. The sequence goes on along the minus strand of CAVYSE010000028.1, from coordinate 133,966 downwards.
GGAACGAGATCACTTGGGGGGGCGGTTTCCGCAATTATTCCGACCAGTTCCTGAATCCCGTCTACTGGTATTACACCCCGTCGAACCAGAGCCTCAACATCTACAATGTTTTCCTCCAGGATCGTTTCACCCTGGCGCCGGACCTGCTTTACGTGACGGGCGGGATCAAAGCTGAGAACAACTCCTACACGGGTTGGGAATGGCAGCCCTCGGGACGTATTCTCTTTACCCCGGATTCGAAAGACACCCTCTGGGGGGCGGTATCCCGGGCGGTGAGGATTCCCTCCCAGGCTTTGGAATCGTCGGATATTTATGTCACCGAGTCCCCGATCCCGGGGGATTACGTAGCTTTGATACCTAACTCCAATTTACAATCCGAGGTTTTAACGGCCTACGAGTTGGGCTATCGCGCCAACTTAACGAAGGAATTTTCATTAGATTTGGCTGGTTTCTATAACAGCTATTCCCAACTGGTGTCTTTTGAGTGGGTGACGGGAACCTTCGATTCTCCAGCCGGGGGAACTATCAGCAATACATTGGCTCCTAATCAAATTCCCATTTATCAAGCGCAAAACAACGGCTCCGGGGATATTTGGGGTGGTGAATTGAGCGCTAAATGGAACCCGGTGAAGACGTTCCAATTCGCCCTGGCTTACACCTACGAGGACTATGACCAAGCTATGGTGAATTCCTCCAACTCCGAATTGGGGGCCACCCCTCCCCACAATATCGTCAGTGGCCGGGTCAGTTGGGAAGCCTTGCCGGGTTGGAAACTGAATGGGGATTGCTATTGGGTAGACGCCACATTTCAGACTGATAACAATTTGAGCCCTGCTCTCCCCACCCTCTCTCCCTACACCCGGGTGAATGTGGGATCGACCTTGAAGGTTGATGAAGAGCTCACCCTGGGATTGTGGGGGATGGACCTGGAGGGCACTCATTCTGAAACCATTCAAACCATTGGGGTCAATCCTACCCAGATTGTCCCGCGGGTTTATGGCCAAGTGGTGGTGAACTATTAAGCGTTTCGTGAAAGAGGGACTCTTGAAAAAGTTAACTTTTTCAAAAAAGCGGAAAGCCTTCATGATGGCGATCGGATCTCTCGCGCTCCTGGCCGGGGGTATCCCGGCCAAGGCCAATTTTTCCGAATACTCCGTCAAGGCGGCAGCCCTCTACCAATTCGCCAATTTCGTGACCTGGCCTCCCGATGCCATGCCGGGGGCGGGCGCTCCCCTGGTGATCGGAGTATTGGGAGAGGATCCCTTTGGGGATGTCCTGGATTCAGCCGTCAATGGCAAAAAGGCCGGGGGTCATCCCATCAAGCTCAAGCGTTTCGCCGCATTTGGGGCGGGTACTGCGGCTTCCCTTAAAAAGTGCCAAATTCTTTTCATTTGCTACAGCGAAAAGGACCGGGTTTCAACCATCCTCGCGGGATTAAAAGGTTCCAGCGTCTTGACGGTGTCGGAGATCGAGAACTTTCCTTTCAAAGGCGGGGATATTCTCTTTGATATGGTGGGATCGAAAATTTCCCTGATGGTAAACGTGGGGGCCGCCAAGAAGGCGGGTCTTTCGATAAGCTCTAAATTGTTGCAAATATGTAAAATATATGAAGGTAATTGAGTGCTACACTTCCTGGAATTCCTTCCGGGGAAACGGACATTGACCTGTAATCGACATCGTCACAGAATCGGCTGGGGGTAAAAGAATGCTCACTATTAATTTCAAAGACATGGGGATTGCCCGCAAGATCATGTTCATCACCACCGTCACGGCTTCGGTGTCGCTGGTGACCGCCTGCCTGGCCTTCATTTTGCTGGAAAGGGTGACCTACCCGACCGTCATGGAACAGAATCTGGAGAATCTTGCCCAGGTGATCGGGGACAACAGCACTGCGGCCCTGGCCTTCAATGACACCAAGACCGCGGGCGATTTACTGGCGACCCTCAAGGGCAACCCCCACATCCTGACCGCATGCCTCTACGACTCCAAAGGCAATACCTTCGCCAGTTACCGGTCCGCCAAACAGGATAGCCAGGCGACCCTGCCGCCTTTGGGGAACGAGGGGTTTGAGTTTAAGGGGAACACGATCCGATATTTCCACTCCATTCAAATGGCCGGGGAAAAATCCGGGACCCTCTTCCTGGAGTCGGACATGGCCGATATGAGCGCCCGCTTCTACCGGTTCCTCGGATTAACGGTCGCGGTTTGGCTCCTGTCCATGTTGATTTCATACCTAGTGGCTTCCACGCTTCAAAAACAGCTGACGGTCCCCCTTTACCAACTCCTCAACCGGTTAAAGGATATCGCCCGGGGAGAGGGTGATTTGACCAAGCGCCTGGAGTTGGATTCGAAGGACGAGTTGGGCGAGATCGCGGGGGCCTTTAACCTTTTCGCGGAGAGGATGCAGAGGCTGGTCCAATCCTTCGTGGAAACGGGCCGCTCCCTTTTGGCCTCCTCCGGCCAGCTGACCGAGACCGCGACCGTGGTGGGGGTGGCCGCCCAGGAGACTTCCTCCCAGGCCAACGCGGTTTCCGCCGGAGCCCGCCAGGTGAGCCAGAACCTGCAGGTGGTGTCCTCGGCCACCCAGGGCATGTCCTCCAGCATCAAGGAAATCGCCCAAAACTCCAGCGAAGCCGCCCAGGTGGCCGTGTCCGCGGTGCGGATCGCCAAGGACGCCAATTCCCACGTGACACAGCTGGGCCAGGCCAGCGCCGAAATAGGCGAAGTCTTGAAGGTGATCACTTCGATCAATGAGCAGACGAACCTGCTGGCCTTGAACGCCACCATTGAGGCGGCGAGGGCCGGTGAAGCAGGGCGTGGATTCGCCGTCGTCGCCAATGAGATCAAGGAATTGGCCAAGGAAACGGCGCGTTCCACCGAGGACATCGAGAAACGCGTCCAGTCCATTCGCAACAGCACCCATGTTTCTGTGGAGGCCATCGGCAAGATCAGTGAGATCATTTCCAAGATCAACGACATCTCCACGACCATCGCCAGCGCGGTGGAGGAACAGGCGGCCACCACCACCGAAATGAGCCGAAACCTGGCGGAGGCGGCCCGGGGTTCCACCGAGATCGCGGGGAACATCTCGGGGGTGGCCCAGGCCACCAAGAGTACCTCCAAGGGCGCGACCGATATCCAGGCCGCGGCGAAGGACCTCTACCGGACCGCCTCCGACCTTCAGGCCCTGGTGGGCCAGTTCAAGGTTTAAACCGAAAAAGGGATTTTTCCAAGTCCAACAAGAGGAACGGAAAAGATGAAATCAGTTTTGATTATGGATGATTCCAAGGCCATGCGCATGATCCTCAAGAAGATCATGGGCGAACTGGGGTTTGAGGTCCAGGAAGCGGGAAACGGACTGGAGGGCATGGACCTGCTGGGCAAGTCCGGAGCGTTGGACCTGGTCCTGGTGGATTGGAATATGCCGGAGATGAACGGGTATGAATTCATTATGGCCGTACGCTCGCGCCCGGAGTACCGGAAGATCCGCCTGGTGGTGGTTTCCAGCGAGGCCCAGGCGCAGAACATGGAAAAAATGTTCGATGCCGGCGCCGACGAGTATGTGACCAAGCCTTTCACGAAGGATGTGCTTAAAAAGAAGCTGGAGTTGATCGGACTCCTCGGGGAAGGACCCCATGGCTAAGGCCCGATTGCTGCTGGTCGACGATTCGGTGGTTGTCCGGCAGACCCTAGTCCGGGTCCTGGATGAGGACCCGGAGCTCACCGTCGTGGGCACGGCTCCGGACGGCCGGAAAGCCCTGGAAATCATACCCCTGTTCCATCCCGACCTGGTGTTGCTGGACGTCGAGATGCCCGAAATGGACGGTTTGCAAACCCTCAAGCAAATAAGGTCCCTGTATCCCCGCCTGCTCGTGGTGATGTATTCCAGCCTTACGAAATTGGGAGCCCAGACCACGGTGGAAGCCCTCTTGCTGGGAGCCCAGGATTACGAGGAAAAACCCGAGGGAAGCGGCAGCCGGGAGGAGGCTCTGGATAAGATCCGGCAAAGCCTGATCCCCAAAATGAAGGCCCTGTTGAAGCGATCCCCCGAAGGATTCACGGCCGGGTCCTTAGAGATGAAGCTCCCACGCAAGTCCAGGCCCGAAGCGGTACTCATTGGATCCTCCACGGGGGGGCCCGCCGCGCTCTTGACGGTATTGGGCGGGCTTCCCTCCCCCTGGAAAGTGCCCATCTTGATCGTCCAACACCTTCCCCCGTTATTCACCGAAACCCTGGCGCTTCGGTTGGCCCACCAAACAGGATTGGATGTCCGCGAAGCGCGGGATGGGGAACGGCTGGAGGGTCCCATGGTCCGATTGGCTCCGGGCGACCATCACATGGAGCTGCGGCCGTCCCCGGAAGGCGTTCGAATCGCCTTGAACCAGGGGCCCGCGGTCAATTCATGCCGGCCTTCGGTGGACGTGCTTTTTGAGTCCGCCGCCAAGGTGATGGGACCCAATGCCTTGGCGGTGGTCTTGACCGGCATGGGCCAAGACGGGTTTAGGGGTGCGGAAAAATTGAGGGCCCAAGGGGCTTCCATCCTGGTCCAGAATGAGGCTTCCAGCGTGGTTTGGGGCATGCCAGGAGTGGTGGCGAAAGCCCGCTTGGCCGACAAGGTTCTGGACGTCGGGTCGATCGCGGCGGAGATTGCGGAAGCGGTTTGGGTCGAGGGATACCACGCTGTTCCACAGGGAAAGAAACCATGAGCGTTCAGACCTCTTTTTTTGAGACTCTTCGGCAGTTGGTCCTGGCTCAATGCGGGGTCAATCTGGAAAACGACCGGGATGATCTGCTCTTGTCCCTGGTGGAACCGAACCTGGAAACCTGGGGAGTTTCCTCTATGCAGGATCTGATGCGAACCATCGAGAAGGATCCGCAGGGAAGCCTCTCCCAAAAGGTAGTGGAGTCTTTGGTGCCGGGAGAAACCTATTTTTTCAGGGATCCGGCCTTTTTCCAGATTCTCGAAAGCCGGGTCTTGCCGGAGATCGTCCATCGCAAAAAAGATTCGAAATCCCTGACCCTTTGGAGCGCCGCCTGCTCGACCGGGCAGGAGCCATACAGCCTGGCCATGATGATCCATGACAAGTTCCCCTATTTGATGGACTGGGACTTTCGGATCATCGCCAGCGATTTTTCCAAGACCGTCCTCGAACAAGCCCGATCCGGGATTTATAACGGCGTGGAAAGCCGGCGCGGCCTCCCGCCCCAGTACCTGGAACGTTATATGGAGCCTGTAGGTTCCAACTATCGAGTAAAAGATGAAATTCGGCTCAGCGTGGAATTCAGGAACATCAACCTGAAAGAAAAGTGGCTGGAGGAGAAACCGGTCGACCTTCTCCTGATGCGCAACGTCATGATCTATTTCGAGACGGACATGAAGAAAAGCGTCCTGACCCGCTGCCGGGAATCCCTTGGCGCGGTGGGCATTCTGTTTTTGGGGTCTTCGGAGACCGCGCTTTTTCTGGGAGGCAGCCTGAACAGCCTGCCTTACGGCGATCAGGTCGTGGGTTACCATGTGCGCCAAGCGGTGTCGGTGGAAGGAGCCCTGAATCTGGAGGCGATCGACCGGTTCCTGCTGGATCTTTGGGCCACGATGATGGGAAAGACCCCGATCGGGACGGGCAAAAAAGGGTTCCGCGCCGGCACGTCCTTAATCTCAGCTTATATCCGGATCCTCGGGGCCCGAAACCTAATGGTCCGCCTGACGGTCACGGATAAAACCGCCGCCGATTCGGCGAGTTATTTGTTCGGAGATGGAAAGGGTCTCGTACCCGCCGAGCTTTCCGAGGACGCGTTGAAAGAAATGGTGAATATTTTAGGCGGGAACATCAAATCCATGATGTCCAAGCATCATTTTTTGAGTATTCCCTCAGTGGCCCCCAAAACCTCCGAGTCCCTCGGACTGCCGACCGGGGAGGTGCTTTTTGACCGGTATTATGAGGTGGGGAATGAACCGATCCACCTGGCGGTGATGGATTTAAAGGGCGCGTAGGATATTAAAACCTGTAACCAAACCTCAACCTTTGACCGCGAAGACGCCAAGAAAATCATGGTTTTGTTACAGCACTTAAGAGTTTCCATAAAGCATGAATGAGGTCGGTGTCGTCCCTTGTCCCTGTGGTAATTATTTGATGAGGGTTAGGGGTTTTAAGTTATGGCCGATCGGATGACAAGTCGTGTGGAGGCTTGGTAGGAGAGGTCAAGCCCAGGGAGATGGATTGCCGACCGGCGAAATCCAGGGCGGCCTACAGCGGTTCGGATGGCGTGGTGGTTTCACCGGCGAAGAGCGCCGCCAAACGGTCGGCGAATTCCTCGGGCGTTCCTTCCTTGACAAAATAGGCGTCCGCGCCCGTTCCCAGGGTGTTTTGGATCACTTCCAGTTCATCGCATCCAGAACAGATGACCACCTTGAATTGCGCCCGCTGGGGATGTTGGCTGAGCCTTTGACAAACTTCCAAGCCATCCAGGCCCGGCATCAACAAATCAAGCAATATCAAGCCGAAGGAATGGTTGTTGATTAGTTCCAGGGCCTCCGCCCCGCTGGCCGCTGTTTCTACAAGAAAACCCTTGGCTTTCATGGCGCGGGAAAGCAGGAGAAGGTTGGTGGTGCTGTCGTCCACGAGAAGGATGTTGGGAAAGGATTTGAGCACCATAAGGGGTCCTATCTTAACGTTTTTGATATAAACGGGATACAACCAACCCTCGAAGGTTTTCTACAGTAGCGCAAATCGGGCGCCTATGTTCGGCCGTGAGGGCGTGGAAATATTCGGGTTCGCGTTGGATTAAACTTTCAGCCGGGAAGCTTTCAATTCGGGGTTGAGAAGGCGGACCGCGCTTTGGCCTAAAACTTCGGCGGTGCAGGGCTTGGCGATGAAAAGTAGGGCCGGGTCCTCCTTGAATTCCTCCAAAAGCTCGTGGGTGATGGATCCGGACAAGACCAGAATGGGCTTGGCTCTCAAAATCGGATTTTGGCGGATCTTGCGCAGGAAAGTCCGGCCGTCCATTCCGGGCATTTCCAGATCGGTCACGATCAAATCGACCTTTTTTTTGGACATTTCGGAGATAGCGGTCACGCCATCGGCCGCCTCCCGGATCACGGAACCGGGCAGCGAAGTTTCCAGGCTTTTTCGGAGAAATGACCGGATGGCCTTGGAATCGTCCACCAGAAGGATCTGTCTGCTGGATGGAACGGGCGCTTCCGAGGGAAAGTTGCGAACCTGGCCTAAGAGGTCCTCGACCCTTTTAAAAAGGTCCGATCTTTTCTTGTGGGTATGGACCGAATCCAGGCCTAAAAGGGCAAGGTTGGCGGTCGGTACTTCAACGTCCGATTCGACCAGAAGGAGCACCTTGCGACGGCGGGGTTCCAACCGCTTGAGCAGTTCCAAACCCTCCAGCCCGGGGATGGACCAGGCCGTGACAATGATTTCTACGGGATGGTTCGGAAGGATTTTATCCAGCTCGGAGGTATTGGAAGCTTCCAACACATTACAATTGAAACACTCCAAGCGAATGACGAGCAATTCGCGGAGATTGGGATTGGGTTCTACGACCAAAAGGTTGGGGTGAGCTGGGTTGGGCATGAATAGGGCACTTTCACTATTTCGAACGTCGACCTTCGTTATTTTACATTGAATTCAACGGGTACATACGATTTCGGTCATGTTTTGTCCATTCGACCATGGGGGTTTTAAGGCCGGGCTTGGGTGGGGTTAAATCTTTGTAAATTGAACAAGAGATTCCCGATTTAAAAAAGTTAACCCGTGTTTTTCAGGCCCGCCGCGATGCCGTTGATCGTCATGAGGATAGCTTCCTGAAGTTGGGCCTTCAAAAGTTCGCTTGGGTTCGAGCGTAGACGTTGAATCAACTCGATTTGTATAAAACTGATGGGATCAATGTAGGGATTGCGTAATTTTATAGATTGGAAAAGCTGGATATCCTTTTCCAGGATTTCCTGGACCTGGGCGATTTGCCGGATGGCCGATAGGGACTCCAGGTATTCGGCTTCAATTCGCCCGAAAATTTCCTTCCGAAGCCCCTCGTCCGGACAGAGGGCGGCGTAGCGCCGGGCGATATCCATGTCCGCCTTGGACAGGATCATTTGGGCGTTGTCCAAGAGCTGCTGGAAAAAGGGCCATTGGGCATACATTTCCCGTAGTTGGGATAATCCCTCGGGTGTTTCCCTGATCGTTTTCTGGAGGGCGGACCCCAGTCCGTACCATCCCGGCAGGGTAGTGCGGGACTGCATCCAACTAAAGACCCAGGGGATGGCGCGCAAATCCTCGATATGGTCGCTAACCTTGCGGCTGGCGGGCCTGCTCGCGATCCGGTGCTGGCTGATCTCCGAGATGGGGGTGGCCAGGCGGAAGTATTCCACGAAGCGGGGATGGTCATAAACCAGGGACCGGTAGGCCTGGTGGGAGGCTTCGGCGATTTTTTCCATGAGATGTTCCCAGCTTTTTTTCGGCATCACTTCCTTGGAGGGAAAGGAACTACGTAAGGCGGCGTTCAATATTTGTTCCAAATGATGGCGGGCCGCTTCCGGCTCGCCGTAATGGTCGCTGATGACCTCTCCCTGCTCGGTGATTTTCAGGGCCCCCCGGATGGTTCGTGGAGGCTGGGCCAGGATCGCCCGGCTGGCGGGTCCGCCCCCCCGGCCGATGCTGCCGCCCCGCCCGTGGAACAGCCGCAATTGGATTTCGTGCTGGTCCGCCACCGAGGCCAGATCCACCTGGGCGCGGTACAGGGACCAATTGGCCGCCAGGTACCCGCTTTCCTTGTTGGAGTCGCTGTAGCCGAGCATGATCTCCTGAAGGTCGCATCGCTGGGCGACGTGGCGTCGGTACACGTCGATCTTGAAGAGCTTGGCCATGAAGGCCCCGGCGTTCCGCAAATCCCCCCGGGTCTCAAATAGCGGTACCACATCGATACGGCTGTAAGCGTTGTCCAGAAAGAGGCCCGCTTCCCGGGCCAATAGGAGCACAGCGAGGACGTCGCTGATGTTTTTGGTCATGGAGATGATGTAGGTGTGGAGGGCCGAAGGGTCCAGGTGTTCTTTCACCCGGGCGATCATGTGGAAGGTCTCCAGCGTCTCCCGGGTTTCGGGGCTGAGGGCCAGACGGTCGGAGACCAGCGGGCGTTTGCCCTTGAGTTCCTGGATGAGGATGGCCCGTTTCAAGTCTTCGCTCAGGCGGTCATAATCGTCGGCCACCCCGATGGTTTGAAAGATCTCCGCGAGGGCGGCCGAGTGGCGGGCGCTATGCTGCCGCACATCCATGGAAGCCAGGTTGAACCCAAAGACCTCCACCCGACGGATCACCTCCTCCAGGAATCCTTCCGCCAGGATCCCGCCGTTGTTCCCGATCAAACTCCCGGAGACCATCTTCAATTCCTCCAAAAGCCCTGCGGGCGTGGCATACCAGGTGTCTTTCAAGGGTTTTTCCAGCCCGGCACGCCAATGTTCCTTGAATTGGCCGTTATAGGCCAGGGTCCGGCGCAATTTCTCGGAGATATAGGAGCATTTGTGCCGGTAATACTCCCGCGGTGACCGGCGGGAAAGATTTTCGGAAAGAGCCGGGAAAAGTTTCGCGTCCGCCTCCAGGGATTGGCGCAGGGGGTCGGAAATCGACGCCCAACGGCTGGAGATGGAAAGCCGGGAAGAAAGCATGTCCACGGATTCCATCGTTAATTCCAAACCCACTTTACGGAGCAAACAGAGGGCCTCGACCGTCACGGCCGGGGTCACGAAAGGATTGCCGTCCCGGTCCCCCCCCATCCAGGTGCCGAAGGTCAGGAAGGATTTCAGGGGCCAGGGGGTCTTGGGATATTCCTCTTTCAGGGAATTCTCCAATTCCCGGTAGAGGGAGGGGATCACCTGCATCAGGGTTTCCTTATAGTAATAAAGATGGCCCCGGACTTCGTCCAAAACCTCGGGCTGGGTCTGGCGCACATCGTCAGTCTGCCAGAGGGAGGTCAGTTCTTCCCTCAGCTGGTTCTGGCAATCCTCCATTTCCTCCCGCAAAAGCCTTTCCTGACTTAAACGGGAAGCCAGACTGCCGATACGGTGAAGCTTATCCAGGATGGTGGGGCGCTTGGACTCGGTGGGGTGGGCGGTGAAGACCATGGTGATGCGGGCCTGACCCAGGAGGGTTTGCAGTTTCTTCGCCGGAACCCCCTGTTCCCGCAATAGCCGGATGGCGGAAGAAAGGGAACCCTCCCGTTTGGATTGGGGATTTAAAAGGGATTCCTCCCGGATCTGGTAAAGCAGTTCCAGCTTCTCCGCCAGGTTGATCAGGCCGAAATAATGGGTGAAGGCTTTCGTGAGCAAGTTGAGCTGTTCCAGGGAAAGACCCGCGATGATGGCGGCTACTTCCTCGGCGATGGCCTCGCCGGGGGTGGCTCGGAGCTGTTTGCATAGGGACCGGACCCTTTCCACCAGGGCCAGGGCTTGGGGGCCATCCTGATCGGAAATAACCTGGCCGAGGTTGCGCGCGAAAAAACGCACCACGTGCGAGAGGGTGTAATCGCCCTGAGCCGGGGATTGGGAGGAAAGGGGATCGGTTGGATCGTCTTGAAACATCGGTACCGCCCTGATTGAAAATGAACCGCAGGATAACCCAGGGAAGCGGCAAAGGTAAGTGGGGAAGGATATTTTTGGCGGGGAAAAGCCGCCCTGGGAAGGTCGGCCCGATTAATCCAGCTTTTCTTTCAAAACCTTGTCGGCCTGGTCCTTGCGGAAGGTCTTGAGCTTTTCCTTGAGATCGGGCCGCTTGAGCCCCAGGATGGCGACGGCTAGAAGGGCGGAGTTCACGGCCCCGGCCTTGCCGACGGCAAGGGTCCCGACGGGAATGCCGCCGGGCATTTGGGCGGTGGAAAGGAGGGAATCCAGCCCCATCAATTTGCTCTCCATGGGCACTCCCAACACGGGCAGGAGGGTATGGGCGGCGCAAACTCCCGCCAGGTGGGCGGCGCCCCCGGCCGCGGCGATCACCACCTCGACCCCCCGGTTTTCCGCGCCTGCCACATATTCGGCGGTCTCGCGGGGAGTGCGGTGCGCGGAAAGAACCCGGCATTCATGGGCGACCCCGAATTGCTTGAGGGTATCCGAGGCGTTTTTCATCACTTCCCAGTCGGATTTGCTTCCCATCAGGATATTCACCAGAGCGGTTTCGGCCATGTTCGTTCCCTTGAATGGATTAAGAACCTATCCAAAACCTCTTTCGTCCCAAAGCACACGAAGATCACGAAGTTCCATTTCTTGGTTTTACCAAGATTTTAATCCCGTTCTTGGTGCTCTTCGCGGTCTTCGTGGAAAGAAGTTGAGGTTTTGTTAGAGCTTGTAAAGCTCCCTTGAGTTTCGCCTCCCAGCCCCCCCGAGGTCAAGCCGGGAAAAGCAGAAAGCGGCTTCGCCACACCCCTTTTTTTATCGGCCCCCCGCCTAATCCTGTAAAATAACCAGCTATGTGGAGCGAAACTTTTAAACTCATTTATCTCGCCATTACCCAGGGCCTGATTTTCGGTTTTGGGAGCGCGGTTTTGATCGGTCCGGTGAATTTCCTGGCTATCCGCCGGGGCATTGTCCGGGGCTTCCAGGAAACCTTCTTGGTCGGGGCGGGTGCGGCGCTGGTGGACGCTATTTTCGCCTATATCGTCTTTGTCGGGATCTCCAAGGAAGGGATCGTGGGCATCGGGAAAATCATCGTTTGGGGGATCTCCGCCCTCTTTTTGCTCTTTCTCGCCTATTCGGTCCTCACGGAGATCCGGGAAAACCCCGAGGCCATGGAAAATATCACGGTGCGTAAGCAAATCCAGTGGATGGACAATTCATTCGTCATGGGGTTCCTGCTGGTGGCCACCAACCCCTTTGCCCTGATCTGGTGGGTGGGATGGGTGAGTACCCTTCAATTGTCCGGCAACATCCCCATGGCGGGAGGGGCCGCGACCAGCTTTTTCTCGGCGGTTTTGGTGAGCGAACTGATCTGGTATTCCTGCCTGGGGTTGGGCGTGCATTACACCCGCAACCTTTTTAATCGAAAGGCCCTCACCATTATTTCCTGGATATGCGGCGCGGGGATGCTGATCTATTTCCTTCTTTATGTGGCCAAGGTAGTGGTCAACCTGGTCATGCACGGCGGGGCGGCGGTTACGCCCTGACCAGCAGCTTTTAGCTATTAGCTCATAGAGCTCATTGCGCTCGCGCAGGGGTAGCCATCCGCTAAAAGCCAATGGCTAATATCTGCCTCTCAGTCTTGCTCCCTTCCCGCTTCCCATTCCTCGACCTCCCCCTGCCGGACCCTGGCCCTCAAGGCGATGGGTCGGCAGCAATTTTCACAGTCCGAGGTCCATTCCTGGAGGCCGCTGACGGGATCAAGGGGGGAAAAGTTGGGATAACCGCAATAGGGGCAGGTGTACTCCAGTTGGAGCGGATTCATTGCGGATCGAGGCCGGTTATTCGCCGTTCAAGAGGAAATTGTTATTGGTCGGCACGACACGGGGATCGAAGTCAAAAAACTTCTTGAAGTTGATCCAGTCGATATCGTCGGTCGGAAGGGGATCCTTTTCCAGCATCGCCCCGTTTTTCCAATGGCGTTCCGAGTGGCTCATCTGGAATTTTTCCTCGTGATCCTTGTCGACGACGCTCAAGTCGCCAAAGAAATGCTGAACGGTCAGGCTGGCCTGCTCCGGAACGTAGGCCAAGCGGGCCTGGGTGTCATTAATCGCGGTCACCACTGAACCCGTGTTGATCTCGAAAAAGCTTTGCCGGGAACCATAACCGTTGGTCTTTAGGAAAAGGACGCCTCTTTGAAGCACGAAGCGGATCTGGCGGTCCGGCCCCTCCAGGTAGAACTCATCAATATTGACCACGGTCGGCCCATAGAGGCCATCCAAGCCGATCCTTGCCCCGCTGTGCGTTTTCAGGACCACCCAACTTTGATCGTAACAGGTGAGGGTATCCCCCTTTTCCACCGTGCTGTTCGTCATGAGGGCCGTCGGGGCGCTGTTGTCGGCGTGTTGCACCATGATGGTTCCCTGTAAATTGACCACTTCCATTTCGTTATAAGCCTTGGCCCAAAGAACCGTGGGAAGGATTAGGATAAGAACCCAGCCTAAAAGCGTTTGAAGGCGCATGATCACACCTCGAAAAGGGTGAAAATCCAGGAAATCGCACCCATCCTAACGGTTTTCAGCCAGTTGGGCAATCTTCAAGCCCGCCTTGGCGGGTTTTTTACAGGTTCTTCGTAAAGGCACAAGCCGTTAAACTGTCGTCGTTCCCCGCAAAAGGAGAAACCATGGGAAGCCCCAAAACCGTTTTGATCACAGGCTGTTCCTCCGGCATCGGCTTGGAGACGTCAGCCCTTTTAGCCCAAAGGGGCTGGCGAGTTTTCGCGACTCTGCGTGACATGAAAAGGTCCGCCCCCTTGAAAGCACGCGTCCAAGGGCTGTCCGTCGAAGTTTTCCACATGGACGTGGATAAGGCCTCCTCGGTGCGCCGGACCATGGCTCTCGTCTTGAAAAAATCGGGTGGGCTGGACGCCTTGGTCAACAACGCAGGTTGGGGGGCTTTTGGGGCTTTGGAGGATTTTACGGACGATGAAATCCTGGCCCAATATGAAACCAATTTGTTTGGTTTATTCCGGGTAACCCGGGAGGCGCTCCCCTCCATGCGTTCCCGGGGTCGGGGCAGGATTCTGAACATCAGCTCGGTGGCGGGTAAGATGACCTTCGCGGGCGTGGGCCTCTATTGCTCCTCCAAGCACGCCGTGGAGGCCTTGAGCGAAAGCCTGCGGCTGGAACTGAGGCCCTTTGGGGTCGAGGTTGGGATGGTGGAGCCGGGCCAGATCCAAACGAGGTTCAAAGACAATCGGCGTCAAAACAAGATCTTCCAATCAGGAAAATCCCCTTACCAGGCTGTACTGGACAAAATTCTCGGCTATGGAAATGGCCAATCCGCCCAGGCCCCAGGCCCGGAAATCGTGGCCCAGGCGGTCCTCAAGGCCCTGGAAGACGGGAATATGGCGCTGAGATATCCGGTCGGGAAGGACGCCCGCTTTTTCCCTATAGCCCAGCGTTTCATGCCGGACTGGATCTATGACCGGGTAATGAATTACACCCTCGAAAGGTTCCAGGCGGTGAAAAATGGATAACTTACCTGTCGCCTTGGTGACCGGAGCCAACTCCGGAATAGGATTGGCGATGACCCGGGCCTTGGCGGAAAAAGGTTGGAGGGTTTATGCCACCTTCCGCAACCCCAGGCGCGCCCGGGACCTGAAAAATCTTTCAAAAACACTGCCGGTGGTTCCCCTCCCAATGGATGTGGATAAGACCCCCTCCGTCAAAAAAGCCGTCTCCTCATTGGTGAAGAAAGAGGGGCGGCTGGATTTTTTGATGAACAACGCGGGTTTCGTGATGGCCGGTTTCTGGGAAGACCTCTCGGACCGGGACCTGAAAGCCCAATTCGAGACCAATGTCTTCGGGCTCCTCCGGGTAACCCGGGAAGTTCTTCCCGTCATGCGCCGCCAGGGAACCGGCAAGATCCTCAACGTGGGAAGCGTGGGGGGCCTGGTGGCCCTGCCCGTATTGGGACCCTATTCGGCCACCAAGTTCGCGGTCCGGTCCCTCACCGACGCCATGCGCATGGAAGCCGGCCTTTTCGGTGTGGAAGTCTCTGAATTGGTTCCAAGCGAGATTAAAACGGAAGTGGCCCAAAACGCCCGGCGGGGGGAGAGGGCGCTGGCGAAAGACTCCCCCTACAGCGAATTCACCCGGAACTTCGAGAAATTCAGCCTGGAAAGGTTCAAGCACGCCGCCCCGGTGGAAAAACTGGTGAAGGTGGCCTTTCGGGCCTTGTCGGATAAACCCATGAAGCGACGGTACCTCGTGAAGGGTGAAGACCACTTGCTTTATTTCCTAAAACGATTCATTCCCGATTTTCTCCTGGAAGGGGCCCTGGCTTCCCAATTTCCCTGGTGTAAACATCCCCCCTCAGCCCCGAAGTAGGCGCGCCTTATTCCGATCGAAATTAATTTAGGAGGCAGTAATAAAAATCCACCCCATCGCGACCATTCATAGGGTTGTTATAGGCCTGATTTATTGAACCTTCGGGCCAAGGGGGACAGCGGTATGGAGACGCAGTTTAGGAAGCAAAAGAACCCTGAAAAATAAGAATGAATTAAAAATCGCGACTCTGAGTCTCCGTGGTTAAAAGGGTTTTGTTGCCCTCTCTTCATAAAGTTTCTAGGTTCACTATTCCATTTGGCAAGTTAATGGTCGGGAGTTTTTCCTAAAAAGAAGCGCTTCTTCGATACTTCGGTTAACCATTTTCCCTTTTTAACCCGCCTATTGGAACTTAATGGGAGATATGTTTCCATATAATCATGGTTGTCTAGTCCGGTAGGTTGAACCCTCACCGGGACAATTAAAAAGTTTCAAGAGGTCATGAGTGGCTACCCTATCCTCGGTCAAAAACAGGGCGTTTACCTTCAAGGTTTCCCTGTTTTTCTTTCTCACCCTGCTCATCTTTTCGGCGGTTGTGGGTGAATTGGATTGGCTCTACACGCATAACTTGAACCAAAGTCTTTTGGTATTCGGGGTGGCCGCGTTGGTCTTGGCGGCCTGGTGGTTCCTGTTCCTGTGGCAGTCCAAGGTTACCTGGTTTTGCCGCCTTCAATGGATTTTCTTCAAGACGGGAGCCCTCCCTGAGAATTGGCGTTTCGCGGAGAACGCCTCCCCTTTCGACGTTGAAAAACGGATGGAATCGGTGGTGGACGCGGCCACGGCGGTCGTGCAGGAAAACATCAGGAATCTCGCCGCCAACCGTCAAACCCTTGACCGCTACCTGGGAAGCGAGGGCTCCAAACACGTCCTTCAAACCTCCGGGGGCGGCAGCAACCTGGGCGGACAGCTTCAGCTGGCCTTCATCCTCTTTTCCGACATCCGGGGTTTCACCCAGATGACCGAACAACTGACGAGCAAAGAAACCTTGCGGGTTTTGAACCAGATTTTCACGGGCATCCAAGCGGCAGTGGAAAAAAAGGGCGGGGAGATCAACAAATTCATCGGGGACGCGGCCCTGATCTATTTCAAGCGGACCGCGGAAAACGAGAAGGAGGAGGCCGAACGGGTGGTACAGGCGGCCTTCGAGATGCAAAAAGCATTTACTTCGATCTCACGAGCCAACAGCGAGCTGAAGGCCCGCAACGTCAAGATCGGCATGGGGGTCGGGATCGTGGCGGGGCACGCCATCATGGGAAACCTGGGTTCGCGCAACCGGATGGAATTTACCCTCATCGGCAACTCGGTCAATCTCTCCTCCCGTCTTTGTTCCATATGCCCGCAGGATGAGATCCTGATGAACGAGGAAATGGCCTTGCTGGTCAGCGACAAGTTCCACATCGAATCGCGCCTTCCCGTCCAGCTCAAGGGGCTGCGCGACAAGGTGACTCCCTACTGCGTTTTAGGGCCTTTGGCAAACAGGGATTTCATCCACATGCCGGCCCCTTCCGAGGCGGCCGTGGAAAAAGAGGCTCCGACCCAGACCTATGATGGAGACAGCTTTTCCTCGGGCCTTTTTGAGACCCTGAGCACCGAAAAAGACTAGAGCCTGCAACAAAACCTCAAACTTTCACCGCGAAGATCGCGAAGGAAAACATAGTTTTCTTACAGCCTTTAGGGCTTATTGGCAGACAAAGAGGCTGGCGGTTAAGGGCGGCAGAGAATAATCGAACTTGTTCTGGTTGAGAGTTCCCGAACCCATAGTCTTGATGTCGGCGGATCGGCTGTCAAAACCGTACCGAACCCAATTTTTGTAGACCGATTTTCCCTGGATCTCGAACCTGCCCGAAATGTTTTCTTTTTGGTTCTTGTTCAGGACCACCATCCAGAGGGAGCCGCCCCGTTTTGAGTCGGTCGCGGCATAAACGGAAGTTTGGACGATGTCATCGGAACCGGAGGAAACCTCGGTATCGCCAAAGGCCGAGCCCTGGCCGTCATAGTTGCGAAAGAGTCGGAAAGCCGCCCGGTTGTAGGCCTTGAGGGTTCCCCAGTAGGCCGCCAGGTTCACGCCATATTTCCCGAAAATGCCCAGCACGTCCGCCTGGGCAATCCCTCCCGAAACATGGTCACCCGCCCCGTAATCGTACTCGGTGAATCCCAGTCCGGTACCGGGATAGTCCTTCTCAACCTTTTCCTTGAGCCAGGGGATCAGCTGGATGGATTTGCCCTGGGTGGAATACTGGGTGATCCAGCTTTTTTCCACGTATCCCGGGTCCCAAAGGCTGCGGGGGGCCTGGAGACGGGCCTCCACGGATTCGCTGGAAGTGTCACCCTCGGTGATGCGCTTGCCGTTGCCCTGGGCTTCCGGATACCAGTGCAGGTCCAGGATATGAAGAAGCCGACGGCCGTCGTGGATCTCGAGCGCTTTCATCTGCTTGAGGTAAAAGTCCAGGAAGGTTCCCTCGGTCTTGTTGATGTCCGCGCTGTCGGGAGCGTTTTGGAGGGTGAGGAACTCCTGCCAGCCGTAGGAGACGGGCCCCAAGACCTGCGCGGTAGGGTCCACCTTGGTAACGGCGAAGGCGAGCCTTTCGGTCAGGTTGACCATTTCCCAATAGGTCGTCGGTTTGGGGTGGATCCGGGGATGGGTTTGGGACCAGATGCCTGGTTCGTTATCCAGGTCGTAGAATTTTACGCCGCCCCCGGCGGAATTTTTATAGTTGGCGACCAAAAAATTCACAAATTCGTCGTCATAGACGGCCGGGTCTTTATCGCTTGGCGCGAGGGTGAATTTTCCCCGCTTGCGGAAGACCACCTTCTTCCAACGGGAGGAGGGGGCCTTCTCCTTTTCGCTGACCTCTCCGTTCTTATCCGCCGCCACAAAGCCCGCCATGGGAAGGGTAATGAGGCTCTCCATTCCGGCTTCCCGGTTTTCCTCGATGAAATGTTTCACCAAAGCGGCCGGTTGGCCGCAATCGATATAGTGTTCGCGGTCGCAAAGCCAGTTGTCGCTGCTGTGTTTCCAGTCACTCCCGGCGTTGGAAGCGTTGTTCACCCAGTTGTATCCGGTCAAACGGTTGCCGCCCAGCCGGCGCAGGGTCGCGCCGCTTCCGGAAGGGTCCTCGTCATTCATCCCGTAGATGTAAGGGCTGATCGGTCCCACCACCGTATCGGGCATGATCAAGAAATGGATATCCGCCGCCAAAAGGGGAAGGGGGAGGCATAACAGCCATCCCATCCAAAAACGAAAAGTATTCATCCCGCGCATATTTGATCCTTTCTCTTTTGGAAATAAAATCATGTGGAAAACTTACCCGCTTGAAACGGAATTAATTTCGGCTACCCGGCCTGCGCTCCCCCAGTAAATGAAAGTTATTTCCCTGAATGGCATTTACCGCCTGGCTCCGGTTTAGGTAGAGGGACTGGCGGGGCAACCGGTCCATCATCACCCCGCCCTGGAAGAAAAGACTGGCCGCCAGGCAAAGGACCCCGAATTTCCTCCAAAAGGACTGGGGGGCGAATCCGTCCCAGATATATAAAGAGAAGACGGTCACGATGGGGAAATAGACGTAAGCGATATGGGAAACAGGTTCCTTTTCCGTAAACCAAAAGCTCAAGTAAAGAAAAAGGAGAGCCGATCCGGCTAATAGGTACACCGGGCCCTCGCCCGATCGAAGGCTATCCGGGCCCCTCCTTTTTAAGTAGACCAGGGGTTGGACCCAGCCCTTCCACAACATGACGAACGGCTGAATCCATCCCACGAGGAGCAGAAAGATCGCGAAGGGGAACAACCATGGAGCCGTACGGGTAATGAACTCCCAACGCTCGCTCGTGTGGCCGCCGATGAACTGGGGGATCTCATAACAGGCAAGGGAAAGATAACGGGCCAGGATAGTTAAAAAATCACGGGCATGATTGGCGTTAAAAAGAACGGTCGTACTGCCGCCGATCCATAGGCTATGCCAGCCGTAGCGAATCAGGGTCGGAAGGATCAAGGACCCGGGCACCAGGGCGCCCAAGGCGAAATAAAACAAAAGCCTCGGGACCTGGCCCCAACCCGCCTTTCGGCTATATAACAAAAGCGCGATGGGCACATAGGGCGCCAACAGTATCCACGAAAAATGAAACTGCATATCCCAACAGAGCCCGAATCCCATCCAGGCCAGGGCTTGGGCGGGTTTCAGGAATTGGATGGAAAGGGCGGGAATGGCTTCCATTAGCCCAATGGAAAAGATCACGCTTCCGAAAAGCAGGTAACTCGGGTTCAAAACCCAGGTGGATTGGTTCAGGGTCCAGGGGAGGAGGGAAATCCAGGCGAAGATGAAAAGGAAAGGGATGGATAAGATCCGCTTGGAAAGATACCAGCTCAAAAGGGAAATGGAAGAAAGGGAAAGGAGATTAAGGAAAAGAAAGGGAGCTTCGGGGATGGGAAGGACGAAGAAGGGCCCGCCCACGACGAAAGATTCCAAGGCCCCGGGAATCTGGCCCCGCAGGGCTCCCTGAACGACCAAATCCGGCCCAAAATATGGCCATCCTCCCTCGGTGAACCATTTCAAACCGATCAGGAAAGTTTGAAGGTGATCCGGATCCATAAAATCACCGCTCAAGCCGAAAAGCGTTCGAAACACAAAAAGAAAGAGGAAGAGGCTTACAAAGGAAATTTCAGGGGATAGGGATGTGTTTTTCATGCGCCTCAAATTTTAATGAATTTTAATGGGAACGACTAAAAATTAACCAAAATAAAGGGGCCAAATAAAGATAGCATGTGAAAGCCGGGAAAAGGCGATCGGAAGCGAGGGATGTAGCGATATATGCGTTGAAGAAGAAAGCGGGGCTTAGTTCCAGGATTATAGGAGAACGAATGGGGGTTGGGGCCAGCGCGGTGGGAAATCGATGGTTGACGATGAAGAAGAGGATCAGGGAAGACAAAAAACTCGCACAGAAGATCTCAAAGTGTTAAATGTTGGCCTGGCCCCTGTATTTCCGGGCTGACCTTTTTTCCCGGAAAAACCATTTCCCTCACCCCGGTCACCAGCCCCTTCGACTCCGGCTCACGGGAGAGGTCAATCACGAGCCCCGCGGGTTTTTGGGTGGTGACGGGGTCCGTAATATCCATCTCACTCCGGGTGACCAAGGTGCCCTCCACTTGGAATTCCTCCGATTGATCGTCCGACCTCAACAGTTTCGCGTCGCCCGAGGGTTTGAAACTTTCAACCAGCTTATGTTCGCCGATTTCCTTGATCTTCAAACCGGTTGGAAAGGCTTTGAAAAAAGCGCCGGAATAGCCTGGCCTCAAATATTTGTTGAGTTTGGTTCTCCTGCCCAACAGGTCGTTATAATCCGCCGCGTAAAAGGCCTGGGCGAAAGCCTGGGCGGTTTTTGATTCCGCGTTGATTTGGTTGAGAAGGTCCAACTGGGACTGGCCCGATGGGGCCGCGTTCTCAGTTTTAGGTGTTGAGTTTTGCGTTGAAACCACTGCCACCGGAATGGACTTTTTCAGAGATTTAGAAGTTTTGAGTTTTAGGCGCTTAGTTTTAAAAACCTCAGGCGTGGGAACAGGGGTACCCATATCTGATTTAGATATGGGTACTGCCAAGGCTTGGTCCGAAACCGGAGGTTTCAGACCAGGCGTAGGTACCGACTCTGGCTTCATCTGGGCCGAAACTTCGGGTTGAGGCCCATGACTTGATTGCACCGATTCCTTAGGGGAATCGGTGTGCGTATCGCCTTCCCAAGGGTTTACCCAAGACCCTACCCAATGGATTGCCCCGGAGGCGGTCCGGCTCAACAAGCCCCTTAGCCCTGCCGGGTGGAAGAAGAATAGATAGAGCCCATAAGCCAGGCCCACTACCAAGGCGATACCCACCACGCCCTGGGTTATTTTCTTGGCGGGCTTGCCTACCACCTCCCCCAGGAGCCGGAAGGCCTTTCCGAGGAAGGTCTTCGCCAAACGCCAACCCCCCTGGGCAAATTTCCAAAGGTATTTCCCCAGCAAGCCCAAAAACATCCCAAGGATGGCTAAAAGGAGGATGAGAACTTCCCAAAAGGTCGGCCTTTCCCCCTTCTTGACTTTGGCCCTTATCTTGGCGGTGATAGGGATCCCCGCCAAGAGTTCCCATATAGTTTTTTCCATTGTCCCGGGGTTTGGCGTGCTGTCGACCGACGACTGTGGGCTGTCAGCTGGTGTCTTCGGACCGCCAGCTTTAAGACTGCCCATCCATGCCGCCCATACCCCTTTAAGCCAGGAGCCCAGGCCCAGGCTGGCGGGGGAGGCCGGAAAGGACGCATTCAGAATTCCACCAGGCCTACCTCCAGGAATGAGGTCAGCCAAAGCAGCCGCGAACCGGGGGTCATGGGGCTGGCCTTGAAGCCTCTTGGCCTCCTCCACCGTGCCCAGGGCGCCATAAAGGGCCAGTACCGCTTCGTCTTTAGAAAGGGCCAGTACCGCCTTATAGCCCTTGGGTGTCGGACGCACCTTGATGGTGCGGGGCAGGTCTTGCCAAAGCTTGGCCAGGGGGTCGGCGGGGTCGAACCTCTGGTTTTTAACCCCCTTCTTGACCTCTGTTTTGCCGTCTTGGGGGAAGCTTTCAGGGCTGTTTCCCTTTTGGATCCATTCGACCAGCTTTTTCACAAGTTCAAAAGGCATTTGGCGGTCTATTACCACTCGTATGGCATTACCTATAAGAACCTGATCGTTTGGCCCCCCGGTCGCCAGGTCTTCCAAACAGTGGGCATGGGATTCCGGAAGGTCGTAACCGTCCTTTTTCCGGAAATTTTCCGAAATGAGCTGGCGTGTTGGAAAATCCAATAATGACAACAGTTTTAGCAGTTTTCCGACCCATGAGGCATCTTTCGCAAGTGCATCGGAGGCTTCTTGGAGCTTCATTCCGTCCTTAATCAGGCTATCGGCGGATTGGGCCCAGGCCAGCCAATTCATGTCTTTACGAACATTGTCCAGGATTGCGGCTTGCAGTGCCTTTTGGGGGGTCATATCCCGCACAATGGCTTCAAGGGCGGCCAGGCCCGCCAGGGGGGCGGCGGCAACACGGAGGAATCCCCCTACCAGCCGATAGGGAATGTCCGGGTGGGCCTGAGCCCTTTCCTCGGGCGTCCGGCGCCTCAGGAGGATGGGATCCTCCTGTCCGGACTGCTTGAGGGTTCGGGCCATGTCCAAGACATCTTGCTGGGGGTAGGCCCCCCGGGGGTTGTCCTCCGGCACGACCAGCATCTGGTCCAGGGAAACGACCAGGATTTCGGGCGGGTTTGCTTTTGGCGATTCTTCGGGTGTACCGGGGGTAGATGGGGATTGTGACATAGCGGAGCCTCCAAAGGCCGTCGACAGTCCACAGCCCACTGTCGACAGCCAGCTTTAAAGGCCTAACTGCCGACCGTCGACTGTCGACCGCCAACTAATGGAATTCTCCCCTAAGGTGTTAGCTTCTTGCTCTTGGTTTAGGCCGCAGCTAAACGCTAACAGCTAATAACTAATAGCTATGCTTTTGTGCGTCAATTGGAAAATCGAATGAAAGCGAATATTTGGGTGGGGAACAGGCCTAAAGGGTCAAAATCGGTCAATAATGTTGCAGTTTTTCTGCCGTTTATGGGCTGCGAACTGTCTCCTGCCTCGAACCTTCAAGGTGAGAGGCGTGGTTTGGTGATCCCAATTGCCATGAGCTATTGGGGCGAACTGTAAACTGATTTCCTGAAGGGCGCCAGGGAGATTCCAGGAGTACGATGATCAATGACTCCAGGGGAATGAACGGCTTAAAGTGTTGAATGTTGGCCAGGCGCCTTTTTTCTTCTTCGGCCGTGGGGAACCGGATAGCGATAATAAAGAAGCGGATGGAGGGAGAGACGCGGTTCAAGGCCCGGATAGATAATATAAAATAAAGACCTGATAACATGAAAAAGGCTGCAGAGCTCCAAGCGTAGAGCGTCTCCACTTAAGTGGGACGAGGCTCTAGGATAAACCCAGAGTCGAAAAGGCACTCACCTTTGCAGGTGGTGCAAAACGCTTAGGAGGTGCAGCCGTGGGACAGTATATCGGAGTAGACCTACACCAGAAAACATCCTACGTCACGAGAGTGAATGAGAAAGGAAAGGTGCTGGAACAAGTCGATCTGAAGAACGACGCGGATACTTTAAAGGCTTATTTCAAGAAGCAACCCGTGAGTAGCCAGGTCGTAGTAGAAGCCACAGGTCATTGGTATCACTTTTACGAACTCATCGAGGATCGATTCCCCAACCTGGTATTGGCCCACCCCCAAAAGGTCAAAGCCATAGCCTCGGCCAAGATCAAGACGGATAAAATTGATTCGGGAATCCTGGCTCAACTTTTGCGGGTGGATCTGCTGCCACGAGCCTATGTGCCACCCCGAGAGATCCGCGACTTACGGGAAATCCTTAGGTACCGGGCTTCCCTGGTGCAATTGAGAACACAAGCCAAAAACCGGATGACTTCGGTCATGACCAAGGCGGGAATCGAACCCGTTACTAAAAACCGATTCGGAATAAAGAACTTCCGCGAACTTGCCACGGTAGGTACCCGGCCTTGCTACCGTTTGGAACTGGACGGATATATGGAAGTAATCCGGGAACTAGGCCAAGAGATCGCCAAATCAGAAGAGGTGATCAAGAAAATGGCAGCAGAAAGCCCGGAAGCCCAGCTGATGATGACCATGCCAGGCGTGGGTGCCTTTTCGGCTTTATTAATTTTGAGCGAGATTGGGGATATTCGCCGGTTCCCGGACGCGGAACATCTATGTTCTTATGGTGGATTGGTCCCCAGTGTTCACGCATCAGGGGGAAAAAGCCACAACGGCCACATCACCAAACAGGGTTCTAAATGGATTCGCTGGATATTGGTTGAGAACTCGCTTCATGCCATTCGCAAAACCCGACGGTATGGGACCTTATACACGAGGGTGAAGAAGAAGCATGGGAATAACGCGGGACGAATAGCAGTAGCAAGGGCTATGCTGAAAAGCATCTTTCATATGTTACGAAAGAAGGAAGCTTTTGAGGACTGCCCGGCCAGCTCCGACGGGGTCTGACACAACCCGCAAGAGTTGAGGTCCTTGGCCTGATTGAGCGGCCGGGTCCAACGTTATCGTGCGGTGAAACAACCGCGAATAGGTGACTGACTTGTAGTCCTTTGAGACTCAGGTTGGACTTGGGGCCGTGATACTACGCTTTTGCCTGGACATTCTTTTTCATAGGTGATTGAGCGGCCGGGTCCAACGTTATCGTGCGGTGAAACAACCGCGAATAGGTGACTGACTTGTAGTCCTTTGAGACTCAGGTTGGACTTGGGGCCGTGATACTACGCTTTTGCCTGGACATTCTTTTTCATAGGTGACCCCAATGTTCAGGCTCCTTAACAGGAGCAACCCGCGTTTTTGATCAGCTACTATTGATCAAGCTACTACGCAGGTCGCTGGCCCATACATGCTATCTTTGTTTTTATTCGGTAATGTTCCCCCAGAACTTTCTTTAGGCGGCAGATTTTCTGATTCGAATCTCCGCGATAAGACCCGCCGCTTCAATGAGTCTCAGAACTCGATCAATGGTGACCTTCTGCAAACTGCCAGAAAGAATACCCGTCACGGCGCTCCTGGGGAGCTTTGCGCGCTTAGCGAGTTCCTGATGAGTCATTTTCTTAACTTGAATGGCTTGCAAAACAGCTGTTATCAGTTGTGCTTTGATAATAGCCTCCATTCCTCTCGCTGGAGAAATACCTACCAATTTCGCAATTTCAACCGCCGTACTTTTATGTTTCATCTTTTCACTTCCTTTAAGCGTCTTTTCGCCAAATCAATATTCGGCATCGGCGTCTTCTTGTCTTTTTTCACAAATGCATGAACCAAATAAATGATTCCCGCGCCAACCAAAATATAGATCACCCGATAAATTCCTGCACGATCCCTGAATCTCAATTCATGTACACCCTTTCCAATTGAAGGCATCGGCCGGGACAGGGGCATGGAAAGCGTGTGACCTTCATCCAATCGTGCTAAAGCGTCGGCGAGATCTTCCCGTACATCTTGGGGGAATTCTGCGATCTCTTTCACGCATTGTGGCAGTGTTGATATCACTTAATAAAAGTCTCATATATGAGACATTATGTCAAGTATTCTGCCGTCATTTCGACAAAAAGGATAAAATAGAGTTTATTAAGGGTTTTAGGTGTCCACGACGGGGACCCGTCGTGGACAATAGATTTTAGAAAGGTGACCAATGGCGAATCGCTCTAAATTCATCTTATTAGAAATGCTCTCCGTACGAAAAGCGACTTTGGCTAATGTTCGAAAAACTGTAGTTTGGTTTTTTGCTACAATGGGCATCTTATTTTTATTGATTTATTCTTTTTCAAAACACTTCCCAAGCTCAATGTTGAAAAGCGATCCGACTTCTATTTGCTTGGAAATTTGTTTCGCAGTACTCATGTTTCTTGGCTTCTGGCCAATGGTCCGTTTTGCTTGTCCCCACTGTGGGAAAAGGCTCAATTGGAATGTTTCGTATTGGATATTAAAGGCTGTTTCTGGTCACTTAAATAAATGTTCAAGTTGTCACAGGAAGTATTAAAAAGTTGGGTTTTAAAGCTGTCCACGACGGGGACCCGCATTGGACATGCTCGGAAATAAAAAGCAAGAGTATGAAATGAAAAACGAAGAATTATTTAAAAAAATACATGAAATTTTAATTCGTGATTGGGATCCAATCGGAGTTTCAGATCAGCCGAATGCTCATGATGAATATGACGTTTATATCCCGGGAATTATAAAAATAATTTTGAAAAATAAGTCGATTGATCAAGTCGTCAATCATTTAGCCAGTATAGAGAAAGTGATAGGCGTCTATAACTATCCCCGGCCTGAAATATTGAAGTCGGTTGCCGTGAAACTTAAGGGTCTTAGAGTAAATGAAACGTCCTAGGGAATTGTAAATCTAGTCCAAACGGGCTGTCCGCGACGGGGACCCAAAAGGAACACTCAGTACTACTGATTATCTTAACTTGAAGTGTTTTTCCATTACCTTCTGGGTTTTATCCCAAAGTTTTTGCGGAATGATAGGCTTGTACTTACCCCGGTAATTTATATCTCTCCATTGGAACACCCCCGTATACATCCGGTTAGTTAGAATTTTATAAACCGTACTCTTGGAAAGAATCTTTTTGCTTTTCCGGACCACCAACCCTTTATTCCAGTACCTCTTAGTTATTTCAGCGAGAGAATAACGCCCTGTCGAATAGTCCTTATACAGGGAATAAATGATCCGGCTCATCTTGGTTAAAAGACAGTAACAAGACCCCTTTCACCACAGAGGCACAGTTTTTAAATCTTGTTCATTTTTGGGGGGTTACAAATTCTTAACTGTATCTCCGCGTTTCTGTGGCGAAATTAGGTATTTGTTCGCGGTTCTTAATAAAGGGCGCCGGGCCTGCGCTCGCCCAGAATGTGGTAATTTTTCTCTTGGATGGATTGGACCACCTGGTTTCGGTTGAGGTAAAGGGACCGCCGGGGGATCCAATAGAGCGTTAGTCCCGTTTGTAAAAAGAAACCGGCCGTCAGGCAAAGGACCCCGAATTTCCTCCAAAAGGGTTGGGGGGTGAACCGGTCCCAGATATAAAAAGAGAAGACGGTCACGATAGGGAAATAGACGTAAGCGATATGGGCGAAGGGTTCCTTTTGAGTGAACCAAAAACTGATGTAATACAAGAAAAACGCGGACCAAGCGAGCCATAAAACCGGCATCTCACCCGGGCGACCGCCATTCGGGATTCGCTTTGGGAGGGAAAGAAGAGGTTGAATGCCTCCCTTCCATAGCATCACAAGGGGCTGGATCCATCCCACGAGGAGCAGAAACATCGCGAAGGGGAACAACCAGGGGTCCTTTACCGTCAGGAACTCCCATCGGTCGCTTGTGTGGTTCCCGACAAAACGGGGAATCTCGTAACAGGCCAGGGAAAGGTAGCGGGCCAACATGGTAAAAAAGGACAGGGCATGATCCAAGTTGAAAAGAATGAAGGTGCTTTCGCCTGTAAAAAGGCAGTGCCAGCCGTAGCGAATCAGGGTCGGAAGGATCAAGGACCCGGGTACCAGGGCGCCCAAGCCGAAATAAAACAAAAGCTTCGGGACCTGGCCCCAACCCGCCTTCCGGCTATATAACAAAAGCGCGATGGGCACATAGGGCGCCAATAGTATCCACGAAAAATGAAACTGCATGTCCCAACAGAGCCCGAATCCCATCCAGGCCAGGGCCTGGGCGGGTTTCAGGAATTGGATGGAAAGGGCGGGAATGGCTTCCATTAGCCCAATGGAAAAGATCACGCTTCCGAAAAGCAGGTAACTCGGGTTCAAAACCCAGGTGGATTGGTTCAGGGTCCAGGGGAGGAGGGAAATCCAGGCGA
Source organism: candidate division FCPU426 bacterium (assembly GCA_963771075.1). GTDB lineage: Bacteria > Oederibacteriota > Muellerivitia > Muellerivitales > Muellerivitaceae > CAVTWJ01. The sequence goes on along the minus strand of CAVYSE010000028.1, from coordinate 106,572 downwards.
AGATGAAAAGGAAAGGGATGGATAAGATCCGCTTGGAAAGATACCAGCTCAAAAGGGCAATGGAAGAAAGGGAAAGGAGATTGAGGAAAAGAAAGGGAGCTTCGGGGATGGGAAGGACGAAGAAGGGCCCGCCCACGACGAAAGATTCCAAGGCCCCGGGAATCTGGCCCCGCAGGGTGCTCAAGAAAACCAGGTCGGGCCCGAAATAAGGCCAATCGCCCGTACAATACCATTTCAAACCGATCAGGTAGGTTTGAAGACGGTCGTTTTCCATGAATTCGTCGCTCAAGCCGAAGGCCGTGCGCAAAACGAAGAGAAGAAGAAAAAGACCTAAAAAAAGATATTTGTTAGAGCCATTCACGCTTTTCATTCTTCTCATGTTTTAAGGCATCTCGGCGAAAATTTCCCTTAAAATCGAATGAAGAAAGCACCCCCATTCCCACGAAAGTTTGAATCGCTCCGAATGTCATTGGGGCGGTTTCGAAGGGTGGGCCTTATCCATAGCGAGGCTGAAGTCAGCGCGTGAAACATACCCACCCCCAAGATCCCCGAATCCGCCAAGCGATCGCTTTGCACCAAGCGGGAAAGTTGGTGGAAGCCGCCCAACAGATGAAGGAACTGCTGAATTTCTTCCCACAAAACACCCTGCTTTTAACCCATTTGGGAACCATCCTCCTTCAACAGGGGGATAGGGAAGCGGGTGTCCGGATGCTGGGCAAATCCCTGAAGCTCGAGCCAAGCCAACCCATGGCCCTTTTGAATTGCGCGAACGGTTTGACCAGTCTGGGAAGAGTTTCCGAAGCCCTCAAACTTTATGACCAGGTCATCTCCCTGCGACCCTTTTCGTCAAACCTCATTAGGCGATTGGGAATCGGTTGTTTCGTAGCTAGTAAGCCAGGTCCAAGCCTTTTGCTAATTGGTTTAAATCAAAGGGCGGCCTGATCGGGAACTCGTTTCTGGCCAGGAAACCAATGGTGGTTTTGCCTATCACGAATTCGAGGACCTGGCCTTTCTACCGGGATGGCCCTGTAATAATATAGTAGACCTACCCCCAATGCTTAGGAGTCTCCCCTTGGCTCTATACCTCACCTCTCGAATCGAGCCGGTCAACCGGAATGACTATTCCCTTGAGAAAATGGAACTCGCGAAAGGGGCCCTTTTTTATCATCTGGAGGATGAGTTTCACCGACAGGGTGCCGCCTGGTCTCGACGTTTTCCCAATGGAGTTTGGGCTTATTTTGATAAGGGAAACATCCTGCCCTCCCTCTTGAAACTGAGGCAGGACCTGATCGAAAGAGACTGGGAAGGGGTGGGAGCGGCCGATTTAAGGGTGGCCCTTCACGCCGCCCCCCCGGAAAGGATCCTGAGTAAAGGCCTGGGACCAGCCTTGGATCACGCCCGTGCCCTCCTGGATGCATGCCCCGCGGGGCAAGTTCTCCTGACCGAAAAGGCCCATGATTCGCTGGAGGTTCCCGCCGGATTTGTCCTTCAGAATATGGGGCCGCATCTCTTAAATGACCTTTTGCAACCCCAGACCCTCTTTGTGTTAAAGCCCGAGGGGATGTCCGCCGGTGAAATTCCTCCACTTCAATCCCTCCAAAATTTTCCCCAAAACTTGCCGTCCCAAAACGTTCCTTTTTTAGGTAGGGAAGAGGAAACCGAACGGATCATTCAAACATTCGCGATGGCAGACCAACGGCTCCTCACCCTGGTGGGACCCGGGGGATTTGGAAAGACGCGACTGTCCCTTCAAGCCGCCGCCCGGATGACCTCCCGTTTTCCCGATGGGGTTTATTTTGTGGGGCTGGCGCCCCTCTCCTCGGCCCGGTATATGGTGGAGAGCATCGCCCAGGCCCTGAAATTTGTTTTCACCGGAGCCGAGGATTCGGAACTGCAATTATTTAATTACCTGAACGACAAGCGGATCCTGCTGATCATGGACAATTTTGAACATGTGCTGGAAGGGGGCGAACTCGTAACCCGCATCCTTCAAGAGGCTCCTCAAGTATCCATCCTGGCCACCAGCCGGGAAAGATTGAAGGTCAAAACGGAAATCGTCATGGAAATCAAGGGGCTTTCCTATCCCACGGGCCCAGATGCCGGCGATCCTGAGAACTTCGCTTCGGTGCGTTTATTCCTTCAGCACGCCCAACGGACGGTGCCCGAATGGGATCCTAAGGAAGAGGAAAAAATCGGCATCGGCCGGTTAAGCGCCGTTTTGGAGGGAATGCCCCTGGGGCTGGAGCTTTCGGCGACCTGGCTCAAAAGCATGACGCCGGAAGAGATAGCCGCCAAGATCGAGTCCAACCGCGATTTCTTGGCCGCCGAGATGCCCTATTTGCCCACTCGCCAGCAATCCCTCCGGGCGGTCTTTGAATATTCCTGGGTCCTCTTGAACGAGCGGCAAAAGAAGGCCTTGCGGGCCTGCTCGGTCTTCAAGGGAGGCTTCACCCCCAAAGCCGCGGCCCATGTGGCGGGGGTTTCCCCGGCGATATTCGGGCAGTTGGCCCAAAAGTTCCTGGTGCGGACCATGCCCAACGGCTATTTGGAAGTCCATGACCTCCTGAAATTTTATGCGAAGGAAAAACTTTTCAAGGACCATGCCGAAAAAGACAAAATCCTGGACGCCCACAGCGCTTTCCTGGCCCGGGAACTGCGGCGCAATGAAAAGAATTTATGGGGCGCCAAGCAGGGACAAGCCCTTGCCTACCTGACGGATGAGATCGGGAACATCCGGGAAGGTTGGCGACGGGCGGTGGAGCAAGGCAACGATAGCCGAATGGCCGATTACCTGGACTCTATATTCATGCTTTACGAAACCAAGGGGTGGTACCAGGAGGGGGTGGAAGCCTTCCAGGGCGCCGTGGAAATTTTGGCCGCGAAGGACCGGAGCAAGAAGGCCACCCGGGCCACCAAGATCCTGATGGGAAAACTCATGGCCCGATGGGGGATCCTGATGCAACGGATGGGCGATCTTCAGAAGGCGAAGAAGATACTCGAGGATTGCTTGGCGGTCCTAAAAAAAGAAAGGGCGGGCAAGGAATTGGCTTTTCCCTACTGTGGCTTGGGACTGGTCCTTCAATCCCTGGGCCGCGACGACCAGGCTCTCCCCCATTACCGGCGAGCCTACCAGCTTTATCAAAAGGCGGGGGACAAGGCGGGTATGGCGTTTGCGTTCAACAACATGGGCCATATCGCCCTTAGCCTGGAAAAGTATTTCGAAGGCCAAAAATTCCTGAGAAAGGCCATGGCCTATTACGAATCGGTCGGTTCCCAGGGAGGGGCGGCCAATTCCTACAATTTGATGGGCGACATCCTCCATAAATTGGCCGACTATGAGCGGGCCCGTTACTACTATCAAAAAGGGCTCTCGGCTTTTGTGGCCTGCGGGGACCGGAAGGGGGTGGCCTGGGCCTTCAATAACCTGGGAAGGGCCATCGAGGCAGTGGGAAATTTCGAGGGCGCCCGAGAGATGTACAAGGAAGGCTTGAAACTTCACGTCGAGTTTGGGGATAAGCGGGCGATGGGGTGGTCGCACAATCTTCTGGCGGGGGTGCTTTGGGCTGTTGGGGACTACACATCCGCCAGCCAACACGCCAAGACCGGACTCGACCTTTATAGCCTGGTGGGAGACCCCCGGGGACAGACTTGGTCGCTGGACCTTTTGGGGAACCTGGCGGTGGCCGAGCGCCGTTTTGAGGAAGCCCGGGTCTTTTACGAAAGGGGAAGGCAAATCCAGGAAAGGGAAGGCGTCAAGCCCCTGGACCTTTCCTGGTACGCCTACCACCGGGGGGCGCTGTTGTTGGCGGAGGGGAAGTGGAGCCCGGCGCGGCGCCATATGATGTCCGCCCTGGAACAGTTCAAGCGCCACACGGACACGGTGGGGATCGTCGTCGCGTTGATTTCGCTGGCCGAAGTAAGTTTGGAAAGTAACCAGCCTTCCCAGGCCCGGCGTTATTTGGTGGACGCTTTTGACCGCGCCTTGACCGCGAACCTGACCCCGCAACTGGTGGACGCCATGGTCACGATTTCCAAGTACACCAAACTATTGGGGGATGAACGAAACGCCTTCGCTTTCCTGGCGCTCGCCCTCCACCATCCCACTTGCCGGCGTGAGACCAAGGACAAGATCGTCCGGTTGGCCCAGCAATTGGAATCCCGGCTTCCCCCGCAGGAAGTCCGCGACCTGGTCCAATGGTCCCGGGCGGCCCATATCGAAGATGTGGCACATGACTGGCTTTCAAACGCCCGCCGGCGGGGCCCGAAAAAGGCCGGCGGTGTGAAAGAAAACAAAAGAATCCGCGCGAGGCGGAAAAAATAAATGTTTGGTTTCAAGAATGTCTCCCCCCTCCATTCAAAAACATTGATGCCCGGTTTTATATTCTGGGTTTCGGCCTTGACCCTCGCGACTCAAGTTTTTTCGGAAGAACCGGCAGGGAAACAGGTTTCCGCTGTCCGGGAGTACGCCTATGGAAAATCCGGTGAATGGCTTTATGAGTCGTTATCGAAACTTCATTGGCCCAAGACCCGGGTTTTAGGGCCGGGTGAGCGGCCCTTTAAACTGGCGGTCGATTGGGCCAGGCAGGCGAAGGATAATAAAGAAGGGTTTCCCTTCCTTTACCCGAGTGCCGTTGAATTTACGGCGGTCTCTCCGCCGTTGACCGCGACTCTCTCCTGTTTCGCGGTTAAATACCACGACCGGGGAGGGGTTCTTTTTGACGATTATTTCCGGAAGGTGGAAACGACACCCTTTCTTAAACCGAAAGCAAAGGCCTTGATCCGGCAACAAGCGGACCTCATGAAAGAACGGGCAATGGTTTTTTATTCGGCGTTTGACGAAAACCGGGTTCAACTGGTCTATTACCCGGGCAAAATCCGCTTCAAGGGCGGGGTCCGCAAACATATAGTTGGTTGGCTCCCGGGGGTGCGGGAGGATGAGAAAAGCCTTTTGAAAAATGATTACGCCCTGGTCCAAAATTCGCAAGGGCTCTTGGCCCTCTTCAACGGCGTTTTTGACGTATCGGATAATTTCGTTTGGTGGAATCAGGACCCGGAAAAGCGAAGGTACGGCGGGTTCCAGTACGATTGGCGTCCTTTTCTTCCTCCCCAACCCGAGCTCGCGACTCTGGCTTTTTATGAGGGTGGGCGGATGGCGATGGGAACCTACGCCAACTTGCAGGAAAAGGATAAGATTCGAACCTTTGTCCAGAACCGGTTCATGGTTATCGAGAAGGGGAACCCAGGGAAGGACGCTTTTCCCGATGCCTTTTGCGGTTTTTACGACAACATCGCGCGGTCCTATCTTTTTAGGGACCGTCAAGGCCGGATAGGATTTCTCTGGACCCTTTACACCCCACCCAGCGTTTTAGTCCCGCTGGCCTTGGAAATGGGAATCGAGGACTTGATGCTTTTGGATATCCACTCACCCGTGGCGGCCACGATTTCAGACCCGGTAGGACCTTACCAATATTCGGATTTCAGGGATTACATGAAAAGATCTTTTGATCTCGTCCCCAATTTTTTTAGGCTCTATCCTCTCCGGTCAGGTTTGGTTTGGCTTTCCAGGGCCCTCAAGAGCGGGATTCAAACCCATTACGTCCTGGAAGCGTTCCAAAATGGGGACGAGGGCTACTTTGGGTTGTTTCTCAATGGTTCTCCTGAGGCAAAAAGGGTGGAACTTTCCACGTTGAAAAAATGATTCATTTTGGCCAAGTTCAATAATGAATTACTTTCTCCCGTATTCCAGGCCAATGAGACTGACAAGGATGATGCGTTAAACTTGAAATTATTGTGAATCGCCCTTTTTCAATTTTAAAGATGAGGTATATTTTTTAAACATTGTTGGAAAGATTCATCAATGTTTAAGGGCCGAATTTGAAAAGAATTAAATCCACCTTATTTGGAATAGTCTTCCTTTTGGGCGTGAGCGCCCCTCTCCCGGCGCAAAATGTAAATGGAACCACGGGGAATTTCCCCTTTCCCCAGAACCGGGATAACCCTTTCGGGTTCCATTCCTCCATCTATTCCAACGCGGCGGTCAGCCAAGCCTATGTGAAGTGGTACACGGACTGTGTGGTGAAGGATTCTTCCACGGGTTACCTCCGCGTTCAAAGACCCAATGAGCCTGGACTCAATCTCGATTCCACTGTCTCGGAGGGGATCGGCTATGGCATGGTCATCGCGGTTTACATGAATGATGAAAATCTTTTCGATAACCTCTGGGAATACGAGCAAAAACACTTGGACGGTAGCGGCTTGATGAACTGGTATATCAATTCGGATGGGACCTTGGGGCCGAACGGAGGCGGAGCCGCGACCGACGCGGATGAGGATATGGCCTGGGGCCTGTTAATGGCTGTCCGGCAATGGGGAACGAGTTCCACCCTGGGGAGTTACCTGAGTTTGGCGGTTTCCCAGATCAATAAGATTTACGGCTATGTGAACAGCGCCGGGCAAACCCTGACCGCGGGAGATGGTTTCGGCGCGATCAACCCATCCTATTTTGCCCCAGCCTATTACCGGGAGTTCGCCGCGGCGACGACTCAATCGGGTTGGCTGAACGTGGCGGCCAATTGCTATGCCATTCTCAACGCCAACCTGAATCAAGGTTACGGCAACTCCTCCAACGGGCTGGATTCGGCCTGGTGCAATAACGCCGGCGTTTCCCAGAATTCAGTGAATACGACTTACATTGATTACCAGTATGACGCCTGCCGGACTCCCTTTCGAATCGTCCAGGACTATCTTTGGTTCGGAAATACCTCGTCCCAAGCCTATGTGTCTTTGACCAGCAGTTTCTTTTCAGCCATCGGCGCGGTTTCCATCGTGGACGGCTACAAGTTAAACGGCACCCCGGACCCGCAATCACCCGTCTTGCCGGAGGGACCGAGCCCGGTCAGCCAATCGGCGGCTTTTGTGGGCCCTGCGGGATGTGGAGCGATGGTGAGCCGGACCTACCAAGCCTATATCGACAATACCTATTCCGATCTGGTTGGCAGCAAACTCTTGCAGGGCGGATTCTATTATGACGAGTCCTGGACCGTAATGTCATTACTGATGCTCTCCGACAATTTTCTGGATTATAACCTTTACGTTTCCCCTACCCCCACCCCCACCCTATCTGCCTATGCACCCCTTACTATCCGGGTGGACAACGGCTCCGTATCCCAGTTTACGGACACGGCGGGGGCGGTTTGGGCGGCGGACCAACCCTACACCACGGGCGGTTGGGGTTATGACACAGCCTCCACGGGATCCACCTCCCTTTATCCGACGCAAGCCATTTCCGGCACTGTCAATGGTCAAACCCCTCTTTATCAAACGGAAAGGTGGGGAAACCCCACGTATCATTTCACGGTTCCAAACGGCTATTACCAGGTGCTATACAAGTTTTGCGAAAACTATGATGGTGATTCCCACCTTGGCGGGCGTGTTTTTAGCGTGGTGGCGGCCGGAACGCCCGTAATGACCAACCTGGATGTTTGGGCCACGGTGGGGGAGCATGCGGTTTATGATGTGCCCACAACGGTGGAAGTTACCACCGGCCGATTGGATGTTGTATTCAGCTCCACGGTGGATACATCCCAGGTTAACGCCATGCAAGTTATCCGGCTTCAAACGCCCCCCACGCCGACGGTCACCAACACATGGACCAACACGCCCACCAACACCCTCACCCTTTCGCCCACAGCCATGGGTACCTCGACCTTTACGAATACCTTCACACCCACCATCACGGGCACCTTACCGACCAACACACCGACCCCAATGGCTACAGCGCTTTACGTTAATTGTGCGGGCCCCCTGACCCTCGATGGTCCCATTACCTGGCTGGCCGATACCGCCTATACGACGGGAAACTGGGGATATACCGCTGGAACCGCCTATTCAAGCGGGGGACCCATTTCAAATACGACCGACCCTTACCTTTATATGACGGAGCGGGCGGCTGGAGGGGTGACCTACCTATTTAATTTGCCCAACCGGGTCTACGACGTCACTTTAAAATATGCCGAAACCTATTACACCGCCCCGGGAGACCGGGTCTTCAATGTGGTTTTGAACGGTGTGACAGTTTTGCCCAACTTCGACATTTTCAAGGACGTGACCAGCCTCTATCCCTCTTTCGGAACGGGGAAAAATATCGCTGACGATAAGACCTTCGCGGTCACGGTTACCAACGGCACCCTGGAATTGGACGAAACGGCGTCGGTACAAATCGCCACCCTCATGGCCATTGGCATTGTTCCCATTGTTCCACCCACGGCCACCCCCACCGCCACATTCACGGTTACGCCGACTTTAGGCTTAACCGCTACCGCTACTCCCACCTTTAGCTTGACCCAGACGCTTACCCGTACCTACAGTCCAACGGCGACCTTTACCTCAACCTTTTCATCCACGCCTACCCCCACGGTATCTCTCACCCCTTCACCCACCCTCTCGGTTTCAGCGACCCCGACCCGGACATCGACTTATACAACGACCCAAACACAAACCCTTGTTTTGACGACGACCCCAACACCAACAATTTCATTCACAAACACTCCTACGAATATTTTTACGACGACTCTAACCAGGACAAATACCCCGACTAGCACCTCTACTTTTTCATTCACGGCAACCCTTACCGGGACTGGAACACTGACACTTTCCCCTACCCAAACCATGACCCCTATTTTGAGTGCTACGAGTTCTTCGACACCCACAACGACCATCACGGCAACTTCTTCCTTTACCCCAACCGCCTCCCTTACTTTCTCAAAAACCTACACCCCGACTCCAACATTCAGTTTTACGGGCACTCCAACTGCAACCTCGACTGGAACAACTTCTTCTACCCCTATAGCGACCCAAACCCCGGTGTTTAGCTTTACCTCGACTAAAACTTTGACCCTGACACAAACGACGACGCCTACTTTTTCGACGAGTTTTACCAATACTCCCAGTTTGACCATGACCCCCACTTTAACGTGTACAATCACCCTAACTTCCACCCTGACTCAAACGATTGTAATCAGCCCTACCGCGACGGTAAGCCTCACGGCGACTCTCCCCTATAGCCCGACTCGAACCGTCACGCCAAGCCCGACCCCAAACTATACCATGACGTCAAGCTCAACATTTACCCCGACTTCAACGGCTTTCCCCACAAACAGCGCAACCCCCACCCTTGTGTGGAGCGCAACTCCCACCGGGACGCGGACCTTTAGTCCGACCTCAACCTTGACCCGAACCCCGACGGTAGTTTTTTCGGACACAACAACTTCCACTCCTTCACCCACTGCCACAACGACTCTAAGCCCAACCTCGACATTAACCCAGGTCTTCAGTGTCACGGCTTCTTGGACTCCCACAATAACTCCCACCCAGACGACCGTTTGGACAGAAACCCCAAGTTTTACATCAACCCCTGGCGGAACGATGACACCCTCGATTACCTCGACCCCTATTCCGGTTTTAAACCCGGTTCTTTATCCCAATCCGGTAAATGGAACGCAGCCGGTTTCGATTCGATTAACAGGAACCATGGGAATGGATGGATCCATCCAGGTGTTTACCCTCTCGTTTAGGAAAATCCTTGATATTCCCTTCCACGCCCAGCCGGGTATCGATCCATCTTTCGTCATGAAGGATGAAAAAGGCAATCTTATTGCCAATGGCCTTTATTACGTTGTGGTAGTCGACACAAAAAGACAGCGTTTTTTAACCAAGCTATTGTTTTTGAAATAAGCCGTCGTTTTCTCTTTGTCGTGTTCCGCGCGTGAATTGATATAATTTTTTTATGAATTTGACATCAACTGAAGATGTATCACAGCTTCAAATACACCCCCTAAATTCTTTCAAAACCATTAATCCTTGGAGCTATGCTCTGGGCTCTTGTTTTTTATTGCTGGGTTTATTGTCGGCCCGCCGGCTTTATGACAGCGACTTGGGATACCATCTAAGGACGGGCCAATGGATCGTCGAGAATTTAAAATTCCCATCCAAAGAAGTTTTTTGTTATTCCGTCCTGAACCATGCCTATTTAGATATCCATTGGCTTTATCAGGTTTCGCTTTACTTGCTGTATGGGTTGGGCGGGTTCCGCCTGATATCCCTTTTGGAAATTATTTTATTGTTCGCCATTTTTTTCATTACCTGGAAACGAATGGAAATTTCCGAATCCCCCCCCTGGGTATGCGTTCCTTTCTTGGCTGCGACCCTATTGGCCTGCGAACTTCGATTTCAAGCCCGCCCTGAAATTTTAAGCTGGTTGTTCCTATCCTTGGACCTTTTGATTTTGGAACTGAGGGCGAAACGAATTAAGGACCTGCTCATTTTTTTACCCTTCATACAATGTCTTTGGGCCAATGTGGAGGGACTGTTTCCCTTGGGACTGGGCTTGATAGCTGTATTCAGTATTTCTAGCTTTTTCGATATACGGGGTGGCGATCGAAAACTCCTGGGGATCTTCGCTTTATCCCTGCTCGCTGGTTTGGTGAATCCTTATTTAATAAACGGGATGCTGTTTCCGATACAGCTTTTAAAAACATTAGGGTCTTCCAGTGTTTTCGACCAATCGATATCAGAATTCCAGCCTCCGTGGACTCTCGCCCGTAGGTTCCTATTCGTTCCATCGTTGTATCTTATGGCCTATGAATTGTTCAGCCTTTGTCTATTGGTTCTCTTCCTGGCAACCTTTCGACAAAGAAAAATACAAGATTGGGCCTTGGCGGTATCGCTTTTCGGTTTGTCGGCCACCGCCATGAGGAATATTCCTCTCTTTATGCTCGCTTGCAGCCCATTGGCGGCCGCCAGTTGGAAAGATTTGAAGGGGGAGGTAGTTCAAAAGTTAGAAAAATTATTTTTGTCCAAGGCGTGGATTGCTTGGGTCTTCGCACTTTTTCTTTTAGGGCTTGGTTTGCGGACCGTTACGAACGCCTATTATATTTCGGACCGCCGGATCGACCGTTTCGGATGGGGTTTGGATGAAAAAGAAGTTCCCTTGCGGGCGTGCCAATTCATGAGGGATAACCATTTGACTGGAAAGATACTCAATGAAATGTTCGCGGGGGGGTGGCTGGATTGGAAGGGGCCCCAGTTGACTTTTATTGACGGCCGGTTGGAACTCATGGGGCCGGAATTGTATTCCGAATATATTGATTCACTGAACGAAGGGGGTGTCACCCGATTAATAAACCGAATCCAACCCGATATCATTGTGTTTAAAACGACATTGGCGAACCAATGGATACTGGATCTGCGTAAGTGGGCGGATTGGCGTCCGGTATTTTTGGATGAATCGACCGCTATTTATTTGAGGAGGGGATACAACGACCCAATACCGAGCCTGGATTATGAACGGCTGCTTTCCGAAAGGGATATATCCAAAACCATTTCCCTCGAGGCACGAAAAATCGTGGAAGCATCCCCGCCTAGTCCGTTGGAATGTTTCATTGACGATTTTTGCCGGCCAACTATCTATCCAGTCGGCCTTTCGGCGATGGGCGTTTTTGCCGATCAAAGTGGTCATCCCGAGTTCGGAGAACCATTATTATTGGAAGCCATTCGAGAAAGCCGGGGCCGTTATTACGATTTTTTCTTTAATTTAGGACAGTTGTATTTTTATAATCAACAGGTGTTAGGGGCGCGTTACTGCATGGCCCGGGTACTTAAAGATTCACCCTCAAATGCCCAAGCTATTAAAATTATGAGCTTTTTACCCCAATAATCTAAAAAACGTTGTTTTTTTGGTAAAAAAGCTTTAATTCAAAAAATGATTGATTTCATCCCACTTCGTCAAAAAACTAATCGGCTTTAGGCCAAAACCTGACAAAAAGGCTTGTCTAGTGGGTTATTCACATTGTGAAAACTTAGTAAATATGTTGTTTATCGGTAAACTTTTTCCATTTTAAAGGTACAAAAATTGCTTGTTTACCTATAAGAGCTGTTGAGGTAATCTTTGCACTCGACTCCAATTTTTAGAAAAGAAAATACGTTGAAACCTATTTCTAAAATCATTTTGAATCTCTTTTTTCCCTTCGCCATTCTTTTAACAGTGGGTTCGGCTTTTGGCCAAGCTGTTAATTCTGGAACACCGAAATATCTGTTTCCTCATCACGTCGCTTATAACGCGGGTGCGGCTCTTGTTAACCCTTCCCTAACCAATTCTGGAACCCAAGCGGGCATGGATTCCGCTGTTTCTCAAATGTATAACACGTGGTATACCAACGCTGTTGTCAGCGCGACCGGTACATGCTCTGGTTGTCTTCGGGTTACTCGTGGTAGCGCCAATGGCAACGATACGGTTTCTGAAGGCATTGGTTATGGGATGTTATTTGCCGCTGAAATGGCCGATCAGACTCTCATGAACGGCCTTTACAATTACTATAATAATTTTAAAGATAACAACAACTTGATGAATTGGACTTGCCCGGGTGGTTCGGGATGTAATAACAACTCGGCGACAGATGCTGATGAGGATATGGCTGAAGCATTACTTTTGGCGGATGCCCAATGGGGTTCGGCGGGAACCGTAAATTATAAAAATGCTTTCCAATTAATTGCTAATGGAATCTATAACTCGGAAATCGCCAATACCAGTGATTATGCCGTTTATTCCGGGGATGCATATCAAACACCTTATTATTCCAGTTACATGGAACCGGCTTGGTATCGTTGTTGGGCGGCGCATGACAGTCAAGCTAGTACCCATAATTGGACGAATGTAATTAATTGGGTCTATAACAATTATTTTTCTTCATTTAATACAACTGGTTTTATGCCAGATACGGCCAGTGCCAATGGGAGCAATGCTAGTGCGGCGACTTGTTGCATGGGGTATGACGCATCCCGTTATCCTATTCGTGTTGGGTTGGATTATCTGTGGAATGGTAACGCATCGGCTATAACTTATGTCGGGAAAATGGGAGGTACGATAGCCACCGCTATTACGGGTGGTACTTCTATGGGAAATGAAGTGGAAGAATCTTGGAATATTACTTCTGGGGCACCGGGAGGGTCCAACGTTTCCGGTCTCCAAGTACCGGGAGCTTTGGTAGCTGAAATGGTGGATGCGAATCAAGGTAACGTGGATAGTTTATGGAATATGATTCTTCCCGGGTCCGGGCATGGTTTTGAAAGCACTGGGTTTCAATATTTTCAGGATAGTCTTTGTCTTTGGGGCGCATTAATAGGATCTAATAACTTCCAGGATTTCGTTTGTGGCGTTAATCCCTGCGGCACCCCTACTTGTACGCCAACCTTTACCCCGGTTCCTCAGACTTGCTTTATGCTTTCAGACCTTGAAAGTGGCACTCCGCTTAATTCCACTGACGGTTTTTGGTACACTTACGGGTATGCGTCGGTAAACAACACTCAAGTTGTGACTCCATCGCTCTGGGGTGTATCGCCACCTTCTTATATCGTGGATGGGACAACTTCTGGTCAAGGATCGGTCGCTAACTCTTATTATGCCGCTCGGGTAACGGGCTGGTATGGATCCAATGGTGCGACAGTTACCGGTGTGGTCATTCCCCCGGGAACGGGCACCGCTACGACGGTGGTCTATGCGGGTTTTGCCCTTGCCACGGAAATGGGCCCAGCCTCCCAAACCTCTTCCTACCAGAATTTAACAGCGCCTGATTACATGTCCCAAATTTCATTTTATGTAAAGACAAACCAATCCGCAGGAACAACGGAAACCCTGAGGTTGGTATTCCATAATCCGCATATTGACATCACCGGGTCTGGAAATGGAGATCAGTATGGTTACAATTTCCCTGTTACAGCGACTAATGCGGCTGGTACCTGGCAGCAGGTTATTGTTCCTCGGAGTAGTATTCTTTGCGGTAATTGGGGAAATTACGCCGGCACAACTATTGCCATGTGCCCTCCCATTATTCCCGCGCCGACTACCAACACCCCTAGCGGTGGAACTACCTATACTTTGAATACTGCCCTTTCGGACGTGGATGCATTGCAGTGGCAGTGTGAAAACGCCGCGACGGGTCCTGCGACTTTTGGCTTCTGGGTTGACCAAGTTTGTATCACCTATGTCAACCCGACTCAAACCCAAACCGTTATTGTTGTTCCGACCGCTACCCCACCTGCTACCGCGACTTTTGTCAATTCTGCCACCCCGGGAAATACGAGCACACTTACTCGTACTCCTACTATCACGGCTACTCAAACATCGGGAACCACCAATACCTACACCCCGACGCCAACGGCTAGTCGTACTACGACTTCGACTATAACGGCTACTGTCCCCAATAGCCCAACCTTCACCAGCAGCCAAACCAATACTGCCTCGCCCTCTTCAACTTATACCAAAACATCTACCCCGACTTCCACGATTACCCCCACGGGGACTTCCACGGCAACGATTCAATCAACTGCAACAAACACGTTATCCCCAACTTCAACCCTGACAGTTACCATGACCCGAACTTCGACCACCACGAATACGGCTACACCAACACCCACTTTTACGGCAACTAACACCTCGACTTCTACTAGTACAACTACAGCTACCCGCACCATGACTTCCACAATCACGGGAACACCCACCGCAACATCCCCGTTTACCTTAACCATTACCTTATCCCCAACGCTAACTTCATCCCCGACATCCACCTTTACGACCACTGCAACGGCCACCCGTACTTCAACGGGAACATCCACCTTTACGGCGACTGCAACAGCGACCTTTACGTCGACCCATACCTCGACCGCTTCTTTCACGGGCACCTCAACTTTCACCTCCACTTCTACCCGCACTTTGACACCCACGAACACCTCGACCAATTCTGTTACGGGAACCCCGACCCAAACAGGCACCTCAACGGCCACATTCCCATTAAGCCCAACGATCACCTTATCCCCGACAGTGACCCTTACTCCGACCATCACCGCCTCGTTTACGCCGACGAATACACTAACTAGTACGGTTACGTCCACCTCGACCTATACCCACACCCATACCTCAACCGCAACTTTCACCCCAACCGTAACTAATACCTGGACGGCAACATCGACCTCTACGGCAACTTCAACCACAACCTCCACGCGTACATCAACCCCGACGAGCACAACGACCTTTACCATTACCGAAACACCCACCCATACGGGTACGCCCACTGCAACTTTCCCATTTAGCCCGACCATCACCCTTTCCCCGACTGTCACCTTATCTCCAACGATCACCTATTCATTTACTTCCACCACAACCCAGACTAATACGGGCACTTATACCTTTACCTTTACATCCACCCGCACCGCAACATCAACCGACACTCCAACCATCACCAATACCCCCACCCAGACGAGTAGTCTCACCCCAACACACACAACAACAATAACGAATACTTTTACGAATACCTTTACCCCCACCTTTACGAGTACCGTGACGGTTACTCCAACGATCACGAATTCGCCGGTGTTTACCTACACCAAAACTTTTACAACAACCACTACACCGACATGGACTAGCACCGCAACTTCAACTCAGACGGCTACCTCGACAGCCACTTCAGGGACAGTGAATGTGAATACTTCTTCTTCTAATGTTAATGTTCTAACGGGAAGCTCAAGCGTAACGGCTATAAGTGGCACCCTGACTACTTCGCCATTATCAACCGTTAATCTAACGAACATAACGATAACCAACACTGGGTCGAGTTCATCCAATATC
The DNA here is from genome assembly GCA_963771075.1 of candidate division FCPU426 bacterium. Lineage (GTDB taxonomy): Bacteria > Oederibacteriota > Muellerivitia > Muellerivitales > Muellerivitaceae > CAVTWJ01. The sequence continues at coordinate 90,896 of CAVYSE010000028.1, read as the reverse complement.
ACGGGTATAAATGTATATGTAAATGGAACACTAGAAGGAACCTCGACAGGTTTCACCGGGAATACGGATACAATAAGTTTGAGTAATTATCTGGTTACCTCGTCACCCGTTAATATTCAAATATTGGTTGATTTCAATGGAAGTTCAACGGGTACCTATCAATTCTCGATCACTGGTTTGACTGGGACCAGCGCCAACAATGGCGGGCAACAAATTTCAGTTACGGGCTTACCTATTGGCGGGAACACGGTTAATTGTCAACAGCCTACCTTATCGCCTACGGATACCTCTACCTCGACTAGTACCTCAACCGCCACCATTACACAAACCTTTACAGCCACTTCAACCCAGACCGCTACGGCCACTCCAACGTCTGGTAGCGTGAATTTGACTTCAACTTCGATTACCGTGAACACCTTGACCGGGAGTACTGGTGTGACGGCGGCTTCGGCCACACTAAACACTTCTCCCCTTTCGGATGTCAATTTAACAAGCCTTTCGATTACAAACTCGGGAGCAAATTCGGCCAACATTACCAGCGTGGATGTATACATCAATGGAACACAAGAGGGAGTTGCCACAGGGTTCACCGGAAACACCGCGACGATTAGCTTGAATAATTATTTAGTGACTACCTCGCCCGCAAATCTTGTTGTGCTGGTGAATTACATTGGCAACTCGGCGGGAACCTATCAATTTTCAATTACGGGTTTGACCGGAACTAGCGCTAATAACGGCGGTCAATTAATTTCAGTTGTAGGGCTTCCTCTAAACGTCAATACGGTTAATTGCCAACAAGCGACTTCTACTCCAACCAACACTTTTACCTATACTTTTACAAATACTCCGACCTTTACCCCAACGGGAACTTTCACGACAACTGTGACCGCCACTCCTACTTTTACCTTTACAGTTACTTCGACTGGGACCATTACGCCGACATTCACTCAGACGCCGGTTCCGTTGAAGGTTCCTGTCGTGTATCCGAATCCCGCTGATGGTACATCTCCTGTGGCAATTCGTCCTCCGGTTTATACCGGTAACTCAGTGACCGTGGAAATCTATACGGTCGCTTACCGGAAGGTCTTTAATCACACCTATGGCTTGAACTATGGAAATGACCCGAAGATATCCTTGGTCGATAATTGGAACAACCCCTTGGCGAGCGGCCTATATTACGTTGTAGTGACTACCAATAGCGGACGATCCATAGGGAAACTGCTAGTTCTCCGTTAAAAAATCTTGCTTTAAAAATTAAAGGCCAACCAAGTATGGTTGGCCTTTTTCATTTAACAATTAGTTCCTATGGTTTTTGCTAGTTAATTGCATCGACCCCTAAAATCGCAAGTTACCTAATGAAAGTAGGTTTTTGGTTTTGCCTATGGTCTTATATTTATCACGATAATAATGTTGAAGGTTTGATGAATGGATAGAAAAGATTATTAGTGTATTAAATGGCAAATTAAATCGGTCCGCTTCTTGACTCGTTAAAAAATACTCGACTAGAATGCGCATGTTTTTAGGAAGTTTTGTTTATCGCCACTCTTTTTTTGAATGGCGTTTATTTAATTTGCCATAGTCCATTGGGAGCCATGGATCCATGCTGAATCAGAATTTGAACCGAAAACTTATTATTTGCCTTTCCCTATTAATTATTTTTATTTCATCAAGTGCGATGGCATCCAATGAAATAATGGAATCTATAAAGTCCTTATCCCCAATGGGTTTAGGAATACTCTCAATTTGGTTTCTATACATAATTGTACTTTTAATTTTCACAATTAGTTATGGTTTGCGAAATAACGAGACAATTCCCGAATTCATTCCCGGAAAAGTTAAACCTCGAGTAGAAAAAGAATCGATCGAGGGTGAGGAATTATTAAGCCCCGCCATGACACGTCGGTCTTTTATCACCCTTTTAGGTTGGGCTTGGATAGCTTTTACCGCGGCTACCATGGGAGCTTTAAGCACCTGTCTCCGTTTCTTTTTCCCCAATGTTACTTTTGAACCGCCCTTGAAATTCAAGGTGGGTTTTCCGGACCAATTTTCTATTGGAGTGGATAACCGCTTTAAGGACGAGCATCGAGTTTGGATCGTCCGTAACGAGCTGGGTTTTTACGCATTATCCACCATTTGCACCCATTTGGGCTGTACTCCAAATTGGCTTCAATCCGAGCAAAAATTTAAGTGCCCCTGCCATGGAAGCGGATATTACCTAAGTGGCATTAATTTTGAGGGACCTGCCCCTAGACCCTTGGAACGATTTAATATTACCCTTGCGGATGATGGGCAAATTCAAGTGGATGAAAGTCAAAAATATCAATATGAGCTGGGGCAATGGAGCCAACCAGGGGCTTTCCTTGAATTCAAGGCTTGACGCAGGTATGGGATTGAAAGGGGTAATGGAATGTTGGATAGGTTGAAAAAGAAAATCGATCAAATGAAGACCCAGGCCCCTTCGCCGGAGGCTATTAAGCAATCGCTTGTCCAAGGTCAAGTATGGAAATCTATTTTCCGCCACGGTTATCCCGATACCCCGCGTAATCGCATCATGGCGGTACTTTCCAATGTTTTCCTCCATCTTCATCCCGTGAAGGCGCGCTATTCGGGTATCAAGATGAGCTATACCTGGTGCATGGGAGGGTTATCCTTTTTTCTTTTCCTGGTATTAACGGTTAGTGGGGTTCTCCTCATGTTCTACTATCGCCCTACAGCTGAATACGCTTATTACGACATTATCGCCCTGCGCGAGCATGTTCCTTTGGGTATTATGCGGGAGTTGCATCGTTGGGGTGCACATGCCATGGTGATTACCGTTTGGCTGCACATGTTCCGGGTGTTTATGACGGGTTCCTATAAACCACCTCGTGAATTCAATTGGGTGGTGGGAGTTCTTTTATTGGTTTTGACTCTTCTTTTATCTTTTACCGGATATCTTTTGCCTTGGGACCAATTAGCCATGTGGGCCATTACGGTCGGAACCAATATGGCCCGGGCAACCCCCTTTATGGGTTACGAGGGTCCGGGAGCTTCCATGATCCAAATCGGCGGGGTGAAATTGGTGCATGGTGGTTCCGATATCCATTTTGCCCTTCTGGGTGGGCATTTCGTGTCGGAAGCTACTTTACTTCGATTTTATGTCCTCCATTGTGTTTTTATCCCGCTGGTAGCCGCTACCTTGATGGCCATCCATTTTTGGCGAGTCCGTAAGGACGGCGGTATTTCCGGGCCGCTTTGATTAGACCCGTTATTAAAATGAGGCTTCATGCAATTATTAATTGATTTCACTAATTTTCTTTTTCAACCTTGGATGTATTTTCTCATGAGCGTTATGGCTTTCTGGGCGATGATCCGTTACCGTGAAACCTGGACCGAACCAAAATTTGCCTTGAAGATGCTTATGGGTGTCGTGTCGTTACTGCTGGTTTCTATGTTCAATGATCATTTCCGGGATATTTCCACCAAAGCCGATAATTTTCCGATATTTATCATGGTTTTCTCGGTGGCGTTTTTTACCTGGCTGTCCTTCCGCCAGGCGGTGGTCAATGACCGGCGTATTGCCCAGGGACAGCCCCCTGTTGAGAAGGAAACTTCCGATAAAAAAACCTATGTCTGGCCTGATCTTGTTTATATCGAATTTATCGCAACTGTTATTGGCGGCGTTCTATTGTTGGTCTGGTCCCTTGTGTTACACGCTCCCCTGGAAGAATCGGCCACTCCCGCATGGACGCCCAATCCCTCCAAGGCGCCCTGGTACTTTTTAGGTTTGCAGGAAATGCTGGTTTATTATGATCCTTGGCTGGCAGGGGTGGTTTTTCCCAGCCTTATCATCGTGGGCCTCATGGCTATTCCATACATAGACAAGAACCCGAAGGGTTCGGGGTATTACACATTTTCCGAGAGGCAATGGGCGATCACCCCTTTTCTTTTTGGTTTCTTCATTTTGTGGGTCACGTTGATTTTTTTGGGTACCTTCCTTCGCGGTCCGGCATGGAATTTCTTTGGCCCATTTGAGGCTTGGGATGCGCACAAGGTCGTTGTGCTAAACAACGTAAATCTTTCAGAATATGTGTGGGTCAAAATTCTAGGTATAGGCCTACCGTCTTTTTGGTTACTTCGGGAATTGCCTGGTTTTCTTTTAGTGGGGTTTTATCTCGTGGGTCTTCCTCCTCTATTGACCCAAAACATCAAAATTCTCCGGGAGTTTTTGGAAAAATTAGGTTTGGTCCGGTATGGGATTTTTATTAACTTGGCCCTCTTGATGGCGGCCCTTCCCATCAAGATGGTTTTGCGGTGGGTGTTGAACCTGAAATACATCGTGGCGATCCCCGAATTTTTCTTTAACATTTAAGAAAAGGAAAAAGACTTGGCCGACTTCAAAGACGAGCGAGTTTATAACACCCTCACCCTTACTAAGGTATTTCTTTGGTCCAGCATTGGTCTGTTAATCGCCGTAATTTGGATGGCTTATGCCGATTACCACCGGGACTGGAAAAAATACCAACGCCAGTTCATGCAAATGGAACGGCAAAAAGCCCTGGAAAAACGCAATGAGGCGAAGGGCGAAATCGACTTGGCCCTTTACAAACAGCTTCTGGTTGATAAGAAAGACGCGGAAAAGGACCTGCAGTCTCGCCAGGATCTCGTTGAACAACTCCAAAACCAGCAGGCGGACCTAGACAATCAAATATATAAAACCAACATGGTGTACCAGGTGACAAAAGCCAAGATTGACGCGACGAAATATGAGTATTCAGAACATTACCTTAAACCCGGAAAAGACAATCCAAGCTTGAAAAAAGAGATCGATCAATTGGTGGATAAAGCCTCTGCGCTTAACCAGAAACTTCTTGATCTGCGCCAGGCTCGAGCCGATGCTGACAAACGGATGACCGACCTGACCTCTAAACGGGACGAGATCAAGGACAAGCTCGCGGGTTTGCGCAAACAATTTGACTTTTTCAAAACACGGGCGGCCGGCCTCAAGCCCGACTTCCTATTTTATTTTCGTAACGCCATGTTGTTGGACTTCATGTCGCCCACCATTCAGATCCACCAAATTGTCCTCCATAATCTCCCGGAAGACATGTATTTCGCCAAAACGATGCGGGTGGACCGTTGTACGACCTGCCACCAGGCCATCGACAAAAAGGGCTATGAGGACGCTCCCGAGCCTTTTCGCACCCATCCTCATCTGGAACTGTATTTAGGATCTACCAGCCCCCATCCTATGGACAAGGTCGGATGCACCATATGCCATGGTGGGGTCGGGGCAGCCGTCAATTTCAACACCTGCGCCCACGCCCCCAATGACGAGGAACAAGCCAATAAATGGAAAACGCGTTATGGTTGGAAAGAACCAGAGGGTATCGCCGAGCCTATGCTTCCCCTCAAGTTCGCCGAAGGCGCCTGTTTGAAATGTCATAACACCCAACAACATGTTAACTTCGCGCCCAAGCTGGACAAGGGGCGGGAATTAATGGTGGTACGGGGTTGCGTGGGTTGCCATAAGGTGAAAAACCTAGAAGGTTTACCCAAGGCCGGGCCGAATCTCTTAAAGATCAAGGGAAAGCTCAAAAAGGAATTCGTCTTGAAGTGGGTATGGTCCCCCAGGTCCTTTAATCCGGCCGCCAAAATGCCGAGTTATTTCCAGCAAACCAACAACAACGACGCGGAAGGGTTGGCTAAAACCAAGGCTGAATTGAATTCCATTGTCACCTACCTCTTTGACCATTCGGGTGAATATACCCCCAATGAGGCTCCCGGTCCGGGAAGCGCAAAGGCAGGAAAGAAGCTATTCCACGATGTGGGATGCGCGGCCTGTCATGGGATGGACGATATCCCCGGTTATCACGCGATCTTCGCGCCTGATTTATCCGCCGCCGGAAGTAAACTTTCCTCCTCCTGGGTCTATACCTGGATCCGCAATCCGCACCACTATGATCCAGATACCCGCATGCCTCAATTGAGACTTTCGGCCCAAGAAGCTTCCGATATCACGGCCTACCTGATGACCAAGAAGAATAAGAATTTTGAGGCGGCTGAGCCGCCTTCAAGCGATCCGGCCATGAGAGATTCTTTGCTGGTGGATTATTTAAAGGTGCAGTCAGGCCCCAAGGCCGCCCAAGCCCAAGTCGCCTCCATGACCGACGAGGAAAAAGACCTTTTGCTGGGCCAAAAGAGCCTTGTGAAGTATGGTTGCTTCGGCTGTCACATGATCACGGGTTTTGAGACAGCCCAGGGTATCGGTACCGAGCTATCGGAGTGGGGAAGCAAACAGATCAGCCAGATCGACTTTGGTTTTACCGATGTGGCCCATACGCACCAGGATTTCCTTAACGCCAAACTTTCCAATCCCCGCCAATTTGACATGGACAAGGTTCAAGCCTTTCAAGACCGGCTAAAAATGCCCAATTTCAACCTGTCGGATGAAGATAGGGAAGCGATCGCCACGGCCGTCCTGGGTCTTACCAAAACCTATGTGCCGGACGAGATGACAGCGGGTATCCACGGCAACGGACCACTGCTGGAAAAGGGTAAAAGGGTCATTGCCAAGCTCAATTGCAGAGGCTGTCATTTGATCGAAGACCAAGGCGGTAAAATCCGCGCCATGTACGAGAACGAAGGCATCGATCTCTCCCTGGCCCCCCCCAATCTGCGCAAGGAAGGGGCCAAGCTTCAAATCGATTGGTTCCATAACTTTCTACTAAACGTACACCCGATCCGTCCCTGGCTACACATCCGGATGCCCAGTTTCCACTGGTCGGATGAGGATATCAGCGACGTAATTACCTATTTCAACTCAAAGGAAGACCAGGTGTTTCCCTTCAAGAGCCCTGACACCCAGGTCTTAAAAGGCCAGGACCTGGTCCAAGCCAAAGCTCTTTTTGCGAAACTGCAGTGTCAAAAATGCCATGTCCTAGGAAACAAGATTCCCCCCGACTTGAATTCGGCGGCCCCGGACCTATACCAAGTTCATGAGCGCCTGAAACCCGATTGGGTAGTGGAATGGCTCAAGAATCCGGATGACCTTATGCCGGGTACCCGTATGCCGGGTTTTTGGCCGCAGGATGTCTCGCCCGCCCCCCAATATTTTGGTGGAAATTCTCTCAAACAGCGGGAAGCCCTGCGGGATTACCTGTTCATGTTCTGGAAAAACGCCAACTAGCCGGCCCATGGCACTTGCAATGAGCGGGGCTCCGACCTAAAGTGAAAAAAGACAAAAGAATTTCACCATCGTGACACGGAGACACAGGGAAACAGGTTAAAAAAAGAAGATCTTTATCCTAAGATTTATGCTTTCCCTGTGCCTCTGTGGTTTGAATTGGGTTAATGATTTTTAGGAGGATGATATGGGATTGCACAAATACCTGGTTTTGCTTCTCATCACTGGCTTGAGCCTGTCCAGCTGTGGTAAAAGCGATGAGGATGATCTGCTGGCAGGAGGGGGCAGCTCCTCCGGTTCCTCAGGATCGGCGGTTATGGGCACGGCTTCAGTAACCGGCAAGGTTACGCTAACTGGAAAAGCCCCTCAACAGGCAGTCCTAAATTTTGACGCCGACCCGGTCTGCAAGGCCCAACACTCAGGCACAATGCGTGATGAAACAGTAGTGGTGGACGCTAAGGGAAACCTCGCCAATGTCCTGGTCTATGTGAAGGAAGGCGCTGGAAATTACCCGGCACCCTCCACTGGCGTGACGCTCACACAAAAAGGTTGCCAGTACCATCCCCACGTATTCGGGATCCAAGTCAACCAGCCATTGGAAATCGTAAATGGGGACAATACCCTGCATAACGTCCATGCCATGCCCGTGGTCAATGACGCCTTCAACGTCGGACAACCCAGCCAAGGAATGGTCACGGAAAAGAAATTCTCCAAACCTGAAATGCCGGTCAAATTTAAATGCGACGTGCATAGCTGGATGCATTGCATGTCGGGTGTCTTTACCCACCCCTTCTTCTGCGTTTCAGGTGAGGATGGAAGCTTTAAAATTTCAGGCCTTCCCGCCGGTTCCTATACCCTAGCGGCGTACCAGGAAAAATACGGGGAATCGGCTCCCCAAAAAGTGGACATCAAGGACGGGGAAGCGAAGACTATCAATTTCACCTTCACGGCCCAGTAAGTTCTCCTATAAAATCTAGTTGTTATAAGGTCTAGGCTCCGGGCTTGATACCGGGGCCTTTTTTCTGAAAATGGCGCTTTCTATTAAGAAGGGTTGGAGGTTATCGTTTCTATGGATGAAAAATCGGTTTATCGACCTGTCCTTCATCGCTTTACGCTTTTCACGGCGGGATGTACTTTTTTACTTGTTCTCGCGGGTGCTTTGGTCACCAGCACCGGTTCCAGCCTGTCCGTTCCGGATTGGCCCCTCTCTTTCGGACAGTTATTTCCTCCAATGGTCGGGGGAGTGCTTTTTGAGCATGGGCATCGGCTTATCGCGGGTACGGTCGCGCTCCTGACGATCGGCCAGGCGGTTTTTATCCAGCGGGCCGAGAACCGCCGATGGGTGAAAGTTCTCGCCTGGGTCGCGGTGGGGGCCGTTCTGGTACAGGCGGTTTTAGGAGGGGTTACGGTTTTAATGCATCTTTCCACGGCGGTCTCGGTTGCCCACGCGGGTTTAGCCCAGATTTTCCTTTGCCTGAATGTTTCCCTGGCACTGGTCACCTCGAGCGCTTGGGTTTGGGATCACCCGGGCCGCCTATATTACAACCCGCTCAAAAAAATCATTCCCTGGGCGGTGCCCCTGGTCTACACGCAAATCCTCATTGGGGCGGTCATGCGCCACAGCGGTGCCGGCCTGGCCATCCCCGATTTTCCAACTTGTTTCGGCGGGTTGGCGCCCCCGGATTGGACCTTTCCTATCCTGGTCAACTATTTGCACCGCTTGGGGGCATTGGCCGTTTTAACCTTTATAACCTGGGTTTCATTCCGTGTCTGCCGAGCTTACCCTGAGGAAAAATCCATCTATTGGCCTGCCGCGTGGGCGGGGCTCTTGGTCTGGATGCAATGCTTTTTCGGGATGCTGGTGGTTGTGACACAAAAGGACGTGATCCCCACCTCTTTCCACGTGCTCATTGGCGCGGGCGTGATGGCGTCCACCCTCATCCTGACCCTGAACAGTCGGCGGTTGATCAAGGAACTGGTCAAGACTTGAAAACTTCAATGCTTTCCGATTATTTATCCCTCACCAAACCCAGGCTGAATTTTTTGGCGATCCTCACCAACCTTGCCGGTTTTTTGTTGGGTAGCCCTGGAACTTTGGCTTGGAAGACTCTTTTGTTTTCCCTGGTCGGGGCCACCCTTCTCGCCGGTGGATGCGGGGCCCTGAACCAATGGTTTGAGGTGGAGGCGGACAAGCGCATGACCCGGACCCAAAAAAGGCCCCTCCCGGATGACAGACTACCGCTCGGTCAGGCTTTCTGGTTTGGCCTTGCCCTTTCCCTCGCGGGAATTCTGACCCTTTTCCTCAAGGTGAACGAATTGACCGCTTTCCTAGGGTTTTGTGCCTTCGTGAGTTACGTTGTGCTTTACACTCCCTTGAAAAAAATCACGTCCCTCTGCACAGTCGTGGGCGCGGTCCCCGGCGCCCTTCCACCCTTGATGGGTTATGCGGCGGCGACCAATCACACCGGGCTGGAAGGGTTTACTCTTTTTAGTATTCTCTTCTTCTGGCAAATGCCGCATTTCCTCGCGATCGGTTGGATATACCGCCAAGATTATGAAAGAGCCGGGTTTCCCATGCTCTCCGTCCGAGATCCGAAGGGAGAATTGACGGGCCTGGTGGCGGTGGTTTACTCTTTGGCTCTATTACCCGTGTCGGTTTTGCCGGTTTATTTACACATGACCGGCCCCGTATATTTCTGGATCGCCCTTGTGTTAAGTTTAGCCTTTGTGGGCTTCGCCGTTGCCTTGGCCAAGAACCGGTCCCTGGCCCAGGCTCGCAAGTTATTCTGGGTTTCCATCCTGTACTTGCCATGCCTTTTCGCGGCCATGGTGATGGATAAGGGGTAAGCCTTGCCAGATATTCTCTCTGTTCAAAACCTTTCATTTAAGTATGGAGACAAGACTGCTTTGAAAGGCCTTTCCTTCGCGGTCCAAAAGGGCGAAATTTTCGGATTTTTAGGCCCAAACGGGGGTGGAAAGTCGACCACCTTCAAGTTGCTTTCCACCCTTTATCCCTGCGCGAAAGGCCATGTTCGTTATTTCGGCTTGGATGTGGCCGACCATCTCCAGGAAGTACGTTCCAAAATGGGTATTGTCTTCCAGTCTCCAGCCCTGGATAAAAAACTGACCGTTCGCGAGAATCTCCGGCACCAAGGCCATCTTTATGGATTGACGGGAGGGGAGCTTGAAAAACGCATGGACCGGGACCTCGACCGGTTGGACCTCCAAGACAGGCAAAAGGACCGGGTGGAAACCCTTTCCGGGGGTCTTCAGCGCAGGGTGGAGCTAGCCAAGGCCCTCATAAACGATCCTGCGTTGATGATCTTGGACGAGCCCTCCACGGGGCTTGATCCCTCCGCCCGGAGGGAATTTTGGGGCCACCTGGAAAATTTAAGAAAATCGGAAGGCATGACGGTGCTGGTGACAACCCACTACCTGGAAGAGGCGGACCGGTGCGACCGGATCCTGATTCTCCACCAGGGCGAGATGGTGGCCCTTGGCTATCCTGAGGAGTTGAAAGCCTCCATCGGCGGTGAAGTGCTTCGTATCCGCGCCAGGGCACCCGAAACCTTCCAAAAGGCACTAAACGAAAAACTGAAAATCGAGTCGAAGATCATGGCGGGAGTACTCCAGGTGGAACAACCCAAGGCCCACAATCTGGTGTCGCCCATCCTTGATAATTTTCCCAATGAGGTTCTTTCCCTTACCGTGGGCCTGCCCACGCTGGAGGATGTTTTCATCCACAAAACCGGCCGCGGCCTCTCGGAGGAGAAAGAATAGGATGAACCGCGAAGACGCGAAGAACGGCTTTTTAAGAGGAATCAAAAGTTTCAGGCCTAAAACAACATTGCTGGATGGTTTTCTTCGCGGCTTCGCGGTGAAAGATTAGAGGTTAATATGACTTTTTGGACAGCCACCTTCACCCTCTGGCAGAGGGAATTAGTCCGCTTTTACCGACAGCCCAGCCGGGTGGTAGGGGCGATCGGAACGGCCTTTCTTTTTTGGCTGGTCTTGGGCTCGGGCGTTCCCCAGGCCGATTATCGCGCCTACTTTTTCCCCGGCACCTTGTTAATGAGCGTTATGTTCACCTGCATTTTTTCCAATGCGTCCGTGATCGAGGACCGGCAAGCGGGGTTTTTGCAGTCGGTCATGGTGGCGCCGGTTTCGCGGGGGGCTATCGTCATGGGCAAGATCCTGGGCGGATCGACCTTGTCCACGGTGCAGGGTTTGATCCTATTGCCGATTGGTTTATTTGTGGGGGCCAGTTTCCAACCCGTCCCCCTTTTGGGTTTGACCGCAGCCCTTTTTTTGATATCTTTCGTCATGAACGCGGCGGGCTTCTGGCTGGCTTGGAAAATCGAGTCCATCCCCGGCTTTCACACGATCATGAACCTGGTTCTACTTCCTCTTTGGATGGCCTCGGGTGCGGTTTTCCCCGCCTCCAATTCAGGCTTCATGAAGATTCTCATGGCGGTGAATCCTTTGACCTATGGAGTGGCGGGAGTTCGGGAAGGGCTCTATCCCCACGAATCGAATAATACGAACCTTCCTTCCATGGGAATCTGCCTCCTGGCGTTAACTCTGGCTGGACTCTTCTTTTATTTCATCTCTTCGCTGGCGGTGGCGAAAAGCGAAATCAAGAACCGCTCATGAACCATCCCCCCAAAGGCGTTATGGCGTCGGTGATGGCTATCAGCCTGGCTATCCTGGCGGTCTGGGGCTATCGTGTTTTCCAAGCCCGTCCATCCTCGAAATTCCTGAAACCCATTTTATCGGCGCCCAATTTTTCTTTCACCACCCAGGAAGGGAAGATCTTTTCTTCCGCCCGGCTCAAGGGTAAGGTCTGGGTCTGCGATTTTATCTTTACCCGTTGTTCGGGGACCTGCCCCATCTTGTCGGGACATCTAAGGGTTCTGGCCCGCCAATTCAAGGATCAGGATGATTTCAAACTGGTAACTTTCACGGTAGACCCGGATTACGATAAGGTGCCGGTGATGGCTAAATACGCGAAGGAGTTTGGCGCCGATCCACAACAGTGGATATTCCTGACCGGCACCAAAAAGGATCTTTATACTATGATCAAACAAGGTTTTAAACTCAGCGCGGCCGAGGATCCCCAGGCTATACCGGGATTTGAGTTCATCCACACCATCCGCGTGGTGCTCGTTGACGCCGATGGCAAGATCCGGGGAATGTATGACGGGGATGACCTGAATGATATCCAGAACCTGCAATTAGACGCGGTCTACCTGTTGAAACACGGAGGAAAGGGATGAGCCTTTCCCAGGTTCCTTTTCTGATCGCCTGTCTCAATGGCCTCAGCGCCCTTCTTCTCCTTATGGGCTATGCCTTTATCAGGAACAAGAAGTTATTGGCCCATAAGACCTGCATGGGTCTAGCATTTCTATCCTCCGCCATTTTTTTAGTCTGCTACCTATATTTTCACGCTCATGTGGGGGTGGTGCATTTCACTGGCAAAGGGCTTATACGTCCCATCTATTTCTTTATTTTGACTACTCATACCCTCTTAGCTGTTCTTGTGCCGGTTTTGGCCATCTGGACGATAATTCGGGCCATTCGGGGTGAGTTCGAGAAGCACAGAAAGATCGCCAAAATAACCTTCCCCATCTGGGTTTATGTTTCCATAACAGGTGTGATTGTTTACTGGATGTTGTATGTCCTCTACACACCAAACTTAAGCGTCTAATTCTTAAACATGGATACCACTACCCAGGCACCAATACCTATAAGGAAAAGTTAGGAATGACGCCATAAAAACTAGCAAAATTTTTGTTTTACTTGGTGGCTTGGTGGTGAAAAAGATCTTTTTTTGTGAGGTGATTGGATGCTTGAAGACGAAATGGTTGCCCAAATCGTGAAAGAAGCCCGAACCATCGCGATTTATGGCATGCAAGACGAGAAAAGGATGGATCGCCCCGCCTATACCATTCCCGCCATGCTCAAAGAGAGGGGTTATGAGATTTACCCCGTGAATCCCATGATCGTATCTTCGCTCGGACTGGAGGCCTATGCCAAATTGGAGGATCTCCCCATCCAACCCGATATCCTGGATGTTTTCAGGCGCAGTGAGTTAATCCCCGAGCTTGTGGATGAGATCTTGGCCTTACCCCAAGAGAAACGGCCAAAAACGGTTTGGCTCCAAACCGGAATCACCCATCCCCAGTCCGAGGCCCGGCTGGAGGTGGAAGGGATACAGGTGGTCAGCAATCAGTGCCTGGGGGTTTGGGCGGCCCGCTTGAGGGATCGGTCGTAAGCCTGCACAAGGGTTACTTCCAGGGGTCGGCAGCGGCTTCCTTGGCGATTTCTTTGTCCAACAAAGCCTGGAATTTTTTCTTGTCCAGCGCTTTCAAATAAGCCTGCTTGGCCGAAATGCGGTCCGCCTTAAACAGGTTCATCAGGCACATATCCATCGTTTGCATCCCCTGGTTGCCGCTAATCTCGATGAGGGAATTGATCCCGGAGGTCTTGCCGGTTCGGATCAGGTTAGGGAGGCTTTTGTCGAAAGAAAGCACCTCCACGGCGGCTACGCGCCCTTTGCCGTCCTTGGTGGGGCAAAGCTGCTGGGCTACGATGCTCTTTAAGGATGCGGCCAGGGCGTCCCGCGCCTTATCCCGTTCGTCGGCCGGGTAGACGTTGATGATGCGGTCGATGGTCTTGGAGGTGGAATTGGTATGGAGGGTCCCGAAGACCAAAATACCCATCTCGGCGGCCGCGATCACCAGGGAGATGGTCTCGTAATCGCGCATCTCGCCTACCAGGATGATGTCTGGGTCCTGACGCATTGAGGACCGCAAGGCCGCCTTGAACGAGTGGGTGTCATGATGCACTTCGCGCTGGGTGATCTTGGATTTCTTCATTCGGTGCACGAACTCGATAGGATCTTCGATGGTGAGGATGTGCGCTTCCCGGGTGTTGTTGATCTCGTCGATCATGGCGGCCAGGGTGGTGCTTTTGCCGCTTCCGGTGGGACCCGTGATCAAGACCAGGCCCCTCTTGGTCTTGCACATCTCGGTCATGACAGGCGGCATCCCCAACTGCTGGAGTGAGAGGATCTTGGTGGGGATGGTACGAAACACCGCGGCAATGCCTTGCTGGTTAAAAAAAACATTGGCCCGATAGCGGGCCAGGTCCGGGACCTCGTAAGCATAATCATAGTCGCGCCTATTCCAACATAAAGTCCACTGTTCAGGCGTCATGGTTTCGTAAAGAAGGCCTTGGATGAGATCCTCGTCGATAACCGTTTCGTTCAAGGGGATGAGGTCGCCATGGACCCGGATTAGGGGGGGGTTCCCGATGGTCAGGTGCATGTCGGAGGCGCCTTTCGCCACCATGGCCTTGCAAAGATCGTCGATAGCGGCCATCAGGATTCCTCCGCCAGTATTTCGTCGGCCTGGGCCGGGTTGATTTTTTTGGCCGTGACCAGGGCCTTGAGGGACGCTTCCATGGTCAGCATTCCGTGCAATGCACCGGTCGCAATGAGGGATGGGATCTTGAAGAACTCCCGCTCGTGAATGACATTGGATACCGCCATGATATTGACCAGGATCTCGAAGGCGGGCACCATGCCGTTTCCCTCGGCGTTGACTAGAAGGCGCTGGGAGACGATTCCCACGAGGTTTTCGGAGAGGCTGGCAATGGCTTGGGGTTGTTCACCCGCGGGGAACAAGCTGACGACACGGGAAATAGTGGAGGTGGCGGACCCGGTGTGAAGGGTCCCGATGACCAGGTGGCCCGTTTCGGCGGCGGTCAGGGCCAGGCTCATGGTCTCGTGGTCCCGCATTTCCCCCACCATGATGATATCCGGATCTTCCCGGAGGGCGCTCCGGAGGGCGCTGGTGAAGCTTTCGGTGTGGTGGCCCACCCCCCGCTGGTTGACGATGGATTGTTTGCGGTGGTGGATATACTCGATAGGGTCCTCAATAGTGATAATATGTTCTTCGGTGGTCTCGTTCAAATAATCAACCAGGGCGGAACAGGTGGTGGACTTTCCGCATCGGCCGGGTCCGGTGATGAGGATGATTCCCTGGTTGGCGTCGGCGAATTTTTTAAGGATAGGCGGAAGGCCCAACTCATCAATGGAGCGGACCTTGGAGCTGAAATGGCGGTAAACGGCGTCCCAGCCTAGCCGCTGGCGAAAGGCATTCACGCGGAATCGCTCGCCGTTAGGGAGGGTATAGGTGGTATCCACTTCGAGGGATTCCTTCAGGCGTCCCAGGGTCGCCGGGTCCAATGCCTCGAAAATCAGGGCCTCACATTGTTCGGCGGAAAGGGGCCCCTCCGTGATGGGGATCAACCGGCCCAATTGGCGGACGCAAACAGGGGATTCGGAGGCAATATGCAGGTCGGAACATTTCTGGTCGATGCAGGTTTGGAGATAAGAGTCGATTTCGGGCATTGTTTGTTCTTTTAAGGGATGAAATCCACCGGATGTCATATTGTAAGGTTAAACCAAGTATAAATTACCAACTAATATTAAAATAAGAATCAAACATTCCGAAAAAGAGAGATGGTTATGATTCCAAAATTTGGACCCATGGTGTTCGTTTTGGTCTTTTGGAGTTCTTGGGTTTGGGGAGGATCGGATATGGAAAAGGGTAAGCTTCAATTATTCAGTGAATCCTTCAAAGCGGGAGACCGTCTGCCCTCCTGGTGCGGTTATCAACACGAGAACCAGTCTCCCGAATTGCATTGGACGGGCGTTCCTGAGAAAACAAAAACCTTCGCCCTGATTTGCGACGATCCGGACGCCCCCGGCCGTATCTGGGTCCATTGGGTTATATTTGACATTCCCATCGAGAAGGAAGTGTTCAAATCCACTTTCAAGTTATTGGAAAACTTCCCAAAGAAGGAAATCAGCGATAAGGGAATCCGCCAAGGTATGAACGACTTTGGCCAAATCGGTTATGACGGTCCGGCGCCTCCGAGCGGAGTCCACCGGTACTATTTCAAGCTTTACGCCCTGGATACGGTCTTGAATCTGAGGGCGGGGGCCTCCAAAAATCAGCTCTTGGGTGTCATGAAAGGGCATATTCTCGCCGAAACCCAATTGATGGGAACCTACGGAAAGTAAAAAAAATTACCACGGAAACACAAAGTCCCATAGAAAATCGTTTTGGGATAAGCGCAAAGGCAAGTCAGCTTCAAGAATAAAACATAAAGTTACACATTGAATGAACTGGGGTTTTAAGGTTTTATAAGTTCATAAATTAATTAGGTTTTCCTCTGTGTCTCTATGACTCTTGGGTGAAAAGGGTGTTATGGGTTCGGTTGGAACAGTTGTTCTCCTTTTGCTTTTAGGAACAGGAATCCTGATTTGGGCGGCTGAAAAAAGCCGGCCTAAAACCAAAAAAAATGATGGAGACCTGCCCCAACCTCCGGTAATCCTGGCACCGGCGCCTCCGGGTTTGGTGGAAGCCCTGACCCCCCCATGGCAAAGAGAACTCATTATTCGATTAAAATCAGAAGGTTTCCGGCATGTAGGCGATTTTTCCTACGCCGCGATGAATTTTTTCTGGGCTTCCACCTTCATCGCTCCCGACGCTAAGTCGGCGGTACTGATCGTGAATTGGGTCGAGGGAAAAGAAGGGGGAAAGGTGGTCCTCCCCAATCTTGAAATCTATTCTTTTGATGGGAATGGATTTATTTTGACCGCCTGTTCGCAGGATGGCGCGGCAAGGCTCTTGACCGGCGCCAAAAGGCCGACGAATGAACAACTTTCCCTACACTTGAAGGCGGTTTACGGCGAAATTTCGGTTCGGACGATTTGGCGGGAACACCAACAAAGGGTCATCGAATGGGAAGGACGGGGTGCGAAGATAAGAGAACTTACACCAACCAATCTTCTTCCTAGTCTTTCCTATATCTATTCTTGATTTCTTTTCACTTAAACGTTCAAGCTCAAGGGAGTCGAGTCAGTGCGGTCTTTATTAAACAAAGTGACTTCTAGGACTGAAGTTGGAGGCAATCCAGACGTTAGAATTGTTATTATTTGGGAGCCTATCAATGGATAACCTGAATTAAAAGGGGAGACGGATGAGGCAAAAGACCGGTTGGCTGGAAAAGCATGTTCAAGGGGTCGTGCAGTCCATCGTCGAGGTCAAATACCACCGGACGAAGGTCAAGAAAACACCTCGAAAAAAACTATTCAACCGGTCCTCCGAGGCCAACCCGGATGAAAGTCTTTATTTCGTCATCGACAAGCGGGTTTCCTACGGTGATCTTTTCTTGACCGGGGACAGCGTTTTCAGCCCAAAGGAAATTCTGGAAGTACACATGTTCGTCGCCCGGCATAAGACCAAGATGCGCGTCTTGGCCCGGGTCATTAAGATGGAAACCTTTTTCGAGTTGAAAAGACCCGTGTTCAGGGCCGAAATCCATTTCGCGGCTGTCAATAAAGAGGACTTTTTAAGGATTCAAACCCTGGAGAGACAGCGGCAAGCCCAGCAAATTAAGGTCAAACCGGAACCGCCGACCCTTCCGAATGGGTCCAAGATGACCCTGACTTTCAAGCGAAATTAGGCCCCTCCGTCTCGTTAAGCCGTTGACGGGCGGTCAAAGGAATACTAGTGTATGCCTATGGCCCGCCTCGTCGCCCACGTGGATATGGATTCCTTTTTCGTTTCCTGCGAACGATTGGTTAACCCCGCCCTTCGGGGAAAACCGGTGATCGTGGGGGGAAGAAAAGGCGAACGGGGGGTTGTTTGTTCGGCTTCCTACGAAGCACGCCCGTTCGGGGTCAAATCGGGGATGCCTCTCCTCACGGCTCAAAAGCTTTGTCCCCAGGCGATCTTTGTTCCGGGTGAATACAAACTCTACTCCAAATATTCCCGCAAGGTTTACGCCCTTCTGAGGCGAATCGCGCCGGTGGTGGAATACGCCTCCATCGACGAGTTTTATCTCGATTTCACGGGTTGCGAGGCCATGTTCGGGGAGGATAGGGGCCGGATGGCCCAAAGGGTCAAGGATGCCATCCTGGAAAGAACAAAATTGACCTGTTCGGTCGCGATCGCTTCCAACAAGTACGTGGCCAAGATCGCGGGCAAGACTGTAAAACCCTCCTCGGGATCCAAAACAGGATGGATCGTCGTGCCCGAAGGGGAGGAGCAGGCGTTTTTAAACCCCCTGCCCATCGAGCGTTTACATGGGGCGGGAGAAAAAACACAACCGCGTTTAAAGCAATTGGGCATCCACCAAATTGGGGATCTGTTGAAGGCACCTCGGAAATTACTGGAAGAAACCTTCGGGGTCTCGGCCGGCCATTGGCTGTGGGAAGTAGCCCGTGGGGTGGATGATTCTCCCGTGGCGCCCTTTCATCCGTCCAAAAGCGTGGGCCATGAGACGACCTTTGACCATGACATCTCCGACCCGCTTCAAATCCGTCAAACCCTGGCATGGCTGTCCGAGAAAAGCTGCTACCGGTTGCGGAGATTGGGGAAAAAGGCGCGGACCGTCACGCTGAAATTAAGGTTTGAGAATTTCCAAACCCTGACCCGGGCCCGGACCCTCGGCGCTACCCACGATGACGCGGTGGTTTTGCTTGACCGCGGAGGAACTATTAAACGAAGAGGATCTTCGCGGCCGAAAGATCAGGTTGTTGGGGGTGTCCCTTTCCAAATTTGAGCAGGAAGAAGGGGAGAATTGGCTTTTTCCCGAAATGGGCGACCCCCGGAAAGAAAAACTATTTAAAAGCGTTGATTCCATCAAGCGAAAGTTTGGTTTTGGAAAACTGGGGAAGGCCTCTTCCCTGGAGAGCCCGGAAGGGAAAAAGAGGGGAGAGGGAGGCGCCTCCTCTTTTCAGAAACCCCTGACTCGGTAGGGGAATTCCGGGATTGGGTTAGCGGGAGGAGAGCCTGAGGGGTCCACTGAACTGAAAGGCTGTCCACCGCGTTCCCGCTTTTTAAGGCCAAGGCCAGCTTGGAGGGAATGATTTTAGCGTTTTGAAGGGCTTTGGCGGCCAACTCCTGGTCCGTGGCCATCTGCCGTTGGGCGATCTCTTTTTTCAACGATCGCAACAGATCCTGCACATTACCTTTGACCACGTCCGAGGCGATGAAAGCGGGCGCAGAGAAATTCTGGTCCGCGTCAAGGGTATAAATGACCTCCAGACCATGGCCGTAATCGGAAGGGGTGATCTTCCAGGTGCCCTGGTAGGAATCGAAATCCTTGTGGCTGGTGTCGGTAAAGATGATGCTGTTCGTTTGGGGCTGTTCGTGGACGTTCATGAGCAGATGGATTCGTTTGGAGAAAAAAAGGAAGCTTCCTTCGCCTTCCTGGCGGAGGACCAGATCATTGTTGCTGCGCTGCTCGACCTTGCTGATTTTCATGCTGTGGACAAAATCGGGGATGCGCTCGTAATTGGTCAGGACATCCCAGGCGGTTTGCGCGTCGGCATCGACGAAGAAAGAGCCCTCGACCTTGTAATGGCCGTAGCCCTCGTAAAAGGCCAGCGAAATATCATCGGCAGCGGCGCCTGTGCCGCAGGAGAGCGCGGCACAGGCGACTGCCACAACAGCCCTGAGGAGGTATGGAACGAAGCTTTTTCCCCTCATGGGCCCCTCTTTCCTAGAACTGCAGCTGAAACATCATGCGGCCGATAGGCACAAATCCGGCCTCGATGTTGTTCGCCCGATACCCTGCGGTGGCGCTGGTGGCCGAACCAGGCATCTCCGCGATGACATAGTTGCCGTCGACGTCCTCCGCCTCGGCCTCGTTGAACATGAACATGGTTTCCGCGACGAGCTTGCAATCGTCGTTCATGTGCCAGGTAATCGAGGGGAAGGTGACTTCCCAGATCGGATTGCCGTTCGGGAAGATCGGGTTAAAGTAGTAGCTGGTGTATTTGGTGCCGTTCATCGTGAAATTGTTATAGGACCCGCCTGCCTGCGTTCCCATCATCCCGCTGTCCGGAATGACCACGGCAAGACGTCCCGCCAATTCCCAGGGCTTGTCGCCGATGGAGGCGGTCAACTCGCCGCCGCCGATGTTCAAGGCATACTGGCTTCCCGGCACGGCTGTTACCGGAATAGCGCCCAAGGCGTTCGTCGTTGCCGAGGGAATGAACCCCGTCGGGACCCCGGCGATCATTGGGGTCGAGACCGTGATGTCGTAATGCCCAATCATGACCTCGCCGGTGCAGGTGAAGGTGGTGTCGGCTAAGGGAGAGCGGAATTGGAAGTCCAACCCAGCCTGGTAATAGTTCTCGGTAACGGGTGTTGAAGCCGAATCCGCTCCCAAATAGGGGTTAAAAGTCTTTGAAAGCAGGACGTTCCCGAAATAACTGTTGGCATTGAAGGTGGCCAAGCCTCCGCCCATTTGGCTGAAGAGGTCCCCGTGGCCCGCGTTGCTGTCAGCCGCGACATACCCGTTGGCGTGGATGGCGAATAAAGCCCGGTCCGGTTTGGCAAAGCCGGTTTGCTTCTGATGGAAAGGATCGTCGGTGATCCCGTCGTTGTAGCCGATGCGCAAGAACATGGGCAAGGGAATGTTGGCGATCTCGGGCAAATAACGCTGGGGAAGGTCCGGTGCGCCCTGAACCAATCCAGCGGCGCCATCCAAATTGCCGATATGGCCGTAAAGGGCGACCCCGGTGTCATATCCCTCGTTGAAGAAGAGGTTGAAGTTGGGGGACTTTTCAGTGAAAAGCTGGTTCCCGTCGTAGGTGGCGCTTTCCAATTCGGTTGGGTCGCGAAATTGGCCGACCTTGATTGTCACCATGTCAGGGATGAGGGGAATATCCACATAGGCATCCAGAAGGTCAAAGGAACCGTTGGTGGAATTGGCGACATCCTCCCCGCCAAAATCGACTTCGAAATTCCATTTGTAACCTTGATAGTCGCCGCTCGTGAAAAGACGGTCTTCGTAGTTCCAGCAATAGACTCGGAAATGGTTTCGAATCGAGTCATCCGTGACCAGCTCCATTTCACCCAATTCCTGAATGCGTCCGCCGAGAGAAATGTCGAGGTCGTCATTCTTGAAAATCTCAGCGGCGTGGACGCGGGGCAAGAAGCCCAGCAGCAACAAGGCCGCCATCAGCACTTTCTGAAAAGTTTTCATCTTATTCTCCTCCGTTTTTTTACTTCTTTGGGCTTCTCATTCCCCCGGCTCCCCCGGGTTTGGAAAAACCTTCCTGCCACTTCCTTTTCCGGGCCCCCTCAGGGAGAAGGCCCGGGCCGTCGCTTTCCTATTTCACCGGCACCTCTCCCGCGATGGCGAAAGACACGTCGTAGTGGATCTCGATATCGTCCGTGCACTTGATGGATGTCACCAACAGGCTGAACACGGGCGGGGTGATTTTGAAATCGGTCATTTTCAGTGCCTGCACGCCCTTCAAGCGGATGACGCCGTTCTTGACCGTGGTGTCGGCGGTCAGGATGACGGGCTGGGTCACGCCCGAGATGGTCAAGGTTCCCTGGGCGGTCATCACATAAGTGTCAGCGGTTTTGCCGTCCACCAGGGTCTCGCTCGTGAGGGCGAATTGGATCTCCGGATATTGGGTGGCGTTCAGGGCCTTGTAGGCGTTGTCGTCCAGGCCCGATTCCTTCGATTTGAACATGTTGACCGGGACCGTCAGGGCCATGGCCTCGGCCTTGCCGGCTTTGAGGGCGGCGACAAGTCCCTCGTCGGTGTTGAGCGATGCGGCGGAAGCTTTGATGACCGCCGAGCCTTGCAGCGACTTGGCTCCCATCTCATATTTATGCAGGGTGGAATCGCCCACCATGTAGAGGGCGCTGCCGGACCGCAAGACCAGGAGTGAGGAGCCTTTTTTGGCAGTGACGCTCACGACCGGGCCGATGACGGTGGCGGGCCTTTCGGTGGCCGGAACGGAAGCCAAACCCGAGGTCAGCTGGTTGCCAGTCCATGAACTTTTCGCGGGGGTCGAAACGGGTGTTGATTCCGCCCAGGCCAGGGTGCTGAGGGTGGTTGCGACCGCGAGGATGATTCCTACGTTGTTTGATTTCATTTTCTTTTCTCCTTGTGTTCTTTCGGGTTTTTTCCGATGGACTTTTTCTCCCCGGATCAGGGTCTCGCGCCGGGAGGTCAAAAGGCCTGTTGAGTGAGTTTTAAAGTATAGGGTCGGTTTGTAATGTGACGCAGGTCACACTTTAAAAAATATTGTTACGTTTATGAAAATTTCGGGTAGATAGTATCTTTGTGTAACTATGTTCTAAAAAGAAAAATTCTTTTAAACGGCCCTTTTCCGAGAGACCTAATTTTAGATGGGGTTGTAGTTACCATCGGTAAGGGGTTCCCCATCGTCATGATCTGCGTCATATTGAAGGGACCAACGTCAATCCAAACCGTGGAAGGGTATGAGCCATGACAGCAAAATGGGTGGGTCGCGTGCCCTGGAAAATTTTTTTTTTAATGTGGTTCCTGGCCGCGATCATGGGCGGGTCCCTGCTGTGGATCTATTGGGGCCTGACCTTTCGAATGGCGGAACGGCTCTTCGCATTGGAGATCCTGGTGGGCGCGGGCCTGCTTTGGGCGACCACCCGGCCCCAATGGCAGAAATCCTTTTGCGCTTGGTGCGGGGGAAGGGTCCATGCCCAGTCGTCTCGCGTGGACTCGGAAGGGATTCTATTCATATATTCCTGCTTCTCCTGCGGGCAAGTCACCGAAAAACGCGCTGGGTCCTGCGACCATTGAGGATGGAATCAGGGCTCATAAAATAATAAAGAGCGCAATTCAAGGTTAATCCATGGCCCTCCTTCGAAAAAAAGCCAACGCGGGGTCTCGTCCGCGAGGGTTACTCCTATAATATTGAAGCCATTGCCGTTAGCGGATGAGCAACCCATTAAGTGGAGAAAGAGAGGCCGAGATGGCCCCGGAAGAGATCCTCCCTCACCCCCCTTCTTTCGCGCGGTTCATTCTTTGGGAAATCCTGGGCATTGTCGGGTTCCTGCACATCCTCCAATACGCCCCCGCCAACGACCCTACCCCCCTGATTTTTTTAGCCAACGCGGTGGTCTTTATCGCGGTCTATCCCCTGCTCTATTTCTATAAACAATTGAAGCTTCCTCTTGTGTTGCGGTTCCTCGTTTCGCCTTTGAGCCTCGTTCTGCGTATTATCCTGTTGGGTTGTTTTTTCATGTGGGTCGCTTATGGCCTTTATTCCACGGGTTTTTCCCTGGGAATGACCCCTTGCTTCCAGGTCTTCAGGAACGACTATATGTTTTTAGGGCCCTTTTTCGTGTTCGATTATTTCTTTTTCGTGGAACACCTTTGGGGCCTGAGCCGGGTGCACCATACTTTTTGGGGCGCGGTGGGCATGATCTCCGATTCGGTCAGCGGCGTGGTAGGCGGTTTTTATTTGGGCCGCACATTGGACACCAAGTGGGGGATGTTTTTGGGTGACGACGAGACCCGGGGGCTCATCTGGATCATCCTCATCCTGATCGGCATGGGCGCGGTCGTATGGTTCGGTAATAAGACGAGAAAAGGTTGATCGCATGGGTGACCCGGAGAAGAAGCAAGAAAGGTCCCTTGTCCGGCTTCTCATATTTGAGGGGTTCGCCTTGGCGGGTTACCTTTATATCCAGTCCCATCCCATTGCCCAGCCCCTATGGAACCTTAACTTTCGCTATAACGCCCTGTTATTCACGGTCGCTTATCCCCTCTTTTATGTTTACCGTTGGAAGGCGGCCGGTGGTTGCTTGGGACTCGTCCTTTGGCCCTTGAGCTTTGTACTAAGTTGGGGGTTGGGAATATCCTGTTACCTGTGGCTGACCTGTGGTTTTTATTATTGGGGAAGCCCCTTCCTCAAAAGCCTGACGGGTAACGCGTTGATTCTGGGGGTATTGTTCGCCCTCATTTATTTCCCGCTTGTACAGCCGGTTTTGGGCATCAGCCGAAAATATTTCACCCTCGTCCGGCTCGCCGGTGTTCTTTTCTTTTCCGCGCTTGGCGGCTTTCTGGGGTACCTGTTGGGCCAGTTCGTCAGCCAAAAGTTCGGGGTAACCCTCGGGACCAACGGACGTTTCTTGGTTTGGCTGTCCATCATCCTGATGGGGATGGCCATCGGGGCCATCGCGCGTGGCCGAGGCAAGGATTAGAGAAGCGGGGTTGGATACCGCCGGGACGGGTTCCCTGGATCATGAGGTCGATCAATGAAACTGCATTCAAAGGATTTCCGGGTGAAGGAGGGGGATGGGGTCAGCCTGAAAAAATGGCCGACCCGGGTTCCCCCTTTTTACGAAACCAAGGGGGATTACCAAGAGATCCTCGCCCACGATATTGACGAGATGCGGGCCTTGCAAGGTTTGCTCTATGCCCACAACCGGTATTCCCTGCTCCTCATTTTCCAGGCGATGGACGCGGCGGGTAAAGACGGGGCCATCAAGCATGTCATGTCGGGTATCAATCCCCAGGGATGCCAGGTTTCCAGCTTCAAACAACCCAGCGCGGAGGAGCTGGAGCATGATTTCCTTTGGCGCACTACCCGTAGCCTTCCCGAAAGGGGCAAGATCGGCATTTTCAACCGCTCTTATTATGAGGAGGTTCTCGTCGCCCGTGTCCACCCGGAGATATTAAGGCATGAGGGATTGCCCGAGGAATTCCTGGGGAAGGAGGGCCTTTGGAAGGGAAGGTACCGGTCGATCGTGGAATACGAGAAGCATCTCCACGAGAACGGCACCCGTGTCCTCAAGATTTTCCTTCATCTTTCCAAGGAGGAACAAAGAAAAAGGTTTTTGGCTAGGTTGGAGGATCCGCAAAAAAACTGGAAATTCAGCATGAGCGATATCCAGGAAAGGAAATATTGGGATCAGTACTGGTCGGCCTACGAGGATTGCCTCACGGAAACCACTACCGAAAGGGCGCCCTGGCATATCGTCCCGGCGGATGATAAATACAACTCCCGGCTGGTCATTTCCCACCTGATCCTCCATTGCCTGAAGGATCTTAAGATGGAATATCCCAAGCCGGATGAGGATCGAAAAAAGGAATGGGAAGCCATCCGCCGGGCTTTGGAAAATGAGAAATAGGGGTTTTCCTTTTAATGATCGGGGGGGCTGGAAAAGAAGCCGCGCTATCGGTTAAAAAAAGGGTAACTATTCAGGTCGTTCAATCTTATATAGATTCGATCAGGTCAATCTTCATTCCTGCGTAAGGGATGAAAACCAAAGGGAAACGAGGAATCGAGAAATGATAAAGCTAAAGAATGGGGTAATGGCGGGGCTTTTCATCCTGTCGATCGGGTCGGCTTGGGCGGATGAGGCCGTGACGGCAAACAAAGACACGTCCATGACTGCTCCCACGCCCGCAGCCGCGATGCCGGTGGCGACTCCCGGCAGGAAGGCCAAGAAGAAAATGAAAAAGAAGGCCATGAAGACGGTCTGGGTTTGCCCCATGGGCGATTATACCGGCGATAAGCCCGGCAAGTGTCCCAACTGCCAGATGGACCTGGTGAAGAAGGAAGTTCCGGTGGATAACACCGCCGCGCCTGCTCCCGCGAAGGACATGAAAATGAATTAACGGGCTTTCCTTTTTTTTAGAATGGAAGGCGGCCTTCGGGCCGCCTTTTTTTATTCCAGCCGCAGCAAATAAAGGCTTATCAAGCCGAACGCGATTCCAATAAAACGGGTGAGGGTCAGGGGTTCCCGGAAAAATAAAAAACCGCCCGCCACGGTCAAGAGGGCGCTGCCGACGAGGATGGAGGAGCCTGCCAAGGAGAGTTGTCCGCCCCGGGAGAAGACGAGGAAAAACACGATCGACCCCGCCGCCGCGCTCAGGCCCGCGGCGAGGGAATAGACCACCCCCATCGTGGTCACTGTTTCGACCGCGCCTTGGTATTTTCTCCAAAGAAAAAAGGCCAGGATGACCAGGGCCGCGAACCCTTCCAGGAGAAGGGGCCCCAAAAGGCCACCGATCTTGGGCCCCGCCGCGCGGGTGAATATATTATAGAGGCCGAAGAAAAAAGCGGTTAAGTAGACCAAACCCCACGGTGATCCCATTTCCCCTCCTGTGCGAACACGATCATGATTTTACATGCTTATCCGAACAGCGCCCGCTAGTTTCGCGAAAACGGCTTTTCAATATCCCCCTTTGAAAAAGGGGGGAAGGGGGGTGTTAGCCGTTACGGTGGAATTGGCGGAAAAGCTAACTCCCCCTTTTTCCCCCTCTTTCAGAGTGGGAGAACAGTGTATGGCTTGCGGATGAATACAAAAGTCCATTAACCAACGGGCGCTGTTCGGATAAGCATGTGATTTTAAACACTATTGAGCCGCCCTGTCTTCGTGGGAAGAAAATTTTAACCGGCTGTTTTCAGGCCCCGGCTTTAGCCGGGGACAAGCCGCCTAGTTCTTAAAGTTAAAATTATTTAAATGGAAACTGGGCGTGTACTTGGCCGGGGTTTCCCCGGCCGAGGGGTGACCTGAAGGGTCGTCCCTTGACGCTTGAACGCGCGGGTAGGGGTCAAAGTCCATCCGTTTAACGATTCTAGGAACACCCATGGTATCCACATGAATTGTCTTTATGGACGGGCTCAACGCTTTTTATACTAGCGGTTAGAAGTGATAAAAATGAAACTTGATGGGTTGCCGAAGATTCCTTCCTGAAAGAAGGCCGCGGATGCTTCCAGTCGAACAAGCCAAGGTCGCCGCCGTCCTGGTTCGGGAAATGCGCATCGCGATTTCCAATTTTTTCCTTTATTCCCCCGATAACGCCATGGTGAAGCAGTCCATCGAAAGGTTCCTGGCAGTCCTGGGGGACATGTTCCAGTCCCTGCCGGCCGTTTCCCTGGGGGAATCGGAGGGCAGGCTGGTGGTGGAGGGAACCGCCCTGGACGAGAGGGCGACCGGTTCCACCAACATGATCAAGGACCTCTTTCTCACCCACAAGATCCACAGCATGACCTTTCAGCCCGGAGTGCAAGCTCCCGAAATGGAAAAATTCATGGCCCTCTTGAAGCCCAGGGCACTTCCCCCGGACCGGACCCTTTTTCAGGCCTTGGAGTCCGGCGGCATCGTGAACATCAAGGTCAACGAAAAGATGTTCGTGGCGGTCAGGGAGGGGGAAAAGGTCGTGGCCGCCGGGGAAGGCTTGGAGGTCCTCGAAAAGGAGGAAAATTTCCAGGAAGCTTTGGAGGCCCTGCAATATTTCCTTCAAATCTTCGCCCGGGTCAATCCCTCTTCTAATAAGAAAGAAGTGGCCCGAAAAATGATGAGCCAGATGGGCGGTATCCTGACCGCCGACGACCTGAAGGAGGTGGGCATGCCCGCGGCGGCACCCTCAACGGAGGCCCAGGGCCACTGGGGAGAGCTGATGGGGTCCTTCCTTTCCCTGAAAAAGAACCTGGAATCACTGAAGGACCCGGTGGATCTGCCCTCCCTCAAGGTGAACATGGATGAGCTCCTCGCGAAGCTGGTCCTTTTGGGGGAAAGCCAGGGATTCGCGGGGGGGGGCTTGGGGGACGAAACCGATTCCCAGGACCCGACTGGGGAACGCTTTACCCTGTTTGAGACCGACCTGGTCCTGAGCGCCCTGGATGAGAATGTTTTTCCTAAAATGGTCACCGCCTCCAACGAGGGCGCGGTGGTCCAGCGCCTTTCGAGGCTCCAAGAACCGAATGAGCGGGAGCGGTTTGAGAAACTTTGGACGGGTCTGTGGCATTCCGCCCTAGGGGAGCCGGGAGAGGCGAGGAACGTGGCCCTCCGCCACCTGCAGAGGCTGGATTGGACCAAAATACCCCGTCCCCTTCAAAAGGATGGGCTCCAAAAATTACGGGAGCTTTTCGCGACCGGACAGACGCCCGAGTCATTCCCCCTGGTCATGGCCCTTTACCAAAACTGGGTGACCCATGAGCTTTCCGATCCTGACTGGCCTGAAATGATCCTGGGGGCCTCGGCCCTGAAGGCCATCGCCTTTCGCACTGAACAGGAATTTCCAAACCAGGCCGTCCAGGCCAGGACCATCCTTGATTCGGTTTTCAATCGAAGCGCCCTGGAGCATCTCGACGGTCTTTATGTGGCGCCAGGCCATGAAACCGATACCCGGGAAAGGCTTTTCATCCTGCTGGACCATTTGACCGGAGCCTATTTCCTCCAAAGGGCCATGGACAACGCCTTCGATTCACCGGCCGCCCGAAGGGCTTTTCATTGGCTGGACCGGTTCGAGACGCTCCAGGTACCCGTACTGGAAAAATGGTTCTCCGCCGGGGCTCCCACCGACCGGATGAGATTGTTCCTCGAGTTGTTCAAGAAAATGCCCCCCTCCTCCGCCCTGTACGATCAATTCGCCAAAAACTGGGGAAGCCTGACCCTGGACCAAAGGCTACAGGTACTGGAGATCGTGGAACGCTGGAGTTGGACCGCTTTCCACCCGCGCGTCATCGAGCTGATGGGCGCCTTGGACAAGGACCTCTCCATCCCGGCCCTGAAAATACTGGACAAGATCGGCGGGGAAGGGGATTCGCTGTTGATCGTGGAGGCCTTGAAGGCCTATGGATTGGACCATCCACGCCGCGAGGATTTTTGGGTCGAAGCCTGCCGGGTCATGGGCACCTTGGGCGAGGCCTATGCCATCAATATCCTGGTGGAATGGGCGGAAGGCTATAAATTCCTGGAGAAAAAAAACGAAAGGCCCCTGGCCGTCCGAGTGGCGGCGGTACGGGCCCTGGGACAATTCCGGTCCCAGTATGTTCGCAAGTTCCTGACCAAACTGGCCAAGGAATCGGATAAGGAATTTCGCGAGGTGGTGAACCAATCCCTGAATTCGGTCATTGAGAAATTGGAAAAGGAAAAGGGAAACCAGGAACAACTGGACTTTGGCCCGGCGCCCCATTGAATAGAGGGTCTCTTCCTGGGTGTACTTTAAATAATCTTGAAGCTTGACTGCTTGGTGGATCCATCCATTCGGTTTACCCGCGGTCGATTAATCCAATCTCACCTTTAACGGCCGGACGATGGAAGCCCCTTGAAGATTGATTTGGGCTAAATAAGCGCTCAAACGCACGCCTTTCTTGGAAGCTTGACGCAGGGTTTTCGCGAAAAGCGGGTCCGTATCCTCCTTGGGGCCTACCCCTTTCGCCAGAGGATTTTGCGCCACGAAGAATACCAAAGCTTTCGTTTTAGGTTTTTGGGCCAGGCCCATCAGTTCCCTGAGGTGTTTGGAAGCCCGAAACGAAGGGGCGTCCGGAAAACGGGCGCACCCCTCTTCATCCACCAGCGTCACACATTTCACCTCCACCCAGGCCTTTTCCCGGGTGTTCCGCTTGGTAGCCTTGAAATCAAAACGGGTGTGGGCATTCAGGGGCACCTCGGCTTGTAACCCGTCATAATGCCTCAACTCAGGTATTTTTCCCTTCTTCCACGCTTCCTTTAATAAGAGGGGCGCGATATTGGCCTCAACGCAAACCCATTTTCCACGGTAAAAACTAAGCCGGATGGCATACCTGGTTTTTCGTTCGTGGGTGCCCAGGGGGCCATGGTCGACCATGGCGACCCTGGCGCCTGGATGGAGCAATTCCCGCAACCGCCCCGAGTTGGGGACGTGGCAGTATTCAACCTTGCCCTTTACCCGAACCCGGGCTCCGAATCGATGGAGCCTTTCCAGGAAGCGGCCTTCCACTAACCGTTTTTCCACCCATCGCATGTGAATCTCCCTTGAGGGTCCGAAGGCTTAAATTACCCGCTTTTAATGAAGGTGGGGTATCCTTTAAACTAATCCCGCGTTCATTTTTATCGTGAAAAGAAAGCCCATGTCCCTTAAAAGCCTTAAAACTGCCGCGGCCCTACTTTTTCTGACCGTTCCAGGCCTTTTAAGGGGCCAAACCGTCGCCCAGTTCGACACTTCAGGGCTGGCGGATATGCAGTCCATCTCGGATTACCTCAACAGCCAGTTCACCAAAAGCATGGGATTTTATAGCACGCTCGGATGGGACAATCCCCCCACGGTCTTTGATTTAATTTCCGGCCCCCATTTCGAGTTCGGTATTGGAGGTGGAGTGGACCTTATCCAAGTCACCAGTCTTAATAACCTGAATTTACAGGCCCTGCAGGGCACCGCCAATGTGAGCATTCCATCCCAGTTGCCCGCCCCCTACCCGGTGGGTACCCTTCGGGTGGGCCTCGCCAATGGTTTGGATGTCGGCTTGAAGGTGCTCTACTTGCCCCAGATCACCCTCTCCAGCCTTGGTTTCGCGGCCAACTATACGGGTGTGGGAGCCGATTTCCGTTACAAAATCATGGAGGGGCGCACCCTCCCCACGGTGACTGTGGGCGTGAGCTTCGATGAGCTCCAGGGAAATTTGGGTTTCGGCACCGATGTGAACCAGAACACCACCTACTACGGCAGCAGCGCCTCCGTGTCGGGCACCACCAATTACGCCCTTAATTGGAACGTGCACAGCTTCGGCGCCAAGCTTTTGGTGGGTAAGGACCTGATGGTGATCTATCCCTTCGCGGCAGTGGGGTTCCAGCGTAATTCGGGGACCGTGGTTTCCAACATCACCGGCCAGCTGACCACGACAGTGGCGGGAAACCCCGGCGCGATCAACGCGAACGTCACCTCCAATGGAACACCCGTTCTCTTCGAACCCAAGTACGTGCTGGGCCTGGATTTTGGGGAGGGCTTTCATTGGTCCATCGTGGGAGAATCGAACGGCAGTGATCTTTCCTTCAGCACCAGTTTCTGCGGCCAGTTTTAGGGGAAGGGGACCGGCGTGAAAAACAATAACCCTCTTTCCTTTGTGGATGCCAAGGAGTGCACGGGCTGTGAATCCTGTGTGGCGGCGGTGCCGAAGGTTTTTCGCATGACGGTGGATGGGGTCGCCGAGGTTTTTGAGCCCCAGGGCGACTCCAAAACGGCGATCCAGGAAGCCATGGATGGCTGTCCGGTGTCTTGCATCCATTGGAAGAAGTAAAGGGATGAAATGAACATGAAGTCGGGATGGATGGAAAAACGCCAATCCGAACGCGTGGACGCCACCGTGAAGGTGACCTATATGGTCATCGAAAAGGAAGTCCTGGTGACCTCCCTGGCCGACCCCGCTTACCGGGAATCCACCGCCGACCACCTGCCCGAGTTATCCAAAAGAAGCGCGACCCTGCACGCCGTCACGCGGGATATTTCCATGGGGGGCATGTCCCTGGTGGGGCAGGAGACTTTCCCGCAGGACTGTGCCCTGCAGATCCAGCTTTACCTGCCTGGCCAGCCCATTCCCCTGAACCTCCTGGCCGAGGTGGTCCGGGCGGGGATGGAATCCGCCGGGGCGGCCGGGTCCACCTTCCGGGCGGGGTTGAAGATCCTCGCCATCAATAAACAGGACGTCGCGAAACTGGACCGCTACCTCCTGGCGGAAAAGATCCGCATGCGCAACGCGGGGAAATGAAGAAGCAGTAGACAGTCGGCAGTCCTCAGTTGGTAGAAAAAGCAGACCGCAGTTGGCAGTTCGCGGCCCGCGGCTAGACTTTCACGGCTTCCCCGCGGACTGCGAGCTGTGGACCGCCATCTAGGGATTTTTATGAACAATCCGATTATTACTCTCTTAACAGATTTCGGTATGAGTGACCCCTATGTCGGCACGATGAAAGGGGTCATCCTCAATATTTGTCCCAATGCCCAATTGATTGACTTAACCCATGAGGTTCCACCCCAGGCTGTCCTGACCGCTTCTTTCCTGCTTCAATCCGTGATCGAATATTTCCCCAAGGGCGCTATTCACTTGGGCGTCGTGGACCCGGGGGTAGGGAGCCGTCGAAAGACGGTTGCCTTTAAGTCAAAAGGCCGGTATTTCGTGGGACCGGATAATGGGCTGATCCCGGCGGCCTTGAAAGAATGGGGCATCGAGCAGGTCGTCGAGTTAACGGAGAAAAAGTACCAACTACCTAAAGCTAGCTCCACTTTCCACGGACGGGATGTCTTCGCGCCTGCCGCCGCCTATCTCGCGAAGGGGGTTCCCCTATTCAAATTGGGCAAGAAAACCAACAATTGGGTTTGGGGGGAAATTCCCAAACCTTACAAAACAGCCAAGGGGTGGACGGGCGAGGTTTTGTGGATCGACCGCTTCGGGAATTTGATCTCAAACCTTGAGAGTCAGCACCTGCCTAAACCCTTCCGCTTGCGCGTGGGCAAGACGGTGGTTTTGAATTTCATCACCCATTATTCGCAGGTCAAGAAGGGAACGGTGGCCGCCCTGATTGGGTCATCGGGCCATTTGGAAATAGCCATGAACGGCGGCAACGCCGCCCAAAAGCTGGGCGTGAAGATGGGAGCGCCCGTTAATTTATATTGATATCAATGGGGAAGACCTTGAAACCGAGGTTGGCCTGGGTGAAACGATGGGAGTTCAACCCAGGGAACCTTTTTTGGAGTTTTGTAAAACCCAATTTTTCTCATCCGGCCCCGCCCACAATATCCTGTGCATCTGCCGGTGGATCCTGCTGTTGCTGGCCAGGGCGTTTTGCGCCATGAGGTCAAAGGGCTGACCCGAAATGTCCGTCACCTTGCCGCCTGCCTCCCGTATCAAAAGAATCCCCGCTGCCATGTCCCATGCCTGGATGCCCCTTTCCCAGAAGCCGTCAAAGCGTCCCGCCGCGACATAGGCCAAATTCATGGCCGCTGAGCCGTCCCGTCGGACACCCTGGCTGTTCAAGACGAAATTCTTGAAGTTCTCAAAGTTATAAAGGGTTTCCTTAACCCCGTAGGCGAAGCCCGTGCTCAAGAAACTTTTCGAAAGCTTGGAAACGGTTGAGACATAAATGCGTTTCCCGTTAAGGAATGAGCCCTTGCCCTTTTCCGCCGTGAAGCATTCGTGATTCATGGCGTCATAGATAACCCCGAGGACCAGTTTTTTTCCTTGAAGCAACGCGATCGAGACGCAAAAGAAGGGATAAGCATGGGCGAAGTTGGTGGTGCCGTCGAGGGGATCCACGATCCAGGTATATTCCGAATCGCCCGCGTCCTGCCCGCTTTCCTCACCCCAAAAATTAAAAGCGGGGAAACGCTCGTGAAGGATGGTTTGGACTTTTTTCTCGCAGGCCTTGTCCACCTGGGTGACCAGGTTCAAGGAATTGTCCTTTTTAAGTTCGATCTTCAGGGTTTTTCCGTAGAAACGGCGGTGGAGGGAACCGGCGGCTTGGGCGGCTTCCACGGCGGCTTTTAACTGGCTCGTCATTAGGAATCCTTTCGGTTTTTGACAAGGGGGATTCTACCAACCTCGCCGGGGGCCGTCCATCAAGGGGGCCTTGACGAAAAAACCATCCGTTCCTATTTGTATCGGCAGAAGGGCATTACAAATTATTTTGGAGGTTTCACCATGAACTTTAACCAGCTTTCACGCCGCGTGAACAGCACCGCCCGTCCCTGGGTGGATTCCCTGGACCAGCTTATTGAACGGGTTTTTGAGGACCGGTGGGAACCCCAATGGAAGGGCATCGCGTCGAACTGGATTCCGGCCGTTGACGTTGAGGAAACCGAGAATGAATACTTGTTCAAAGCGGAAATGCCGGGTATGAAAAAAGAAGACGTCAAAATTTCCCTCTTGGATAACGTCTTGACCCTGACGGGTGAAAAGAGAACCGAGGAGAAAAAGACGGACAAGGAAAAGAAATACCACCGGGTGGAAAGGTCCTATGGTGCATTCCAGCGGAGTTTCGCCCTTTCCTCGCCCATCCGGGCGGAAAAAATTTCCGCTTCCTTTAAGGATGGGATCTTGGAAATCTCTGTTCCCAAAAGCGAGGAAGCCAAACCCAAGGAAATCGACATAGATGTGAAATAAATCTTTAAGTGGATTAAAGCTTTTAAGATGTAAAAAAGGCCCAAATGTCAATTGGGGCCTTTTTAGTTTTAATCCTCATTGAAAACCAGGTGTTTTTCCCCGACCACTGCTTTTATAATAAAACCATTCGCATCAAATTCCCTCTCCAAGAAAAATTAAAACGTTTTTCAGGTCGGGAATGGTAGTTCAGCAAACATGAAAGCGCGTGAAAGCCTTAAACCCGCCTAACTTTTTCTAGGACTAAGGGAAAGCGCTTTAACGGAAAGAGAATAATAAAACCCATGGTCCAAAATACCATCTATGACGTTGCCCAGAAGGCGGGCGTTTCCATCTCCACCGTGTCCCGCGTGTTGAACAACAACCCGAACGTGCTGGATGAGACCCGCCAAAAAGTTTTAAAAGTCATCGCGGAGCTTCAATTCAAACCCAATCCCATCGCCCGGGGTTTGGTGGTGAAGCAGACCAACCTCATCGAGGTCTTCTTTTCATGGGCGGGTTACGAATTCGGTTTCAACAGCCCCTGGTACGCCGGGATCCTCGATGGGATCAACCAGGTCGTCCAGGAAAACCAATATGGAATCCTCATCAACACCATCGCCGGTGTGTTTGATCCCCAGGAAGTTTACCGCCGGGTATTCCATAACGCGGTGGACGGTGTCTTGATGGTTTCCCCCTATTTGGAGGAAAAACAGGTGGAACAATTGATGGATAACCGGGTACCGGTGGTGTTGATCGGATACCGTACCCTGGACCCCCGCTTTGATTTCGTGGACAGCGATAATATCCAGGCTGCGGAAAAGGTTGTGGACCACCTGGTCAAGTTGGGGAACCGGAAGATCGCCATCATCACGGGCCAGCTCAAGACCTCCCGCAACGCGTCGGACCGCCTCAGCGGGTTCAAACTGGCGATGCACCGCCACGGCCTAACCGTTCCCGACGATTATGTGATCGAGGGGGATTTCCTGAAGGATTCGGGCGAGCAAGCCATGACCCGTCTATTGGGATTGAAGGACCGTCCCACGGCGGTATTCGCCAGCAACGACCTCATGGCCCTCGGGGCGTTGAAAGCCCTGGAAAAAGCCAAGCTAAAAGTTGGGAGGGATATGGCGGTGGTGGGGTTTGACGATATTACGGAGGCTTCCCTGGGCCTGGTCTCCCTGACGACCGTGAGGCAAGATTACAAAACCATCAGCGTGGAAGCCGCCCATATCCTATTGCAGAAGTTCCAGGCCCCCGAACATTGGCGAGCCAAGCAGATCCTGGTGCCTACCCAGCTGGTGGTCCGTTCATCCTGCGGTTCGAAGAAATAAATTGTAACCTCTGAAAAAGTCGGCTTTGCCGCCTTCTTCAGGAAAACATTCAAGGTAACCCCACGATTTCCTGCGGAAATCTTTGGGATCGAGACCTCTGATTGTCGCTCTTTTAGAGTTTTTCAGAGGTCTCAGATTTTATTTAAGGCCAAAGCAAACCCGCTTTCACCACAAAGCCGCTAAGAAAACATTGATTGAAAACGGGGGAATTCCGACCTCATTAAAGGTTGGCTCTTTCCTGAATTTGTAGATAGTTGCCCAGAATTACCATGGGGAGCCTAAGCGTGGCCAATAATAAGGTAGTAAGGCGAACCGCTTTCTCCCCCCTCTGAAAGAGGGGGGGAGGGGGGGTGTTAGTCGTGAAAAACGAGAATGGAAAAGCTAACTCCCCCTTGGTCCCCCTCTTTCAGAGGGGGAGACGGAATACAAACTGGCTTTTTATCAAGGAACTTAAAGATATAAATCCCTTTTCAAAGGGGGGGTACCTTCCTTGGCAATAAGGGTTATCTGCAAATTCGTGAAAGAGCCTAAAGGTTTAATAAGGTCGGCATAAGTTGGATGTAACGTTTCTCCGGCCCGCTGAATCACCCGAGAACGAAGATTGCGGGGCCCCAGGGAGGCTGTTACAATGCCACGGTTGTGTCCCTATCGGGCAAATCTAAATGAGGAAATGATATGAGACTTTTCCTGCAATTCCTGATCCTGGTCCTGGTTCTGGGACTGATTTATGTCGTCGCCCAGGGCCTGGGCCTGACCAAGGGTTTTTCCAAGAAAAAAGAGACCAAGCGGATCCTGGTCATCAACGACTTTGAGGACCCCTCCATGGACCTGGATTGGGCCAGCGGCGGTTACGTGAAATTGGAAACCTCGACCGACAACCAGACCCACGGCAAGCGATCCGCCATGGCGACTTTTATGCTTCAATCGCAGTTTTATCCAACCCCGACCCTGGGACCCAACGCTCCCCCCACGGCCACCCCCATGCCGCCCACCCCTACCCCCAACCCGAAGGTGAAGGTGGTGCCCACGCCTATCCTCAAGGCCAAGGGCAGCCCGACCCCGGTCGTCGTGAGCGTGCCAGCGGCCCCACCCCCTCCCTCCGGCTGGCAGCCCACCCTGACCCTGGACACCGAGTCGCCGACCCAATTGAGGGTCTACGATTGGTCCGAATACAGCACCCTGAACCTGGACGCCTTCAACCCGCAGGACCAACCCGTGACCTGGCACATGAGGGTCGCCGACTCCAAATCCTTCATCCATGAGACCTGGGGTGTGCTGACGCCCAAAAAGGTCGCCAATCTCGCGGTGACCTTTACCGACTTGACGGCGGAGCGCATGGACCTGGCCAACATGAGGTCGATCCAATTCTGGGTGAATACCGACGGCTGGACCAAGCCCCCGGTTGTTTACCTGGATTACCTGCGGTTGGAAGGGGAACTGGCCCCGGCGTCCAAGAAAAAATAAAAAGTTTTGATTCGCGTAAAAGAAGGGTTCGGGCGAAAGCCTGGGCCCTTTTTTGTTTTTGGGGGCCAGCAGGGGGATTAAAGAAAGACGGTCCCTGAGACCTCGAAGCCGCCCAAATTCCCCTGGTTCGAGGAATCCTGAAGGTTGGTTTGCTCCCCCACCCAAAGCCTCAGGTCGCAGGCCCAAGTCGTGTCCTCCCAGCCCAACCCGGCGTTCAACAAAGCGACGAGGTTTTCTAGGTTGGAGGCCTGGAAATATTCGTCATCCTCCCCCGACAAGCCCAGCCGGAAAGCGAGATGATCGTCCAGCCATTTCTCCCCGCCTAGGGCGAATTGGTAATAATTGTAGTCGCTTTGGGCCGTGGTGGCCGCGGAAGCGATGGAGGTGTTATCCAGTGTGTAGGTCTGGCTCTCAAATTGGATTCCAAAGGCGTAATCATGGATCGTTTCCAGGCCTACCCCCAGGTTCGTTTGGATTTGCTGGCGGTTCGTGTTGGTATAGACGTTTTCGACGGTACTCAAATCATCCGTGTTGTTGAAGAAGGAGGAAATGAAGCCGCCAATTTTCAGGTTTTCCCGTCCCGAGGTGGGGAAGATCAACCGGAAGGCCCCGCTGGCGTTCATGGATTGATATTGGGTGGAGTGATAGGCGTTCAGGTTGGCGTAATCGGGGGAGGTGGCCGAGACCGTCCGTTCGAAATTGGTGTCGTCATAGGTCAGGAAATAACTGAAACGGAAAATGGCGTGATGGGGAATGACATACCTCAGCTCGGGGCCGAAGTAATAGTAATCGGTATAGCTGTTGTTCTGCCGCAGGGCGAAGGTGTTTCCGCCCGGGTAATCGAGATTGGCGTTGAAAGCGATATTACCGCCCGCGACCTGGGCCTCGAAGAGTCCACCCGCCTGCCAATAGGCGTCATCCGGTCCCTGGTTTTCGGGAAAGGTGGTGGCGAGTCCCGCGCGAAGGTAGGTTTGGTTCAGGGCGCTGGAGCCGTTCTGGAGGCTATAGGGGAGGGTTTTGTCCGAATAGAGCCCCGGGTCATAGGCGTTGTTCGATTCCATATTCCGTACTTCCAAGCCGAGGACCAGGGGGCCCAGGCTCGCCGCGCCGCGGATCAAGCCCCGGTATTGGCCGAGGGTAAAGGTATCGGCCACACCGGTGGTCTGGCCCGATTGGGACAGGAAGTCCCCTCCCGCCTGGAAAGCGACACCCTTTGAAGGGAAAGCCATCCAACCCGAATAATGGAGGTCATTGTCCCCCAAAAGGCGGGGAATCGAACCGTAGGTTTGTTGGTAGGAACCCGGCCCGGAGGGCTGGGTATTTTGCTGGCCCCATTGAAAGGCCTCGTCCAACCGGTCATGGGTGTCCAATAGGAGGAGCCCCGCGGGGTTTCCGTCCATAATGAAGCTCAAGTCGGTGGTTTCATCCGTCAGGATGGTCGTCAAGCCGCCGGTGGAATCGACCCTTGTCTCGGAGGGCCAGAGGCGGCCGGACCCCATGAATAGGATCCATAATCCCAACGCCCAAGAAAGCCTTTTCATTGCCAATCTCCCCTCCCGATCAGCCCCGTTGAACGGTTTCCCAAACCGCGGCGGGGAAAGTATATCCTTCGCAATCCCAGGTTGGGATACGTTTTGGCGCAAAAATACTTTAAAATGCAACCGCTTCAAAAGGGAATTTTCAAGAAGACAGTCCCCAGGTGGGACCCTGATCGTTAAAGGCAAGAATGAAAACCAAAGCCGTTAAACCTGTCCGATTTGGCGACAAGATCGAGTTGGAGATCACCACCCTGGCCTTCGGCGGTGATTCGGTGGGCCGGTACCAGGATTTCGCTATTTTCGTGCCCGGGGGCCTGCCGGGAGAGAAGGTGACCGTCCAGGTTACCCAGGTCAAGGACCATTTCGCCGTCGGAAAAATCACCGGAATTCTCCGCCGGTCCACCGATCGGGTAGAGCCGCCTTGTCCCATTTTTGAGGAATGCGGCGGCTGCCATTGGCAGCACTTCCAATATCCCCTCCAGCTCCAGGCCAAACGCCAATTCCTGGTGGACGCCTTGGAGCGTATCGGCAAGATGCCGAATATCAACGTTCAGCCCTGCCTCCCCTCCCCCTCTCCCTACCATTACCGCAACAAGGCCATGCCGGTCCTTTCCATGAGGGACGGGCACTTCGTGGCGGGCATTTACGAGCCCCGGTCCCATAAGCTGGTGCCTTACCAGAATTGCCCCATCCAGGCGGACGGGATCAACGAGCTTATCCAGCAGGTACTGCGCAAGATCGACCGGTCGGGCCTGACGCCCTACCAGGAAAAAAAGCACTCGGGATTCCTCCGGCACCTGGCGGTACGCCGGGGCGAAATGACCGGCGAGATCCTGCTGGCCCTGGTAACGCGCTCGGAGATTCCCGAGGAAAGGGTTCAGGCGACGGGCGTATCGGCCGAATCCCTGGAAGACATCCTGCCCCGCTTGGCCCGGGAATTGATGGCGGAGGTCCCCTCCCTGGTGGGGGTTTTGCAAAACATCAACCCATCCCGCACCAACATCGTTTTTGGATCGCAGACCAAGGTGCTCGCCGGACGGGACCATTATTTTGAGGAGATCGACCAGCTCCGCTTGAAGGTCTCGCTCCAATCCTTCCTCCAGGTGAACACAGCCCAAGCCGACCTGCTGCACTCGGTGGTGCGGGAAGCCCTGGGAGGCCCCGAGAACGGGGGAAAATGGCCCACGACGCTTGATCTTTACAGCGGGATCGGCACCCTGGCCCTGGGAGTTGCCAACGAATGCGAATACGTGGTGGGGATCGAGGAAGTAGGACCCGCGGTAGAGGACGCCAAGGCCAACCTGACGCTCAACGGAAAAGACAACATCGATTTCTTG
This sequence comes from candidate division FCPU426 bacterium, assembly GCA_963771075.1. Taxonomy (GTDB): domain Bacteria; phylum Oederibacteriota; class Muellerivitia; order Muellerivitales; family Muellerivitaceae; genus CAVTWJ01. Next base: position 51,348 of record CAVYSE010000028.1, on the reverse strand, counting down.
GAAGGGGATGTGGCCCAGGTCCTTTTGGGTTTGAGGGAAAAGGGCCTCAACCAGGTGGACGCGGTCATCGTGGACCCTCCCCGGAAAGGGGTTTTGCCCGAAGTGCTCGCTCGGATAGGGGCCCTTCAGCCCCAACGCATCGTCTACGTCTCTTGCGATCCCTCCACCCTGGCGAGGGACCTATCCCTGCTGGTCAAGCATGGTTACGCGGTGGATTGGGCCCAGCCCCTCGACATGTTTCCCCAGACCTATCACGTGGAGACGGTGGTCCGCCTCAACCGGGTTATCCCCCGGGAGTCGACCGTCGACGCCACCATTCGCCAAGCGTTGGAGCCTTTCCGACTCCCACGGGAGGAAGTCCAAAAACCGGGAGATTCAATCCTCCTGAACACCGTGAGACTCTTGGGGAGGGGAGTTTCCTCCGCCCTGGGAACAGCGTCTTCGGCTTGGGTTTGGGTCCGGGGGAAGCAAAACCAAGCAATGCAATTATGGGGAGGGGCTCAACAGGCCTATCGAAACTGGGCGCGAGCCAAAGCAGCGGCTAAAAAGGCGGCCGATCCAGCTAACATCACGCGTGCTTCCGCCAATCCGGCGGAGCGGGAAGAAGCCATTCGGCGTTTTTTGTGGGGTTCCCTTCCGGAGGATGAATTGCCCCAGGAGATGCCTTCACCTCTCATGGCCGGACCTGCCCTCCAAAACTTGTCAACCGAGGATAAAGCTCGCAATGAGGAACCTGGCCCCTTGGAAACCGAAGCCCTGACAAGAGGGACCGTCCTTGAGGAGATGTCCGAAGAGGACCGGATGAAATTCACGACCATTGGGGAGGCCCTGGAAAACGCGATCCATGACGAGGAGACCGTCATTGAGAACCTATCCGAAGCGCCCTCTTTAGCGGAAAAATCGGGGAAAACCAATCCATTGGAGGCGTCTCCGCCGTCCGCGACTGAAACCGAAAGATTCATTTCCGAGGAAAGACTCCAACGGATGATCTTGGAAGGGTCGATGGGGATCGATCAGGCCGCCGAGCCCATTTCTAACCGTGAGCCTGCCACGCCTTCTTCCGTTTCCGTAGACCCCCTTTTCACGGCCGAGGATCCAAGCCCGGTTATTTCCACTTCCCGTTCGATCTTCGCCGGGATAGGGTCCGGCCTGGAAAAATTAAAGGAAGCTTGGGTTCTTCAACAGAATTCTTCCCGCCGGGCCTGGGGTTTCCTAGGGGTCCTGTTCGGTTTTTTGGTGTTGGCCTTCCTGGCCAAGGCCACCCTGACCTCCTTGGCGAGTCAGCAAACCATTCCTCTCAAGACCCTCTCCCTGGAAATCCCCGATGTGGTGGCCCTCATGCCCAAGGGCAGCTTTTTAAGGTATGAGATGGTGCCCTTTGAGTTGAAAGTCAGCTCCATGAACTATAGGCGTTTCGTGAACAGCCACGCCTATGTGGAAGTTCTCATGAACGGGAAACCGGTCACCCTGGTGGACGGCCATACGAGGGTGGAATTAAGAAAAGAAGCGGAAGGCCGGAAATTCTCGGGCAATTGGCCCGTTCCGTTTAACCCCCGGCCGGGCACCTACCTGGCCCAATTGGTCCTGGTGGACCCGGATCGTTCCAACCCGAGGGTCTTTCAATCGGCCTTCACCATCCCGCCCCTGAGGCCTTCCGGCCTGGATCCGGGTTACGCGGTCCTGACCATGGAGGGGGGCAAACAGTTGATCCGCGGGGCCATTCCATCGCTGGACGCCAGCGGCACCATGAGCCCGGCCCACGCCATCGATTGGACGAAATTCATGGGCGCTAACGTTTTTTGCAACCTGGTGGGGGATACCTCCATTTGGGAAAGATTTTATCCCCAGGATTTTCCCTTCAACCGGGAGGAAATGGAGAACGGGCGCAAGTACGCCCAGGCCGCCCACGCGGCGGGGATAAAGTACGCAGCCTACATGACCACCTTCAAGGTCGAGGGGGACGGATGGCACCAGGCCCCTTATCAATTCTCCCTCGGCTATGACTTGAGCACGGATCAGGTAATCCAGACCCGGTTCATTTCCCTCGACGACCCGAAACGCCAGCAGGACATCCTGGATTTCCTCCAGACCATGAACAAAGACTCCAACGTGGATTTCGTGGGGCTGGATTACGTCCGTACCGGTTTTGCGGGTTATGAGCTGGTGGATGAGTTCGTGAAGGACCTGAACATGAACCTGCCCGAGGGTTTCGACACGATGGCCGAGCCCGACCGCATCCATTGGTTGGCCCATACCGTGGAACGAAATACGGATCCGCAGGTGGTAGCCCTTTTCGAGTGGTGGCGGGCGCACAAGGTGGCGATGGTGCTGAAAAATGTCCTGGACCAGGCAAAAATGACGAAGCCCGTTTTTACCTTCACCCTGGGTTGGGAAATGGGGCACCAACACGGGCAAGACCCGGCCATGCTGGTGGACGCCGGGATCAACTTCAACCACATCATGCTTTATGAGGGGGATCGCAGCACCATCGAGGACATGAAACGGCATTGGCCGGGGTACCTTTCCCGGGAAGGGGGCATGTACGTTCCGGGCGAGGAAGTTGATTTTAACATGGTGCAGAAAAGCCTGGATCCTCCCGCGCCGGAGGAACTCTATAACCGGGAAGTAGAAACATTCAACCTTTGGTACGGCTTGAACGCCAACCTGGGCATGTTCTGGCATGACCTTTACCGCCTGATCTGGGGCGTCCGGGGCCCCTATTCCCGGATGGAATGGGCGATCTCGGGCGGGAAGGCCTTCACGACCCTGCGCCAGGAGGAGGGACTGCTGCCGGTGGAGGTGAGCCTGACCGCGCCCAAGGAAGCGTCTTTGGGCGCAGAAGTACCCTTGACGGTGGATATCCATAACCCGACCGCCAATACCATCAAGGGTTTGATCTTGAGGCAATTGGACACCACGAAGGACTATTACAACGTGCTTTCGACGGTGGGTCCCCTGGATGTTTCCCCCGGCATGGTGGTTCGGGTGAAGAGCATGTTCGTGAACCTGCCCAAGGAGGCGCAGCCCGAGCGGGACAGCCAGACCATGGCGGCTATCCTGGTGGAGACCCCGGATGACTCGGTGCACGCCTTTGACTTCGCCTATGTGAAGGGAGTCACGGGAACCTCCCCGGCTCGGAAACCGAAGCCCTGATTCATTCGGCGGGGTGATGGTGTTAGCCACGAACCGGGGTAAGGAATCTGGAGATTCTCCCGAAACGAAGTGGTAAAAAATCCTGATTTCCGTCCAGGGGTACTTTGAAAGCCCTTTTTTATGTCGCGAAATAATTCATTCAACAACCCAAAAGCTTTGAAGCGTGACCGTTTAACGGTTCAACTCCCCAGTGCTAGGGATTGATCTCCCCCTCTACCGGCGGCTATCCATAGGGTTAAAAAATTTACATGATGGTTCCTTGAAAAAAAACTAACGTCCCTTCCCACCTTTTAGTAAAATACACGGGCTTTGGCTCTGTTATCCCCCGGATGAGGTCGCTATGTTTTCCCCGAAATTTTACGCTTGGTGCCTGGGGCTTTTCCTCCTGTTCGTCCTCGCCGGCTGTGGCGCAGTCTTCATCAATCCTGGTTCCAAGATGTCCTCCCTGCGGGACGGATTGGTCAATCCCGATTTAAGTAAGCCGAAAGTCATCGTTCCCGCCGAACAAAAAATCATCTGCAATTTCGAGGGCGGCAACAAGGCGATCAACTCCAAACTTTACGGCGGCGCCACTGGTTCTTTTATGGTTTTTTCATTCGCGGGGAACACTCCGAACCCTGTTTTTATCGACAAGGGCGGGCCCAACGGATTGCCCTTTTGCGCCCACGTGACCGGAAGCCTGACGGACAAGGGAGACCGGTCCTATCCCTCCTTCACCCTGCAGGGACAGTTCAAGTCGGGCGGTTTTTATGACGCCAGCGCCTTTTCCGGAATCCAGTTTTATTACAAGTGCCCCGAGGACGACCAGGCCATCAAGCGGCGTTTTGCCATCGGAACCTCGCCCACCCTGCCCCCGCAGGACGGAGGGACCTGCGCGACCGATTGTTACAACCATTTCGGCGCCTATATGGCCCCTACGACCGACTGGAAGTTTTGTTCCTATAAATTCACCGAACTGCCTCGGGAGCCTGGGTGGGGTTCCCCCGTGGTTCCTCCGGATTTGGTGGACCATCTCAATGAATTCGTTTATGTCAAGTGGGATCACGGCGGAGACAACAACGCCGGGACTTATAACATCGATTATTGGGTGGATGACATCGAGTTTTTTTAAAGCCTGGGAGACGGATTTTTCAATACCTATGAATTCAAGGGACTTGTTTTGAAACTTAAATTTTTAATCCTTTTGATGGCGCTGGCGGGTTTGCTGGGTATCTTTACCGCGAGCCCCTTACAGGCCAACCCCTACGAGGAAGTCACTTCCGACGCGCCCCTTTACCAGCAGGTGAAGCACCTGGAAACCTACGGACTATTGGACCCGGACGACCAGCAGGTTTTGGACCAGGGCAAGGTCGTGACCCGAATGGAATTGGCTTTTTATACCGAGAAGGCCAAAGCCCGTATTGAGGCACCCACCCTGGGAATCGCACCCACGCCCGTACCCACCCCTGTCCCGGTGACCCTGCCCACGGCACCCGTGAGCATCCCATCCGTCCCGGAAGTCGCCCCTCCCGCCATTCCGGAACCCTTGGTGCCGGAGGCGGTTCCCGTCCCGACCATGGCTCCCCTCGCCCCCCCGGAGAACACACCCGTCCCGGTTCCGACCCTGGCACCCAATTATCCGCCGTCCGCCAAAACGGAAATCGAGAGACTCCTGAAACAACTCGGCGACTCCACCCAGATCCTCAAGACCCGCCTGGCCCAGGAGGACGAAAGGTTGAAGGACCGCCAGGCCGAACTGGAAAGTCTCAAGAAGGTCCAGGATGACGTGGATTCGGTTTGGAAAAAGGCCAACAAGTCCGTCGGGATCCCCAACTTCAACACCAACACCAACGTACGCTTCGAGAACTTGAACCTGACCGGCATCGCCCAGGAAAGCGCCACGAAGATCCTCCAGGAGGCCTGGGTCGGAATGTACACCGACATGGGAGGCCTGGGGACCGTCTCCACCGGTTTCGGGATGATCCTGCCCTTCGACAACTTCTCGGGAAAGTACCAGGTGGCGGGCGTGGGAACCGCCCCCGCCTCCATTTACCTCGGTAACCCCAGCGCGACCTTCCACCTTTACGGCGGGCTGGGCAAATGGGACACCACCTTCGCGGTGGAATGCTACCAGCCCGACACGACCTTCGGAAATTTCAGCCGGGGCTACGCCAACAACTCCATCAAGCGCTTTGAGGATCCCTTCGACATCAAGAATTTCAACGATGACAAGAACGGCAAAAACTGGGACGATTACATGTCCCAGGTCAGCTACATCCCCGCCTACGCGGCGTCCGCCGGGAACGTGCAATCCGCCAGCGACCGTGTGTTCGACGGCATGTACGCGGTGGGGCACGACCTGCCCTGGATGGCCCAAGGCGGTCGCATGTGGTTCATCGTGGGTCGCATGGGGGAAACCCCCTTCCAGACCCAGCGCTGGGAAGAAGGCCTCAAGATCGAGGAGCCCTGGGCCAATAACCTGATCCGAACCGCCTTCTCGGCGGAATGGGTGAACGACAATTTAGGCATGGTTCAGCCCCTTACGCCCCAGCTGGACATGAAAGATTATGAGGCGGACATCTTTTTCAACCTGAACAAGCTGCAGATCGGCCTGGATGGGGCCTTCTCCCATTTCTATACCGGCACTCAGATCCAGGGGCCGGAATTCCTGAACACCGGCAACACCGTGCTCGATTCCAGCCCCATCGAGTCGGGCGCGGGCCAAGGCTCGGTGGCCTTCTATCCATTCACTGTTTACGGGTTCGCCATCGGCGACGCCTATTCCGATTTCCAAAGCAAGGTCACCATGAGCGGCCTGAACTTCTTCCACTACGGCCTTTCCTTCAACCCCTCGGATTTCCAGGACGTTTACGGCGCCGTCGGGGAAGTGGACAACCTGCAGACCGACCGTTACGGCTGGCGCTTCAATTTCGGCTGGAGCGGGCGCAAGCAGGATTTCATGAAGAAATGGCCCTCCTTCCTGGACTCCATCGTGGTCAATTTCGACATCTCCCAAAAGAACGAGTACGTCTCCGAGCAGGACCCGGAAGGGTACAACACCGTCGAACCCACCCAGTTCCTGAGTTTTTATTATCCCGACGACGAGGGGCTTTGGGGCCTGGACATGTGGGGCAACTATTCCCCCAACGTGAACCCGGTGCGCCAGGACTACATCAATAATATAGAAGCCATGCGCAACGACGGGGATATCATCAACGACGACGTAAGGTATCAGTTCCGGATGACCTCCGAGCGCCTCCCCCTGATCCTGCCTATTTACAACAATGGCGGTAACTTAAGCCTCACCCCCGGCGCCACAGGCCAGGCCCCGGCCACCTACACGAGCGGGTTATCCAAGGGTTTCAACGAGTACGCCAATATCCAGGGCCTGAAGAGCTACAACTACATCACGCTCACCACCAAGATCAAAGCAGGGGATTGGCTGCACACGCCCCTTCCGGTGGATCTTTCCTTTTACATGACGGATAACCAGGTTTCCGCGGCATCGGCCGCGGCCACCGATTTCCTGAATCCCAACGCGGCGGCCAACGGGACCGCGCCATCCCCGGGCTCACCCACCTCCAACGCCCCCTCGTTGGCCGGAGGCAGTTTCCCCAACCTTTTCACCCAACAGGTTTTCAGCGGCGCGCTCATGGTCAATATCATCAAGAACCTGGACCTGATGGTGGATAGGGGCGTGGAAACCTGGACCTCCAATTACACCTATCCGCAAGTGAATTACCAGACCAACGAGTACGGCTTAGGGTTGGGCTGGGATATCCCCTGGGGCGGCGGGAAGCTGGAGTTCCGTTATAAGCATATCGACTTTGCCGACGCCTATGTGCCGGTGAACAACTATTCGGGCGACCAGTTTTTCAGCAAAATTAAATTCTTGTTTTAACGGAAATGGAACCTTTGAAACTTAACGCGATGGTGAAAAAGCTAACCCCCTTCCTGGCCCTTTGGCTGGGCCTGGCCCTGCCCGCCCTGGCCGACCATGGCCGGTTGGCGACGAATGACCGCGACTCCTGGATCAATCTAGCGGTGAACGACCTGATCCTATCGGGTCTCGTCCCCGACCCCAACAAGGACGTCGAGCAAATGTCCAACCTGGAAGTGGCCCAGCTGACTGCCCAGGCTTCCCAAATGGTGCTGGCCCAGGCCGATGCCGGCCTTCTTCCCGTTCCCGACACGGGCATACCCACTCTCCCTGAGCCGACCCTTTCATCGCCCCCGGCGCCGGTAGGGAGCACCGCCGCTTCTCCCGCCCAGGTTGTTCCGGCCCGGAGCTTCGAGCAATTGGTCGATGAATTCGCCTCAGAATTGACGGCCATGGGGATCCAGGTGGACCGGCTGGAACAACGCCTGGTGGACGCCCAGACCCGCGACGAACTTTTTTCCGCCCTCCAGAAAAAATACTTGACCCGCTCCGGCACCGAGGTCGGCGGGGAGTCGCGCGGTTATATGTACCTCTACCGGGGCTTCGGGGACTCGCCCTATCCTTCCATGGATTACAACGCGGCCATTTTCATGAATTTGGACCTGCGGAGCGTGCCCGTTCCCGACGTTCTCTTCAACGTGAGTTTCCGCTTTTGGCGCTCCATCGGCATGTATTACCAGGACCCCATCCAGCCCCCCTATCAGTTGCGCTGGATCAGCCTTTCCGGCTATAGCGGCGCCGCCACATTCCAGGGAGGTGATTTCTACAAGAGCTACACGCCCTTCACCTTATGGAATTTCAACGCGCCCGTTTACACTTTCGTGGACCCAACCTCCCTCCAGCGGACCCGCAATGATGCGGAGGACCTGCTTTATTTGGACCATGGCAATGATTGGAAAATGCGCGGTTTCCAGGGCTCGGTGGGTGAGACTTGGGGTAAAAATTGGGACCTGAGCAGTTACCATTTGGAGTCCATGGTCGGGGTGGAACAGGACCCGGGCGACAACATCGGCGCCCTCACTTTCGGGAATTACTTCGCGGGGGGGCAGGGTTCCCTGGGCTTCCTGCAGCAAAACCTGGTGGTGGGTTTGACGGGCCTTCTTCTTTGGCAGGATTCGGCCAGCGGCCAAGTTCCCTATATTCCCGGTTACCCGGACAATTACGCCAAGAGCTATGAGGTGGGAAGCGTCTGGTCGAAAGCCTCGGTGCCCTTCGATGAAAAGATCAAATTGACGGCTGGTTTTGAGAGCGCCTTCAGCCAGTACAACGACGACGCCACCAATTCGGCGGCGGTCTTCCAGGATTGGGCCTTGTCCGTGGAAGGGGGCCTGGAGGTTTACGGGCTCAAGCTCTCGACCAAATACCTGAACGTGGGTCCCTATTTCTACTCGCCGGGGGCCCAAACCAACCGCTATTCCCCCGACCAATCGGCCCAGGGCTATATGACGAACAACCTGACCGGCCTGGATGACGCGGCCCCCGGGCTGTTGAACCAAAGCCCTTTCCAGGGCGTGAACCGGCCCTATTTCGCTCCCTATGACCGCACGGCGGAAAACATGCTGCCTTACGGGGATGCCACGCCCAACCGGCAGGTATTCCTTCTGGGCCTTTCCGGTGCGGTGGGGGAAAAGGGCTGGCTCCAACCCCAGGCCTCGGTGGTCATGAGTGCGCATGAACTCCAGCCGAACCTAGTCCTCAATACCTCGGGCACGGGACTCCTCCCGGTGGACAGCCAAAGCAATACCGCGATGGCCCGGACCTTCGGGGGCGGGGAAGGGGCCCTGACGTTCCATTTCGCCAAGCTGGCGGGCCTGAGCGGAAAGACCTACGACCTCCAGGTGGATTACAAGAACCAGACCACGAACCTGGGGATGGGCGATCCCCCCTTCACTTCCAATACCATCATTACCGCGGCGGATTTCAACATTCCCCTCAAATTGTTCGGGACCACCGTCTGGTCGGCGGCTTTTGAGCAGACCCAAAGCACCGGAAGCGAATATGTCCTCAACCAGGACGGCAACCCGCCCACTTTGGGCCAGTACGTTTTTTACATCGATCCCGTCTTGAATCAAAGCGGCCAATTCGTGTACCAGCCCATGAACATGACCCGGCAAACCTGGGCCTTCGGGGTGAAATATCCCTTGAGCAACGTGATTAACATCCGGGCCGATTGTTTCCTCACCAATTACACTTGGGCCGACAATGCCGCCTACGCGCGTAATGACGAGATTTGGAGATTCACCTATGAAGCCCATTATTAATCCCGGGCGTTTGGCCCTGGCCTTGGCCCTCTTCGGGGGGGTGGGTTTGGCCGCCGCTTTTGCCTCGGAAGGGATCTTTTCCGTGGTGCCTTCCAATGACATGACCTACCTGCAACTAGGCCAGTTGGAAAAAGCCGGCTTGCTTTCCCCCGGCGACTCCCAAGGCCCCTTGACCCGTTTTGAGGTGGCCCAGCGGGTGGCGAAGGCCCGCGACCAATACCGTGAGATCGTGGTGGCCCAGGCTGACGAGATACCTCTCCCGCCCGATCTGGGGGAACCCAGCCTTCCCTCCACTTCGTCCTCGGCCCCCCCCGTAGCGGCGGTGCCCGCATCCCCGGCTCCAGCGCCCGTAAGCCCGGCCGATTCATCCGTGCCCGAAATTCCCCCCGTAGCACAAGCCGCCGTTCCGGCCGCCGTCACCCCCACCGCGACCCCGGAAGACCCCCTCAAGTGGTCCAAGATCGCAGCGACCTTGAACAGCCTGGAAGACGCTTATCAATATGAGTTAAAGGATATCCAGACTCCGGTGAAGGGCCTGGCGGACAAGACGCAAGACCTGGAAAACGCCCAATATGACCTTTTGAAGAGAATCAAGGGGATCACTGAGTACCCCACCATCGCCTGGCACGGTTTGGGCCGGGTCTTCGGCGCGGTTCAACGGCTTTCCCTGACCACGACGGGAGCCACCGTTTCACCCGAGGACAACTCCCAAGGAAGGGGCTATATCGACTTTGAGCCCGAGGGTGTCGTCAGCAAGCAGGTCCGGTGGGAACTGATGGTTCGCTATGGAACCGCCATGGTGGCGAACGATTCCCAGGCGATCGACAGCTTCTATCCGCGCCGGGGAACCATGGAACTTAAGACTCCCTGGTTTACGGCGACCTTGGGCGATTTCAACGAATCCTACACTCCCTTAACCATGTGGAACCGGGACAACCTGGACCTGCGCTGGGTGCCGGAAATGATGGCCCGCGAGGACGACACTTTAAAGTATGAAAGCTTCCTGAACGACGAGCCGAATTGGCCCTTCCGGGGCTTGCGCTTGGGCACGGAGGTGGCCTGGCCCGACTCGACCTGGTTCGATCATTTCGATATTTCCCTCATGGCCGATATGATCCGCAACGGGTTCAACGACCTGGCCAGCGGGGGCACCTATTTCGGCCCCGGGTTTTTCACCGACTGGCTATTCGCGGGGCAGGGAAAGTTGGCCACCAAGCGCCTTTTTATCGGAGGAAACACCAATCTGAAGTTTTCCCTCGACACCTATGGCGTTTTGCTCTGGGAGCCTTTGGAGAGCGAACAGCCTGGCAGCCCCTACGATCCAAATGGCGTGGGAACCTGGGCCCATCAATATGAAATCCTCAGCGTCAAGCCCTCCGTGGACGTGACCCTTGGGGACGGGATGGTGTTGGGCGCATCCTGGGAAACCGCCAGTTCGTTATATGAAGATGATACGCGCAACAGCGGTAACAACGTTTCCGACTGGGCCTTCCTGATCGGACCCTATTTGAAATTCCAGCATTCCCAAATCTCGTTCAATTTCCTGAACGTGGGTCCCAACTTCTTCTCGCCCCTCGCCCAGACCCGCCAGGACCTGGTCACCGCCACCTCGAACTTTAACAGTTCGGCGCCAACGCCGGAATTCAACACCGACCCGCTCCGGAGCCAGTTCTTCCTATCGGGGGTTCCCCGCGCGAGCGGCATCTTTTCATTCTACGACCGCACGGAAGACAATACCTTCCCCTATGGCCTGGGCACCCCCAACCGACAGGGCGGCGGTTTGGAAATCGACGTGAAGACGCTGGACAAGGACTCCCTGAAGATCAAGGGCTCGGTCTATTTCGTCCAGGAAATGCAGGCGAACCTGGTGGCGACCACGGACGGAACGGGGCTCGTACCGGTGGATATGCCTGCTTCCGTCACTTCCGTTCCCATCCGCAACTTTACCTACATTAATTTGGGCCCTTCCATCAACCTGGCGCCTTACATCGACGACCCGGAAGACCTGGTGATCGGCACCAATGTCCGGTACGAGGAAACGGACAGCTCGATCGGCACCTTGACCAGCGCGTGGGTTTTAGGCGGCGTGGAAGCGGGGCTTTTCCCCTGGTGGAATACGGCCCTTTCCTTCAGTGTGGACAGCGTGAACGGGTCCGAAGCAGGCTACCAGGGAAGCACCATGGCCCGTTATTCCTATATCTTTGACAATAGCGACCTGGGGAATTACCAAATATTCAATATCAACGGCACCAACGACAGCCTGCGACTTTCCATGACCTTTACCATGAACCGCAACTCCAGGCTTTTTTTGGACTATGACTATACCTGGGGAAACGCGGTACCCTATGTGGGGGCCTTACCGAGCGGGAACACGCTCAACAACCAATACGCGGAGCTGACTTATGAAATCCAATTCTAGGGGAAATAGCCCCAGGGGCTTCAAAAGAAACGTTTTGATCGTTTCTTTCCTGGCCGCTATGGGGATGCTGGCGGTCATTGGGTGCCAAAATTCCATTCCTGTGGTCGGCACCTATGGAGCCCCGGCTTCCCAGATCAACCGGGATTCGGTGGCCGATTTCAACACTCTGGCCATGATCACGCCCTCGGTTTCCCTCATTCAAAACCCAAGTTTCAACGCCCCTGTGGTTTACAAAACTTCGAACAAGCCTGTTTATAGCTATCCCATTAACCCCAGCCTCTTCGACGCGGGCAACCCCCCCTCCTACACCCTGAAAAGTCCATCCTCCGCTACCGTGACGGTCCTGAATAATTTCAAGGCCTATTGTGGCTTTACGTACTGGGGCCTGGTCGGCTTGGGAGGGAACGGCCCGAACGGGGACGCCTTCGGCTACCGCATGTCCGGCCCCGTCACCGACCAGGGCGACGCAGCCTTCCCGGAGCTGGACCTCTGCGCTTACCCGGAGGGGGGGGCGTTTTTTGACGCAAGCAATTTCACCGGTGTCCAGTTTTACCTGATGATCGCCAGTGACGACACGACCATACAGCGGCATTTCGCCATTCCCGTTAAACACACCCTCGCCCCGGTGGCCGGGGGAGACTGCACCGCGGGACCCAGCCTCTGCTACGACCATTTCGCGGCCGACGTCTCCGGGGGCACCGGCGGCCAATGGGAATTTTTCCGGTATAATTTCAGCGACCTGAAGCAACTGGTATCCGGGGCCATCCCCAACCCGCCCACCCTGAGCGGCGAGAATCTCCAGGAAATCATGTGGCTCCAATGGAGCGGAAGCCGCAACAACAAGCCGGGCGTCTCCAATTTGGATTTTTACGTGGATCAAATCTCATTCTTTAAATAGCGGTAGAATTAAAAAAATATCTCTCTTTGAACCGATGTTCAGCGGTAGGAGGCTTGGAATGAAAAAAGAATGGCTGGGTTGGGGTTTGGGCTCCTTGGCCCTTGCCTTTATGACTTTTTTCTTTTTCCAAGGCTGCACGAGTTCCGTGCCCACCGTGTCCTCCGTGGTCCCGCCCGCCCTGCCGGTGGACATCATCAGCAACTTCCACGAGGGCTCGCTGCTCGTGAACCCGGCCCTCACGAACGGAACCGGCGGTTATTTCACGGGCGAGGTCACCGGCGGTGTCGCGGGCCATACCAACATGATCAACGGCAGCTTGAACCCCATCATATTGGTGCCCCGGCCGGATACGGGGCAATACGCCGTCCACATTTACGGCGAGCAAACGGACACCAACCCCACCGAGTATCCCGCCATCGAGTTGTGGTGCTTCCTGAGGAACAACCCCAACGACCCGACGGATCCTTATATTTACGACCTTTCCCAGTTTCCCACCGGCATCCAATTTGACATCAACATCCTCCCGGATGATACGAATACTGCGCGCTGGTTTCAGGTCGGCATTACCGCAAATACCCCCGCCGGGGCGGATCCGGCTGGAATCTGCCCGCCGCCCTATAGCGCCAACTGCTACAACTACTTTAACTTCAACCTGCCTTCGGGTTCTACTTCGGGTTGGAAACACATGACCCTTCCATTCAGTAGCATGAAAATCCGTTTTTCTCCCACCGGATCGGACGGCCTCACGACCCAAGCCCTCAGCGCGCCCGCGATCCTCTACGGCCAGCCTGTGAGCGTGAACGGCCAGCCTGTGGCCAGCTTTGAGAATTTGGGCTTGTTTCTTTTGTGGCAGTTCTCCAATGGCGGCCCCAGCCCCCCCCCTGGCGCCCCCGGTGTATCCACCTACACCGACTTTTGGGTCGACAACGTCCAGTTTTATTAAGGGCCCTTTTGTTTAAAGGCGGCCCTTTGGGGCCGCCTTTTTTGTTTTATGCCCATCCCCCCGCCCGTGAATCCATTCTTCTTTTTATCAAAACCCTGGCCTATACTAGGCCCCTTTCAAAATCTTTCTCACCCTAAAGAGGACGTACTTGTCGCTGGAACATATCCGCAATTTCTGCATCATCGCCCATATCGACCACGGGAAAAGCACCCTCGCCGACCGCCTTTTGGAATTCACGGGGGCCATCCCGCCCCGGGAAATGCGCGAGCAGCTCATGGACCAGATGGACCTGGAACGGGAGCGGGGCATCACCATCAAGGCAAAGGCGGTCCGCTTTTTCTACAAGGCGAAGGACGGCAAGACCTATGAAATGAACCTCATCGACACCCCGGGCCATGTGGATTTCAATTACGAGGTCTCCCGGAGCCTCAAGGCCTGCGAGGGGGCCCTACTCCTTATTGACGCCTCCCAGGGGGTGGAGGCCCAGACCCTGGCCAACGCCTTCCTGGCCATGGACCAAAAACTGACCATCATACCCGTCATCAACAAGATCGACCTGCCCGCGGCGGACGTGGAGCGGTGCAAGAAACAAATGGAGGAATCCCTGGCGATCGAGGGCTCGGAAGCCATCCTGGCTTCCGCCAAGGAAGGACTGGGGATCGAGGAAATATTGGAGGCGGTCGTGAAGCGAGTGCCCGCGCCCAAGGGGGATGAGGAAGAACCACTGAAGGGCCTGATCTTCGATTCCATGTACGACATTTACCGCGGGGTCATGATCTTCGTGCGCATCTTGGAAGGGAAGATCGAGAAGAACACCCGAATGCAATTGATGGCCACCGGCAAAGTCTTTGAGGTGGAGGAAGTGGGCGTGTTCAAGCCAAAGATGGAGAAAACCGGGATCCTCAAGGCGGGGGAGGTCGGCTATATCGCGGCCAATATCAAGGAAGTCCGCGACGCCAAGGTGGGGGATACGGTCACCGAGGAAAATAGGCCCACGGCCGAGGCCATGCCCGGTTTCAAGGACGTTTTGCCCATGGTCTTTTGCGGTCTTTTCCCGGTGGCTTCCGAGGATTATGACGACCTGAAGGAGGCCCTCTCCAAACTGAAACTTTCCGACGCGGCCCTGTCCTACGAACCCGAGACGTCGGTCGCCCTTTCCTTCGGGTTCCGGTGCGGTTTTTTGGGTCTGTTGCACATGGAGATCGTCCAGGAACGCTTGGAACGGGAATATAACCTGAACCTGATCTGCACGGCCCCCAGCGTGGTTTACAAGGTGGTGAAGACCGACGGGTCGGAGATATTCATCGACAACCCCACCAAACTGCCCGACCTGTCCCATGTGCAGGAAATCCAGGAGCCCTTTATCGACGGAAAGATCATCGTTCCGGCCGATTACATCGGTCCGGTCATGACCCTTTGCCAGGAAAAACGGGGGATCCACAAAAACACCCATTTTCTCGATACTTCCCGGGCCATGATCACCTATGAGCTCCCCCTGGCGGAAGTGGTGATGGATTTTTTCGACAAACTCAAGAGTTGCACCAAGGGTTACGCGTCCTTAGATTATGAGCCAATCGGCTACCGGGAGGGCAACATCGTGAAGGTGGATATCCTCCTCAACGGGGAGGTGGTGGACGCCCTCTCCTTCATGATCCACCAGGACAAGTCCCAGGTCCGGGGCCGGGGCATCGCCGAAAAGCTGAAGGAAATCATCCCCCAGCAATTGTTCGAGGTGCCCATCCAGGCGGCCATCGGGGGCAAGATCATCGCAAGGGAAACGGTGCGGGCCCGCCGGAAGGACGTATTGGCCAAATGCTATGGCGGGGACATCACCCGCAAGCGCAAACTGTTGGAAAAACAGAAGGAAGGCAAGAAACGCATGAAGAACATCGGGAGCGTGGAAATCCCCCAGGAAGCCTTCATGGCCGTTTTGAAGGTTGAGGAATAATTTAGGCCCAAATCATTTTGGGATCGCGTGAAATTGAGAATCAAAAGGAATGGAAATGGTCAATTTTATATATGAGCACTTGAATTATTTTCTTTATATCCTGGCCATCCTCCTGACCCTGGTGGAAGGGGCCTTCAAGTGGCTGATCCCCTCCATCCGCAAGAACCCCCAAATGGCGGGGTGGGTGGAGACGGTCGATTCCCTTTGGATTGCCCTGATCGTCGCCCTTTCCCTCAAAGCGGTCTGGGTCCAGCCCTTTACCATCCCCTCCGGGTCCATGGAGGACACCCTCCTGGTGGGTGACTATATCCTCGTCAAGAAATACGAGTATGGCTATTCCATATGGAACAGCACCGATCGGTTCCTGCAACACCGCAAACCCCAGCACCGGGACATCGTGGTGTTTGTTTACCCGGGCGACCATACGAAGGATTACATCAAACGCTGTATCGGACTTCCGGGTGACGTGATCGAGGTGAAAGACAAGGACCTCTACGTCAACGGGACCAAGCAAGAAGAATCCTACGTCAAACACATCGACCCAAATACCTATCCGAGGGGCTACCTGTCGGTGGACCGGGACAATTTTGGGCCCGTCACCGTCCTGCCAGATCATTATTTCATGATGGGGGACAACCGGGACAATAGCGCCGACTCGAGATATTGGGGCCAGCTGGACGAGAAGCTCATCAAGGGGCGGGCCTGGCTGATTTACTGGCACAGCTTATCGGTCCCCCAGCTTTTAACGGTTATTGGATTGGTGGTGGCGGGCGGTTCGATTCTACTGCTCCTTTTGGGGATGGCCTTGACCCGGATCAATTCAAGGAAAACCGCGGTTGAAAATGCTCCCCCTACTGTCAAACCGGAGGAGGAAGGAATGACCCCCAAACAATATCTTTACCTGATCATTTTCTCACTCGTGGTAGTGGGGATCATTTACGTTTCCAACGGGAGATCACCTGAATTCAAGGAAGGTTTTCAGACCTTAAAGGACAGGGTTTTCACCGTGATCCGGTAATAATAGATTACCCAACCCTGTGTTTGGCAAATGGCTCCCCCAAACTCTCCCCCAAGGGGGAGAGGGGGAAAATAGCGACAAACCAACCGAAATCAAAATAAAGCCGTTCTTGTTTTTCACCGCGTTTTCACCGTGAAACTTGAACAGTTTTGAAATCTGGCGTCATGAACGTTTATCTCCACATTCCCTTTTGCGCCTCGATCTGCGGATATTGCGATTTTACTTCCGTGGCGGGCCAGGAATCCCGGATCGGGGCCTATGTCACCGCCATGGCGGAAGAAATCCACTCCTCCGACCTGGCTGGCCCCTTGTGGACGATCTATTTTGGCGGTGGGACGCCCTCCACCCTACCTCCCGCCGAGTTGGCCCGAATATTAAAAGCCCTTCGAGAAAAGACCGAATTCTCCCCGGCCGCCGAGATTTCCCTGGAAGCAAATCCCGAAACGGTAGATCCCGCCAAGCTGGAAGGGTACCGGAACGCGGGTATTAATCGAATTTCCTTCGGAGCTCAAGCGTCCCAAAAGGATATCTTAAAAAAACTGGGCCGGGGCCATGAGTGGCCTAGGGTGGTGCAGGCTTTTGGGGAGGCCCGGCAGGCCGGGTTCACCAACATCAATCTGGATCTCATGTTTGGTTTGCCCAATCAAACCTTGTTGATGTTTCAGGAAACCCTCGAAAAGGCCTTGGAGTTGAACCCCGAGCATTTTTCCCTCTATGCGTTACAGGTGGAAGAAGGCACTCCCCTTCATCGCTGGGTAAAGGAAGGGTTGTGTCTTCCCGACGAGGAAATGGTCGCGGACCAGTATGAACATGCCCAGGAACGATTGCGGAAAGCAGGGTTCGACCAATACGAAGTATCCAATTTCGCCAAACCTGGTTTTGACTGCCGCCACAACTGGAATATCTGGAGGGGCGAGGATTATTGGGCCTTCGGCATTTCCGCCGTGGGAACGGTTCATGGGAAGCGTTGGACCCATGGGGAAGACCTGCTGGAATATATTCAAAAGGCCGGCCGGGACTTGGTCCTCCAAAAGGAAGATTTAAGTGATGAGACCATTCTTTTTGAGGGCATCATGCTGGGACTTCGCACGAGAGAAGGGGTTCCAGTGGATAAGATTAAGGAGTTTGAGAAGCTCAAAAAGACTGTTGTTTTGAGTCGATGGGACGATATGGTGTCAAAAGGGTTATTGTCTTTTTCCCAAGGTCATTACAAGCCTACATCCAAGGGGTTTTTCGTGCTAAATGGTGTGCTCGAAAAGCTCGTATTTTGAAACTACATAAAATCTCTGTTGAACCAACCAGACACCAAGAAAAACGAATAAAAGGTTTATTTTTATACCGTTTTTTACATAGGTGCCATTCAAAGTTCTTGGTGCCTTCGAGGTAAACAGGTTTAGTCTTGTGAAAGTTGACTTTAAAGACCCCCTCCCTATTATTATCTAGCCTTCGAGCAACCTGAAGAGGAGCTGTCCCTTGACCACGCCGAACCTTGAATCCCGGGAAGAGAACGTGCTTGCCTCGGTGATCCATCATTACGTCAACTCGGCCAAGCCGGTTTCCTCCCAGGCCATTTCCGGGCAAATGGGCCTTTCCCCCGCCACCGTCCGCAATGTGTTGATGGAACTGGAAAACAAGGGTTATTTGACCCACCCCCACACTTCAGCAGGCCGGGTTCCCCTTAATCCCGCCTACCGGCTTTATGTGGACAAGCTCATGCAGGCGAAAAGGCTGAACCTGGAGGAAAAAAGACAAATCGAACGGCAATATCAGGTCACCCGGGCGGAGGTGGAGGCGGTCGTCCGGCATACCGCCAAGATCCTCGCCGCCATGACCCGGCTGGGCAGCCTGGCCTCCTTCCACGTGCCGGAGGATATTTCCCTGGACCATTTCAAGTTGGTGCCGATCGACGCCAAAAAACTTATGGTGATACTGGTCCTGGACCACGGCCTGGTGAAGGAAGAGCTGGTACGCCTGGACGCCGCGGTCTCTTTTAAAGAAATCACCCAGATTACCCATCTATTAAACTCGCGGTTCGCCGGGAAAAGCCTGACGGACCTGAAATCCATTCTGATGAAAGAGGCCGAGACGGTCAAAAAAACGCGGCTATCCGTCGTGGAATCCACCCTGCGACTGATCGAGGAGGCGTTGGATTTCGGGAATCAAATTCAAATGGAAGGGGTTGTCCAACTGGGTGAACAGCCTGAATTCCAGAACACCGGGAAGATGGAGTGCCTTTTAAAGATCGTAGAGCAAAAGGCCCTGCTGGCCCGGCTCATGAACCGGTTTGCCGAACCCGGCCTGGCGGTCCAGATTGGATCGGAAATCCCTGAAGTTTCGCTGCGGGATTTTTCGCTGGTGAGGATCCCCTTTGCCTGGGAAGGCCGCATGGTCGGTTCCCTGGGTGTGCTGGGGCCCACGCGGATGGATTACGAGCGGGTGGTGTCCCTGGTCAATCATTTGGCGATGATGCTTAAAGAAAATCTCGGCCGATTGGAGAGTTGAACCATGATCCCCCTGAACCCTGACGCGAACGAGCCGGAGGTGGAAATCCTTTCCAGCGCCCCTGAAACCGAGGATGGGTTCCAAAAACCGGGTGAAAAACAGGGCCCCCGCCTGGAAGGGGATACCACCGGGAACCTCCTGGCGGAAGAGTGGAAGAAAAAGCACGATGAGGCAAAGGACAATTACCTCTGGCTGGCGGCGGATTTCGATAATTACAAGAAACGCACCTTGAAGGAACAGGAAGAGAATCGTAAATTCATCGCAGCCGAACTGATGAAGGAATTCCTGGTGGTGGGCGACAACCTGGAAAGGGCCCTGGCGGCCCTGCCTGCCGACGACCAGGACAAGGGGCTCTTGAGCCTCAAGCAGGGGGTGGAGTTGACCCTGAAGCAATTCCACGGGTTGCTGGAGAAGTATGGGGTCAAGAAGATGAAAACCGTGGGGGAGCGGTTTGATCCCCGCTTCCACCAGGTGCTTTTCCAGGAAGTCACGGACCAGGCGCCCGATGAGACGGTGCTGGAGGAACTGCAAAGCGGTTACGTGATCCACGACCGGGTGGTCCGGGCGGCGCTGGTGAAAATAGCAAAAAATCAGTCGACAGCTCACAGCTAACAGTCGACTGCAAAGAAATTAATACATGCCTTCAATGGCTGGCTATCGACTGCGGACTGTCGACTGCTAACTGAATTTTGAGGAGTAACGACAATGGCGACGAATAAAGTACTGGGAATCGATTTGGGAACCACCAATTCCTGCATGGCGATCATGGAGGGCGGGGAGCCCAAGGTCATCGCCAACGCGGACGGGGCCCGCACGACCCCCTCGGTGGTGGGTTTTTCCAAGTCCGGCGAGCGCCTGGTGGGCCGGGTGGCCAAGAACCAGGCCATCACCAACCCCACCAACACGGTGTTTTCCATCAAGCGGTTCATGGGCCGCAAGCTGCATGATCAGGAAGTGGAAATGGACCGCAAGCTGGTCCCCTACGGCCTCAAGGAATCCTCCAACGGCGACGTGAGGGTGAAGATCGATGACAAGGAATTCTCCCCCCCGAAATCTCCGCCATGATCCTGCAAAAGCTCAAGGCGGACGCGGAAGCCTACCTGGGAACGGACATCACCGAAGCCGTTATCACCGTTCCGGCCTATTTCAACGATGCCCAGCGCCAGGCCACCAAGGACGCGGGCAAGATCGCCGGGTTGGAAGTGCTTCGTATCATCAACGAGCCCACCGCCGCGGCCCTGGCCTACGGCCTGGACAAGGACAAAAAGAACGAAAAAATAGCAGTTTATGACCTGGGCGGGGGCACTTTTGACATCTCCATCCTCGAACTGGGGGATGGGGTCTTCGAGGTGAAATCCACCAACGGGGACACCCACCTGGGAGGGGACGATTTTGACCAACGCATCATCCAATGGCTCATCGACGAGTTCAAAAAGGAAACCGGTGTCGACTTGAAAAGCGACCGCATGGCCCTCCAGCGTCTCAAGGAAGCGGCGGAAAAGGCCAAGATCGACCTTTCCACCACCCAGGAAACCGACATCAACCTGCCTTTCATAACGGCAGACGCTTCGGGCCCCAAGCACCTGAACGTGAAGCTTTCCCGCTCCAAGCTGGAACAATTGGTCGGGGACATGGTGGATAAGACCCTGGAACCTTGCCGCAAGGCCCTCAAGGACGCGGGGCTGGGGGTGGATGAGATTCACGAAGTCGTGCTAGTGGGCGGTATGACCCGTATGCCCCTGGTCGTGAAGGTCGTGAAGGACTTTTTCAAGAAACAGCCTCACCAGGGCGTGAACCCCGACGAGGTGGTGGCGGTGGGCGCCGCCATCCAAGGCGGGGTACTGAAGGGTGAAGTGAAGGACGTCCTTCTCCTGGACGTGACTCCCCTCTCCTTGGGCGTTGAAACCCTAGGGTCCATCATGACCAAGGTGATCGAACGCAACACCACCATCCCGGCCAAGAAGAGCCAGGTTTTCTCCACCGCTTCCGACAGCCAAAGCACGGTTTCCATCCACGTACTCCAGGGCGAGAGGGAAATGGCCGGGGACAACCGCACGCTGGGCCGGTTCGACCTGGTGGGAATTCCCCCCGCTCCTCGGGGCGTTCCCCAGATCGAGGTGACCTTCAACATCGACGCCAACGGCATCCTGCACGTGGCCGCCAAGGACTTGGGCACGGGCAAGGAACAGTCCATCCGCATCACGCCTTCCTCCGGCTTGTCGGAGGACGAGATCAAGAAGATGCAGAAGGACGCGGAGCTGCACGCCGAGGAAGACAAGAAAAAGAAGGAAAAGATCGAAACCAAGAACCACGCCGATTCCCTGGCCTACCAGGTCGAAAAGGACCTGAAGGAGCATGGGGACAAGGTGGACGCCTCCATCAAGAAAGACATCGAGGAAAAACTGGAGGCCTTGAAGAAGGTTCTTCCCGGCGATGATTCCGAGGCAATGAAGAAAGCCGCGGAGGAATTGGCCCAGGCTTCCATGAAACTGGGCGAGGCCATTTATAAGGCCGCCCAGGAAAAGACCGCCAAGGAAGGCGCTCCCGCCGGCGAGGGGGCCAAGTCAGAGGAAAAGCCCAAGGATGCGGGCGCGGTGGACGCCGAGTATGAACCGGTGGATAAAGACAAGAAGTAATATCACCACCAAGGCACCAAGACACCAAGTAGTATAAAAGTGTTTTGGTGCTTTTTTGTTTTTGATGGTTTTTGAGGTTTTCAGACCTGTCTTCGAGGATGACACGGAATTCAAAAATGTTAAAATCTTTTGCCTTCTTGGTGCCTTGGTGCCTTGGTGGTGAATGCTTCTAAGGACTCGTTCCTAATGCCCAAAAAAATCGCCATCCTGGGTTCCACCGGCTCCATCGGGCTGTCCGCCCTGCAGGTGGTCCAGAAGCTCAAGCCCGCCTTCCAGGTCGTGGGGCTTTCCGCATACCGCAACGTCAAGGAGCTGGCCCGGCAAATCAAGACCTACCAACCTAAACTGGCCGCGATCGCCGATGAAGGGTGCTACGAGGATTTGAAGACCCTGACCAAGGGAAGCCGCACCCAGATCTTGGCTGGGGAAGAGGGCCTGGTGGCGGTGGCCGCCGAATCGGGGGCCGATCTGGTGCTGACCGCCATCGTGGGCGCGGCGGGGTTGAAGCCGACCCTGGAGGCCATCCAGCGGGGCAAGGATATCGCCCTGGCCAACAAGGAAACCATGGTCATGGCCGGGGAGGTGGTCACGCAGGCCGCCCGCAAATCCGGTTCCCGGATCCTACCGGTGGACAGCGAACATTGCGCGGTATTCCAGTGCCTGCAAGGCTGTCATGATCCCGGGGAAGTGCACAAGGTGCTCCTGACCGCCTCGGGCGGACCCTTCCGCCAGCTCGACCAAAGCCAATTCCACAAGATCACCCTGAGACAGGCCCTCAACCACCCGACTTGGCGCATGGGCCCCAAGATCACCATTGACTCCGCCACCCTGATGAACAAGGGTCTGGAGGTCATCGAGGCCCACTACCTTTTCCACATGCCCTACGAAAAGATCGAGATCGTGGTCCATCCCGAGTCCATCATCCATTCCATGGTGGAATACATCGACGGCTCGGTGCTGGCCCAATTGGGCACCACCGACATGCAGATTCCCATCCAGTACGCCCTGACCTTTCCCCGTAGGGCCCACTCGCCCGTAGGGCGCCTGGACCTGGCGGCCATCCAGAGGCTGCATTTCGAGAGGCCAAACCGCCGGAAATTCCCCTGCGTGGACTTGGCCTATGAAGCTGGAAATAAAGGGGGACAATACCCGGCAGTGCTGAACGCGGCCAACGAGGTGGCGGTCGCGCGGTTCCTAAAAGAGGAAATAAGGTTCGTGGAGATACCGAAAATCATTGAAAAAACCATCAAAAAATTCCGTCCCCTGACAAACCGCACCCTCGATGCTATATTGAAATCCGATGGTTGGGCCCGTGAGCTGGCCCTGGCGATTTGAACTTGTCTCTGGAATTTCCATCCCGTGTGAGTCCGTTTCCACCCATGCTTGAATAAGGAGAAGTGTTATGCCGATCGTTTATTGGATTGAGGCCATCGTGGCCTTGGGGTTCATGATCTTCATCCATGAGGGTGGCCATTACCTGGCCTGTCGTTTTTTTAAGGTGGATGTGGACGAGTTCGCCTTGGGGTTTGGGCCCATCCTGGCCAAAAGGCAAATGGGGGCGACCCTTTATACCCTCCGGGCCATCCCCTTGGGGGGTTTTTGCAAGCCCAAGGGCGGCGACTTGAGCGGGGAATCGGCCGAGAAAATGTACGAGAAGGCCCCCGAACCGGGCGAGTTTTTGCACGCGGCCTGGTGGAAAAGGGTGGTGATCTTCCTTGCCGGCCCGGCCATGAACTTTATTTCCGCTGTCGTGTTTTTGTTCATCCTCCTGCTGATGGGCATCAAGACCCCGGTGGAAGAGCCGGTCTTGGGTTTTATCCAGCCCCAAACCCTTGCCTATGAATGCGGATTCCACAAGGGAGACCGGCTGCTGAAGGCCGACGGCAGGGACATCGCCAATCTTTACACAGACTTGGATGCCGTTTACGACCGAATGACCAAGGACCCCCGGGCTACGGCCATCCTCACGGTCCTGCGCGATGGGAAAAACCTTACCCTCGTGCTTAAAAATGACAAAAAAGACCCGAACGTTTCCTTCGGTTTTTTCAATTTCAGCCCGCCCACCATCGGTTCGGTGGCTTTGATGACCCCCGCACGCAAGGCGGGACTTCAGGCCAACGACCAGGTCATAAGCGTGAACGGAATGAAGGTTTCGGAGTGGAACGAACTGGCCTACGCCATCCATACCGCCACCACTGATCCCGTGAAACTAGAAGTTTTGCGCGGGAACCGGACCCTTCAATTCAGCATCGAGCGCATTGAAAGCGGGCTGACCAAGAGCAAGGCCATCGGGATCTCACCCCTGGACCCCACCCGGTTCGACGTCAAAAGGGTGGGAGTGGGCGAGGCTTTTGTCGGGGCTTGGGCGCGCGCGGTCAATTTCTCGGTCATGTATGTGGACCTGCTGGGAAAAATGGTTACGGGTAAAATTTCGCTCAAGGACAACATTGGCGGTCCCATCTCCATCATGCGGGTCATGTACCAGAAGGCCTCGGAGGGGTGGGATGAATTCATAAGCATGGTGGCCACCATTTCCCTCATCCTTTGCCTGATGAACTTGCTGCCCTTTTTGGGGGTCGTGGACGGCGGGCAGGTGGTCCTTTGCGTTCTGGAGGGCATCTTCCGAAAGCCCGTCTCGGTCAAGTTCCAGGACATTTACCAAAAGATTGGTTTCGCGCTCGTGTTCACGCTGATTCTTTTCGCGGTGGGGAATGATTTATGGGGCTGGATCCTGGAGAGGGTCCACAGTCAGGTTCCTTAAAGTGGAAACAGAAACCTTTAAACGCTTAATACAAAAATCACGAAGGACACAAAGTCGGGCATTCAAAACTGATAAAGCCCAGGGATTTAACTTCGTGAACTTTGCCCCCTTTGGCTAATACTCCAAAGAAATCAGGGCCCTACCGCGTTCTTTGGAGGCTTCATTGAAATGCGGTTTTTGTACTTTGGGGTAAATGAGGTTTTGCCGTAAGTTCTAAGAGACTATAACAATACCTAATTTCACCACAGGCCGCCTTTGGCGGCCACAGAGGCACAGAGAAAAACCTTTCTAAATTCAAGGAATCTTAAACCAATTGTCCGGGTTTACTCTGTGTCTCCGTGTCTCTGTGGTAAATATTGGGTTTTGTTAGAGATTTTAAATATAAAGCGGGAGGCGCTTTCTTGAAACTACACGAATACCAGGCCAAGGAACTTTTCGCCCAATACGGATTGCCGGTCACTTCGGGCCTGCTGGTCAAACACCTGTCGGAAGTCGATGAATTCCTAAAAAAATTTCCCCAGGGACCCTGGGTGGTCAAGGCCCAGATCCACGCCGGGGGCCGGGGTAAGGCCGGAGGCGTAAAGCTGGCCAAGACGGAGGAGGAACTCCAACAAAAAACCAGCGATATCCTGGGAATGACCCTGGTTTCCCCCCAGACCGGGCCTCAGGGAAAACTGGTGAAAAAGGTTTTCCTGACTCCCGCCCTGGATTACGAAAAAGAACTTTACGTCAGCGTGGTGCTGGACCGTAGCTCCCGCTGCCCGGTACTTTTGGCCTCCGCCGAGGGGGGGACCGAGATCGAGGAATTGGCCGCCACCAACCCGAAGGCCATCCATAAAGTGGTGATCGACCCCGTCGAGGGACTTCAAGGCTACCAGGCCCGACAGCTGCACCTGGCCTTGGGCCTTCCCAAGGAAAAGATCAACCAGGGCGCAGCCCTTTTCCTGAAGCTTTTCAAAATGTTCATGGAGCTGGACCTTTCCCTCGTCGAGGTGAACCCGTTGGTGGTCCTCAAGGGAGGGGACCTGCATTGCCTGGACGCCAAGGTTTCCTTCGAGGACAACGGGCTGGCCCGCCACAAGGAATACGCCGAGTGGCGAGACCCCGATGAGGAGGACGCGCGCGAGTTGGAGGCGGCCGGTCACGGCCTCTCCTATATCTCCCTGGACGGCAATATCGGCTGCCTGGTGAACGGGGCGGGCCTCGCGATGGCCACCGCGGACGCCATCCAGCATTTCGGCGGATCACCCGCCAACTTTTTGGACGTGGGCGGCGGGGCGACGGCGAAGGCCGTTACCGCGGCGTTCAAGATCATCCTTTCCGATTCTCGGGTGAAGGCCATCCTGGTCAACATCTTCGGGGGCATCATGAAATGCGACGTGATCGCCCAAGGCATCCTGGAGGCGGCCAAGGAAGTGGGCCTGAAACTACCCCTGGTCATCCGCCTGGAGGGGACCAACGTGGAGCTGGGCAAGGAACTGCTGGCCAAATCGGACCTTCAATACCGGTTCGCTTCCACGATGGACGAGGCCGCCAAGGCCGTGGTGGAATCCGCAAAGGGGGTTAAGCCATGAGCATTTATCTCGATAAAAAAGCCAAGGTCATATGCCAGGGCATCACGGGTTCGGCCGGGCTGTTCCATTCCAAGGCCTGCCGGGAATATGGGACGAAGATGGTCGGGGGCGTCACCCCGGGCAAGGGCGGCAGCGAGGTCGAAGGCTTCAAGGTGTTCGACACCGTCCTGGAAGCCGTCTCGAAAACGGGAGCCAACGTTTCCATGATCTTCGTGCCAGCCCTGGGGGCCGCCGACGCCATCCTGGAAGCCGCCGCCGCGGGGATCGAGCTGGTGGTCTGCATTACCGAGGGCATTCCCGCCAACGATATGGCCAAGGTAAACCGGCTCTTGAGGCAATTTCCCCAAACCCGCCTGATCGGACCCAACTGCCCGGGCATCATCACCCCTGGCGTGGCCAAGGTCGGCATCATGCCGGGATACATCCATAAAACGGGCAAGATCGGCATCGTTTCCCGTTCCGGAACCCTCACTTACGAAGCTGTTTGGCAGGTGACCCGTCTCAAACTGGGCCAGTCCACCTGTATCGGTATCGGGGGCGACCCCATCGTGGGAACCACCCATTTGGACGCCCTCGAGGCCTTTAACCAGGATAAGGGAACCCAGGCCGTCATCATGATCGGGGAAATCGGCGGTACCGCCGAGGAGGAAGCCGCCCTTTATGTCAAAAAGCACATGAAGAAACCCGTGGCGGCCTTCATCGCCGGAACCACCGCCCCCCCCGGTAAGCGCATGGGCCACGCGGGCGCCATCGTTTCCGGCGGGAAGGGAACGGCGAAGGGAAAGATTGCCGCCCTGGAAGCGGCGGGTATCGTGGTGGCCCCGACCCCAGGCGAAATCGGACAGGCGCTCGTCCAGGCCCTCCAAGGGAAAGGCCGAAAGAGGAAATCCGCCGTTAAGAAATCGTCCTAACCGCCATGGCGGTGAGGGCGCTCGCGGGTACGCCTTCCACTCCGGCGGCTTTCGTCTGGCGGGTGTTGCCCTTCCTTGTATTAGGCGGGATCGGTCAGCTTTGTTTGGCCCAGGATGGGAACGGCTGGGCTCTTTATTTGGGCCTGGCCTTTTTTGTGTTCGCCGTTCTTTTTTCATTCCTAAGTTTCCCCCCTGGAAAAATCAATCTGGAACCACCGGTGGAGGGAATAGGCCCATTGGTTGAGGGCGTATTTTTTCTTTTGATTTTGACATTAGGAATTTATTTGAGGGCCAAGGGCGCCAACCGATTTCCGGAAGGGATTTTCGCCGACCGGGCCGAGGTGGCCTGCGGGGCCTTGCGGATACTCCATGACCATTGGCGCCCTTTTTTAGACGCCCTCAGCCAACATGTGCCTGAACTTTGCGTTTATTACATGGCGGCGGCCTGGTTCAAGTTTTTCGGGGCCTCACCCGAAATCTTCGCCTATTTCGACGTGATTCTCTCGGTCTCGGGAATCATACTGATGTACTTGGTTTTCCGGCAGTTGACGGGACCGCGGGCCAGCCTTCTCGCGTTTTTTTTCCTCGCCATCATGCGGTGGAATTTTGTCTTCGCACATCAGATTTACTTCCAAAGCCAGACGATCCTCTTTATGGGACTCACCCTGGTCCCCTTGCTTTACGCTTTACGGAACCAAAAGCCCCTGTTCGCCGCGGCGGCGGGACTGGCGATGGGAGCGGGGCTCTATTCCTATCAATCCTTCAAGGCGGTACCCTTCTTGGCCGCTGCCTTCCTGCTATATGAGTTCTTTTGGGAAAAAGAAAAGTTCAGGAAAAACAGGGAGGTTTGGGTGGTGTTTGGGATTGTTTTTATTCTCGCGGCCTCGCCCCTGGTGATTTGGATGATCGAGAATGGTGCTCTGGGCCGACGGGAGCCCGAAGTCTCGGTTCTTGTCCCCATTCACGCCCAGAACAGCCTGCTTCCCCTGTGGGAAAATATCCGGGATGTGGCCCTGGTTTTTAACCATCGGATGATGGATGGAAACAGCCAGTCTAATTTTCAGCACCACCGCCTATTGGACGACATCACGGGTGTGCTTTTTGTGTTGGGATTTTGTAACGCCCTTTTGCGGGTAAGGGAAAAAGTCTTTTTCATTGCCCTTTCAGGCGTGGGAATCATGTGCCTTCCCGGCCTACTTTCCATCGGCGGCTCCAATCTCGGGAGGCTGTTGGGCGCCTCTCCCTACGTGGCTTTGGTTTGCGGGCTTTGGCTGGCGGGAGTTTGGGATCGATGGAAGGCTATTCAACCTTCGGCTTTTTGGAATCGGGGATTCTTGTTTTGCGCGGCGGTGATGCTATCGGGCGCCGGGTATGAGAATTATGAAACTTATTTTTCGATTCAGGCGCGCCTGCCCGAATGCGTCAACGATTGCTCCTGGGCGGAGTCCCGGGCGGGGCGATTTATCTCCCGGTTGCCGGAAGACACCCAATGCTTTTTAACCTCGAGGTTTTACGGACACCCCACGGTGAAATACCTGTCCGAAGGCAATGGGGACAAGATGCATCCCCTGGAATTGAACCTCGTCCCTCGGCCTTCGGATTATCCCAAGGGATCGGCTTTCTGCTTCCTGCTGGACGAGTTTAAAGGTGGCACCCTCCATTATTTGGAAAGCCTTTATCCGGGAGGATGGTTCGAAACCGTCCAGGACTCCCTGGGGAATATTCCACTTTATATATACCGGGTTTCCGCGAGCGCCTTGGAAAAATTTCCGGCAGGGCCGACTTTGGAAAGGGGGTTTTGGGGTGTCTATCGGCATAATCGGGATGGGAAGGAAAAACCTTTTCTGGAACGGTGGGACCCTATCCTGAATTTTAATTTCAGGGATTTGCCGATGACGGGAACACCCCTTTTCATCCATTGGCGAGGTCAATTCAAGGCCGACCAGGAAGGCTTGTACCAGATATGGGGCGCTATTTTTTCCACTTCGCAGGGACTGATCCAGGTGGATCAAAAGGGCGAGGAAGGGTTTGGAAACAATCCCCTTTGGAGGGGGAATTTGAAAGCGGGGTGGCACCGGTTGGATTTCTTCTATCAAGATTCAACCGGATCTCCCGTGGATACGGCCAGCCTTCTTTGGAAAACGCCGGGCATGGAAAAATTTGATTTTCTTCCAAATGAGGTTTTGGGGAAGATCGGAAAACATTGAACGGATTGGCTTGGAGCCTGGTTAATGCAAAATTCCCTTTAACATATTAAGAATAATGAAATTTGCCTGAGGCCCCCAGATCCGGTTGTCGGTGGCATAAAAAACCGCAAAGGTGCGTACCCCGCAGGCTGAAGCCAGGTGGGTCACCCCGCTGTCATTGCCCAGGAAGGCGGATGCCTGGGACATCAAGCAGGCGAGGTCCCTTAAGGGAAGGGGGGCTTCCATGACTTGAACTCCCGGGATGTTTTTGAACCCATCCGTGATCTCGCCCAACCTTTCCCGCTCCGCCTCACCCCATAGAACCAACACCTGCTTGCCCGATTCCTGAACGGCCCTCAAGGCCGCCTTTTGAAAGAAGGAAAGAGGGGCGTTTTTGGCAGGACTGCCACTACCCGGATGAATGATGAGGGGTGAGGCCATGCCTAAATCCTTTAAAAGTCTTTTACCTTTTTCCCGATGCTGATCCTGGATCATTAATTTGGACTGGAGGAGAGGGGACTCCGGGTTGACTGGGGTTTGAAGGGCGGTTTCCAACCAATATTCTCCGGCCCACCGGGAAGTTTGGAGGAAGTCTGAGAAAGGCCGAAGGTTTACCAATGGCACCTGGCCGCACAGGTTGGTTATTTTTTGAATGAGAGGTTGATCCTTCTCTTTAAAGAAGAGAAAGATTCGATCAAAAGACTTAAGAAAATCGATAGTCCCATTGGGTGGTGTTTCATCCTTTAAAAGGGTTTGGAGCAAGGGGTCCCCTGGAATGATTTCCTTGACGCCGAACAACTCCGCGCCCAGATCCGAGTAAGGGTGGGTTCCGGCCACTGTAACCGGTCCAAGGTTTTGAAGCGCACGCAAGCCCGGAAGGGTCAAGAGGCTGTCGCCCAGGCTTCCGGCGGTAAGGACCAACTGGTTGGGTTGAGAGGTCATTGCGGGTATTATAAAGTCCGTGATGAGAGCTTTTGACGGTTTCGATCGCCTTAAGAACAGGGTAAACGAACTTAAAAGCGCTTTCCATTAGAGAAAACTGGAAGCTGGTTTAAGGTTGGTGGTATCTTCCTTTTGTGGTATTAGTTTACGGGTTTTATTGTCATTCGGCCCGCCTTGTTCCGTCTTCTGATCCCAAACTAACGACCTGAAGGAATTTGTTTTGCGAAATACTTTGAAACGGTTTTATATCCTCCTCGGGTTAACCATGATTGTTCTTTTTGTGGTTGCGGCGCCCAAGGTTTGGAGCCAACCGGCCTCCTTGATGGTGCAAGGGAACCAAGTGGTCAACAGTTTGGGATGTACCGTTCATTTAAATGGC
Organism: candidate division FCPU426 bacterium; assembly: GCA_963771075.1. Lineage (GTDB taxonomy): Bacteria > Oederibacteriota > Muellerivitia > Muellerivitales > Muellerivitaceae > CAVTWJ01. Next base: position 20,898 of record CAVYSE010000028.1, on the reverse strand, counting down.
GTGGATGTGGATGGCCTGGAATTTGTTTCCTCCTCAACATCCGGAAGCTGGCCCGGCACCCTCCAAGGCGTCGCCCAAATGGCGGTCACGGGTTGGCATTCCACCATCATCCGTCTGCCTTTGAGCCAGGATTTTTGGTTTGGTTGCGGTGGATCTAATGAAAACACTTATCAAGGTATCGTCCAAAGCATTGTTAATTATTGTAGCGGGCAAGGTGTTTACGTTCTTTTGGACCTCCATTGGTCCGGGGAATCTTCAACGGCCACGGCACCCTGTGGGACCGGGTGGGGTAGCGACCACACAACCGCGCAACAGCCGATGGCGGATGCCAACGCGGTGACCTTTTGGGCTTCGGTGGCGACCGCCTACGCCAATAATCCTGCGGTTTTATTTGATCTTTATAACGAGCCTTACGATTTGGGGAACGATAATCCAGGTGGAATCGATACGAGTGGTTATGCCGTTTGGTTGAAGGGGGGGACCCTGGGAAATGCAACCTTTACCACTCCGGGGATGCAGGTGCTTCTGAACGCGGTGCGTGCCACAGGTGCCAATAATATCTGTTTGATGGGCGGCCTCCATTGGTGCGCTAACTTAAATGGCCTGCCCGCATCATCCATTACGAACTTTGGAAATGGCGTCATGTTTGCCGCCCATATTTACGGGGCCAATGATGGTTTTGATTCGGGTAGTTGGGACGGGGAAGTTCCCAATTCGATCCTGTCCAACTACCCGGTTTTCGTTGGCGAATATGGGCCGGACGGGAGTAGTAACGAGCAAACCCAGTCCGCTGACGCGAGTAGTTTCGATAAACCCTTTTTCACATGGCTAACCAGTACCTCTGGAATATTAGGAAGTACGGCCTGGTCATTTACCATCAATTCCTGGCCTAACCTTTATACGGATTCCCCCGCAAATTTCTCGCCAACTACCGTTTGGGGAGTCGATGTTAAGAACTTTTTAGGGACACCCGAACCCTCCTATTGCCCGCCGACTCCAACTTTTAGTCCCACTGCCTGTACGGACGGTGCGGGGCACACCTGTACGCCGACCTTTACCCCGACCATCACGAATACCCCCACCCCCACCGCAACACCCACAGTCACCCTTTCACCCACCGTCACAACGACTCCCGGTATCGTCAACCTGCCCTGGCCCAACCCCTGGCCGGATAAAGGGAACCCGAACGCGCCTCTGCAGTTCAACTACAACAACAGCCAACAAGAGGAACAAGTGAGCTTGAAGATCTATACCGTCGCTTTCCGCAAGGTTTTTGAGGATGACGGGTTGAATACCGCCGCAGGTTCATATACCTATTCCTTGGACTGGACCAAGATTCGGTCCATGATCTCGAATGGCCTCTATTACTTTGTCGTCGATACGCGAAACGGTTCAAGCCATAACCAGCAGGTCATGAAAGTTCTCATCCTTCTGTAGGAAACAACGAGAGATTTTATCCCGGGTGTTCGTTTTATCTCGAGCGGTATGTTCGTGGATTTTTCCTGTGTTTGATTTCCATCCGCTGTGACGGTAAACCGGCATGCAAAGCGCTTTCATGCATAGGGTTTATGAAAAAGGTTTTGTTTCTTTTCAAATCTTTTATCGTTGTTCTTTTGTGGCATACTTTCTGCACGTTCATCCGTGGTTGATTGAAAGCCGAAGCCGATTCGGCTTTTTTTATTAAGGAACACTCAAGATGCAGAAAATCCAGAGACACGCGATCCACTTATTGTGCCTGCTTGGCCTTTGGATGGGTTCGATCAGCCCCGCGAAGGCCCAACCCCTTCCGGCCACTATCACGGTCAATGCCGGCACGACCCTCACTTCCTTCGCTCCCTTGAGCATTTTTGGGAACAATATGTCCTATTGGATCAGTCAAACGAGCAATTATGGCGTCAGTACCCTGGTTGCACAGGCTGGGAATTATTTTCTTCGTTATCCGGGAGGTTCCTCTTCCGACGTCTACCATTGGAACAGCACGGGGGCCTTTGATTCCAACGGTTATTGGGTGCCAAGCGGCAACAGCTATTCGGCTGGTTTCGCCGATTACGAGACCTACCGCGGAACCACCGGCGCCAACGGCACTTACTCATATATCACGGACAATAACGCGAATACTTCCTGGCTGTCCAACAAAGACACCTACTTTCCAAATCATCAGTGGGCCCAGATCGACTTGACCGGTAGCAACAGCACGGTCAGCGTGAGTTCGGTGAGCATACTTTGGGGGACGCCCTACGCCACCAACTATGAGGTCCAGTATTGGAAAGGCAGCGCGAATACGACGCCTTACTACAACGCGGGCGAAGCCTCCAATTGGTCGGATTTCTCGGGGGGCAACGTCACGGGCGCCACGGGAGGAACGACGGTCATCACCTTCTCGACCGCCCAGGCCACCCGTTATATCCGGATCCTCCTGACGGCCAGTTCGGCCGGGGCAGGTGGAGCCTATGACATCGATGAGGTTTACGCATTCAATGGGACGACAGCGGTCACGAAGAATACGCCTTCTACCTCCCAATCCGCGGTGGAAGTTTCAAGCGTGGACCCCGCCTCCACTAAAAATTACCAAACCAGCCCACCCGGTTCGACGGACTTCGCCTCCTTCATGACCTTCATTCATTCCATTACTACCGGGGGAGTCACGGCGGTTCCCGAGATTACCGTGAACTTCGGGACTGGCACCCCGTCGGAGGCCGCCAGTTGGGTGAACTACGCCAACAAACAAATGGGTTATGGAATCAAGTATTGGCAGATCGGCAACGAGATGGATGGCAATTGGGAATGCGGCGGCCCCATGCGGGCGGACGATTACGCTTACCGGTTCACAGAATTTTACAGTGCCATGACTGCGGTGGACCCGAACATCATTATCACCGGACCCGTGGTCGGGGGGCCCTACAACAATTCCAACGCATACGACGGTAATCCGTTCATCCAAACCTTTTTGAATACCCTAAGCACCCTGGGCGCGACCAACGAACTGGGCGCCCTGGATTTTCATTGGTATCCCTATTGGCAGGGAACCAGCGCCGTAGTCGCGCTGGGCACCCCTTCCCAGGTTGCCTCCTTCGCGGTCAGCCTTTCGAGCTGGCTAACGGGGGCGGGAATGAGCTCGGGTAATATTCCCGTCATTATGAGCGAGACCAATATCAGCGCGGGAACCCCGGTTCTTATGAACCAGCTGCCCACCGGCCTTTGGCTGGATAACTGGCTCGGGGAATACATCAAAAACTTCGGTCCACCCACCTTCGCTTATGGGGGACATACCAACCTGTGGGATATCTTGAACGGGTCTTCCTACGCCACCTCGGTTGTTGGAGACCAGGGTTATTTAGAGGGGGGCGGTAGCTACCCGAACCAACCCCGTGCGAATTATTGGGCCATGCAGATGATGGCCTCCGACTGGGCCATAGGCGGGGACGCGAACATCCACCAATTGGTCAGCACCGCTAGCACCGCGGCCACCCTGGCCTGTTACGCGGATTATCGGCCCGATAACGTCCTTTCCCTGATCGTTATTAACAAGGACGTTACCAATAGCTATGCGACCACCCTCAATATCGGCCCCTTCGTTCCCAATTCCACGGCCCAAACCTGGGTCTTTAATGGCTCCAATTATGTTTGGGAAACGACCACGACACCCTATAACGCTTCTCCCGATACCGCTCCTGTCTCAGGCGTGATGACTGGGGTATCCTCCTCGTTTCCGGTGACCTTTAGCCCCTATTCCATCAATGTGTTTCAATTCACGAATTCAGGCGTGCCAACTTATACCACTACGCCCACCAAGTCCCCAACCTCCACTTCCACCCCTTCTTCCACCCCGAGTCCCACCCCGACTCGGACCTCCACCAGCACTTCAACACCCACCAGTACGGCAACCCTCTCTCCCACAAATACGATAACCCTGACCCCCACTTGGACTCCGTCGAATACACCTACCCTTTCCCCGACCCCGACCCCCAGTTCGACCTATACCTTTTCAAACACACCCACCCCCTCCTCCACCTCGACCCCTACCTCAACCCCGACCCAGACGGTTTGCATGGATGGTTCGGGGAACACCTGTACCTTTACGTTTACTCCTCCGCTAACTTCCACCCCGACCCCAACACCGACGAATTCATGGACCTGGACTCCAACCCAAACGGGGACACCCACCGGGACCGATACCCCCGTCTGGACCCTAACCCTTTCCTGGACCGCTACTCCCTCGGCCAGCGCAACGTCCTCCCCGACGGCCCTCAACTCACCGACCGGGACGGCGACCCCAACCTGTTCCCCCACCCAATCGCTGATTCCAACCTCCACACCGGGTATGAACTGGATCTATCCCAATCCCGTCAAGGATCAGTTGCCCGTTCATATTACCTATCTTCTAACCGTACCCGCCCAGCAGGTTCAGTTGAAGCTATATACGGTGTCTTTCCGGAAGATATTCGAGGATGACCACCTTCCAACGGCGGTCGGGGGGCAAGGGTATACCCTGGAATGGTCCAAAGTGGGGTCCATCGCCAATGGGCTCTATTACGCGGTGCTTGTTGTAAATAATGGCGGGCGCATTCAACAAAATGTGATGCGGCTGTTGGTCCTTCGTTAACCCTATCCATTAATTTTCCGGCTTATTCCCACTTCCGGTTTTCCAGTTATGGAGCCCGCCTTGAAATGCGCTCATCCTCAAGATTAAGATGCCTAATGCCTTGCAACCTTGTATCTAGACCCTTTTTTACCCGAGAGAAGGGCAAGTCATTTTTTCCCATCAATCTTTATAAGAAAAATGGCTGAAAGGGGAGCCCCTCATGTCTGAAATGTTCCACGAGATCAAACGCCGCAAGACCCGTCCCGTTATGGTAGGGAAAGTCCAAGTGGGGGGCAACGCGCCCGTTTCCATCCAATCCATGACCAATACCCACACCTATGACGTCCAGGAGACCCTGGACCAGATCAAACGACTGGAGGACGCGGGCTGCGAGATCATTCGCGTCACGGTCGAAAGCCAGCAGTCCCTGAAGGTGTTGGACAAGATCAAGGCCCAGATGCATGTGCCCCTGGTGGCCGATATTCATTTCGCCTATTCCATCGCGCTCGGCGCGGTGGACGCGGGGGCGGACAAGATCCGCATCAATCCGGGCAACATCGGGGGCATGGACCGTCTGGCCCAGGTGGTTGAGAAGTGCAAGAAGCACAAGGTGGCGATGCGGGTGGGGGTCAATTCGGGCTCCCTTGAGAAAGACTTGCTGGAAAAACATGGACACCCCACGCCGGAGGCCATCGTGGAATCGGCCATGCGACATATCCGTTTCATCGAGTCTCTCGGTTATCACGACATGATCATCTCGGTTAAAAGCTCGCATGTGCCCACCATGATCCAGTCCTACCGGCTTCTGGCCCAACAATGTGATTATCCTTTTCATGTCGGGGTTACCGAAGCGGGGACCAAAATGCAGGGAATCACCAAAAGCGCCGCCGGCATCGGGGCGGTCTTATCCGACGGGATCGGCGACACGATACGTGTTTCCCTAACGGCCGATCCGGTTGAGGAAGTGAAGGTCGCAACCCACCTGCTCCGGTCCATGGGCTTCCGCAAAGAAGGGGTCGATATCGTGGCTTGCCCGACCTGCGGGCGTTGCCATGTGGATTTAGAGTCCATGGTGGACGCGGTTGAAACCGCCACCCTAACCATGAAGACCCCCATGAGGGTCGCGGTCATGGGCTGCGTGGTGAATGGCCTAGGAGAGGGAGCCGAAGCGGACCTGGGGATCTGTTCCGAAAAGGGGCATGGGGTCATCATCGAGAAGGGCGAGATCAAAACTCGATTGAAAGAGGAGGAATTGGTGCCTCACCTGATCGGCGAGATCAAGAAAAAGGCCGCCGAGATCGAAAAAGCCAAGACTTCCTAAAACCAGTTTCTGCGGTTATATTGCTACTTCCAAAGGGGTGGGCCGGATTGGCCCGCCCCTTTTATTATCCCCGAATTCAAAACCTGAGGACCCTATGCGAGTATCCCAAGCCCTGATCCCGACGGTCAAAGAAACACCCGGCGAGGCGGAAATCCCCTCCCATAAGCTGATGCTTCGCGCGGGGTTGATGCGCAAGGTCGCCTCCGGCATTTACGAATACCTGCCCTTGGGGTTCCGGTCCATCTTCAAGGTCGCCACCATCATCCGGGAGGAAATGGCCCGGGCAGGGGCGCAGGAAGTCTTGATGCCCATCCTGACCCCCGCCGAATTGTGGCAGGAAACCGGCCGCTGGCAGAAATACGGCAAGGAACTGATGCGGGTCAAGGACCGTCATGAACATGATTTCGCCCTTGGCCCCACCCACGAGGAGGTCATTACCGACCTGGTCCGCCGGGAGCTGAAAAGCTACAAGCAACTGCCCCAGAACCTTTTCCAGATCGCCACCAAGTTCCGCGACGAGGTGCGCCCCCGGTTTGGCGTGATGCGCACCAAGGAATTCCTGATGAAGGACGGCTACTCCTTCGACGTGGATGACGCGGCTTCCGACAAGACTTATTGGGCCATGTTGGAAGCCTACAAGCGCATTTTTAAGCGTTGTGGTCTGGCCTTTTCCCCCGTCGAGGCTGATTCGGGCTTGATCGGCGGGTCTTTCACCCATGAGTTCATGGTCATGGCCGAAACGGGCGAGGCCGCCATCGCCTGGTGCGGGGCCTGTTCTTACGCGGCCAACATGGAAAAGGCGGTCGGGGTCCCCGCCGCCGCTTCCGTAACCCAGCCCACTTCCGAAACCGCCCTTGCCGTGGATACTCCCGGCAAATACACGGTGGAAGACGTGGGGGCCTTGTTAAAACTTCCCCCCCAGCAATTCATCAAAACCCTCATCTTCCTAGCCGACGGCAAACCGGTGGCGGTCCTGGTGCGGGGCGACCACGAGGTCAATGAGACCAAGGTGAAAAACGCGTTGAACGCGGTGGACCTGATTTTGGCCCCCGCCGAAAAGGTTTTGGAGGTGACGGGTGCCCCAGTGGGTTTCGCGGGACCAGTGGGATTAAAAGGCGTGAAAATATTGGCGGACAACGCCCTGAAAGAGGGTCACGATTACGTGACCGGAGCCCTGGTGAAGGATAAGCACTTGGTCCATGTCGAAATCGGCCGGGATTGCGCCGCGCCTTGGTACAACGACTTCCGCAACGTGGTGGATGGCGAAGGGTGTCCCAAATGCGGCAAACCCCTGAAGATTGTCAGGGGCATCGAGGTGGGTCAGACTTTCAAACTTGGAACCAAATATTCCAAGTCCATGCATTGCGTGTATCTGGACGAGAAGATGAAAGAGAAAGAAGCGGTTATGGGCTGTTACGGCATCGGCGTGACCCGAACGGTAGGGGCCGCCATCGAGCAGCACAACGACGCGGACGGCATCCTCTGGCCCATTTCCATCGCGCCCTACCAGGTTCACCTCCTCTGTCTGAATCCCGCCGAAGCCGAAGTGGTCAAGGTGGCGGACCAGGTTTACGACGACTTAATGAAGGCCGGTTATGAGGTGCTCTATGATGACCGGACCGAGGCGACTGCCGGGTTCAAATTCAAAGACGCGGACCTGCTGGGGCTGCCGGTTTCAGTGCGAGTGGGGGCCAAGGGCCTGAAAGAAGGGGTCTTGGAAGTCAAACGCCGCCGCGAAAAAGAGGTGGCGAAGGTTCCCTCGGCCCAGGTCATGGACAAGGTGAAGAAATTCGCCGCCGAGGAATGGAAACTCTGTACACCCTAAGACTTCACCACGGAGACACAGAAAATAGATCCAATTTGTTTTTAGGAAAAAGTCCTCCAACCTACGTCAATCTTTGTAGTAACGATTTTGCTATTAATTAATAAAGGATGCCTTATTTTTTTCTCTGTGTCCCCGCTGTGGTAAAAATTCTTTTTGTAAGGTAAAAATGAAAATCGCCTTGGTGACCGACACCTACTTTCCCCGCATCAACGGCGTGGGGGCTTCCACCCAAACCTTCGCGCGGGAATTCGCCGCTTTGGGACATGAGGTTCATATTTACGGGCCCGCATTTCCCGGCCACGTCGATGAGCCGCTTCCTTATCAAATCCACCGCTTTCCCTCCTGGTACCTCTTCTTTGACCCTGAGGACCGCTTGCCACGCCCGAACGCCGACAAAAAGTTGATTCGACAGTTCCTTGACCAGAAATTTGACATCGTCCACACCCAGACGCCTTTCACTTTAGGTCAGGCCGCCATCCCATGGGCCCGGCAATCGGGGGCCAAGGTGGTGCATACCTACCACACCCATTTCGCGGCATATATTGAACATTACCTTTGGTTTTTACCCACCAAGCCCATGATTGGATACGCCAAGCGCTTGAGCCGAAAGTACTGCGATTCCTGCGACATGATCGTCACCCCCTCCAGCGAAATGCGGAATGTGTTGTTGAGTTACGGCATTTCCAAAAGGGTTGAGGTGATTCCCACGGGCATTCAACTGAACCGTTTTGACGGGAGCGACCCCAAACGATTCCGCGAGACGAATGGCTACAAACCCGAGGATAAAATTCTGATGTTCATGGGCCGGGTGGCGGAGGAAAAGAACATCGACTTTTTGATCGATGTCTTTCGGGAGCTAATTCCCAAGGTTCCTCATTTGAAATTCCTGATCGCGGGAGCGGGCCCCGCCAAGGAACGGCTGGAAAAGAAAGTCCAGGACCTGAAGCTAACGGATACGGTTTGCTTCCCCGGTTATTTGACGGGCGAGAAATGGCGCGATTGCTACGCCGGTGTAGATTTATTCGTGTTCGCCTCGGTGACGGAGACCCAAGGTTTGGTGGTGACCGAAGCCATGGCCGCCGGTACCCCCGTGGTCGCTGTTGGTGAAATGGGTGTGAAAGACGTGATGGCCTCCGGCAAAGGGGGAACCGTTACCCGGTTGGATAAAAGGGAATTCTCCGATGCGGTCTTCCGTATGATGACCGATGGGGCTTTTTACGCGGTTAAAAAGGCCGAGACCCGGATCGAGGCTGAGAATTGGTCCTCGACCTCCATGGCCAAGAAGATGCTTTCGGCCTATGAACAGATCTTGAAAGCCTAAAAAATCGAACCATTCACCACGCAAACCGCATTTGATTCTTATCAATCATCTGAATTAACCTACATTTAAACCAGTCGCGTAGGTAATTCTCTAAAATGCGGGATTATTATTTTTGGTTTTTCTCCGCGTCTTTACGGTAAATTCTGGCAAGAAAGGTTTTCGTTGAAAATCGCCTTGGTTACCGACACCTACTTTCCCCGCATCAACGGTGTTTCCACTTCTACCCAAATCTTCGCCGAGGAATTTTCTAAATTGGGCCATGAGGTCCACATCTATGGTCCCCAGTTCCCCAACCATGTGGACCCAATCCAGCCCTACCACGTGCACCGCTTTCCCTCCTGGTATCTTTTTTTCGATCCCGAGGATCGATTACCCTGGCCCGCTTCCGACCCGAAGCTGGTCCGGCATTTCCACGACCAGAAATTCGACATTGTCCATACCCAAACCCCCTTTACCCTGGGAAAACCCGCCGTTCAATGGGCTCGCAAAACCGGGGCCAAGGTGGTCCATACCTACCACACCCTCTTCGCCGCTTATACGGAACATTACCTGTGGTTCCTTCCCAAGGCTTTCGGCATCTGGTACGCCAAGCATGCCAGCCGCACCTATTGCGATTCCTGCGACCTGGTCATTACCCCTTCCTCGGAAATGAGGGACGTTCTGCTCAGCTATAGGGTGACCAAGCCCATTGAGGTCATTCCGACCGGTATCCGCTTGGCGAGGTTCGAAGGGGTCAACCCCCAGCGTTTCCGCGATGCCATCGGCGTCTCAAAAAAAGAGAAGCTGCTCCTCTTCATGGGCCGGGTGGCGGAGGAAAAGAACATTGGGTTTTTGGTCGAAGTGTTTGAGGATTTGCTGATCAAAAACCAAAATCTCAGGTTCTTGATCGCCGGGGAAGGCGCCGCCAAGAGGAGATTGGAGCGCATGGTCGATGAGCTGCACCTCTCCAAATACGTTTTGTTCGTGGGTTATCTCACCCCTGAGGATTGGCGGGATTGCTACGCGGGGGCGGACCTGTTCGTTTTCGCTTCGGTGACCGAAACCCAAGGTCTGGTGATCAGCGAGGCCATGGCGGCCGATACCCCGGTAGTGGCGGTGGGGGAAATGGGCGTGAAGGACGTCATGGCTTCCGGCAAAGGAGGCTTAATGACCCGCTTGGATAAAAAAGAGTTCTCGGAAGCGGTTTGGAGGATGTTGACCGACGAGGCCTTCTACGCCCAAAAGAAAGCCGAAGCGCGTCCCGAAGCCGAAAAATGGTCCTCTACGACCATGGCCCAAAAGATGCTCGAGGCCTACGAGCGGATTTTGAAATAAAACCACGATCTCACCTCAGAGACCCAAGGATAAGGGTAAACCCTTAATTTGGTTTTCCCATTCTCATGCCTGGCTTACGATGGTGAAAAATTGTGGAGTTATACCCATCGCTTCTATAATGAGCCTTAAGGGCATCTCTCCATTGATTTCGTTTGTCGGCATTCGAGACGATTTTTCCTGGTGTCTCGGTGCCTCCGTGGTGAATGTTTTGATGTTCCCTTCAGGGGCTGGCCCATGTCTTATTTGGAACGATATCTCCATGGCGAATACAAGCAGGTGTGGGCGGAGCTGTTGGCCTTGGGCAAGATCGAGGACCCCGAAACCCGGAAAGACGCCGAGGCGGTTGCCACGGAGACCATGGAGCGGGTCCAAATTAATGTGGAACGCATCATTGATCGCTTGAAGGGCCTTCAGTACGAGTTCACCTATCCAAGCGAGATCTATTTCCCGCCCTCCGAGGATATTACCAAGAAGATCGGGGAGTTGGAGAAGCTGGCGGGTCCGGTCCCCCTTTCCGTACGGTATTTTTACCAAATGATCGGGTCGGTGAACTTAACTGGCCGGCATCCGGACCTTTTTCCGGAGGATTACCCCGATCCTTTGGCCATCGAGCCATTCCCCTATTTTTTGGATTACAGTTTCCCGGAATGGCAGGAAATAACTGAAAAGCAAAAGCCCAAGGAACGCAAGAAATTCAGGATGGAACTAAGTCCGGATTCAAAACATAAGGCGGGACTGGAAGGTGGACGGGCTTACGCCATCGAGTTGCCCAATCCGAATGTGGACGCGCTCCTGCTGGAAGAAAGCCACAAAACGACCTTTATCGATTACTTGAGGATTTCGTTTCAGTGGGGAGGTTTTCCGGGCCTTCAAAAAAGTTCTTTTCCGCCTTCGAAATTCATCTCGGTGTTAACGGATGATCTTGCCCCTTTATAAGAGGGCCGTTACCATGTTCAAACCCATGAAAACCTCCCATCCCTTTCTTTCCTCCGTTTTCTTGAGTCTTTTGATCGTCCTTTCCCGCCCGGGGTCCTTATTCGCAGAATCGAATACATGGTCCCTGTTGCCGGTCACACCGCTTTTTACGCCCATGGTCGCCGACCCCCGTGAACCCCAGATCGCTCTCCTTGGTTACACCAATCAAAGCCGTTATGAGGGTGTCCTTGGCTCCTTCGTGGAATTGCTGCGGTATCAACCCGAAAATGGCCCCCAATGGGGATGGGGAATTTTTGGTTCGGGTTACATCCTATTGGATGAGGACGGAGCCACCTTTCCCATGCGGGGCGGGGATTGGTACGCCGGGATGTATCTCAGCGGGAAGTTGGATCAATTCTCGGGACGCCTCGAGTTCGAGCACGAGAGCTCTCACCTGGGGGATTCCCTCCAGGGAATTCAAGACCCTGTTTTTATCAGCCGTGAAAATTTCAATCTAGCCCTTTCCTATGCCGACCCTGGACTTTACCGCCTTTACACCCGAATCGGTTATTGGGAGAACATGGCGCCAGTGGGGGACCCGTTCTTTTGTTCGTTCGGGGGTGAACTTTACAGTCCCTCCTTTGGCTCTGAACAAACGGACATTCGGGCCTATACCAGCCTGGACTTGACCTACAAGGGGGAGACCCCCAATACCTTCAATAAGACTTGGCAGTTGGGCTTGAGGGCGGGACTCAAGCCCCAAGGCGGACGGGCCCTCCGGCTTGCCCTGATTTATTATGACGGCCATTCCGAATACGGGCAGTTCTATCAGGATTACGACACCCATTGGGCCCTGGGGGTGTTCTTTGATTTCTGAATTTAAAGATGAAAATATTCATCCCGGGGGAATAGAGGCACAGAGGAAACCTATCTCATTGTATAAACCCAAGACAAACCAAGATTTGTTTGGATTAAAGAATCTTTTGGAAAAATTGTCACTCTTACGTCTCAAGGTCCCTTTGGTAATGGCGCTGATATTCCCCCTTTTTTTCTCTTTTATTGTGCCAACGGTGGTGGCTGGAGAATCTAATCTTTTTTTCCTGCCAGCTGAAACGACCTTCGACAACATCATTGGCGACCCACGCGAACCCCAGAACAGCCTGATCGCCCAGGTGGACCAGCCCCGATTTGAGGGTTCCATCGGCAAATTCATTGAATTGCTCCAATGGTCTCCTGGAGACCGAACCCAATGGGGGTGGGGAATTGATGGGGATAGTTTTATCGAGCTGGATTCGCTGGGGGACGGGGTTTTTCCCGAAAGGGCAAGCGATTGGTACTTGGGGACCTACTTCAGTGAAAAGACGGGCGACCTTTCCCACCGGCTGGAATACCTTCACGTCAGCTCCCACCTGGGAGACGAACTATTTAACCAGGTTGACCGCATCATCTATTCCCGGGAAAGTTTCCGCTACCTCCTTTCCTATTATCCAATCAAGGATTCCATCCGCCTTTACGGAGGACTGGGTTATTACTCCCATATTTCCATTCCCGACAACCGCTTCTTCGCCCATTTGGGCGCGGAGTTTTATTCCTCACCCACCCCCTTTCTCTTTGGAACTATCGTCCAGGGCTATTTCACTTACGATGGGAAGGTCAAGGGGGAGGCGGGGGGCGTGTTGAACCAACAGTTCGAGCTTGGGCTCCAATGGAAGGATAAGCCCGATTCCCGCGGCGCCATCCGGATGGCGGTCACCTATTTCAACGGCAATAGCGAATATGGCCAGTTTTACCTTATGTCCGACGACCATTGGTCCATGGGCGTCTTTTTTGACCCTTAATTAATAACAATAGATGTCCTGAGTTTAGGTGGTCCATTTGAAAAACTTTCTCTTGGGTTCCCTCGTTTTCCTAGCCGTTTTTGAGTGTGCCTTGTTAGGGCTTAATCCCACCTTTTATACGGATGACAGCCCTGAGATCATTACGGCTTCCGCCACCTTGGGGGTGGCGCATCCACCCGGTTATCCGATCTACATGCTGGCCGGCCGGCTCATGTCTTTACTGCCTTTTCCATTGTGTTTCAGCGTCAATCTGCTTTCTGCCCTCCTGGCCGCCCTTATCAGCTTGCTCCTTTTTTTGTCCCTGTCACGCGGGTTCCACGTTCCCAAGGTCATCAGCTTAGCTTTCGCCGTTTTATGGATGGCGGGCGCCACCACCTATCCCTCGGCGCTGAGCGCCAAGAGAGGTATTTATGAACTCGCCGGGGTATTCGTCCTAGCCATCCTGCTGAGCCTGTTGGGAGGACGCCTGAAATTGGCAGCATTTCTGTACGGCCTTTCCATGGGTGGCCACTGGATGAGCATGGCGGCCTATGGGCCCGGCCTGGTTTGGGTGGCTTTTGAAAGAAACAGGCAAAAGTCTTGGAACAGGCGGGATTTGATCCAAGCCGTTCTATTCCTTCTCCTGGGTTGTTCCCTTTATCTTTACCTGCCAATGCGCGCAGTGAACGAACCGGTGATCAATTGGGGTTATCCCGCGCACCTGGAACTATTCCTCAAACATGTCTCCCGCTATATCGACAAGGGTCGGGACTTGTCCCCAAGCCCCCTCCAATGGTTTCACGCGTTGACCTATTACCTACGCTCGGCTTTTTTGGAAATCCCGGGTTTTGGACTTCTGGCCTTGGCGGGGATTGGGCTGGAATGGAAAAGGGAACGGAGACGTTCGTGGGGTTTGTTGACGGCATGGGCGGGGCTGGCGGTGGCGGTGAGCGCTTTTTCCAACTTTTCGGGAACTCGACTCTCCCTTCTAGAAGATTACTCCGTTTCTTCATGGGTTTTCCTCATTCTGTTCTCGGGCCTCGGCGCGAACGGGTTATTCCATCTTTGGGGCAAAGAAAAGAAGATCACCATTGTTTTGAACGTGGTTCTTCTGACCCTTTGCCTCGCCGGGGCGGTATACCGGGTGGGGAAAAGCAGCCAGGGCGACTACACCTGTGTCTACGATTACACCCTTAACGCCTTCAAAGCCTTACCGCGCGACGCTTGTTTCTTTTGCCAAGGTGATGAACTTCAATTTCCCAGTTGGTTTTTCCAGTGGGTGGAAGGCAAGCGGCCGGACCTCTGTGTCGTGGGCTCCAGCCTGACGATGGATTGGAACCGGATCCAGCTGGCCCGGTCCCATGCGGGCCTGAAGGTCCCCTTTCCGGAACACGATCCGGATAAGGTTTATTACTTCGGGCCCTTGTTTCCTTGGATGGTGGAGAATAATCCCCAAAGGCGTTTTTTCATCTCTTTTCCACCCAAGGATGAGGGGCTCGAAAAACTAGGCTTGGCTCCCTGGGGGCTTACCCAAGAGGGAACGCCGCCCACCCGCCCATCCGTTTTCAACCCGGAGGCCAATGACGTTTTCTGGAAGAACGCTCGTCTAAGGCATTTATACCCACCCCATTCCTCGGTGGACATGCGAACATGGAACGGGGTCTTACAGGATTACGGAACGAAACGCCTGGCGCTGGCCTTGTACGAATTGAACCAGGCCGACAAGCTGAAGAATTCCCATGAAAGAAATCCATCCGCTTTTGCGGGGAAACCGCGTGAATGGTATGGAAAAAGTTTGGCGGACCTGATGGTGATCAAGGATTGGAACCCGGCGCCTTCCCAGTCGGTTATTGAAGATGATTCCGATTTCGAGCACTTGGGTGATCTTTACAATGCCGTCCTCTTTCACCATGCCGTACTCATCGGCATTGGTATCGATTATTTCCACCTGGGAAACATGGATCAGGCGAGGATTTGGATCCAAAAGGCCGTCCAGACGGCCCCCCAAGACAGCGATGTCTATTTCTTTGCGGGGTTGACCGCTTACCAGGGGGGGGATAAGCCTGAGGCCCGGAAATGGATCCAAAAGACCTTGGACCTGGACCCTACGAACGTGCGGGCGATCCAATTAATGCAACGCATGAATCAATAAGCCTGTTGTTTTGGCCCCTCGGAGAAACGATCAAGTTTTGTTCGCCATCGGCAAAAAGGGGCGATGTTTTTTCACCTCCGGTTTATGTTTTCAATCATAGTTTTCTCGATGAAAACGACAGAGAGACTTGGATGAGCAGAACTTGTCAAAACGCTTGCGCGATCTTTTAAACTGGTAACCAGGCGTTCATTAGAGATAATCCCTGAATAGACCGAATCATATGATTAATTTCTGACCTTGATTTTTATTTGAGGAGGTCTGGTCCGAGAGGGTGTATTGTAATTGGGATGGACACGCCTGGCGGGGAGCCCGAAATAGGCAGGCGCGGGAATAAGTCGGTAAAAGGACTGAAATGCCCGAAGGCCCAGAAAAACAAAAACATATCAAAGCCGTCACCCTTAACCAACAAGAGCGAATTGTCCTCGCGCACGAAAAGACGAAAGAACGCTTGTTGGTCACCGATTTCTTCAAGGAAGTCTTGACCGCCGCTGTTAACGCCAACAGCAAGAGCTTTCTCCAACAAGTCGTGCTTTCCCTCAATGAAAATACCTCCGACCGCCTGGTGAGAACCCTCCGTGACGCTATTTCCTCGGGTGGAATCACCGACGATAGCGCCGTGGACGCCGCCAAAATCGTCGAACATTTTAAAGGGGAAACACCCAAGCCCGAGGGATTGGAGACGGAAGTCTTTTGCCAAAAGGTCTTGGATTACCTGGCTTGGAAAAAAGAGAATGACGAGATCGTCCTTCAACTCATGCGCGACGTCTATGTGCATGACCGGGGTTTGAAAAAGGGCATATTGCTTGAGGTGTCGATGCAGGCCGGGAAATTACTGGCTGAGGAAGAGGCCAACCAGGCCAAACCGGGCCGTTTTGAGCCGAAACCCAACATCACGACCGTTGTTCTCGATAACCTGAAAATGTCCTCGGAGTCGGAGCAAGATAAGCTCGACAATGTTAAGACCATGATCCGCGTCTTTTGGCCTGGGATGACCGGGGATCTTCCCGCGACCGCCCTTTTCCAAAAGTTGGATGGGAAACAAGACAAGCTGGACAAGGAACAAGTCTTTTATTGGCCTGGATTCCTGGGCGTGGCGGTGAAGGGCGAAAACACAAACAAGCCCTACTGGTTCGACTGCTTTTTCAAGGACCGGACCCAGGAGGTCAACGGTAAAAGGGACAAGGAAACCGAACTGTTGATGGCGAACCTGCACGAGACCGATTTTGACGCCTTGCTGGCCGAGGAAACGGAAACGGTGGTGGAGAAGGAGGATGTCAAGCCGGACGACAGCCGGGTTCTTTACGGCGCGGGTCACAAGGTCATGTCGCGCGAACCGATCCGGCTCCAGGACGGGGTCAAGATCAGTGAGTTGAAAACCCGCCTGACCTATGAGCCGCCTCAGCCGGAGGGACGGAAAACTAAAATTGATTACTACGCGTTCATCTACCCGATCCTGCCCGATTATAAGGATCCCGAGCTCAAGCAAGTGCTGGGATTCAATGAGCTTCTGATCGCTTCCTTCTTCGATGACAGGGACCAATCCCATTTTTATTTCATCATCCGGACCCGGAAGGAATTCGAGTCCCTCGTCAGGAAATACAGCACCTTTCCCCTGGGAAAACTGAGGGTCTGCGAATTGGACCCGGCCTTGCGAAACGCCTTGCCGCCCAATGTGCTCAAAGACCCGAGAATGATGGTCTATGAAAGAATGAGGTCATTCCTCGCCCAGAATCGCGCGACGACCGGCGCGATCTTGGATACCTTAAAAGGGCGGAAGGCGGAGGCGCTCATTTCGGCCCTGCAGGAATTCTTAAAAGCCCAGCAGTCGCCTGATGGACGTTTCACCTATGACCTGTGGAACTGTTTGAAAAAGGTTCTAGCGGCCAAGCAGGGGGTTATCGCGGCCAAACAAGAGTTCCAGACCCAGCAGGAGATCCAAAATAAACTGCTGGTCCAAACCCAAAATGAGATCAAGACCAACCAGACCCCCCAGCGTATCATGGCCTTCAAAGCCAAGCTGGCGGCCCAGGTCAAGATTACCCAGGCCGCCAAATTAGCGCTCGAAGGTTATGTCAGGCCCCTCTTTGAAATGGTGAACCAGGGTTACCAGGCCCGCCAACTTCAGCCTAAACCGGCCGTGAAAACTCTGGGTCAGCCCAAACCCCCGAAGCCCGCCTTACCCGGCCAGACCATATTTCCCTGGGAGACGGTGACTCCCTGGGAAAAAATGCGTCAACTGGCGGAGTTTCTTGCCGAGAAAGCGAAAACCGAAATGCCGGGAGTGAATATCGTCTTGAAACTGCCTGAAACCGATAAGGATGTCGCCGACCGAAACATCGAGGATCTTTTGACCTTTTTGCATGATTTCGCGGTCAAGTCGGGGAAGGGACAGGCATCCCAGATGGGCATGGTCATGGCCGAAACCTTGGCGGATTACCTCGGTTCGCTCGATGCGGATACCCTTCAGCAGATGACCGACGCCCTGGCCCGCATGGTGGAAGAAACTTCACAACCGGTCCAAGGATAATTTTCTTTTTTAGAAATATTCGATGCATTTCATGGATTCTAAGAATTTAAAAAGTCATTAAATCAAAATAAATAAAATAATGTTTTAGGGAGGATTGATTTTTTTATTTGGCTTTTTTCTTAAAAATAAGACCTCAATTTAAAATTATTGACATCCTGTCCACAGGTTGTATATTCCGAATGAGCAGGCCCCAAGCCCTTATACTCTTCCCCTGAAAACCGTTTTGGAGGCAGGATGACCCCCGTCAGCAGCCCCTCGTCCGCCGAGACCGAAACTGCCACCTCTCCCTTCTACGACCTGATCCAACAGATTCCCCTTCAATGTTTCGAGAAGGAACGGCTCCTTGAGTCGGAGTTGATCGGTGTCCAGGTCTATCCGGAAAAGTCACTCCTTGTTCTACGGATCAAAATGGCCGCCAGTATTCCCGGGCCGACTTTTGGCCTGGTCAGCCAATACCTGAAAGAAACCATTCCGGGAGTACAGCGGGTGGTTTTGGACGTTCATTATTCATCCCCTGAAACATCCTTGGATGAGTATTTAAAAGCCCACGAGAAAGATTTGATGTTTTGCCTGATCGAAGAAACCGAAGTGGCGGAAGGTTGGCTGACCCACTACCGGTTGGAAATTCAGGGCGACAAGCTCTCTTTTCAAGTGCCCCACGAGGTCGCGCGCCTCCAGATGGACCGCAAGCAATGCATGAAGGTGCTGGCTGATCTTTTGCGTGCGAGGATTGGGTATAAGGGGCGGGTCGAGCTTTCCATCAACCCCGACATCGTTCCGAAATCGGCGCTCGTGGCGGAGGAGAAACCTGAGGAATTCGTGGCCTCGATCACGCCCCAAAGCGTCAGCATCCTGGGACGCAAGGTGACGGAACCCCACCAATCCCTGAATGTCACCGATGAGATGAAGGGCTTCGTGGCCCAGGGGGAAGTGATCCAATACGACCAGCGGCAAACTCGAAGCGGGCGTCACATGGTCAAGATGACCCTCACGGATTACGTCGATTCACTCGATGTGCTTTTCTTCCACGAAAACGACGGCAAGTTCAAGGGCGGCATCAGGGAAAGGGATTGGCTGAAGGTACGGGGTGACCTGCGATTCGACAGCCGGGACGCGAACGAACTTATCCTCAACGCGCGGGACATCATGAAGATCCCGGCGCCTGAGACCCGAATGGATCGGGCTCCCGAAAAACGGGTGGAACTGCATTGCCATACCCAGATGAGCCGAATGGACGGGCTCTCCAAGATCGATCGCTTGATCGAAACCGCCGCCCAATGGGGGCACCCCGCTATCGCCATCACCGACCATGGGGTGGTGCAGGCCTACCCCGAGGCGATGAACGCGGTGGAAAAGCATAACAAGGCAGCCGACGAGAACCATAAGATCAAGCTCATCCTGGGAATGGAAGGATATTTGGTGGATGAGTTCCGCAAGGAAAAAGGCCTCCCTATCTACCACATCATCCTTTTGGTCAAGAACCGGACGGGGTTGAAGAACCTTTATAAATTGGTATCCAAAAGCCATATGGATTATTTTTACAAACGGCCCCTGATTCCCAAGGCACTTCTGGAAGGGCACCGGGAGGGGTTGATTCTCGGTTCCGCCTGCGAACAGGGCGAGGTTTGGCAGCATCTTTTGTACAAGACCAAACCGGTCGAGGAAGTGGCCCAATTCTACGATTACATCGAGATCCAACCCTGCGCCAACAACGAGTTCATGATCCAGGATGGGGTGGTCAAGAGCATGGAGGAACTGCAGGCCCACACCCGCACCCTCTTTGACCTGGGCAAAAAGTTGGGGAAACTGGTGGTGGCCACCGGGGACTCCCATTTTATCGACCCACGGGATGATGTGTACCGCAAGATCCTGCACGCCGGCATGGGCTACGGCCTGGAGCGCCAGGCGCCCCTTTATTTCAAGACGACCGACGAGTTGAAGAAGGATTTCGAGTATTTCGGGGAAGAAACGGCCCATGAATTGGTGGTCACCAATCCCCGAAAGATCGCCGAGATGATCGAGGATGTGAAACCCCTTCCCAGCACAACCCTTTCCCCCATTTGGGCCACCGCGGATGCGGAATTGCGCGAGATCGCCACCGAAAGGGCTCATGGGCTTTACGGTAACCCCTTGCCCGAGATGATCGATAAGCGGCTTCAAAAGGAACTGGATTCCATTATCAACAACAAGTTCGCGACCCTTTATGTGATCGCCATGAAACTGGTGAAAAAATCCATGTCCGACGGTTACATCGTGGGTAGCCGGGGGAGCGTGGGCAGTTCCTTCGTGGCTTTCCTGACCGGCATCACCGAGGTGAATCCCCTTCCGCCCCATTACCTCTGCGAGGCCGACCGCCACCATGAGTTTCCCCCCAATCCCGCCTCCATGGCGGGGGTTGATTTGCCACCTAAGGATTGTCCCAAGTGTTCCAAGCCCATGACGCGGGACGGCTTTTCCATTGCCTTCGAGGTCTTCATGGGTTTCAAGGGCGACAAGATGCCGGACATCGACCTGAATTTCTCCGGCGAGTACCAGCATGTGGCGCACAAGTACGTCGAGGAACTTTTTGGGAAAGATTTCTGCTTCAGGGCGGGAACCATCTCGGCCGTCCAGGACAAGATCGCCTTCGGCTTCGTGAAAAAATATTTTGAGCAGGCCGGGAAAACCGTCCGAAATGCCGAACTTAACCGCATGGTCAAGGGTTGCTCGGGTGTATCCAAGACCACGGGCCAGCACCCGGGGGGAATCATCATCCTGCCGCAGGATATGGAAATCACTGACGTCTGCCCGGTCCAGTTCCCGGCGGACAACAAAGACGGGGACGTCATTACCACTCATTTCGACTTCCGGAGCATGCATGACTGCCTGGTAAAGCTCGATATATTGGGACATGACAACCCGACCAGCTTGAAAAGGTTGGAGGCCATGACCGGCATTCCCGCCCTGGGAATTCCGTTGAATGATGAAAAGACCATGAGCCTTTTTTCCGGGATCAACGCCCTTGGGCTTAAGGAAAAGATCGATAAAGACCTGGGCACCTTGGGAGTGCCTGAATTCGGTACCGGCTTCGCCATGGACATGTTGCGCGACACAAGGCCAACGCGCTTTGAGCACCTGGTCCGCC
>CAVYSE010000027.1:0-69925 GCA_963771075.1 candidate division FCPU426 bacterium | reverse complement strand
TCCACGGCCCATGAAATAGCCTCGACAGGCGTAAGATCAAGCCTTGCTTTATGCTTTATATTCTCCTTAAAACCAATCCCCAAATCAGTAATGGAAAAATCGAACCTTTTTTTAGCTGGAAAATATTGCCCGCAGGAAAAGATGCCGAGGTTAGTCCCTGAGTGGATGATCGCGTTGCTGAAAATCTCAAACAAGCTCTCCCGAAACTTCCGCATTAATACTTTTGTCATGGTCGGCAATCCCTTTCCGACCAAACTTTCCTCAATGTAATGCCCGAAGTAGCTTTCATCTTTCTCATCAAAGTGCTTGAATTCAACGGTAGTGCCCCAAGTGTCCACCTTTGGAGAACGACCATAATAACTTAAGAACTTATTTTTCGAGAGGACACTTTCAATTTTTGACTGCACGCGCACCAACGAAACGTTATTCACGTTGTGGGAAATTTTGTGGAGCAAAGCCCCAAAAGGCGAACACATATTCGCATCAAACCAATCAACGAGGGACATATCTATTTCAATGTCTTCGAAATCGTAGGTCTTCAGTTCGTCATAAACTTCGATGAGCCGTGAAAAGCCTTCAAAGTTGCTTTCAATTTTTCCGCCGACAAGCACTTTCAACACAGTTCTCCCGGTCTCTTAAGTACCGAATAATCCTAGTCCAGCATTCTAGCAGGGGCAAAAGAATTTCCCAAAAGTAAGCAAGGCAATAAACTATAAAAACACAATATCCGCCAAGGAATCCGCTTCTAATTCCGTGAATTTCTTGGGAAAAATTCTTAAGAAAACGGACAGCATCGTTTTCGGTGCTGTCCGCCGACCAATCTGTCCCAGTCCAAAAGAACTGATAATTGAATTTCAGATAAGCCGCAAAATTTTTCCTTTTTGGGGGAAAGCCTTCCCCCGGCCTCGGCTACCTTCGGTGATCCTCGTCACACCCCCTTCCCCTGGCCGCGAAAATTTAAGGGTGTAAAAAGAAGCGGGCGTAACATGGTGTTTGTTCACGACACCATATCCTTTTTGTGAAAGGACGTTACGCCCATGAAGAATATACACCTAGCCTTGCAGGCCTTGGCAAGGGAGAAAACCCAAGCCATGGTCAAGTCGGCGGTCGGAAGCCGACAGATCGGCCAATGGGTCGGGGAGGCTCTCAACCAGCAGCTTTCCGAGGCTTTCAATACCCAGTTGGAGAAGGAACGGGACGAGTTCTTGGGTAGCCAACCCTACGAAAGGCAGGAAAAACCCCGTTACCGTAATGGTTTCAAACAGGTTTTCGTGCCTGGATTTCTAGGCCGGTTGGAATTGAGAAAGCCGGTTTTGAGGAAGGGCAAAGGGTTCGTTTCCGAGACTTTGAAGGCCTTGAGGGAAGGCAGCCAAGCCCTGATGGGTTATCTGGGAATGAATTTCTGGCTGAAAGGGGCTTCCACCCGGTCGGTAGCGGCAGGGATGAACGAGGCCTTTGGAACGAAATGGTCGGCCAGCCACATCAGCCAGATGACCAACGCCTTGGAACCCACGTTGCGGGAATGGGAGAAGCGGCCCTTACCCGAAGGGATCCGATACCTGTACCTGGATGCGCTTTACCTGACAGTCAGGCGTCAAGAGGCTGGCGTGAAACAAGCCTTGCTGGTGGCTATCGGGGTGGATGGGAACCTGAAACGGCATTTTCTCGGGTACTTAGTGGGAGACCGGGAGAGTGAGGCTTCTTGGGAAGCCATGCTGGAAGACCTGTTGAACCGAGGCTTGGACAGGAAAAGTTTGAGGATGGTGGTGTCCGACGCCCATGGCGGGATTATCGCGGCGGTCGAAAAACGCTTGGGGGTCACCCACCAACTTTGCGTAGTACACAAAATGAAGAACGTCCGTTTCCGGGTGGCCTGGAAGGACCAAAAGGCTTTCATGGCGGATTTCAAGGCAGTGTACTGGGCCAAGAGCCGGGAAGAAGCCTTGGTAGCTTTGGGAAGCCTCAAAGCCAGGTGGTCCAGGACGTATCCCAAAGCGGTGGAGATGACGGAGGAAAAATTTGAGTCCTACACCCGATTTTTTCGGGAAGACCCAAAGTTCTGGCTGATTACTCGTTCCAGCAACCTCATCGAGAGGTTCAATCTGGAGCTCAGGAGAAGGCTGAGGCCGGCGGGGATGATGCAGAATGAATTGGAATTGACTAAATTGGTCTGGGCAGTGGCCGAGGCCCAACAAGAAAGATGGGATAGGCTTAAAGTCCACACCTCAAGGAAGGAGACAGAAGCTCAAGCCGCTTGATTAAGACGCCCGTGAAAATTTACACCCAAATTCTTGACGCGGGGTTCCCCTGGGGCTTTGCCCCAAGCCCCTTTACCCATCCCCTCATCGAGGGGGGCGATTAAAATCATTGATATCTCATGGAAGAATTGGCTGAAATTCAGGCTTTGGTCACTTAAAATCGGATCAAATATTGGGAAGATCACCCCGACTTAGAGAAAAGCCGTTTTCCAGAATAAACAAAGAATCCAATGTGAAGAAATTATCCTTAAAATGAAGTCCAAATTAGAACTTATTGATTTTTAATACCCTTTAGTTCTCCCAGAAAAGAATTGAAATATGGAAAATGAGCACAATTTTAGGGCCGATGAAATTAAAGCTAATTTTTCAAAGCAACGTAAAATCCTCGCTAAAAAACTTTTAGATTTAAGCGCAAGAAACCCCTTAATAAGAACAAATCTACGCTCTGCACGTACTGGAACAAGTACCAAACTTCGATTAGTGAATGCTTCCCTCGAACAAATTTTTACTGCATTACAAACTGAAAAACCTATTGGCTTCGAATCCATTAACAAACCTAAATCTTATCCAGATGATGAAGAAACGCCAGAGTTCAGAGCTAATCTTGAAGCGTTGCGGCAGGATGATATTGATTACAAAACCAATCTCGAAAGGTTAGGTGATGATGCTTCAGAAAGGGACATAGATAAGCTCGAACGTATCCTCCGCGATAAATTAAGAGAAACAATGGGAATGCCTAAAGTTGATACGGTAGTTCCAAGTATTGAAGAACAAGCCTTAAACCAGGGTATAAACCCTTCTTATGAGTTACCTCCTTTTGATTTCGACAACAGAGAACGGGTTCGTGGTGTTTCATATTTTCAAACACTTAAATACCCTGACGATTTAGAAAGATCCTTGCGCCAGATCCACTCTCAAGCACGTTTAAGAGAAAGTGAAACTGGATTAAATTTCTTGTCTATCGCATTAGGGTTTCTCGAATGGTATGCAGCGGATACCGCAGATAAACCTTTTCTATCCCCAATAATAATTTCTACAGTTCGTATAGAAAAAAACAAAGAAGACGAAGAATCTAATTTTGCCATTACTCAAGAAACCGACCCTGCATTGAATCTTTGCCTTCGGGAGAAACTTTTGTCGGATCATGGAATTGCTCTTCCAGATTTTGATCCAGAAGGTAATATCGAAAAATATTTAGAAATAATTAGTGCGTTAGTGGAAGGACAAAAAAATTGGCGTGTCCATAGATATGCTCTTATTGGTTTTTACTCATTCGCAAAATTAGTCATGCACAAGGACTTGCTCGAAGATGAATGGGACGAAGGGGCGGGCACTCATGGAATTCTTTCCGAACTATTCGGTGTCACCGGTGGGGGCCCTGCGAGTTTTGGGGAGGAATATGATGTCGATCAACATGAATTAAGGAGTATTTGCCCCACTTTACCACTTCCAGCAGATGCCTCACAAATAAGTGCGGTAATTGATGCTCTAAAAGGGGAAAACCTAGCCTTGGAAGGTCCACCTGGCACCGGAAAATCACAAACAATCGCCAACTTGATTGGAGCCTTAGCTGCTAAAGGAAAAACTGTTTTATTTATTTCTGAAAAAAAAGCCGCTTTGGATGTAGTTAAGGCGCGTTTAGACAAAGCGGGCTATGGAGAGATTTGTCTTGAACTTCATTCCGCAAAAACAAAAAAATCAGAGATTGCAAAAGTATTAGTAAATCAATATTCCAGATCATAGCTGTCTGAATTAGCCGAAATCAAAACCAGCTTGTTTTGTAAGCAGAAAGACTTCCGACGTAGCTTTGAAAGGCTGGTTTAGCCAATCCCACAGGTTTCTACGGCTGAAAAGGTTCGTGGGCAGAATACTGCTCAAGGTATAAAGCGACCAAGCGAATTTCGATTTGAATTTCATGTAGCTGAGCATCAAGTAAGCAATCATGGCAGTCCACAATTGAGACAGCAGGGCGTTCAAGGAGGTTCCCACGAAGCTTTTAACCTTGAGCTGTTGCTTGAGGGTTTTGAAAAAGAGTTCGATCTGCCAACGGTCTTTGTAGACGGCGGCGATGGTGGAAGCGGCCCATTGGAACTGATTGGTAACTAAGACGACTCGTTTTTTTGTTTTGGGATCACGCGCCACTACACGTCGCAGGGGGTAAGGGTATTTTCGGCGGGTGTTGAAGCCGATCATTCGGATGGTTTGATCCGCCAGGATGTTGGGGTGTTTTTTTTCATGGCGTTCAACCACCCGGAAAGCCGAGTTGGATTTGAGACGAGTGACGAAGAAAACGCCTTGTTTTGTGAGGTTTTGGAGAAGGGTGAAATCAAGGTAACCCCGATCCATGACTAGGACATCGCCTTTTTCCAAGGGAACCAGCGGAAGGATTTTCTTTTCATGCAGCTTGCCGGTGGTTACACGTAGGAAGGTGGGCAGGTAGCCGGAGTGGTTGAACTTCACGTGAAGTTTGACGGCTCCTTTGGTTTTACGGAACATGGCCCAATCGAATAGTGACAAGCAAAGGCTGATGGTGGAGGCGTCCAGGGAATAGAGGGGATTCTTGAACCTGAACTTGTGATGGGGTGCCACCGTCTGACATTTGGACAGCATGAGGGAGAACAAGTCCTCAAAAAGGCTGGCGGGACGATGGGCGTTGGCGTAGGACAGGGTGGGTCGGGAGACGGGTTGGGCACCCATGTGATAGAGGTTGTTCCCTTGTGTGGCGAGCCCGGCTTCAATGCCCCGGAGCGCATCTTGTCCGGCCAGTTGGCCGTAGAGCATAGCCACAAAGTGGGACCAGGATGTAACGCCTCTTGCGTGGTACTCGGCCTGGTGCTTCAAAACCAGCTTTTGAAATTCATGTCTCGAAAAAAACTTGAGCATCTGGGAAAGGATTGTGGAAGAATGAGCCAAGGCCGGACCTCCTGGAATAATAAGGGTTTCGCACCCACTTATTATATTTCTCCGGGTTGGTTAGGCCTTTCTTGTTCGGGCTAATTTAGACACACATGATTCCAGATATAAAACTTATCATAATTTTTTATCCGGTCAAATCCCCCAATTGGACCAACTCTTTAATGCTATAGATGGTTTAAATAAACGTTCCAAAACAATAAATGAATTAAAAAAAGACTCTAGCAGTAGCCTTTTTCAAAAAATTGGTAAATATCTTACCGCTGAACGGAATGCAAAAGAATTTAACAATATTCCAACAGATTGTAAATTTGATCGGCCATTTACTGACAAGGATGAACGAATTCGTCTTGGAATAAAAACACTTGAGGAAATTAAACTATATTTAGGCAATATAAGGACAACCCAAAATATCCGTCAGCATCCTTGGATCAACCTTTATAAATTTCTCGCTGAAGAACAATGTTCTAAAGCTGGGTCCGAAATACCTGAATTCTTGTCACTTTTAACGAAAATTAAAAATGACTTACAAAATCCAACCTATCCCGGTCCTGAAGAAATTGGTTGGACCCTAGAAGAGGTTTTTTCTTGTTTTCACTCAATGGATGTTGCTGATTTAACTGCTCCCAAAAGCCATTTAATAAAAATAATTTCCAATTCTATGGGGAAACAACAAGCTGAAGAATATTTAGACGCATTAAACAAATCAAAGATATTGGAAGACAATATTCTTGGTGTTTATGGCATCCGAAGAGAATCATTAGCAGAAATCAATTACGAAACTTATCGCGAAACAGCAAGAATAATAGGAGCCAAGGGTTGGGGAAATTTAAATAGAGAAAAATTAGGGGGATTTCGGAATGAATTGGACAAGAAAGTATCCGAAATAAACGATTGTAAATCCCTGCTTTTTTTAACACAAAATCTTTTAGGCTTAGATAATTTTTCCGGTTCCGCAAATGAGCTTTTCTCTTTAACTCAAATTGTTAATTCAGCCGAGATTCTGGTGAAAGAAAATTTAGGTACTGGTTATTCCCTAGAAATTCTTTCGGAACCAGGAGCTTTAAAAAAAATAAGGACGGCTGATAACAAGTTTAAAAGACTTCGAAATTTAAAATCTGATTTAAAGCTGATATTCGATTTAAAATTGGCTTATCCAAGGGAGGAAATTTTAGGTATTGCGAAGGTTTTAACTGAAACCGGTTGGTTTTGGTGGCTTAACAAAAATGCCAGAACCGCTGCCCATAAAATCAAAAGTTTTTCTTACGGAAAATCTTTTTTAAACCCTAATAAAACAATTCTTAATTTAAGGAACCTCGCTGAATTTCTCGAAGAACTTGACACTGTGTTAAATGACGAATCATTAAATACCTTTGCAGGCGATTATTGGGATGGTTTAGAAACTGATTTTGGCGCTATAGAAAAGGCTTCTGAAGCCGCTACAAAGGCAAGAGAATCGGTACCGTCAACAGACTTAGGCAAAAAGGCACTTAATGTACTACTAGGAAAAGATCGCAACCGTATGCACCAATTTGCAGAACTTGCCAAAAATATAAATTTCAAGAAACTAATGACCGTTTATGGATTTTTAGAATCTGAAGGATCATCAACTTTACCTAATTTATATGAACTGCAAGATTCCTTAAAAAGCAAACTTGAAATCGTTTCAAAAATTCAAGAACAAATGGCAGCGATTCCCTTTCCGATTGAAATGGAATTTCAGCAACTTAATAAATTCTTAGATCAAGTACATGAAAATAATGAGTTAAAAGCACAAAAATCTAAATGGATGGCCCTTTGTGAAAAGGAAAAAGTTTCTTCCGAAGAAGCAAGTGATCCTAAATTAATTGATTCGTTTTTGGCGTATGCAAAATGCATTGAGATATTAAAAATTAGTCCAAGTCGTCGTCATTATCTCTTAACTGTTGATGGGCCATCAAGTTTCAATTCCCTTAGAGATTATTTTTTATCACAAATAAAATTTATTACAAAAATAGAATTGTTAGTTTCTGATTACCAATTAACTTTTGTTGAACATTCAAAAGATTTCAAAGATTTGGAATTATCAAAATTAATTGTCAAATTTCAAAACTTAGCTGAACCCGCGATTGATATACCAAATGTTAAAAATTATTCGGAAAAGGTTGAAACTTTTGAAAATAATTTCGGCCCAAGCTCAATTAAGGCGTTTGAAGTTGTCCCCAAATTATTTGATCTTATCCCCGAAACATTGGACCACCTTTGGTTTCGTTCAGAACTGTACTCGGAACTATCAAGCACAAATGTCCTTTCAGTTGGCTACGTTCAGGAAACTTTAAAAAGCCTTAAACATTTAGATGATGAATCCAGAAAATCATTTGTTCAAATATTGTTATCACGGATTAGAAAGAATGAAGTTTTAGGCGGCAATCCCGGACCAAGTGTTAAAGATAAAACTCAATTTAGACTTTTAGAACATCAGGCTAACTTACAAAGGAGACATGTTGAGATACGAGAATTGATGACACGGGCTGGTAAATCCATTCTTGCCATTCGGCCTTGTTTTATGATGAGCCCCATGTCTGTAGCAACCTACTTGCCATCAGAAAATATGGAATTTGATGTCGTAATAATGGACGAAGCTTCTCAGGTAAAAGTTGAAGATGCTTTGGGCGCTATATTACGCGGGAAACAACTTGTTGTTGTCGGTGATGAAAATCAGTTGCCCCCCACTTCATTTTTTTGGCTTGGCGGTAATCAAAACGAAGCAGGCGATGACTCGGATGAGATCGACGAAACTGATGGATTTGGCTCAATACTAGAATTCTCACGTCCACGGGTAAAAAGAAATAGAACCTTACTCTGGCATTATCGATCTAAACACCATTCTTTAATTGCATATTCAAATCGTGAATTTTACAGAAACAATTTAATACTTCCCCCATCGCCCTACACCACTACGTCTTTTGAAGACCTAGGAATAAAACATATATACGTTAAAGACCATGTTTACGCTGGTCGCAAAAATAGCGCTGAAGCGAACATAGTAATCGGGCAAGTAATTGAACACTTAAATAAAAGATTTGAAAAATCGTTGGGGCTCGTTTCAATAAACCACGAACAGCGTATTTTACTCGATGATCTTCTACAGGAATTTGAAAACGAAAATCCACACTTTAGGAGATTTTTAGAATATCACGAAAAAAAAGGTGAACCGTTTTTCATTAAAAATCTTGAAAATGTTCAGGGCGATGAACGTGATTACATTATTATTTCCACAGTTTATGGAAATGATTCAGAAGGCAATTTCTTTCAACGTTTCGGTCCAATAACTGGCCAATCAGGTCATCGAAGACTCAATGTTCTTTTTACTCGGTCTCGATACTCTACAATTTTGGTAACTTCAATTATTCCGGAGAAAATAACAAGCTCTGGACGAGGGATGAAAGTTTTGAAGGAATATTTGCAATACGCAAGCACAGGTAGATTACCCGCAATTATAAATGACCGTGAATCCAGACCGCCTGCAAATGAATTCGAAGAAATGGTAATGGAAGTATTAACTAATGAAGGCTTTGAGTGCATTCCACAATTTGGAGTCTCTGGATTTTTTATCGATATAGCCGTAAAAGATCCCAGTAATCCCGATAAAATTCTTGGAGGTGTGGAATGCGATGGCGCTTCTTATCATTCGATTCGATCCGCTAGAGATCGTGATCGTTTGAGGGAAGAAATATTGGTTTCACTTGGTTGGAATATATATCGTGTTTGGTCAACCGATTGGTTTCATGATCGAAAAAGACAGGAGGAGCGACTTTTAGAAGCCGTTCGTTCATGGATGTCACTTACCAAAAAAAAGAAGCATCGACCGTTTCGGAAGTAATTCACCAAACTGTTAACGAACCCATATCGAAATACGATCCCAAACAAAACTCTAAACCCGATATTTCTTTAATGTCATCATCTCTAAAATTAACTGATCCCAATTTCAATCTTTCTTCATCCACTTTTTCCAATCAAAAAATGGTGTTTAACATTTACTTAAAGACTCTAGTTAGAGAAAAAAAGGAGTTAAACAATTTATACAAAGCCGATAAACCCGGTCCTGAACAGTACGAACTTAATAGCGAAATATTCAAAATACTGATAAAAGAAACCCCAATTCATCTAGATTTGCTATGTGAAAGATTAGGCGAAGTTTACGGATTTGCTAAAACAGGGGATACGATCAAAGGGATAGTAAATATTGTCCTTAAAATGATGGTCAAGGAGCGGAAAATTAGATTACTGGAAAATGGAGACGTCATAGTTGTTGCTAGCAATAGTCCAATAGTGCCACGTGGAAAAACAAAATCATTGGACATTAGAAATGTTGAACATATTCCTGTAATAGAAATTAAATATGGAATATTGAAAGTTTTGGAATCTAACGGCGCCATGAATATTAAGACATTGGTCAATCAAGTTGGAACCGCCTTTGGATATGAAAGGATCGGCTCGAATGTTGAAAAACGGCTATCTCTCGGAATATCAGAGTTATTGGCAGATGATAAAATTTTGATTAAAGACGAAAAAATAACTTTTAAGGTTTAACTTCCCTCCACCCGCAAAAAATCTTTAACTTGTATGCCAGGGTTTCGTTCTTTGGCTTTCTCAACGATTAAATACTGACAAATTTCAAGGGGAAACCCACCCATATAGATTTTTCTGTCATAAATAGGTATGTAGGTATAGCATACTTATTAAATTGACGAATTTTCCAAGGAGGAATACATTCATGGACATGTTGAAGAAAAAACGCGGACCTAAAGGAAAAGGTGGAATCCGAATCATTCTTCATCTTTGGCCCCAACAGATTTTGGCCTTGGACGAAGATCGGAAGAAAACAGGTGGCAGTCGAGCGGAGTTAATCCGACGGGCCATCGACGCCCAGTACTTCAGGAAGCGCCGCGAATCCGATAGGGAGAAACGGCCCGAACAATGACCTGGCGGGAAACCGCCGGGTGAAGTGGATAGGGCGGTTCCCTAGAAATCTAGGTGCGGGATGACGAAAGACTCAGCAGTTACCATCAACCAGATCATCTTGGTTCCTTGTTGTGCCCCCTTTATCTTCACCGGCGTCAATCTTCTTTACCCTTTTTTCGGCTTAATAAACTACATGAACCTGGACGGCACCTTCCCAGACGCGGACTTTTATAACCATCACATCATAGGCTTTTGGACTTTACTTTTTACTCTTCCTTACGGAATAGCTTTCCTTCTGCGAAACGACGAGAACATTTTCATTCCCACCAAATTAATTGTTTCCGTCACATTGGCGATTTCCCTTCTTGACCCCTTCACCACTTATTACAACCGGCTTTACCTCGTCTTGGCGGTGCTATTGGCCGCCGGGGCCATGTATGGCCTTTACTGGAAGCCCGTCAAGATAAACCACGTTGATTACGGCAAGTACCCCTTGCTCATAGCCCCCAAAAAGGGGTTTGGCTTTCCAACGTCTTCCCTCCACGAAAATGTTCAAATAATCGGAGGTACAGGCACCGGCAAGACTCATTTCGTCATCAAGCCTTTCATCCAGCAAACCATAAATCAGGGTTTGGGGTGTTTCATCAGCGACGTAAAAGGCAACATGCTTCGTGATGTTGCCTTTTACGTCAGCCAAGCAAGTGGCCGTACCCTCAAACACTTCACCTTGCTCAACCCAAGACACTCCCATTACTACAACCCACTCTATGGGAACAACGCGGACGCCATCGCCAACCGGGTCTTCACCGCCCTCTACTCCAACACCAAGAACACCGAAACCTATTACGTTGAACTGGCCGATGCCTTCCTTCACAACCTCATTGGCCTCTTAAAAGAAGAGCTGGACACCATAACCTTCCAAGACTTGCTTTTTGCCACCCAGGAAGCCGATAGCTTCAAGATCATCGGTTCCTACTGCAACAGACACCCCCAAAGTTCCTACGCTTGGTATTTCAAGGAGCAATGGCTTGGCAAGTCCCCCAAGGACCGCAGGATGGAATTAACCGGGTTAGTCAACAAACTCCAAAGGTTCTGCAACAGTGCATGGTCCCATCTCTTGAATGTCAAGAACCCGGATATCCGCATGGCGGATGTTGTGGCAAAGGGAGAAGTCTTCCTCTTCTCCCCGAACTTCGCCCGGTACCCCGAGGACGCGAAAGCTCTGTCCATTCTTGCCATGATGGACTTGTCCGAGCAGTTGGCCGACCGGTATATGGAACCGCCGGAAAAACCCTTCCGGGTTTTCCTGGATGAGTTCTACAACTTGGCCTATCCCCGGTTTATTGATTTCATCAACAAGTGCCGGGAAGCCCAGGTGAACCTCTTCCTGGCCCATCAGTCACTTGGAGACTTGAAAGGCGTTTCCCCTGAGTTCCAGGAACAGGTCATGAACACGGCCAGCAATAAAATAATCCTGAGAGTAAACGACCCAGACACGGCGGAATCCTTCGCCCGGCAATTCGGAACCGAACTCGACCAGGAAGCCAAGGTGACTTCCTACAAGGCGGACCATACGGTGGCCGGGTACAGCGTTCCCATCACGGAAAAGTTCCGGTTTCACCCAAACCGCATCAAAGAGCTAAAGACCGGGCAAGCCATTGTCAAGGTAGTGGCAGAGGGCGGGGTCTATGTCTTCCAGAGTGACTTACGGATGGCGACCACCGCCCCGGAGGACTTCAACCCCGAATGGGTTATTGCTCCTAGGCAATACCGGGAGAGGGAGAACGAAAGTTCCCTGGTCAATAACCCCAATGAGGCCAAAGAGCCGATGAAACTCGGTAGCCGGATGGGGGATAATCAATGACCGAACCCGCCCATCCCTTTCTCAACCAGCAGGCCCAGGAATTGGAAACCCAGGACATTCAAGTCCTGGCCTATATCCACTCCAACAAGTTCATCACGACCAAGCTTTTCCACAAGAAGTTCCACCCCACTCAATCCTATAAAACGGCTTACCTTCGTTTGCGCGGCTTGGAAGAAAGGGGCCTACTGTTAAAGACCCAAAACCTGCCCAACGAGGACACCTACTACTACCTTTCCCGGCCTGCCTTACACCAGCTTTCGGGCTTGGCGCGAATCCTCATTTCCCCGGAAGTCCGCTCCCCCCGCATCAATACTTTTGAAAAGGAGCATGACCGCCGCTTACTCGAAATGCGAATCCATTTTGAGGCGGACCCCGCTTTGGAAGGCTTGACCTGGCTTTCGGACTACGAAATGAGATGCGGCTTGAAGATGTCCTGGAAGAGGGCTTTGGAAGAAGGCCGGGGCTGGGAGCTGGCCGGGACTAAGCTTCAAAGGCTTAACCGGCGCACCCCGGACGGCTTTTTCAAGGCCACCCTGGAAGGGCAACCCTACGCCTTTGTCCTGGAATACGAGCACAGCCCCTACAACCGGCAACAGATGGCGGGCATGGTGTTAAACCTGAACCAGGACTTCCCCCAGGCTTTGCGATTGGTGGTCAGCCGGGACAAAGGACAGGCCGTAAGGCTCTTGGAGGGTTTGGCAGCTTACTTAAAGGGCGATCCCCGGCAGAAAGACCTTTGGGGCTTTTCCTTTTTCGGAAAGGTGGCCGGCCTACCCTTTATCCGAGTGCCTTGGGTCAACCTGGAAGGCGAATACCTCCCCTTCGTGAAAGACCCCATCCTGAAGGCGATCCAGGCCACAAACCAAGCCAAGCCGGAAGGGGTGCAAGCGTGAACCGGAATTTCCAGCGGAAGGTAAAACAGCTTTACCCCAAAAAACACGGAAACGCCCGCAAAGTGCAGGGGTTCGCCTGTCTTGCGACGCCAGACCCCACTCTCCCAGCATCATTACATGATGGCTGGAATTCGATAGTGGGGTCTGGCCTCTTAGACAGACTCACCCCTAAAAGCGCGGGCGTGAAGGAAGAAGAATTAAAGAATTTAAGGATTAAAGCGAAAGGCAAAGTCAAAAGCAACGGCAACACAAACACCGTGGAAAACCCCCCGAACAACCTGTTGGTAATGAAACAGGTTATGGACGCGGGGTTTTCCACACCTTTCCCCGAAGGTGGCCCCTTTGGGGCCTGTTATTTTTTTAACCATATAAGCGGAGGTAAACAATGGTAGATCGTAGGAAGAATAATATAGAACGGCGGAATTATTTAATGTCGGACAAGGATATCGCTGAATGGGCCGGGGTTTCCCCTAATACGGTCCGCTATTGGCGGCAAACGGGCCTCTTGCCTTTCGAGAAGGTCGGCAAGTACCCCAGGGTTTGGTATTCCGTGCTCCTTCAAGTTTTTCAAAAAGCCAGTCCACATTTGGCGGGTGTCGCTGATACAATACCTCTTGCTGATGGGGACATTAGGAGGCAGTCATGAGTAAACCTAATGTCCATGGATTGCCCCAACATCTCCGCAAGGACGATAAGGGGTATTTTTTGGATTATTTCATCCGGGAAGGAGGATTAAGGAAGCGCAAAAGGGTCCGTTTGGGACAGATTCCAGCGGTCCAGGCAAAGAGGGTTCTAGCCCAAAAAATGCAGGCTATCGTTGAGCAAAAGTATTTTGACAGCGACAAGCCCCAAACCACATTCCTAGAGGCGGCGGATTCTTTCCTGGCCTATTCCAAGGCCCGGAAAAAAACTTTTAGGAACGACGCTCAGATCGTGGAAAGGCTGAAAACCTATTTTGGAACCCGGCCCTTGGAAAGCTTAACGGTGGACTTGGTGGACGCCTACCTGATTCAAAGGCGGCAACAAGGAAACCAAGTTAAGTCTGGCAAAACCTTAAGGAATGCGACCCTTAACCGGGACGTGGCCTGCCTGAAAACCATCGTGAGCCGGGCGGTTTTAAACAGGCAGTTGGACCGCGACCCGATTGTAGGGATTCAACGCTTTAAGGAACAATCCAGGGACAGGACTTTGACCCCCGAGGAGTACCAGGCTTTGCTGGCCTGCTGTCCTCCCCACTTGCAGAGGATCGTGGAACTGGCTTATTGGACCGCGATGAGGCGAGGGGAAATCTTGGGTTTGCGTTGGGATCAGGTGGATTTTAAAAACGGGGTCATCACCCTTGAAGCCGCCGACACCAAGACCCAGGAAAAGCGGGAAATACCGTTGAACGAAAGGCTAATAGCCCTATTTCAACGGATACCCAGGACTCTGGGAAGCCCTTACGTGTTTTTCTTCCAGGGAAGGCGCGTTAAAGACCCTAGGAACGGCTTTGCGACTGCGTGCCGAAAGGCGGGAATCGAGGACTTCAGGTTTCACGACTTGAGGCATTGCGCGGTGACGAACTTCCGCAAGGCGGGGGTCAGCGATACGGTGATCATGTCCATTTCGGGCCACAAGACCTATGCGGTCTTCAGGCGCTATGACCGGGTGGACCGTGAGGACCGGAAAGCCGCTTTAGGCCGGGTAGAGAGTTTGAATGACACGTATATGACACAGGGCACGAACCAGAAGGTTCAGGCCTAAAGTGAAAAGTAGTAAAACCCTTTTAAAAAAGGGTTTGGCACGACCCGGAGAGATGGCAGAGTGGTCGAATGCGTCTGACTCGAAATCAGATTTACGAGCAATCGTAACGGGGGTTCGAATCCCTCTCTCTCCGCCATTAAAGCCCAGTTCCCCGTTAGGGGGGCTGGGTTTTAATGTTGATGGGGTGGATTCGAACCTAGGTTCGCCACCGCCCATAGCGGCGGGTCAAAAATTCCAAAAAGAATTAAATTGTAAAATAAATTTTCTTTTCGACCTGAGCTCTCTCTCCTCCATAATTTTTTCCTTCTCAGACATTAACTTTCTAAGTACTCGCCACCAGAATCGCCTCCGAGCTTCCCGGCCGGAGGCCATCGGCCCTTCCGGTGAAGTAGCGCTGGGTAAGGGCGGCGGCCGACACGTGCCGGACTTCCTTAAAACCGGCCCCGCGGGCCAGGGCCAGCATCTCCGGCGGGGCAAAGAAACTGATAAAAGGCGTCCCGCTGGCTCCCGCCCCTTTCTTCGCCGCCTCAAACACCATTCGCTCCTCGGGTTCGGCCATTTCAACCGGCAGGAGGAAGGTCATGGCCAGCGTGGAGCCCGGGGCGAGCGCCGCGATCTGGCCCAAGGTGGCCGCGATCGCGTCTTTCGTGAGGTACATGCTGACGCCGGTGGAGGCCAGGACCGCAGGCTGGCCGGCGTCGAAACCGGCGGCCTTGAGCCGTTCCCACCAGGAACCACCCGCCTCGAAATCGACCGGCACGAACCGCAGCCATTCCGGAATGCCGAAGCCGAGATCCACCAGGCGCTGGCGCTTCCAGGCCTGCGCGCCCGGCTTGTCCACCTCGAAGATCC
This sequence comes from candidate division FCPU426 bacterium, assembly GCA_963771075.1. GTDB lineage: Bacteria > Oederibacteriota > Muellerivitia > Muellerivitales > Muellerivitaceae > CAVTWJ01. The sequence goes on along the minus strand of CAVYSE010000027.1, from coordinate 54,458 downwards.
GCATCTTGGACGCGGTCTCGGGCCTGCGCTGGGCGAAGGTGTCCAGGCCGGCTCCGAGGATCACGTATTGGCGGACGCCCCGGCCACCTTCTTCCCCGACCAGGTCCTCGATGAAGCGGGCACGGGCCACGATGGAGGAGCGGAACAGCCGCGTGAATTCCAGGTTCATGTCGGGGCGGTTGCGCCAGCCCTCGTCGGGGGCCGCCAGTTTCAGCCCGATTTCGTCCTCAAGCACATGCGGCGGCGGATCGGCCTGGACGTGCAGGGCGCGCCACAAGGCGACCCGCACCGCCGTGCTGTCGGGCGCCCCGGTTTGTTGTTCCTGCATGATTGATCCTTTTTACCTTTGGACCTTGATGTTGATCATTCCGTTCTGCAGGGACGCATAAAGGGAAACCCACATCCCCATGTACATCTCGGGTCCATGGGCGGCGGAAATATCCCCCAAATCCATGATGTCCGTCCAGCCGAAAGACTTTAAAAGGTCGGCCACCTTGGCCTTGGCGTCCTTGTCGTTGCCCGCCATGAAGATCGTGTGGTCGCCGCCCTTGACGATCTGGGGGTTCACCATGATGGGCGCGGCGATGGTGTTGAGGGTCTTCACCACCTTCAGGTTGGGAAAGGCCGACTGGATATTGCCCGCCACCGAACGCGCGGAACTGGCCAGGGCCTGGGGCTTGCCTTTGCTGAAATCCAGCTCATTGGCCGTGTCGATCAAGACCTTCGGCCCCACCTTATCCGCCTCGGCCAAGTGGAGCGCCTCCACCGAGGCCTGGCCGTGGGTGGCGTTGATGAGGATTTCCCCCTGGGCCGCGGTTTCCTTGAAGGTGACGACCTTGGCTTTGTGGTTCACGCTGGCCAGCCACTCGTTCAAGGTTCCCGCCATGTTCTTTTTCTCATCCAGCTTCTTGGGGTCGCGGGTCCCCAGGTAAACCTCATGGCCCAGCTCCACCAGCTTCTTTCCCAATGTTTGCGCGACGACTCCCGAACCGATCAGGCCGATTTTCATCCACGCCCCCTTTATGAAACTGAAAATTTCATTTCCGGCCAATGCTAAGAAGGGGCTTGAAAATAAAGCAAGGGGTTTACAGGAATCAATTTTAAATAGTGCTTGATATCACTTTTTTCAGCGCTTCCGCCGCACTCGATAAGGGGGCTTTCTTGCGCCAGGCCAGGGAAAGGGTGCGGATGGCCTTGGACTGCGAAATCCGGGCGTAGGCCACGCCGGGGAACTTGGCCACCATCCGGGGCACCAGGCTGATGCCTAGGCCTGCCGCCACCAGTGCCTGCACCGTCTCGATGCCCCCGCTCTCGAAAACCACCTTGGGTTCCAGGCCCGCCTTTCGGTACAAATCCAGGGTGATCTGGCGGAAACCCTGTCCCGTTTTCATCAAAATAAAGGGTTCTTCCCCCACCTGTTTTAGGCTCAAGGGCCCCTTTCCCGCCAGAGAGTGTTTCAACGGCAGGGCTAGGACCAATTCCTCGGTCAGGATGGTCAGGTGTTCCAAAGAGGGACGAAGTCCCGCCTCGTCCATGATGGCCAGTTCCACTTCCCCCTGATCGAGGGCCAAAGCCAGGTTGGGGGATGATTCCTCCTTCAAATGGACCTGGATCTTCGGGTAGGCCCTCTTGAACGCGGTGAGGATCGGCGGAAGCAGGTGGGCCCCCGTGGTGGGCATGCAGCCCAAGCTGACCTTGCCGAGGGTCAGGCCGGACAAGGCCTTGGCGTCTTCCCGGGCCGATTCCATTTGGTCGAGAATCGTCTTTGCCCTGGGTAAAAAAGTCTCGCCCCGGGCCGTGAGCTTGCCCCCCTTTCTCGTTCGCTCAAAAAGGGGCCCGCCCAGCTCATCCTCCAGTTTGGCGATCTGGATGCTTAACGAAGGCTGGGACACGTTGCAAGATTTGGCCGCGGCCGTGAACCGACCCGTCTGGGCCACCGCCAGAAAGTAACGAACTGGTGAGTTTCCATTCAACAAACCTTATCCACCGCCAAGACGCCAAGGACGGCTATTAATCATGTATAGTCTTTAACTATAATAATTATAAATAATATATCTTTTACATATTTAATCTTCCAACCTATAGTTTTTAAATCCTTCTTGGCGTCTTGGCGGTGAAATTCGATTTAGGGGTTTTCAAATGGCTAAAGGCACTCTATACAACAAAATCTGGGATTCCCACGTGGTGGACAAGCTCCCCACCGGCCAGTACCAGCTCTTCATCGGCCTGCACCTGATCCACGAGGTCACCAGCCCCCAGGCCTTCGACATGATCGGGGAGAAGGGCCTGAAGGTGGCCTACCCCGACCCGCACCTTCGCCACCGTGGACCACATCGTGCCCACCCAAAGCCAGGCCAGGCCCTTCGCGGACGCTGAGGCCGAGCAAATGATGGGGGCCATCGAGAAAAACGTCGGCAAGTTCGGCGTTAACTTCTTCGATTTCAAGTCGGGCAACCAGGGCATCGTGCATATCGTGGGGCCCGAAATGGGGCTCACCCAGCCGGGCATGACCATCGCCTGCGGGGATTCCCACACCTCCACCCACGGGGCCTTCGGCACCCTGGCCTTCGGCATCGGCACCTCCCAGGTGCGGGATGTTCTGGCCACCCAGTGCCTGGCGATGGACGCCTTGAAGGTTCGCCGTGTCAACGTGAACGGCAAGTTGAAGCCCGGGGTCACCGCCAAGGACGTCACCCTCTATGTCATCCAGAAGCTGGGGGTCAAGGGCGGCATCGGCTACGCCTACGAGTATGGCGGCAGCGTGTTTGACGCCATGACCATGGAAGAACGCATGACGGTTTGCAACATGGCCATCGAGGGCGGCGCCCGGGTAGGCTACGTCAACCCGGACCAGACCACCTTCGATTACCTGAAGGGCACGGTCCCAAGCCCCGGTCGGGGACAAATGGGACAAAGGCCCTGGCCTATTGGAAGTCCGTGGCATCGGATAAGGACGCGGTATACGACGACGTGGTCAACTTCGACGCCGCCGACATCGAGCCCATCGTGACCTGGGGCATCACCCCCGACCAATCGGTGGGCGTGAACGACAAACTGCCCGAGGTCGGCAAGTTTTCAGCCGATGAGGTCAAGACGGTCGAGCTGGCCTACCAGCATATGGACCTGAAGCCTGGGCAACCCATCAAGGGCACGCCCATCGACGTGGCCTTCATCGGAAGCTGCACCAACGGGCGCATCAGTGACCTGCGGGAAGCGGCCAAGGTGGCCAAGGGCCGCCGGGTAGCCAAAAGCGTGCGGGCCTTCGTGGTTCCCGGCTCCCAAAAGGTGAAGCTGGAGGCCGAGAAGGAAGGGCTTCACAAGATCTTTACCGAGGCCGGGTTTCGAGTGGCGCGAGGCGGGTTGTTCCATGTGCCTGGCCATGAACCCCGACAAGCTGAAGGGCAAGGAAATTTCCGCTTCCTCGTCCAACCGCAATTTCATCGGCCGCCAGGGAAGCAAGGAGGGGCGCACCATGCTGATGAGCCCCGCCATGGTGGCCGCCGCCGCAATCGCGGGCAAGGTGGCGGACGTCCGAGAACTGATGAAATAAAGAAACCCCACCCCTCATCCCGGCCTTCACCCTCAAGGGGAGAAGGAGTGGTTCAGTCATTCACGACCGGGAAGTGGGTTGATAGGTTGTCTCCCTCGCCCCTTGAGGGAGAGGGTTGGGGTGAGGGGTGCCTTAGGGCTTTAATCCGTGGTTCATCTCGGTTTTAAGGAGAATAACAAATGAGCAAGATCACCCAAATCACCGGCAAGGCCATACCCGTTGAGGGAAATGATATAGATACGGACCGCATCATTCCGGCCCGCTACCTGAAGGAAATCACCTTTACCAACATGGGTAAGTACCCCTTCATGGACGAACGCGTCGATTCCCAGGGGAAATCCAAGGGCCATCCCTTTGACATGCCCCAGTATCAGGGGGCCTGCCTGCTGTTGGTGAATCAGAATTTTGGATGCGGTTCCTCGCGCGAGCACGCGCCCCAGGCCCTCCTACGCTGGGGCATCAAGGCCATCCTGGGCGAGTCTTTCGCGGAAATCTTCGCCGGCAACTGCACCATGCTGGGCATCCCCACCATGACCGCGCCCCAGGCCGAAATCCAAAGGCTCCAGAAGATGGTGAAGGACAATCCGCAGGCCACTTTCGTAGTGGATTTGGAGAAAAAAGTTCTCTTGTGTGACGGCAAGGAAGCCGCCAAGTTCGACATCCACGAGTCCAAGCGAAACGCCCTAGTGAACGGCACATGGGATTCGACCGGTCTTCTCCTGGCCAACGCCGGCAAAACCGCCGGGATCGCGAAAAAGTTGCCCTACGTCTCCGGATTCTAAGAACCAACAGCCAACGCAAAGTCGCCAAGACGCAAAGGGAACATAAGGATTGGGGTAAAAACCTGAAATCCTAAAATCCAGGGTTTTGGTTTTTTTCTAAACTTGAGTCTTTCTTGGCGTGCCGCCTATCAATTAATAGTTAAATTGAAGGCGGTACTGCCCCGCATGATTAGAAATCAAATCATGCCAGCGGGGCGGCTTTGCGTTAGAAGTAGGTGTTTTTTATGCCTTCCCAACAAAAAGGCACCATCCTTTTCGACCTGGATGGGACCCTGACGGACCCGCAAGTGGGCATTTTCAAGTGCATCCATTACACGATGAGGGAGCTGGGGATGCCCCTCGACCCATCGGTGAATTTACACTGGTGCGTGGGCCCGCCCCTTCAAGATTCCCTCGCGAAACTGGCGGGCGGCGATGCCTCACTCGGGATGAAAGCATTAAGGATTTACCGTGAGGAGTACGGTCGATCGGGCCTGTTCGAAAACCAAGTTTATGAGGGCATCCCGGAAGGTCTCGCCGCCCTCCAGCCTTTCTTCAAACTCTACGTGGCGACTTCCAAACTCCAGCCCTATGCCCAAAGGATCATCGAGCATTTCAAATTGGACGGATTTTTTGGGGGTATTTACGGGTGCGAGGCGGATGGGACTCATTCGGACAAGGCCGAGTTAATCAATCATCTCCTGAAAATCGAAAAACCCCAAACGCCCATCTTCATGGTCGGGGACCGGGAACATGACGTCATCGCCGCCCTTAACAACCATATCGAGCCCGTGGGAGTTACCTGGGGCTTTGGCACCGAGGAAGAATTGCGCAGGGCTGGCGCGAAAAGGATCCTTCACCATTTTTCTGAATTACCCGGCGCCTTTATCCATTTTTAGTTTCTACTCTTAATCAAATGACAGCTGAAAAGTTTTATGTTAATAGCCCTTTCCCTTGCCTCGATGCGTGGAAAAGGTCCTCCTTTACGACGGAAAAGAAGCGGCAAAGTTTAACATCCACGAGTCCGAGCCCAACGCCTTGGTTAACGGCACCTGGGACTCCATCGGACCGCCCTTGGCCGACGCTACCAAAACCTCCGAATCCGCGAAAAAACTTCTTTACGTCACCGGGTTTTAAAATGAGCTATTACCCGCTAATAATTTGTCAGCTTGGGAATGGGACGATTTAAAATAGAATCATGCGCTTTTTTAATGGTGAAGTTTTATGGCCCTGGTTTTGCCTTTTCGGCCTAATTTTTTGCCTCCAAATTTTTCCAAACCTTTTAGAAAATTCTCCCACTGACGATGAACCGATTGAATTAACCAACGGATTTTTCTATTGGTCGGGCGACGTCGTAACGCACGATTATCATCCTCCCCTGCCTAAGGCCTTGGCGGCCGTTCCCCTTAAATTTCTGAGTTTAAATCGATCCGTTCCACTCGGAATGCGGGAAACCCAGTTACGCGCTTATTCTTTTTTCTTCCAACTCAACCGGGATCAATTTGAACGGATGGTTCTCTTGGGCAGGTTGGCTAGCCTCCTCTTCGGACTGGGTATCGGCTTACTCTTGTTTTGGAAAGTTCAACAAGACTCAGCCATAGTGCTTCTGGGGGTCATGATTCTTTGGGTCTTTGAACCCACGATATTGGCTTATTCCGGAGTGGCCTTGGCTGATATTCCCGTGACCTTCTTCTTTTTCTCCGCAGTATTGGCATTTGAATACTATCTTGAAAATCCCGGTCCCTGGAGGGGCTTCCGGGCCGGGGCTCTGGCTGCCGCTGCGGTTTGCTGTAAATTCTCGGCCTTGGTTTTGGTTCCCTTATTTGTCCTTTTGCAAATATTTCAATGTTTCCAGAAAGACAATCCAGAGCCATCTTTTCGGGTGAAGGGGTGGATAGCCGGCTTAGCTGGTTTTGGTGCTTGCCTTTGCCTTATCTACTTACCCGGTACGCTCTTGGAACCAAAACATTCGCCCCCTTGGGCCTATTTCTGGAATGGTTTGATGGATATGGCACACTACTCGGATTTCCATCATCCTACTTATTTTCTGGGACTGGCATCCCGTCAAAACCATTGGCTCTATTTCCCGGTGACTTTTGCGCTAAAGACCACCCTGCCCTTTTTTATTATGATCCTTTGCACCGCAGGGTGGACCCTTGCGTGGAAGTCACGTGTCGAATCCTGGATATGGGCGGCCCCCCTCCTCATCTTCCTCTCCATCCTTCCTGTCCAGAACCTCGGGGTCCGGTACCTGCTGCCCGCCTATCCCTTCTTGATCATTTGGGTCGTGCGATGGATGGGCCAGGTTTGGGCATGGACGACCGTGGACGGAAGGGCACCCCAACGGATCGCTCTGGCAGGGTTGCTGGCCTGGCATGCCGCTAGCTCGCTAACTAACGAACCCAACATGATTAGTTATTTCAATGATCTGATCCCGCAAGAAAGGAAAATCTATTTTTTGGGTGATTCCAACTTGGATATGGGCCAAGACTTAAAACGGCTAGCCGAGACCGCCCGGGAAAAACACTGGGGCCCGGTCCGCTTGGCCCAGTTTGGCGGGGCCATCGATCCCAGAGTTTATGGTATGGATTGGGACTATTGGACTCAGAAGGATTTAACTGGCCCCCAACCGGGGCAAGTCTATGCGGTCAATCTGTTTCTGCTACAGTTGGGGCCTCTTTTCCTACCCTCTTTAAAACCTATTGCGCAAAGTTGGGTCATGTCCACCCCTCCCTCTGGCCGAGTAGGTGATACCTGGATTTATTTTGAGATTCCCGGCGTACCCCAGCCTGATTCTTCATCTCGCATCAACAGTGTGAGCGTTTTTTAGGAATCCCGCGTGGGTTGTGCGAAAAAAAAACTGTCAGGTATAATAGGTGTCACGGAATTTAATGAACCTTTGGGATTCGACCATGGAAAAAGAACTCAAAATCATCACCCAATTGACTGCTGTCATTCAAGCCAATGTGGATGAGCATTTCGGTTTCCAAAGGCCTAATAACCGCAGTTTGGAAAGGGTCCGGGAGTACGCACAGGAAATGTTGGATGTCTATATCAAGGAATTGATGAAGGAATCGGAAGACTTGAGAAAACAATGGGCCTTGGGCCATCCCTTCCTGGCCCTTTGCCGGGTCAGCGGGGAAAGCCGGACCTACAAGATATCCATTACAACCAAGGACAATCCCAAGGGTTATTAAGACCCTGTACCAAAACTTTGTTTTTCTTCGCAATCCTTGCGTCTTCGCGGTGAAATATTGAAGTTTTGTTATTGGTCCTGAATTTTTCCCAGGTTTCCTGCCGGTAAATTATCACTTTTGAATCCTTTTAACCCAATCCTTTCATGATAAATAAAAATCAAGCTTACCAGTACGGGTTTATACTCCTTTTGTTTTTAGGTTGATCATCCGTTTCGGGAGGCATCCATGCCGTCTTCTTCCAATATCCAATTTAAAGTCATGTTCTCGGGTGAGTTCCCCGTTGTTCACGCTGACCTACCGCAAGGGCATACCGTCTACGCCGAATCCGGTTCCTTGGTGAGCATGAGCCCCAACATCGACATTCGGGGCCAGATGCGGGGAGGCTTGGGACAGTCCTTTTTGCGCAAGCTGCTTACGGGCGAGACTTTTTTCTTCGAGAAATTGACCGCCGAAAACGGACCCGGCGAGGTGATATTGGCGCCAGCCCCCCCGGGAGAAGTGGAATTAGTGGATATGGACGGAAGCGTGGATTATATGGTTCAAAAAGGCGGTTTCCTGGCGGCGACGGAGGACGTGAAGCTCAGCCCCAAAATGCAAAACCTCTCCCAGGGGCTTTTCTCCGGGGCGGGTTTCTTCGTCGCCCGCATTTCCGGCAAGGGCACCATGGTTTTGACTTCCTACGGCGCCATTCGCAAGCACGAGCTGGCAGCACAAGAAGAATACGTGGTCAGCAACCACCACTTGGTGGCTTGGACGGCCTCCACCGCCTACAAAACCCGGCTGGCTTCCAAGGGCCTGGTCACTTCCTTCACCTCGGGACAGGGCTTTGTCTGCTTATTTAAAGGCCCCGGCACGGTTTACACCCAAAGCCGAAGCCCCCAGGCCCTGGCCCACTGGCTCACGCGGTATATGCCCAGGCGGGGTTGATGCTGGAGTATCCGGCGGCCGCCTTTTCCCCGGATGGGAGCGGCGGGCCCAAAGCCTGCCGCCTCAAGCTGGGAACCAGGGTTCTTCAAATTCTTCAAGACGATAAACCGGCAGTCGAATGGGAATACCGGTCCCTGGAGTTTGACCACGCGGGCGAGAACGGGGAGTTGCTTCTCATCACCCCCGGCAAACCGGCCAAGGGAATTGGCAGTTTGACGGTAAAGGAAACCGAATTTCGGATGGCCCTTTCGGTGAGGGTCCCGCCGGACAAGCGCGAATTTTTGATCCATTTCGGCGACCGGTTTCAAACCAACGTGAGGCGAAAATGGCTGAATCTCGCCCTCGCCGGGACCCTGACCCTTTTCATTTGCGGGGGAATTTATTGGGGCTTTACGGAAGGCGCCACCGCCTGGGTCTTGAGGCATTTTTCGGTGAAGCAGGAAGTGGAATGGTCTGCCAAGATGCCGCCCGGCTGGGGCCAATTCGGCAGCCCCCTGCCTGCGACCGATCCGGCCGTCCAGGCCGTCCAGGCCATCCTGGACCGGCTTAAAAGCGCCATCCCCGACAATCCGGGCTATCCCTTCAAGCTTTACGTCATCAAGAACAAGCAAGCAAACGCCATGGCGCTGCCCGGGGGAACGGTGATCGTCTTGACCGGACTTTTGGGCCAGGCCGACTCCCCCGAGGAGGTGGCCGGGGTCTTGGGGCACGAGATGACCCATGTTTTAAAACGACACGTGATCCGGCAAGTGGTACACAAATTGGGTTGGAGAATATGGGTGGGGCTGTTTTTAGGGAGTGGGGATCTTTCCAAGGCCGCCGAGGGCCTAGGCCAACTGGGTGAACTCTCCTTCAGCCGCAAACAAGAAGAGGAAGCCGACCAGGGGGCCGCCCAGATTCTTTCCAGGGCCCAACTCCCGATCGAACCCTTCATCGGATTTTTCAAGAAAATGCAGGCCGAAAACTCCACCGCCGATTCGCCCTTCAAGAGTTTTCTCTCGGATCATCCTTCCAACACGGAGCGCATGGAAAAGCTGGAGGCCCTCGCCAAGGAATTAAAGATGGAAAAAGAGCGGCCCTTCACCCACATCGAATGGGATAAGTTAAAAGCGGAAATGAAATAATACTATTCCTGGGCGTCGATGAGGCCCTGGATAATTTCCCACTCCTTGGCCGTGACCGGCTGGACGGAAAGCCTGGAATATTTAAAGAGAGCCATATTCTTGAGCCCCGGGACCTTCTTTAAAAAATCGAGGGGAATAATCTGCTTGCAGGCCCTGACGTACTTTACATCCACCATGTACCAGGAGGGTTTCGCGGGGTCACTCTTGGGGTCGTAATGCACATCTTTGGCATCAAAGGCCGTGTGGTCGGGGTAGCCTTCCTTCACAATCTCCCCCACCCCGGCTATGCCTGAGGGTTTGCCTCCTGAATAATAGAAAAGCATCCCATCGCCCTTTTTCATCTTGTCCCGCATGAAATTCCGGGCGGTGTAATTTCGCACCCCGTCCCAAAAGGTGATCTTGTCTTTCTTCCACTGTTCGACCGGATAAACGTCGGGCTCAGCTTTCATCAACCAGTGTCTGTATTCCTTGTCCCACACGCCCATTTTTTCCCCTTTGCGGAACCCTCGGTTCCCATGTTACTTACTCGACTTTGGCGATTCTGCGCATGTCAGGGGCCAGGCCTACATTTTACACAATATAATCATCCGGCCGAACTTGGGGTCCTCGGCCAGCCTTCTTTTGACCTTCGACCATTGGTTCCCCACCGCCGAAAAACCGACCCCCATTCTTTTCCCGATTTCCCCCAGGCTTAAGCCCGATTCTTTCTTGAGCAGGTAAATCGCCACTGCCCGCGCCTCGCTCCTTCTTCGCCCCGCACGCAATACCTCTTCCGGCTTTTCCCCATAAACCTTCGCCACCTTTTTCAGAACCGCCTCCGGATCCTGTTTCAACACGTGTTTTTGATATTTCGGCACATCCAAATGCTTGTGTTTTTGGCCTACCTCGTGCACGTGACTTAAAAAACCTTCCCCGCCCAGGTAGACCCGGTTAGACAAGTTCTCCCAGGGGGATTCCTTTTTTCCCATCCCCTCCGCCACGAATGACACAAAGGCTTTTTGGGCTTCTTTCTTCTCTTTCCTGAACTGGCCTAAAATCCAATCCGTTTCCAGCCATTTTTCAGGCCTTTCCAGCCCCACCGTCGCCCTGTAACTGCTCCATTTCCACGCTTTCGGGTGTTTGACCATCCGGGCCCTCACCGGGTTCAAGACCAGGTACCGGCACAATTCCTTCAAATAACTTTCTTTCTCAACCACGATGGCCTTGAATCGGCCTTGGAACAGATGTCCGTTGCGGTGGTGCTTCTTGTTGAACTTTTGTGTGTAGAGGGCGTTCAAATGCTTCATGGCCAGGGAAAGGTTCGCCCCTGGCGTTTCCAGCAACAGGTGGTAATGGTTGTCCATGAGTACCCAGGCGTGGCAAACCACCCCGTTTTCCCCGACCATTTCCCCCAGGAGCCTCACGAACATCCAGCGGTCCGTGTCGTCCATGACGATCTTGCGCCGCTCGTTCCCGCGCGAGGTGACGTGGTACACCGCTCCCTCGTAATGAATCCGTTTAGGCCTTGGCATGGCTACAGTTTAAATGTTTTCTCCATTTTATATAGTGTAATATGTAGGCCTGGCCCCATTGTTACAAATCCCCCTTAGGCTGTTGCACACCATCTTTTTTGAAACAGCCATGTGCAGGGAACCCTTCCAAACTGAAACCGGCTACGATCTGACCCCCGATCAACTCTTGGAGCGTATGGATAAATGTTGCGCACCATCCTTTTTGCGAGGGCCATGTGCAGGTAAAAATTCCTGCTAAACTTCTAATTAGCACTCTCCTTACCCCCTCTTATTTTCCAAACAGAATTGATTTCCAAACCCCTCCAGCCCTCTATTTCGTACAATTCTTTGAATTTTTCAGAAACAAGAATTTGATTAAAAGCTAACCCGCCATCCCCCAACCATTCATCAGCCAAAACGAAATCCGATCCCGACTTAAGATTCGTTGCGTTCAAATCGTCCGGAAATGAAAATATATACTTCCCACAAGGTTTTTCCAAACAACCATAAATAGGAACTTTTAGAACAGGACAATTTATCCGTTGTAATTTTGAAAGATTTTCTAACCCCATGGAAATTTTTTTCTCGATCCTCATCTGCAAAAAACCACGCATTAATTCTTTTGATCGCTCTTTTCTATAATGCTGAATTCACGGAGTAAGTGCAACACTTCGCCGGAAGACTTCCGCCGGAGTTTTAAAACCCAAACATTTTCTGGGCCTGTGATTGAGCCATCTTTCGATGGCTTTGAATTCTTTGAGAGATACTTTAGCAAGGTCAGTCTTTTTGGGCAAATAACGGCGAACAAGACCAATGGTATTTTCTACAGTGCCTTTTTCCCAACTGTGGAAAGGCGCACAGAAAAAGGATTTTGTACCAAGCACGCGGTTGGTTTCCAGGTGGTTGGTGTTTTCGGTTCCATTGTCGTAGGTCAAACTCAGACGAGCTTCTTGAGGGAAGCGGCCTAAAGTACGATTGAGGCTGTGACTCATTTGGGCAGCTGTTTTTCGTTTGAGCTTTCCCAACTTGGAAAAACGGCTTTGACGTTCGACGAGAGCCCGCATGGCGACTTTGCTTTCACGGGAGACCATGGTGTCGGTTTCCCAATGGCCGAACTGCTTGCGTTGGTTGACGGCCTTGGGCCTTTTGTCGATGGAAACACGGCCTGGAATATGGTTTTTGGCGTGCTTACGGCTGTGGCCGAAAGAGAGACGTTGCCGGTGGTGTCGAACGAGGTAAGAGATCAAATCAGTGGCCTCAATGTAAATCCACTGGTAGATGGCTTCGGGGCCAATGGTTTGCTTGGGATGTAGGCAGCTCCAACGACCCGAAATGAGTTCAGGAGACCAACCTCGTTTCAATTGACGGCGGACGTAGGCACGAATTCGCTTTGTTTTCAGGCGTAAACGGCGTGCCCGTTGCTGGTTACGGACGATATATCGTAGGTGGGCACGGTGGGCTAAGTAATAACCCGTGCGGATGGTTGGGGCGTTGCGCTTGAGTTCGCGGGAGATGGTGGATGGGGAACGCTTGAGGATTCTGGCGATATCCCGGACCCCATGACCTTTCCCCTTCAAAACGGCCAAGTGATCTCTTTCTTCAACGCTTAAATGCTTGTAGTTTTTTTTCATGGCCGCCTATCCTATGGAGGCGGCTTTCTTCTTGCACTGAGTGTTGCACTTACTTATGGAACTCGGGAATAAATATCTTGAAAGAAAACACCGGATAATTTTGCAGCTTCAATTTTTTTTGCAACTTCCTCCTTGCAAAACAACTCACTTATCCCATTCGTTCTAAAGAAATCATAATTGTCTGAAAATCCTTTTGTTAAACAAATGTCTCTTAATTGAATTTTATTTCGACCACAGTACCCACACATTTTTTTCATGTCATAGATTTCAGCTAAATAACTATTATCTGGATAGGGGTAACCCACAACAACGCCCCTTCCTTTCATCAAAGCAAAATACATAAATCTCCTTAAAAATCTGAAAGCCCAACATCTTCGAGTTGCTTTTGCACAAAAGGCAATACTTCTGGAGCGTATTTGCCGTAGACGGCTTGAGCAGCTTTCCAAATGTCAGATAGTTTCGCAGTATCTGAATCAACCTTAAGAGCAGTCTTGGCTAAATCAGTTGCACACCATCCTTTTTGCGAGGGCCATGCACAAGAAGGGCCCGACCCCTTTTTTTTCTTATTAAATTGTTAAAGTGATCTTTTTTTACTTAGTTTTTCTGTTCCGTCATAGGTGCACCCGGCCTAACTATGAGCTTTAGTTATGTCCACCGTTTCGAAAAGGTCAGTGAATTTCACTCCCAATGCTTTAGCTATTGCCTGAACAATCTTGATATTGGGGCTGAATTTTTCCTCATAGTCCTCGATGTAGGCCACCGTTCGAAGGCTGACACCGGCCTTATCAGCCAAGGATTTTTGGGTTAACCCTTTCTCATGCCGGTATTCCATCAAGTTCCAGGCCAAGCAAGCCCTTGGTTCCGGGTCTTTCAAAGCTTTGTAGACTTCCGGCCTAGTCTTCTTCAATTGTTTCATGCTTTCTTCGTGTGAAATCATGCCCTTAACGTAAGGCGCTTTCCTGTTTAAAGTTTTCATGGCCTACCCCCTTCAATCTGCCGGATATAGCCTTCAATGGCCTTTATTTCATCCGGTCTTGGCTCTCCTGGCCGGGTTAAATGTCCCGCCAAGACGTAAAGGATTTTTTCAGCGGGGTCGTAGTAGTAATAAGTGATGCTGGCTTCCCCGTCCTTGGTCCTTAAGACTTTTTCCAACCGGCCCTTTTCCTTAACCTCCAGGAAAATCTTCTTAATCTGCAATTGATACGCCACATATTCCCTGGCCCCTAAATGGTTCCTGCTAAACCTTTGGAAATGCGGCATTTCAAAATAACGCATGAATTCAGGCTCCCTATTAGGATATGCAACTTTTTGCACATTGTCAAGTTGGAAGACTTTGTGATTATAACTACTTTTGGCCTCTATTTCGTTTTAACTCGCCTTGTGAACCAAAAACAAGAAGGGGTCTGGCTTACATTTTACATTTTAGAATTTCCGTACCAGCCCATTATCGTCTCTAAAGTGTAATGTGTTGGCCCGACCCCTTTGTTTTCATTATATAGTGTAATATGTAGGCCTGGCCCCATTGTTATTATTACGGTCGATCATCCCTTACATGATTCGCGGTTCCGCCATTTAAGGCCTGGACCTTTTCGAAATATTGCTCCGCCAAGCCGGACTGCCCGGATTTTTGGTAGGCTTCCCCCAATAACTTGGCCGCTTCCGCATTTCCAGGCCAAAGTTGGATGGCCCTCGACAACACTTCCACGGCTTGGGAAAACATGCCCCGGCTTAAATACATTTCCCCCAAATTCAGGTAAAAAACCGGCTCTTGGGGATGGAGGACCATTCCATGCTTGTAACAGGCACCCGCCTCGTCCATCTTTCCGAGACTTTCCCAGGAACCCGCCAGTTCGACCAGGTATCGCGCATTGGATGGATCCAATTGGACGGCATGGAGAAAGGCCTCCTGGGCTTCCTTCTTCTTGTTCAGTTGGGTATAGACATCCCCTAGGTCACTGAGATACACGGCGGAATCCGGCTTCAATCGGACCGCTTCCTGAATTTCCACCAGGGCCGCATTCCGCTTCCCCTCCCGTTCATAGAGTTTCCAAAGGTTCTGGTGGGGGGGCGGATCGAGGGGGTCTACTGAAATGGCATACTTGAATTCCTTTTCCGCCTCGTCCATCCGGCCCATCGCGCTCAATACGACACCCCGCCCGTTATGGAGGCCGGACAATGGCGGTTGCAAATTGACGGCCAAGTCATAAGCCCGGAGGGCATCATCCAAACGTCCCGCCCACGCATAACTTTCACCCAGGTTCAATTGGATCTTCACGGAAATACCTGGATACACACTTGCCGCGTTTTCCCATAGTGACAGGGAATCCCTCCAAACTTCAATTTGACGGACTGTCCCAAAGCCCATGAAAACCGCCAGGAGGAGAGACAAAAGGCCTAGCACCAGCCGGTACTTTGAAAACGTAAAGGAAACGCACGAACCGATCAGAAAGAAGAATCCCAAAAGGGGGAGATAGGCATAGCGGACTGCGGCGGCTTGTGTTCCCGATTGAAAAAGGCCCATGACCGGGGTAAGGGTCACCATATAAAACAGCCAAACCACCGCCAGATAAGGGCGCTTGTGACGGTAAACAAAACAAACGATGGAGAGGAGGACCACGGCCATACCCGAGAAGATGTATCCGGGGGAATAAACTTGCGCTTCCGATGGCAATGGATAGAAAGCGGCTAAATGGACGGGCGCGAATACCTCCGACAAGTAGAAAATCAGTGAATGGCAAGCGTTCATGAGTCTGTAAGGAAGGCTCAATTGTTGAAGGCTTGGGAGCGCCTCCATTTGGGTCTGGCCCGCGACCGCCAGCCAGCCGGATAGGATGGACAGGAGGAAAAACGGCGTTTTCTCCAAGAAAACCTTGGCCCAACCCAGCCTTAATCTCTTGAGCGGCCACGCATCCAATAAAAGGAAAACCAGCGGAAGCGTCACAGCCATGGGTTTAGCCATAAGAGACAATAAGAAGCAACCCAGTGACGCGGCGTATTGAAACGGTTTTTTTCCCTTGGCGGAGACGTAACCCAGGTAAGCCAAGAGGCTCAGGAGGAAAAATAAACCGCATAGCATATCCTTTCTTTCCGTAGCCCAGGCGACTGCTTCCACGTGAATGGGGTGGAGCCCGAACAAAAGCGCAGTCAGGGAGGCTGCGGATACAGCCCCTTTCCGAGGCGAATTTTCCCCCGGAGTGCCAGCTATAAAGTTGGTCAGGGGAATCAGCCGATAGCCTAGGAAAAAAACCACCAGGGTGTTGAGGCTATGTAATAGAAGATTTGTTCCATGGTAGACCATGGGGTTGAGACCGCCCCATTGGTAATCCAGGGCAAGAGATAGCCAGGTCAGCGGCATCCAGTACCCCGTGGTGATGTCGGTGAACATCCAATAGAGATTTGAAAAACGGAATGACCGGATATGAATGTTGTTTGAAATAACCTCGCTGTCATCCCAGGAATATACAAATCCATTCCTCAGAACGGGGAGGTAGAACAAGATTGTCAAAAGGACGGGTAGGAGCGCCAGGACCCAAAACAGGCGACGGTTGGCGGCGGGGAGAACCGCCCCTTTAAACGAGTCCATAGGATTTCCGGACTTGCCCATGAAGGGTCAACAGATTGGATAGGCTTAAACGAGGTTTAAAAGCACATACATCGGATATTATTTTTTTCATGCTTTCTTCTATTCGCTAGGGTGTAGTACTTTCCGCCCTTTTCCTTGTCCACGGCGGGTACCTATTCGCGGACAACCTTGCAACAGGCCTACAGCGTCCCGTCAAAAATATATTAACACAATCGCCTAAATCACTTCGGGGTAAAGGCGGATAAGTCAGTATCCAAACCGTGATGAAGGGTTGAGCGTGGTCGACGGAAGCACGGGTTTTTCCTTTTCCTTTCTTGCACCAAAAGCATACACATACACAGCACATAGAAAATTTCCCGTCCGGTTTTTCCGTAAAATTTTCCTGGTTCAAGTTTGAAATACCGACACCCATGCCGATTTCATTTTCTTTGGATCGTTTCTTTTTTTGAATTCACGGAGGATTGCATGACACGTTCGAAAAAAACGTTCGGAGGATTAAAACTTTTCGGGGCTTTCCACCCCTGGGTGCGATTGGCAGGGAAAACTACCCTAGGGTCGGTCATGCTAGCTCTTTTGCTCGTGTGTCCGCCAGCCGAGGCACTGGCCCAAGTCGCAGGCCGTCAGTCGATGAAAGGCCACGTCCCTCCACAGGCTACAACGGCTACAAGGATCGGGGACATGGCGTCCACCGACCACCTCGACTTGGCCATCAGCCTGCCCCTGCGAAACTCCGAAGCCATGCAGTATCTCCTCAAGGACCGTTACGACAAGAAAAGCCCCCGGTACCGTCAGTTCCTGTCACCGGAAAAATTCACGCAAATGTTCGGCCCGACCGAGGAAGATTACCAGGCCGTTATTGCCTACGCCAAAAACCACAAACTCGCCGTCATCCAAAACTACGGCAACCGGGCTGTTCTGGACGTGAGTGGTAACGTCGCTGACATCGAGAAGGCATTCCACGTGAAGATGGGTAATTACAAGAGGTCGGATGGTACTCAGTTCCGTTCTCCCGACCGGGAGCCATCAGTTGATTTGGATGTGCAATTGCTCCATGTGACAGGCTTGGAAAACTATAACGTGCCAAAAACAAACATAGTTCATGGGCCTCATGGCGTTCCTGGACCACAGGCCAAGTTGACGAAGGGCGTTGCCAATATTGGATCAGGACCCACCTATGACGGGGTCGCGACATACTTGGGGAATAATTTCCGCAATGCCTACGCCCAAGGTTGCACCTTGGACGGGTCGGGCCAGGCGATAGGGCTTTTCGAGCTTGACGGTTTTTATCTAAACGACATTTTGAGCTACGCCGCGACCTGCGTTGCTTCGGGAGCCGGTTTAAACGGGATTAACTCGTCCACGATCGGCTCCATCGTCCAAAGCGTTTACGTGAACAGCAACTCCAATTTCGATGTTGCGCCGGGATATGGGAACGACGAGGTGGCTTTGGACATCGACATGGTGCTGTGCATGGCGCCGGGCGCCCAGGTGATTGTGTTCGAGGGAGCCTATGGCGACGACGTCCTCGCTGATATGGCGAATCCCTCACCGGGTACACCCTTCTGCCAGCAGTTGAGTAGTTCCTGGACCGACTTCATCTCCTACACCGATCCCTCCATGACCGCTTCCCTGGCCGAGATGGCGCTACAAGGCCAGTCATTTTTCCAGGCCTCAGGTGATTCGGGGGCCTATCCCGTCGATCCAGGGGACATCCGCGACGAGAATAACATGACGGTCGTGGGAGCCACCGAGTTGTCTACCAATGCGGTGGGCTCTAACCCTTACTACAGCTCTGAAACAGTGTGGATGAGGCAATACGCTATTGGAACCAGTGGGGGTGGGATCTTGAAAGGTTACTCGGTGCCCGTCACGTTGCCGGGAATCACTATTCCTACCTACCAATCGCCCTTCATCACCACCGCATGCAAGGGTTCCACGAGCTACCGGAACCTGCCGGACGTTTCCATGGTGGGAGACGCCATTTTCAACATCAGCTTCGACGGCGCGGCCATCGGGCTGATCGGAGGAACAAGCGCGGCCACGCCGCTTTGGGCCTCTGTCATGGCCATGACCAACCAGCAGGCTCTGTTGAACGCCCAGCCACCGGTCGGCTTCGCGAACCCACTTCTTTATGGGATCGCAGGGACAGCAACAAACTACGACCCCGCCAGCAACTTCCACGACATTACGACCGGCAACAACGGGTACCCGGCGGTCACCGGGTATGATCTGGCGACCGGGCTGGGAAGCCCCAACGCAAGCGGCTACACTCTCATCAATAACATTCTGGGTCTTTTGAACGAAACTCCCACCCCCACGCCCACGCCGACTCCTTCCTGCTGCGCGGACGGGACCTCCTGGGACCAATTGAAGTCCAATTTTCCACCCATTGAATCGTTCCAGAGTCTTGTTTATCAGAACAAGATGTGGGCCATCGGTGGAGTTCCGGGAAACAGCATTATTGGCAACGCCATTCCACAGGTCTGGAGTTCGGCCAATGGAATGCAATGGTACCGGACGACTTCCTCAGCGCCTTACACCGAGTGTGGTGGGGCTGCGGTGACTTTTGATCCGGGTGACGGCAAGGGGTCACGGATGTGGGAAATCGGCGGGGAATCCAATGACAACACAGTAGGAACCGTCAATAAATACGTTAACTATTCTTTCGACGGGATTCACTGGTCCCAGGTCACGCCGGTACCCTCCTCGGGAACTTCAATCTTTACAGCGGTGACTGGCTTTGGATTAGTCGTGTACAACAACCAGATGTGGCTGATCGGCGTAGATAGCACGCAAAACGATGTGTGGAATTCCTCCAACGGGGTGACTTGGACGCAAGTGAACCAGGTAACTCCGTTTCCTGCCCGCAGTGGTGAAAGCTGCCTGGTCTATAACTCGGAAATGTGGGTGATCGCTGGCTACAATAGCGGCCCCCTGACCGACGTATATTCTTCGTCCGACGGTGCAAATTGGTCTGTGGCCACCTCCGCAGCGGCTTTCGCTGCCAGGCAAGGGTCACAGGCGTTCGTCTACTGTGGCCAGATGTGGCTGACCGGAGGATATAGCGGCGGAGGTTGCGGTTTCCACGGCGACGTTTGGACCTCGACCAACGGCTCCACTTGGACCGAGGCGAATGCGAACGCCTTCCCAGTCCGGTCCTATTTCGGGGCGCTTTCGTTCAACGGAAACCCTTATGTTTTCGGCGGTAACGGTACAAATTGTTCGGGGATAAGCGGGCCGTACGGCGACACCTGGATCGCGCCTTGCTCCGATGCGGCGACCCCGACGCCGACCTCCCTTCCGACACCCTGTTACGCGCCGAAGGCGACTATCACTCCCACGGGGTTCTCATTCACGAAGCCTATCGCCGAGGCCATTGTGGGTGCCACGATGTTCGTCTTAGACTCAACGCGGGTGGATTACATGATCCTTTCCACGGGGAGCGGCGCGTCGACTTGGTACTTCAACCCAGCATGGGCGTTCAGCAATCCCTCCGGTATCGCCACCGACACCAATGGAGACATCTTCGTCACTGACACCGGACATAACCGGGTAGATATTCTCTACTTCTTCGAAGGTGCCGGGCAATGGGTTTCCGTGGGGTCGGCAAACTCCATTAATTTCAGTTCGCCGCGTGGCATCGCAACTGATTCCAACTACGACTTCTATGTTGCGGATACTGGCAACAACCGGGTGGTGGAAATGAACCTAAACCCCAACTCGGGTGGGATCAGTTACGTCAACACCTTCTCAGGTACATACGTGGACCCCGTACAGGTCGCTGTCGACCGGGAAGGAAACTACCTATTCGTGACGGATTACCCCACAACCGTCCTTAATTCCTATCCAAGGGTATCGAGTTATATCCTAGGGCCTCATTTTGGCGACCCATGGCTCGGCATGTGGTATCCCAACGGGACGAGTGCGACGGGCGTAACCGCGACCGGACTAGCCGTCGGTCTGGATAACAACGTGTACCAAAGCGAGGTCATAGCATCCAGCCCTGTGACCAGCCAGATCATCGTTGATAACAACACCGGTTCCGCTCTAATGACAATCGGGGGGGCCTCCGGTACGGGCTCGGGCAAGTCGCAGGATTCAATGGGAATCGCTTTCGACATTTGCGGCAACCTCTACCAGGGGGACAGCGGAGCCTCCTCACACAACGTAAGGGTCTACGGTCAGTGCGGGGTGACTTGCCAACTCAACCCGCCTGTGCCCACCTATACCCACACCAATACACCGACCTTTACGAGGACCTCTACCTTCACCCGTACACCGACGCGAACGTCCACGCCGACGAAAACCCCCACCCCACATGGTGCGGTCATGTCCGACGCCATGCGCATGTCGGAAGAGGGCATCACACCCACCCCAACCCCCAGTCCTAGCCTGACCGTTGTTCCGGTTCCGGATACCTCAGGCGCAGGCCTGGACGTGACGGCGGTGCCGAACATCTCCCGGAACGGGGTTCCGGTGAAGTTGCAGGTGGAACTCGGGAAATCGGTCCAGTTACGCCTCGCGATTTACACCGTGATGGGTGAATTGGTCTATCAGGCAAGCGTAGCCGGTAATCCCGGTTTGAATACCCTGGAATGGCCGCTGGAGAACCAAATGGGCTCGTTGGTGGCAAGCGGGCTTTATATCTATACCCTCCAAGCGAATGACGGTACCGGCTTTAAAACTCGGACCGGAAAAATCATCGTCATCCATTGAGGGCGTCTGGCGGAGCCGGAGTGGCGGGGTTTTCATGCCACTCCGGCTTCATTCTTTCCATTAGTCGTTGGCGTGCTTTGCTTCACAAACCGTCTGCAATCGCACTGGGCTTGCCAGGGATTCATCGACCATTAACTGGATAGCGGTGCTTATAGATGGTATCTTGGAAACGCGCTTTAGAACCCTACGACTCATCCTGGATGAAGAAGGAATCGATTAAAAAAAACAGTTTGCTTTCTTTCCACTCTTTGGTTTACCGCGAAAATTTCGGATCTTCAGTCGTTCCTTAAAAACGAATCAATTCCAAGCAATTAATCGCCCATTTTTTGCACTATTTTTGACGTACACATATAAAGTGGATTGCCAAAAACATATAAACAAGTAAGTTATCTTTATAATCAAATCTCACGTGAGGTAACTCTATGAGTGAGGAGCATTCCCTATATAAATTGATTCGCGCTGATTTCATGGTATCCAAAACCCATATCCAACAAATTTCCGAAGAAGTCGTTAACGCAGGCAAAAGCGGCGTGAGGAAAACCAAATCACAAATCGTGAGGGCGGCATTGGATCTCTATTTTAAGGAACCCTATAAAAATTTCTGTTTGAGTTCTCCGACATCGCCCAAAGACACTGAAGCACTAAAGCTCCGGCCTTAAAAGAAATATTTTCTGGTTTTTTAGCCGTAGTATAAAAATATTTAAATCCATTTTTCTTGCTAGGAATTGGGCTTTTCGTCGTTTCGAACAAAATTACGTTGCACACCATCCTTTTTGAAACAGCCATGTGCAGGAGCCTGTAATTATTGGATTTTTCAACGTTCCGCCGAATTCGTCGAGATTTGGATAAGCTCAAATGCAGATTCAATGTCAACATCATCTTTCACAGAACTTAGCGTATCACTGAAAACCGAATCTTCAAAGCATGACCGGCAGAGCGTACTGACAAAATACTTCTCGGTCTTCTTTGCGAATGTCCCCTTGAATTCTTTCTCGAGTTTGTCCCGTTCTTTTGAAGAATAACGGGGTCAGTTCTTTATTTTATATTATCTATCAACGGATCCGATAAGCTGCGGATTTTTCTTCCAAAAACCCGATCCGCCTTTTGGTTTTTTCCGGGACCCGAATAATCTCGCGGATAGCCTCAAACACAGCTTGGAATTGGTGGTCATGTGCGTTGAATTTGCGTTCCAGGTCTTCCAGCCATCGGGCAAAATCCTTATTCGCGGCCAGCATTTCCCTCACCCTGGAGAAAACCCGCATGATTTCAATGTTTACACGAACTGCTTTTTTACTTCTCAATACACTGGAAAGCATCGCCACGCCGAGTTCGGTGAAGGCATAGGGCAGATCCCTACGCGCACCACCCCAACTTGAAGTGCCAAAATGGCGCTTCAAATTTTGCGCTTCCTTCGCGTTCAGTTGGAACATGAAGTCGACCGGAAACCGGTCCCGGTTCCGTTTGACAGCGCGGTTCAAGGCCTTGACTTCGACCCCATAAAGCTAGGCCAAATCGCTTGAAAGCATCACCTTGAAGCCCCGAAGAAATAGGATTTTGTCCTCGATTTTATACCCCGCGATCATTTCGCCCATGTTCTCCCTCCTCCGAATTATTCAAACCAAATAACAGCCGCCCCCCTCACGGCGCCACCAGCCGTACCGCCCTGCGGGGCGGGTTGAAGGGGTCGTTGCCGGATCCGGTCGCGGCTTCCTGGGCCTTGCGCCAATCGAACGGGCCAACCACGAATAGGGTCGCCGGCCCCGAGGCCGCCCCGCCCAACTGCCTGAGCAATACTTCCTTCCGGGTTTGCTCGTCCTTGTTCACACCCAGGCCCCAAAGATAATCGCCCAGATGGATTCCCCCGCCGGTCGAGGGTCTTTTCCAGTCCGTCAGCGAATAGTGCAGTTTCACCTCTTGCGACCGCCCCGCCGGGCTTTCATTCCACAGCCCATCTACCTGGTTCTGCTCGCCCAGCCACAAACCCTGGTTCAGGTAAGGCAGGGGCGCCACCGAAAGCTCCCTTTTCGTGGAGCTTTTAAACTGCGCCGCCAGGGCCGACACCAAATGGGTCATGTCCCCCGGCTCGCACTCGAAGGCCGCCATTTTTTTCTTGGTCTTCACTTCCAGGGCGCAAAAGCAGAGCGTTTGCGGCTTGTCGCCCGAAACCTCCACTGTCGCCAGGCGGATGCCCTGCACGTCTTCCCAGAAGAACCGAAAGCTGGATGAATCGCCCAGCAGACCTCCAAAAGAGCCGTTGAAGAAAAGGTCCATTCCCCCATCGTCCACGTTCATGGATTTCACCCCTTGACGGTCATGCCCCACGTAAACGCGGATTCTTTCGGGGTCCTGGATTTCGTAAAGCCTTTTCTGGACCATGAGGGGGGAAATGGTTGGGTCGGGCTGAATATCCAAAGGCTTCACCAGGAAGGGCGGGGGAAAAGCGGGGATGAGTTCGGCCACCCACGCCGCCTCTTCTCCCGTGGCGGGTGCTCCAGGTGCGGATTGGAGAACAGAGCTAGAGGAAGAAGCTGGTGCGACCACTGATGATTGGAGTAAGGAGCCCTTCGAGCGGCTCTTCGAGCCCCTCAGGGCGGCTTCGCCGTTAGGAGTTGCAGCTGGAGAGTTAGGAGTTAGCCCAGACCCTGAATGGTCTGGGCCGCCCAAACCTCGGCCCTCATCCTGAGGTTTCGGGCCAGGGGGGAGTGAGGAGTTAGGAGTTTTTCGAGCCGTTGTTGGGTTTTGGGTTTCACTGGAACCAACATTCGCGCCTTCCTTTGTGTCTTCGTGTCTTTGTGTTGGATTTGAAGTTCCCGGGGTTGGAATTGTCGTGGGTAGTGGTTGAGGAATGGATTTATTATCACCGTCCCACGGGTTTACCCAAGATCCCACCCAATGGATTACCCCAGAGGTGGCCCGGCCCAACAAGCCCCTTATCCCCGCGGGGTGGAAGAAGAATAGATAGAGTCCATAGGCTAGGCCCACCACCAAGGCGATTCCCACAACGCCCTGGGCTATTTTCTTGGCGGGCTTGCCCACCATCTCCCCCAAGAATCTTAGGGTGCCGTTCAAAGCCTTTTTTAGAAGTCGCCCAACCCAGCCGATGGACTTCTTGGTCAGAGGCCATATCTTATGCCAGGTCCAATGCAAGATCCGGCCAAAGAAGGCCGCCACCAGGAACAGCTTTTCCCAGAGGGTGGGGTCTTGACTTGCCTTGATCTTGGCCCGAATGGCCTTGATCCAGGGGATGCCGGCCATGGTGCCCCAAAACACGGAAACTTCACCCGGTTCTTTTTTAGAACCGGGTGCAATCAAACCGCGGCCCTCACCTTGAAAGTTCGGGACAGGGGTGGCAAATGCTTTGTCTTCGACCCTGGCCGGGTCGTTGCCAGCCTTAACCGACTTTACATGGGCGGCTACCTGGGCCGAGGTCATTCGCCGTGCGATGACGGTTTGGAGAATCTTGAACGCCTGATCCTGGATCGGGACCCTCTGCGCCGGTTCCAAAACCCGATTGGGCAAAAGCCGGGTGAGTTCAAAAGCAACTCGTTCGGTTAATTCCCAATCGGTTCGATTTTCGAACCCTGAATAATTGTCATCGTTCATATTATTCCCGAACTGTTCGGGAGATATATCCTTATCCGACAAATTAAGACCCGTCTTAATACCTATTCCACCCTTTGATTCCCTAATCAACTTCCTTGAAGCTTCGTTCAAAACATCCAAGAGGTTGACACACCGGTTAACCCAATCATCCGATATCCCTAACCCGGTGGCCTTCTTGGCTTGGCTGTCCCATTCGGGGTGGTCCTTAAACCGGGAATTCCATCCCTCGTACTTATCCAGCCAGTAGGGTGGGTTGTGATTGTTGGAGGTATTAGCCCGGTCCTTGGCTTGTTCCAGGGTTCCTTCAAACTCCTCGGCATCCAGGTGGGTCCAACCCAAACTCTGGGCGGCCAAGAAGCGCATCTGGCCTTCGATGATCGCCCAAAGCCCCTTTTCCTGGCCCCGCAAGACGACGATGCGGGGGATCGGCCCACCCAACCGCATGAACTCAATTAGGCTGACTAAGGCCGACCGTTCAATGATCTTTCGGGGGTTCCAATCGGGGACATAAAGCTCTTCAAGTGGGATCGACAAGACGGTAACGGATTTGGTTTCAACGGGCACAGGGAGACCTCCAGCTTCATAGTTTGTCTCCCCGTAACAACTTAATTTTTATAAACCGAAATAGAACGCATGGTCAAATGGGAAATTCTTCGGGCGGGAATTTTTTTCCGGTTGGACGGTAAACCGGACTGCGATTGTGCAAAAAATCGGATTTCGGAACCCAGTCGCCGGGCCGCTCAACATTTCCTAAGAGACTATAACGATACCTAATTTCACCACAGGCCGACCTTCCATAAACCCATAAGGAGGTCGGTATGTCCAGCGCTCTTTGGCCCTAAAGGCCAAAGAGACAGAGGCCCAGAAAAAAACTTTCTTCATTCAAGGAATCTTAAACCCATTTTCCGGGTTTACTCTGTCCCCTTTGCGGAACCCTCGGTTCCAAGTTATTTCTCAATTTTTTCCGTCGTGCGCCACAACTCGAACCCGCCGGCAACGCTATAGACTTCCTTGAAACCCTGGTCCATAAGGTAGGCTGCCGCGCCCTGGCTAGTATTCCCGTGGTAGCAGTAGCACACGACAGGCCTTGTCTTCTCGGTTTTAGTCACAAAATCCTGGACATTACCGTCATTCAAATGGAGGGCCCCCGGAACATGGGCGGCCGCGAAGGAACCAGGGTCCCGCACATCCACGAAAAGGGCTTTTCCCTCCTGGTGCATTTGGGAGGCTTGTTCCACCGAGATTTCCTTGAAGCTTTCCATCAGGACTCCCCCGTTCTTTTAAGAATTTCCTTTTCCCATAGCTTGGCGTACTTGGCGAAATCATGGAAAGCCGAAAGCCCGCACACCGCCAAACCATGCCAGCCGTCCAAAAACCCTCGTTTGAGGAGGAACATCCTGAAGAAGGTCAGAAAGGGTATGACCGTCCCGTAAAACCACCAAAAGCGGACCTTCTTGGGTTTGACGTCCTGGACCGCCAATTCGGAATATCGGTTCATCTTTTCCACGTATTGCCGGATGGAATCATAGGTGTAATGAACCATGGGTTCCTTGAGTTCCAACGTTTGGCCAGTCACTTCCAGCCCTTCATGAACCGGCTTATGAGTGAAGGAACCTGCGCCTTTTCGCACTAAGCGAAGCTGGGAATCGGGCCACCAACCGCAATGCCTGATCCATTTGCCTAAAAAGAACGCCTTCCTTTTCAAGTAATACCCATCCACTTCTCCCGGAGTCAAGGGTACCTGTTCCTCAATTTCGGCGATAAGAGCGGGAGTTAATTCCTCGTCCGCGTCGAGGGAGAGTATCCATTGCCCGGAACAACGGGAAAAGGCCCAATTTTTCTGGTCGGAAAAACCTTTCCAAGCGCGTTTTAATACCTTGGCTCCCAGGGATTTCGCGACCATCACGGTCTTGTCCCGGCTTTGGCCGTCCACCACCAAAATTTCCAAGTTGCGAAAGGCCTTTTTGGAGAATTGGAGGCTCTTGAGACAGCGCGCGATGTTGCGCTCCTCATTGAGGGTGATGATGACCACGGATAAGAGAGGTTTGTTTTTATGGCTGTTCATCCAATGATCCTTCTTACTCTTGGCATCAGCTTTTATTTCCAAGAAATTGGCGGTAACGGAGGTAAAAGCCGCTGGTCTTTTTCAGGAAATCAAACCCCGCCGTATCGGGAAACATGTGCACCCGCCTGATTTCCATCAAGTCGGCCCCGATGCGGGTGGGGCCGGTGCCCACGGCGATGCCGAAAGAATAGCCCGCCTCCCGGACCGCTCTTTTGACTTCCCCGTTCAGGTCCCCGTAAGGATAGGCGAAAGAATGAACCGGTTTGTCCAAGAGCTCTTCCAAATTTTTTTTGGATTCCTTGACTTCTTTTTCCATTTCGACGATTGGAAGTTCGGTCAATTTGCGGTGGCTGAGGGAATGGGCCCCGATCTCAACCCAGCCGCTTTCCGACAATTCCCTGATTTGTTCCGCGCTCAGGAGCGTGGCCTCGGGCTCCCCCTTCGAGGTGTCCCAAAAATTGATCCTGTGCTTGCGGTCCCCCAGCACATAAACCACCGCTTTCATTTGGAACTCCCGAAGCAGGGGAAGAAGGTTCCGGTCCATATCCTCATAGCCATCGTCAAACGTGAGTACGATGGGCTTTTTCGGAAGTTTTCGCTGAAGAAAATCACCGAACGTTACCGTCTCAAACCCCTGGTTCCGGAGAAAAACCAAGTGGTTTCTTAGATTATCTTTGGTGATAAAAACATTATATTTGGAACCCTTTACCGGCTCGTCCGTGACCCGGTGGTACATCAAGACGGGAATCTCATGGTACCGGCTTAAATTGCTTTGAAGGATCACCGATTGGTAAATGGACTCCAGCTTGGGGTAGAGAATATTAAGGTTATATTCCTTCCTCAAAAGATCCTGGCCCGTTTTGGCCACGAACAACCTCAAGGCGGGGTCTTTCAAAAGGGCGATCAGGTCGGCCGCCGTTTTTTCCCAATCAAAAGCCTCTCCCTCGTAACAATCCCCGAAATTGGTAGCTTTGGCTTCCTCAATAACAGGTGGAAGAATGGGTCCGATATATTTTTGTTCGCCCAACGCGACCACCGGTCTTAGGGCCTGCATGGCTTCCAGGGCCACCCGGCCAGCCCCGACGACCACCGAGGCTTTCTCATAAAACGGCTCCAGCGGGGTTTGGAACCCGACGAAGTTCAAGCGGGGATTTCCAGCTTGGATCGCCTGGTGTTCCGCGCCTATGGGCCCCCCAACGAATTCGAACCGGGCGTTGGGCACGGCCGAAAGTACCTTGGGCGCGACCGTCCGCGCCAAGTGAAGGATCACCTGGTTCTTGGGTCCGGATAAACGGCCCACGATGAGAATCAGCGGCTCAGAGATTGAGTCCGTTTCTAAAGACAATTAATTGCTCCTGTCGGAAAACTTGGGTTTGGCCCAGCATTTGTTCGCGAATGTTCTCACACATGGTTAGGGCCGTATCGCCATATATATTGAACCGGCGGTTTGAAAAATGAAGATGCTGCCGTCCATGTAAGGTCGAAAGGTAGGGGGTTTGGGTCCAATGACAAGCCCAATAACTGACCCAACTGGCGGCACGGGAGTGGGCGTGGACCAGGTCGATTTTCTCTTTTTGAATGAGCCGCCTTAAAGCGAGAATATTCAAGCCGCGCCTATACCAACCCCGGTCAAAAATCGGGATGGAGATTATTTCGGCCCCAACGGGGTGGTCAAAACGCCCTGCCGCGACGAAAACCTGGTGTCCATGGGCTTTTTGACGCCGGATCAGGGCCGCCGTGGAAGTTTCAGCGCCTGTGACAAAATCCCCGCTTAGGACATGTAGGATTTTCATGGAGAGGACTTTACCTCGTGCCGGAGATTTTTAACAAAGGCGTCACGGCCTTCCTACAAAAACGTCTGAATTGGTTTCGATTCTACAAAATAGCGGGTAGGGGATGGGCTGGAAAGGGCCGATTTAAACGATTTCAAATGGCACTTTCCTTGCTTTTCATGCCTTAACCCGCTGCTAAGGAGAGGTGTGTCTTGGGAATTGCCCGGAAATTGGTTCAACAGAAAGCCGAGGCACATATCAAGAATAACAACCCCCTTGGATGGTTTGAGGATGTATACGCCTCCGCGGGGGGAAACGAATTGATTATCCCCTGGGCCAGTTTATCCCCCAACTCTTTCATGCGGGATTGGCTAGATGAACATCCCTTTCCCCGGGGTAAAAGGGCTCTTGTCGTTGGATGCGGCCTGGGGGATGACGCGGAGGACCTCGACCGGAGGGGTTTTATAGTTACCGCTTTTGATATTTCCCCAACCGCCATCCAATGGAGCCGCCAGCGCTTTCCGAAAAGCCGTGTCCATTATGAGGTTATGGATCTTTACAAAGCCCCTCTTTCGTGGAACCGGTCCTATGATTTTGTCTGGGAGGCTTACACCCTCCAATCCCTTCTTTCCCCCATGAGGGAAGAAGCCGTTCGGAAAATATCCAATTGGGTCGCCTCCCAAGGGGTTCTTCTGATCGTCACACGGGGCAAAGAAAACGATGAAATCACTCAGGGTCCTCCCTGGCCCTTGACCGAAAAGGAATTGCGGCTTTTTCAGGATTCAGGCTTAAAGACCCTTGAGTTTAAGGATTTTAAGGACCCGCGCAAGCCATCCATCCGCCGCTTTCTCGGCTGCTTCCGACTGGAGGACTAGGCTTATTTCGAGAGTCCGGTCCATTCGGTATGACGTTTTCGCATTTGTCCGATGTGGTGGGGAATATGCCCTAAATAGGCCTCCACCATCCGGTCCAGGGTTAAAACGCCTCTTTCGGGATGGGTGACGCTCTTCGCGAAATCCTCCTCAGGAAGGGATATCAGGAAATCATGGTTGGCCCGGATCACCCAGACCAGACCTGCCAAGGCCTGGTCCACATCCCGGTCCTTATAACGCAGCTGGGAAGCCCAGATATCCTGGTTGAATGGCATGATGGTTTTTCCAGGCTCGGCCACCGCGGCCCGGTACCGCGTATAGAGGTTGATCTCGGTGTCAAGAAGATGAAAGATCACCTCCTGGATGCACCAATGGTCCGGGTCGGGCTTGGTGTGCCACATGGAACGGGGAAATTCCTTGAGGACCTGGGGCAAAGCCATGGCAAATCCCCCGAACTCTTCGATCTTTTTGATTCGTTCTTCGGTGGTCATGAAGCTTCCTTTCCCCTTTTCCACTCGGTGAAACGCTTGGTCATTTGATCCATGTGGTGCTCGATATGCCGGTTGTGTCCCGCCAGTAGATCCTCCAAGCTCAACACCCCCTTTTCGGGATGAATGACCCCCTTGGAAAAATCCTCCCCAGGGCGGGCCTTTAAATATTTCGCATTCGCCTTAATTACCCAAATCAAACCTTCGATGGCGTCATCGATATCCATTCCGCCGTAATTCAATTTTTGGGACCAAACATTCTGGTCGAAGGCTAAGACCTTTTGATCGGGGGTGGCAACCGCAACGCGCATGCGTAAGTAACCGTGTATTTCAACGTCCAGTACATGCCAAAGAATCTCACGAATGTTCCAATGGTCGGCCTCCGGCTTAAACAACCACATCTCCCTTGGAAACTTCCGTAAATGCTCCGTAAGGGCATATGGCTTGCGGGAATAGGTCTCGATCAACTGATTGCGTTCATTGCGGTCCAAATGTTTCTCCCCCGTTCATATAAGCGATTATTCCCACAAAAAGTGTTTATTACAACTGTCCGTGTTTGAAAATGAACAAAAAGAATTCTTAAAAATATACCTCGATTGATGTCAGATTGATCGCCCGGGCTTAAATAGAATTGGAACCAAAAATCGTTAACAAAACCTCAAACCTTCACCGCGAAGACCGCGAAGAAAAACAAATTTTTGTAACAGCTTCTAAACATTATAAATACTTACCCCAACGGTAAAGCCCCCTCAATCTCCGATAAGGAAGATTGAAGCCAAGTTCGGCTTACACTCTCCAACAAGGCTCTATCTCCGGAAAGGTGAATGGTTTGATGACGATGGGTCAATGATTTTCCCGGAGCAAGAGAAGCGGCGGGTGAGGAGGTTTCCAATTCAAAAAAGGGGCCTTCCGGCTTTTGTCCCGGGCTAGGAGGTCCGTCGTTATAACTGTTCACGACATCCCCATCAAAAGGTTCGTCCTGAAATTCCCACATAGAATTGACATAGCGGCCCACCGGATGGGGCAGGCTATATTTAACCAGGGTAAGAACGCTATTTTCAGCATCCCAAGATCCCAGGCAGGGCTTGGCTCTCAATGGAGAAATCCCGATTTTAGACCTTAACTGCCCATCCCCCTTGAAAAAGACCGAACGTGTTCCAACTTTTAACCGTCTTGGGGGTACCTTGCCAAAATAGGAATCATTCACCTTGGGACCCAAGATATCATCCGGCCCTTCTAGAATAGGGAGAACAATGATGGCTTTGGACGAAGGCTGAAACATGCCTAAAATCCAGATGGATAGCAGTCCCGTCTCGGTCTTCCAGGCCAATGGACCCCGGTTGGTGAGTGTGTTGATGGATTCAAAAGCAACCCATTTCAACCCCATTAAGTTCAACTCAGTCTCATCCAATCCCAAAAGCCGGATTTCCCGCCTTACCTCCACGTCAAATTGGAAATTGGAGTAATTTTTAAGGCTCGCTAATTTCCGTAATTGAATGGATTGAGCGTCATGGCTTAAGACTTCAAAAGGTTCGCGGTCAAAAGGGGCTGGCACATAAGAATGTTCTAAATCAAACGGGACACCTGGGGCGAAATAGAGGCCAAACTGACCGCCTTCCGGCCCTAGCCAAAACCTGTCCTCACCCCCATAGGCATTAAATTTGTGATTGAACTTACCAGAACAAATATAGTCCCGGTTCACCCAACCATGGCTGAGACCTTGAGGGCCCCCAAAGGTACTGGTCAAGACTCTTCCCTGTAATAGTGGGGCGACCGCTACCTCACGGCCCTTGCCATCCGATAAAAATAATATTTTCGTGTGTTTTTGAACGGGCTCAATATCCTCTTGAAAAGTTGGCAAATTCTATCCTTGAAAAAAGAAGTTAATGAATTAAGTCCATTTTAAAGCCGTGTCCAAAGTGGGAAAATGAAAAAGCCTTGAAACCGAAGTCCCAAGGCTTTGGTCCCCTTAAGTTCGTTTACCGAACGTTATTCATCCCCCGTCTGGAGGAATGAATAAAGGGTTACCCCATCCCGCCAAACAAAAAGACGAACACCATTTTTTAGATCGCTCTTTTTCAATATCACGGTGAGTTGGTTGGCGGAAACAATGACCTTGTCGTCCACCCTCAAGATAATGTCTCCCGCTTGTAGACCGGCCTGCGCCGCTGGACTTTGTTGTTCAACCTGTGTGACCACGGGACCCTTGGGAGCGTTCGAGGGAAGCTGGCTTTTTAAATCGGAGGTTTGATCCTGGTAAGTCAAACCCAAGTTGTCATTTTCCCCCTGTCCTAGCGGGGAGTTCCCTTCGTTATTTTCATCCTTTTCTCCCTTATTCAAGAATGCCTCATCCAGTTTTTGCAAAATAACCGGAAAGATGGTTTCCTTCCCCCCGCGCAAGAGTGTCATTTGAACCGTCTGGCCCGGCTGGTAGGTATATAACTTGGCTACCAAATCGGCCGAGTCATGGACCTTCACCCCGTCCACGGAAAGAATAATATCCCCGGGTTTTAAGCCCGCTTTCTCAGCCGCGCTTCCTGGATTAATGTTCGAAATGAGCGCCCCCTCGGGAGAGGTCAGACCGAAACTCCTGGCCATTTTGGGATCAAGTGATTGGACGATAGCGCCCAAACCCGCCCGAATGATTTTTCCATTATTCACGAGGTCTTCGGCCGCCTTGCGGGCGATATTAACGGGTATGGCGAATCCAATTCCCACCGAACCTCCCGATTGGCTGTAAATAGCGCTATTGATCCCGACCACCTGTCCCTCAATATTACAAAGAGGTCCCCCTGAATTTCCCGGATTGATCGAGGCGTCGGTTTGGATATAACTTTGGTATCCCTGGTCCTGGCTGATTTCCACACTGCGTCCCTTGGCCGAAATGACCCCCGTCGTAACGGTATGGTCCAATGCGAATGGATTACCCACAGCGATAGCCCACTCCCCAACCTGTAGGGAATCCGAATCGCCCAAAACAAGATGGGGAAAGGAATTGCCGGATATTTTCACGATACCGATATCCACTTTCTCGTCCTTACCCACTATTTTCCCAGGATAAGTGGTTCCATCCTTCAAGGTGACAGTGACCTTGTCGGCTTTCCCAAGCACATGGGCGTTGGTAAGGATGTAACCGTCGGAAGTGATCAGAAAACCAGAACCCAAGCTATGCTGTTTTTGTTTGAAAATACGCTGGGGTGTTCTTTGACCATGAGGCCCATAAAACCAGAAATTGAAAAAATCGTCCATTCCGCCAAAATTGTCCAAACCACGGATATTTTCGGTCCATTCGGAACTGATATTAACCACACCCGGGCTCACGGCTGCGGCCACATCAATGAATGCCTTTTGAAGCGCCAAAGCCGCGCTTGTGGCAGGTAGGGTGACGGGAGGTGGTTCCTGGCCTAGGTGAAGTTCCACCGCTAAGGCTGCTGTTGGAGCAAGTGGCCCTAAAAGAAAAGCCATACCGGCCACAAGATTAATCCATTTATAACGCTTAAAGGTTAGGTTCATGAGTGGATTCCTCCGATAAGTTGGATTGTACGGAATTCCCCATGTCTCGAGGAATAATCCGCTTGGATTTCAACAACTCATTAATTTCAGGGTGTTGCGCCGACAAGGTAATGACGATTTGCACACCCGAAAGATTCACTCCGCAGGTTTTGACGAGGTAGACGATGCATTCGAGCCGTTCCACGTCCACCTGCGAATAAAGCCTGGTTTTCTTCAAGGTTCGACAGGGTGAAATAAGCCCCATTCGTTCATATTGTCGAATGGTCTGTTCGTGCAGGTTTAACAGCTGCGCCACCACGCTGATCGTGTAGATTGGATATTCGCGCGAAACTTCCATATTTCCCGCCCCGCCTTAACTAAAATAATCCCTCAGGAGTTCAACGTTTTTCGATCCACGGATTTTGCGCATGGCGCGTTCCTCAATCTGGCGTACCCTTTCCTTGGAAATACCGAGGCGTTGCCCGATCTCATCCAAGGTTTGAGAACCCGTTCCATCCAAACCATACCTCCATGTCAGGATCTTACTATCCCGATCATCCAAACCTTTTAAGGCTCCCCTTACCTTTTCGGATAAGTCCTGGTTCATCAATTCTTTTTCGAAGGAATCCAACCCCTTTGGGTCCTTCAAAAACTCGATTAACGGCGTTTCCCCTTCTCCCACGTGGGTTGTATCCAAACTTAAATAACCATGGGAAAATTTTTGGACTTCATCCCAAGTTTCGCGGTTGATGTCGGCTTTTTTCATTACTTCCGAGTCCGTCATCGGCTCGCCTTTTTTAACCTCAAGGGCGGCTACTTGCTTTGTTATTTTACGGATCTTTTTTGTTTGGCTCTGCGGTATCCGGACCATATCGGCCTTATCCATGATAGCCGCCAATATCGATTGACGAATCCACCAGACCGCGTAGGAAACAAACCTTACTCCTCTTTCTGGATCAAAAGTATTGGCTGCCTTGATAAGCCCCAGGTTTCCCTCGTTGATCAGATCGAGAAAAGACAGACCTCTGTTTCGGAACCCCTTGGCGACCGATACAACAAATCGAAGATTCGCCTCGATCATTTGATTGAGCGCGATTTCATCGCCAAGTCTGGCTTGCCGGGCAATAATTTTTTCTTCCTCTGGGGTTAAAAGTGGAACCCTAGCTATTTCCCGAAGATAGGTGCCTAATGATTTTTCTTCGCTAACGAAAGGTATTTTTTCCATAATAGCATCCCCTTAACTACTAAAATTAACTGATTATTTATACATAGATAATCAGTTATTTATAAATATAAAATATGAGTCTGATTGACTCATGTCAATAAAAAAATTAGACTTAGCTTATATTCAAAAAATCATATATTTAAGTAGTTTTTAGGGTTTACTGAAAATTAAACAAGAAGCATCACTAATTTTAACGAATCTTAGAGGCAAAACCCGTTGGATTTTCTTTGTCCTGGTATTTTAAGAATTGACGCATTGTATCTAGGTAAAGGGCAGTTGAGACCCCCATGGGCAAAATGAAGAAAGCGAACCGGAAGAGCAAGGCTGCCGGAATCGTTAAGTTTATATCTACTCCCAAAAGGCTGAAAACGAAAGCTAAGGCTGATTCGCTGACCCCTAAACCAGCCGGAATAGGGTTAATGTTGGAAGTTAAAAAGAAGACTGTAAATCCAACCATTAAAAGTCCCAAAGGAAGTTCCACCCCCACGGCGTTGAAACAAAAGTAAAGGGTCAACGCCGTAAAACACCAGTCCATCGAGACCCAAAATAGAACCACCAATAATTGGATCTTTCCTTTATGAAAAAAACGGATAGTCGCGTCAAGATTCTCGCGGATTTCCGCCAAACGTTGAATGGACGTCTTGCGCCTTAAGAAAATATTTCCCAACCAATTACCCGTTTTGACCGCGAGTTTGAAAAACCATCTCCGAAAATTTCCATGAAAAAAGACAAGCAACATGAGTAAAACCAAGGCCGCTAACCCCACCATAAACCCCAGAACAACGGTCTCCTTCGCCCCACCGATGAATTCAGGATGTTCCCGTAAGAAAATAAGTCCCCCGAAACTAACCCCGGCCAAAACCAGGTTGAAAATCATGTTTTGCGCGAACGACAAAGGAATTGTCACGGAATAGGGAACTTTATGCTGTTTTAAAAGATACGACCGAATCGCCACACCGGCCCAGCCACCCGACGAAATAATAAAATTGATGGTGGCAGAAATAAACATGATTGGGAAAAATTGAATGAATGGAATTTGATAGGGGGTCAATTCGAACAAACCATTGAAGGACAGGGTAAAAGCTAGATAAGCGACCGCTGTGCAAATTAAAGCGAAGATCATGTATTGGATGTGCAGATGATGAAAGGTATTGGCTAATTTAGGAAGATCGCTCTTGGCGGTGGTGAAAAGGCCCAAGATCATTATTCCCAAAATAAAAAGGGACACCACCATAAAGACTTTTTTATTGGTCTGAGCCAATCCATTCTCCTGGCAATAAATGGATTAAAGTAGAATCCTAATTGAAAATAAAAAAGCCCTGAGGAAACCAGGGCTTGCTCAATTTAACTCCCCGCCATGTGATACCTACTCGATGAGTTCTCCGTCGTTTTCCTTGATTGAATCCCTGTTTAGGGATTTTTGGACGTCCAACCCGCCGGGTGGAACACCGGGAGCCGCTTTCGAGGACAGGGGTGGCGCTGGAGGAGACATTAACTTGGAAGTGCCTTCCTCGGTTTTGACCGTGTCCAGGTTATCCAGGTCAAATACCCCGTTCGGGGGGGCGGTGGGCTTTAATGAGGTAGGAATCACTTTGGGTACTGGGGGGGGCGTGGGTCCCGCCCCAACGGTAGGCGAATGGGCTGAACCCATCGGTTTCGCATTAATTGATCCTAATGGAGTAGGTGGGTTAACCGGTGGCTTGGGAGAGGCGACCCCGAGGTTAGGAACACCGGGTTGAGATGGGTTCGATGGAACTTTCGGAATGGTAGGAACCAGAGGAGGAGGAGCGGGTTTATTGGCAAGCAAAGAGTCCAAAGCCCCTGGAACCCCTAATGGGATTGGCTTGGGAGGGGGGGAGGAGCGGCCGGAGGAACTGAAGCCTTGTTCGAATCAGCGGATGAAGAACTGGGTGATTTTTTATCGAGAAGTGCGTCCAAAAGTCCAGGAGAAGGTACAGGTGCTTTTACAGGAATGGGACCCACCCCCGGGGCAGATGGAATTTTTGAACCTAGGGGAGGCGCACCTAGAGGCGGTATTCCCGGTTTAGGCATTGTTCCCAATGATCCAGGTGGAATTGTCGTGCCACCGGGCATACCCTGCGCAATCGGTGGTTTGGGAGAGGTAGAAGGGGGTGTTGATGGAGAAATTTTTTGAGGAGAAGCCATTATCGGAGGAACTTTACCTGCGATGAGTGCATCCAACATTCCGGAATTTTCCTGGACTGGCTTCCCTGCTGGGGGAGGCGCACCTAATGCGGGAGGTTTCGTAACACCCAAAGGCGCAGGACCCGAGGTGGCAGGGATGGGTTTTCCAACCCCCAAAGCGGGTGATTTCATGGAAGGTGTCGTTGCCTGCGGATTAATTTCCGCCGCTGTCGCGGCCGCCGTTATTTCACTGGGTTTTTTATATTTCGTGGGGAAGGTCAATATTAACCTGGTACCCGGATCAGATTTTTCGGCCACTGCCCCTCCGCCATGCCCCGCTAAAATGGTTTTCACGAGCGCAAACTTGAGACCTGTTCCAGCTAATTGGGCGGATGCGGTATGTTTGGGATCGTAAAATTCATCGTATAAGTGGGGCAGGCTTTCGGTTTTGACGTTGAGCCCCGGATCTTCAACTGTGACCTTGACATTTTCTCCCACCGCTTCCACTAGAATGGGAATGGCAGATCCCCGCGGCGCGTCCTTAATAATTTGGAGATAGAGGATGTTCCATAGTTGGTTAAAGCGCCTACGGATGATCGGCACTTTGGGTAAATTAGGCTTTGGTTCAACCCTTAACTTGATGCTCTTCACCTCAGCCTGGGCTTGGAAGTTGAAAGCTAATCCCTCAATTTCGGATCCAAGATTGACATCTTCCCGTTTTGCTTCCTCGGACTCGATTTCCACTTGGTAAATATCCAAAAGATCATTGATGAATTTTTCAAGTCGGGCGGAGCGATTGATGACCATTCCCAAGAATTCCTGTTGCTTCTCACTGATGCCCCCCTGGACCGTTCCCAAAGCCGAGGAAACATATCCCTTGATGATGCCTAGGGTGGTCTTAAGCTCCTCGCTCATGGTACGGATGGCCGCAGCCCGGACCTGGGAAACTTGAATGGCGGAAGCAGCGGAAACCGCATTCAATAGTTTGGCTTCCATGTCTTTCAATTTCATTTCGGTTTGCTGGATTTTCGCCATGGAGTCTGCCTGAGTCTTTTCGGCGGCAGTCAGTTGGCCCTTGAGCTGCGCGTTTTCAGTTTTGGCTTGCTCCGATTGGTTTCGTAAGCCTTCCGACATTGCTTTCAGGGCGTCCAATTCCTTGAGCTTGTCATTCAAGACCTGGGTTTTCTCGGCAAGATCGCTCTTAGCTCCCTGGGCTAATTGTTGGGCCGAAGTGACTTGGGCCGCCGCATCGCGTGTTTTTTCTTCCATTAGGGTGCGGATTTGACGAACGGTTTCATCTTTTTCCTGTTGAATTTGCTGTTTATCCCTCTCAAGGTTTTGTATGAGCACCGCGGCAGCCTGGACCATTTGGCCCACTTCATCGTTTCCAAAGGCTTTAAGGACTTCGGGAGTGATGATTCCTTGTCCCTGGGCCGCTTTTAAGACCACCGTACTGGCCTTTTGAAGGGGGGTAAGAATACTTTTGAGAATGCTGAAACCAACAAGGAAAACCCACGCGAGAAGAATCAATAAAGAAAGGCCAAAAGCGTTATAAAACCATTTTTGGAACAATAGTGGAAAATTATCCAATGTGGGCTTGGGCGCAGCTTTAGGCTGAGGCATAGCCGGAATCACGGTGCTGTAGGGAACTTGGTTGACTACTCCCAATTTGGCGAAACCCAAGGGGGCGTAAATGACGGCCCCTACACCTGGATTAAGTGATGAACCAGACTGTTGGTTAGTTAAATCGGTCGTGACTTTAGTCAGCCAAGGTTCATTATTGGGATTGAAGGTTTCAGAAAGTTTTGAGGGGTTGGTATGATAAAAATAACGCCCTGAAACCGCGTCCAGTATGAAATAGACCCCGCTTTTGGTATCTCTCGGATCAAGGGAAGAGAAAATATAACCCAAGTTGAAAATAATGATGGCGATCGATTTGTCATTCAAAGGTTGAGCAAACAAGAATGCGGGATAGCCCAAACGCTGGGTATAAAATTGGTAGGTTTTTCCCGGATTGGCCTGAAGTCGATCTTGAATTGTTTTAAACTCATCCGAACTTCCGTATTGCTGGGGATCTGCCAAGGGCGGGACCGCGGGAACATTTTTCAGGATCTTTCCAGCGGAGGAAATGACCACCACGCCCTGCACCCCCGGGTGGGAAGCCTTAAAATTGGTCAGATCTGAATCTCCATGCACCATGGTCAGATTTGGAATGTCATCATGCGTTTTCATGATGTTGCTAAAAAGGGTGGAGGCAATGGTCCCGATTTGGCTTTGAAGAATATTGATCGGAGTGTA
The DNA here is from genome assembly GCA_963771075.1 of candidate division FCPU426 bacterium. Taxonomy (GTDB): domain Bacteria; phylum Oederibacteriota; class Muellerivitia; order Muellerivitales; family Muellerivitaceae; genus CAVTWJ01. The sequence continues at coordinate 15,519 of CAVYSE010000027.1, read as the reverse complement.
ATTGGCTTCCGAAGCAGAAGGGGGGGGGAGGGAACAACAGGGGGCACATCAGTAAATCTCACAAAAGAATAAACCACCGCAAGTATAGCAATAGGTAAAACACCCACAAGAAGGAGCGCTTGAAAATATTTACCCTTCACTCGATTCGCCTCCCTCAACATCTTTGGGCACGTTGACAACCGCCACCAGACGATCATCTTCAGCCATTTTAATCAATCGAACTCCCTGGGCCAACCTTCCCGTAGACTTGATTTCTTTTACACGCTGTCGAATGACCTTGCCTGTGGCGGTCATGACAATAATTTCGTCTTGGTCTCCCACCGATACGATAGAAACCGCTAACCCATTTTTGGCCGTCGTCTTGATATTGAGGATGCCCTTCCCGCCCCGCCCCTGCCGACGGTAGGCGGAGAAGTTGGTGCGTTTACCAAACCCCTTTTCGGTGGCAGTGAGCAGCGACATGCCCTCTTGAACCACTTCCATGCCAATCACGCGGTCGTTTTTACCTAATCTCATTCCCCGAACGCCTTTACCGGCCCGGCCCACTTCCCTGACCATTTTTTCTGGAAACCGGATGGAAAGCCCCGAACGGGTTGCCAAAAACACATCCCTTTTACCGTCGGTAATTTCAGCTGAAACTAAAATATCACCTTTATCGAGTGTAATGGCAATGATTCCACCAGCCCTGGGCTTATCAAAAGCCGAAAGACTGGTGTTTTTGATCAAACCATTGGCCGTGGCCATTAATATGCTGAACTTTTCGTTAAATTCCTTTACCGGCTTGACGGCTGAGATTTTTTCTTCCTCCCCCAGCTTAAGAACGTTCGCCAAAGCCGTTCCTCGGGCATAGCGGGAAGCCTCGGGAATCTCATAGACCTTGAGCCAATGAGCCTTTCCAAAATTAGTGAAGATAAGCAGGTAATCATGGGTGGATGCTGTATACATCCTCTCGACGAAATCTTCCTCTTTGATACCAGAACCCGTAACTCCCTTTCCGCCCCGGCGTTGTTTTTGATACGTGTCGATGGGCAGGCGCTTGATATATCCCCCATGCGACAGGGTAATGACGCATTGCTCGTCCTCTATCAAGTCCTCGATTTTCAAGTCCTCGGCCTTGCCAATAATTTCCGACCGGCGGGCATCTGCATACTTGGTTTTTATCTCAGTTAACTCATCCTTAATGACCTGCCAAAGTTTTTTCTCTGAGGTTAGGATACCTTTCAAGACCTCGATGGTTTTCAAAAGCTCCTTGTATTCATCCTCGATCTTCTTGATTTCCAGGTTGGTTAACTGCCTCAATTGCATCTCGAGGATCGCCTGGGCTTGAATGGGGGAGAGATCGAAATTTGCAATCAAGGCGGTTTTGGCATCCTCGGTAGTTTTGGAAGAGCGAATCGTTTTGATGACCTTGTCCAGATTGTCGAGAGCGATACGCAATCCTTCGAGAATATGAGCGCGCTTTTCGGCCTTATCCAAATCAAATCGGGTCCGGCGAATGACCACATCTTTGCGGTGCTCCAAATAATGGTGGAGAAGCCCCTTGAGGTTTAATACACGGGGCTGACCGTTGACCAAAGCCAACATGATGATTCCGAAAGAGGTGCGAAGGGATGTTTGCTGGAGCAGGTTGTTAAGAACCACCTGACCGTTCATGTTTTTCGAAACTTCAATCACGATCCGCATGCCGTCCCGGTCAGACTCGTCTCGAAGATCGGTGATTCCTTCGATTTTCTTATCACGCACCAATTCAGCGATTTTTTCAATGAGTTGGGCTTTATTTACCTGAAATGGAATTTCCGTGATGATGATTCGTTCACGTTCTTTTTTATCCGTCTCAATGCCGGCCTTGGCCTGCATTCGCACACTTCCACGGCCCGTGTTATAGGCCTCATGGATTCCTTCCCGTCCTAAAATGAACCCGCCCGTGGGAAAATCAGGCCCCTTGATGAAATGAATCAAGTCCTTCACTGTAGCCTGGGGATTGTCGATCAAATGCAGCAATCCATCGATCACTTCACCAAGATTGTGTGGGGGAACATTTGTGGCCATTCCGACCGCAATGCCCTGGGCCCCGTTGACTAAAAAATTGGGGAATGCACAGGGAAGAACAAGAGGTTCTTCGCGGGTTCCGTCATAGTTGGGGACAAAATCCACTGTGTTTTTGTCTATATCTTTGAGGAGTTCTTCCGCTAGGGGGGACATACGTACTTCGGTATAACGTTCGGCAGCCGGAGGATCACCATCGATGGATCCAAAGTTTCCCTGACCGTCTACGAGGGGATACCGCATTGAAAAATCCTGCGCCAGACGTACCATCGTGTCATAAACAGAGGCCGTGCCGTGGGGATGATAATTGCCGGTGACATCACCAGTGACTTTGGCGGATTTGCGGTAAGGTTTGCGGGAAGTCAGGCTTAAGTCGTGCATCCCCATGAAAATGCGGCGATGGACCGGTTTCAGGCCGTCTCTTACATCCGGAAGCGCCCGACCCACGATCACGCTCATGGCGTAATCGAGGTATGAATCTTTCATTTCATCTTCAATGTCGGTAGAAACGATATGGCCCCTGTTCTCATCCCCGCCGTCCCCTCCCAATGCGGCCTTCTCAACTTTGGCGGGCGGGGGAGTTCCTAATTCCCCTTCAACCGGAAGTTCCGGAATTTCCGTTTCATTATCCTTACGTTTTTTAGGCCTAGCCATTTGGTTCCTTTTATGACAAAAAGAGTTGGACGCTCAAAAAATCCTTCGTCTCTTTTTTTATATATCTAAATTTCTCACCTGTTTGGCGTACGTTTGAATGAAATTACGCCGGGGTTCAACTTGATCACCCATGAGAACATCAAAGGTCTTATCGGCTTCCACGCTGTCTTCTAGCTTGACCTGCAGAAGGGTCCGCTTTTCGGGATCCATGGTGGTTTCCCAAAGCTGTTCTGGATTCATTTCTCCCAAGCCTTTATAACGCTGAATGTAAAGGCCCTCCTTGCCAAAGTCCTTCACTTTTTCGACCACCTCATCCATGGATTCAAGGAAATATTCACTTGAGCCATGCTGAATCACATATTGGGGTTTGATCTCCCTTTTCTTGCCAGTGGCATCCTCTTTTTCTTCCTCTTTTGGAAAAAGCTCCGTTACTTCCACGTTTCGGCTTTCCATTCGCTTTAGAAGTTCCTCGAGCTGCTTAACCTCCGCCATATCCCGAATGGCTTTCACCCGGATCATGTCTTTCACGTCGCGGCTGGTGTCGTAGACAAAATCCATCCCTTCGTCAATTTCTTTTCCTTTTTCTGCGGCTTTTTTCATTTCTTTTAATTTCTGTTTAACTTTTTCCGCTTTTTCGTCCTTTTCCGATTCGGTATAGGCGTGCTCCACCCCCAAGGGACTTTCAATTTCGTAAAGAGGGCGCTTCTTCTTCCCCTGGACCGCTTCCAAAAATTCACCAAGATTGAGGCCGGCGCGTTTAAGCGCGGAAGCGATAGATTCCATCTTCACCAAGTCGCCGACTAAGTCCTTGAGTTTTTCCTGTGGAAATTCGGTGCGACCTTTGCCCTTCAAGCGGAAAAGCCTCACACCCTCTATACCTTCATTCAATAGAAAGCGGGTCATATCCGCTTCGCCTTGAAGGTACATTTCCTTCTTGCCTCGTTTGACCTTGTAAAGAGGGGGCTGGGCGATATAGATATATCCCCTTTCGAGTAAGGGTTTCATCTGACGATAAAAGAAGGTGAGCAAAAGGGTTCGGATATGGGATCCATCCACATCCGCGTCCGTCATGATGATAATTCGATGGTAGCGAGCCTTTTCAATGTTGAAATCATCTTCACCAATACCCGTGCCCATTGCCGTGATGAGGGTTCGGATTTCATCGTTATTCAAAATTTTGTCGATGCGGGCTTTCTCGACATTTAATACCTTGCCTTTCAGGGGCAGGATTGCCTGAAACTTGCGGTTTCTCCCTTGTTTTGCTGATCCACCAGCTGAATCACCCTCGACCAGATAGAGCTCGCTCTTCGACGGGTCCGCTTCCTGGCAGTCGGCCAGCTTTCCAGGAAGGGAGGAGATTTCGAGGGCTCCCTTGCGGCGGGTCAAATCCCTGGCTTTGCGGGCAGCTTCACGGGCCTTAGCGGCCATAAGACATTTATTGACGATACGGCGGGCCACAGTTGGATTTTGCTCAAAAAATGTCCCAAGTCCATCATTGCAGATTTGTCGGGTGATACCTTCCACTTCCCCGTTTCCCAGTTTGGTCTTGGTTTGTCCTTCGAATTGGGGATCTGGAACCTTGACCGAAATGACAGCCGTTAAGCCTTCCCGGACGTCATCACCCGAGATGGGAGGATCTACCTCTTTGATCATGGAATTTTTTTTGGCGTAATCGTTGATGGTTCGAGTCAAAGCCGATCGAAAACCCTGTAGATGGGTCCCACCCTCGATGGTATTGATGTTGTTCACAAAAGAAAAAACATTTTCAGCGTAAGCGTCGTTGTATTGAATGGACACTTCCACAACTACACGATCTTTTTCTTTTTCGAAATAGAGAGGAGTGTTGAAAATAACTTCTTTATTCTGGTTTAATTCCTTGACGAATTGAATAATTCCGCCGTTGAATTGGAAAATAGCTTCTTTTCCTTTTCCACGCTCATCCGCCAGCTTGATGTAAATTCCTTTATTGAGAAAAGCCAGTTCGCGCAAGCGTTTGGCCAAAACATCGAACGAGTAAACCGTCTCCGTAAAAATTTGGGTATCCGGCAAAAAGGTGATTTTCGTTCCATTTTTTCGCGCATCCCCGGTGGGTTTTACCTTGCCATCCGGCGCGCCCCTTTTATAAGACTGATACCAAATCTTTCCATCCCGGCGCACCTCCGCTTCCAACCACTCAGACAATGCGTTTACCACCGATGCGCCTACTCCATGGAGACCCCCGGATACCTTATAACTTTGATGATCGAATTTTCCACCCGCGTGTAGCTTCGTCATGACCACTTCAAGAGCCGAGACTTTTTGAGTGGGATGCATATCCACGGGAATTCCCCGTCCGTTGTCCGCTACCGAGATCGAGTTGTCTGAATGGATGGTTACTTCAATGGAATCACAATGACCCGCCAGGGCCTCATCGATGGAGTTATCGACGATTTCATACACTAAATGATGCAACCCTGAGGAGGCCGTGGATCCGATGTACATGGCTGGCCGCTTGCGGACTGCTTCAAGGCCTTCCAGCACGGTGATTTTATCGCCGGTATAGGAACCCGAGGAGTTAGAATCTTTCAAGGAACTTGGGTTGCCATTGGAGGATCGAGAGGCCGTTGTTTTGGATTCCAGGGTTTTCTTAACTTCTGGAGAAGATTTCCCCTTTTTTGCAGCTTTTTTCGCCATATTAGTTCTCATGTCCTTTTGAAATCTTTTTTACAGTCTGGCTGCTCTCGCAAGAGAAAAAACAATGTTTTTAAACTCTAAATCAGGAAGATCGGTTTTGAGCCTTGTAAATAATTCATTCTTACGAAAATTCATCTCCTGCATATAGATGGGATGGTTAAATTCCATCTTCAGAACTGTTCCCTTCTGTTCGACTCTCACGAGGGCTTTAGAAAGTTTTTCCCCTAAAAAGAGACGGCATCGTTTATCCAGCCGACTACGATCATAATCGTCTTTTACCCCGAGTGTTTTTAATGCACCTTCTAAAAGAGCCGAAATTTCAATCAATCCTTCGGAATTTTTTCTTCGTTGGGGTCGTTTCACGAGGCGATTTCAACCTTTCCTGACTCGACATGAAAAACTCGAACGCGGGAACCAGTTTGTTGAAAATCATTCCGGGAAGTTCCCGTTAGAAAAGCCTGCCCTCCTTCTTGGAGTCTATTTAAAAAAAATGCCCGCCTTTTTTCATCCAGTTCGGCCATGACATCGTCGAATAAAATCAAGGGCGCTTTACCGCACCCCTCCGTTAGTAGGGAAAGTTGGGCTAATTTGAGAGCCAAGGCGCCAGTTCGTTGTTGTCCTTGGCTTCCATATTTTCTCAACGGCTTCCCATTGACGAAAAGTCCCAAATCATCCCGATGGGGCCCCACACCCGTCATTGACCGGGCCATATCTTCCCTTCGAGTCTTTTTAAGGGCTTCCATTATCTGGGTTGAAAGCTCCCCCCCACTGAGGTGGATTTAATTTGGGGATCATAACGGACCTCAAATATTTCCGCCTCTCCCGTTAAATCCCTCAGGGCTCGTCCAGCAAAGTCACCCAGTTTTTGAGTAATTTCACGGCGTCGTTCCATGAGAGCTGCCCCATGCTGAGACAAAGGTAAGTCCCAAACCATCAATTGATTTTCCAAACCTGAAATCTGTTGCTTTAAAAGACTGTTTCTTTGCTTTAGAACCCTTTCGTAAGCTTGAAGATGAGCTAAATAGCCTTGATCCATTTGCAAAATGGTTACATCTAAATATCTGCGCCGGAGTAAAGGTGTTCCCTTCACCAGAAACAAATCATCGGGCGAAAAAACAACCGAAGGAAGCCTGCCTAAAAGGGAAGAAAGCTTTTTTTCTTTTTTCCCGTTCAAAAAAAGGGTTTTCGGCTTTTTACGCCGAAACTCAAGACGAAGAATCTCAGGCCCGTCCTCTCGTTGAACTTTTCCCTCCACGGCTCCCTCTTCCTTGTCAAAGCGAATCATCTCTTCATCTGAGGCTCCACGTAAGGACCGGGCGGTAGAAAGGCAATAAAGTGCCTCAAGTATGTTTGTTTTTCCCTGGGCGTTGGGCCCAATGAGAAGATTTAGTTGAGGATCGAAACCCACCTCCAGGGTTTGGTAGGATCGGAATTGAGACAGTCGCAATGAATCAACACGCACCTTGCGACCCCTCTCTTTTCATGGCGATTGCCTATTACTTCAAAACCTAAAAAAAGGGCTCTCAGGCTTCTTTAAAATGCAAAACCCCTTTTATTTCGGGGGCTTAAGTGGTTTTACTCCCCGAACTCATCTAAAGGGATTGGTTTATATAGAAGAAAAAAATAGCGCAACTCATAGGAATTTAATCAAAAACCGAGTTTATTATAAACCTTTAATTGTTCAAATTCATTTTAAAATTCAATACTTTCCTTTGAATTTTAAGTAAGGTTTGAATAATATGTTTAATATATTGTGCATATTTTTAAATTGGATTTGGATGTCTTTCCTTTGTTCCACGTGGAACAAAGCTAATAAAACTTTCAAATTAAAGGCTTTTTTAAGGCTTTTCCAATTGAGCGAGGATAGATTTCAGGAGTTGTCCCCAACTTTTCCACAATCACAATCCACCGCCTATTTTCCTGGTTCGGAAGCTTATAACTTACACTTTTTAAGACTTTGGATCTTAATTCGGTCAATACCCTTTCTGATTTATCCACTATTTTTATCTGATCATCAGTTAACCAATTTACTAAGAATCCACCTTTTATTAACAAGGGAATGGCATATTCCAAAACAACCCTAAAATCAGCAACTGCTCTAGCCGTTATTCCATTCCAACTAGATCTATAATTTGGATTTTTTCCCAACTCCTCCGCGCGACAAGCCAAAAGTGACGTATTCCAACCCACCGGCTTAACGCATTCATTCAATGCCTTTATTTTTTTTGTAACAGAGTCTAAAAAAGTGACTTCCCAATGAGGGTGAACTGCAGCCAAAATCGCTCCCGGAAATCCACATCCGCTTCCTAAATCCATCCAACGATAGGAATGGGGAGCAGGGAGGGGTTGAATTTCCTGTAATACGGGTAAACATTGGGCTGAATCAAGAATATGAAAAGTTAAAACCTCCTCTTCTGTGATCCACCTTGTTAAATTCAGAGTTTGATTTAATTCGAGCATTTTTTGTGTGAAAATCACCAATGACATAAGGGAATCATTGGAAAAATAATCAATAAGATGGGCTTTTTGTAAATATTCCTGAATTCGGTCAGGAGTTAAAATCAATGGGTTTCCCCAGCTTTAAAACTACCCAACAAGGCAATTTGAGTTTTTGAATATCGGCTTAAAGCTAACAATAAAACCGCTAAATCGGCTTGCGTTACCCCTTGAATGCGTGTGGCTTGGCCAAAAGTAGCCGGCTTAATCTTAATGAGCTTTTCTCTAGCTTCCCTTGATAATCCATAGACATCCAAATAGGAAAACTCTTGAGGTATAGGTTGGTTCTCATTTCGACTTTGGCGTAGGATCTCTTGAAGTTGTTTTCGCAAATAACCTTCGTATTTTATTTCCACTTCAATCTGAAAGGCTACTTCCGGATCCCAATGAAATGGCTCTGGTAATAAGGTCTTCAAGGCCTCGTAAGTGACCCACGGCCTTCTTAAAATTTCATCAATCTTTAGATTTTTATCCTGGTTTGTGAGGTTTAAGGGTTCAAAAGGAAGTGTTTCGGGAGGTAAGGATATAGTTCTAAAGGCTTTTAAACCCTTTTCAATTTTCGCTTTCTTTTCTATTACAGCTTCTCGAGCCCAACCAGGGATAAGGCCCAATTGAAAACCCCGTTCCATTAAACGTAAGTCCGCATTATCGGGTCTTAATAACAACCTATATTCAGCCTTAGAAGTAAATAACCGATAGGGTTCTTCTGTTCCTTTTGTCACTAAATCATCGACTAAAACCCCCATGTAAGCTTCGTTGCGGGTTAAAAGGAAAGGGGGAAGACCCTTGACCACCAGGGCCGAATTAATCCCAGCCCAAAGACCCTGTGCCGCAGCTTCTTCGTATCCAGAAGTTCCATTAATTTGTCCTGCCAAAAATAGATTTTTTACTCGATAAGTTTCTAACGACGGAGAAACTTGAGTTGGCGGAACAAAATCATACTCAACTGCGTAACCTGGACGGACGATTTCTGCTTTTTCCAAACCGGGTACGGTATGAAGAAAAGCGTATTGGACGTCCAAAGGCAGGGAAGTGGACAGGCCGTTTAAATAATACTCACTCGTTGTGAGTCCTTCTGGTTCAAGGAAGATTTGATGTCTTATTTTGTCTGGGAATTTAACAACCTTATCTTCAATCGATGGGCAATATCGAGGTCCAATCCCTTTGATGGTCCCAGAATAAAGAGGGGAACGACTCAGGTTGTTTCGTATTGCCTGATGGGTTTGATCGTTGGTATAAGTGATGTAACAGGCAACCTGGGGTTGGATAGGGAACTCAGTCGTAAAATGTGATATTGGTTGTGGATTCTCATCCCCTAATTGTTTTTCTGTTTTTGAAAAATCAATCGAGTCTTTATGAACCCGTGGATTGGTGCCCGTTTTTAATCTAGCAACCTCAAAACCCAATTCTATAAGATGTTCTGACAGGCCTTTGGAGGCCAATTCACCAGTTCTTCCACCTTCTATTTTTATTTCCCCGACGTGCATCAGACCGTTAAGGAAGGTTCCGGTGGTAATGATCACCGTTTTACTAAATATTTCTTCACCGAATTGTGTAAAAACTCCCTGAACGGTTCCGGATTCTATAATTAGCCTTTCAACCATTGCCTGACGTAAGGTTAATCCAGTTTGACGAAGAATGGTTTGACGCATTCTTTGGTTATAAAGATCTTTATCACATTGAGCCCTATAACCCCAAACCGCTGGACCTTGCGTTCGATTAAGAATCCGAGATTGGATGGATGTTTCATCAGTGGCCTTTGCCATTTCGCCGCCAAGGGCATCAATTTCTCGAACCAAGTGACCTTTCGCCAAACCCCCAATGGCAGGGTTACAACTCATCTTCGCAATAGTGTCCAGGTTCATTGACACAAGTGCGGTGTCAAGGCCCATTCGCGCACATGCCAAAGCAGCTTCACAACCCGCATGACCAGCTCCTACCACAATCACATCATATTTTAAAGACGGTTGAACCGGCAAAAATCACCTCGAACCAAAAGTTTCAGGTTTATAACATATTCGCTAAATAGGTACAACAAAGGTGGATTGAATTGCGTTTGATTTAGAAAAAGATTTATTCATCTCTCGAGAAATAACATTACATCTTCAAATTTTGTTCCACGTGGAACACCTAAATTTCAATAATTATGGAACTGGTGTAAAAAATATTTTAAAAGACTATTACATAAAATTCATTTTGGATGAACAGAGTTATTTAATGATTTGAAAATCCATCTATACCAATGAAAGACATTTCCAGTTAAATAACTCGAGTTCTTGAGAAGTACAAATGGTCAGTTATTAATCTGCGAAATTGAATTCTCTTAACCCGGTGAAATTATATTGCGGTTACCATTAATTATTTGATAGATTGAATACATATGTATACCTTTTACTTACCAATACAAAACCGGCTAAATATTTCTTCAATTGCCGAGGACGATAGATTTCTTCCTCTTATTCTTCCTAATGCAATGAGCGCCTCTCGCAATTCCTCTGCCCATAATTCAGATGATGTTCCCGATTGAATCAATTGCCGGAGTCGTTCCAAACAACCTCCTGTTTTGACAAGTTCAAGGTGATGTCTCGCGCTTGTCACCAGGATATTTTCACCCGCAAGGGGTTTATCTAGGACAGTTTCCATCGCATTCATCACTTGATTCAACCCTTCACCCGTTAAACAGGAAACTGCAAAGCACTTCATTTTAAGGTCAACAACATTTTGCAAGTTGAACCCTGGAAGCAAATCGATCTTATTAAAAACAATCCATGTTTTTTCCTTGGCCAGGTTCGTTCTGCTTAACAGTTCAAGGGATTCTTCTTTAATGCACGTATCTACGATCCATAAAAGGATATCCGCCTCTTCAATTAAAGCTTTGCTTCTTCGTATTCCTTCCATTTCAATCGGGTTTGTGGATTCTCTTAATCCGGCCGTGTCAAAAAATCGGAATTTTGTTCCTTTGATCCATATCTCACCCTCAATAACATCGCGTGTGGTTCCTGGTTCGGAAGTAACTATGGACCTTTGCCGCCCCAAAAGAGCATTTAACAGGCTGGATTTTCCTGAATTCGGCGGACCCACCAAGGCCATGACCAACCCATCCTGCAAGACTTTTCCTTGTTTATAACTTTCTATAAGTTTATTTAAGCTCTCAGAACAGGTTTGAACATCGGACAAGAACTTCTTTAAATCCAAAAGCCCAATTCCTTCTTCTGAAAATTCCATTCTGGCTTCAATGTTGAGATAAAGGGATTTAAGCGCTTCTTCAACTGGTTCCAAATAGGCCGCCAACCCACCCGTCAAATGTCGCACTGCTTGTCTCCGTGAGGCTTCTCCCTGAGATGAAACAAGGGCTTCCACCGCTTCTGCCTGGGTTAAATCCAACCGTCCATTTTGGTACGCACGATAGGTAAATTCTCCTGGATAGGCCGTACGAACTCCCTGTTTCCCGAATAGATTCATGACAGCTTGAAGAAGGGAAGGGCTACCGTGTACATGAAACTCCACCACATCTTCTGCGGTAAAACTTTTGGGCTTGGGCATTACTAAGAGAAGCCCTTCATCCAAAGCTTCTCCCGTTTCAGGATCCTGAATTTTTCCCAACAGGATTTGCCTTTTTCTCTCAATTGGTTTTTTCGTTTTAAATAACACCTGCGCCACCGAAAGAGCCTTTGGCCCCGACACCCGTATGATGCCTATTCCTCCTACCCCCGAAGGGGTAGCGACAGCCGCAATTGTGTCACCCATCTCATACATGATGATTCACTTTAAAATACGTAATGAGGAACCCTCTTTAATTTCGTAGAAACAAAAAAAGCTCTTCCCATTAAGGGAAGAGCTTTAAAAAAAAGACCCTTAAGCGCGATTTCCGATGTTGTCATCTAATTCCGGCTCCGGGGTAATTACATTTCCAGGTTCGGGTTGACTGGAAACAAACGGTGGTTTTTCTTCTCCCCTATCCGCTTCTAAAGCGGGAGAAAGCGTCTCCATCGGCAGTGAATCAGAAACCTGCCCGGTTTCCTTCACTTCCGCTTTTATTTCGGCTTTTATCTTCGGAACGATAACCACTTTTCTCCGTAGCCCCTCACCACGGCTTTCAGTCGTGACATGTTCATGATCTTTTAAGGTCAAATGCACAACACGGCGATCCTTAGAGCTCATTGGCCTTAAGGGAACTTCCGCCCCAGTTTCCTTTGCTTTTTGAGCTAAATTCATCGCCATTTCTCTCAATTTATCCTTTTGGCGTTCGAGGTAGCTTTCCACATCAACGATCACCAAAGTTCTCTCGTCCCCCGTCAATCTTTGCACCATTTTATTGACCAGATATTGCAAAGCTTCCAAAGTATGCCCATGACGCCCGATGAGAGTTCCGCCCGAAGGCCCGATAATGTTCAAAACCGTATTCCCGTCTGAGTCTTTCAAAACCTTGACCGTATCAGGTAGGTCCATCCCTTTTAATAAACGAGCGAGAGAAGCTTCGGCATAAGCCGGTATAGCCGTGGATTTCAAGGCAATCCTGATCTTGGCGGGTTTGGAGCCAATGCCTAAAAAACCCTTCGCCCCTTCATCCACCGTTTCAGAGCGAAAATCGGCTACATTCAAACCAAACCTCTTGGAAGCTTCTTGCAAAGCCACTTCCGTTGATTTTCCCTCGACTTCCAACCAAGCTCCGTTCGAACGATGTTGGGAATTTCGTTCGCCTTGAGGGGCCGGACGTTCAAATCGATTCTGTTTATTATATGAATTATATGGAGGCTTTGACCCCTGGTATCGGGAGGGACCACCCTGTGATCGCCGTTCCGGCCGGTTTGGGTTGCGATCAGGCCGGGAATGGGGTCCCCGGTTGTCCTTGGAATAAGGCGCACCAGAGCCCGGTCTGGAAGTTCCTGGCTTTCCGGTTGGTTGATTCGAATAATTTCTCATAGTCTCAAACCTCTGCTTTCTTCCTGGCATTTTTAATTTCCCGGTTCACGATCTTCTGCTGAATGATCGACAAAACGTTCGTGATCATCCAGTACAACAAGAGTCCTGAGGGCCATTGCAAGGAAATAATGGTCAGGAACACCGGGAAAAACCACATCATAAATTTTTGTTGGCCGGTCGCCATGTTGGCGGCCTGGCCCGACATCCTCTGTTGGACAATCATGGACGCGCCCATCAGAAGAGGCAGCACATATATCGGGTCCCTTAACGTTAGGTCGGAAAGCCACAGGAAGGGGGCCCCTCTTAGTTCGATGCAATGGCCCAAGGTCGCGTAAAGGGCGAAGAAAACCGGCATTTGAAACAACATTGGCAGGCATCCACCCAGCGGATTGATTCCCGCCTGGGAATAAAGCTTCATGGTTTCTTCTTGTTGCTTTTGCTTGTCATCCGGATACTTCCGCTTGAGGGCTTCCAGTTTGGGCTGGATTTCTTTCATTTTTTGCTGGGTGGTCGACATATTCTTGTAACTGGAATGAGTCGGAAACCACAGAACAAGCTTGATTAAAACCGACAACAATAAAATGGCTAATCCCCAATTATGAGAAAAAGTGAAAAACCATTTTAATAAGGCGAGCATATAAACGCTGATGAAGCCGAACATCCCAAAATCCACCACGCTTTCTAGTTGCAAGTGCAGGCTTTTCAGCAGGGAATAATCTTGGGGCCCAAAGAAAATCTCACCTTTTCTTAAGAAGGATTGGCCTTTTTGAAGAGCCTGTCCAGGGAACAAGAGAACAGGCCTTGGATTATAGGAATTGGGATCTAAGCCAGGGTTTGGATTCTCTTCGGTTGGGCTTTTAAATGCATGGGTATCCCGAACTATTCTTACGGATGCTCCACCCGTCGTCGGGTCCGGTATCAAGGCGGCCACGAAAAACTGGTTTGCGAGGGCCGTCCACTCCACCGGCGCTGGAATTTCGGTACTCTCCTGGCTTTTCTTCAAAGTCTCCGAACTGACACGATCCCCCGCAAGGGTCGCCACACGATATCCGCGCACCCTGGATTGGGTACCGGTAATTTCCTCAAGACCCAATGTGTCGGACCATTGGATGGCCAAAGGGGATGCAGCTAAAGCAGAACGTCCTAATTGAGAAACCGAAACTTCGAAATCAATCAGATAACTTCCATTTTTAAAATGAAAAGTTTTAGTCAGTTGGGTGCCTGCTTCATTGATGGTGGTAAAACAAAGGCTTGAACCCTCGCCAGGTTTTAAAATTTTTGAGTATGAAACCCCCTCAACGCGAAAGACCCTTTGGTCTGCGTCGGGAACCGCCGCATAATCCACTTGGAAGGGTTTGGGTCTTCCAGACTCGGAATCCACCAATTGAATTGGCTTTTGGGTTTGTCGATTCTTATATTTCTTGAGTGTAAAACCGGTCATTAACGCGCCTTGGTTGGTAAAGGTCGCTGTATATTCGTCCGTTTCCACTGTCCAAGTGGCAACAGGCACCTGGGACATTTTCGAAACAGAAATCGACACTTTGGAATTGGAAAGGTCCGGAGCTATGGTCGAACCCGCTGGAGCGACCTGCACGGGCGAAGTGGAAGATTTTCCCGGGGTTGCGGAAGCCTGGGACGGCGGGGGAAGGGGCGTTGGCATAAAATAAGTCGATGCAAATAAAATTAGCATCGATAAGACTAAGAACAAAACAAGACGGCCTTGATTTTCCAAAGAATGCCCCCGGTTTTTTTAAGAAACCGGGTGGAACCCTCCGGATGAGGCGGGATGGCAACGGCTCAAACGCTTAAACCCCATGGTAGTGCCCTTTAGAACACCATAACGTTCTATGGCTTGACGGGTATATTCGGAGCAAGTGGGCGTAAAACGGCACGAGGGGGGAAGATATGGCGAGATCAACCATTGATACCCCTTGATTAAAAGCAAGAGCCCCTGCTTCAAAAGTTTGTCCATTTTCAGAATCCCTAATCTAACTCATCCGGTAGAGCAATCCGGCCCTTTTTGAGAGTTCGAGAAATGATCGCTTTAACTCTTCATAGGTCCGATCGGTGCTTCCCCGCCTAGGTATCAGGACAACCTGAAAACCCCCGCGGAACCGCTCTTTTTCCACCCGGTAAATTTCACGAAGACGCCTCTTGAGGAGATTGCGCTGGTGGGCCTTGCCGAGGGCCCGTCCCAACGAAACTCCAAATTTCCGAACTTTGGGGTCTTCGCTGAATTGCACATAAAACAAATAATTTCGGTCCTCCAATTTCCGGCACTGCTGGAAAACCGACTTGAATTCCTTCGAGCTTTTTAGCCGCTCCGATTTTTCAAAACGCGGCATGAAAACCCTTCAATCAATTCTTACTGTACGCTAACCCGCAAACGACCTTTCTTGCGGCGCGAACTCAATACCCTGCGTCCACCTACCGTTTTCATGCGGCTTCGAAATCCGTGGACTTTCTGTCTTTTACGCTTATTCGGTTGAAAAGTTCTCTTCATTTAATATTTCTTTCCTTGATTGGTAATTTTCTCAACCTTTCTTCAAACGAAAGGCCTTGGACGAAGCTTTTTATCAAAGCTGGGAAAAGTGCCACATAATATCTTAGGCTTAAGGACAGCGTCAATTACCGTTGTTGGAACTCTTTATTACCTTCATCTTGCCTTTCGCTATCTTGTGCTCCGAAACGTTTAAGCTACTGCCTGTAGTAAAACCATCTTCAAAT
>CAVYSE010000026.1:0-144686 GCA_963771075.1 candidate division FCPU426 bacterium | reverse complement strand
TGGATTGGAAGGCGTGCGCGAACCAATAGTATGGTTGGAGGTCGGGGAGAATGGTTTCAAAGAAATACTCAAAGGCCCTCCGCCCCGCGGGAACACCGAAAACCCTTTTTTTGTCGGCTTCGACGGCGGATTTGGACCCGAAGGAATGGATGCCGGGATTTTCAAATTTAATATAAAGACCATTCATCGCTTACCATCCAATATTTCGTTGTCCGCGATCCCTGCCCCAAGCCGGGGGCTTGGGGCTCCCCATTGTGGACAACGATTTCAGGGGAACTCCCCCATCCCTCACGACAGCTAATTTAGGGAATGATTAACCAGTTAGCCGCCTATTCACCAATAGTACCTGTCTTAACTTTTCCAGCCCGTTTGTAATTGGCAATAATCATTCCGCTTGGCGTAACAGAACTCTCTATTAATTTAAATGCTGCCGGAATCGCGCCATTGTCAAACAATTTTTTCCCTTTACCAAGCGTCAACGGGAAAATTTTGAGCCAGAGTTCGTCCACTAAATCATTCTTAAGTAGCAGCTGAATAAGCTTACTACTGCCCCAAACTTGAATGTCAGCACCTTTTGAATTTTTGAGCTTTTTGATATCTGCCAGACTTTTGAGGAAAACCGAATTTTTCCAATCTGACTTTTTCATGGTTTTGGACAGGACGTATTTTGTGACATTATTGATGCCCGGCCAAAGTCCGCATGTTGGCCAGTAGGTGGCACAAATCTCAAACGTTTTTCTGCCCAAAAGATAATCTGCAGTTTGTTTCATTTGTTTTTGCATCACCTCATTGCCAGACTTTGTCACAATAAGGTGCACTCCAACCGCCGTATTTGAAACCCGCCTGATGTATCTTCCTGGGGGCCACCGGCGCCTGCATTACTCCATCTAATGTAATAAATGATAAGACGATTATTTTTCTCATGTATTTACACCTTCAAAGTTTAATGCCTATGACGTTTTAGGTGTCCGCGATGGGTCCCCATCATGGACAAGCGTTAATCAAGAATCACCTAATTTGTAAATGTGACCGCATGGTTGAAAACATTCTTAAACGTAGAATTAACTAAAGGTTTCGAGGGATCTACTTGATCAACATCGTAATAACGATAGATGATCTGATTTTGCCTCTTTTCTATCTCTGCATATCCCCAGGGATGAGCCGTGGCAAAATCAAATTTCAACAATGTTTTGGTTGATGTCATTTGATCCAACGAACGGAAAAATACGAAATCTTTTTTATTCAATGTTTTTTTCATCTTAAAGAGCATCAATACATACCGTTCAAGAAACGCCTTTTCCACAGAGACTTCTGCTCCATTGTCCGTAGTCTGGCCATACACCATCCAAATATTTCTTGCCTTTTTGATCAATTTCTCAGGATCGGTAATTTTCTCTAAAGGATATTTTTCAACGAGTCTAAGAGAATCACGCCAACTGCATCGGAGGGCACGATATTTATGTTCGTGGGTTCTCTTCAAATATAATACCCACTGACTGATATCGGTTCGATCAATCGTAAAAGAAAATAGAATCGTAGTAGCGTCTGGATCCGAAAAATCTGATATGTCTATTTCTGCCTCAGTATTGGCCGGATTTAAAACCCCCCGGAAGTCTTGGGTCTTAAATAATTGCCGTACAGGTATTACCCCAATTTTTTTTACCTCTAAGGTCGCATTTGAAAAATAGTCAAAAGAAATGATTAAATCTGCTTGATCGAATGCTTGAATGATTGGAAGACCATAACTTTTATGTGGAGTTGGCATCATTAAAGAAGGCTGTGCGAATAAAAGGGCTGAACATAAAAAGTAACCGGTTGCCAATAGGATCATTTTTGATAAACCAATATTCATTTATGCCTCACATAACATTTTTACCTTATTTACTAAAAACCATGTCCACGATGGGTCCCCGTCGTGGACAACCATGAACTATCAAAAATCCGTTACCACCATTTTCCGGGTTGCTTATTTTCGTTAAACTGAGCCCAAGCATTCATTTCGAGAACTCACAGAGGTCGCAACCGCATCAATTGAACTTTTAAATGTTAATTTATTATTTGGTTGGGATCTTTGATGCCATATCCAGTGATCCGATAATATCCATCCTGCCCCCAACTGCTGAATGTCCACCCAAAACTCCGTTCGTTTGTCTGACCACCCAATCCATTTATCTATTAAATCCTTGTGGCCTTCTAAATATTCTTTGAAGTCTTCAACAGCAATGTTTCTTCCGGCTTCTCCATAAATCTGGATTCTTTTAAATAATCTTGAATCGATTTGTCCGATATGAGGGGGTACCGCATATCGTTTGGGCGATTTCTTTCAAATCTTCCATTTTTTATCCCCCAGGTCCGTTGACCAACCCCCTCAGCTGAGCCAATTTTACCTGTCCACGATGTATTCTTGTCGTGGACAACCACTTACCACATTTAAAACCATTTCCTGAAATTATCCCATCCCAAGGTCTTTTACAAAATTTGCATCATCCTTAAATTTTTTAACCCCTAATTGATCAGCAATGATTCTTCTAACTACTGTTCTCACCTCACCAGCAGGTCTCCATGCCTTAACTTTCATCCTAATCTTTTTTGTACTTTGAACGATATAACTGACAATATCTTCTCAACACGTTTCACTTTTGAAATTAAAAACGAATTTCTTGGGTACTTGTTGGTCAAAATAAAGCCAGTAACACAGTCTCCAATTGCGCAAAACAGATGCTCCAAGCAATACTCCTGGCTCGATAATAAGTGAAAGCAAAAATGGTTGCCGAAAGAAACCATAGTGTCACCTGAAGCCAGACAGGCCTAGCCAGTTTTGGAAAAACGTAGATAACCCCGATTTTTCCCTGCCAAAGAACTCCAAAATTCAATGCGATTTTTTTTAGGGAACCATTTCTCAAGAACTTTGGGCGAAACATTGCCCTTGGAATCGTCTCCAATTTCATGAAAGAATTTCGGCATAAATGAAAGGCTTTTTGGGACAAACACCGTTCGTCACCTTCCTCGATGTTGAATCCTGGAAGCAACAAGGTCAATAAGGATTCTTGGCGTTGAACACTTCATAGCCTCCTCGTCTGATTACCAAATTTTAAAAACATCTTCGACTTGTAAGATAATTTCCAACTCATCTATGATCATACTTATGTCTCCCAATATTAGACTGCTGATTTCTTCGCTTTTATCCTGTCCACGATGGGCTCCCCGTCGTGGACATCGTGCCAGCGGAAGGTTTGTAGAGCCAGCAGGTGAGGGAGTAGGCCGAAGAGGGCCAGCCCAATCTGAGTTTGCCAGAGAGCCTGGAAGTCAGCCCCCGGCGTAGGAGGCCGAGAGGTTCTGCCCGAAACGGGGTCATAAACCTCATTCAGTGAGGGAACAATCTAGAGCTCCGCAAAATCAAGTGAAATCTGCGGGACACCGAAAGGTGGCAAGAGGATGCCGAGCCGCGTGTCTACCTGGCCGAGGGCCACGATCCCGCTGAAGAATATCTGGAGCAAGCGGGGCAAGTCCTCCGGGCGTATGGGGAACGGAATGCTGGAAAAAGGGTTTGCAAGCAACCAGGAGAGTACCCGCCAAAAGACTTGCCGCTATAAGGCTAAAACCGAAAAGGGGCAAGGGCGGGAGGAAAGTCGGAGGGGGTCCCTCTCCCTCCCAGGTGGTTTTGTTGTCCACCCTTCACAGGTATTGTGACCCCCTCCGAATTCCTCCCGCCCTTGCCCCTTTCGGTTTTAGCCTTATAGCGGCAAGTCTTTTGGTGGGTAGGATCTCCCAGGTTGCTTGCAAAGCCTTTCCAGCATTCCGTTCCCCATACGCCGGAGGACTTGCCCCGCTTGCTCCAGATTCTTCAGCGGGATCGTGGCCTTCGCCGGTAGACACGCGGCTCGGCATCCTCTTGCACCTTTCGGTGTCCCATTCACGACGCGGCAGGATTCACTTGATGTTGCGGACTGCTAGATTGTTCCCTCACTGAATGAGGTTTATGACCCCGTTTCGGGCAGAACCTCTCGGTCCTACGCCGGGGGCTGACTTCCAGGCTCTCTGGCGATTACCTGGTCAGGATTTGGGCTGGCCCTCTTCGGCCTACTCCCTCACCTGCTGGCTCTACAAACCTTCGCTGGCACGATGTCCACGACGGGGACCCATCGTGGACAGGATAAAAGCGAAGAAATCGCAGTCTAATATTGGGAGGCATAAGTGGGATTGGATGGATTGGAAATTATCTTACAAGTCGAAGATGTTTTTAAAATTTCGATATCAGACGAGGAGGCTATGAAGTGTTCAACGCCAAGAATCCTTATTGACCTTGTTGCTTCAAAGATCAACATCGAGGAAGGTGACGAACGGTGTTTGTCCCAAAAAGCCTTTCATTTATGCCGAAATTCTTTCATGAAATTGGAGACGATTCCAAGGGCAATGTTTCGCCCAAAGTCTCTTCTTAGAGAAATAGTTCCTAAAAAAAATCGCATTGAATTTTGGAGTTCTTGGCAGAAAAAAATGGGGTTATCTACGTTTCCAAAACTGGCTAGGCCTGTCTGGCTTCAGGTGACACTATGGTTTCTTTCGGCAACCATTTTTGCTTTCACTTATTATCGAGCCAGGAGTATTGCTTGGAGTCTGTTTTGCGCAATTGGAGCTATTGTTATTGGCTTTATTTTGACCAACAAGTACCCAAGAAATTCGTTTTTAATTTCGGAAGTGAAACGTGTTGAAGATATTGTCAGTTATATCGTTAGAAAGCACCCGAAAAGATTAGGATGAAAGTTAAGGCATGGAGACCTGGTGAGGTGAGAACAGTAGTTAGAAGAATCATTGCTGATCAATTAGGGGTTAAAAAATTTAAGGATGATGCAAATTTTGTAAAAGACCTTGGGATGGGATAATTTCAGGAATGGTTTTAAATGTGGTAAGTGGTTGTCCACGACGGGGACCCATCGTGGACAGGTAAAATTGGCTCAGCTGGGGGTTGGTCAACATGACCTGGGGGGATAAAAAATGGAAGATTTGAAAGAAATCGCCCAAACGATATGCCGGTACCCCCTCATATCGGACAAATCGATTCAAGATTATTTAAAAGAATCCGGATTTATGGACCACCGGAAGAACATTTGTGTTGAAGACTTCAAAGAATATTTAGAAGGCCACAAGGATTTAATAGATAAATGGATTGGGTGGTCAGACAAACGAACGGATTTTGGGTGGACATTCAGCAGTTGGGGGCAGGATGGATATTATCGGATCACTGGATATGGCATCAAAGATCCCAAACCGAATCTGGGCCATGAATTAACATTTAAAAGTTCAATTGATGCGGTTGCGACCTATATCAGTCTCGAAATGAATGCTTGGGTCAGTTTAACGAAAATAAGCAACCCGGAAAATGGTGGTAACGGATTTTTGATAGTTCATGGTTGTCCACGACGGGGACCCATCGTGGACATGGTTTTTAGTAAATAAGGTAAAAATGTTATGTGAGGCATAAATGAATATTGGTTTATCAAAAATGATCCTATTGGCAACCGGTTACTTTTTATGTTCAGCCCTTTTATTCGCACAGCCTTCTTTAATGATGCCAACTCCACATAAAAGTTATGGTCTTCCAATCATTCAAGCATTCGATCAAGCAGATTTAATCATTTCTTTTGACTATTTTTCAAATGCGACCTTAGAGGTAAAAAAAATTGGGGTAATACCTGTACGGCAATTATTTAAGACCCAAGACTTCCGGGGGGTTTTAAATCCGGCCAATACTGAGGCAGAAATAGACATATCAGATTTTTCGGATCCAGACGCTACTACGATTCTATTTTCTTTTACGATTGATCGAACCGATATCAGTCAGTGGGTATTATATTTGAAGAGAACCCACGAACATAAATATCGTGCCCTCCGATGCAGTTGGCGTGATTCTCTTAGACTCGTTGAAAAATATCCTTTAGAGAAAATTACCGATCCTGAGAAATTGATCAAAAAGGCAAGAAATATTTGGATGGTGTATGGCCAGACTACGGACAATGGAGCAGAAGTCTCTGTGGAAAAGGCGTTTCTTGAACGGTATGTATTGATGCTCTTTAAGATGAAAAAAACATTGAATAAAAAAGATTTCGTATTTTTCCGTTCGTTGGATCAAATGACATCAACCAAAACATTGTTGAAATTTGATTTTGCCACGGCTCATCCCTGGGGATATGCAGAGATAGAAAAGAGGCAAAATCAGATCATCTATCGTTATTACGATGTTGATCAAGTAGATCCCTCGAAACCTTTAGTTAATTCTACGTTTAAGAATGTTTTCAACCATGCGGTCACATTTACAAATTAGGTGATTCTTGATTAACGCTTGTCCATGATGGGGACCCATCGCGGACACCTAAAACGTCATAGGCATTAAACTTTGAAGGTGTAAATACATGAGAAAGATAATCGTCTTATCAATGATTACATTAGATGGAGTCATGCAAGCACAAGGTGGTCCCCAGGAAGATAAATCAGGGGGTTTCAAATATGGCGGTTGGAGTGCGCCGTATGGTGACGAAGTCGGTAATGCGGTGGTGCAAAAAGAGTTGAAACAAACCGCGGATTATCTTTTGGGCAGAAAAACGTTTGCGATGTGGTCCTCTTTCTGGCCTAAACACGCGGACATTTGGCCTGGTATCAATGATGGCACAAAATACGTCCTGTCCAAGACCGTGAAAAAGTCAGAATGGAAAAACACAGTATTCTTCAAAAGCTTGGCGGATATCAAAAAGGTCAAAAATTCGGAAGGTTTTGACATTCAAGTTTGGGGCAGCAGTAAACTTATTCAGCTACTACTTAAGAATGATTTAGTGGACGAACTCAGGCTCAAGATTTTCCCTTTGACCCTTGGTAAAGGGAAAAAATTGTTTGAAAGTGGCGCGGCTCCGACAACGTTTACATTAATAGAGAGCATTGTTACGCCAAGTGGAGTGATTATTGCCAATTACAAGCGAGCTGGAAAAGTCAAGACAGGTACTATTGGTGAATAGGCGGCTAACTGGTTAATCATTCCCTAAATTAGCTGTCGTGAGGGATGGGGGAGTTCCCCTGAAATCGTTGTCCACAATGGGGAGCCCCAAGCCCCCGGCTTGGGGCAGGGATCGCGGACAACGAAATATTGGATGGTAAGCGATGAATGGTCTTTATATTAAATTTGAAAATCCCGGCATCCATTCCTTCGGGTCCAAATCCGCCGTCGAAGCCGACAAAAAAAGGGTTTTCGGTGTTCCCGCGGGGCGGAGGGCCTTTGAGTATTTCTTTGAAACCATTCTCCCCGACCTCCAACCATACTATTGGTTCGCGCACGCCTTCCAATCCACTCCCTTTGTAGACTTGACCTATGTGCCTGGCGGCATGGAAGAGCATGGCAAATACTCCATTTCGATCCCGGAATTTGAGAATGGAGGGGCCTGCGGAATGAAATGCGGCATCCTTCCAAAACACGCCAAGTATCTGAGGGATGATAGCCTTGACCTCATCGGTCTCCCCGGGCCCGAGAGTACTTTCAAGCCATTGGCCTTGGCATTATTCCAGGCGTTCGCCCCGGCCACACGGAACTTATACTATGACCTGATCCAAAAGCATTCCGAGGTCTGCTTTTTCTGCGAGGATGGGCGTTCTTGGGAGGTCTATTCCAAGAGGGATGATTTCCTGGCCAAAGTTTCGGACCGTTTAATTTCAATGCCCGCCATCACCATTAAAAAGTGCACACTCCACAAAAGAGATACGGAACTATTTAATAATTGGGGAATTCCGGAATGAAAATCTTAATTTTTAGTGACGCAATGCCTGTCCACGACGGGCCATGTAGCTAAGCGCAAGCGCATGCTACATGCCGGGGACCCATCGCGGACCACCTTAGAACTTGATATATCGACTGGTCTGTATACTATTATAGCTATGAATATAGCTATTTGTGGGAGGGGTTCATGAGGACGGTACAAATGACGTTGGAGGATGAACTGATAAAGTCTGTGGATATTGCCGCTAAAAAATTGAAAACAACCCGGTCCGCTTTCACCCGGCTAGCGCTGAAGGATGCCCTTCGTCATCTTAAAACCCGGCAATTGGAACAACAACATCGCCAGGGCTATCAAAACCACCCTTTCACTCTTGGCGAGATGGGAGCTTGGGAAAAGGAACAAGCCTGGGGTGACGAATGAAGCGGGGGGAAATTCGCTGGTATAAGTTCACCCATCCTGATAAGAAACGGCCGGTTTTGATCCTCACGCGAAACTCCATCCTTGAATATTTGGGCGAAGTAACCGTCGCGCCTCTGACCTCTACCATCCGGAATATTCCTAGCGAGGTGTCGGTGGGACCCCATGAGGGACTCGGGAAAGATTGCGCAGTGAACTGCGACCATATCCAGACAATCTCTAAGGCGAAATTGGGCGGGCTCATCACGGCCTTGCCCGCCTCCAAAATGAATGAGGTACGGCAGGCCATCCATTTCGCGTTAGGCTTATAGCCTAATGATTTAGCGTCTAAAAAACTTGTCCACGACGGGGACCCGGCGATGACAATCAAAAGAAATAAGGATGTGGAAGATGAATAATATTTGGCACGAAAAACATCCGATGCCTAAAAAGCCAACCCTTGAGCAGCGCTTGGCCTGGCATTTTAAACACGCCCGAGCTTGTGGATGCCGGCCGTTGCCCGCATCGTTAAAAAAGCTTCGAAGAAAAAAAGGAAAATCTGTTTAATCCAATATCATTGACCACGACGGGCCATGTAGCTAAGCGAAAGCGCATGTTACATGGCGGGGTCCCGGATTGGACAAGCAGAATATTGGATTTGGGTGGACGACACCTTTGTTCCGAATCTCATGTATTTAATAAGCGGAAAGGAACTGGCTTAAATTGATGAAATATTTTTTATTGTTTCTTTTTTACCCCTTGTTGTCTTTGAGCGTTTGTTCGGCGGTTGAAGACCAAAAAAGGCCGGTCATCGTGTCAATGCCGAACGGTTGGATCGATGTCGGCATCAGGGTCAAGGTCGGAAAAACCGGCAATATCCCGTCCGAACTCTTATCGCTATCAGAGAATATGCGCCTCCCAAAAAACTCCCACTCCATCATCGCCGCGGATCCGGAATCTTTCCAGGATGTTGGGGCGACTTACCTAACCGCCGTGGCCGTCCCGCTGGAAGTGGTGGGATTGGACCCGGAACATTTAAATGTGAAAGAAGCTTTGGACGCCCTCGAAAAATCGTTCGAGTCTTTGGCTCAGAAAAACAAAGACAAGGGAATGGCCTTGTTGGAAATAAGCATTGTCCAGGTCAACGGCGTTTCAGTTTTAAGGATAGTTACCCGGATCATGAACAACGATAATTCCCTCAAAAAGTTCTTCTTTCATAAAACGTTGGGATATATTTATTTTCTCAGAGAAAAACAGGTGATGCTTAATTTTTACACTCCCGAAGAGAAGTGGGCAAATTATTTGCCTATTTTCGAGAAGACCGCCAACCAAACGATCCATGGGACCAAACCATGAATCAGGGTATTACACATCTTTGGCCGGCTTATTCGGTCCCCTTTCTAACTCGGCCCAACTATTAAAAGGGTTACGCTAGACCTTTTAGGTCTGGTCCTGACGCTGGCCCTTCGTGGCTGACCTTTTTGACATTTGATTAAACTCAATGTATATTCATTGTAGATACATTAACCAACAGGGGGATTTTCATGAAAACCGTTGTACAAAAGTGGGGTAATAGTCTTGCCCTGCGGATACCTAAATCCATGGCGGAATATATTAAAGTCAAGGAAGGGGGTTCTGTCGAATTGACGGAAGAAAAGGGGAACCTTTTGATCAAACCTGCCCAGGCCAAGCCATCCCTTAAAGAGCTCCTTTCGCAAATTAAGCCGGGTAATCTCCACGACGAAACCCAAACCGGGCGACCGGTCGGAAAAGAGGTTTGGTAATTCATGGACTATACCCCGGATCGTGGTGATGTGGTTTGGCTCAATTTCGCCCCGCAAGCAGGGCGTGAACAGGCGGGGCAACGGCCTGCCTTGGTTTTATCACCCAAAGAATACAACCGAAAGACGGGCTTGGCGGTCATGTGCCCCATTACATCCCAAGTGAAGGGGTACCCCTTCGAAGTGGCGCTTATCTCTGGTTCCGTTCATGGAGTAGTGCTTTCAGACCATTTAAAGAATTTAGATTGGAAAGAACGAAAAGCCGTCTACAAAGGGAAAGTGTCGCCGGAAACGCTTCAAGCGGTGGTCGATAAAGTTTCTTCTCTCCTACAGTTAGGGTAAGTACATAAGTTTGAAAATGGTTGTCCACGGCGGGCCATGTAGCTAAGCGCAAGCGCATGCTACATGGCGGGGACCCATCGCGGACAAAGAAAACAATGGATAATGGCGGCAAGGCGCCTATTTCGCTGAAAAAAGAAAGGTTTATAAATGGTTCAGGATTTAAAAATCGTTTCTTTCAAATCGGCTCAAGACTGGGAAAGGTGGCTGGACGAGAATCATGATTCGTCCCAGGGCGTTTGGCTGAAAATATTTAAGAAAGATTCTCAAACCCTCTCGGTTAATTACCCGGACGCCCTGGATGGTGCCCTTTGTTACGGCTGGATTGACGGCCAAAAGGCTGCATTTGATGATAAGGTCTGGCTTCAGAAATTTGGTCCGCGTCGGTTGAAAGGTGTTTGGTCGAAGATCAATGTAGGCCACGCTGAACGCCTCATCAAAGCAGGACGGATGAAACCGGCTGGGTTGAAGTTAATCGAATCAGCCAAAAAAGATGGACGCTGGTCCAAGGCCTATCACCCTCAAAGTTCGGCCAAATTACCCGAGGATTTTTTGCGAGCGGTAAGTAAAAGCAGGAAGGCTAAGGTCTTTTTGGAAACATTGAACCGCTCTAATGTTTACGCCATCATTTACCGGCTTCAAACCGCGAAAAAACCGGAAACCCGACAGAAACGAATCAAGCAATTCGTGGTAATGCTTTCCAAAGGCGAAAAACTTTATCCCTGACCTACGGTTATTGGATATTTTGTCCACGACAGGGGCCCATCGTGGATAGGGCAAATAATAAATAATGGTCCCTGCTTCCCGCTGCGGAGCGGGAAGCCAGGCACCTATTTCGTTCACCAAGTAAAAAGCCGAATTTCTCAGCAGTTTTCCTACGACCGGTTGGTTTGGATCCGCAATGAAGTTACCGAAGGATTAAAAGTTTACCCACAGTCCGGAACCCCAAGTTGGTCAAATTCACGGCTACGTAATAAAGCCCGTTTGCCAGTGGTTGCCCTTCCCTGTCCGTGAGGGTCAATGGAAGCCGTTGGCCTGGGGTCACATTAGAAAAAGATGTTTGTTGGACCTTCCGGAAGGCGGTGGTGAAGATTTGGACCGTGATGTCGGAGGGTAGTGCGAAACCGCCAACGCCTATTGAAAAAGAGGAGGTGATGGCGGGGTTGGGATAAACGATAGCTGTTAATCCCGTGAAAGCGGACGTTGGTGTCGCCGTTGGCTGGGGCGTTAAAGAGGGGCTGGCTTGCGGCAAGCTTGTCAGAACCGCGGTCCAGATCGCTGTTTGAGTGGCCGTGGCGGTGGCGGAAGACACCGGCGTTTCAGTCCAAGTGG
The DNA here is from genome assembly GCA_963771075.1 of candidate division FCPU426 bacterium. Lineage (GTDB taxonomy): Bacteria > Oederibacteriota > Muellerivitia > Muellerivitales > Muellerivitaceae > CAVTWJ01. Next base: position 133,081 of record CAVYSE010000026.1, on the reverse strand, counting down.
GTGTTGCTGGTGGTGAGCTTGTCGAACTCGCTGTCGCTGTAGAGGTGGCTTGGGAAGTGGGGGAAAGAGTCGGCGTGAGGCTGGCTGTCGACATTGCAGTGAGGGTCGGTGGGGGCGTGGAAGTGGCCTGCGGTGAGCTTGTCGAACTCGCTGTCGCTGTGGGGGTGGCTTGAGAAGCGGGAGAAAGAGTCGGCGTGAGGCTGGCTGTCGACATTGCGGTGAGGGTCGGTGAGGCCGTGGGCGTGGAAGTAGCCTGCGGTGAGTTTGTCGAACTCGCTGTCGGGGTAGTGGTTGGCGTCGAAGTGGATGACATCGAGGGTGTGGCGGTGGCCGGGAGGGGGGTCGTTGTTCCCGAAGGGGTAGGAATATAAATGATCGTATCATCGAATTTTGTGACGAAGGATGAATCCCCACCACCCGTATTGGAGGTTTGAATAGCCCCGGAGGTGGTCGGGAAGTCGGTCGAATTGGTGTATCCGACCAGATAAGCGTTCCCTTCAGGGTCGACCGTGATTTGTTGTCCATTATCCATGCCGCTGCCGCCCAAGTAGGTCGAATAGATCAAGCCGGTGCCGCTTGGGTTTAGCACGGTAAAAAAAGCATTTTCCGAGCCGATTAAGCTGCTTTGATACGCTGTTGGCGATGTTGGAAAATCAGTGGAACCAGTACCGCCCGTGATATAAACATCTCCCTGTGAATTCAAGGCGATTCCAAGACCATCGTCGCCATTACTACCGCCCAAATAAGTGGAAAAAACCAGACTCGTTCCCGAAGGATTCAGTTCGGACACAAACGCATTTGCGGAACCAATTAATGCCGTTTGAAAAGCCCCGGAAGTCGTAGGAAAACTAGTGGATTGGGTAAATCCCGTCACATAAGCGTTTCCCGCGTCATTGACCGCGATAGCGTAACCTTGGTCGTAAATAAAACTACCACCCCCGCCTAGGTAGGTTCCATAGACCAAGCCTGACCCGGTAGGGTTCAAAACGAAAACGAACGGATCCTCCGTGCCTAACATTTGGGTTTGAAAGGCTCCCGGCGTAGTGGGCATTGACTGATCATCGCTAAACCCGGTAATAAACGCGTCTCCTTTTGAATCCAGGGCAATGCCAGTACCCCAGTCTTCTTCACCGCCCAAATAAGTTGAGTAAACCAAGGTCGTCCCCGTGGAATTCAACTTAAAAGCAAAAGTGTCGTAGCCCTCATTGAGATTGGATGCCCAGAAAGCCCCCGAGGTTGTGGGAAAAACGGTTGAATCGGTATAACCAGTAACATAAGCGTTATTATACGAATCCAACGCGATCCCCATGGGTTGTTCGTCAGATGGTTCACCACTGCTTTGAGGCGGGGGATAGCCCAACATAAAACACGTGTATTCCAAGGCTGTTCCCGTTGAGTTTAATTCGGCCACGAAGATATCGCTCAAATTGAATGTAGGGTCAAAAGTTGGATCACTTGTATAAGAGCCGCTGATATAAGGAAAATCCAGTGACCCGTTAAAGCCGTCCACATAAGCGTTTCCATTGGAATCCACCGCGATTCCCGAGCCGAAATCCACAAAGCTCCCGCCCAAATAGGTGGAATAAATAAGGGCCGTTCCGGAGGCGTTTAGTTTGGCGACGTAAGCGTCGGAAGCGCCGCTCACCTGGATTGTCTGGAAACTTCCGGGAGTCGCCGGGAAATCGGTGTCGGCTCCTCCCGTCACATAAGCGTTTCCGTCGGAATCCACAGCGATTCCAAAAAGGAGCCTATCATCCATTCCATTCATTGTGATCCCCCCCAAATAAGTGGAATAGTCCAACGTCGGGTCAATAATGAGCGTCTTGGTTCTGTCGTAATCCTTCACCTCGAAACCAATTTCGTTCGCGCCTATCTTGGTAAACTTTCCCTCCACGGGTGTCTTGGCATTGTCTTTTCCCTGGTAGAGGGCCGGGGCCCGGAAGACCAGTTTCCGTCCGCCCACGGAAATTTCCATGTTGCCTTCCCCGTTGACTTCGGTTGTATCCGCCCCTTCCACCTTCATACGGATCACGCCCAGGTCCGCGCCGGGTTTCACCTGGAAGTCATACTCGAGTTTTCCCTGCCGGCCGTAATAGGTCATATCCACGCCCGGATAAACTTCCGCCGCCTGGATTTGGGCGTATTGCGGGATGCGGGTGAGCCACTTGGCCGGGTCGGCGCCGATGAAATAATTCGAAATGCCCGGAAGTTTCTCCAGGCCCTTGAAGGAAAGGTTGTTTTGGGTGCCCGAAAGTGTCAGGCGGATCACGTCGGGCGGCGCGGGTTTGGGCCGGTTGAGTTTGGAAAACTTGTGCGCCCTGAGCTTTTTCGACTTCGGGGGGGAGCTACTTTGGGTTTTATGCAACGTGAGTACCGCCCCCTGACCCGTCAAGAAAAGGGTATAGCCGCTTCCGCGGCAGAGGAACTGGACCGTTGGATCGGATTGGCCCTGGTTGGGTTCGAAAGCCAAGGGCAGTTTGCCGAAAGATTCTTTTAATTTTAGCGGCTGTGTGGGGTTTGGTTGCTGATGAATGGGGGGGCCCGTCCTGAAGGCCATGAGGAACAAAAAGAGCACGATCAAAACAGGGATGGGCATAAAACACTTTTGTCGGATCGTCGATTTCATAATAGACACCTATGGCACCGGCCAGTCAAAATTAATTTGCTCTTAATAAACCTATATATAACTCTAACGGCAGAATCCGCCGATTCTTTAATTTATTGTTTGGATTTCAATGTGATCTTTATCATGAAGTGAAAAACTGAATTCCATATGAGTTTTCAGCCGTTGAATGGATTTTGAATAACCTTGTTTGGTCTGATGTTAAACTTCTTCTTTCCAAGAAGCGGCTAGAACCCAGAATGTTGAGTTGACCAAGATGGGCCAAGTAGTTAAGCGCAAGCGCATGCTACATGGGGGAGACCCATCAAGGACAAGCAACCAATGGTACAATTGCCTTCTTTGGGGAGAAGGATCTTATGTTTGATTTTTTAAAAAACATTTTCACGGCCAAATCGGCGTCATTTGACCGCCGAAAAAATATAATCCCCCGTTTAAGCTTCGAGGACCTGGTTCAACGTTACAGCAAGGGGGAGGACCTCTTAGCCTATCCTTTCGAGAAGCTCATCGCCCAATTCGCCTTTGGATATGAAAACAAAAAGATGGGCGTGGATGATTGCATGGAATGGTTGCTTATTCTCTATGCCCAACAGGAAAAAGGGAATGAGACCGAAGACAACATTCCCATAGGTTTGAAGGCGATTTATTCCATCAATAAACTGGATGGAGAAATCAATAACGGCGGATTTTCACAATATTTCGAGAATACCCGCTTTCTCGAATCCCAAGGGGCCATGGCAAAAGCTTGCTTGGAGGCACTGGAACTGATGGGCTCTTACAAAACCAAAAAGCTCCTTGAGATTGCCATCGAACGCATCGAAAAGGCAGGAAATTCCCGCCCGCCGGCTTGGGAAAATCACAAACCGGGGAAAGTTTTCACGGAAGGCTCCATGTATAAAGGGTTGGATGACCTGGATAAAATGCATTACACCCAGCGCGAAAATCTTGGGGCACTTTATCTGCAACGAGTGAAGGATCACCCTGAAGATTTCCTGATGGATGGCAAGTAAGCGGAACTTTGAAGCAAAATGCTGTGAGTCTGTCCACGACGGGAAGACCTTTGGCAAGCGCAGGACGTAATTTTCAGCCCTTGGGGGTGGAGGTCAGCATGGTTTCACGGTTGCTTCCCACTGCCTTTTACCTCCTGTGGCTGGCCGTTTTTTCGGCGGCCCCGGGGCTATATGGGCAGAGCGCCGCCATACCGGTGACGGTCGCGAACCACCGTTGTTTGGTGGCAGACCCTCCCGGCCTTCCGCCGGAAGCCCCTGTGGTTTTTATCCTCCACGGTTTGGGGGCCAACGCCGATGACTTGGCCGGCCTATGCGACGGCCTCAACCTGCCGCCCTGCCGTTACGTGCTTCCCGACGCCCCCCTTCACCTGCCCGGCTACTCCCCCGACGCCCTTGCCTGGTACGACCTGCAAACCCATCTTCGGTCTGACTTCGTGAATAGCCGCGATTATCTTTTTAAGGTCATCGACCGCTTCACCCGGGACGCCGCGAAGCCTCGGCCTTTCGTGATCATGGGCTTTTCCCAGGGCGGGGTGATGTCATTGGAAGCTGGACTGAACGACATGGGGAAGGTTTTAGCCATCGTTTCCATGAGCGGGTACATTTGGGACCCATCCAAAACACTCGCCCATCCCCTGATCCCTAACGGAACACCCATCCTCCTGACCCACGGGACCATGGACCCCATCGTGACGGAGGAGATCACCCAAAAAACATTAAAAGCCTTAAGGGACGCGGGCTTCCATCCCCTGTTCAAGGAATATTCCATGGGCCATCAAATCTCCGAGAAAACCCTGGAGGATATTTCGCTTTTCTTGAATTCAGTCATCAAGAAAAGCAAATGAAGATGGGGCGTTTTTGGATGTTGCTCCACCCTCGATCCGGCTTTTGGGTGGTAGACTAGTACAGGTTCTTTCACGAAAATTCAAATGAGGTGCTTTATATGACTAAGACTTGGCTATCCCTATCGGCTTTATTGACAGCGTCCATCCTGGCCGTCCTGCTCCCCGCCGGTTGTTCCAAATCCGACTCACCGACCACAGCCAATAACCCGACCCCGACCCCCACCTCAACCGCGCCCTATATCGTGGGGATGATTGTGGTAAATGGCTCCATCAGCCTCTCGGACGTCTGGGTCGCCGACAGCACGGGCAATACCGCGCCAGCTAATACCGCCGTCAGTTTCGTCAGCGCGGGGGTTACCACGCCGATGAACACCCTGGGAAACCTCACCAACGATTACGGGATCACGAATACGGGCGCGCCCCCGTCACGGGGGCTTTATTTAACTGCTCCATGACCTATAACGCGGGCCAGGTCTATACCTACCTGGTCGGAATCGGTTCCCAAACCTATACCGCCTCGGTCACTGGCATTGCCGGTAATCCCGTGGCATCCGCGTCCAGTTCTACCGCCGCGGCGGGTGTGACCTGTTCCTGGTCCAACGGCGTGGGGAACGTAACCTTAATCCGCGTTCTCAATAATTCGGCTCAGGTCCTGGCCTATCTCGGGCCGCCGGTGGCTAGCAATCCCTACACGGTGGCTAACTCTGTTTTCACCAACGAAACACCCGGGGCCGGAACTGATTCGGTCGTCATGTGCGTCTACCAATACTCGCCATCCGCATTCCCCGGAGCCCAATCCTCTTCCTGCGTGCTTTCGGGTAACCTCGCCCAAGTCAGTTATTGATTAGTTCCCTGCCTCCCGACCCCATGAAGGCGGCGAAGTAAAATTCGGGAGACGATCCAGGGTATCCGGCGTTCGCATGCGGGATGGGGCAACCCTTTTTGACATTTGTCGTGTATTATCGTGACGGAGAAGATTTTGAAATCCAAAAAACAAAAAAATTTCCTAACACAATATTTGATCGTGGCCGGTTTCACGGCGGCGGTTCTTTTCGGCTCGGCCGGTAAATTAAACTGGTGGAACGCCTGGGACTTCCTGGCCATCTTATCGATTGTCGCGTTGCTAACAGCGGACGTTTTCAAGCGTTATCCCGCCCTGGCGGACGAGCGGAAGAAAGCCGCAAAGACCGCCCAACCCTGGGATAAGGCGCTGGTGGGATGGGTGGGGGGCCTATTGCCCTTCTTGTCCCTTGTCCTCGCCGGGTTGGACAAGCGCTTGGGATGGTCCCCCGCTTTTATGACCTTCACATCCTATTTGGCCATTTGCGTGATGTTGGCCGGTGGATTTTTGACCTATTGGGCGATGAGGTCCAACCCCTTTTTCTCAAGCTACGTGCGGATCCAAAAAGAACGGGGGCATCGCGTGATCCAACAGGGGCCCTATTCCTATTTGCGCCATCCGGGTTACGCGGGCGCTATCCTTTACAACCTGGCGGCCCCGGTTCTTTTGGGTTCCTATCCCGCGTTGGGAGTGGGAATCCTGATCGGATTGCTCCTGGTCCTGCGAACCGGCCTGGAGGACAAAACCCTGCGAAAGGAACTCAAAGGTTATCGAACCTATTCCCGAAAGGTCCGGTACAAACTGATTCCTTTGATTTGGTGAAAAGGTCCAGGGCGAAGGGAGATCGCGAAACCACTGGGTGATAAATGCCGATCCGATTCAGCGACACATGGAATATTCCCCCGCCTTTTTATCGCGATTTAACAATATTTTTTTATCCTCAACCGATCCGCTGACCCGTGATAATCTATTTCGTCCGGAAGGAGCCCGATCATGCAAGAAGCCTATGAATCGAAAGAAATCGTCAATTATCCCCTCCAGCTGGCCGCCATCGCCGAGGCCCTGTTCCTCCTTTTCGCCTGTTTCATGCCGAACGCATGGTTTTATTGCACCTGGCTGACGGTCTTCATGGGCCTGCTATGCCTGTATTTGCTGAGAGTCAAAAAACTTCACGCCGAATACCCCGTTTTCACCTTTGACAAGAATGGTTTCGTAAGCGTGGATCACCTCTTATCGACCGTTCGGAATGCTTACCGCTGGGAAGACGTGTCCAGCGTCAGGATTTTTTTCGACTACGCCCATACCTTCACCCAATTCAAGTGTTTTTGTGAAATGAAGGAGAGCCACCGGATGGTCCTGCTTCGATTCAGCCGACGGTCCGATTTAACAAAAAAAGACCGCGACCTGATCTCCGACCTGGTGGAAATAGCGGAAGATAAGGTCAGCCATTCCGACGTGAACGCCGAGGTCAAAGAACGGGCTTTTATTTATTAATCCAGGCATAAGGGCCCCAATCCATGGTTCGAAAATACGACGCTTATCTTTACGGAATGTCCCTCTATTCCACCATCCACCGGTTGAAGGGTCCCTATCCACCGGCGGATACCTACCGGGAAATCGCCCAAACCTTCCAGGTGCCCGGGGGCGAAATTGCCAACGCCGCCATCCTCCTGGCCCGTTTGGGGCTCAAGGTCCATCCCGAGGGTACCTTACTGGGGACGCAAACCCAGGAACCCCTGTTGAGGCACTACCGCAAATGGGGCTTGGATTGTTCCGGCTTGAAGTTGGACCCCGCTTTTGAGGGTTGGAAGGATTTGGTTCTGGTGGACAACCGCCACCGGACAGTTTTCGGCTGGTTCGCCCACCGGTTTTCGAATGGCGGCGGGCGGAAATGGGCGAGCCCCAAGGCAAAAGCAATCCAACAAGCCAAGGTCGCCGCCATTGATCCCTATTTAAGAAAAGAATCGGAAAAAGCCGCCCTTTTATGCCACAAGGCAGGAGTGCCCTACGTTACCTTGGATTGCCCGCCCGACTCGGTTTGCCACCGTTTCTCAAGGGTGAATATCCTTTCCCGATATTTCTTGAATGGGTTAAAACCCAAAACGGACCTGAAAACACTCATGGCCCGTTATCGGGCCCGCACCAAAGGCCTGACGGTCTTCACCTTCGGGACCCAAGCCTTCTGGTACGCCCGGCCCCAAGGGCCCATCCGCCAATTCGTTCCCTATGAAGTGAAGGTTTCAGGCACCCTGGGCGCGGGGGACGCCTTCCGGGCGGGAATGGTTTATGGACTGTGGCGCGGATGGGAGGACGAACCTTGCGTCCGATTCGCGGCGGGCCTCGCCGCCTGCGTTTGCCGGCGGTTCCCCGCCGCGCTTTACCCCCCCAGCCTTCGGGAAGTGTTTCAGTTGACGGGGAAGATAAAATAAACCCCGGACGACGGGATTTAGGCTGACCACACGGGGAGCTGTTTCGGAACCTCCCAACGGAAAGGTGTCTTGAAGGTGAAAATCAAGAAACAAATCATTTGCATGGGCGGCGGCGGGTTTTTGGCGGACCCAGGCAAATCCCCGCTGGATACCTATATCCTCCGGCAAACGGGCAAGAAAAAACCGAAGATATGTTTTGCGGGAACCGCCAGCGGGGATTCCGCCGGCAACATCCAGCGGTTTTACAAAAGTTTTAAGCGGTTGGATTGCGTGCCCTCGCACCTGGCCCTCTACAAGGCACCCCAGGGAAGCCTGGAAAAATATGTCCTGGACAAGGACATTATTTATGTCGGGGGAGGGAATACCCGGAATCTGCTCGCCCTTTGGCGGGAATGGGGACTGGACAAGATATTTAAAAAGGCTTGGGAAAAGGGGATCCTGCTTTCCGGCGTCAGCGCGGGTTCCATTTGTTGGTTCGAGGAGGGCGTGACCGATTCCATCCCGGGCAGCCTGACCCGGCTCCAGTGCCTGGGTTTCCTCAAGGGAAGCAATTGCCCCCATTACGACGGCGAAAAAGAAAGACGGCCTGCCTACCATCGTTTATTGGCCGAGAAGAAAATCCGAAAGGGCTATGCCGCCGACGATGGGGTGGCCATCCATTTTATCGGCAATGCCATAGTGAGGATTGTATCCTCCCGGCCGGATGGCCGGGCCTATCGGGTTGGCTTAAAAAACGGGAAAGTGGTCGAGGAACCGATCGTGCCTGTTTATCTAGGTTAAAAACCCCGAACCCTCATCCAATTTTACCCCGGAGACTCGGAAGCCTATATCAAAGCGCATGACCCTTTTTTTCGCCACCCGCGGAATCAAACGCGGTAGCCTATTAGCTCCCTAGAACCGAGGCGCGCATGGCACGATCCGACGTCATCCGATCCATCGCCGACAAGATATCCGCCTTAAAACTCTCCCATCCCCTGCGGGTCTTCATCGACGGGATCGACGCATCGGGCAAAACCCGACTGGCCGACGAACTGGCCGCCACCCTCCGACCCACCCGGCGCGACATCTTGAGGATCAGTTTGGATGACTTTCATTTGCCGAGGGAGACCCGGCACCAGCAGGGACGTTATTCCCCGATGGGTTATTACGAAAATACCTTTGATTACCCCACACTGATTGATGAGGTCCTGAAGCCCCTGGGCCCGGGCGGAAACCTAAGGTACCGGACGTCGTTCCACGATCTTCAAACCGAGACTAAATCCAAAGGTCTTTGGTCGAAGACAAGCCCTGATTGCATCCTGATCCTGGATGAAGTTTTCTTAAAAAGGCCCGAATTGGCGGGATGGTTTGACTTCCATATATTTACGGATTGCGGTTTCGAAACCGCCTTTCAACGCGCGATGGCAAGGGACATGGACCGGTTCGGTCCGCCCGCGGAAACCCGTCGGTTGTATCTGGAACGTTATTTCCCCGGCCAACGGCTCTATTTGGAACAAGTGAAACCCCATGAAACAGCCGACATGGTCTTTTATAACGAGGATTTTGAAAACCCACGGCTAACCATAAAAAAGTAGGGGAAGAGGGACGGCTTAGGCCAAGGAAGTTTTACACTTCCGAAATTTCACCGCGAAGGAATTGACAGGCACCCGCTCACTTTTACTTCTTTTTCTTCTTGGCGGCCTTATCCGTTGAGGCTTTCTCGTCATTGGTCATGGGGGCGGGGTTATAGGAAGTGTCCCCCACCGGAGTGATCTGGGCGATCTCATCCTTGTATTTATAGTAATCGTTGGGTTTGCCGTTGCGTAATTCCAGGGTGCGGTCGTCCGCGTCCAAGGGGCCCTCGGGCGGAACGAAATCCCCCAGGTAGGCCCGGCAGATCCATTCCTTTTCAGCGGCCTTGTCGACCCACTGGGAATGGGGCAGGTAGTAAAATTCCTGGACTTCCTGGTAATCCCACATGGCTTCCTTGTATTTTTTGTCGGCAAAATGGGCTTCACCCCGGTTATAGGCGTCATGGGCGCGGCGGAGTATTTCCAGGTTCGCCAAACCATAGGCGATCAGGAGTGTGGCGATAATGGCCCCGGCGGTAACCCACCCGCTCATGGGCTTTTCAGTCGGGGTTTCCACCACGCTGGATTTCGGCCCGTTTGAGGTGGCCGGGGAGTCGGAATGAGGGGCGTTTTCTGGCAAGGCATCCTCCAAAAAATCAGAACTGTTTCAAAAACCGCAGGTCGTTCTGGTAAAAAAGCCTTATATCGTCAATATCATATTGGAAGAGGGCGATCCGTTCCACCCCCATGCCAAAAGCGAACCCCGTCCATTTTTCGGGGTCGACCCCGCAATTGGTCAGGACTGCCGGGTCGATCATGCCGCAGCCCAGGAGTTCCACCCACCCGGATTGTTTGCAGATCCGGCAGCCCTTTCCCTCGCAAAAAATGCAGGAGATGTCCATTTCCGCGCTGGGCTCGGTAAAGGGGAAAAAGCTCGGGCGAAAACGGGTTTGGACCCGGTTCCCGAAAAACTTTTTAATGAAGGTATCCAGGGTTCCTTTTAAATGCCCGAAGTGGACCCCCTCATCCACCAGGAACCCTTCCACCTGATGGAAGATGTGGTGGTGGGTCGCGTCGATCGCCTCGTTGCGGTAAACCCGGCCGGGAGCGATGAACTTGAAAGGGGGCTTGTGGTTCTGCATGACCCGTATCTGGATGGGGGAAGTGTGGGTGCGCATGAGCAGGTCTTCGGACAGGTAAAAGGTATCCTGGGCGTCGCGGGCGGGATGGTCCGGCGGGAAATTGAGCGCAAGAAAGTTGTAATAGTCGGTCTCGACGTCGGGGCCATCGGCGATATCAAACCCCATGCCCGTGAAAATGCCGGTAATGTCTTTCATCACCCGCGTCAGGGGGTTCAGTTTTCCAATCGGCAATACCCGGCCCGGCAGGGTGGGATCGAAACCCGCGGGAGCCAGGTCGGAAGAAAGCAACTCTAGGTTTTCTTTTTTGCGTTCCAGAAGCTCCGTCACCTGGTTCTTGAGCTCGTTGATAGCCTTTCCCAAAAGGGGCTTTTCAGCGGGCGGCACCTTGGCCAAGGCCTTTAATTGTTCGGTCACTTCCCCGTTTTTGCCCAAGAAACGGACCCGCGCGTCATCCAGCGCTTTTAGATCCCGCGCCTGGGAAACGGCCTCCCCGGCCCGGGAGAGAATATCCTTGAGAGAATTTTGAAGGTTTTCCAAGTCAAACCTCGGGGAATGGGCGAATGGGCATAGTTGAACGCATATTATTGGGGGAGCAGGGAAGATTTTCACCAAGAAAAACTAAATTTCTAGTAGGCGGAGAGGATCGATTGATTCTCTGCTTGAGCATTCGAACCATTGGCCATTTGGGAATAGGCCAAAAAAACACTGATCGAACCCGTTTGCTCAAACTTACTCCAAACGCTGTTTAAGGACTCCTCCTGGGAAGAGGGGTCCATCTTGGAATCCGGGTCGCGTAAGAAGAGGTCAGTTTTCATCACTTCTGAAGTGTATCACTGCCCCAGGGGGGTGTCAAAGCGAGGAACCTTTGCGGCATAAGAAAAAAGGGCCAGGCTTGCGGCCACTCCGGCGTTCAACGACTCCACTTTACCCAACATGGGAATCCTCACCCTTTGGGCGCATGCCGCGAGCAAGTCTTGCGGAAGCCCGTCCCCTTCCGAACCGATCCAAAGCAGGGCTGGTTTTTCCCCATCCATTTCCGAAAGGGTTTGCTCCCCCCGCCCCGCTAGGCCGATCATGGGAATCTTTTTCTCGGCGGCCCACTGGCTGAAGTTTTGCCAGGGAAGCCCCCCCATGAGGGGCACGCGAAAGAGCGAACCCATGGAGGAACGCACCACCTTGGGGTTGTAGGGATCGCAAGAGCCCTCCGTGAGGAAAACGCCCTGGGCGCCGAAAGCCTCCGCGGAGCGCAGAATCGTCCCCAGGTTACCCGCGTCCTGAAGCTGGCAAAGTCCCAGCAGGAGCCGGGCGTTCTCCGCGGGCCAAGCGGGTTCTTTTTTCGATGCCACCGCCACCAGGCCCTGAGGGGTTACCGTATCGGACATGTAGGCGATGACCTTGAGCGGGGCCTCGAACATCTTGGTCTTTTCTCGGTGCGCGACTTGTTGAAGGCGGTTTCCTTCCGGGCTTTTCCAGGCTTCCTTGGTGCCGAAAATGAAGCGGAAATGGATGCCGCTCCTCTGGGCCTCGTCCACCAGATGGAAACCCTCGCACAGAAAGTCTTCCGACTCCTTTGCCTTTTTGGGGACTTTCAGGGAATAGGCGTGCTTCACCATGGAATTCTGCACACTTTGAATCAAGGACATGGGGGGCATGGGCACCTCGTTGAAGTTAACCGAATTTTCGAATTATACCCAATTTCTTAACGGACCAATTTTTTTAGACGGATCCCCGATTCAATAAAGAACCAATATTTTTTTGATCTTCGAGAGTTTTTGACGACTCACCGGGTCCACCCCGTCCAGGACCGCGAAATAAAGGCCTGAAACCACGATTTGACCGTTGTTGTTTTTCAAATCCCAGGAGGAGGTTCCGGCGGACACCCACAGGGTACGCAATAGTTCCCCGCTGATGGCGTAAAGCTTGATCCTGCTTTGGGAGTCCGCGGGCACGCCGGCGAACGAGGCGAACATCTGGATGGTGTCGCCGGGCCGGGCGATATTGGGCCAGACCACCAAATCCACCGTGCCGCCGGGAGCGGTTTCGATATATGCGTCGTGAATCATTCGCACCACCTCGCCGTCAGGCAGGGTTTCAGTGACCGCGAAATGATAGAACCCGTTCGGCACCAGGGTTCCCCCCGTGCTCACGCCGTTCCAGGTGGCGATGACGCGCCCGTTCAAGTAGATCGTGATTTCCCCGCCCGTCCCGGAGGCGTTGGGCACGAATGCGGAGAGCGACATGGAAAAGCTGACGCCTTCGGGGAAAATGCCGGACCCGCACATCCAAGCCACCCTTTCCCCCCGGTCGTCATAGATGTTCACGAGCTGCTGTCCGCAAGCCGGCGTGGCGGTCAGGGTCGGCGTATCGGTTTGGATCGGTGTGGCCGACCAGGTTTGGGTGGGGGTAACGGTTCCGGAACCCGTAGCGGTGGGCGACAGAGTGAAGCTAAGGGTTATCGCGGGTGTGGTCGTGACTGTCGTCGTGGGAGTGCCCGTGCCGGTCGAAGTGGTGGTGAATGTTCCAGTACCGCTGGAAGTGGCGGTTTGGGTCGCGGACGACGTTTCAGTGACGGTAGAGGTTCCGCTGGGGATGGGCGTGGCGGTAAAGGTGGATGAAGGGGTCGCCGTATTGGTCCCAGTGAGAGTAATGGTCGGGGTGATCGTTGGCGTTAAGGAAACCGTATTGGTAAATGTGTCGGTAATGGTCGGCGTTAGGGTAAGGGTGGGTGTGAACGTGATGGTATTCGTATAGGTGTCGGTGACCGTGGGTGTCAGGGTGATCGTTGGCGTCAAGGTAACCGTATTGGTATAGGTGTTGGTGATAGTCGATGTAAGCGTAATTGTGGGTGTGAGCGTGACGGTATTCGTATAGGTATCGGTGACCGTGGGGGTCAGGGTAACGGTCGGGGTCAAGGTAATGGTGCCCGTGGGAGTTTCGGTGAAGGTTGGTGTATCCGTGATAGTGGAGGTTAAGGTTATCGTATCCGTTATGGTTAGTGTGGCGGTAACGGTAGGCGTCAGTGTGATCGTGAAGGAAAGGACCGGCGTTTCGGTGATGGTTGGTGTAAGTGTGATAGTGGGGGTTAGGGTAATGGTTTTGGTATACGTGTCGGTTTCCGTGGGCGTCAGCGTGATGGTATCAGTGTAAGTTTCGGTGATGGTCTCTGTTTGGGTTAGGGTCGGGGTTAGGGTAACCGTGAAGGTGTCCGTGTCCGTCGCAGTCGGAGAAAGGGAAACCGTCGGGGTCGGGGTGAGGGTATTTGTGAAAGTATCGGTAATGGTTGAGGTAAGGGTAATCGTCGGCGTCAAGGTTTGGGTATTCGTATAAGTATCCGTTACGGTAGGCGTAGAAGTTATGGTCGGAGTCAAGGTGATGGTTTCCGTGGAGGTTTCTGTTGCTGATGGGGTTGGTGTTATCGTCGGAGTCAAGGTAATGGTATCGGTGTAAGTGTCAGTCACCGTCGGAGTAAGCGTAATCGTCGGCGTAAGTGTGTTGGTGTTGGTAATAGTCGGTGTCAGCGTAATCGTTGGTGTCAGTGTGTTGGTGTTGGTGATAGTTGGTGTCAGGGTAATTGTGGGCGTTAGCGTATAAGTATTGGTAATAGTCGGAGTAAGCGTGATCGTTGGCGTCAGTGTGTCGGTGTTCGTAATGGTCGGTGTCAGCGTAATCGTCGGTGTCAACGTATTGGTGTTGGTAATGGTCGGAGTAAGCGTAATCGTTAGGGTAAGCGTGTTGGTGTTGGTAATGGTCGGCGTAAGCGTGATCGTTGGTGTTAGCGTATTGGTATTGGTTATAGTCGGCGTAAGCGTAATTGTGGGCGTCAGTGTATTAATGTTGGTGATGGTCGGGGTTAGCGTGATTGTCGGGGTCAAAGTATTGGTGTTGGTGATGGTCGGGGTTAGCGTAATCGTCGGGGTAAGTGTATCGGTGTTGGTAACAGTCGGTGTCAGCGTAATCGTTGGCGTCAGCGTATTAGTGTTGGTAATAGTCGGGGTCAGCGTAATCGTCGGCGTCAGTGTGTTTGTGTTCGTAATGGTCGGGGTTAGCGTGATTGTCGGTGTCAAAGTATTGGTGTTGGTAATGGTCGGAGTAAGCGTAATCGTCGGTGTCAACGTATTGGTGTTGGTGATAGTCGGGGTCAGTGTAATTGTGGGCGTTAGCGTATAAGTATTGGTAATAGTCGGAGTAAGCGTGATCGTTGGCGTCAGTGTGTCGGTGTTCGTAATGGTCGGTGTCAGCGTAATCGTCGGTGTCAACGTATTGGTGTTGGTAATGGTCGGAGTAAGTGTAATTGTGGGCGTAAGCGTGTTGGTGTTGGTAATAGTCGGTGTCAGCGTAATCGTCGGTGTCAACGTATTAGTGTTGGTGATGGTCGGCGTCAGCGTAATTGTGGGCGTCAGCGTATTGGTGTTGGTGATGGTCAGGGTTAGCGTAATCGTTGGGGTAAGTGTGTTGGTGTTGGTGATAGTCGGGGTAAGCGTAATCGTCGGTGTCAGTGTGTTGGTGTTGGTGATAGTTGGTGTCAGGGTAATTGTGGGCGTTAGCGTATAAGTATTGGTAATAGTCGGAGTAAGCGTGATCGTTGGCGTCAGTGTGTCGGTGTTCGTAATGGTCGGTGTCAGCGTAATCGTCGGCGTCAGTGTGTTTGTGTTCGTAATGGTCGGAGTAAGTGTAATTGTGGGCGTAAGCGTGTTGGTATTGGTGATAGTCGGAGTAAGCGTAATCGTCGGCGTAAGTGTGTTGGTGTTGGTAATAGTCGGTGTCAGCGTAATCGTTGGTGTCAGTGTGTTGGTGTTGGTGATAGTTGGTGTCAGGGTAATTGTGGGCGTTAGCGTATAAGTATTGGTAATAGTCGGAGTAAGCGTAATCGTCGGCGTAAGTGTGTTGGTGTTGGTGATAGT
Organism: candidate division FCPU426 bacterium; assembly: GCA_963771075.1. Classification (GTDB taxonomy): domain Bacteria; phylum Oederibacteriota; class Muellerivitia; order Muellerivitales; family Muellerivitaceae; genus CAVTWJ01. The sequence continues at coordinate 117,743 of CAVYSE010000026.1, read as the reverse complement.
TGGTGTCAGGGTAATTGTGGGCGTTAGCGTATAAGTATTGGTAATAGTCGGAGTAAGCGTGATCGTTGGCGTCAGTGTGTCGGTGTTCGTAATGGTCGGTGTCAGCGTAATCGTCGGTGTCAACGTATTGGTGTTGGTAATGGTCGGAGTAAGTGTAATTGTGGGCGTAAGCGTGTTGGTATTGGTGATAGTCGGAGTAAGCGTAATCGTCGGCGTAAGTGTGTTGGTGTTGGTAATAGTCGGTGTCAGCGTAATCGTTGGTGTCAGTGTGTTGGTGTTGGTGATAGTTGGTGTCAGGGTAATTGTGGGCGTTAGCGTATAAGTATTGGTAATAGTCGGAGTAAGCGTAATCGTTGGCGTCAGTGTGTTTGTGTTGGTAATAGTCGGGGTTAGCGTGATCGTTGGGGTCAGCGTGTTGGTGTTCGTAATGGTCGGCGTCAGCGTAATTGTGGGCGTCAGCGTATTGGTGTTGGTGATGGTCAGGGTTAGCGTGATCGTTGGCGTAAGTGTGTTGGTGTTGGTGATAGTCGGTGTCAGCGTAATTGTGGGTGACAACGTATTGGTGTTGGTGATAGTCGGTGTAAGTGTAATCGTTGGCGTAAGCGTGTTGGTGTTGGTGATAGTTGGTGTCAGGGTAATTGTGGGCGTTAGCGTATAAGTATTGGTAATAGTCGGAGTAAGCGTAATCGTTGGCGTCAGTGTGTTGGTGTTGGTAATAGTCGGGGTAAGCGTAATCGTCGGCGTAAGGGTGTTGGTGTTGGTGATAGTTGGTGTCAGGGTAATTGTGGGCGTTAGCGTATAAGTATTGGTAATAGTCGGAGTAAGCGTAATCGTTGGGGTTATCGTGTTGGTTTTTGTAATCGTGTATGTCAGCGTAATAGTCGGAGAAAGAGTGAAGCTATTAGTGATGGTCGGGGTCAAAGTGATGGTTGAACTGGGAGTAAATGTTGCTTGCGGGGTTGTTCCGCAATTCGACATACCATATTTGATCAAAAGATTGTTGGTATTATCCGCCACAAACCAATTCGTACCGTCACCACAAACCCCTTCCGTGTCATTCGAACTTGGTATCGCGACGACACCCTGAAAACCCCCACCCGTTGTGTAAATTCCCACATTGCCGGACCCATCTGACAAGTAAACATTGGTACCGGCAATACTCAAAAACTCGCATCCCTGCATTCCTCCATTCGATACATCCCATTGATTTAGAAGGGTTGACCCGGTGCTGTTGAGTTCATAAATCATTTCACTGCTATCCTAAACAACTCAATCTGACCGCTGCCCCCCAAGAAAAACAAGCGATTTTGGACAGGTTTGTGAATTTCCAGGGATAAGCCCCCCCCTTTCGTCCGGATGCTGTCCAAATCACGAGGGTATTAATTCCATCTCGTTTTTCCGCCGGTTCCAATCTCGCCACCAGGAATGGTGCATCCAACCAAGCCCACAAATCGCGGTAGGTCAATAGATTCATCCGCAGCATGGCCGCCAAGTGGGACAGGCTCCAGGCGATATGGCTCTTCAGTTGAAGGAATTTCAACAGCAGCATGGCAATCAATGCTGTCCAAATCTGCGTCTGAACAGCATTCTCAGTGGTCCCTACGAAAGTCTTCACCCGTAAGTTCTGCTTGAGAGCCTTGAAGAACAACTCGATCTGCCAACGTTCCTTGTAGATGGCCGCCACCGTCGAGGCAGCAAAACCCATGTGGTTGGTAAGGAATACGAGTTCCCGCTTCTGGTCTTCGTCCCATACCACCACTCGTCGCATCTCTTTCGGGTAGGCTTCCTGTGACCGAAACGTTGTTAACCGTATCACTTGGTCCTTCAGGACGTTGCCCGTTTTCGGAACCGGCAGGTTCTTCACCACCTCGTAGGCCATGTTGATCTTGGCACGGGTCACCCACCACACGCCTTGGAACGTCCATCGGGCCAGAAGAAAGAAATCCACATATCCCCGATCCATCACTACGATTGAATCCACCGGAAAATCCAGCTTTTGAGCCACTTTCACGTCATGCACGCCTCCCTCCGTTACGAGTCCCCAGCAGGGCAAGTATCCCTGATGATCCAGCAAGAGATGGAGTTTGATGGCCCCTTTGGTCCTACGGAACTTTGCCCAGTCGAAGACTGACAAACAAAGATCAATGGTGCTGGAGTCCAGGCTGTAGAGGGGATTCTTGAACTTGAATTTCCTCTTCGAGATGGCCGCCTGTAGCTGACACTTCGATAGCAGATGGTAGAAAAGACTTTGCTGAACCTGCCAAGGACGGTTGGCGTTAGCGTAAGCCAAGGTGGATTTAGTGGGTGCTTCGCAAAGACCCAAATGGGTCAATTTCCCAAGGGCCGTGTGGAGGCCACCACAGATTTCCCTCAAGGAATGGGCGGCTCCCATCTGGCAGAAAAGCATGGAAACAAACTGATTCCAGCAACTGAACCCCTTGGCGTGTTTTTCGGCTTCAAACTCCCGCACAATTCGTTCAAAAGCCGTGCGATCCACAATTTTCAACACTTGGGCAAAAAGACTGGTTGGTGGTACCATCGAAATACGCCTCCGGATGTTTGAAGTAGCGACGGCTGGTAACCGTCGCTTTGGGCTTGTCGACTAACCCAATTCTACTTCAGTCGGAGGTGTCTTTTTTTAGTCCTTTATTTAGGACAAGAGTGAAATCATTTGATTCGCGTCATCCGCCACATAAACGTTGCCGGAACTATCCACCGCCACTCCCGTGGGAGAGGCAAAGGTCACCGGACTGTGGTCGGTGGGGCTTCCGATTTCGCCGATATAGGCGCCCGTATTGCTGTAGATGCCAACCCGGTCATTTCCATTATCAGCCACATAGACCGTAGTCCCATAAACCGCAATACCCCATGGACCATTAAAGGTAGTGGGCCCACCCCACACGTTAACCCCTTTTCCAGTGTTCGCCCCATATCCATCGAATTCATAAACTTCATTCGTCCCTGTATCCGTCACGAATACATGGCCCGACCCGTCCACAGCCACTCCAAAAGGCGTATTGAGTGCATACTTTGCCGGCGTTCCACTCCAGCTGGCTATGGAGACCCCGGACGAGGCGTTGAAAACGTCAATGCCAGCGTTGGTTTGATCCGCGACATAAACATAACCGTTGGCGGTATCTTCCGCGATTCCATTTGGATCTACCGAATTGGATTGCCAGGTGCCATTGCAGGTCCACGGAAGCGGGGGGGTGGAGGTATAGGTGGTCGTCACCGTGGGGGATAAGGTCACCGTTGGGGTCAGGGTTGGGGTCAGGGTGATGGAGTTCGTACTGGTCAAGGTAATAGTCGAGGTGAAGCTGATCGTGATCGTAGGCGTAACCGTGATGGTGTTTGTATTCGTGGGCGTCCAAGTGGGAGGTTGGGTGCCTGTGGTCGTTTGCGTTTGGGTACTCGTAACCGTCGGGCTTGAAGTAATGGTTGATGTTGGAGTCATTGTTGGCGTGAAGGTTATGGAAGGCGTATTGGTTATCGTCGGAGTCCATGTACCAGTGGAAGTGGGGGTGAAAGTTCCGGTAACGGTTGACGTCGGCGTGGGGGTACAACCGGACGGAATAAGTTCGACCGCTTGCATATCTGCAATATGGGCGGAGGCGAACGTGTAATTCAGAGTATAGGTACCAATAGAAGTGGTCGACAGTTCATCCGTTCTGGTTTCTTTATTGCCTGTTTGGGACACTAATACAACTTGAGGCGCCGGCACGGTAATGGCGATTTTCGTTGCATCTGCCACCAGGCACTGGTCAACGATCCAACTATTTGCCGCCGTGGTGGTGAGGGTGATGGCGTGGGCCGCGGAAGAGGCCTGAGCCGTTACCGCGCCGGAAGCGCCAAAAGGCGTGGTCTGATTGACATTTTGGAAGCAAAGATTGGAAGAATGCATGTAAGCACTTGCGCTTAATGTGATCGAAACCGGATTGGCCCCCGTGGGAGGGTTCACCATATACCAGGTTTCTTCCGACGTTGCGTTCGTGCTATCTGCGGATCGAAGATAGGGTGTTAAGGCAACCCCGGCATAGGTCGCTTTGGTTATCGAGACAGCCGCGCTTTGGATCGTCGCTTTCAAAAGCAGAAGCCTTTGAACGCCGCTACAAGTAACACTTACGAAAGTGGTTGTGACCGTACCTGTTTTGTTTACTTTTGCGACACATGAAATCGGGCATTGGGCTTGGGCAGGTTTCGGAACGAGGCCGACAAATAAATAGCACCCTAGAAGAAACCAACCCGGGAAACGGGATGGATTTCCATAGCTTGACTTTATAAATTTTCCCAACTTTTCATAAAAAAACATTTAAAGGCACTTTCCAATAGTGTTGTGGTAGGCGTCGATTGGGCGGATTACCCCTTCGATCAAGGTGGGGCTCCACTTGTTAAGCTAAGGTTTAAATTTCGCTCCTCCCTGAAAATAATTGACAATTACAATGCTATTTTATCGGGAAGATGATTAACCGCGTGGAATTTTATATTTCCAATCTGGTTATTATTTATTTTGGAAGGTATTGGAAGCCCTGGCAGGGGAGCCAACTGAAATCGCGTTTACAGACCCATCAACAACAATTGAATTATACCTTAGAAAAACCATTATTTTTCAACAACTCCGGGCTAAAAACGCCCATAAACCAGCTGATTAAAAGGCTTAATGCACCCTTCCCACATTTAAAAAACTTGAACGCATAGAAAACAAAACACCTCTCACCGCTTGCGCGATGAAAGGTGTGATCAAGCGACTGCAAACGCGGGCTAAAGCATTACTGTGCCGCGACAACCTTGGCTTGCAAATTGGCTTTGGCAACTTCCACCAGCTGTTTGAACGCGGCAGGGTCGTTCAGGGCCAAATCCGCCATGATCTTACGGTCCAAAGCCACCTCAGCCTTTTTCAAGCCGGCAATAAAATTGCTGTAGGACATCCCATTCTCACGAACGGCGGCATTAAGACGTGTGATCCAAAGCCGGCGGAACTCCCGTTTACGGGCCTTACGGTCCCGAAAGGCGTAATTTCCGGAGCGTTTGGACGCTTCCCGTACGGTACGGTACTGGCGGCTCTTCGCCCCGAAATAACCCTTCGTGAGTTTAAAAAACTTCTTCTTGCGTTTTCTCTTCGCGACTGCTCGTTTAATACGTGCCATGTTCTTCTCCGGTTAATTAAATCTGGATCATCCGCTTGATGCGGAAGGTGTGGGTTTTGCCCAATACGGGCTGGCCCTTCAACTGACGTTTGCGTTTGCGGGTCTTGTGGGCCAGCAAATGGCCGCGTCCGGTCTGCTTCTTGACCATGATCTTTCCCGTACCCGTCACCTTGAAACGCTTCAAAATGCTTTTCTTCGTCTTGAATCCCTTACCCATTTTCACCTTCCTTGATTTCCGTTGTTTCCTTCGCGGCCGGCTTCAGGGGCCGGGGGTTAAAATACGCGATGATCTGCATACCCTCGTCTTTCGGAGGAGCTTCCAATTCTCCCACATCCGCCAAATCTTCCATGACCCGATCCATCAACTGGCGACCCAGGTCTTTATGGCTCATTTCCCTGCCGCGGAACACCAGGGCAACCTTGACCTTGTCCCCGTGCTCGAAAAAATTCCATGCCATGCGAAGCTTGGTCTGGTAATCATGCTCGTCAATTTTGGGCCGTATCTTCAGTTCTTTGACCTTCATGACCCGTTGTTTTTTCGAAGCTTCCTTGTCGCGTTTGCGCTGAGCATAGCGGAATTTTCCGTAATTCATGATGCGGCAGACGGGAGGAACACCGTCCGGGGCGATCTCCACCAGGTCTAGGTTCTTTTCCCGCGCGATTCCCTGCGCCTTGGGAAGATCCACAATTCCTAACTGCTCGCCAGCCTCACCGATCAGACGGACCTGGCGGGCCCGTATCTGATGGTTGATCTTTAATTCTTTTTGCGAAGAAATAAACTCTACCTCCCTGTTCAAATAATAAAAAAGGACGAAGCCGAAGGCCCCGTCCAGGTCTAATCAATCAAAAAATAAAACAGCTTGAGTGAAGACACAAACCCTTTCGCGCCCAGAGGGCTGGGGGTGAGGAGACGGAATCCCCTGCTTGAGTGAAGAATCCTACCGACTGGCCATTTCTTTGTCAAAGCTTTTTTAAGGTTATTCGACGGAAGGCAGGTCCACATCGGCGAAATTATCCATCATCCGGTCGCGAATCATCTTAAGTAGGATCGCTGCAGCTTGGGTTCTTGGGAAACCGGGCCTGCTTTTCAACCGCGTAACGGCGCCAGGTGATGGTTCCGTCCTTCACCTCGTTTGCACCCGACAATCCAAATATTCGGGATCTTCTTCGTGATGGCGTTACGGACCTTTTTCGAGAAGGAGTCGTTGGAGGCATCCACGTCGCACCGAATCATCACCGCCTTTAAACTCGTCGCCCAGATTCCTTCGCGTAGGCATAAAATCATCGGCCACGGGCACGATCCGGACCTGAAGGGCGACAACCACGACGGGAAAGCGCCGCCCCATCGTTCAATGAAGAATGAAATGAACCTTTCATGGGTACCCAACGGAGCCCGGTGGATGATAAAGGGCGTTTGTTTGGAACCGTCCGGGGCGGTGTATTCCAGTTGGAACCGCTCGGGGGAAGTAAAATCCAGCTGAACCGTAGCGGCGGTTTCCTCCCGTCCCAGTACATTTTCAGTCTGATAGTCGATCTTGGGGCCGTAGAAGGCGGCCTCACCCTGCACTTCCTCATATTCCACGCTTCAATTCTTTCAACACATCGCGGAGAATATTTTCGGTTTCGATCCAGAGTTCCTCGTTCCCGACGAATTTCTCCTTGTCCTGGTCGTGGAGGGAAAGCGCACCCAGATCTTATCCATGCGGAATTTCTCGAAGTACATCTTGTGCATGCGCCACGACCTTCTTGATCTCCGTCTTTAATTTGTTCCCGGGTGCAATAGATATGGGCGTCATTCATGGCCAATCCCCGCACCCTCAGCAAACCCGCCAACTGGCCCGATTTCTCGAAACGGTAAACCGTTCCATATTCCGCCAATCGCAGGGGTAGCTCCCGGTAACTGCGGGGACGGTTCAGGTAGATCATGTGATGATGGGGGCAATTCATGGGCTTTAAATAAAACTCTTCGGCGAGGGAGAGTCCGGGTCCTTTTCAACGCTGCGCATAGGCGGGAACATGGAGTCTTTATAAAGCTTGAGATGTCCCGACAGCTTATAAAGCTCCCCGTTGGCGATATGGGGGGTCGCCACACGGTCGTAACCGTCCTTAAATTCCATTTCCTTGGCGAACTTTTCCAGTTCCTCCCGGATAACGGTCCCATTGGGCAGCCAGAGGGGAAGTCCCTTGCCCACCCGCTCATCGATGGTGAAAAGTTCCAGTTCCTGACCCAATTTGCGGTGGTCCCTTTTCAGGGCCAGTTCCCTGATTCTTGATGAATTCCTTTAATTCGGCCTCGCGAGGGAAAACAAAGGCCGTAAATGCGGGTCAACATGGGTTTGGAGGAATCCCCCCGCCAGTAACTGCCGGCGATCGAGTCCAGTTTGAACGACATGACGGGGATCTGGGAGGTGTTTTCCACATGGGGCCCTTCGCACATGTCCACGAATGGGCCGCTGGTGTAAAAACTCAGGGACTCGTTTGACTTCAACAGTTCCTGAGCGTATTCCACTTTCAGGGCCTGGCCCATGGCTTCGCGAGTTTTTCCAGCGCATCCGTTCCTTGGGTAGATCTTCCCGTTTAAATGTTTCTTTTTCCTGGATGATCTTCCGCATGCGTTTTTCAATGTCCGGCAAATCGGCTTCAGTCAGTGGTTCTTCAAGAAGGAAGTCGTAGTAAAAACCGGTGCGGATGGGAGGTCCAAAACCCAGTTGGGCCTTGGGGCGAACCTGCAGGACGGCCTGGGCCAGGACATGGGCCATGGAATGGCGGATCTTGTAGAGATTTTCATCCATCTGATGTTTCGGTTCGTATTTGTCGGACATTGGAGATCCTAGGTTATCGAAAGAACAAGTTTGATCGTCAACCAGAAAACATCAGCGTGACCTAATTTCGCGGAATAAATGGTGGGCGTAACTGGACTCGAACCAGTGACCCCTTCCATGTCAAGGAAGTACTCTAACCAACTGAGCTATACGCCCGCAAACCCGGAAACACGCATTGTATCTTTCCCCGTCCTTTAAACCAATAGAGGAGGACGGGGGAGAAAGATTTTATCCCAGGGAGGCCTTCTGTCTAGTTTTTATTTCATTGAAAAGATACCGGGTCTTACAAAATCCGGGTGGTTATAAGCCTATTAGGACTGACAGACGTGGGTTGGTTTTAATAAGTCAAAAACCGTCTTTACGGGATGAAAAGTTTCTGCCGGAGTCTCAATGAAAAAGGTGATCCAACCTGCCATGGCCCCATTCCAGAGTCCCGGCCTTTCCAACGCTTTGATTTCCCGCCCATTCCAAGATTTTCGGCTAAGAAAAACAGCCTGTGGATCGATAAATCTTTTGAGATCAAATGGTTTTTGTGTGTAATCCCTGGTTGCGCAAACCATGTCCACCGGATTGAAGTGGGTGGATCGGCGGAAAATGTCCTCTTGAACTCCATCAGCCATATCCACCTGTGAACTTTCCACAATTTGAAGTGAAACAGTTCCATCCCGTGACCGAACCCAAAAGGGGCCTCCTCCAGGATCACCGCTATTGGGGACGACCCCACAAACCCTCATCGGGCGATCTAGAAAAGCTCGGAGCCTTTCCAATGGGCTTTTCCCGACGCCTTTAGAAAGGTTTATTTCCAACCCCCATTGTTCGCGAACAGCGGATCGGATTTCCTCAACTCGTCCCGGATCAACCGATGGTTCGGACAGTTCCCTTAACCAAACATCCGCCTTTGCCTTGCTTTGAACCAGATAACCTCCCAATATCTTTTCCCACCGGACCACCTCCACCGCCTTTGGTTCGATCGTGACATTGTCGATATTTTTGATGAATAAGAAAGGGGCTCGAACTTCGGCCAGATTTTCGATCAAGGCTCCATGTCCGCCGGGCCGGAAAAGAAGGAGCCCCCTTTCATCCCGCAAAGGTTTCCCGGATTCATCCAATGAGAGTGTATCGGAGGAAGGTTTTTGTCTGGAGAATAGGATCTCAAATCGGTCGAGTCCCTTCTTTTCCAGCTTCTCTTTCAATTCCGCCACATGGGTTTTAAAGGATTCTTCCTGTTCCGGCGAAAGGGTGAAATGAAGTCGGCAGAGCCCTTTTTCATCCCTGACTAAAAGGCTTGCTTCCGACAAATGTTCGGCGAGGGGTGTTCTTGTTTCTTGCCCATATCGATGAAAAGGGATAAGTCCTTTCGGTTTTGTTGCATACCCCAACCCCGGATTTTGCAGAAGAGCTTGAAGAATTTCCCCATATTGCCCTTTTTCCAGCAAAGACCCCAGGGTCGTCCTCTTGTCCAGGAAAACTTTTTCCAAGTCAGGATAAAACCCCACCCTTTGAATGTTATTGAAAAATTCTAGAAGCTTTTTCGCCTCCAATTTTCCTTCTTCGGATTGGCGTTCTAAATCTTCCCGGCGAAGCGGTGTTTCGTTCAACGCCTTGGTCAAGTCAAAAAACATACGGGATGCAGCGCCTGAAGCTGGGACAAATTTCTCAAAATGGCCGGCCAGGCGTTCCGGTTCAAATAGGCTGGAACATTCTTCCTGCTCATCGAGGGTAAGTTTACAAATGCCATCCCCTAGCGTCGCGGGGCGATCTAATTGAGGGGGTATGGGGGGAAAAGCAAGCAGATCCAATTGGCGATCCGCTTCCAAGTGAGAAATCCCGTGATTTTCCATCCGGCGTAAATCTTGATCCGACCAGGATGTCATAGCACCTCAAAGCGTTTTGAATTGAGGAAGTGAAAAATGGAGGCGGCAGGCGGATTTGAACCGCCGAATCGCGGTTTTGCAGACCGCTCCCTTAACCACTTGGGTATGCCGCCCCTGGCAAAACACATTCGCGCAAGAATTTCAGGCCTTGGCCCGCCTGAGGATCTCACGCATTGGACCCAGCCCGGAGATTTCGCTAACCATTGATTCGCGCGGCCACAATAAGCGCCCATGCAATATTGCATAGGCGGTTTAGGAATTTACCGTCAGATTGTATCGGCGGAGTTTTCCTCCCGCCGGAGGAATGAATGGAGCGGGAAACGGGATTCGAACCCGCGACTTCAACCTTGGCAAGGTTGCACTCTACCACTGAGTTATTCCCGCACAGACCGAAAAACACTGTAAATTCCCACAAATCAGGGGAATAGTTTTACCAAATGACCAGCCATTATTTCAAGTTTTTAATGCCTATCCATCCAAATGATCGCTTCACGGACGGTTTTAAAAAATCATTGAGCAAGGGAATCGAAGAAAAAGGAAGAAAGGAAAAGTCTCAGTCTTTTTTTAGCCCAAGGTCCTTGACCACTTGCTCGATGATATCCGTGTCGATGATCTCCCTCTTCAGGAGATACCCTTCCAGCATGGCGTTATCGCAAGTGGTGTTGATCAGGCGGGGAATGCCCTTGGTGTAATCATAAATTTTCTGGTAGGCACTGGGAGTGAATAGTGACTTGACGCAGCCCGCCACCGCCAGGCGATGCTTGATGTACTGTTCGCTTGTCTCCCGCGTCAGGGATTTCAGAAAAAATTTCATCGCCATCCGCTGGTAAAGCGGCGGGTCCAAAGCCAGGTATTTTTCCAATTCCGGCAAACCCAACAGGACGATCGAAATCAGCTTTTGACCGGGCACTTCCATGTTAAGCAAACCCCGGAACTCCTCGAAAATTTCCTTCCGCTGCAGCATATTGGCTTCATCGATCAGGACCACCGCCTTGCGGCCTTCCTCGTGGATCTTCATCAACCGCTCGAAAAGTTGCGAAATAATCTGGCCCTTGGTGTCACCCGGTGTATCCACGCCCAATTGATGAGCGATTTTTTTAAGCATCCACTCAGCGGTGATTTCACTATGGACGATCACCAGGAGAGTCGCTTCGTACTGAGCATCCTGCTCAAGTTTCTCAAGAGCCTTTCGGGCCAAGAGGGTTTTTCCCGCGCCGATGTCTCCAACGACAACGGTTAACCCCTTCATGGTATCAATGGCATGCAGCATGCGAACCATGGCTTCAGCGTGCTGGCTGCTTTCATAGTAAAAGCGACTATCGGGGGCGTTGGAAAAAGCCTGTTCTTTCAACCCGTAATAATTTTCGTAACTCATGTCGCTCTCAATTGAAAATCATTAAATCGCTTTACCTGAAAGGCAAAGGTTCCCGAAGGTAGCCACAATAGAGGCGACAAGTTGGTGATTCGCCTCAGGATAGTCCATCAGGGAAAATTAAACGTAGCCTACTCGATTTGACTTTCTTTTACCACCCGAATCTTTTTCACCAGGTGGGTTTCCCGGCTCTTCCTTTACTTCCGGGGCCGGGTGGACAAGAGGCGGGGCCGCGGAACTGGCGGCCGGAGTCTCGGGGGGCCCCTTAGGCGCCAAAACACGCTCGACTTCCAATAATTTCTTCCGTGCTTCAAGGTTGTCAGGTTCGTTTTCAAGGATCCGCCGGTAAATCTTCGCGGCTTCCTCGTGCAGCCCTTGCCGGGTGTAAATATCTGCCACGGCAATGGTCATGAAATCATCCTTCCCTTCTTCCAGCACACTGTCACCCTTGGAGGTGGGTTCCAGTTTGAAGCTTTTCAAGTCGGGCGCGTCTTCTTTCTTGGACGCCGCTTTGGCCGATTCTTCCTTAGCCTTCCGCTCGGCACCTTCCCGCGCTTTCCTCTCCTCTCCGCATCCTCCCGTATCTTTTTCTCAGCCTCTTCCTTCGCCTTCTTTTCCAGCTCCTCCCGGATTTTTCTCTCCGCTTCTTCCCTTACACGCTTTTCGGCTTCTTCGCGAATTTTTTTCTCGGCCTCTTCCTTCGCCTTCTTTTCAAGCTCCTCCCGAATCTTTCTCTCCGATTCTTCCCGAGCTTTTTTCTCAGCCTCTTCGCGGTACTTCTGTTCCGCTTCTTCGCGGGCCTTTTGTTCAAGCTCCTCGCGTATTTTTTTCTCCGTTTCTTCCCGGATCTTGTTTTCCATTTCTTCCTTGGCCCGGCGTTCCACCTCTTCCCTTAAAAGCCGTTCCTTCTCCTCAAGCGCCTTTCGTTCCGCCTCTTCCTTGGCTTTACGCTCGATCTCAATCCGTGCCTTGATTTCCGCTTCTTGACGGGCTTTTTGTTCCATTTCGGCGCGAATCCGCTTGGCTTCCTCAATGGCTTTTTTCTCCATTTCGGCACGCAGGTTTTTTTCCTCTTCCTCCTTTGCCTGCCTTTCCGCCTCCAAAGCCCCAATCACATCGTCCCCTGTTTTAACATACGCTTGATAGGCCTGGTTTAGCCTTTCCTTGATCTCGGGCTTGTCCGGATAGGTTTCCGCGAGTCTTTGGCAAATTTCGATGGCCTCTTCCAACATTCCCTGTCGGATAAAATTATCCGCAATGGATAATTCAGCCTTCCATTCATCCACTTGTTCTTTTTCCAACTCAACCACGGTCGCCTTAACCGGCGAGGGCGGTGGGGCCGAAACGGGCGTTGGCCGGGGGGCGGTAGGTGTCGGCAGGGATTCCGGGGCCCCCTCCAAATCCAGCACCGAGGACTTGCTCGCCGGGGCAGCCGGGGTCTTGACTTCCGGGACGGGAATCGAATTCTTGCTTTCTTGAGTCTGGGAAGCCGCAACCACCTGTCCCATGATCCGCTCTTGAGCACCCGGATGGTCCGGATTCAGTTCCAGGGTTTTACGCGCCCATTCCACCGCCTCGTCTTTCTTCCCTTGTTTTTCCAATAGAAGGACATTTTTAAAAAATGTGTTGGAGGCCTCTTTTTTATCGCCCACTGCCTTCAACATCTCGCCCAATTTCCCAACGGCCATTACCGAATTCTCGTCGAGAGAAACCAAAAAACGGGCGTAATCCAGGGCCTTGACGAAATCGCTCTTGGCCTCGGCTCTTTCCAGGAGAGTTTTGAAAGCCTGGGTGGCTTCCAGTTTGGACCCCCGTTTCATGGCCAATTCTCCCTGCGCTTCCAGGACCATGGGATTGTCCTTCTCCGATTTTAGCGCCCGCTGGATTGTTTCATTGGCCTTGTCCAGCTGATTTTGTTCCATGTGGACCCGTGCCAGGTAGGATAAGGCCGCGACATGGTTCACCTTGAAGCGAAGCAGGTTTTCCAACTCTGTCTTCGCCTCGGAGAATTGTTGTTTTTTAAACAGGATGACGCCCTGGACATAATGGGCTTCGATGCTTTTGAGCTCTATGGCGCGCGCGGCGTTTTGTTGTGCCCGTTCCAGATCCCCTGTACTCAGGGCCAATTCTGCCAAAACCAGAAACTCCTTTTTGGCGTCCCCTTCCGAACCTTGTTTCATGAAAATTTGGGCTAGGTTGGACCGGGCATCGAGGTTGGTCGGCTGGATTTGAACAACTTTCTGGTATATCTCCTGCGCCTTTTTGAAAAGCCTATTCTTGAAAAAGCTGTCCGCGACCAGAAGGTAAGCCTTGACCGCTTCCTGCGCGAGGCCCTTTTTCTCGTACAATTCGCCAAGCTTGGAATAGGCCGCCAAATTATCCTTGTCCAATTTGGCCACTTCGCTCAAAGCCTCAATTGCCGCGTCTACATCCCCGCTTTCCATTGCGCTTTCCGCGCGGATTGTCTCTCGAATCAGGCTTTGCTGTTTTTGTCCATCCGGGGAAAGTTGGGCGGTATCCAAAGAGGCGATCTTCTTGTTGACGATAATGGCTTTGTCGGCTTGGCCACGGGTGGAAAAGTCGTTTGAAACCTTGATGTACTCCTCAAAGGCCTCGCGCACCGACCCTTTTTTGACGTAAACATCACCCAACATATTGTGGGTATTGATGTCCTCAGGATCGAGAAGCAGGAGTTTTCTATATTCCTCAATAGCCTTATCCCAACGGCCTTCCTGGAAATAAATGTAGGCCATCTTGACGATGTTTTTCTTGTCCCCAGCGGCTGGGCCGTTCATAAAACCTCGAAATTCAACTCAGAATGATCGGGAAAAAAGGAAAAAGCAGACCGAAAAAAGCACCAAATCCCCTTGGATTTTAAAAAACACTATAACATTCGAAATTTTAGTTCGCAAGGAATTGACACGGGTTTCACGAGAAATCGACTTCCTGCCGAACCTTAAAGACGCCTGGCCTGCAAGCCTAGGCAAATGACCGACTTCGCTAAGAATCCTTAATCTAGATTCGAATGTCGATTCGAGATCCAGGGGGGGAACCTTCATTACTTGGCTGAGATTTTTCAACATTCTCATCTTCAACAAATGGCTTTGGATCTTTTCGCACCCCGCCTTTCATTTCCCCCTCGTCGGAAGTCCCTTTTACGGGTTGCAACTCGTCTCGGACCGGGGAAGAACCCTCCGTAAATCGGGAAGGATCGATGCGGGGTCTTTTCTCCAGCTTTTCTTTCGAAGCTTTCGTCAATTCCTCGGATATCGCGATATTTTGAAGATAAGGATTATTGTTGTGAATGCCCAAGACCATAATTACCCCTCAATCCCTTTGATCGAGTTCAAATCTATTATACGCCACCGCCACATGGTAGCTGAACCGGTTTTCTTTGCCCGATCATGTCAGAAATGACCACATCCGGGTGGTGGTATCTCTTCCCGCCCTCGGTATTTATCCCGAATTGCAGTGACCCATTGGGACACCATTGCAGACAGGCAAAACACTGCTCGCATTCATGGAGCCAAACAGGCCCATCCGCGGCCATTTCGATGTTACCAACGGGGCAAATCTCAGAGCAAATCCCGCAATTGATGCATTGATCGTCCCGGTAAAAATGGCCGTCCATCAGGGGGAGCTTCCTCCAAATGTTCCTGCGGGTCTCTCCCGCCAAGCCCAACGGGCGAAGCCTGGATTTTTGATCGTTCTTCCCCGAAATGGGTTCCATGCCAACTGGTATCGGAACGCCCTCGGGAGTCGAATTGCCCAGCGCCCGAGGACCCGTTTCAAATGGCCCGCTCTGCCGTTTTCGGACAGCACCCAGAATCATTTCCCTCTTTTGGAGCCAGCCATCGTACATCGCGAGTCGCTCTTCGAAGGGGGTCTCGTAAAGGGCTCCCGTTGAGGTCAAATAATTGTAAGGCATTTTGACCGCGTATCCGGCCGACAAGACCCCGCCCCGGGCGCGAATGGCAGTTCGAAGGTATCGGGCCGCCGCCCCCGGTCCCACCGCGCCATAGGTGCATACCGAAAAGGCATAAGGATTGCCTTGAAATTGTGTTTTTTGGAGGAACTCCCTAAGAATAAAAGGGAGTCCCGAATGATAAACAGGAAAAACGAACCCCACTAGGTCCGGATCGATGGTGACCGTTACTTCTTCCATAAGCGTCGCGATCGGGATCAGGGTCGCCTTCAGCTTGACCGCCAAATCCCTGGCCACCGCCAGTGAATTGCCCGTGCCCGAGAAATAATAAATCTCAGCCAGCATCGGAACACCCCCGTTGGGATGCTTCCCTCTTCTTTTTTTCGCTTTTCTTTAGGAGCGAAAAAGGAAAAAGAGTTCAAGCCCATGAACCACCCTTCTATTTTACTTCTTAAAAGTCGGGAAAAGGTCTCATTTTAGGGGTTTAGCAGGATCCGTCGGCAATACGGCTCGAAATGGAGCGGCAGGCAGATCGGCCCCATTGAAGAGATCGCATTTAGGGTCTTCCGCCCATGCGTAACGGACGCCCTTGGGATTGGCGATCTGGTCGTTCCAAACCAGCACTTCATTGCCTACTATTTTGGCTTGCGCGGGAATAAAGCCACCTTTTTCGTCCTCAATCTCAAAACCATCAATTTGTTTGCCTTTCACCTTAAATCCCCCATCCAGGTGCTTAAATCGCACATGGATCTTACCCTCCTTCAAGAGAATGGATTCAAGGATAGGCCCGCTAAAGGCACCCTTCCGTCCATAAGCCTCGTGAAGGGCCGCCAATGCTAACCGAAGACCCACAACTGATTTATTCTTGGGATGAATGTCGTTTCGATCACCCGAATCGATCAATACCGCCATTTCGGTGCGAGGGAGGGACAAAGCCGACGCTTGGGCCTCCCGCAATTCGGGCCAACCATTCCCAGCCTTTGCGTTAGGATCGTGCCAGTTCGGTAATTGGGCGAATAAGAACGGAAAATCACCTTCGCCCCACGCTTTACGCCAACCCTGGATCATGGCCGGAAGGAGTTCCTTGTATTTTTCCGCCTCTCCCACGTTTGTTTCCCCCTGGTACCAGATCACGCCCCGAATTCCGAAGGGGATCATGGGGGAAACCATGCCGTTATATAGGGCGAACGGCCTCATTCCCATCGGGTTGACGCAGGGGTTGAGGCAAAAAGCGTTGATAGCCTTGGGTTGGAAAGGCTCGGGTTTGCCCCACCCGCTTTGCTTGAGGCTCGAGAAAGGAATCTGATAAGACTTCCAATCCGAGGTCAGGGTGAATGGTGCTGACCCATAGTTATCCCAATCGGTCACAATCGGCTGTTCCAATATTGCGTTCAATTTCCCATAGCCCCTTGCCTCAAATTCGATGGTGTCATAGGCGCTCAAGTCGATGGAACCACCCGAGGCTTTAAAGGAGCAGGTGCTATTTCCCCATCCCCCCGTCTGGATTTCGGCCTTGAGTTGTCCAACCGGATCCGAATTTGAGCCCTCCTTATTTTCCACGGTGAAGGTAATAGCCGATCCAGGCTGGGCATTGGAAAACCAGCTTCCCTCTGGCGAAAGCAGGGTCACGGGATTCCGAGATGGATCGTTAGAAGTCACGCGCAAACGCTTGATTTCCATTTTCATCTCTTGAAGCCCGCATTGGGACATCCTCTCGGAAGGGGAGAGTTTATTCCAACTGTCGAGGATGGGTTTGATGGCGGGGTTGTTCTGGAAGGATTCCTCGGGAGTCCAGGACTCGATCCAGGTTCCGCCCCAGTAAGTTCCTAAAATCCCCACGGGGACCTTTAAATCGTTGCTTATTTTTTTCGCGAAATAATAGGCCGCTGCGGAAAAGTCCTTGGCCGTTTCAGGGGAACAAACCTTCCAGGTCCCGATCGGTTCTTTCTCGGGATGGTCCGACAAGCGGCGGTCCTGAACAAACCATCGAATAAGGGGATGGGCGGCTGAAGGCACTTCCTTTGCCGTATCGAGGGTATTATTCAAGGGTAGTTCCATGTTGGATTGTCCCGAGGCCACCCACACCTCCCCAACCCAAACATCCTTCAACGTCACACCACTCGACCCTTGCACCGTCATTTCATAAGGACCGCCCGCCTTCATTTCGGGCAGGATCGCCTTCCACTTACGGTCTTTATTCGCTATGCCATGAGCCGTTTTCCCCGCCAAAGTCACGATAACCTTTTGGCCGGGCGTGTCCTTTCCCCAGATTGGAATGGACAATTCCCGCTGAAGGACCATGTGATCCCCAAAAATTGGCGGAAGTTGGGTTTGAGCCCCGGCGATAGCCGCCATCAGACAGGCTCCGGCCCCGGCCATGTAACCCTTAAATGCGTGACGCATGAAGAGCCTCCTCTGGAAATTAAGAGACTATAACATTACCTAATTTCACCCCAGGCCGCCTTTGGCGGCCACAGAGGCACAGAAAAAACCTTTCTAAATTCATGGAATCTTAAACCAATTGTCCGGGTTTACTCTGTCCCCTTTCGCCCAAAAAGCGAAAGAAATCGGGACAATACCGACCCCACTTAATGTCTCAAGGATGGTCGGCATGTGTCTCCGTGTCTCTGTGGTAAATATTGGGTTTTGTTTGTGATTCTAAAACTTTCGTTGAAAAATGAAGGATGTTGGGTTTGCGGCAAAACCCATGAAAAGAGTTAGGCTTAAACTGTCTAAAAGAGCTGATCGGCCTCAATCCCGGCTAATAAGGATTGGGTTGGTAACCAAGGCTGGCCGCGTAGACGACCCCGTTGGATGTAAACAAAGACGAGCCATTCCCCGCTAGTTGAAGGCCTACTTGGTAAATATTGGACACGTCCGGCGGTGGATTAGCCTGATAATTGGGGGCTTTCACGTTATATGTCACTTGCATCCATTGCCCCGGGACAAGTTTCACAAAGGTGCCGTTTCCATATTGGTAGTTATGAACAACCCCATTGATCGTCTCAGGCCCATCCTTAACAAAAATTTGCGCCCCAATCTGGTTGGGTGGAGTTACAACCCCGGACTCCAATTTCACCCACATGGAGAGAGTCATATCGGTCAAGTTCAGGCCTGGTCCCGAACTGACAATCTGGTAATGTACGGAATAGCTGCTTAATTCAACCGTGCTTCCCGCTGAATAACCATAGGCCGGGATGGCAATGTCCAAAGCATAGGGTAATCCCTGGAAACCCGGGGCGGTTACTGACAATGGGAGCGGATTGGTGATGTTAGGATTGGAAGAATCAAAAACCCAATTGTCGGTCGTTCCGTCGTTGAAAGATCCCCACGCAGGCAGGATCGTCGGGTTATAGAAAGGACTGATGGGGCCCGTAACCTGGCCGCATCCTCCCAACAAAAGCGCAATCGCGAAAAGCAGGTGGGAAATAGCCGAGATTCTAAACGATCCCATTAATTCCCTCCTGTCATTTTTTTAGACTGCAAAACGAACAAATTCACGATATCCGTATCGTCGGGGCTGAAACAATTCGCGTCCCCTGAGTAATGGGGTTCCTCCAGCATCCAGTAACCGCAGCCATCCCCCCCGTCCGCATAGAACGCGCTCATCATTCCATATATATATTGGGCTTGGGGACGGCCCGGTTTCCCCTTTTCGATTCCGAATTCCTCCATCACGACCGGCTTTTTCAAGACCTCATGGGCGTCTTTCACATAGGCGGAAAGGATGGAAGATATTGTGGTCATATTCCATCCTGATCCATTCATCGTTGGATAAACGTGGAAGACCGCGTAATCAATCGCCGGCGACTGGTGGTCACGGATAAAGTCCGTTCCCGAATAATGGGTGCCATTGACCGCCCTCAGCCCTTCCGAACCGGTCGTGACCAATTGTTTGACCCCCTGCTTTTTCAAAAACATTGCCATCTGGTCGATCCAGGCAACCAACAGGGTTCCGGTTTTGTCTTTTTCGTCGCGGGGCTCGTTCATTAGGTCCCAGGCGAAGATCGTGGGATCGTCCTTATAAGCCACACCGGTCAGGGTATTCACTCGGTTTACGATGGCCGCCATGTAATCCTGATAACCCTTTTCGATCGCCGGATTATCAAAAAAATCATTTTTATCCGGGGACCCATACCATTTAACCCATTGGGGCGCCCCGCCAAAATCGTTCCAATTGTTCGAGAGGGCCAGCACCAGGCGGATATGGTGCTTGGCGGCGGAGGCGACGACCTTGTCCAAAAGTTTCAAGTTCGATTCAACGAACTGGCCAGGGCCCACCTGGAAATACCGGAGTTTTTCCCAATCATCCGGAACGGGTTTGGAAGATTCCCCGAAAGCCCATGTCCGCATTACCGTAAAGCCCATTTTTTCAGCCTCGCTCATGATGTACTCGATCGAATCGGGCATGTAATGCAGGTAATAGTTATTGGTGCCCACGAACCGGAAGGGCTTTTCACCATCGTAAAACTGGGTCCCCCTGACTGTGATGAAGTTCCGGGTCATGGGCGAGGGCGAAACCACCAACCTTTTCAAAATGGGCGTATCAAAGGTTTGGATGTTCGAAAACTGGACCGCCGTTGAACCCACGGCCTTAACCTGATAGGCGTAACGGGTTCCAGTCGAAAGTCCTTTCAACTGGACAAGGTAGCTTGTGTTTTTCTCCGGAGTCGGGGTGGTTTCAGTGTTCAGGAGGCCCTTTTCACCGTATCGAATGGTCACTTGCGCGGGAGCGGCGAGGGTGACCGCGATCGATTCGGACGCGTCCCAGTCCACCACCGCATCCCCGGCAGGGGAAGCGGAAAGTCCGGTAAACAGGCCTGCGCTTGAAGGTGTGAATGCCAAGGTTTGCGTTGATATCGTTTTTTTCAATAGAGCCCAATTAAAGGTAGCCGTGGGATCCATCGATAGGAGGGAACCGGCTGTCGATCCCGGCGTGGCGGCTTGGGCATTTCCCACAATTTGCAGAACTGGTTTCCCGATTTTCGGGGCCCAAAGGGCGGGCGAGGGGGCGTTCGCGACCATTTCTTCCATTACAAAATCGACGCCCGGTTGACCCGCCAGCTCAACCCCGGATAACCCCGGAGCCGTTGGATCCAGAGCAAGGACAATCTTCGCGGTTGTGCCCAGGCCCTTCACGAAATTGGCCATGGTCGAAACCCACTGATTGGCGATCGCGCCCTCCCCGCCAGGATAAGCGGGAGCGTCGATCAGGTTGAAGGCCCAAATAGTTGGGTCCTTTGAGTAAGGACTGCCCGTAACCTTGTTGACTCGGGCCAGAAGCATGCGGACATATCGCTGATACCAGGCCTTGCACCCATAGTCGAGGAAGAAAACTCCCGGGTTGGAGCTACCCACCCAGGATGCGTAGGTTTCTTTCCCCCCCTCCGGCCCCGAATCAGCGCACAGGTCGAGAACCAGCTTGATCCCTGTTTTCCCGGCGGCGGCCACCATACCATCCAGGGCGGATAATGCGCCCTCATCCCATTTTCCGGGGCCAGTTTGGATCGGCATGGCCACTCGTCCCAGGGAGAAGGCGTTGGTCTTAACCATTTCCACGCCGGCATTCTTGGCCTGGGTGAAAAAAGCAGCTTGTTGGGCGGCAGGCAACCGGTAGAGGCCGGGAGCCTCCAAGCCCGCGGCAAATGATGTTTTTCCATCCACTTGCAAGGCAAGGCCGTTTACCCGCAGGCCCATGGCCTCCGTCGGAGAAGCCACGGTCGGCTTCTTTTGTTTTTTCTTCCCATTCGCGGCATGGACTGGGGAGTGCCACAGCAACCCCAAACTTAAAATAATCGCAGAGCAAAAAACCACAGTTTGTTTCAGGCGGAAGTTAACGATTGAATGAATATTCTTTTCCATTAGAACTTCCCTGTTATGGAGAATTGCCACTGGTCGAGGGTTTCGAGATTATTATCCGCCTCCCAATAGCCGATAAAACTGGGAAGCCCATAACTCAGGGTTGCCAAGACTGAATTGTTCATAAAATACTTAGTCACGCTCGCATTGATGTTGGTGTATTGGCCGAAGCGGTATCCGGTTTGGTCCACACACTTCACGTCACCCTTGAGCCATGTGTTTCCCCAGAACTTGTATTTCAGGCCCGCGTCATAAGTTAAGTCTTCCCACCACTCCGTCAAATCGTCCCTGAAAATGCCCGTAGCCAAGAAATGCGGGGTGATTTTGTAGTGGAGTTCATAGTTCGAAGTGATTTCCTGGATGTGCGTATCCATCGAAGGATTGGGCAATGAAGAATCACCGGCGTCGGAACCGTCATAGTAGTAATACCACCAGAAATTCATGAAAAGGGGCGATTTATCCGTGTTATTCGACAAGATACATCGCACGCCGTAATTGCTGTCAGTGTTGATCAATGAGGCGTAATCGTAATACTGGACCTGAAGGTTCAGGTTGGTGAGAAAATCACCCCAGAAGGAGCTCCAATTTTCCATGTCCTTGACAAGGGGGAGGGTATCCGTGGCCCAATAGATCTGGAAATTGTTCTGGATCGCACCCGCTGCGGGACCCGATCCCTCGTAAGGCATGAAAAAGCTGATCTGGTTAACGGTTCTTCCAGCCGAGAATTTGAAAGCGCCGATTTGGTAGCTGAAACCCACGTCATAAGCTTGGTTGTTTTGATCGGACATGAAATAGGAGCTTCCCGGATAGGCCGAATAGTCGCTTTCCGCGACTTCGCCGAACAACTGCAGATGGATATCTCGGAGATAACCGTTGAAATCAACCTCATAGGTTTGGATATCCGCTTCCACGTTCGACGTCAAGGGATTGGACCCGGGCATGTTCCCATAACGGCCATCCAAGAAGCCGGCGCCCAGCCAGCAATCCTCAACTGAGACCGTCTTGAATCGAAAAAGATACCCGGCTGAATTCCCCAAAGAATTGGGCGTCGTTCCATACTGAGCGAAACCGGAAGCTTGAAGCATCCCCACGTCCCCGATGGAATAATGGTCCTCCGCTCCGAAAATCTGGTTCCCCAGGGACGGCCCGCTCATTAACTGCATCGGGTCATCCGATCCACTCAATTGGTCGCCAGTGAAGATGGACAACTCGTTTCCGCCCGCCCGGACGTCCAGTCGAATTTTGTCCAGGGTGAATTGGGCTTGGCTGTTTTGCGTCCCCATCACTGATCCCTGCACCAACAGCTGGATTTGATCCGAGGGATTGAACTTAAACGCCATCGTCTCGCCCGCCACACCGTCCACCTGTTGGGAACCAGAACCCAACCAGCGCAAATTGTCCAAGTAAAAGGTGCCCCGACCCGGCAATCCCGCCAAACCTGAGATTTTCATGCAGATCTTGTTAACCTGATTGGCATTACGCAGGGTGTCCCAAAACCGCCAAGCGCTTGCGGCCGACTTGAAATTATTCCCCACAAGCGGGATATCCAAATTGTGGTTCCACCCGCAATTGACAGTCACGGATTGGGATTCAATGTCCTCTCCACTGCTGTTGCCGTTATAGGTTCCGCCGGTATAAAACTGGACCGTGACCTGTAGTGGCTGGCCCGGGTTGTAAGCGTCAAATTCAAAATGAGTATAGGAGGAAAGGTCCATGGTCCCGGAGGAGGGGGTGTACTGGATCACGGGACTAATCGCGTTCGCGCCAGCCCCGAAGACGGCCTGGTAATCCACCTCGAGGGAATGGGTCCCATCGGTGGCGTATAAATTACTCCGGCTTAGGATGGCGTTGTTGCTGGGTTGCCAAGGGAGCATATTTCCTTCGAAACTCTCGAACGGGATGTACTGCAAGGTCCGAACCGACAATTGGGTTTCGGAAGTGATCCCAATAACCGAACCCACATCCTTCGAATTCGTCGCCGAACCGACGATATCTCTTTCAATCGTTCGCAAATTGGTCATATAAAGGTGCCCGTCACCCATGTGATGGGGATGGACATTAACGATAACGGTTCTTATATCCTCACGGGTTCTGAGGTAATCGGTCGAGGACCAGTTCGTTTCGAGTGATTTAAAAATGGGCTCCGAAACATTCACCTTGACCGCCCGGTTCCAACCCGGCTTCAAGGAATATTCCGTACTTTCTTGCCATTCCGATTCCGGACCCGTTTGGACCGCCAGGGTGAAGGTGATGGAGTAGGGTTGAGGGTTGAAGAAATCAAACTGGACCGCCAGGACGTTGCTCCAGTCCACATATTTGCTTTTTACGTACTGGGCGGCTTGGTCCTCGGCAAAGGTCCGGTATCGCATGTCCACTACATTCTTTCCTTCCAACAGGGTGTAATTGCAAACCACCGCGAAAGAATTGCTCCCCGCGCTGGTTTGCGCTTCCCACCCATCCGCCGCGGCGTTGTAGAGGGGGTCCCACAAGACGGAACGCCCCGTAACCTCGCCATGGGAACCGGTTGGTTTCCCCATCGCCACTTCGGTCGTGCCGGTCACCCGGACATTATCAAAATAGGCCGAACCCGTCAGGGGTCCGTTATGATAAAAGCCGATATAAAGGCTCTTGACCTGGTCCAATTGTTCGGCAAAGGCGGTGTTTTTCCAGCCGCTTGCGGCATTCTTGAAGTTCTTCGATTTCAATAAAAAGGTCACGTTGCGGTTCCAACCCGGCTTGACTTCCGCGGGATTAGCCTCAACCCAGTCGTAGTTGTCTCCCGTTTTCAACACCATTCCCGCCTGCAAGGTTTCTTTCTGCGGGTTATAGATATCCACCTTTACCGCGCTGGAATCTTTCAAATTCATGCTCTCGTTCTGGTCGAAACCAAACCATGCCTGTTGCCCGTCCCCGTCAAAAGCGAAAGAAACCTTCAACATATGGGTTCCCTCCGTGGCGTTTTTGGACGTGACGATGACAGCCTCGGTGGCTTTGGAAGTTCCGCCGATGGCTTGCCACGGGGTCTTCCCCTTCTCAAAACTTTCAAGCAAGTGATCGGTGCCGACAGCCGGCGGAAGAAAAGGCACCGCGTCCCGGACGATTTTTTCCAGGGCGGGGGCGTCATTCGACAGCAGCCTCACGTTATCCACGACGACGTAGCCTTTCCCGATCTGATGGGAGGCGATGGAAAGACCGAATTTGCGGATCGTATTGAGGCCCTTGACCGGGGAGGTATTCGTGTAATTATTCGCGGCGCATTTGAAGGTCTTGGCCTTCAAGGAGATGCTCACGTCCTTGTTCCAGCCGGGTTTCAGGGGCTGGGTGGAAGATTCGTAATAATCCCACTTCGCCCCGATATTTAATACCACCGATGTGTCCATGGGGTCATCCCCGGGGACGAACACATCCATCACCACCCCATTGGCGAGGGACAGGTCCATGTCGGATTCCAGCACAAAGGTGGCGCGGTCATCCGGTGATTTGTTCTCGAAATCGAAAAAGACGGCTTGCTTTCCCTCGGTGGTTTGAACCGGACGCACCTCCGCGTCAGTCGCCGAGGACCAATCCTTATCGGGCGCGAATGGATTGTTCGTATCCTCAAACCCCGTCACCAAAACAGGCGTCCCCGTGGCCAGGTCTTCGGGGGTAAGACGTATGACCTTATCCGGGTCAGCGCCTGTCAACCGAAGGTTATCCATATAGAAATAACCTTCGCCTTCCTGTTTCGTTTCAAAAACAAAGGCCGCTTGTTTAAGATCGCTCTTGGGGTTCAGGGTGGAAAGGTCGAACGAAATATTCCGGTTCCACCCGGGCGCTATCGCCACTTCGGCAGACTTGAGCCAATTCCAGGAAGGACCCTGTTTGAGGATGACTGAGCCGGTAAAGGTGAGGGGTGATGAATTGTAAAAATCCGCGGTGAGGGCGGTCGTGCCCGTCAAGTCTCCCGCTTGGGCGGTGGAAAAGGCGATCCGCCCTCCCCCTGGGCCGAGTTGAAAATGGCCCCGGAAACACGATTTACCGCTCGTTGGAAAATCAGGTGATATAACCCCATCTTCCATGGCGTTGGTCTCGAACTGGGTCCCCCAGTAGGAGGTCCCTAATTCGAAATCCTCCCAAACGAATGTCCCGCCCGGAAGCGCATGGACCTGACTCACAACAAAAAAGGCGGCGTAAAACACCGCCCCCAGGATTTGGTATTTCAATTTCATGTAAACCTTAAGCCAAATTTAATAGAGCCAACTTTGAACATCGATGATTGTCGAAGAAAAGCCCGTACCGCTGTTGCCGGTCCCAAGTTGCAGCCCTACGATCTGCGTTTGGGTGGGGTCATAGGGACCGTTGTAAACGTTATAACCCGAGTAGCTTCCGACCGCGGTCGTGGATGAAGGGATGGTCAAAGTTAGGGTCACGCAACCCGAACTGTTGGCGGGACAGGAGGAGCTGCAAAAAGCCGTCCCGTTTTGATAGATGGCGGCATAGGGGCTGACGTTTTCTTGAATGAAAATGGCGCCATAGACCTGTTCCGAATCGCCGTTCCAGCCGCCGTTCACTTCCAGGATTGCCTTGATCGAAAGCCCGCTGAGATTGACCACCGAAGACAGCGTGTCTTGGACATAAACCGCCTGTTGGGGACCCGTGAACCCGATCGTGATCTCCATGGCCCCGGTGAAAGTCGAGCAGCCGCTGAAGGAGGAATTAAATCCCATGGCAGTCCCCGAGGTGTTCCCCTCCGTGGAACTGCCCGTATTGATCGACCAGGGCAAAACAGAGGCGCCCGAATTGAAAATGGATCCAGGCAGGGTAGGCACGGGGGTGACGGACGGATTAGGAGTGGCGGTATTCGCGGGAGGAAGGATCGGAGTGGAGGTCGGATATCCCCAGTTGGGCTCGTTGGGGTTCTGGACCCCACATCCAAAATAAAACAAGGGAATAGTCGAACCGATCGCGAACATGATCCCCAGCAACACAAACTTAAGTTTCAATCCGTTCTCCGCCAATTAACATTAATTTTCAGGGAATCATTAAAGCGTTTTAACAAGGCTATCATCCAAAAGCGGACCCTGTCAATCTTTGCCTTTTGTACCGGTTCCGACCCCACCCGCGCAATTTTATTTCCGCTTAAACTTTCGAGCGGGAGGATGGCTTGGCAGTCGATTCCCGGATGACCAACTCGACGGGAGCTTCCAATCGAACAGGTTCCGGGTCCACGCCATCAATCAACTGCAGAACCCGGTTGACCGCCAATTTTCCCATGTATTCCTTGGCCACACTGATCGTGGTCAAGGGCGGGTCGGTATAGTTGCTCATGGTGATGTTGTCGAAGCCCACCACGCTCAGGTCATGGGGAACCCTTCTTCCCAATTCGCGGGCCGCCCGAAGGACCCCCGCCGACATCTCGTCGTTCACGCAAAAGAGGGCCGTTAAGTCCTTTCGGCGGGTCAATATCTCCTTCGCCCTACTGTAGCCCTCCCAAAAGGTCAGTTGGTCGGCCTTGAAAACAAGGTCGTTCGAGGGATCGATCCCGTTTTTCACCAGCGAGGATTTCCACCCCGCCAGGCGCTCGCGGATGCTGGGCCGGTCCAAAGCACCCGCTAAAATTCCGATCTGTTTATGGCCCAGCCTGGCGAGATGCTCCACCGCCAGGGTGCCACCCTTGCGATTCTCGATTTGGACAGAATCAACCCCCTTCAGGTCCGGGAAATTATCGATCGCCACGAGTGGAATTTTCCGCTTCCGGGTATCAGCCGCCATTTTGGGGTCGCAGGGCCCGATCACCAAGATCCCGTCCACGTTCTTTTCCCTCACGATCTTGGGAAGGCTGGGGTAACCCTTGTAAATGGACTCCACGTACGAAAAGTAGATATTGAAACCCTTCAGGAGGGTTTCCTTGACGATTCCCTCGATGATGAACGAATAGAACAGGTTGGCGATAACCTGGTCCTCCAGGTAAAAGATCACGCCCAGGTTCCGCGTCCTTTTCCCCGCCAGGCCCGCCGCCAGGGCGCTGGGATGGTAATCCAGTTTTTCCGCCGCCGCCATCACCTTGCGCTGGACCGCCTGGCTGATCACCATATCCGGCCGGCGGTTTAGCACGAAGGAAACGGTGGTAATAGACACGCCAGCCGCCTTGGCTACATCCTTGATCGTGACGTTTCTCATTTATTCTCCTGAAAATCAATAAACCAATACCGCAAAGGCGCGATGAATTTTTTCAGAACTATGCACTTGGCATAACTTAAAAGCAAACCCTCTCCCCTTGAGGGAGAGGGCGAAGGTTTACTGGCAAGCTTTGCCAAGTGCATAGTTCCCTTTAATATTTCCGTCCCTTTTCCGCACCTTTGATGTGAATGATTTCGTTTTTAAGCCTTTTTCGACAAGTTTTTCTTGAATTGGTCGATCAATGCGATGGGGGTGGGATCCACACCCCTCAAATAGGCCAGGTACACGCTCACAAAATCGCCCAAATAGACCAGGGTCATCATCTGGCACAATAGGCTCTTGCCGAGTGGTTCCGCCGATAAAACCCCAGCGGTCCGTTTTTTCAGGATGCCCTCAAGGATGTCGAAACGACGCGCTATCTGGGGATGGTCCCCTTTGGGCTGCCTCAAAAGGACTACCGCCGACCCCTTGGTGAGGCTTTCCGGAAAGGAATAGCCCAGCACCTCATTATGGTTCATCTCGGGGATCACTCCGCTGAGGCAAACTTGCTTTGCGTTCTCGTTGATCTGGCATTTCCAGCGCATCCCCACGCTTTCAAGGTGGTCCTGACCCGCATAGATCACCGGCAGTTTCCGGTGAAGAAACCGGGCCAGGCGCTTGGCGGGGTTGTTGGCAAGGGGCGAATAGGGGCCATATCCCGCCGCGAGCCGGTTCATCCACTCCACTGTCTCGATAAATGCTTTTTCCTGGGATTCGATCAAGCCCATGGATTCCAGGGCGGTCATGAGGGTGATGAAGGAATAACCCAGGGCCGACCGGGGCGGTAGACCGCCGGGAGGCGCTAAATAAGGCAGGCCTCTTTTCCTTGCCTGGTGAAGAAGCTCACCCCCGGTGGAAACGACCAGCAGGGGGAGTTTTCGTTTGAGCGTTTGGCGAAACACCGAAAGTGTTTCTTCGGTGTTGCCTGAATAGCTGGAACATACGACCAAGGTGTCTTTACCGGCCCAACGGGGCAGATCATAATGGCGGTTCACCGCCACGGAAAAAGACGCGCTCTTCCAAGTCAGCCCTTTCAACAGGTCCCCGCCGATGGCCGATCCCCCCAAACCCGCCACCAGCACCTGCCGGATCCCCCTTG
Source organism: candidate division FCPU426 bacterium (assembly GCA_963771075.1). Lineage (GTDB taxonomy): Bacteria > Oederibacteriota > Muellerivitia > Muellerivitales > Muellerivitaceae > CAVTWJ01. The sequence continues at coordinate 89,450 of CAVYSE010000026.1, read as the reverse complement.
GACGATAACGCGAAGCGGGACCGCCTTGGGCCCGTCGGCGGGCGTCCAAAAACTGGCCCGGCAGACTGACCACCTTTCCCAGCATATCGGACGGATCCAGCCTTTCCATTTTCTCCGGTTGGTTCAACGGGGCAGGGGACAAAGGCAACCTCCAATTTTTTTCTTAAAGTAAGGCGCAGGGCCTAATTATTCACTTTGAAACAGCAAAATCAAAAAGAAAATGCAATCGGTTTAAACTCAGGGAGACCCTTTGGGGTGATCAGGATGGAAATGATCGAAAAGATCGTAAAAGCTCAGGGTTCGCAAACGTTGGCGGGCTTCCAACAAGGGTGGCAAGGGCTTCCCTTCCGGGAAATGGGGTATCCATGGAAAAACATAGGTTCGACCCGGCCTGAGGACTTGGAAATCTCCGGAAAAGTGGCCTTCCCAACCCTCCAGGGAAGCATGAAAGAAGGGGGTCACCCGGTCCGTTCGAACCCAAAGTTCCCATCCCGCCGGACGGGGCTCAAGGAAAACTTTTAATCGGGGCTTGGTTTGGGGCGCCCACTTCCACGGAACCAGGAGGGCGTGGTTTTCCGCCTTGATCTTTCCATCCCCCAGGCGGACAAATAGTAAAACCTCCCGGGGGTGCGTTCCTTCCTTTAATAGGCGATGGACGGGGATTTTCAAAAGCCTGCGGCTTTCCCCCGCCCTCAACCGGCCGCGCAAGGGCAATCGGCGCAGGGTTTTCCCTTTCCAAGTCAGCAGTTCCAATTCCCCGTGAAGGTTGAGGCCATGGGGAAGGTCGCTGGTGGCCCAAACAGCCGCCTCCCCGCCGGAAGTATCCAGTGAAACCAGCAGAGGCGCGAAAAACCGTTCAGCCATGTGGTGCAACACTTTCCACCGCCCCCGGTAATCGATGGAACTCCAGGAAGCGACCGGCCAAAGGTCGTTCAACTGCCAGTAGAGGGTTCCCATGCAGTGGGGCTTCAAGCGCCGCCAATGTTCCACCGCGGTGCGGATGGCCAAGGCCTGGTTAACCTGGGAAGCTAGGCAAAAGCTCTCAAAATCCTTCGGGATCGGCAATTCCCGCGCCAGCGTATTGGTGATCAGCAGGTTCCCCCGGTATGACCTTTGGTGGTGTTCCATGACCCAGCTGGAGGAATTCCATTCTTCCGGTGGAATCACGGGCGCCAGGGTGGCGATCTCAGGAAAGGATTGGAACCCGAACTCGGAGGCGAACCGGGGTTTGACGGTCAGGTAGTCCTCGAAGGGCTTGCCTCCGTGCCAAACCTTCCAGTAGTGCACGTCGCCCCGGTGGGGATCGTCCGGTTCGCCCCGGGTGGTCCCGTTGGAGGGGCTGGAGATCCAGAACCGGCGCGTAGGGTCCTCCGACTCGCAGGTCCTCCGCAAGGCGCCCATCACCTTGCGGTAAATCGCGGTGTAGGTTTTCCGGCCCTTGGCGCCGGCTTTCCACCAATGGCGCAAACCCGCTAGGTTCTCGTTATCCCCGCACCAGAGGGCCAGGCAGGGGTGGCTGGAAAGGCGTCGGACCTGGTATCGGGCCTCCTGCGTGAGTTCATGGATGAACTCCCTTGTGTCGGGGTAGACCGCACAAGCCATCATGAAATCCTGCCAGACCAGCAATCCCAACTCGTCGCACAGGCCGTAAAAAACATCCTGCTCGTACCACCCCCCACCCCAAACACGAACCATATTCATGTGTGCTTCCACCATGGAACCCAGCAGGTGGCGGTAAAGTCCGGGAGTACAACGGTCCACCAGGGCATCGGGGGGGATCCAGTTGGCGCCCTTCATGAAAAGGGGCCGGCCATTGACCTTGAAATAAAAAGCCTCGCCCGACCGGTCCGGCTTTTGGATCAGTTCCAGGGTCCTCAAACCGATCTTTTTTTCCATCTCGGTCGTTTCGCCCGACCGGCCCTCCCAAACCGTTTGAAGGGGATAGAGCGTCTGCTTTCCCTGGCCCGCGGGCCACCAAAGATCAGGCGAATCCAGTTCCAGGGTTTGTTCGATGCTATTCTCACCCGGCGACAGCCGGAGTTCGGCTTTGGCTTCCCGCCCTCCACATCGGACGCGCAAAACCCCCTCGGAAGGAACCGGGGATTCCAGGACGGCTTTCACGAAAAGCCGGACCCGGCGGGGCTTTCCAACCGGCCCCTCGTGTTTTTGTCGGACTTGGACGGCGGCAATTCGGGGAAGGTCGGAGCATTCCAACCGAGCGGAAAGCCAAAGGCCGCAGACCGCCAGGTAAAGCCCCCAATCCCAGCCGAAATGGCACTGGACCTTTCGGATCCAGGAGCGGCGGGTTTCCCGGGTTTCCCCCGTTTCCCATTTAAATTCCTTGTCCGTATCGACCCGGTAGCGGTAATGCCTTGCCTGGGCGCGGGCGTAAACCGTGGGGCTCTTGAAAAGGACGCGGATTTCATTTTTTCCCGGGCGAAGGGAGCCTCCCGCCTCGCAAACGACCTGGCGGAACATATTGGCCGTCCGGCCTATTTTCCTGTCGTTCAGGAAAATCTCGGCGACCGTATCGATGCCATCGAAGATCAGCTCCCGCCGGGGCTTGGCGCAGTCTTCCGCTTTAACATGGATGTATTTCCGGATTTCCCAATCCTGTTGGTCCACCCACTGCAGGTCCAATTCATTACGCGCGTAAAAGGGATCGGGTATTTTCCCAAGTCTTTGGAGGTGATAGTGGATCGTTCCCGGCATCCGGGCTTTCATCCATCGGTTCAGGAGGAGGGTTCGGGGAGTCTTGGGGGCCAGGGGTGCCGCCGCGCGGAACTCCCAGGCTCCATCCAGGTTCTGTTTTGGCACTTGGTTTGAGCTCCCTTTTCTCATGGAGAAGGGTTTATGTTAATCGGGTGTGCGGGCTGAGACCAGCCTTTATCCCGGGGTGCTTGTTCTATTTTCTTTGTTTTTCAAGATTTGCTACTAAAATGTTAAAACCTTTTAGTCGATTTTGAAACTTCGGCCCCCTTGTCCGGGGTCCTTCCCCTTGGAGGAATCATTTGGCTAACGAAACCGTATTCAAACGCTACGCGCAAAATCCGATCATCACCGCCGAGGCCATACCCGGCGCCCACGTCATCATGAACAGCGCGGTGGTCAAGTTTAAGGACGGGTTCGCCGGGGTTTTCCGCGCGGACAACCAGGAGATGACCCAGCAGCTGCACGTGGGGTTCAGCAAGGATGCCCTGCATTGGGACATCCAGCCGGAACGGATGAAGCTGACCGGCGCGGTCCCCAAGGATATTCCCTGTGGCATGGGCTACGACCCCCGCATCACCCGCATCGGGGACACCTTTTACATCACCTGGTGCTACTACCCCACCCCCGGGCCTTCCATCGGGCTGGCCACGACCAAGGATTTCAAGAAGTTCACCCAGGTTTCGACGATCCTTCTCCCCTATAACCGCAACGCGGTCCTTTTCCCCCGCAAGATCAAGGGAAAGTTCGCCCTCCTGCACCGCCCCTCGGACAACGGTCACACGCGCTTCGGCGACGTCTTTTACGCCACCAGCCCGGACCTGGTCAACTGGGGCAATCACGAGTTCGTGTTCGGCGCCACCAGCGGCTGGCAGATGACCAAGGTCGGCGCGGGTCCGACCCCCATTGAGACCAAGGACGGTTGGGTGGTGATCTATCACGGGGTGCACACGACCTGCAACGGATTCGTTTATTCGATGGGCGGGGCCATTTTGGACCTGAACGAGCCCTGGAAGGTTAAATACCGTACGAAACGCTACCTCATGGCCCCCACCGAACTTTATGAGACGGCGGGGTTCGTGCCCAACGTGGTGTTCCCCACCGCGGCTATCCTAGACGGGAAGACCAACCGGTTGGATGTCTACTACGGCGCGGCCGACACCTGCGTCTGCCTGGCCACCGCCGACTTTGGGGAAGTCGTGAGGTTCATCAAGAAGAACAGCTACTGATCCAAAATACCCTGTAAAAAAAAGACCTCGGCCATTCGAGAGCCGGGGTCTTTTTATGTCACTTCTCAACTTTGGCAAATTCCAAAAAGCTAGTCGCGGACTATCTTCCCCCTTTGAAAAAGGGGGGCAGGGGGGTATTAGCCGTTGCTAACATGGACTAAAAGGCTAACTCCCCCTTGTTCCCCCTCTTTCAGAGGGGGAAACAGGCTGTAATCCGCAGAATTGCCAAAGTCGAGTTACTTCTTAAAAAAGTTTTTGTTGATCTCCGCCACGGCTTTCTTCAAGGCCGTGTCCGCCTTCTCCTCGCCGTTCCAAACGCGGTCCAGGGCCGCGTCCACGTGGGATTTCCACTCGCTGACATTGGGGTCCAGCGGCTGGAAATGGCCGTCCTTTACCGCGTCCACCAGGAATCCCTTCGACTTGGGGGTTTGCCCATCCAGGAAAACCGGGGATTGGGCCAGGGCCTTAATCGCCGGCTGGGTCAAACCGGTGGAGGCCATGTATTTCTCGCCGACTTCCCCCGCCAGGTATTTGACCAAATCATAAGCCAATTCCGGGTGCTTGCAGTTCTTGACGATCCCGTACCCCGTGGCGCTGAGGGGGAACCCCCGGTGGCCGTTGGGGCCGACGGGAAACTCCACCACGTCCCAATCGAACTTCTTGATCTCGCGGAACTTGGGCGTCAACCAAATACCGCTGTAGAACATGGCCGTCTGGCCGTTGATGAAATAGTCCGAGAACCCCAATCCTCCCATCGCGGTGGAGGCGCTGGGGCCGGGAGTACATCCGTACTTGTAAATGAGGTCCGCGCGGAATTGGACGCCCGCGATGGCCTCCGGCGAGTCGAGGACGCACCGGGTGGGTGTTTTCTCGTTATCCGCCATGCCCCCCCCGAACGCGTAGACCCAGGCGTCCCAGGTGGGGTAGTCGTCCACGAAACCCCACTGGACCGTCTTGCCTTGGGCATTCTTTTGGGTCAGTTTCTGCGCGGTCAGGGCGAACTGGTCGTAGGTCCAATTGTCCTTGGGGTAGGGCAGTCCCGCCGCGTCGAACATGTTCTTGTTGTAATAGATCACCGCGACGGGGGCGATATCCCTCGGGATCGCGGTCAGGATGCCCCCGGTCGTGTAATGGTCAATGGACTCGGGGTAAAAGTCGGTCAATTGAACGGACGGATCCTTATCCACGTACGGCTTCAGGTCCGTGAACACTCCCCGGGAGGAAAAGGTGATCATTTGTTCGGCGTTGATGGCGATCACGTCGGGGGCGAGCCCAGCGGCGAATTCGGTCAGGAGTTTGGGGATATATTCCCCGTAGGGCGCCCTTTGGAGCTGGACCTCGACACCGGGGTGGGCCTTTTTGAAATCATCCACCGCGGCCTGGACGATCTTGGCCTCCTCCACGCCGCCCCAACCCATGCAGGTGAGAACCACGCCCTGGTTATTCCCGTTATGGGCGCAGCCCGACAGGAACGGCCCCATTGCCAGGCCTGCCGCCAGTAACAAGCTCAAACAAGCCAGGATTCCTAAACGATGTTTCATCGATACCTCCAGCCCCGGATAAAATGAGTCGGCAGGATTATACCCGAATTTAACTAAAACGATTTAATTCCGCCCGTCTTTTCTGGTAACTTAAAGTCTCGGGCGCCTTAAAATCAGGGAGCTCGTACAATACGGATTCACTCCCGCGAAACAAGTTCCCTTGGAGTTTTCATGATCCAATTCAATGCCGCCTCCCAGACCTTCCGGTTGGACTCAAGGGATTCGACCCTTCTCCTCGCCGTCAACCCCTTGGGCGGGCTGGGCCACCTCCATTGGGGAGCCATCCTTTCCAACGCTGAGGAAAATCAACGGCTGGAGGAATGGGAGCGGTCCATTCAAGACCGCAGTCCCAACGCCAACCTGGACCTTCTTCGGCGGGAATTCGCCGATTTCGGCCATAACGACCTGCGCTGTCCCGCTTTCATCGTGGAATTGGCGGACGGTTCCCGGATCACCGAATTCCAATACCTCTCCCACGATATCTCCGATCACAAGCCGGAATTCCCCGGCCTCCCCTCTTCCCGCACCGAGCCGGAAGACAAGGCCCAAACCCTGCGCGTCACCCTGGGCGACAAGCCCACCGGCCTGGAAATCGACCTTTTCTACACCCTCTATCCCCACCGCAATGTCCTCGTCCGCAGGAGCAGGATCCGGAATTCTGGGAACCAATCCATTCAAGTTTTGAAGTTCGCTTCCCTGGGTTTGGACCTTCCCTCCGGTGAATACCGCATGGTGAGCTTTGGCGGCGCCTGGGCCCGCGAACGCACGCTTCAGGAACGACCCCTCCTCCAAGGCACCCTGCGCTTGGAAAGCCGCCGGGGCATCTCTTCCCATGACATGAACCCCTTCGTAATGTTGGTCCGCGGCGGGGCGGACGAGGAAAGCGGCGAGGTTTACGGCCTCCAACTGGCCTATAGCGGCAACTGGCTGTTGGAAGCCGAGGTCAATCACCTGGGCTGGCTGAGGCTGAACATGGGCTTGAACGATTTCGGCTTCAAGTGGTTCTTGGGGCCGGGGGAAACCTTCACCGCGCCCGAATGCGTCACCACCTATTCGGCGAAGGGCTTCGCGCCCTTGAGCCAGGCCCTGCATCCCTTCATCCGGGAGCGCGTTTGCCGGGGTAATTGGGCCGCCCGGACCCGCCCCACCCTTTTGAACAATTGGGAAGCTACCTATTTCAATTTCAATCGGGACGATATCCTGCGGATCGCCCAAAGCGCCGTCCAGGCCGGAATCGAGATGATGGTTCTGGACGACGGTTGGTTCGGCAAGAGGGACAAGGACAGCGGCTCTTTGGGGGACTGGTTTCCCGACACCCGTAAATTGCCCCAGGGCATCCAGGGTCTGGCCCGGGAGATCCACGCCTTGGGCCTCAAGTTCGGCCTTTGGATCGAGCCCGAAATGGTCTCGCCGGTGAGCGAGCTCTACGAAAAGCACCCCGATTGGTGCCTGCACGTCCCGAACCGGGAGCGCAAAACCGCCCGTTGGCAGTTGGTGTTGGACATGTCCCGCGGGGAGGTCCGGGACTATCTCTTCGAGACCATCAGCCGGGTCCTGGACGAGGGGCGCGTGGATTACGTGAAATGGGACATGAACCGGGCCCTCACCGAGGCGGGCAGCCCCGCGCTCCCCCCGGCCGCCAGGGCGAGGTTTACCACCGCTATTGCCTGGGTGTCTACGAGTTGATGGAACGCTTCAACCACCGTTTTCCCGACACCCTCTTCGAGGGTTGCGCGGGAGGAGGCGCCCGTTTTGACCTGGGAATCCTGAGCTACCAGCCCCAGATCTGGTCCTCGGACAACATGGATGGGCTGGACCGGCTCTTCATCCAATACGGCACCACCTACGGTTATCCCGCCGTAACCCAGGGTTCCCATATCGGCTCCTCCCCCAGCCATATCGCCAAAAGGGAAAGCCCCCTGAAATGGAGGGCGCTTTTAGCCATGTCGGCTAACATGGGCGTGGAAGCGGATATTTCCAAGTGGAGCGTTCGGGAGCGCGAGGACCTGGCGGGCTATATCGCCCTTTACAAGGAAATCCGGCCCATCGTCCAGTTCGGTGACTACCATCGTTTGGAGGCGCCCTATGGTTCTTCCCGCGCTTCCTGGATGTTCACCAGCCAGGACCAGAAGGAAGCTCTTCTCTTTATATTCCAGATCAAGGCTTTGGAGGGCCCGGCGAAACCGATCAAGCTCCGGGGCCTGGCACCCGATTCCTACTATGAGATAAAGGAAGAGGGGAAAAGGTTCAATTCCGATACCCTGATGAAGGAAGGCTGGCTTCCCCGATCGTTCCAGCCCGTCTCCTCGCCGGAGGCCTACCATTGCGCGCTCTTCCGCTTGAAAAGAATTTAGGTAGTGTCCCGTATCCCTGGTTTGGTTTGAATGGCATAGGACACCCGCCCGAATAGGTTTTAATCTTTCAATTTAGACGAATAGAAATACTACCCGAAAAGATTCAATTTGGATTTCATTTATTCGCAAAGTGGAAAATGGCGACCCCTTTTTAATATTCGAGTTCGATTAAATACTTTTTTCTTTTGTCCGAATACCGTCATAAACTTGCTTCATCAAATAATCCGTGACCAATTTCTGGAATTCGTTGTTCTCCATAAACTTCTCAAAGATTTCCTGGTTCTGGTCCATGCGTTCCACGAAAAAGCCTTCCAAGACCTTTTTGAACACAAGGCCGAAATTATTGATGTCGTTATTAGCGTGGGCGACTTTCATCAATTCTTCATTCGCAATCGCATCTTCTTTCACCTGCTCAAGGAAAAGGGCGTCGGCTGGTTTGAAATCAGTGCCAAAACGTTCATTCAATATTTCGATTATTTTGGAAAGCTCAACCTTCTCATTCTTCTCTTGGCCCGTAGCCACCTCATCCGCCCCATAGACGATCCCACCCTCATGGGCGATTAAAGCGACGCTTCCTTCCATGGTCTTTTGTAACCGGTAATATTTCAAGGCCACTTCATCTCCAAAGGCGTAACGTTCGGTAGTTCGTTTGGGAAGTTTGAGGAGCAAAAACCGGCCATAGGCATAAAGCTTTTCCAAATCCGAATCCTGGAAAGGCATGATTTGGGCGAGGAAGGAATAAAGCCGCAGGTAACTGATTAGGTCTTTCTTGAATATTTCTTGGGTTTCCTCTTCTTTTTGCCTGAACCTTTCCACCGCCGGGTCCAAGAAGGCGTTCAATTGGGCATGGTCGCGGGTTTCCTGCATGGTCTTGCTCTTGTAAAAAACTTTGCAGAAATTCTCGACCTCAGACAAGAAATAAATTTGGTAGTCATTCAGCTTGGCCTGGACTTCATAAAGCTTGTCGGCGTCCGCCGGTTCATCCACCGTGCAATCTTCGTAATAGGGTTGGAAAGATCGTTGTATCTCGTTCGGCTCGTTCCAAAAATCGAGGATGAAGGTATCTTCCTTCCCCGGATGTTTTCGGTTCAATGAATAATCTTACCGACATGGATTGGGGTTGGTGGCCTTTAATTAAGATGCGACCTCCAAAAGATCAATTTATTGATAATGCCCTTTTATTGAAAATCACACCTTTTTTCGGGACACAGGCTGCTCTCCTGTTTTATTTGCTTGTGTTTATTTTCAATAAGGAAATTCTTTCGATTAAGTCTTTTGTGATTGCGCTTCTTCTTTGTTGGATATAAATTTACTTTTGCTTATTTCTGGAATAAAAGAGCCCGACGTTTAAAAGGTTAAAATAATACTATTCTCAGTTTTACCTTGTCCACGACGGGGACCCTTTGTGGACAAGAAAAAAGACTTTTAGTACTAATTTTCTTGTTTCACTTCGGACGAAGGGCTATATAAGCCCGTCCTGCGCCGAGCCCACTAGGCGAGGTGCATGATTGGGTCGCTACCGTTTCAAAGAAACGGTAGACGAAGTGTTGCTGACTGACTTGGAAGTTGGAGCATCAGTGTGATTCAGGAATTCCAAACCTAAAGACCCAAACCTCGAAGAAATGCCTCTGATTCGCGCTCGAACTGTTCCCTTTTGTATGAAACCATGGCCATGCGCCAAATGCCTTGATAGTAGGTAACTATGACGCCAGCAACTGTATGGGAGTCAAAGCTTTTAGGAAGACGTCCAGCTTTTTTGTCATCATCAATCTTATCTTCAATTAACTTTTTAGCTTGATCGACACTGGCAATAGCGACTTTCTTTAATTCGCTATCAGCCATGACATCTCCGGAAATCATTGCCGCAATCATGCAAAGAGATGACGGATTCTTCGGATCATCGAGACAATCGAACATTGCGCTTAGCATAGCCCGCAGTCCGAGACGCGCATTCGGGGCTGAGGTTAGGGCCAAAATTCTTTTATTGCCTTCGACCTCTCCATATCGATTCAAGCATTCGATGTAGAGCTTCTTTTTGCTTTTGACGGCATTGTAGAAGGAGCCTTCCCCAATTTTCATCGCCTTGAGAAGGTCTCTGAGTGATGCGCCGGAGTATCCCTCACCCCAAAAGACCCGCATCGCTCGATCCACCGCATTAGCGTAATTAAATTCTATTTTTCGACTCATGCCCCATTTTACTCGCACGAAAAACTTTGGACAATCTTATTGTAGCAACCGCAACAATATCGCTTGACAGCGGTTTGGATTTTCTGTAGCGTATACTACAATAATTGATTTGTGAAATTCCCACAATTTTAGACTTAGGAGACAAACTATGAAAAAGGGTGTCGCGCTCGTTACCGGCGCTACGTCTGGTTTAGGATACTCGGCGGCCAAGCAGCTTGCCATGGATGGCTGGAGTCAGGTGATAGCCACTGGACGTAGCCAGGCCAAAGTGGATGAAGCCGTTAGCAGGTTAAAAACCGATGCCGGAACTAAAAATATCGCCGGTCTTGCCCTCGACCTGGATTCGTTCGCAAGCGTGAAGAAGGCGGTCGCCTCGCTAGGAAAGCCAGACGCCCAAGACGAACCCATAGATTTTCTCCTTCTGAACGCTGGCATGATGCCAGGCAAAGAACGTGTTGTGACAAGTGAGAACATTGAAGCGTCGCAAGCGCCTCTGATCGGTCATCATCAATTGACCCTGGGCCTTTTAAAGGCCGGACGTCTGGCGCCGGATGCTCGTATCGTTATTGCCAGCGCGGAACCCGCGCGAGGTGATGTACCCATGTTTCAATTTACCGGCTTGGCGGCATTCGCCGCGAAAGAGTACAAAGGCGACCGGGTTTCAGCCATCGAAGCGATTTTGCGCAGTTCCCCGAATGTAAAATACAAGGCTAGCACGGCTTACTCGGATGCTAAAATATTTGTCGCGTGGTGGGCCGCGGCCCTTGCTCGAAAGCTTCCCGCGGACTTGGCCGTATACGCAGTTTCACCCGGAGCCGCTCCAGATACCCTGGCGCCTCGCAATCTAGGTTTTGTTATGAAGAACGTATTTGTGCGGATTTCGAAACTTATTCCCGGAATGTCACATTCCGTCGATGAAGGGGCCAAAAGATACCTCACGGCCTCAAAGTTTGGCGTCGATGTTTCTGGCAAGTTCTTTTGCTCGCCCCCAAAAAAGATGACAGGTCCCATTGAGATCATGCGCCATGAACATATTCATGATCGCGCAAATCAGGACGCCCTTTGGCGGGCGGTTGTAAAGGTATCTGGTGTTGACACCGAAAAGGGATGATAGGCTAACCATGACGCAAATCAGTCTCGATATTTTAGGGTTCGGCTTGTCCACGACGGCCTGCCATGAGCTCGTCGAATGGGGACCCATCGTGGACGACCCCCAAGGCCCTTTTGGGGGTCGTGGATAACCCTAAACCTGCATTTTAGTAGTGCACCTGGTCCTCAATACTTTCTGAACCTTTTCCTGTAGCTTTACCGAAATATAATGATCGAACCATTAAGCATAACAAGGACCTGATGAATTTCCGGATTGATAATAATATCCAACTGGATATAATCTAAATATGTAAATCGATTATTACAAAACCCCATCAGGGCGCCGACCCGTTAAAGAATATATTTTAGATTTATCCAAAGTGAATCAGGCCCGCTTTGTAGATGTTTATGAAGGGATAAAAGACAAAGGGTTAAACTGCCATGACGTTATCTTTAGATCTTTGAGTGGAAAACTTTGGGAAATAAAGTTTTCTGCGCCTAGTGGAGGATTCAGGATTGCTTACGTTTTGGTTGATAAAAATTTTATGATCTGGTTACACGTTTTTAAAAAGACGACTCAAAAGACGCCAAAGAACGACCTTTGGTTAGCCGAAAAAAGAATGAAAGAGGTCTTGCCATGAAGACAAACAAAAAATACCACGAATCCGCCGACTCTTTTTTCAAAGAGTTGATTAAAGATCCGGAGGTTCGTTTTTATTATGAGCAAAATAAAGCCAAATCTAAAATTGCCCAGATTGTTAAAATGGCGCGATTGAGAGCTCGCTTGAGTCAACAGGGTCTGGCTAAAAAGATTAAAACCTCGCAAAGCGCGATTGCTCGAATTGAAAGTGGCACAGATCAACGCGATACCTCGTTACCGTTGCTTTCTAACATCGCAACAGCTTGCGGGGGAGATTTAGAGATTGGATTCAAATTTAAACACGGTGGGAAGGTTACTGTTTAATTTTTTAAAGAAAAGGCATGCCTTTCTCTAGCCGATGGAATCCATATTTTGCGAAACGGGGTCACGAAACGGGGTCAGGTCTTCATTTTATATTATCTTTGTGATAAGATCCGCAAATGGCTAGACCGTTAAGAGTGCATTATGAAGGCGCTGTTTATCACGTTACCTCGCGGGGGAACGAGCGGAAAAACATTGTCCGGTCGGATAAGGACCGGGAATTGTTTTTGTGGGTATTGGCCCAAGTCGTGGAGGATCATCATGTGATGTGCCATGCCTGGGTATTGATGGATAATCATTACCACTTGTTGGTGGAGACGCCGGAAGCCAACTTGTCACGGGCCATACGGCACCTGAATGGTGTTTATACCCAGAAATTCAATCGACGGAATAACCGGGTAGGGCATCTCTTTCAAGGCCGTTATAAGGCGATCCATGTGGAAAAGGGAACCCATTTGTTGGAGTTGTGCCGATATGTGGTCTTGAACCCGGTAAGAGCGCGGTTGGTGAAACATCCCCGGAAATGGAAGTGGAGCAGCTATCGGGCGACGGCCGGGATCGAGAAGAAAGAACCTTGGTTTGAGGTGGATTGGGTATTGGGGCAATTTGGCAGGCAATCCAAGCAAGCCCAAAGAGCCTATCGGAAGTTCGTATTGGAAGGGTTGCGAAAAAAGGAATCGCCATGGGAAAAGATGGAGGGTGGGGTTTATTACGGGGGTGAGGGTCTAAAGGAGAAATTAAAGGGGTTGTTGGATAAGAAAGACCCGGAAATACCGATGAAACACCATCGGATCGAGAAACGTACGGCGGAAGATGTTATCCAAAAGGTCTCGAAAGCATATAAGGTTGAGGAAAAGGAAATCACGACTAAGTTCCACAAGGCCAACGAGGCGAGGGACGTTGGTATGTACCTACTTCGAAAAAGAGCGCACCTGGGCCTGAAAGAGATCGCGGAATAATTTGGTGTAAAATATTCGGCCGTGGGGAACCGGATAGCGATAATAAAGAAGCGGATGGAGGGAGAGACGCGGTTCAAAGCGCGGATAGATAATATAAAATTAAGACCTGATAACATGAAAAAGGCTGCAGAGCTCCAAGCGTAGAGCGTCTCCACTTAAGTGGGACGAGGCTCTAGGATAAACCCAGAGTCGAAAAGGCACTCACCTTTGCAGGTGGTGCAAAACGCTTAGGAGGTGCAGCCGTGGGACAGTATATCGGAGTAGACCTACACCAGAAAACATCCTACGTCACGAGAGTGAATGAGAAAGGAAAGGTGCTGGAACAAGTCGATCTGAAGAACGACGCGGATACTTTAAAGGCTTATTTCAAGAAGCAACCCGTGAGTAGCCAGGTCGTAGTAGAAGCCACAGGTCATTGGTATCACTTTTACGAACTCATCGAGGATCGATTCCCCAACCTGGTATTGGCCCACCCCCAAAAGGTCAAAGCCATAGCCTCGGCCAAGATCAAGACGGATAAAATTGATTCGGGAATCCTGGCTCAACTTTTGCGGGTGGATCTGCTGCCACGAGCCTATGTGCCACCCCGAGAGATCCGCGACTTACGGGAAATCCTTAGGTACCGGGCTTCCCTGGTGCAATTGAGAACACAAGCCAAAAACCGGATGACTTCGGTCATGACCAAGGCGGGAATCGAACCCGTTACTAAAAACCGATTCGGAATAAAGAACTTCCGCGAACTTGCCACGGTAGGTACCCGGCCTTGCTACCGTTTGGAACTGGACGGATATATGGAAGTAATCCGGGAACTAGGCCAAGAGATCGCCAAATCAGAAGAGGTGATCAAGAAAATGGCAGCAGAAAGCCCGGAAGCCCAGCTGATGATGACCATGCCAGGCGTGGGTGCCTTTTCGGCTTTATTAATTTTGAGCGAGATTGGGGATATTCGCCGGTTCCCGGACGCGGAACATCTATGTTCTTATGGTGGATTGGTCCCCAGTGTTCACGCATCAGGGGGAAAAAGCCACAACGGCCACATCACCAAACAGGGTTCTAAATGGATTCGCTGGATATTGGTTGAGAACTCGCTTCATGCCATTCGCAAAACCCGACGGTATGGGACCTTATACACGAGGGTGAAGAAGAAGCATGGGAATAACGCGGGACGAATAGCAGTAGCAAGGGCTATGCTGAAAAGCATCTTTCATATGTTACGAAAGAAGGAAGCTTTTGAGGACTGCCCGGCCAGCTCCGACGGGGTCTGACACAACCCGCAAGAGTTGAGGTCCTTGGCCTGATTGAGCGGCCGGGTCCAACGTTATCGTGCGGTGAAACAACCGCGAATAGGTGACTGACTTGTAGTCCTTTGAGACTCAGGTTGGACTTGGGGCCGTGATACTACGCTTTTGCCTGGACATTCTTTTTCATAGGTGACCCCGTTGTTTGACCCCGTTGTTTCGCAGGTCTTTACAGTAAGGGTCATGGAGTTCATGAAGATGATGTAAAAGCCTTCCAATGGAATTTAAAAGCCGCAAATCAGGGGAACCGTAAAGCCCAGTTCAATATTGGCTTGGCTTATGCCGGGGGAAATGGGATCGCTCAAGACCATCAACAGGCTATGAATTGGTTTCTAAAAGCCGCCACACAAGGGGACGATAGAGCCGAAAACGCTATTGGCTTCATGTATGAAAGCGGAAAAGGGGTTAATCAAGATTATCAAAAAGCCATCGAGTGGTATCAAAAATCAGCTGCGCAAGGAAACCCGGAAGCCGAAAACTCGCTTGGCGGTCTTTATTTAACTGGACATGGAACAACCCAGGATTACCAAGAAGCGTTGAAGTATTTTCGAATGGCCGCTATCCAAGGAAACTCTGATGCGGAAGGAAATATAGGTCTTTTATATTACCAGGGTCTTGGAGTCTCAAAGGACGAGCAAGAAGCGATGGAATGGTTTCAGAAGGCCGCCAATCACGGAAATAAAAAAGCTCAAGTATTCGTCGACGAGCTCAAACAAAAAATGGCCAAATAAACTAAAGTTTAGCTGTCCACGACGGGGACCCATCGTGGACTACCTAAGGGGTTGAAGCCTTGGTTGAATGATGCTAAATTAAGCACCACATTAGATGCTTAAGCTAAGGGGGGCGGCTATGGGAATTAAATTTTCCGAGGACATCCGGTCGGTGACCGATTTGAAGCGAAACACCCGCAGTCTATTGGACCAAATCCACCGGACCGGTCGTCCCGTTGTGTTAACCGTAAATGGAAAAGCTGACGCCGTATTGATGAACTCAAAATCCTATGAAGTCTATTTGAGCGCGGTGAATCTTGCCCGCGAACTTGTTTCCGCCGAGAAAGACGTGACAGCCCACCGCGTGCGTCCCGTTCGCGCCTTCTTGAAAGAGTTCATGCATGCCCATTCGATACCAGGTTAAGATCACCCGAACCGCCGAAGGGGATTTGAGGGAAATTTGGGATTTTATTGGCAAGGACAGTTCTCGGGAAGCGGCAAAGTTCATCTCTAGAATAGAACAACAAATCACCACTTTGGAGCACTACCCGGAAAGATGCCCTTCTGTTCCGGAAAATGAAGTATTAGGGACGGCCTATCGGCATATCTTGTATGGGGATTACAGGACGATTTTCCGGATCTCCCAAAAAACGGTTTATATTCTTCGGATCATTCATGGGTCTCGTCTTTTGGATGATTCCGCTTTCGAGTGATGAAAAAGTCGTCCACGACGGGCCATGTAGCTAAGCGCAAGCGCATGCTACATGGCGGGGACCCAACGTGGACAGGGAGAACACATTGCAATGTAACTACAACGTAGTTTATACTTGATTCATGCTCGTCATTTGGGATCCCCGGAAAGCCGCTTCCAATCTAATAAAACATGGGGTCTCGTTTGAAGAGGCCCAATCCGTCTTGGAATCCGACGTTCAATTGGTGTTGTAAGATATTGAACACCACGAACAAAGATTCATCGCGCTTGGGTATTCAAAGAAATTAAACCTGTTGGTGGTGGTTTACGCGTACCGGGAAATGGATGTCATCCGAATCATCTCGGCCAGGAAAGCCACAAGAAAGGAACGGGAAAACTATGAAAAAAGAATATGATTTTTCAAAAGCCAAGGTTCATAGAGGCCCTCTTTTGGCTTCCAAGGGTTCTAAGATTCAGAAAACCTTCCGGCTGGATGAGACTGTTTACCATTGGCTTATCGAGGAGGGGAAAAAACAAGGAATCCCATACCAAACCCTCATGAACTCGATTTTAAAGCGCTCGATGTCGGAAAATTTAACCCTGGAAGAACGCGTCCGCAAAATCGAGCATAAATTGGGACTGAAGAAGACCGGCTGATCGACCCGGATGTTTTAACTTTTTGGAATCGAAAGGTTGTCCACGGTGGGAAACATTAGGGCCAGGCCAACACTCAACACTTTACTAGGATGTCCCCTTTTCTCACGGGGATGAAAGCGAATAAAAATCCCTTTGGGCTTTTGCGTCGCCCGGGTCCAACATCAGGATCCGCTGTAACCCCAGCCGGGCTCCCGCCTTGTTGCCTTGATCGATACAATCCTGGACCAGCAGATCCAAAAAGGGACGGTAAAAACCATCCGTTCGGCGGACCATTTCCAGGTCCAATGACATTTGCGCGTCCCGCCTTTGATATTCCATGGCAAGAAGGCTTCGGTTAAGCAGTCCCCAGGGGAATGTCCGGGGACGGTAAAAGCCCTCCAACCAATAGCCGAATTCGGACGTTCCCAACCCGCCCATCCCCTCCACCAGGTCCCGCTGGGTCACAGGATGGAGCCCGCTGGATGAGACCATCCTGTCCCAATCCAGTTCAGGCAGATCGTCCCGGTAGCCCCTGGTGAGGTAAATGGCGGCGCAATCATCCAGGTATACCAGGCGCCAGGCGGGAAGGTTCTTCAACTGCGCGATCCAGGAAGACTCGGTCCGGGGATCGAAAACGACGATCTCCGCCTTCGTGTTGAACAACTCGGCGCTGACCCCGCCCATGGCCTGCCCGTTGGAAAAGGTCATATCGAGATAACGGCGGTAAAGGTCGTCCCCCATCACCTCCCACCGGCCGTCCATATAAACGGGCAGGTTTCGGGTCCACTCCAGCCAACCGCCGAAATTCGGCGAGTTCAAAACCTTGCCGTCCAGCCCCTCTCGCGTGAGGTAAAGGGATGCCTCAACGGGAAGTTTACCCTTATCCAGCCCCAAACCGAATTGTTCCGGCCGGACATCGGAGAGGTAATAGGCGTTGGTGGCCACCCGCGAGCCCCAGAGGCCGATCCACAAGGCGGCCAAAAAGGGGATACCCCATCCAACCGCCTTGGAAAATGGCATGCCCTCCCTAACCTTTGCGAGGGAGGGGGCCTTTGCCAACCAGGCCCCAAACCTCCCATGCAATTCCCTCAAACCCAGGACGGCGGTGGGCAGGGTCACGATCATAGCCAGGGGAATGTTGCGCACCGCCTTAAAGGAAAGATAAAAGAAGGCCGCAGCTAATAGGATTTCAGGTGCTTTTTTCTTCTGGAGGGCCAGGGACAGGATTACCAGCAAAAAATAAAGAAAAAACACATAGATGAATCCTTTGGAATCCCTCGCGAAGCCCGAATTGGACAGGAACCCGGGGATGGAAAGCAGTTCCATCACGGTTTGGTTGTAGATGTCACCCTGCAGCTTTGAGATGAAGGAAAAGGGGTAGGCGACGCCCCAAATGAAATTGGGATTGATTAAATCCGCCCCTATCGAAAGGGCCAGGATAAGGGTAAGCCGGGCATCGGGCTTCTTTCGCTCCCACCAAGCGTCCGCCCAATAGGCTCCCAGGACGATCCAGCCCAATACGAACAGGCCCTCAATATTGACCCATAACAGTTGGATCAAGGGCAAAAGCCACAGTGTCCTTTTACCGAGGCGGCCTTGGTTTTCCATGACCCCAAGGGTGGCCCCCAGCAATAACCAGGAAAGGATTTCCGGCCTCTCCATGAACCTTCTTTCCATGATGAAAATCGCCCCTGCCAGGAGAGTCGGCGTCGCCCAGGCGGGAGCATGGGAAACCCGGCAACGGAGGGCCAACAGGCAAAAAACACACAGGAGCAAGGCAACATGCGCCAGGGTAAGGGATTCATAACTCCCTGTCCGGTAAAGGCCGTAAAGGGCGAGCTGGTAAAGCCAATGGGAATCCACATAGGGTTTGCCCTGCGCGCTATAGGTATAGGTATCCGTGAGGGGCACCTGGTGGTGTTCCGCGATCCATTGGCCGCCCTTAAGGTGAAATCCCAGGTCATAAGCCGCGGTTTTTCGCATGCCTAATAGGGCCACCAGGACAAAGCAAAACACCAGGGGCAGTGTCCAGGGTGTAAAGAAATCCTGATTGGGTCTTGGGTTTCGGGAAATAACAGGCTCGGTGATGGTCGTCCTCCCAGGGGTTTTCGAACCTTCATCTTAATCGGATTCGGGGTTTTCGGGCAGGTGGCAAACATGGCTTTCCACCCAATTCCGGCCAAAGACTCGGGACAATGCCATGAATTCGGCAAGGGGAACGAGGCATAAAAAATGCTTTAATTCCGGCAGGGGTTCCCTAAAAAAAATTACGGCGAATATCCAAGGCCGGCTTTTCTTAAACGAGTTAAAATAATTCTAGGACCCGCCCCACCCGTCCTATTCCCCAGGCGCCGCGGGTTCGACCCAGGGTATGGATGAGCCATACGGTTGAATGGAAGACGTTCTCTTTTCGCTTCGGGCACCGCCCACGAAAGGAAGTCGCCATGAAAAAGACCAAGGGTACGATTCTCGTTGTCGAAGACAGCCGAAGCCTCTTGATGCTTTACCAGAAATCATTTCACGCCGCGGGGTTCAAGGTCTTGGGATTTGACAAGTCCATCGATGCCCTGCTCGCGCTGCGATCCCAAATGGTGGACCTGGTTCTCACCGACCTCATGCTTCCCGACATGAACGGGACTGACCTGATCCCCCACTTGAGCCTGCACACCGACCTGCCGGTTATGGTCGTTTCGGCTTATGGGCAATACAAGGAAACGCTGATGCGGGAAGAACCCTCCATCAAGGCCTTTTTCGAGAAACCGGTGGCCATGAAAAAACTGGTTAAAACCATTGAACAGATCTTGGTGAAAAAACCGGTGAAGGGGATAGGTAAACAGTCTGGGAAAAATGGGGCCGGTTGACAGAAACTAGCCGAGGGCGGCCTGGGCCGAGGATAATTTTTGGATGAATTCCTTCAGG
Organism: candidate division FCPU426 bacterium; assembly: GCA_963771075.1. Classification (GTDB taxonomy): domain Bacteria; phylum Oederibacteriota; class Muellerivitia; order Muellerivitales; family Muellerivitaceae; genus CAVTWJ01. Next base: position 70,167 of record CAVYSE010000026.1, on the reverse strand, counting down.
ACGTCCATATCCTTGGGGCGAACCCATATGAAACGGATGCCCGCGTTCTTTTCGTTCACCCATCGCACGGCGGCGTAAAGGCTCACCTTGTTTTTCTGGTCGAGAAGATAGACGTCAAAACGCAGGACTTCCCCCACCGTGAGGGGATGGTCCGATACGAGGCTCATGCCCCCCAGGCTCAGGTCCAGGGTGAAGCCGTTTTGTTCCGCGCTCCGCCAATCATCCATGGTTTGGAAGACCTGTTCGTCCGCGCCCGACCGGAACTTGACGGGCACCTTGACCGGGTGGCGGGCATAGGCCCTTTTTTCAGGCTTTTTCCTCGAGAAGATCATCCGATACTCCTCATCAAAAGTCACAGAATGAATCGATGGTGGAGATGGGAAAAGTACGATTTCCGATTCTAAAATTTTATCTATTTTTTTATATGAACGGAAGAGATATCCCCTATTCAAACCGCGGGTTTATCCGGGTACTGAAAAGTCTTCCCTCATCCCCTTAAAGTCGAAAACAAATGCTATCGTTTCCTCAGAAAACGACTCTTCCGAAGTGAATCGCGTTAAACCTGTTGTTTCGGGGAAAAAGCATTCCATGGGTAGCCGCAAAAAATGGATCCCCATCGTGGAAGGAGAAAAACAATAGAATTTTAGAAATTGTAATTCAACTTAAAGGAACTGCCATTTTGGCCGGCACGGTATTCCCCACTTCCTTTAATTCCTCTCAATTCCCCCGATCCTGACCCCTCCAGGATCGACAAATTAGAAAGGGCGACACCTGCTTCGAAAGTGCCATGATCTTCAATCGCAAAACTCCCGGCTTTTCCGTTTATTTTCCCGGTCAATTTCATCATGCCAACATATTTCGCGGAGGATTTATGGGGATCCTTCGAATCAAAGCTTTTATAGAACATGAGATATTCCACGGTCGCCTTGCATTCCATTTCTCCCGTCAAGGCAAATTCTACCGAAGCCTTTGTCATTTTCACTTCGGGAGAAATAACATTCCAGTTTTCCTCCTTCCACTTTTCAACCGAATAGGTCGCATTCGCTTCCATACCGTCATTCTTGTCTGATGGCATCGGATATCCTCCTCTCATTGGCTTAAACAACATCTTTCCACTTTTTTCTTGTCCATTCCGGGTCAGGCAATCTATCATTTTCTGAAACGGGTCTTATGGTCCCTCGATGTTAAAGGTGCCCAGCGTTTTGGTATCCCACACGCTGGTTCCCGCCGCGTTCCAAAGCTCCGCCGTGAAGGCCTGGCTGACCGCCGCCTGGCCGGGAGCCAGTCCGAACTGGCTTGCCGAAACCGGGAACACCCAACTACCGCAGGTATAGGTCTGCGGCCCCAGGGTGACCGCCGTCCCCGTGGTCGTGTCCACCAGCCGGATCAGGCTCGTCTGGGAGCCCGTACAACCAGGCGTGTAGGCATAGAAGGTGAGGTTCAAGGCCGTGGCGTTGCCGTCTTCCGCCAAGAGCGAGACCGGGGCAGCCAGGCTCGCGTAGTCAATATAAGCGGGGGGTTCCTCGAGCATAAAAGGCGATCCGGTTGGGGTGCCGACCGAGAGTATCTGGTTCTGCGCCTCGTTATAGAACGTCACCGCCATCGAGGCGGAAGCGGGCGCGTTGGGGGTCGTGAAGCCCAGGTCGTAACCCGACAGGGTCACCGCATAGCCCGTTCCGGTTCCAGTGAAGCTCCAAGGCCCGACCAGGATGTTTTGACCGTTGGTCAGATCGTAAACGCGGGCGTAACCCAATTGGGAAACTCCCGCGGGGGAGTTGGCGTTGAGGGTCAGCTGGAAGGCCTGGCAGGCCCCGTTGACCGAGTCGGTGGTCAAGCAGGTAACCGCGCTTGAACTTAATGTGTCCTCGGAACCTTCCAGGTTGAAGGCTCCCAAAGTGCTGGCGTCGTAAAGCTTCGTGCCAGTGGAATCGTATAACTGGGCCACCATTTGCTGATTGACGGCCGCCTGGCCCGGGGCCAACCCCAATTGGGCCGCCGTGATGGTCCAGGAGTAGCTATTGCCGCTGTAGGTCACCGGGCCCTCGGTCACGGAGTTCCCGTTGGTGGTATCCCACAACAGGACCATCCCGACCAGGGTCGTGGCGGAGCCGGGGGTATAGGCGTTGAAGTAGAAGGTGAAGGTATTCCAATTGCCGTCTTCCGCCCTCGTTTGATAGTTGAGCGACGTTGAGTTGATATAGCCCGGGGGCGTTTCCAGGGTGGCGGGGGCGCCACCGGCGGGGAAAGAAACCCCCAAGACTTTGTTCTGGGCCCCATTCAATAACGTCACGGCCAGTTGGCTGGAAACGGGGAACCCCAGGGTGCCCAGGCCCAATTGCCTACCGCTGAGGGTGACCGCGAAGCTTCCCGACCCTGTATAGCTGAAGGGACCCAGCGTCAAGCGGTTCCCATTGGTCGCGTCGCCCAGGTAGGCGTAGTTGGTCTGGTAAGCCCCGGCGGCCCCCTGGAGGTTCAAGAGCAATTGGAACACCTGGCAGGCCTGGTTTAGGCTGTCGGACGTCAGGCAAGTGAGGGCGCTTCCTGTGATGTAGGGTGAGGGAGTTTCCAAGTTCAAGGTCTTCAACGGATAGCTGTCCAAGAGTGTCACACCGCCAGCGTCGGCGTAGAGAAGCGCCTCGAAAACCTGGCTAACCGCGATCTGCCCGGGAGAGGAAAGGCCGAATTGCTGGGCCGATAGGGAGTAAGAACTCGACGTGCCCCCGCCGCCGTTATCCGTCACCGCCCCGCAATTCACCGTCACCGGCCCCCCGCCCGATGTCAGGTCGACGATCCGGGTGTAAGTCGTCACGGAAGCGCCGGAAGGGGAATTGACGTATAAAGCGTAGTTGAAGGTCTCGCAGTTCCCGTCCTCGGCGCTCGTCAGGCAACTGAGGCTGCTGTTGACACGGTTGATATATTGCTCAGGGGCCTCGAAGGTGACGGGTGAGCCCGTGGGCACGAGGGAATTGAAGGTCTTGGCCTGGGTCTCATCCAGCAGGGTCACCGCGAAATTGGTCGAAACCGTCGCGCCCGCGGTCATCACGTTGAAATCGGACCCGTTGAGGGTCACGGAATAGCTGGTGCCGGAACCCGTATAGGTCCAGGGGCCGATCAAAAAGACCTTCCCGTTGGTCAGGTCGACGACGTTCGCGTAGCTGGTCTTCGTGACCCCCGAAGGCGCCACGGCGTTCAGGGTCAGGAGAAGCTGCTGGCAGGCCTGGTTGTTAGGATCGGACTGCAGGCAGGACAGGTTGGCGGAGGCTAGGTAGGGCGAGGGAGTTTCCAGGTTCAGGGAGCCCACCGGGTAGGCGTCCAAGAGCGTCACCCCGGCGGCGTCGGCGTAAAGCAGTTCCTCGAATACCTGGCTCACCGCGATCTGGGCCGGGGAGGTCAGCCCGAACTGCTGGGCCAGCAGGCTGAAGGAGCCTGTATCGGTTCCGCCGCCGTTATCCGTCACCGCGCCGCAATTGGCCGTCACGGGCCCTCCGGCCGCCGACAGGTCCACCAGCCTCATGTAGGTCGTGACGGTTCCGCTGGGCGAGTCGACATAGAAGTTCAGGTTGAAAGTTTCGCAGTTTCCGTCCTCGGCGTAGGTGAGGCAGCTGAGGTTGTTGTTGGTAGTGTGGTACAGGTATTGGATCGGCGCCTCGACCGTCATGGGCGAGCCCGCGGGCACCAAGGAATTGAACACGGTGGTTTGGTTCTCCGCCAGGAGGGTTACGGCGAAATTTGCGGTAACCGGGGCCCCCGCGGTGGTGATATTGAAATCGAAACCATTGAGCGTCACGGAGTAACTGCCCGCCCCGGCGTAGGTGAAGGGGCCCACCAAGTAGACCTTCCCGTTCGAAAGGTCGGCGACGTTCGCGTAGCTGGTCTTCGTGACCCCCGCGGGGGCCACCGGGTTGAGGGTCAAAAGCACCTGCTGGCAGGCTTGGTTGTTAGGATCGGACTGCAGGCAGGAGAGGGTGGCGGAGCCCAGGTAGGGTGAGGGAGTTTCCAGGTTCAGGGTCCCTAGCGGGTAGCTGTCCAAGAGCGTCACGCTTCCCGCGTCGGCGTAGAGCAGCTCCTCGAACACCTGGCTGACCGCGATTTGCCCGGGTGTCGTCAATCCAAACTGCTGGGGCAGGATGGTATAGCCGGGCTCAATTGAGACCACCGTGACCGGCGGGAAACTTAAGGTCACCGGCCCCCCGGATGCCGTCAGGTCCACTAGTTTCAAGTAGGTCGTAATCGGTCCGCTGCCGGGACCGGTCAAGTAGGTGTTGAAGGTGAAGGCCTGGCAGTTCCCGTCCTCGGCCAGGTTCTGGCAGGCGACATTGCTATAGCTGGAGCTTCGGAAAATATATTGGTTCGGGGCCTCCACCGTTATGGGCGAGCCCGAGGGAATGGAGGAATTATAAACGGTGGTCTGGTTTTCCCCCAGGAGGGTTACGGCAAAACTGGCGGTAACCGAGGCCCCCGCGGTGGTGATGTTGAAATTCTCGCCCGTCAAGGTCACGGAATAGCTGCTACCGGAACCCGTGTAGGTCCAGGGGCCCACCAAGTAGACCCTCCCGTTCGAAAGGTCGGCGACGTTCGCGTAGCTGGTTTTCGTGACCCCCGAGGGCGCGTTTGCGTTGAGAGTCAGGCTGAACTGCTGGGTGGCCTGGTTGTTGGGATCTTTAACCAGGCTCAGGATGGAACTGGAAGCCAGGTAGGGAGAGGGGGTTTCCAGGTTCAGGGTTCCCAGCGGGTAGCTGTCCAAGAGCGTCACGCTTCCCGCGTCGGCGTAGAGCAGTTCCTCGAACACCTGGCTGACCGCGATTTGTCCCGGCGTGGTTAAGCCAACCTGCTGGGGCAGGATCGTGTAGCTGGGCTCAAATGAGACCACCGTGACCGGCGGGAAGCTTAAGGTCACCGGCCCGCCGGAGGCCGTCAGGTCCACCAGTTTCAAGTAGGTCGTGATCGGTCCGCTGCCGGGGCCGGTCACGTAGGCGTTGAAGGTGAAGGCCTGGCAGTTCCCGTCCTCAGCCAGGTTCTGGCAGGCGACGTTGTTATAGCCGGAGCTTCGGTAAATATATTGGTTCGGAGCCTCCACCATCATGGGCGAACCCGTGGGGATGAGGCTGTTGAAGGTCTTGCTTTGGGTCTCATCCAGCAGGGTCACGGCAAAAGAGGCCGAGACAGAGGCCCCCGCTGTGGTGATGTTGAAATTCTCCCCGGTCAGGGTCACCGGGAAACTGGTGCCGGAGCCCGTGTAGGTCCAGGGGCCCGCCAAGTAGACCCTCCCGTTCGAGAGGTCGGCGACATTCGCGTAACTGGTCTTCGTGACCCCCGTGGAAGCGTCGGCGGTGAGGGTCAGGAGGAACTGCTGGACGGCATTATTGACCGGGTCCGTCACAAGGCTCGCCAGGGTGGCGGAAGCCAAGTAGGGCGAGGGGGTTTCCAGGTTGACGGTTTGCCCGTTCGTCGGCCCCACCGGATAGCTGTCCAATAGCGTCACCCCACCGGCGTCGGCGTAGAGCAGTTCCTCGAACACCTGGCTCACCGCGATTTGCCCGGGAGTGGCCAGCCCGAACTGCTGGGAGAGCATGGTAAAGGCGGGTTCGATCGTCCCGGTGGAAGCCGTGACCGCGCCCACGCTCACCGTCACCGGCCCCCCGGGCGCCGTCTGGTCCACGAGTTTCAAATAGGAAGTCACCGGGTTGCTGGCGGCCGCGGTCAGGTAGGCGTTGAAAGTGAAGGTCTCCCAGTTCCCGTCCTCGGCCAGGTTCAAGGGAGAGAGGTTGTTGTAGCTGGGGTACCGGTAAATGTATTGCGGGGGGGCGACCAGGGAGAGGGGCGACCCGGCGGGGATGGAGGTCCCCAGGACGGTGCTCTGGTTCCCCGCCAGCAGGGTCACGGCGAAACTGGCGGATACCGGGGAGGCCGAGGTGATGCTGAAATCGGAGGCGGGCAGGGTAACGGGAAGGGTCCCGTTCCCGCTGTAGGTCCAGGGGCCGGCCAGGAAGGTCTTCCCATTGGTGATGTCCGTCACGTTGGCGTAGTTCGTGGAGGTTACCCCCGCCGTGGCGGTGGTGTTCAGGGTCAGGAGCAGGCTCTGGCAGGCCCCCCCGGTCCCGGCGAGGAAGCAGGAAAGGGTGCTACCCGATAGGGAGTCGGTGGCGGAGGGGCTGTTGTTCTCGATGCTCAAGGTCGGTGCGTCCAAATGGCCCAAAAGGGTCGTCCCGCTGGAATCGAACAGCAATTCCTCGAACACCTGGCTGACCCCTTCCTGGCCCGGCGAGGGGAGGAATTGGGCTCCCGTCACGGTCACGGAATAGGGGTGGTTGCCGACGGGGTTGGGGACCGGCCCGAAAAATTGAGTGACCGAATCGGAAAGGTCGGCCAGGGCGAATTCGAAATTTTGGGTGGCCCCGCCCGGCGTGTCCAAGGTGGTGCTAAAGGTGAAGGTGACGCTGTTGCCGTCCTCGGCGTATACGTAGCCGCTGAAGGCGTTGGAGTAAATGTATCCCGGGGGCGTCTCCAGGGTCAAAGGCGACCCTGCGGGCACGTAGGCGCCAAAATTGCGGGTGAGGCTTTCATCCCAAAGCTGAACGGTGAAATTGGCGGTCACGGGCGAGGTTGAGACAACCTGGAAATCGTCGGGGAAAAGGGTGACGGAATAGCTGGTCGCGCCCGTGTAGCTGAAGGGCCCCACATAAACCGATTCATTGTTCGAGGTGTCGGAGACGTAGGCGTAATTCGTGGAAGTGATGCCCGGCGCCCCGTCGGCGTCGATCGTGAGGGTGAAGGCCTGGCAGGACCCGTCGGCGGCGGTCTGTCCGCAGGAGAGCGAGCTGGCGGAGATATAGTTCGTGGGGTATTCGTAGCTGAAAGTCGGGGCCGCCCCCTGGTCCAATAGCGTGACCCCGGTGGCGTCGAACACCTGCTCCTGGAACTGCTGGTTGAACGCGGTCCCGCCAGGCGCTAGCCCAAAGCTGGCGCCGTTCAAGGTCACCGCGTGCGCGATGTTCCCGCCGTTGATGTTCACGAAGGGCCCCATTGTCACCGTGACCGAGCTGGTCAGGTTTTCCAGTTTTACCAGGGTCGTCACGGGGGTGGTATTGGCGAAGGGCGCAGTCAGGACGGTGCTGTAGGTGAAGTAAACGCAGTTCCCGTCCTCGTCCGCCGTCGTGCAACTGAAGGCGTTATCGCCGACATAAATGAACGCGGGGGGAGCCTCGAAATTAAAGGGCGCCCCGGTCGGGATGGCCGTATCCAGCCATTGGTTCTGCTGGTTATAAAGCTTGACCGTAAAGCCCGTGGAAACCGGCGCCGCGTTGGTGGTCAGCCCGAAATAGGACCCGATCAAGGTCACGGAGTAACCGCCGGTGCCGGTGTAGCTCCAGGGCCCCACCGAGACCGCCTCGCTGTTTTGGTTGTCGATCACTTCGGCGTAGTTGGTGGAATTGATCCCCGGGGGCCCGGAGGTGCCCAAGGTCAGGAGGAACCGCTGGACGGCTCCCCCGTTGGCCGGGTCGGTGGCCATTACGGAGATGGCGGCGGAGGTAAGGGAATTGGCCGGGTACTCGTAGCTGAAGGTCTGGGCCGCCTGCTGGTCAAGCAGGGTCACCCCGGTGGCGTCGAGCAGCTGCTCCTGGAACTGGTGGTTGACCGCCGTCCCGCTTGGAGCCAGGCCGAAGCTGGCTCCGTTTAAGGTCACCGAGTGGCCGGTGATCGAGTTGTTGCTGTTCACGAAGGGACCCAGGGTCACGAAAGCGCCGCTGGTCACGTCGATGAGCCGCACCAGGGAGGTCACCGGGGTCGTCGCCCCGTAAGGCGCTTCCAGGTAGGTGTTGTAGGTGAAGTAGGTGCTGTTCCCGTCCTCGGCGGTGGTCTGGGAGGAGAAAGTGTCGTCGGCGGGGCTGTAGATGAAGATGGGGGGCGCCTCGAAGCTTAGGGGGGACCCTGCGGGAACCCTCGTATCCAGCCATTGGTTCTGCTGGTTATAAAGCTTGACCGTAAAGCCCGTGGTAACCGGCGCCGCGTTGGTGGTCAATTGGAAATCAGACCCGATCAGGGTCACGGAGTAACCGCCGGTGCCGGTGTAGCTCCAGGGCCCCACCGAGATGGAATTGCCGTTTTGGTTGTCGATGACATTGGCGTAGTTGGTGGAATTGATCCCCGGGGGGCCTGTGGTCCCCAGGGTCAAGAGGAACCTTTGGACCGCCCCGTTGCCCCCGTCGGTGGCTATTACCGGAGATCGCGGCGGAGGAAATATAATTGGCCGGGTACTCGTAGCTGAAGGTTTGGGCCGCCTGCTGGTCAAGCAGGGTCACCCCGGTGGCGTCGAGCAACTGCTCCTGGAACTGGTGGTTGACCGCCGTCCCGTTCGGAGCCAGGCCGAAGCTGGCCCCGTTTAAGGTCACCGAGTGGCCGGTGATCGAGTTGTTGCTGTTCACGAAGGGACCCAGGGTCACGAAAGCGCCGCTGGTCACGTCGATGAGCCGCACCAGGGAGGTCACCGGTGTCGTCGCCCCGTAAGGCGCTTCCAGGTCGGTGTTGTAGGTGAAGTAGGTGCAGTTCCCGTCCTCGGCGAACGTCTGGCAGCTGAAGGTATTGTAAGAGGTACCGTAAATGAACTCGAAGGGAGCCTCCAAGGTGATGGGCGAACCCGCGGGGACGATCGTATCCAGCCATTGGAGCTGCGGGTTGTAAAGATTGACGGTCAAATTGACCGTGGAGGGGGCCGCGTTGGTGTCCAGACCGAAATCGGACCCGTTCAAGGTCACCGAGTAACTGCCGGTGCCGGTGTAGGTCCAGGGGCCCACCTGGGTGGCGGCGGAGTTTTGGTTGTCGATCACGTTGGCCACGTTGGTGGAGGTGAGGGCGGGCGGACCCGTGGTCGCCAGGGTCAGGAGGAACCGCTGGATGGCCCCGTTGGTGTCGGTGGAAAGCACCGAAACCGAGGCCGAGTTGAAATAATTCGCCGGGTACTCGTAGCTGAAGGTGGCGGGCCGCTGGTCGAGGAGGGTGGTGCCCGCCGCGTTGAACAGGAATTCCCTAAAGACATGGCTGACCGCCTCCTGGCCCGGGGCGAGGTTGAAATTCTCGGGGTGGAGGGTCACGCCGTAGGAATTGTTCCCTCCCGGGTTGGTGACGGGGCCCAAATAAACCGTGACGCCCTGGGTGGTGTCCAGGAGGCCGACCAGGGACGTGATGGGCATATCCAGAGGATTGCTGAGGAGGGTGCTGTAGGTGAAGACCTCGCAATTGCCGTCCTCCCCGACCGTGGAACAGCCGAAGGTTTGGCTGTTGATATATTCAGCGGGGGCTTCCAGGGTCAGGGGCGACCCGGCGGGCGTGTCCGAATCCAGCAGGACGGTACCCGTCCCGTCGTATAGTTTGACCGTCAGGTTGGCCGTGACCGGCGCCGCGTTATAGAGAAGGTCGAAATCACTGCCCAGAAGGGTCACGGCAAAACTGTCGCCCGTCCCGTTGTAGGTCCAGGGTCCTACCCAGACGCCGTATCCGTTGTTCGTGTCGGTCACGTAAGCTTCCCCGGTGGAAGGCAGGCCCGCCTGGCCGTTGGCGTCAATCGTCAACTGGAAACCCTGGCAGGCCCCGTTCTGGGAGTCGGTAAAGAGGATGGAAACGGCGCTGCCCGCGAGGTAATTGGGGGCGTATTCATAGCTGAAGGGGTTGGCCAGGGGCTGGCTGTCATAGACCGTCACCCCGCTTGGATCGGTCAAGGTTTCCTCGAAGGCGTCGTTCAGGGCGGTTTGGCCCGCCGAGAGGCCCATCAGTTCCCCATCCAACGTGACCGCGAAGGCGTAATTGCCGGTTCCCGAATCGACAAAGGGTCCCAGGTAAACCGAGTAGTTCCTCGTCCGATCCGTCAGCGTCACCTTGCTAGTGACCGCCGAGGAGGAGGGATTGAAAAGGTCGGTGTTGAAGGTGAAATAGGCGCAGTTCCCGTCCGTCAAGGGGGTCACGCAATTGAGGCTGTTGTTGTAGATGTATTCGCTGGGCCCTTCGAGTATCAGGGGCGACCCGGTGGGCACGGCGCTGTCCAACACCGTGTTTTGGGGCTCATTCAGGAGCCTAACGACGAAATTTGAGCTTATCTGGGAGGCGGCGCTGGTCAGGCCGAAATCCTCCGGCTGGAGGGTCACGGAGAAACTGCCCGTGGTCCCGGTATAGTCGATCGGGCCCACCACGACCCCGATACCGTTGGTGGTATCCGTCACCCCGGCATAGCTGACCGAGGGGACCCCCGGCGGGCCGTTGGCGTCCAGGTTCAGGACGAAGGCCTGGCAGGCCCCGTTATTGGGGTCGGATGTGATGCAGTTCACCGAGCAGGAGGAGATGGAGTTGCCCGGGTATTCCAGGTTGAGAGGCCCCAGTGTCCTGGAATCCCAGACGGTGGTCCCCGTGGAATCGTACAGGTCCACCCGGAACATCGCGTTGAGTTGCGGCGTGCCCGCGGCCACCCCCATGGCCTCCGCCGGAACCAGGAAGTTGAAATTGGTGCAGGTGTAGGTGACCGGCCCGAATATCGTTGAGCTGCCGTCGTTCAGGTCGGTGAGCTTGATCTTGCTGATCTGGGTGACCGAACCGCAAACCGGGTTATAGGGATAGACGGTCAGGTTGAAGAGGGAGCAATTCCCGTCTTCCAGCGCGGTGCCGCAGGAGACGTTCGTGGCGGAGTAGAGGAAGCCGGGCGGGGCCTCCAGGTTCAGGGGTGAGCCCGAGGGGTTCACGACCCCGTAGGTGACGCCCTTGGTGGCGTCCGTCAGGACCACGCTCAGGAGCGCGGAGACCGGGCTGGAGGTGGAAGTGACCCCGAACGATTCCCCGCTCAGGTCGGCCGTGAAGGTCGTGCCCGCGCCGTTGTAATACCAGGGCCCCACATAAACGCTCTGGCCGTTGGTCACGTCCTTGACGAGGGCGTAGCTGGTGTCCGGGAACCCGGTGGACCCGTTGGCGGCGATGGATAGGGCGAAGACCCGGCAGGCCCCGTCGCCCCCGTCCGTATTGACGCAGGAAACCGCGGCGGAAGCCAGCGAGGGCGTGGGGACCGGGGTGGGGCTGTAGGTCGCGGTCGAAGTGACGGTCGCCGTGGGGGTGATCGTGGGGGTCACCGTGGCGGAATTGGCGGGGGTAGAGGTGATCGTGGGCGTGGTCGTCAAAGAGGGAGTCACCGTGCCGGTCAAGGTGTTCGTTTCGGTCAAGGTGACCGTTTCGGTCAGGGTGACCGTTCCGGTCGGGGTGGGACTAGGGGTGGGCGTAGGAGTGTTCGTCAGGGTGGAAGTATTGGTCACGGTGGGCGTGAGGGTGATCGTACCGGTTGGAGTCGGTGTTCCCGTGGAGGTGGGGGAATTCGTGACCGTCGGGGTAAGGGTCGGGGTACCCGTCGATGTCCCGGTGAGGGTGGACGTGATCGTGGGGGTCAGGGTTAGGGTCGGGGACAGGGTCGCGGTATTCGTCGGGGTGGGGGTGGAAGTGACCGTGGGGGTCAAGGTGACCGTCCCCGTCAGCGTCGCGGTGGGGGTGGGAGTAAAGGAGCCGGTATTCACGGGGGTCGTGGTCTGAGTCGCGCTTACGGTGGCCGTTGGACTCATCGATATCGTCTGGGTGAGCGTCACGGTCTGGGTCGGGCTGGGGGTCGAGGTAATGGTCGGGCTCAGGGTGATTGTTTCCGTCAGCGTGGGGGTCGGGGTGGCCGTAGAGGTAGAGCTGTTCACCGGCGTGGGAGTTGAGGTGGGGGTAAGGGTTAGGGTATCGGTCAAGGTGACGGTGGGAGTGGCCGTAACGGTCCATGTGAGCGAAACCGTTGGCGACAGGGTCGGGGTATCGGTCACAGTGGGTGTGGAGGTGACCGTGGGGCTCAGGGTAATAGTGCCCGTCAGGGTAGCCGTTGGGGTGTCCGTCGGGGTCGGGCTGTTCACCAGGGTGGCGCTCAGGGTCGGGCTCGGCGTCACCGAAGGCGTTGCCGTAATGGACGGCGTCGGCGTAAAGGTTCCGGTCAGGGTTGGTGAAAGGGTGATCGTTTCCGTTAGGGAGGCGGTCGGGTCCAGGGTCGGGGTGGATGTATTCACGAGGGTCAAGGTCGGGGTGGCGCTGGTGGTGATCGTGGCCGTCGACGTAACGGTTGGGGTGGCCGTAACCGTCCATGTGGACGAGATCGTCGGCGACAGGGTTGGGGTAGGCGTCACGGTGGGTGTGGAGGTGACCGTGGGGCTCAGGGTGGTGGTACCCGTCAAGGTAGATGTCATGGTGGCCGTCGGTGTGGAGGTGTTCACCGGCGTAGTGGTATGGGTGTCGGAAGCGGTAAAGGTGGCCGTTAGGGTGGGCGACAGGGTCTCCGTACCCGTCCAAGTGGGTGTGGGGCTTTTCGTGACGGTCCCGGTCACCGTGCCGGTGGGAGTCGCGCTATTCGTGGGCGTCCAACTGGGGGTATAAACCGGCGAGGAGGTGTAGGTGCCGGTAACGGAAGGCGTGGCGGAGGGCGAGGGGGAAAGGGTCGAGGTCGGCGTCAAGGTCGCGGTCGGGGTCAGGGTGATGGTGGGCGTGAGGGTCGAGGTATAGCTCGAGGTCGGGGTAAAGGAGGCCGTGGGGGTAAAGGTATTGGTCGGGATGGTGGTGGGAGTAAAGACATGGGTGGGGCAGGTGACGCCGTTATTGGCGGTCGCCAAGTCGTACGCATAATAAGGAAGGGTCGTGTTCCACCGGTAATAAAAGGCCGGGCCCGTTGGGACCGGGGCGTTATAACCGAAATTTTGGTTGGGATTCTCGATCTGCAGCCAGGCATGGCCGTTCGCCGCCCCTGCTCCGAGGGAAAGACAATAGACATCCCCGGCTTGAAGGTAGGCGGGGGTGGCCCCTGCCGCCTGTTTGGAACCATTGGAGGTGGAGGCGAAGGCGGCCGCCGGAGGGATAAAATCGTAATTCACGATCAGTCCGTTGCCCAAATAGGCGATGCTGTTGGAACCTTGGGCCGCCAGGGTAAAGCTGGACCCCGAAGGGACGATCGCCAGGTCCGCGCCCGCCGCGGTGGATAGGAGGGTGCCGGATTGAAAGGTGTAATAACTGGTCGTGTTCCCAAAGGAGGAGGAGTCCACGGTGTTGCAGTTGCGAACGACCGATCCCAGGGTTACCGATAGGTTGCTGACGCCTCCGGCGGAAATATCCGCCTGCAAGGCTCCCAAGGCCAACACTTGGCTCGTATTGGCGTTGTTCATTTGGAGGGAGATCAGCCGGGCGGACCCCTGGGGGACCTCAAGGGAAAGGTTCAAGCTTCCCGAGCCCATGGAGGAAGTGGAGAGGGAGCCGGTCGAACCCGTTGTGGTGGCCATGCTCGGGCCCGACACGCTCCAATCGACCACATTGTTCGTTACCCCCAACAGGCTGGCCTGGACCTGGCTCGTCAAGGGCACGGACAGGGACAGGTTATAGGTCTTGGCCGGAATAGTGGGGGAGGTCGGGGAAAGTTTGCTCTGGCAACCCCATAGGATGGCTAGGCCCAATGCAAAAAGCGAAATTCCGAAAACCCGTTTGAGGTTGGGAGATTTAAGTTTTATGGGATGGGGATTTACGAGCCTTCGGCTCAAACCTTTCCAAAACCCGGAACCCCGAACCAAGGACTTAGAGATGTTTTTTGTGTTCTTACGAGGTTTCAAAGGTTCACCTCGTAATGGGTCCCGAAGGTCCAATGGGCATAGGAAAGGTTCACCCGGCCGCCGTTTTCATCAAAACCGCCGTTTTGCCATAGGACGTAATCGAAACCCCCGTTCACCCGAAGGGCGGAAGAGGCGTCCAATTTGAACCGGTAGGAAGGCCCGATTCCCAAAAGGAAACCCCCGCCGTCATAAAGCGGGTTGGCGGGGTCGAAGCCGTTGGCCAGGATATATTTCGCCCGGCCCGAAAGGGTGAGGTCCCCGAGGCCGTAGCTGGGATAAAAATAAAACCGCGGGGCGAGGGCGCTTTGGGGTTCGGGAACCAGGGTCCCATTCACGTCCGCGTTCGCGGTGGGAAAATAATATTGCCCGCCCACTTCGAAGGAAAAGGCCCGGGGATTGTTCCAGGCGAAGGAGGCGTTCACGTTGGGCCCCATCTGGAGCAGGTCGGTCCCGCTGGCCTCAGTGGGCAGGAAATAAAAGGCCGAGAGGCGAATGATGTCATTCTCCCCTCCGCCGTGGTCCACCACGCGGTTCAGGGATAGGAAGGTGGAATCCCCGAGCTTCAAGGCTTCCCCCGGAGCCCAAATCCCGTAATTGGGGTTGAAGGCGCCCGCGAAGAGGTAACCCGCGGCGAAACCGTATTGCTCGTTCCCCGCCTGCAGTGAAAAGCCGTATAAAAAGCTCATGCCAAACCCCCGGCCCCGGTAGTCGCTGTCAATGAACTCGATGGGAACGATGGAATTGGTCTGCTCGAATTCCCAGGAGGGGTTTCCCGTGGGAAGGTTGACCGCGATGTTGGCGATGGAAGGCATGGAAAAGCTCTTGAATCCCGCCTCCAGGCCGATGACCGTATCGCTCAGGTTCGAAAGGTTGAAGGTCTGGGTCCCCGCCACGGAGTCGGTGTAGTTTCCGTTTGCGAACTCGGTTTGGCCGTAAAGGCGGGCGTCATTCCAAGGGGTTACCGCGAGGGACAGGGGCGCCAAAAGCTCGGAGCCGTTGAAGGGGTAGGCACTGCTGGAACTCCAACCGACGTATTGGGCTCCCAGGTCCATCGATCCCCAGGAAGGTTTGTGGGGGGAACCCGTTGAGGTTGTGCCGGTTGGGGTTGGAGCGGTTGATTCCGACGGAGTCGAGTCAGCCGTTTGGGCCCATATACGCGAAACCACGAAAAGAAAAAGAAAAAGAAATTTTAAGTTTTGAGTAGCGGGTATTAAGCGGTTGATGTTTTTGAACGGAAGGTTCAAAAACTTCCACAACTCATAACCCATAGCGGTTAACTTAACCTTCCTTATTAGGGGCGCGGTCATGGCACCGCCTCCCCGGCCGGAACCACCACTTGAATATGGACTGGCAGCTGGGTTGAGGAAAGGTTGTTGTCCTGGTTAATGACAACCAACTGGTTGTATTGGGTGTTCAAGTCCCCCAGGCTCAGGTTACTCAGGGAGCCGAGGGAACTGTTGGGTTGGTAGCCCTGCCCTGACCCGGGTACGACCGAAAAATTCGCGGCATTGTTTCCCGACCCCGGCCCGGCTGAACCCAAAGGACCCCCGCCATTCTGGCCGGTTCCGGCGCCGCCCGTTCCGTTGCCGGTGGAACCACCGCCGCTCCCCGCTCCCCCATTGCCACCCGCGATACCCGCCGCCTTCGCGAATCCCTTGGGTGCGGGAGGGGCCTGGCCGACCTTCCCGTCCCATTGGCCGTTCACGAAATGGCCTGCCTGCCCGGCGGTAAAAAGCTGGGTCACGCTTTGATTGAAGGCGTTTACCGCGCCGTCAAAAACATCCAGGTTCATGGCCTTGGTTTTGGGGTCATAGTCGACCGTGTACTGGGTGCCGCGCACCCCGCAGATCAAACCTCCCGCGTTGATCTCGAAGGAGGACTTGGCCGAAAAAAGTTTCTTCACTTGGGCGAAAATCCGGCCCGCGTCCAGGTTGAACAGGAAATTTTTCTCCTGGGGGGAAGGCCGTTTGAGGGACGCGATTTTCATTTGAGTCCCGGAGGCCAGGCTGAGGAGGGTGCCGTCCGGGCAGACAAGGACCGCCTCGGATTTCTCCCCCACCTGGAGTGTTTCCAGCGCATGGACCCATTGGCCGTCGAATACCCGCCGAGCCTTCCCTTCCGCGTTCACCGCGTGAACCAGGCCGATGACCGTGTTCAAGTAGGCCTTTTCCTCCGGGGCCGCCCATAGAACCGATAGGGATCCCAAGGCCAGGAAAAGGGCCAGCGGCAATAGAGGGTTGGACCGTCTCACGGCTTGCCTGTCTTCAAATCGAGTCCCTCAATATATTTCTGGATGGGAGGCGGTGTTTTCCGGAGAACCCCGGTTCATCCCGGTCGGTTTCCCAAAAGTGGATATGGATGCTACAGCTGTTTCATCAGCGAAAGCTGCCGGCCGATTCGAACAGGAAAGCCGGACCGGCGTGGGATTAAAAAACGGCCTTAGGAATTAATGAAAGGGGTTAGGGGTTGCTGCTTTTCGGGGATGGGCTTGGCCCTTGATGGGATTTAATTTGGAACCCCGCTTGGCCCCCTTGGCTCCCGGAGTGGAAGACGCGATAGGCGTTCCAACCGCGACTACCGGGATGGGATTGGACTTGCTTCCCAAGGGCGCCGCGTTCGAACTCGATTGAGCCCAAGCCGCGGACGTCAAAACCCATGAAACAAAAAACGCTGACGCTGCCAAAAACCTTAAACGGACCATAACTTCCTCCCCTAATAAGCCCCAGGCATGGTTCATCTTGCTGTTGCCAGGACAATGACAATAACAAATAAAACCATAATCTTTAAGGTTTTTTCAACAATTAACAAAAATATAAAAGGGGAACCATCCAGGAGCTACTCGCCGTTGGAAACCCTGATTTGATTGAAAGGCCCTCAAGGCTAAGGGTAATGGATTACTTGCCCTAAACGCTCATGGGCGGGTTAAATCAGCCCAAACCGGGGAAATTATTTGGTAACCCTTGGTAACGAGGGGAGTCGGACAAAACATTCACGAGATAACGTCTAAGGCCCTTTTCAAATCCGCCATCAGGTCCTTCGCGTCCTCCAAACCGCAGGAAAGGCGGACCAGTGAATCGGTGATCCCCCGTTCGGCCCTTTGGGCCGGGGTCAAACCATGGTGGGTGGTCGTGACAGGCTGGGTCACGAGGCTTTCCACCCCGCCCAGGCTGGGGGCGATGGTAAACAGCCTCAGCGAATCCACGAACCTCACGGTCCTTCGCAGGTCCCCCTTGATCTCAAAGCTTAGCATCCCACCGAAACCCCTCATTTGTTCTTTCGCGGTTTTATGACCCGGATGGCCGGGTAAGCCAGGATACTTCACCGACCGGACCCGGGGGTGGCCCTTCAAGGCCTTGGCGATGGAAAGGGCGGTTTGGTTCTGCCGCTCCACGCGTACCGATAAGGTCTTCAAACTGCGTAGCAACAGAAAAGCCACGTCCGGCGCCATGACCTGGCCGAAAAACTTTCTCCAGAGCCGAATGGGTTCCAGAAGCTTTCGGGGCCCGATGACGGCCCCTCCCGTCAGGTCGCTGTGGCCGCCCAGGTACTTGGTCGCGCTATGGATCACCAGGTCCACCCCCAACGATAGGGGATTCTGGTTCACGGGAGAGGCGAAGGTGTTGTCCATGACGGATAGAAGCCCGTGTTTTTTAGCGAACCGGGCGACCGGGGCGATATCGATGATTTCCATGTTCGGATTGGAGGGCGTCTCAAAGAACAAAATTTTGGTCCGGCGGGTGACATGATCGGTCTGGAAACCGAATTGGGAGGCGTGGACGAACCGGGTTTGGATGCCCAATTTCGGAAGAAACTCCCTCAAAAGCTCAAACGTTCCGCCGTACACCTCCCCCAGGCAGAGCACCTCCCCCTGCTGGGCGTGCGCGAGAAGGGTCGCGGTTTCCGCCGCCATCCCCGCCCCAAAAGCCAGGGCAGACTCACCCTCTTCAAGGGCGGCCAACTTGGCCTCCAACGCCCGGACGGTGGGATTGGACCCGTAACGGGTGTACAGGTTTCCCGGAACCCGCCCCTCCGCCACATCCAACAAGGCCCGGGTGTTGGGAAAAGCGAAGGTTGAATGGTTGTAAAGGGGGGCGTGCAACCCGCCCTGCGAGTCCCGGGCCTCCCCTGAATGCACGCACATCGTGGAAAAACCCTGTTTCGGTTTGCGCATCGGTTCACCTCCTCAATAATATCGGGTCAAGAAAGGCAAAAAGATCCAACGACAAGGGCCAAGAAAAGAATGGAATGGGCCATTTCACGCAAACCCAGTTTCATGATGGGTAAAGCCATCCGCCCCACCGTCAATCCCACGGACAGGCGTATTAGTGCGAGAAAGGGAGCCACCCAACACAACCCCGCCCCGGGCCAAGTGAACACAAGGTAAGTAAAAACCAGATTTAAAAGAAGAATCCACTTCCCTTCCCAAATTCTCGCTTTTAAACCAAGTTGTTCATTACGTTTGCTTCGTTGCAGCCATCCCTGCCGGATCTTTATATATAGAAGGGATAGAAGGAAATAACCCGCGAAAAGAATATAAAGGAGAAAGGCTCGGGAATCATCCGCCCCCGAGTTGAAATAATAAAGGATCGGCACGATCAGGCAAATCCCGGCAAAACCCAACATTTCCACCAGAATGGCCCTCATGTTCTTCTCAACCCAAGATCGTATCATCAGGCCTACCCCCAGGGGCAATGAGGCAAGAAAAATCCATTTGGACCGAGGGACGGGATCATTGAGCCAGAAATAGGTTCCCGTTAAGGCAAGAACGATGAGGAGAAAAAGGGAGAAAGCTAACGCTTTACGGGCCGTAGGGGGATTGGCGATCCGGTACTGGCGGGCGGTGGACAGGGGCGCGCGGAGGATGAAGCTGGAAATCCAGAAGAGGGAGACCGCCAGCGCGGCGCAATCCCAGCGGGCCATCAGCGCCCATCCCGCCGCCAGGCAAACCAGTAGCACATTCCAGGCCCCGTGTTCTTTAGGCAACAAGTTTCACCTGCCTAATTCGAACCGGAACCATACCCCAGTATATCCTCAATACCCTGGATTCCTTCACCATCGACAGTTTCCTTAAAACACGTTCCAATTCAGGGGAGGACAAGCCAAAAGCCCCTCCCTCACCCGCCGGGAGGCCAAGAGGGCCCGGTGGTGGGATTGGGTCAAGGGCCAGAAGTATTTCTCCCGTTTCATCGGCCCCATCCCTATTTGTTAAACCGCTACCTGTTTCACCGCTTTTTCCGCCAGTGGAAAAAGCACGTTATTTTCCAGGTGGATGTGCAAGTGCAGGTCTTCTTCCAAGTCTTTCAGGGATTTATAGAAAGCCTGAAAGGTCACGCAAGCGCCTTCGGGAGGAGCATAGTCCTTGGTCAAGGCCCTCAGGCGCCTCAACTGCTCCCCGACCGTCTCATGGTCCGCTTTCAATACCCGCTCCGGGCCGTTCTTGAAAACCTCGAAGGGAAAGGGAGGCACCCCTATCGGTTTTTCCAAAGCCAGCAAAAAGGGGAATGCCACCTGTTCTTCCTTTAATAAGTGCTCCTCCAATTCGGCCGCCATGGGGTTGAAAAGCCCCATGATTTCAGTCAGTTCAGGACGTTTTAGACCGTGCACCATCATGACCTTACTTCCAAGCTTGGAACACAAGGCCAATTGGCTCCGGGTAAAGGCGTGGTGTTTGTCCAAAAGGTGCTGGATGAGGGGGCCTAGGCGGTTCCAGGAGGCCGTACTTTCCCCGCTTTCCCTTTGCGGCCCCATTGTTTCCAAAGCCCGGACCACCTCGTTCACATCCGCGCCCGCCTTGGCGCAAGCTTCCCGCAGGCTTTTCTGGCCCCCGCAACAATAATCAATGCCTTTTCCTTCGAACATCGGGATAGATTGGGGCATCTCAATGGCGATTTCCGCGACCGTTTTGGTTGGTTCGTATTTCATGCTACCCTCCCCTTTGCCTGATTTGATGGGATGACTTTAATGCCCAAAGAGATATTGGGCCGTGACTTAAGTCACTAAGGGGCTTTATGGCCGCCGATTCCCATGGGATGATGAAGGCATGAACAAGATCGACGCCTTAAAAAAAACCGAGCTTTTCGGTGGCCTTTCGACCTCCCAATTAAATGCCCTGGCGATAGTTTGCGTAAGCCGGTGCCTCTCCAAGGGGGAAATCCTTTTCAGCGCGGGCGAATCCGCCAAGGGCCTCTATGTGATCGCCCAGGGTTCCTTGCGGGCCTACCGGGGCAACGCCGAGGGGCGGGAACAGATCATCCATGTGGAAAAAGCAGGCACCACCATCGCCGAAGTCCCCGTGTTCGACGATAACCCCTACCCCTCCACGGTCATGGCGGAGGAAGACAGCGAGGTTCTTTTTATTTCCAGGGAAAACGTAAAGCGTCTCTTTTTGAAGCACCCTGAAATAGCCCTCGCGGCGGTAAAACTCCTGGCGGGCCGACTTCGCAAGGCTGCCGCCTTAGCCGAATCCCTCTCTTTGAAGGAAGTGGACCAAAGGCTGGCGGTTTACCTGCTTCAGGAATTCACGGAAAAAAAGGGCAAAAGTTTTACCCTGCCCAATAATTCGGTTTTGGCCGCCCGGCTAGGCTCCGTCCGCGAAGTGGTCTCACGCGCCTTCACCCGGCTGGAAACGGAGGGGTTGATTTCTATCGACAAAAAGCATCAAGTGAGCCTGAAGGATACGGAAGGTTTGAGGGACCGGGCGGAAGGCTGACTCAGAAAACAATTCATCAAACTAAACCGTATTTAGGCGTATTTGCTTCCAAAACCGCGAAACCCTTCCCAACAGGACTTAAACAAGCCAGGCGCTTGCCTCCCGCAAAACCTTTTCGTCTTATTCACTGTGCATAATTAATGTCAATTTCATTTCGCACAATAATTGACCGTGATAACATCGTGTATAAAGACGCAGGTAAATATTGCCAGCGGGGCTTAGTTTGGCTCAAATTTCTTCCCGCGGCGGCAACCGCTCCCATCCATAAACCTGAAAGGTTTGCCCGATGACCCGAAAAATCCATGAACTGACCCCCCAGGAATTACTCACCCTCGCCATCTCTCTCGAGCGGTCCAACTTCTTGTCCCTGAAGGCTTTCTCCCAATATTTCGAAGGCCGCCACGAATTGGACACTGCCTTCAAGTTTATCGAACTCGCCAGCGAGGAGATTGAACATGAGGCTCTTTTGCTGAAAAAATACGAGGCCCTCTACGGCACGTCGCCGAGCCTGGAAGTCCAGGTCGACTTGGATGAGGCCGAGAAAAAATTCCACCTGGAATTCATGAAAGACGCGAAATTCGACGAGTTTGACAGGGCCCAGAAAGTGTTTGAATTGGCCCTCATCGCCGAGAACCGTGCCAAGGACTACTACCGGAGGGCTTCCATGGCGGCTCAAAACCAAGACCTAGCCGGTCTTTTCAACTCGCTTGGGGAAATGGAAAGTGATCACGTGGGATGGCTGGAAAAGAAAATCCAGGAAGAAAAATCGAAAGATCCCAAGGGCCTTTCAGGTTCCGGCTGGATCTAACCCGCCCATATCATTAAACGGATCATACAGACCAGGGTCCGGTATACATACCTCAGACCGCCAATCTCAAGGCTTCATGTCAAGCGCCATTTTGAATCATCGGTCAGTCCATCCAAACCAACCCATATACCTTGGCGGGACGAAGAGTTAATCCGATTGGATAACCGGGCCTTTAAACTTCACCATTCATGACTTCCCTGATCTTGGACAGAAATGCGTCAATACCGTAGGGCTTTTGGAGGAAATGGATCCTATGGTTCTCCTCCCCCGGTTCGATGATCTCAACGCACTGATAACCGGAGGTGATAATAATCTTCAGGTCAGCCCTTTTGCGTAAAAGTTTGTCCGCCAATTCCTTCCCGCTAACCAGGGGCATCACCTGATCAGTCACCAAAAGGTCGATTTCCCGCAGATGCTGGGTCGCAATAGCCAGTCCCTCTTCTCCGTCCCTCGCCTGTAGGACCTCATATCCAGCCTCCCGCATGACGAAAGTCATGATCCTCAAAATGGACTCATCGTCTTCCACCATCAGGATCCTCGAGGTCTTTAGGGGGGGGATCAGATGCGGGAGGGGACCTGAATTTTCCAGGGGTTTGTGGTCATTGGATGCCACCCCTTCAGGTGGAACGACCCCTTCGGAGTGTTCATTTCCCAAAGACTCTCCCTGATGATCGGCCGTGGTCATTCATAACCTTTTGAACTGGGATGGAACGAACCCGTCGTATTTTTTACGGAAGATAATCAAATGAATGGCAAATCCTTGCTCTTAATTTGTGCGGTTTCGGGATATAAATGGGCCTGGTCATTAATCCGCTCATTCGAGAGGCCCAAGCCAAAACGACTTGGCATTAATTTAATGGCGGTTAAACGGCTCTAAAAGAGGGTCAAATACCCTATTTTGAGGTGTTGTCAATTATTGTGCATACCTTCATTTTTGACGTCCAAAAACCATCCTGGGACGGGATATTGATTTTTTTCGACCTTATTCTTTTGATTAGACCAGAGGATTTTCATTTAGCGCGGTGCCGGCCCGGAAATTTTTAGCGTCGGACCTCAAGGGTCATCCCCAGTCGAGACATGAAAAACCAAAGTAAACACGGGGTTAAGACCCCGTTTTATTCGGGCGCTAAATTAAACAAAATGCGGCCATGTTAAAAAAACATTACGAGAAAGAATACCTGTCGCGCTTACGAGGGGTGGGAAGAAGGATCGGGGAAACCCGGCACCGCCTGGGAATCACCCAAGCCCGATTCGCTGAAATGGTGGAACGATCCATCAGCGTTGTCCAGGAATGGGAAAGGGGCCGGAACTTTACCCTGAAAACCCTATTTTTTATCGCAGCAGCCTTGGACTGCCAAGTGGAAACGCTTTTCAAACAGCCCCGTCAATCCAAATCCAGGCGAGGTCGTCCCATTCGCAAGAACCCGTAATATTGCCCCTTCTGCGCTCCAACCGCACGATTCCACACGGGCTTCAATAAAAAGCCGCTGACCATCTCCACTCTCAAATGGAGGGTCAAACAATTCAGCTCCCCTGGGCTCCAGGCGAACCCGGGGAGGGAAATCACCCGGTATCAAATTCTTTCAGGATCGCCTATTGACCGTCAAAGATGGGGTTATCAAAAAAATCATAGTGATCCGAGCAATCTTTTCCAATAAGCCTACAAAATGCGGACCAAATACTCCAAATGCCGTTCAATCTCGGGGGTGCCAAGAAACTCAAAACCAAACTCCCTTTTGATCTTGGTCAGGTCAAAGAGCATGGGCTTGGCGTCCCAGCCCTTGTCCTCCACGTTGACCATGCTTTTCGAGCCTGTGATCTCAACCGCCTTAAGGGCCACCTTCTCCCAGGTCACAAACTCTTTCGCCAGTGCGAAGAAGACTTCCCGGTCATAGTCCCCCTTGAGCACCGCGGCATAAAGCCGGGCCAGGTCTCCGGCCCAGATAAACTGGGTACCGTCGTGTTTCGTGACCGTAATGGGTTCGTTCCTTTTCGCTGCCGCCACGATTTCCCGGAACCGTTTGTCAGGCTGGGTGACGCCGTCCGGATAGGCGGGGTTGCCAAAGGTATAGCCGGGCCGGATGATATTGCAACGCATTTCGGATTTCGCCGAGAACCCTAAAAGATAAGCCTCCGAGGAGGCCTTGGTCGCGCCATAGAGATCCATGGGCCTCAAACCGATTTCTTCGTTCATGAGCGGGCGGAATTCCCCTACCGCCGCGGTCGAGGAGGTGTAGAGAAACTGCTTAACCCCCGCCTTTTCCGCCTCCTCCGCCAAAAAGGCCGTGACAGCCGTATCCCTTTCCAGCATGGAAGTGGGCGTTTCGCCCCATCCCAGGGCAATATGCACGCAGGCCTCGCTTCCCTTGAGGGCATCCGCCATCACGGAACGGTCGTAAAGGGTACCCTCCACGGTCTCCACGTTTTTTAAGGCCTGCAGGGAGGGGATCTTCCCTTTGTCACGGATTAAAAGCCTCAGCTCGTGTCCCTCGGAAAGCAGTTCCTTCACCACCCAATGGCCGATGAAGCCGCTTCCGCCGGTCACAAAAATTTTCATTCCCATAACTTTTCCTTGCAAAGTCCGCTAAATTTGTAAGCGCCCATTGGATTTCCTGTTTGTGTCCAGACCCTGGCTTTTCCGACAATCCATGTTGTTATTCCTAAGGGAATGAGCCGCTCCTGCAGCCGGGGCTGCAGCCGATGGGTTATCCTTCCGAGCGGGTAAAGTTCGTATTCTTCTCGTGTCTTTCCTCGTAAGCCTTGCGGAGTTTCTGGGCAATAGCGGGATTGCGCATGAGAGTCTTGTCAAAATTGTACTTTTCCAAAATGAAAAGCTCGGTGAGCCCATCCGCGATAACGGTGGCGTTACGGGGCGCGTTGGACAGGAGGGCCATTTCACCGAAATAATCGTCCGCCTTGAGTTCGGCGAGTTTCACCCGGCCCGAACCCTTTTTCGCCCAAACCGAGACCCGGCCCGAAGCGATGAGATAAAAGGCATCCCCCGGATCACCCTGGCGAATGATCTCGTAACCCTTGAAAACCCTCATAGCCCGCAGGCATGCCAGCAATTGGTCCAATTCCTTCGGGCTCATGGCATTCAGAAAGTAGGCCTGTTCGAGGACCCGGCGCAGGTGGCTGAAAATTTCGTTGGTGGATTGCAGGTTCAGGCCTCGCGATCGGGGATGGGTTATTTTAGGGCAAAAGATGCGGGCGTGGGAATCTTGTGTCCCGCACTAGAGCCCGATACGAAGCCCCACCCACAAGGGGGTATCCTGGGGGGAATCGCTCGAGCCGAACGAAAGATTATATTGACCTTCGACAAAAAGGCACGTTCGGGAATCCGCTTGAAGCTCCATGCCAAAGCCCAAACCGATGTCGGGGGATACGTTGGAGGATGTGGTATTTCCGGCCGCCAGGAACTGCAAGTCTATCCCCGCGCCCAGGGCGATGTAGGGCCGGATGTCTCCCGAAACAAGATAATACCGGATCGTCGGGAGAAACCTGACCTCGTCGTCCGAAACCGCGACCGGAATAAGGGTGCCGGCGAAATAGATGTTTTGTAAATCCACCTGCCCCACAAAACCCGACCCCAAGTCGGACCCCAATGCCAATTTCCATCCGCCGCCCAGGGAGTAGGCCGGGGACCAGCCCTGCCCCGGCAGGTCGACACCAAGACCCACTTCCATAAAAAACGGCCGGACGATGTTTTCCCTGACCGGCTTGGTCATCGGTGTCTCACCCAGGGGTTCAAGGGTTGCCACCGCAGTTGGATTCGGGATAGGTTCGGGAGTGGGTGTCGCCATCCATGGCGTCGGGGTGATAGTAAGGCGGGAGGCCGGGAGTAGGCTTTTTAAATTGGCGACAGCCTCTGCAACACTCGGGTTGTCGGGATTGATCGAGAGGCTTTTTTGATAGGCGTCGTAGGCTTCAGGGAAGTGCCGGGTTTTCAGTTCGGCGTTCCCAATTAACTGATAGGCTTGCCAAAAACTCGAATCGGCCGAAATGACGGATTGCAACAGGCTCAGGCTCGCCTCGTAATTCCCCTGCCGGTATTCAGTCAGGGCAGTGTTGTAATCCTCCGTCGGTGTTCCCGCGAAAAGAAGGGGTCTGAATAACAAACCTAATCCCAGGAATACAATGTTTAAAATGGTTTTCAACTTCATCCGAATCACTCTCGAATCTTAATTTGGAATCCTTAACTGGGATAAATTACCGGTTTTTAACGAGGAAAACCATCCAGTTAATCCGTAAGAGGGCGCATTTTCCGTCATTTTTCAGGGGCGAAGTTCCAGGCCCATTCCCGGATCCGCGACAAACGAAGAAAACCCCTCGGCTCCAAAGGGGCGGACCATTGGGGAAAATACTTTCAAAAAAACGCTTAATGGAATTTTATCAGGTTAAAAATAAAGATCGGGGTGACTTTTACGTACCCATTGACAAGTCTAAAGCAGGAGTAAGACCACCGAGACCACCGCCGTGGCACCCACCGCCAAAACCTTAACCGCGCCGGAAGTGTTTTTCTTCGCTGTCCCGAGCTGGCTGACCTTCATGGCGTCGAAGGGGCGGCCATAGCTCCAGAAATCCTCTTCCTGGATCGTCGGCTGGGCTGGCGAAGTCGCGCTGGCCATCGCCTGGGTCGGCCCACCGGCCACCATGCCCGCAAAGGGAATGAAGTTCAAGCGGCCATAGCTGGGATTATAGGCTCCGTCATAGATGGTGCGGGTAATCTGCTGGGCGTCCGCGGAACGGAAATCGTTGTTGGGGATATCCAACGGTTTGGCCGAATAATTGACCATGTTGTATTTCAGGTTCCCGTAGATCTTGTTGCCCGTCAGGTTAGGCGTCCCAAAATCCTTGAAATAGACCCCGAAGTTATTGTTGTAGATCTCGTTGCGGGAAACCACCGGGCTGGCGGTGTCCGACAACAGAACGATCCCCACTCCGTTGGCGGTGATTCGATTTCCGATAATTTGGGGTTGGGAGTTCGCGGCCACTTCCACGCCGCTCTTCGCCCCGTAAATGGCGCATTGGGTGATGGTGGGGGAGGAACCGCCGCAAACGATACGCCCACCCTTGATCAGGCATCCTTGGAGCACGCAGTTCAGGCTATCACTATTGTAGAAATAGAGGGCTCCCCAAAGGGAACCCGGGGTGGAAGGGCCGAAGGAAATGGGGGTCATGGAATTGCCGACCGCCTTCAACCCGCCCTTGACCACCAGGTTCGGCCCCGAGCCCGGCTTGGCCCCGCCGGGCACACTGAATTGAATCTGCACCCCCGGTTCGATGGTTAGGATGACACCCTGTGGAATGACCAGGTCTTTTTGAACGACATAAGGACTATTGTCCCTGGTCCAAGTGGTCGAAGCGGTAATTGAATCGCCCACAGTAGTGGGTCCCATGGCCTCAACCGGGTGATAGGATGCGAGAAGAAAGAAAACCATCGCGACCGGGATCATAGACTTCATTTTTGACTCCTGACTCACAACGTTTTAAAGATCCTTCAACCCGTATATATTAACGGAACTTCCCGTCGCTCGTCCTGATCTGTACCGAATTGGCCAAAAAAAATGACGGGTTAAGAAAACGGTTCGGTTTTAACCTTTAACCATTTTTAATCTTTCTCGTGATTGGACGGCTACTTACCTAACCCATCTCTTGGTCGTAAACCTGAAAAGCCCCTCTGCCATTTGAAAATCGACTCAACCCCGGACAAACCTAACCTTGCCCCCCGTTCCGATCGACCCCATTTTCCACCCCAGGCTCGACGGCGATTTCCAGGGATGAAAGTCCGGTTCATCCGGCAAGGCATCGATCACTTCTCAAGGGCAAACCGCACCCACTCAACGACTATTTCTTTACAAAATATTTTTGGTTGACCCTCCGCGTGATATCAGGAATCACCTCTTCGGGCGTTTTACCGCCCATCCACACAGGGTCCAATGCGGGCGTCAATACCCCATAAAAGATCTCGGACCAATTGGACATGAAGGGCTGGTAATAGGATGAATTGGGCATATCCAGGAGGATCGACTTGTGGTCCGCGCCCGGAGCCTTCAGGAAGGTGTCCGATTGGGCCAACGAGACCAGGGCGGGCTGGATCATGCCGGTTTGGGCCATTTGGGACAAGGACTCCGCGCTGGTGATCTCCTTGATCACTTGCCAGGCCAGGTCCTTGTATTTGGAGCTCTTGGAAATGGCGTAACCGGAGCCGCCCGTGCCCCACCCCTTGCCGCCCTGGGGCCCGTGGGGAAATTCCACCACGTCAAAGTCCAAGTCCTTCTTCTCCAAAAAGCGCGGGGTCTGCCAAATCCCCGAAGAAAGCATGGCCACCTGCCCCTGAAGGAACATGTTCATCTGCCCCTCCGCCATGCTAAAGGTTTGAAGTTGGGAAGGGTCCGGCGAGACGTGATATTGCTGGATCAGGGCCCAACGGAAGTGGATCGCCTCCAAGGCCTTCGGGTCATCCAACGCCAGGCGCGTGGGATGGTCGGTGTCGTCCACGTAGTTGGCGCCGTTGCCGAAAAGGAAGTTCTCGTACTGCGTGGAATAGGCGTCGCAAAAGGCAAACCGGGTAATCTTGCCCGAGGCGTTCTTCTGGGTGAGCTTTTGGCAGATCGACAGGAAGGGTTCGGGCCAGGTCCAATCTCCCTTGGGATAGGGGATTCCCGCGTCGCGGAACATTTTCCGGTTGTAAAAGATAAGCCCGGAGGGCGCCGTGTCCTGCGGAATGGCGTAAATTTTTCCGTCCGGGCTGAAGCGGTGAATGACCCCGGCGTAATAACCCTTCAGGTCCACGCCGTCCTTCTGGCAATAGGGCGTCAGGTCCTCAAAGGCACCGCGGAGAAAGAGATCCACGAAATTATTCACTTCCACGAAGATCACGTCCGGCGCGTCATTCCCGGCGATTTGCGTCATGATCTTCTGCTGGTATTCGTTATAGGGGATGTTGTCCAGTTGGATCTTAAAATCCGGGTGCCGTTTTTGGATATCGGCGACCACGGCCGTGAGCTTGCTGATAAGTACGGGATCGGTCAAAAATTGGGCCAGGTGGACCACCGGCAGGGCGGTATTCTTGGCGCATCCCATGGGAAACCAAGCCAGCATCAAAATCGCGGTTAAAAATATCCCTCTTTTCATGAGCAACCCCTTTCGACTTTATTAAAAATTACCCTTGAAACTTGAATGCACCCTCAAGACCCGCCCTTCACTGCTTCCCCATCCTTCCGAATGGGTTGGTGGCTGAAGGTTTGGAAATACCCCAAACAGGCGTCCCGCCAATCTTGGGCGTCCCGGGCTTGCTGGCGCAGCTTATCCTCCACTTTCCCGAACCGCTCAGCATCCACCTTTCCCTTCACCTTCCCCCAAAGCCCTTCCATTTCCCGGGCCCCTCGCGCGCCCTCGCCGTACTTCTGGCACAACCCCTCCCAAAGGGTAAGTCCCGATTTCAAGCGGTAGTTCCAGGACAGGCGATGGAACCAAAGCAGGTATTCCTCCGGACAGGTAGCGAGGTCGTTCCAAAGATCGTTCAGGGGTGGGTAATACTGGTCCACTGCGTCGCTTCCCTGGCGAGTGCGGTCATAACCCAGGCCATCGAGAGCCGCCCGGTGGAAATAGGGGGAGGACCAGTCCTCATGCCCGGGAAAGACGCTCCAGGGCATGGGGGAGTAATGGTCTCCTCCATACATTCCGTTCAACCCCAGCGGGGAGGAATAGTTCGCGAAGATTTCCCGCGAGCCCATCATGAGCGGGATCAGGGTTCGCACCAAATCCGGATCGTTGCCCCAGGTCATGCGGATCCATTCCTCCGCGATATCCTCCGCCTTGAGGGAAGGGTTCCAGGCCAGCCTTCCGAAAGCGTACCAATTGGCCGGGGCAAAAGGATGGCCGCACCAATTCCGGTCATCGCCCGTATTGGCCACCCCAGCCATGCCCCTCACCCGGTTTCGGACCAGGGTCTCCGGGCCCGGCGCGTGGGTATCCGAATCCAGGAACTCTTTCCACATCGGGGCCAGGTAAACCAGGTGCGTGGATTGCCCCAGGTATTCCTGGGTGACCTGCAGTTCCGCCATCAGGGGCGTTTGCTTCATGGCGCCGAACAAGGGATGGAAGGGTTCCCGGGGCTGGAAATCCAAGGGCCCGTTCTTCACCTGGACCAGGACATTCGGCAAGAATTGCCCATCCAAGGGGATGAATTCCTTATAAGCGCGCTTGATCCGGTCCGGATCCACTTCGGGCGAATAAACAAAGGCCCGCCATAAGACGCTTCCCCCGTGGGGCGCCAAGGCCCGTGCCAGCATATTGGCGCCCTGGGCCTGGGTGCGCCCGTAATCCTGTGGGCCCGGTTGGCCTTCGCTGTTGGCTTTCACCAGAAACCCGCCGAAGTCCGGGATAAGCGAGTAGATTTCATCCGCCTTTTTTTTCCACCACTTCCCCACTCCCGGGTCAAGCGGGTCCGCCGTGGGCCATTCCCCCAGCGCCTTGGGCGAACCGAAATTGGCCGACAGGTAAAGCCTCAAACCGTAGGGCCGGAACGCTCCCGCCACCGCCGCCGCCTTGACCAAGTAATCGCGCGTCAATATCCGGGGATCGGTGTTGACATTGTTCAGCACCACCCCGTTCAAACCGATGGAGGCGCAGGCTCGGGCGTAATCCGTCAGGCGTGCATCCACCCTTTCCGGCAACTCTTTCCAACGCCAAAGGGACTTTCCGGCGTAACCCCGCTCAATGGAACCGTCCAGGTTGTCCCAATGGTCGAGCATACGCAGGGGATAGGCCGGCTTATCCTCGCATTCCAGGCGATCCAACGCCCGATGGGTCTGAAGTAAACGGAGTAAATGGAAAACTCCGTAAAGGACGCCCCTTTCGCCCTGGGACGCGATCACCCAAACGGGATAGCCGTCGACCTGGGCCGTATGGATGCGGTATCCCTCCGGGCCCAGTTTCTTCAGGACCCTTCCCCATCCCAAGCGGGCGACCTTGAACGAGTCTTCGGGAGTGCCCACAAGGATCGCCCCCGGTCCCGGGGGTGAATCCGCGATTGGAATATTTTTTCCCAACAGGCCTTCCAAACCCCGCCGAAGCTCTTGTTGAATGGCCTGGGCGATTTCCGATTTTCCCTGGGCCACAATCGATGTGATCTTTTTCCGATAGGCGGAAAGAACAACGGGATCATCTACCTTCAGGTAGCGAAGCCATAGGTCGTAGCCGTCTTCCGCGGCCGCCCGTCCGATCACCGCGAGGAGAATCAACCCCAGTAGCGCGGCTTGCAAAGGAACGGATCCCGAGCGGACCCCGAACGCTTCCCCTCGGGAGTTTGCCGGATGTTCAATCTTTATCATTGGCGAGGGGCCTTTCTCGAAATTCCTGGGGGGTCAATTTGGTTTTGGCCTTAAAAAGGGTCCGGAAATAATTTTCCGACAGGAAACCGCACTGCCGGCTGACCTGGGAAACCGACAGATGGCTGACCCGGAGCAGGCGTCTCGCCTCCCGGATGCGTTTTTCCTGGAGGTAGTCGCCCAGGCCCTGGCCGGTCAACTTCTTGAATTTACGGCTGAAAGTGGCCGGTGACATCCGGGCCCGGCGGGCCAGGTCGGAAATCCTCAGGGGTTCCTGGAACTGCTCGTCGATATGCGACCGGAGGCTCTCCAGGGACAAGACGGACGAGAGGGCGAGGGGTTTCAAGGCATGCGCGCAAAGTCGGTCGATCATTTCCTGGAAGGCGAGCACTTTTTCCTGGACCGTACTGGCGGAGGTCAGGAAGGAGGAAAGGGCCGAAAAAAGCCGGTCCGCCCCGGCGTCGCCGACCCCTGGTTTCGCCCTCAGGGCTTCCACCAACACCAGGAGGGCATATTCAAAATGCACATGGATTTCATCCGGGTCCTGGAAGGCGAGGGTCAGGATCTCCTTTAAGAACCTTTCCCGGAGAAGGCCGATGTCGGAGAGGGTGGAGGTCCGGAAGGCCTGGGCGAGTTCCAATAGGAGGCGGCGGGCGGAAGCGAACCCATCCTTCTTTCCTTCCGACTGCCCGGAGGAATAGAACACGATATCCTTTCCCGTTTCCTTTCCCAAATGAAGCGCCAATACGGCCTCATGGTACGAATCCCTCAAGACCTGCCCCGGGGCCAAGGTCCGTCCAACTCCAACCTGCACGGGTCCTCCCAGCTGGAGGGTGGCGAACTTTTGAATCTGGCGGGCGATATCCTCGATCTGCTTTCGGGGTTGGATCTTGTTTTTTCTCGGCTCCGCGGAAGTCACGAAAACGGCCCCATAATCCTCCATCGGCCCCGCCACCGTCTGCGGGATCGTTTTGGCGAAGCGGAAACAGGCCCTCTGGAAACGGTAGATCCTCAGCATTTCATCGACCGCTTCCTCTTTCCGGCCCAGGGAACGGCGCGGAAGGACCGTGATGGCCGTGGTGGGGATCCGGGTCAACCCGATCTCTTCCCGAATAAAATCCCACTTTTCGATGTCCCGGCCCCAGGGGGGCGTGGACTGGCTTCCGGGGCGGCCCAAAGCCCAATCCACGAAATAACTGTGGGGCATTCCCTTGCAAAAAACACCCAGCATCAATTCCCGAAGCTGGCGGGCATTGTCCCGCCAATCCGGGTTGCCTCCCAGGATCGCCGCAAAAACTTCCAAGGCCCCCTGGTAGGCCTCCAAAAGTTTTCCTTCCAGTACGGGAGTTTGCAGGAGGCAACGGGCGAATTCCCGGAATTCGTCGTTCACGGGCGAGGCCGTCTGGCCCGTCAAGAGGTGCCAGCTTCGGCTCAATTGCTCCGAGGTGATCTCCCGGTCCGAAAAGGCTCCGGAAACCAGGATCGCGATGCAATCCCCTTTGTTCAAAACGGGCACGTAAAAGTCGTAAAAACCCAGGTGATCGCCCCGAAAGGTACGTTTTTCCTTCCGGACCTTACGGCAATATCCTTCCACGGATTGGCTCAACCGCGAGATGGCACCCCAATCCTTCTCGAAATCGAATATGGAAACCAGCCGTCGGTGGTAATGGACGCTGATCCAGGAAGTAGGATAACGATGGTGGTCCTTCGGAAAAAGCTGGATGGGGGAAACGGGAATGATGAAGCAATTCAGGTCGACATAGTAGTTGAGGATGGACAGGAAAATTTCCTGTCCGAGAAAGGACTCGAATTCAGTGGGGGACTTTCCCGTCTTAGGCGCCATAGCTTGTTATTATCCACTCTCTTTCCGAAAAAGAGGCACCCGACCGGAGAGGCTTGCCTGGCGAGATCCAGCCCGGTCAATCCGAACCGCCGACGGGGCCCGCGCCCCAACCCCCCGGACGCCTTATTTTCCCCCGGCCCTCAATTCCGCCATGGAAATAAGGAATCCCGCCTTCGGCAGGGCCACCGTGATCTGCCAGAGGTTACCCTTGGAGTACTTGCCGCAATTCCCGAACCAGTTGAAATTCGTCGCGTACCACTGCTCCGATTGGCCGCCGTAGGGAATACCCTTGGGAAGCTGGCCAACCTGCACCAATTGGGTGGAAGCCGCCAGGTGTTGGCGGGCGCAGTCGGCGTAAAAGGGATCCCCCAGCCATCGGCTGAGCCTCATCAGGTAGGGATCGGCCAGGGTGTCCCAGTTCTGGATATGCTTGTTCGAGACCGACGCGGGGGACATGTGGAAGGTCTTCACCTTATTTTTCCGGCAGACGGTCCCGTCCGGGAACCGCGCGTCGTAGAGATATCGCCAGGACAGGAGATGGTCGGCCACCCTTTGGGCCGCCCCCAGCCATTTCCTTTTACCCGTGGCCTGGAACAACTCCGAGTAGGCCAAAAGCAGGTTGTAGGGATCTTCCATATTGGGGGCCATGTAGGTGTCGTAAGGCCCGCCGATATACCGTTCCCTCTCCACGTAATGCTTCAGGTAGTAAGCCGCGGCCTTTTCGGCCGAGCGGAGGTAGCCCCGGGACCGTAATTTGTCCCCGTCGATCCGTGAATAAACCGCCAGCGCGCCCGCCCAGGCGCCGCTCGTGGCCCCCACCCAGGAAAGGGGTTTGCCGGTCTTTCCATCCACCTCGTGGGGAATGGCGCCGTCCCGCCGCTGGAGGGCGACCACCCGGTCCAGGTTCGAGCGCAGGGCCCGGTCCCAGAGCGGCCGGGTCCTTCCCTTTTGGCGCTCGTATTCCAGGATCAGGGCCAGGTAGCAGGAACCCTCCGAGGGATTGCGCATGTGAATGCCCCGGGCCGCTCCCCAAAAAACCTTTTCCAGCCAAATTCCCTTGGCGTTCTCGGAATAAAAGAGCCCCGAGGGCGAAACCCCCTCTTGGCAGATGTAATCGCACATGGTTTCACCCATCGATCGGAGCCTCGGATCGCCGGACAGGTCGCCCCATTTGATTGCCGCGTAGGCCGCCGCGAACCCTCCGCACCATCCTGTGAAAATCTCGGGGATATCGTGCCGGTGGGAAAACCCCTTTCCTTCCAGAAAATGGCTTTCTTTCAGGCAGTGGGTGAAGAGACCGGCTGTTTTCTCAAGCTTCGAGCGATCAATCCGGTACCGGAAGGGCTTGGAAACCCGGTCCATGTGGGCCCGCCATACCCGGACGTGGAAGGCCCGGTTCGGCCTGGAGGCGGAATGGTAAAGGGTGAGGGTCAGGCCCTGCCCTTTCTTCCAGTCAATACGGGGTTGGAGGGGCGCCCGGAGCTTTCGGCCCCAGGGGAAACTTTTGGGAATTTCCTGGGCCGGGAAAGTGAAAAGGGCCTGGGGCCGATCCTCCATCCGGGCGAACCCGATGCCCAGGATGTCGTCCAACCCTTGGTGTTTCACCGGGAACCGGACCGATGGATCGATTGCCAGGGCATAGGAAGAGAGGGGCGTGATCCAGATCACCGCCGGGCAGGAAGACCCATCCGCCCGGAAACTCCAGTCCTTTTCGATCCCCTTGGGATAGGGGATCTTCTTCTGCCAACCCTCGTTGTCCCCGTACCAAAGGGCGGGAATGGCCAGGAAGCCGTCTCCCTGTTTCGGGACGGGTTGGAGGAAATACCGGACGGTCAATAAAGCTTTCGGGATATCCCGCAGGGCCCGATAGACCCTTTTTTCCTCCAGCACTTCCAGTCCATGAAGGGTCCTTTTTCGGAAGGAAGCGTCGCAAGAAAGGAAATCTCCCTTTCCATCCGCCAATCGGCCCGAAAAGGTCCCCCGGAGGCCCCGTTCCATCTTTCCTTGATAGATCTTTCCCTTTATTGCCATTTCCAAGGGAAACACCTGCGAGCAGACGATCGCCTTGCCTTCGGTAACGAACCAGCCGCCCCCAGCATATGAATGAACTTTCATGACCGCCTTTTAAGGGGAGAAGAATCCATCGTTGAAACCGCTAATAAAGCTCGATATTGTCCAGCTTGATGTTTCCGCTCCCGAAAGAGGAACCCGTATTCGTTACGATCTTGAACCAGATTTCATGGACCTGGGTTGGATCGGTTCCGGAAGTGGAAAAGGGGGGTACCCAGGCGGCTTCCGTCCATGCGTTTCCGGTCAAATTGTCATAACCCCCATATTCCCAGACTGTCCCCGAACCGCTGGAAGCGAAAAGCTGAACCACGGGACTGCCGTTCGTATCCAAACTGCCGTCAACCCACACCTCTCCCCGCATCCCCACAATCCCCAGGCTTGTCCAATTCATCGGGCTTGAGGGGGAATATTGGATCTCATCAGTTTGCCCCTGGGCGGTGAAGGTCAGGAAATCGACCAGGCAGCCCGCGGAACCGTTGTAACCGGGGGAAGCCCAGCTGATGACGCCCGAAACCGAGCCGGCCCCGTTGTCATACCAGGTGTCCGACTGGTTCGCCGCGGTGCCAATGCCGTTCCCCGCGGCGCCCATCGTGCTGCTCTCGAAATACCAGCTGTCGGCGGCCACCGGCGTAAAGGTGGGTGTCGGGGATGCCGGAAGGGAGGTCACGGTGGGGGTGGCCACCGGAATAATGGCGCCTGCGTTGAGCACGATATTGTCCAGCTTGATGTTCCCACTCCCCAAGGTGCCGCCCGAACCCGACTTGACCGTGATCCAGAAGGACTGGACTTTCGTCGGATCTTCCCCGTTATTGGACCAAGTGGGAATGAACCCGATGCTGGTCCATGCGTTGGGAGTCACGGAAACCTGGTTCCCCCATTCCCAAGTTCCCGAACCGCTTTGAAAATAGATCTGGACGGACGGGGCGCTATCCAAGGATGAATCGACCCATATTTCAGCGCTCAGCCCATTGAGTCCCAGCGCGGTGAAATTCAGGGGGGAGAGGGGGGTGTACTGGAGGGTATCCGATTGGGCGGACCCGGAAAAGGTAAGGTTATCACTCAAGCAACCGACCGAACCGTTATACCCGGGTTGGCTCCAGCTCACAACGCCCGTGACCGGGGTGCCCGCGTAGACATTGAGCCCGGTGTCGTTCCAATTCCCGTTTCCGGCGCCGATATTGGTGTTCGTCTCGAAAAACCAGCTGGTTTGGGGAGTGGGAGTGGGCGGGATGGCCACGCTGGCCAAGCTCGGTAGCTTTTGGGCGCAGCCCTGGGCAAGCCAAAGGGCGAAGGCCGTGAGGACCGGCGCCATCACGGAAAAACCCAACCATTTTCTATTCATGCCAAACCCTCCCGCGAAACCTTTTACGGTGAACCGCTTCCAACGAACCTACGGTCAATAGAATTGGACCTCATCCACCGAAAAATCCGCCATGTTGGTGCCGTCGCTGTTTTCCTGCCATTGCAACTGCACGAATTGCTGGAGATTGGTCCCGGTCAGGGTGCTTGGTGTCACGGGGCCCCCGTAACCGTGCCGTTTCAGGGACGAAAAATCCAGCGAAACCTGCTGCCATTGCCCGTGGGTGCCGGAGTAAGTGTAGCCAAAATGGTCGTAACAGTTGGCGGGGCAGGTGCCCTTGTTCCCGATCGGCATGGTTTGGGCGATGGGAATTGAAAAAAACTTCTGGGTGGTTTGGTCATCCCCCATGACCCTCAGGTAAAACCGGACACCCTTGAACAGGCTGGCGTCGTAATATCCCGTCGGCGAATTGGTGTCCAAGCTGATGGTCAGCTGGAGCAGGGTGCCGGTCACGATGCCCGAAACGCTGAGCGCATGGCCTGTCCCGGCGGCTCCGGGCATGGAAACGAGCATGGAACTGCCTCCGCCATTGAGGCTCGCGAACCCGGGACTCACCACGACGTGATGGGCCACCCCGGCCTCGGCCAGGTTGGAATTCACGACGGTGGCCGGGGAACCCTCGAAGTTGATGATCATCGAGGGCGCGTCTCCTCCCGCCGGCACGGAAAGGTAATTCGTGGGCGCCTGGGTTTGGCAGCTCCACCCGATGGCTCCCAACAGGGCGAGGAGCCCCAAACGGATTGCGCTTTTCCCCTCAGAACCGGACTTCATAAGTCACCTCATAAAACAGGCTGTTGAGAGTCCCAGGGGCGGGACGGACGGGCAGCAGGTTTCCGCTGGTCCAATCGAGGTCCAAATCGATGCTGGAGTTGCGGTTCACCTTGAAAAGGTTCGTGAACATCCAACTTTGGTTGGTTCCGTTCACGGTGAAGGGCTGGTATTGTCCCAGGTCGGATCCGTCGAAGACGTAAGCGTACCGGGCCCAAAGGGTCCCATCCACGCCCTCCTCCGTGCCTTGCGCGGTTTGGTTGCCGTAATAGGCCGAAACCTCCCATACCGGAAGGACATCCACGCGGAATCCTCCGAGGATCCAGGTGCTGGTCAGGTTTCCCAAACCGCTGGTGGTTTGTTCCATCCGTAAATTCGTCCCGATCTCCAGGTCCCGGTCCCATCCGATCAGCGGCCCCAGGTTGAGGGAGGGTCCGGCATTGATATAGGTGAATTGCCGTGCGGGGACCGAACCGGTCCCCAGGGGCGCGTCCACGGGGACCAGAGCCGTGTAGGCCGCGTTGGTGACCAGATTGTCCTCCACTTCCTGCATGAGGTAAGCCGACCCCAGGATCCGCAAGGCGCGTTGTTCCAAGGCCCGGATATCCACTTCCATTCCCACGCCCACCCGGTTGGGGGTCGCCAACCCGTAGGGGAAGGTATTGTCCTGGGTCCGGTCATAGTAGCCAAAGATCCCCCCGGCCCGAGGGATGGAAGGAAGGAAAAATTGTCCCCGGAGCGGGGACGAGAAAAGTCCTGAACTGGCCATCGAGCTAAGTCCCGACAGGTTCGTGACCGCGTCCTGCCGGGTTTGGGCCAGCGGCGAATAGAAATAGGGGTCCACGTAAAGGTAGTTGAAGGTGACCCGGGAATCGCCGATTCCGATATAGGCGCCGCCCAAAAAGGCGTTGTCGTTGAAGATCCGGTTGGAGTTGAGCTTGTCGTCCTGGTAGCTGGAAAAAGCGAATTCCGCGGTGGCCCCCAAGGTGAGTTCCCCCCCAGCGTCACCTTCAAACCCGGTTGGACGCTCCCGATCAGGTACTGGTGTGCCCAGGTCGAGGCGTTGTAGGGATCATAGGCAAGGCCGGGGTTGGAGTCGAGGGGCTCGTCCATGACCAGTCCGCAGGCGCTCAAGTCCCATTGCCAGGAACCGTCCTCCCAATATTGCTTGGGGGACTGGAGGTAAGCCTTTCCCCCGAAAATCCAGTCCGTATATTGGCCGGGACCGATGAAACCGCCGTAATCGTTGAGGCTATCGTGGACCATGTCGGCGAAAGCGGAAACTTGGAATCTTTCCACAATAGGGGAATCCGGCCACATGAGTTCCGTGCCGATCTTGACACCCCGCAATGGCCAATCCGGCTCGTGGTTGAGGAAACTTTCGTATTTGGCCGTATCATCCTGGCGGGCCATCATCTCCGGAACATAACGAAGGTCCAGGGTGTTTCGATTCCACATCACGAGGGGAGTGTAGGATTCCTCGAAATCACCCAGGGTGGCCGACATCCAGGAAGGGTCAAAGTGGATCGCTGCGCTCCGGAAGGTGATCACCGAATCGGCGTTGGGCTGCATGGGAGTTTCCAACCTCAAGATCGTGTTCCATCCCACCTCCTTGGAAACGACTCCCTCCGGGTTCAAATCCAGGTAACCCGAGAAGGTCTGGGTTCCGGGTTGGGTCACGTACCCGGGCATGGCTCCCGTGTATAACTGGGACAATCCAAAAGCCCGTCCCAACCCATGGATGGCAAGGGTCGGGTACTCCCCCACTCCCACGATCTTCTTGCGCAGGTCGTATTGCTTGGAATCCAGCTCATCGGCCTCTTTTTGGACCTTCAGGAGCTTGGCCTTCACCACTTCTTTTAATTCGTATTGGTAAGCCTCCTTCAGACTGGTCAAGGGTTTCAAGGCTTTTTGAATCCCATGGGGGGGAACAGGAGTCCCGAACGGGACAGGGGTCCCATCTGGGATTGAAGTTAGGACTGGTACCGGCGTTCCGGCGAGACCTGTCGTTGCGGCCAGACCTGGCCTTTCGGCCGAAGGAGGAGGGACCGCCGAATCGGCGGTCGAAGTAACCAGCGCGTCGGGCGGGGGAGGTATCTCACCACCGGCTTGGGCCATGACCCTTTGGTCATATTGGTCCTGGGCCGCCAGGATGCGTTTGGCCACGTCATACCGGGATAGGGGATAGGCGACATCCCCCGCGTTCAACAAACCGGCTTCCACCAACTGTTCCAATTGTACGT
Organism: candidate division FCPU426 bacterium; assembly: GCA_963771075.1. Classification (GTDB taxonomy): domain Bacteria; phylum Oederibacteriota; class Muellerivitia; order Muellerivitales; family Muellerivitaceae; genus CAVTWJ01. The sequence goes on along the minus strand of CAVYSE010000026.1, from coordinate 31,388 downwards.
AGGTCTTGTCTTGCGCGGGCACCACAGAAAAAAGGCCATTGGAACCCGACGCCCACAGGACCACGGGAATCACGAGGAAGAAAAACGACCTGGAAAGGCCCCTCCGAGCCTTGCGGGCGGTTCTTTGCCTATTATTAGAAGGAGAGTTCATAGGTCGCCCTCCATATTTCTTCCCGCCGGTCGAATCCGGGTTCGCTGGCCCAGGTGTATTGATGATAGAACCAATCCCCGTGCAGGTTAGCGGACTGGCTCAAGGGCAATTTGAATCCGAACGACCAGGAGGTCCGGGTAATATCCAGGGTCTGGTAGGTGTATTGGCCGATGAGGGAGGGGTCCAGGTAAAAAGGGTATTCGGCCAGGGTCGGGGGAGTTCCCAGGTTATTGAGGCTGTATTCGTTTCCGCTCCCCTGGTTCAACTCGTAAGCCCCCGAGAGGACCATGCCTTCCAAAAGCGGGATGTCCGGAAAGGGCCCCGCGTCGGCGGAAAGGATGAAGGTATCCACCGAGAAGGGCGCCGCCCCCAAGCCCAGGTCCGTCGTCTGGTGTTTGTAATCCAGGGCGATGGAACAGGTGGAGGGAAGTCCGTCCAGGACCTTGTTGCAATCCGCCTTTAGGGCCCCTTCCACCCCGGTGAAGGTCCGGGCATTGGCCGTATTGGTCCCGCTGTCCACCGCGACCGGTCCCGTCACCGTGAGGGCCAGGTTGGGTTGGAGCTCCCGCATGCCCAGGTCCACGGAGAGCTGGGGTTTGAGCCAGCCTTCCTTCCCCAGTTCCGCTGATCCGCCCAGGACGAAACCTTCCCGGTTGGGGGTGGCATCGCCATAGGGTAGGATGTTTTCCGCCATCCGGTCATAGGGCGCGAAGGAGGGCCGGTTGACATCCTGGAAAACGTAATTGTCCAGGTATCCCGGGAGGGCGTCGTCCAGGTTTTGGTTGTTGCTGAGGTATCCCACTCCGCCCATCGCGGGGGTGTAGCGGTTGGTTTGGGCTCCGGGAGAATAGAAATAGGCCCCGGTATGGATGTACTTCACTGTCACTTGGGCGCTTCCTAGATGAAGGGTCCCATTCCCCAGGATCGCCGAATCCTGCAGGACGCTTTGGCTTTGGGTGCTGTCATCCTGGTAAAGGCTTCCGGCCCACTCCACCGATGCCGTCAGGCTGGGTATCCTCCTGGATGGGACAGGTCCCGCGGGCGGATAGGCTGCCGACCTGGTATTGCTTCGAGTAGGTGGTAAAAAGCCCGGGAATATAGGGTACGTCCGACGCCTGGCTGTCATCCCATAGAAGCAGGCCGGTCCCCTTAACCTCCAATTGGCCGTCCAGGAAATCCAATGCGGCCTCGCCCCCGGCGTAATCCTGAGCGAAGCTGTATTGGGCCGCCGACTGCAGTTCTCCCGCCATGGCCTGGAGGTGGAAGGAATCGAGGGGTTGCACCAGGGTCACGGCCTGGTCCGAAGTGGCCTCGAAACCCCGCATATGCCAATCGGGCCCGTGGTCCAGGTAGGCCAGTTCCTCCACGTCCTTTCGGACCCGGGCGTAGGACTCGGGCTCGATCATCGTGTAAAGAGGAACATCGTTGTTCCAAAGGGTCAAGGGGGTGTAATGCCGGTAAAAGTCGCCGGCCGTCAGGTTCGCCACGTCATTGACGTTGGAAAAGGAAAGCCACCGGAGGTTGTAGGTGGGATTGACCGGGTCGGCGTAATACAAACCGATGGTGCGGGTCAGGCGGATATCCGCGTTGAAAAGCACGAAGGGCACGGGAACGCTCTTGAGCTTGAAGTCCTCGAACATGATGTCGTTGTTATCCATGGGCGCGTAGATCGCGTTGACTCCGAAACCCCGGTACAGGTCGAAATAACCCCTGGCGTAACCCGACAATTGGGTCCCGGTTTGCGTCAGGAGCCCCTTTTGCAGGGTGCCGAATTCCTCGTTTCGCCTCTCCTCGTCCCGGATCCGGTCCTCCACCATGGTCGCGTAAACGCCCATCACCGCCAGCTCGTCGTCGAATTCATCCACCAAACGGTTGAGCGCCCGGATCCCTTCCTCCGGCGGGGCGGGTGTGTTCGGGTCCATTAACTTTTGGGCGGCCCCGGCGGTGGCTTGGGCCATCTCCAAATTGGTCATTTGATCGACAGGCTTGGCGGACGGCGAGGCCAACCCGGCCAGGACCAGGTGGTCGAAGGCCAGGTCAATCCAAGGGTCCCGTTGCGTGGAAGCGGTCGCTCCGTGGTCCGCGAAAGCCAGGCCAGGAACGGCCGAGAAAAGGCCCGCCAGCCAGGAGAAGAATAGGAGTTTCATTTTTTTCCTCAACACTCTTCCGCCTTTCGAAACCATTCCTTAAAAGCCAAACAGGAAATAGGTGTAGACCTGGTCGGCCTGGTAATTGTTGGCCGGCACGTAGGTGTCCTGGAAAACCAGGTGCTTGTAACGCGCTTCCAGTTTGCCGCCGCCCCAGGGCAGGTCATAGGCCAGCCCCAGGCCGACCGAATCGGTTCGCTGATCGACCAGGGGATAGGTGTAATCCGATTTCCAAAGTTCCAAGCCATAATCGCCCATGACTTGCACGTTGCGGACCACCTGGACCATCAAGGAGCCATCGTAGACGGTCTGGTCGAACAGGCTGGGGATGGAACCCAGGGTTTGTCCCGGCCGGTTGGGGTCGGGCATGGCGGAAAGGACGGGATTGGCCGTGTTCCCGGAAACACCATTGTCCGTGAAAAAGAAACTGCCATAGAAGGGGCTGGACAGATTGAACCATTTGTTGAATTGGATTTTCGTGGTGAGGGTCAGGTAGTGATAGGTCTTGAGGTGGTCCAAGAGGGTGTAAAGGTTTTCGCCTCCGGAGGTCGCCAGAACTCCCGGGGAGGAATAGACCGGAAGCATGAAGGGCACCCTTTGGGTGGTGCCATTCCCCACCATCATATAGACTTCATCGGAGATTCCGTCGTTGCGTTGCGCCGTGAGATGGTTCACGTACTCCGTCCCGACGGACTGCAACCCGTTGTATCCCCCCCAAAGGCTGTTGCCCCAAAGGCCGGTGTCCTCCGGGTAGTAAACGGTGAGGATGTCGTTGACCTGAACCACGTTATGCCCCACCTCGTCCGGCAAAACGGAATATTCGGTCTTTTGCGCCACGTCGAAATTGACCAAAATATCGTCCAGGAACGCGGGCAGATCCTTGGACCAGCTTTCCTGCCGGCCTTTCCACCCCAGGTTGGCGCGCCAGCCGTAGCGGTTGCTGACCAAGTCGTCCACCATGCCCACATATCCCGGATTGTCGAAGACGCCGGCATTGCTGGCCCCGACGCCGGAGGCTTGGGTCGTGCCGACGATATTGGGCAATCCGAACCGGGGCGAGTTGATGCCGGCCAGGACCACCTTGCTTTGCATATTGGCGTATCCGTCGCTAATGGCGGTGTAATAAAAGGTCAGGGGGTAGAGGGAAAGGGAGGCCTGGCCGGCGGGCGCGGACAAGACCTGGGGATCCAGCGGGTTTTGGGAGTCCATGCCGGTATAGAAATCGGAGAAGGCCGCGTCCAGCCCGATGAAGACGGGGTGCAGATCGATCCCGATATTCGCCGCGTAATCCTTCATGTCGATGGCCGCGGTTTCGGCGGGGACGATCCCGTCGTTGTCGTTCACCCAAAGGGTCGAGAAGGAAGTCATGAGCGCGCCGCCCAGCCAGGGTTGGCTGTACTTGAGGGCTTCCTCCCATTCGTTGGGTTCCACGCTGCTTCCCATCCGGCCGAGCAGGATCGTGGCCCGCGCGTCGGGGCTGACCAGGGGCAGCTGGCTTCCGATCATATAAAGGCCGTCAAAGACCTTGGTGGAGCTGTTCTGGGACTGCCAGGCCACCGCGCTCGGGACATAGCCCAGGTTGGTCATGTAATCGTCCCAGTTTTTCAGGTCCTTATCGGCGGAATATTTCTTGATGTCGAAGGGATCCTCGAACCGGAGGATCCCGGGCGCCTGGCCGCGCGTGAAGACCCCCAGGTCCGTGTCGTAGGTATAGTCCTCCACCGCCACGGTGGCGCTCCAGTGGCCCAGCTTCCCGTCCAGGTTGTAATTGACGACCGGCGAGAATTGGTAGATGGAGACCGGGCTGGAGGAGGCGTTGGACCCGAACAGGTAACCGCCCAGGCCCACGCTGATGGAACCCTTCCCGCCCAGGTCGCTCCAGGCCCCCAGGTTCACTTCCTCCTGGATCCGCGAGGCGCTGACCGCCGTGATCCCCGACAGGTCCAGGTTCTCGACCCGCAGGTTGGAAATGGAGGTGAAATGCGGGCTTCCGGTCGATTCATCGGCTTTCCGGAAGGTGGCGTCGACCTCGGCCTGCGCGGCCTGGAGTTTCTCGAGTTCCTTTTCCTGTTGGTGGACGCGCACGTCATCCAGGCTCAACCTCGTCCGCAGGTAGGATGATTCCTCCTCCAATATCTTCAGCAGTTCCCGGATCTCCTTTTGAAGGGCGGGGCCGACGGAGGGAGAAAGGGGGGAGGCGGAAGGCGTGTTCGCGGAGGCCGGGGTCGATAGGACCGGTTCGGGCGCGGGAGGCGCCTGGGCGACCACGAGGGGGGATGGGTTGGACCCCGTCTCGGGCCCGATCCCGAGGCGGGATTCGGATTTTTCCACGAACAAAGCCAGCTCCAACCGGGTCACGATCCTCCCCTGGTCCAAAAGGGCCTGGTCACCCGGGTCCAGGAGCCCGGCGTCCCCCAGTTTTTGGACCCGTTGGTAAAGCGCGTCGTCGGGCGTGACGTTATCCAGCGGGTGGGCCGACAGGCCCGGGGCGCCCGCGATGAGGAACGATCCAACCGCCAGCAGGCCGAGGAAGGTTTTAAATTTCAGGATCCGCGGATTCATTTCTTTCCTTAAAAAAATTTCCAAATCCAACCCTTTACCTGCCCGCCGGGATGCCGAAGGCGAACGTGGTAAAAGCTTTCGGCTTGAGGTTCTTAATAGAACTCAACCTCATCCACCCAATAATCGATGTTGTACTTGCCGGCGGTATTCGCCGAGTTATGGTTCCACTCGATATCGATGATCTCCGTCAAATGGTCCGGAAATTCGGGCGAACCCACGGGAGAACCCCATCCCGCCACCCTTTGCAAATCCTTGAACGGGACCGTTTTCAAGACCCAGCCATCCGTCACGGTCAGGTCCTGCCCAAAATGGTTGTAACAGTCGCTGGCGCAGGTCCCTCCGCTGGAAGAGGGGACCGTGGGAGCGATGGGAATTGCGAATCTCCTGGCCAGGGCCTGGTCACTGGAGGGGCATTGGTAATAGAAACGGATGCCGGTAAAGGCGCTCGCGTCATAGGTGCCGTTGGGCTTGAATTTGCCCGCCAGGATGAAGGCGGGATAGGTGGCGTCCCCCTTGTTGACCAGGGTCCCGGACACATGGGCGGCCTCCCGGGTGCCATTGGCGCCTCCCGGGACGATGAAGGGATAGTTCACGGTGTTGCCCGCGTAGGAATAGGCTGACCAGCTTCCGTTCGGGGCGCCCCAAAGCCGGGGATTCATGAGGGTAGTGCCGTCCTCGAAATCGCAGATCACCTTTTGTGCGGACGGAACCGTGACCGCGACCCGATGGTCCGAGGGTTTTTCCAACCCGTCCCTCAAGGGTTCGTCTTGCGATCCCCGGTTGACGAAGACCACCCCACAGCCGGCTAAATGCAAATAGGCCGTCAACCCGAACAGGATCAAGGCGGCTTTCAAGAGGGACTGTCTCTTCATTGGGAATGGATGAATGGTCGTCCTCGAATGATTTCATGCGGGCGAAAAAAACAGGGCCCGGTTCGGGCGCCCCGGTGATCCTCCACCCGGCGCCATTGGAAAAACCCTCTCCTCCCCATCCACGAGGGGCCGGCGGAAAGTAATCTATCCCCTTTGGGGTTCTTTGGATATTGAAATTAAAAGAAGGCTTTTAAATATTAATCATTTGTCCTATTTTTTATTTCACTCGCTCGGAAATCTTCTTTTCCCGCGAGATCATCGGGAAGCGGGACCGATCGGACTTTCCTCCAGGGAGAGCGGCCCCACCCACAGGTCTCCCTCTCCCGGTGCTTGCGGGCCGAAATTGATTCCCTGGACCCGCGAAAGATCCATCGGGTGGCCGGGCTGGGCGCCATCGGGGGTGTAATAGGGGTCTTTCACGAAAGCGGATAGGGGAACGCGCACCTGGGTCCAATCCTTTTGCACGGTTCCCATGGCCACATACTGGACGTTCCATTTATCCTTCAGGGCAACTTGCACTTGACCCGGCAAGGTTCCCTTGGCCTGGAAAAGGATCGCCGCACCCTTGGAAAGGTCATAGGCCGCGTTGTGCCAAAGGCCGCAAAAGCCGGACCCGGCCAGGGTGTAGGTCAGGCGAATCGCCCGCAAGCCCTGGGCCGGTCCCTTTTCCACCGCGTATAAAATTTTGGAACCCTTCGTGTCGGCGTAGGTCCCCGCGTTCGAACCGTCCAATATTTTCCAATTTTCGAAATAAGCTTTCCCGTCGCTGGGCGGCTCCGGCACGGTGCGGTAACGGAAGGGGAAAGCCGGGAGCCCTTCCTGGTTGACCAGGTTGCAGAGGGGGTTGTCCGCCCAGGCATACCGGATCTCGACGGGGTCTTTCATGGCGTCATTCCATACTTTCAAGCGGTTCCGGCCCGTGATCTTCGCTTGGGCCCAGGCCCAGTTCCCATCCGCGTCACATAACGCGAAACCCGTCACGGGCCCGCCATCGGCCGTGGCCAGGCCGCCGCCGGCATTTTTGAACTTCAACCGCATCGCGCCACTGGACGCATCCAGGCTGTCCACCCGGGGCCCGGAGGCGGCCTTCCCTTGGTGGTAAACCATCCCCAGGGCCTCCAGGGACAACCTTCGTCCCACCTCGGTCTTTTTCTTCGGATGGATGTTGTCCGCCGCGCCCAGGTCGATGGTCGTCACGACGGCCGTCCCGGGGACATCCAAAATCTTGTATTGGGCTTCCCGAAGCTCGGCCCAACCGCTCTCGGAAGGCTGGGGTTTGACCGCCATGTAATTCGGGAGCTGCACGATGAGAAAGGGCAGGTCCTTTCCCCAAGCCCCTCGCCAACTCCGGATGAGGGTCGAAAGGAGCAAATGGTAATCGGAGGCCCGGCCCGCGTTGGATTCGCCCTGGTACCAAAGGACGCCCTTGATATCGAAGGGGGTGAGGGGCGCGATCATGCCGTTATAGGCCACTCCGGCCAGGTCGGGCCAATAGGGTATCTCGACCGTGAAATTCACGTTTTGAACCGCGTCCGGCGTGAAGGGTTTGGTTTCGCCCCATCCCCCCTGTTTCAACGAAAGCAGGGGATACCGCATCAGCGTCCATGTGTCCGGGGCGGAAAAGACATCCGTGGAGTAATAGTCGTAGTCGGCAATGGAAGGCTGGCCCAGCTTCATCCGGTATTTGCCCGAACCCTTGGCGTAAAATTCCACAGCGTCAAAATCACCTAGGGAGACGGTAGGGCTTTCCGGCTTGAGGGCCGAGGTCAGGGTGATCCAGCATCCTCCCTTCATGAGGCCCGATAAAAGGGCTGCGGGACCGCCCTCGGGGCCCTTCCCCTCCGCCGTAAAGGTGCCCGTGGACCCGGGGGCAACGGAACAATTCCAGGTATTGGCCTTGGCCTTAGCGTCGTCCGGAAGCGGGATGATCAGGGGTTGGCCCTTCCCCGCCTTGGGAGTGAGTCGAAGGCCGGAGAGCCGCAGGGAATAAGGGGCTCCCGCGCCCCAGACCTGGGCCATCTGGCTGTCGTTATCCCAGGCCTGGAGGATCGGCGCGAAGGCCGGTACCTTATCCAACTCATCCCGGGGAACCCAGGTCTCGGCCGCGGTGCCTCCCCAACAGCTGACGATCAAGCCGATGGGCTTCTTCAAGGTTTGTTGAATCTGCCTTCCAAAATGGTAAGCCACCGCGGAAAATTCCTTCGCCGTATCGGGGGTGCAGACTTTCCACGAGCCTTGGACATCCTCCACCGGCAGGCCGGAGGCGTGGTGGGCCAGGGTGAAAAGCCTCATCCCGGGCATGTCCGCCTTAGGGACTTGGTCGGCGGCATCGTCGGTGGCCTTGAGGCAAAACTCCATGTTGGATTGGCCGGAACCGAGCCAAACGTCCCCGACGAGGACGTCGGTCAAAGTGACCGCCCCATCGCCGGAAAGGATCATTTCGCAAGGCCCGCCGGAGCGAAGGGAAGAAAAAACCGCCTTCCACTTCCCCGCCGGATCAGCCGTCGCCGACGCCTTCCGGCCGGCCAGGGAGACCGTGATGACCTTACCCGGTTCCGCCTTTCCCCAGACCGAAGGACTCCCTTGCTGAAGGACCATGTGATCGCCAAAAAGGGCGGGAAGGGTTATTTCCGCCTGGGCGGAGGGGGATAGGAACAAGCACGAAAGAAGGAAGAAATGAATTCGAAGCAGGGTGGACGCCTTTCCAGTCAGGATTTTTTGGGTGGAGGCCATTAATCCAACGTTCCTTCGGGGCCCGGCTGGTATTCCCTAATGGGGGGCCGGACCCAGATTAAGGCACCTCTAGAAATTGCCTTTTTGGTTTTGCCGACATCAATAAAATAAAGTTTTCTTGGTGTCTTTGTGCCTTGGTGGTGAATTAATAGAGGTTTCCTTAATAGAGTTCCACGTTGCTGATTTCAAGCAAGTCCGTCGAGTAAGCGGTGGAGGCCCCGCCCGTGTCGAATTGGAAAGCGAAGCCCTCGACATTCGTGTTATCCGACCCTGTCGCCGTGAAAGGCGGGGTGTAGCTGACTTGCTGCCAGGTGTTGGCGGCGCCCACGTTGTTCCAACCGCTTTGCTGCCAATTGTAACCGCTGCCGCTCTCACAAGTCAGTTGCATGCCCGTATTGTCCGATGGCAATGGATTGGCGATGATCCAAGCCTGGAAGCCGGTGATCCCCAGGCTCGACCAATTGGAAGAGGTGCCATAGTTGTACCAAATGGCCACGTTCTGGCTCTGCGCGCTCCAGGTCACGCTAACCCCCGCGCCATCCGTGCTGGCGCCGTATCCTCCCGCGACCAGGAATAGGGGCGTGATCGTGACGGCTCCCGTGGGACTATCCGTCCATCCGGTCAGGCTGTAACTCGCGCCCTCGAAATAGGTGGCGACCGGGCCGGGCGTCGAGGTGATCGTAGGGGAAGCCGTGTTCGTGGGGCTGGTGGTCACGGAAGGGGTCAGGGTGGCGGTGGACCCGGGTGGGACCGTGTTGGTCGGGGTGGGGGTCGGGGTGCTGCTGAGGGCCGAGGTGGCCGTCGGGGTCGCGGTGGCAGTGGCGGTATTCACAAGCGTGTTGGTCGCGGAGGGGGTCCAGGTCGCGGTCGATCCGTTACTGGAGGGGGCGGGGGGAACGGCGGGATTGTTCTTCGATGGACAGCCCAAAATCCCAACCCCCAAGCAAACCAGCAGGCCCAGCCCCAGCGAAAAGGGTTTCATTCCCATCCTCCTATGCGGCTCCTAGCCGGCGTGGTCCCCAATCCAGGCCGGACGATTCACTATAACTTCATCGACCGGGGACCGGCGGGAAGCGAAAAATCCTGCTTATGGAACGATACAGATGACCCTATTTTTTATTTCACAGACTATCGCAACGTTCGCCCCAAGGGAAATGGAATAACCTGCTTTAGGTAAACCTTGTTTTCGGAACCTTTCCCAAAATGGAGGCGAGTGGCAGTGAAAGTGGTTGGTTTTGTTTCCGATCCCGAGGGGCCTTTTTCACCCAGGCCCGCTATGTCAGGGGTTATTCCCAGCCTTCACTCCCGTCAGGCTTGGATCACCCGTGGCAGGAGGCGCCTGGTCCACCCTGCCGGGAGGACCGAGCAATTCCGTCAACAGGGGTTTGAGCGCGTCCGCCCAAACCTGGTAACCCTGGAGCGCGGGATGGAGCCGGTCGGCGTTCATCATCCCTTCGAAAAGTTTTCCGTTCTTGTCCGCCAACCGGTCATTGATATTCAGGAAACGTATTTTTTTGCCGTCGGCCAAGCGGGAAAGGTTTTCGTTGATCCCCTCGATCAAGGGCATCAGGGCCGGGTTGTCATTGCGCGGAAAGATCGCCGTGAGCAGGATGACGGCGTCCGGCGCCTTGTCGCGCATCGTCCCCAGGAGCGCCTCGAACCCACCGGTGATATCCCGGATCTTGGCGGCGTTGTCCCCGCCCGGGGAAGGATCGCCCGCATTATTGGTCCCCGCGAGCAGGACGATGACCTTCGGATTCACGCCGTCCAATTCCCCGTTTTGGAGGCGCCACAGGATGTTTTGGATCAGGTCGGCGCCCCAGCCGAAATCGGCGGCGTTCCAGCCGAAGAAATTACGCTTCCAGTTATCCAGCAGCTCCGGGTAGTCGGTGGCTCCCCACCGGCGGACGATGGAATCCCCCTCAAAGTAGATGTCAATTCGCCCTTTCTTCGCCTTTTCCAGCAGTTGTTGATGGGCCGCCATGGAGTTGGGGTCCAACCGGCGCAGGGGCAGGTTGGCTGGAACCCGCGCGGGTGCCGGAACGGCCATCGGGGGGCAATCCGCCCCCAACAGGCGGACGTCGTCCACCTGGAAATCCATCTCTCCCGCCATGCTATTGCCCCATTGCAGCAGGATCACCTGGTCCGGGGTAAAGGGTTTCGATGCCCCGAAATTCCTTTGCGACATCTCGTCGAACCGAAGGGTCACCGGTTTCCATGACGGACCGGCCTGGAAGGTCTTACCGTAATGGTCCCCGTCCTGGATGGAGGGGATGGTGGCCTGGAACCAATAGGTGGACCCGTTGCCCTTGGTGTAAAAGCAAACCCCGCTGTAGCGCGATAGGTTCACCGGCAAGCCGGCGCCGCCCAGGGGGCAGGTCATCCCGCCGTAATCCGAAACGGAGCCCTTGGCCGAGGCGCAATAGGTGGGGGAAAGGGGTGATCCGCCCTTCTCCACCCCGAAATCGACATGGCTGCGGGGACCCGAATAGGTGCCCCAGGTGCCGCCCCAACGGTTGACCTTGCCGCCCTGCTCCAGGTCGTCGACCAGGCAGGAAAGATTCGCGGTGGAGAGGGAGGCCGGCGGGGTCGGTGTGGGCGTGGCGGTAGGGACGAAATGGGACGCCTGGCCGTTGAGGGTCACCACGCTTAATGGGGGAAGCACATAGGTGAAGGCCCCCTCCGACAGGGCCAGCCCCGGTTGTTTTTCGAGGTCGCGGCCTTCGTCGGTCACCCAGGGAGTGACGGAGGCAGGGGTCATCCCCTCCAGGCGGAAAACTTTGGTCAAGGGCTGGTTCCCGTTGTTGACCGCCACCACCACGAAACGGCCCGAGGTGGCGTCCGAATAGGCGGAGACCCATAGGTCCGGGTCGTTGCCGGGCGTCGTCTCGACGCGGAAAAAACCGGGCCGGATGAACTTGCTGAAGTTTCCGAGGCAATAGAGGCGCTTGGTGGCTCCCCCCACCGCGTCGGTCAAGGCCTCGTTGTCGTTTTTATTGCCCCCGGGGACCAGCCACCAATAGTGGTAGGCGTTCATGCCGTCGACCGACAGGCACCGGTGTACCTGCAGGGCCAACTTCAATCCGCTGGCCATCCCCCGGTCGAAGGATTTGAAGTCCGAGACCTCGGTTTCCCAATATTCCTTCCCCAGGTCCCGGGCGCGGGAATAGGGCAGGGGTCCGCCTCCATATAAATGTTCCCCCAGGACGCCCACGAAGCCCGCCGCGGCCGGATCGTCCAGGGAGGGGTCCGAAAGGGCCAGGTCGTTCTTGTAGGATTCGGGTAGGACGATCTTGGCCGTGATCCCATGGGCCTTGAACGCCGGGCCCAGGAAATCCCGCACAAAGATCCGGAACGCTTCCCCGCTCCATAAGCAGGATTCATAGTCGGTCGAGTAATCCGGCTCATTCTGGGGCGAGAGGGCGAAGAGGTCGATTTGGTCGTGGGTTTTCAAATCCTGGACGTAACGGACCAGGTAGTCGGCGTAATCCTGGTAATGTTCCGGCAGGAGGGTGCCGCCATGGTTGGGGTCCCGGTTACTCTTATAGGAGGGAGGCGGGGTCCATTCCGAGCTCCATATCTGGGTCACGCCCCAGGCCCGGGCCTGGCGCATGGCGGGCACTTCCGAATCCCAATTCCAGTCCGGCGGGATGCGGGTCCGGAGCATGGAAAGCCCGATGCCGCTTTCAGGGTCGAAAAACATCTGCGCGAGGCTGTCCGATATTTTGGGGGAGATCCAGGCGCTTGAGGCCCCAAACCCGCGTATTACCTGGCAGGTGCGGCTCGCGTCCACCACGACCTCACCCGGCCAAATGGGGCAAGCCAGGCCCAGCCAAAAAACGGCCACCCATACCCTGGATTTATCCATTCGGCATCCTTGACCCCGAAAATTGAAATTCATTCCCAAGAAACTTCCATCGCGAAGGCCTATTAGAGCCTTAAAGACACCTGAAAAGAAATGGAAAATCATGACCCCCGTCTGGGTTTAACTCGCGAGACGGTAAAGACCTATCAATGCTGGGGGGCCAGCTTGATACTCGGATCCAATTCCATGGCTTTTTTATAAAAAATCTGCGCCTGGGCCCCGTTGCCGGAGCTGGCGAAAGTCTTGCCGATCTCCAGGCACAACTCGCCCCTGTTCGTGGGGGCGCGCCGCAAGGCTTCCACGTAAAAGGCGCGCGCGATCTCCATTTTCCCGTTCGCGAACGCGAACCGGGCGAGCAAAAAATCGTTGACGGGAAAAGGATCGGGGGCCAACCAATCCTTCAAACCCTCCAGCACCCCGGTGGGCTTCAGACCCAGGCAGTCTCCCAGGAAACGATCGGACCCCGCCGGATCCACCCCATTCTCCTGGAGCCGGTCTTCCCACCGGGTCGGTCGCGCCGGAAGCCGGGCCCCGGCCCGGGCATAGATCGCCGCGATCTCGTCGAAGTACACCAGTTGCCATTGGGGCATGGAGCTGAGTTGGTTCATCCAAAGGGTATCCTTGCTCGGGTTCAGGAAGATATAACGGATATTCCATTGGTCGCACAAAGAGGACAACCCGCCGGGGACGAAGCTTTCCCCGTAGATGTTCTCGAAAAAATCCTCCCCCACCGCCTCCAATCTCCCGTCGATAAAAACCGGGTCGCTTCTGAGCCAGGAAAGCCAGCCACCAAAACCGAGGTTGTTCAAGACCTGCCCGTCCATCCGGTTGTCGACCATGAATTGGATGGCCCGAATCGGAAGAAATTGGTCGTTCAGGCCCAACCCCATGTCCTTTTTGTTGGGATAGCTCGCGGCGCCGGTGACGAGCCGGAGGCAAAAAAGGAGGATGACGAAGGTCAAGCCAAAGGCGAAAACCCGGCGGGCCATGAAATATTCGCTCGTCTTGCGGGCGAACGTCCAGGAACGGGCCAGGTCCGGGACCGCCTGCGCGCAGAGGGGCAGGGCCACGTAGAAGAAGAGCGGAATATTCCGGATCGCCATGGCCGAAAGGTAGAAAAAGGCGCCGGCCAGGAACAGTTCGTGGAGCCTTCTTTTTCGGAAAGTCGCCGCGATGACCAGGAGCAGGAATGGGCTTAAAAAACGGTAAACGAAAAGGTTGGATATCTTTTTGCCCATGTTGAAGATATTGAGGTCCCCGAGCCAGGGGGACTGGAACTCGGCGATGGTTTTGGCGAAAACGCCCGTACCGTTCACCCGCGTATAGAGGGTGAGGGGAAACAGCACCCCCTTGAGGAAATAGGGGTTCAGGAAGGAGACCGCCAGGGAGATGAGAAAAAATTTCAGGAGTCGGGGGTCCAATCTTTTTTCGGCCAGCCCATTTCCCGCCAGATAGGCGCCCATCACCACCCAGCCCAAGATGAACATGCCCTCGGTATTGACCCATAGGAGCTGGATGAAAGGCAGGAGAAAAAGGTAATCCCTTTTACGGGCCTGCCGCTGGTCCAATATCCAAAGATCCAAAACCAACAGGAGCCATGTCAGGACCTCGGGTCGGGCCAGGAACCGCGTCTCCAGGGCGATGAGGGTTGGAAAAAGCAGGAAGCCGTAGGTCCAAAGGGGCGGGTTTTCAGCCCTCATCCGCAGGAAGGTTAGGCCACAGGCCGCCAGGATCAGGAGGATATGGAGGAGCGACAGGCCCTCATAACCGGCTACCTGGAACAGGAGGTAGCACCCCGCGTGGTAAAGCCATTCCATATCGAGGTAGTCATGGTCGCTGACCGTGAAGGTGAAGGGGTCTTTTTGGGGAATGGAATGGTGTTGGACAATCCATTGACCCGCCTTCAGGAAGATTCCCATGTCGTAATCGATGTTCTTCTTGAAGGACGCAAGAAGTAGGAAAAGAAGGCAGGCCAACAAGGGATAAACCCACGCGTTGGAGAAAAAGCCCCGCGCGGGAGTGGGTGGGGCGGGCAGGAACCCGCTGTTGGAGGGGGTCAATGGGTTTCACGCCTTTCCATGACGCCATGGCGCACCCAGACTTCGTCTGGGTACCACCAAATTCTCAATCGCTTCAAGTGAATGGTCTTTCTTGCAAATCCAGACTAGGGATCGGGAGCACCCCTTCACCCTATTAACAAATTCATTTCAACGAGCCAATTCTAAGTTTGGGTACTACCACTGATCCAATATAAAAAGGCATAAACCGTTCGATTTCTACCCTAATTTTAGGGAAGGTAATAGATCCCTGGTGCAAAGTAAACATAGGGACCAAGCTGACCCCTATGTTCATGGAAGGCAGGTGGTGTTACACCTTTGGACCGCCCACCGTCAGACTTTTCGACCCATGGGGGCAGGTGATCGTAGGCGACACCCGTACCAACGGATAAATGCCGGTTTTGAAAAAAGAACTCTCTTTCCTTTGGAATTGTTTTTTTCAAATGCTCTCTTGCGGTAAAATCATAATCAAATGATAAAAAAGAGAATTACTATTCTGGATGTTGCCAAGGCCTCCGGCGTGACCGATGGGACCGTCAGCCGGGCGCTGGCGGGCGATAAAAGGGTTTCCCCCGAGACCCTGAAAAAGGTTCTGAAGGCCGCCGAGAAACTACATTATCAGCCCCATCTATTCGCCCGTTCCCTCCGCCTGCAAGAGAGCCATAACCTGGGTATTTTTTGGCAGGGAGGCTCCTGGCTTTTTTCTAACTACTATTACGGATCGTTGGTGGGCGGCCTGGCGGAATCCGCCGAAAAAGACGGTTTACACCTGGCTTTTTATCTCCCGGAATTGAAACCGACCGAAGATCCGAATCCCCTTCACCAATCGTTCCGGATGACCGGAATCCACGAGTTGATGGATGGGCGCGTGGATGGGGCGGTGGTCTTAAGCTTCCGGACGATCCAGGAAGACCATCTCTCCATCCTGCGCAATTCCACCTTGCCGGTCGTTCTCGTGAGTACGCAAAAAGAAGTACCGGGATTTTTTCAACTCATGGCGGGATCCTTCGAAGCCACCCAACGGGCCGCTGAGCGATTGCTGGACGCGGGCCATCAAAGGATCGGGTTTCTTGGCTTTTACGAGGAAGGTCTCCACGATGAAGTCGTCCACGAGGCGATGGCGGACATATATATGAAGAGAGGATTAGTTTTTGAGAAGGAATGGGTGGAAGCCTCGGATCATTGGGATATTTGGGATACCGTGCGAATCGGGAATCAATTGAAGCGTCTTCTTGGGCGTGGCTGCACGGCGGTTATATGCGTCTCCGCGGATCAAGCGGCGCTTGCCGTTCAAGTTCTGAGGGAGATGGGTTTGGAAGTTCCCCGGGACTTGAGCATGGTCGCCTATGGCCCTTTATCCCGGGTCGCCCAATATCCAACGCCTTCCCTTTGTTTGTTGGAAGCCGATTTGGTTCATTTCGGAAGAAAAACATACGAGTTGTACAAGCAGGCAAAAGAAGGTGGAAAACCCCGGACCCTATTCATTGATTGGAATTGGGTAGGAGACGGGAACAAGTATTGGCCCTCCCAAAAAATAAAAAGAAACAAAACTAGAAAACTCAGCTATTCGTTTAAATTTCACGTTTGAATTGCCTGAAACAAACTTGTAGTTTTCTTGATTGTTCCCCATTAATTAGGTAAGTTTATTCAGACGTCTGAATTAAGTGAATAACCCTTGAAAAGGGTTCTTTGCTTGTCATCCCATTCGAAAATTGGTGAGGAATGAAAGCCCTTTTTTTAAAAAAACGATTTACGGCAGCGTCTTTATTAGTGTTTTGCCTCAACACGGGCATCTCCCTGGCCCAAACCTATACCTGGAAAAACGTCGTCGTGCCTGCCGGAGGATACGTCTCTGGAATAGCTTATAGCCATGTGCAGCAGGGTCTCATTTATATGCGCACCGACATGGGCGGGGCCTACCGTTGGGACAATATCAACAATGTTTGGGTTCCCCTCACCGACTTCGAAAGCGACTGGAACTTATACGGCATCGAAAGCATCGCGCCCGATCCTAAAAATGCGCAAGTGGTCTACGCGGCCATCGGCCAAAATTACGGCAATGGGAACGGGTATGTCCTCTCTTCCACGAACCAGGGCAACAGTTGGACCCAGAACGCCATCGGAGTCATCATGGGAGGCAATGCCGATGGGCGAAACGCGGGGGAACGGCTGGCCGTGGACCCCAATCTCACCAGCAAACTCTATTTTGGCTCGCGTATGGGCGGGTTGTGGGTCAGCACCAACTCGGCGGCGACTTGGGCGAAGGTAGCCGGTTTTACGGCGACCGGTGATTCCCCCTACGGCCTGAGTTTTGTTATTTTTGATCCCCACGGCGTTACGGGCACAGCCTCGGCCACCATCTACGTCGGGGTGGAGGCCATGAACTCGGGAAACAGCAACCTCTACCGTTCCACGAACTCCGGCAGCACTTGGACCCTCGTGACGGGCGGCCCCACCAACATGGTTCCTCCCCGGGCTTCCCTTGGAACCGACGGAAATTTATGGATCAATTATGACAGCGGGGGTTACGGCCCGAACAACATCACCAACGGACAGGTGTGGAAGTTGAACACGACCACCCTGGCCTGGACGCAAGAGACCCTGCCGGGTCCGCCCGCCAATGCCGGCGGTTATGGCGGCATCTGCGTGGACCCGCAAAATCCCCAACATGTGGTGGTGACCACGCTGGATTGGTGGAACCCGGATAGAATTTGGGGAACGATCAACGGGGGATCGAGTTGGGCCACGGTCGGCAATACCAGTGGAACCAATCAAACCAGTAATAACGACAATGGGGTCAGTTGGATCTACTGGTGCACGCACCCCAACCCGGGGGGCGCGGGATGGATGGGGGACATCGAGATCGACCCTTTCAATTCCAATAACGCCATTTACACGACCGGGCAGGGAGTCTATAGCACGACCAATGTCCAAGGAACCCCTACCTCCGCCATCACCTGGACCTTCACCGACTACGGCCTCGAAGAAACCGCCATCCAGGACTTTACCTCTTCCGTCGCGGGAGGGGTATTGTTCAGCGCGATGGGGGATATCGACGGAATGCGGCACAACGATATCACCCAATCCCCGGCCCTCGGAATGTACTGTAGCCCAAGCTGGAACACCACCACCGGAATCGATTTCGCGGAGTTGGACACCAATTACGTGGTCCGCGTGGGAGACGGCCTTTGGGTGGCGACGCAAGGGGGGGGCTATTCCACCAATAACGGCCAAACTTGGACCCCGTTCCCGACGAATCCGGGCGGTTTTTCCAGCACCGGCAGCAACGGCCAAATCTCGGTGAACGCCAACGGTACCGTTATCGTATGGGCCATGCCGAACGGCACGTATTATTCCAACAATAACGGCACAGGCTGGAACAATTCGACGGGCCTTCCCAACGGCGCCCAAATAGGTTCCGACCGCGCGGACAATAATATTTTTTATGGCGTTTCGGGAACTAATCTTTATATGAGTACCAATAGCGGGGCCAGTTTCGCCGTTGCGGGAACCGCATTTACGGGTGGTTTATCCTGGGCGAACCGGCCAAGGGCCGTTTTTGGGATCGCCGGGGAAGTTTGGGTGCCGACCAGCGCCGGCCTTTACCGCTACACCAATGTGGGGCTGGGTACCGTCACCACCACCCAAATCGCCAACATATCCAGCGCGGTGGCGGTTGGCTTTGGAAAGGCGGCTTCCGGTTATACCCATCCAGCGGTTTACCTGGTGGGCACCGTCAGCGGAACCTATGGGTTTTTCCGTTGTGATGACGGAATCGGGACGACCTGGGTCAGGACTAACGACGCCAACCACCAATTTGGGGGACCAAGTTTCTGCGCGGGTGACGAAACGGTTTACGGACGAATGTACCTTGGCACAAACGGCCGCGGTATTTTATACGGGGATATCGCCACCGCGTCGACTTCCACACCGACACCCACTTCGACTTCTACCCGGACACGAACCTCTACCCCGACCAACTCTCCGACGGCAACCCTTACCGCGACGCAAACCTTAACCCCAACCAGATCTTCTACCTCCACATCAACCGCCACCCGTTCAATGACCCCTACCCTTACCACAACATTAACCGCAACCCTGGCCAGCACCAATACTTATACCCCTTCAGCGACACCCACCCGGACTTGGACGGGGACCTTCACCGCGACCTCCACCCTGACACCCACCTCGTCCTTTACCCGAACCTCCACACCTTCCTTCACCCCAACCGCCACTCCGACCTGGACCCTTTCAATAACGGCAACCCCCAGTGCTTCCTGGACCGCTACCCGATCCTCCACAACCACCTATAGCCCCACCTCCACGAATACGGTGGCCAACACGGCCACGAGCACTTCAACCGCTACCTTCACACGGACCTTCACCGCGTCCTCCACGGCTACCTCCTCGTTAACGTCTACCCCCACGGCCTCCTGGACATCGACGACCACTACCACGGCGACCCGGACCGCCACAATTACCGGTACTCCGACCCTAAGTTCGACCCTGACGCAGTCTCCAGTGAATACATTGACGATCACGAGCACCCCCGTGAATACCATCACCTTTACCAGTACCCCATCGGCAACCTTCACGCGTACTTCCACGGCTTCCTCGACCCTGACCCCCAGCGGAACCTTTACCCCCACCCCAACTGCTTCTCCAACGAGCACTACATCGACCACTTCCACGAGCACTCCGACGAAGACGGTCACCGGAACCGCCACTCAAAGCGGGACCCCCACGGCTACCCTGCAGTTCAGCGCGACGATTACCCTCACTCCGACCGCCAGTTCGACCCATAGCCCGGTTCCGACATCGACCGCGACCGAATCCGCCACCCCTTCCAGTACCTGGACCTCCTCGACGACCCCCACCTGGACAAGATCGATCACAGCGACTTGGACATCAAGCTCGACTGCGACCGCGACTTTGACGACCACCCTTTCGGGAACACCCACCGCAACTTTGCAGTTCAGCCCGTCCCCAACCCTTTCGCCTTCGTCCACACCGACTGTCCCCGCCACTTCCACACCAACGGTGTCGATGACTCCCAGCACGACCTCCTCCTGGACCTCAACCCATACACCCACATCGACCCAGACCCATACACAAACCGCGACTTATACCCCCACGAATACTTTCACTTCATCGGCGACAAGCACCGAAACGCTTACCTCAACCCTTTCGACCACCATTACATTGACACCGGTATTCTCGGTGACCCCCAGCCAAACTCCGGTGCCATCCTTGACGCTCACCGTGACTTTGACGGCCTCCTCCACAAGCACCGCGACCTTTAGCTGGACACCGACAGTGACGGAGAGCGCGACCCCAACCCGGACACCCACCGCCACCCCCACCTTCAGCCCAACCGCCTCTTGGACGAACACCTCAACACCCACTGGGTCGATGACGCCCACCTCCTCCAATACAGCCACCCTGACCGCAACATCCACACCCACTTTCACATCAACCTTCTCATTTACTTCCACTTCCACTCCTACCTTTACCTTCACGCCCACTGTTTCGATGACGGCTTCATCCAGCCCCACTTCCACCTGGACCGGAACACCGATCCCCACGGGTACGATGACCCCGACCCTGACTTCCACGGCCACCTTCACGGCGTCCATCACCGCCACCCCCTTGGCCTCGGCCACACCCACCCTGACCTGGTCGATCACTCCCATCGCCACGGTGCCGTCGGGCCATGTGGGGATCTATCCCAACCCGGCGACCGGGCCCACGGTTCAAATCCTGCCACCGCCCTATGTGGGAATCCAAACCGTGAGGGTGGAGATATACACCTTGGCCTTCCGGAAAGTGCAGGACCACTCCTATGGCCCGATGGCGCCGGGAACGCCCATTACGATCCAATTGACGGGCCCGTCGGGCAACCCCCTGGCCAACGGGGTCTACTACGTGGTAGTGACAGTCAACGGGCATCGCGCCGTGGGCAAACTTCTCATCTTGAGATAAAACGAGTTTTTCTTATGTGGGAATGGTGCTTAAAACTTGAACATTTCGGAAGAAGTGTTTCCAGTTCAAATGCTGTCTCGGTAGAAATGGAGTTAGAAGTTACAACATGATCTTTACGCGAACATCTACTAAAACGTTTCAAGAACTGATGCTTAGGGCATTTAATTTGGCTCTGGTTGTATTTTATTTGGAATGTTTTTCACCCCTTGGAGCCGCTCCGCCCCCGCTGAAAGTTTCCGGAAACCAAATCGTCACCGCATCCGGTGGCTGCACCGTGCGCCTAACCGGCGTGAACCTTGATTCCCTGGAATGGGAAGCCCAGCCGGGGGACGGGCCTTCCGGCGGCAACGGGGTCATGACACAGTTACAGGAAGCGGTGAAGTATTGGAACGTCAATTGCGTCCGCATTCCCCTGGACCAGGATTGGTGGGACGGCAACGCGCAAACCAGCCCCACGAACCGGGGTACCACCAGCCAAGCGGCCTACCAAAGCTTCGTGGATTCCCTGGTGGCTTATTGCAACGCCAACAACATCTACTGCGACATTGACCTGCAATGGTCCGGTGACGGCTCCACAGCCACGGCTACCGAGCAATATTCCATGCCCGACGAGAACAGCCTGGTCTTCTGGGCCAGCGTCGCCGCCCGTTACGCCAACAACCCCTCCGTGCTCTTCGACACCTTCAACGAGCCCTACCCGACTTCCTGGACCGTCTGGCTGGACGGGGGCACGACCTCCGAGGGTTTCACCACGCCGGGCCTGCAGTCCATCGTGAACACCATCCGGGGCACCACGGCCAGCGGCAGCAGCACCCTGGCCAGCGGCACCAACGCCGAGAATATCTGCATCGTCGGCGGCCAGCAGTATTCCTTTTATTACGAGGGCATGAGCCCGGTGGTGGATAAGGCCGGGGGCAATGGCATCGTCTACTCGGCCCACATCTACAACAATAAGGGCGGTTGCAACTGCAACACCCTCTGGGAACAGAATATCGACCCGGCCCTCACCTACGGCCCGGTGTTCATCGAGGAATTCGGGAATTCGGCCAATACCACCGACGGCGGCTCTTTCGTGAACAGCGTGATCACCTTCATTAACGGCACCAATGACAAGAATTACGTCTACGGCGGCATGGCTTGGGACATGGATATCCAAGCGTCGCCCATGTTGCTTGCGGACTGGTCCTCGACCCTCTCCGCCCCGGTATCCACCGGCACTACCGGCTGGGTGCTGACCTCCTATGAGGGGCAGACGGTCTATCCCTGGCTGATGGGCTTGACCCATCCCGCCTGTACCGGCGGTAACACGCCTACCTTTACCCTCACACCCACCAAAACTTCCACTCCGACTAGTACTTCCACCTCGACCGCCACGAAAACACCCACACCTGTTGCCACCTCCACAGCCACTAAGACAATTTCTTTCACTTCCACAAGAACCGCCACCTCCAGCCCAACGAACACGGTCGCTAATACTTCAACCGCCACTTCGACCTTTACCCGTACCCATACTCCCACAAGCACCTTCAGTTCTACTTCTACGTCGACTTCCACCTCCACGCCGACTAACGCCTATACCCCTTCTTCGACCGCCACAAGGACAGCTACTTCCACACCAACCAATACAGTTGTGAATACCGCCACATCCTCCCGGACCTGGACTTCGACGATCACTTCCACGCCGACCTCAACGGCTACCCGGACCCCCACAGTTACCGGTACTTCGACCATCACGTTGACTCCGGTGAATACCCTCACGATCACGAACACCCCCATGAATTCCGCCACCTTGACCAGTACCCCATCGGCAACCTTCACGCGCACATACACAGCTTCCTCTACCCCGACCCTCAGCGGTACCTTTACCCATACCCCAACGGCCTCGCTGACGAGCACCTCCTCGGCCACTTACACTAACACTCCAACAAAGACGGCCACCGGAACCGCCACTCCAAGCGGGACACCCACGGCGACCTTGCATTTCAGCGCGACGATCACCCTCACCCCCACGGCCACTCCGACCCATAGCCTGGTTCCAACATCGTCTGCTACCGAATCCGCCACTGCTTCCAGTTCCTGGACCTCCACGGAGACCCCCACCTGGACGCGATCGATCACAGCCACTTGGACCCCTAGCTCGACTGCGACCGAGACTTCGACGCCCATCCTTTCGGGAACACCCACCGCAACTTTGCAATTCAGCCCATCCCCAACCCTTTCGCCTACATCGACTTGGACGGTTCAGGTCACGTCCACACCAACGGATTCGACGACGCCCAGCCCGACCGCCTCCTGGACTCCAACGCTTACATCCACATCGACCCAGACGAATACGCAAACCGCGTCTTCTACCTATACAGGCACCGTGACATCGTCGGCGACAGCCACGGAAACCCTTACATCGACGGTTTCGAGCAACATTACTCTGACCCCGGTGTTCTCGGTAACCCCCAGTCAAACCCCGGTGCCATCCTTGACGCCCACTGTTAGTTCGACCTCTAGCTCCACATGCACCCCGACCATGAGTTCGACACCGACGGTCACGGAGTCAGCGACCCCGACCCGGACACCCACTTCCACCCCTACCTTTAGCTCCACCGCCTCCTGGACGGTCAGCTCAACGCCTACTGGGTCGATGACGCCTACCAACTCGAACACAGCCACCCTGACCTTTACACCTACACCCACTTTTACATCAACCTTCTCGTTTACCACCACCCCCACGCCTAGCTATACCTTTACGCCTAGTGTTTCGATGACGGCTTCGTTCACGCCCACTTCCAGCTGGACCGGGACACCGGTCCCCACGGGTACGATGATCCCGACCGGAACTTTCACGGCCACCCTTACGGTTTCCATTACGGCCACGCCCCTGGCCACGACTACGCAAACCATGACTTTATCCATCACGCCCATCCCCACGGTACCGGCGGGCCATGTGGGGATCTATCCCAACCCGGCGACCGGGCCCACGGTTCAAATCCTGCCGCCGCCCTACGAGGGAATCCAAACCGTGAGGGTGGAGATCTATACCCTGGCCTTCCGGAAGGTGCAGGACCACCCCTATGGTCCGATGCCGTCAGGAACGCCCATTACCATCCAATTAACGGGCCCGTCGGGCAACCCCCTGGCCAACGGGGTCTACTACGTTGTAGTGACGACCAGCAGTAGAAGGGCCGTCGGGAAACTGCTGGTTTTGAGATAGTGGAATTCCCAGGTAAAAAATGAAGACGCGAAAAAACCTTCGATTATTGATCCTATCAATTCTTCTTGGCGTCACTTCCAGCCTTTGGGCGGGAAGCGCCACCATTGATTCGACTCAAACCTACCAGTTCATCCGCGGATTCGGAGCCTCTAGCGCCTGGCATACCAGCGTTTTTACCACGCAACTCTCGACCGATTTTTGGGATTCCACCAACACCGTTACAAACGCAGGGGTCACCAGCGCCGCAGGGGTGGGGCTGTCCATGCTCCGCTGCCACATTCCCTATGACAACCCTACGACAGGCACTTCCGTCACCGACCAGGGAGAACTGCAAGTTATGAAGCAGGCCCTGGGACTGGGTTGTACGCAGATCTGGGCCACCGAATGGTCCCCGCCTGGGATCTGGAAGAGCAATGGCAACGTGGATAACGGGGGAATGCTTTTAGCGGCCGATTACGGCGCCTACGCCCAATACCTGCTCAATTATGCCAATTTTTGCCAAAGCCAAGGCGTCACCCTTATGTGCATATCCCCACAAAACGAACCCGATCAAAATGTCACTTACGAATCCGGCATATGGACTGGCCAGGTTTTTCACGATTTCATTTCACAGGGTATGGGGCCAACATTTAGAGGCAATACCACCAAAATCATGATACCCGAGCCTTCCAAGAACAGCCTTCTCACCTCCGGCAGTACGGGCGACGGCGACGCTACCACGACCTTGGACGACGCGGCTGCGGCCACCTATATTTCTTTTATCGGCACCCACCTTTATGGATCAGGCCCGATTTCTTTCGCGGACACCCAGCTTAACCCGCCCAATGGAGTTACCCGCGAATATTGGGAAACGGAAATTTACGATCAAATCAGCGCCTCCCCCGATCCTTCCATGGGATCCGGCCTTTATGTCGCGGGACTCATTCACAAATCTTTAGTCAACTCAAATATGAACGCTTTTCATTACTGGTGGCTCCAGAGCACCGGCACGGACAATGGCGGCCTGGTCGAATCGGACGGCACTATCTCAAAAAGATTGTATGTCATGGGAAATTGGAGCAGATTCGTTCGTCCGGGTTCCTACCTCATATCCGCTACGGCAAACCCTTCGGCGGGTGTTTCGGTTTCCGCTTTTAAAAACGCCACCTCGGGTCAGTTCATTATCGTTGCTATCAATGGAAGCGCTGCGGCAGTCAACCAAACCTTCAGCCTAACGGGGATCACCGCTACCTCAGTGACACCGTGGCTGACGGGCCTCAACGACAACCTCACGGAGAAGGCGGCGGTGGCGGTCTCCGGGGGAAGCTTCACCTATTCTCTGCCGGTTTCCAGCGTGGTTTCATTCGTGGGGTCCACGAGTTCCTTCGGGCCCACCGCCACGCCTACCAACACCCTTCCTCCGACAGCGACCTTTACGGCCACCCATACTCCCATCCCGGGCGCCTACTGCATGATCGACGACTTTCCGACCAACAGTACCACGAATTTGTGGGGAGGAACCTGGTCCGATTACGAGGATACCGGTAGTAATTTAACCTTCTCGATCGCCACCGGAGGATCGGGTGGAACTTCCAATTATTCCGCCTCCATGAGCGGAACGCTCGATTCGGGCGGTTACGGAGGCTTGAGCTGCCCCTTGAGCAGCGGGACCACGGATCTTTCCAACTATGTGGGAATCGCTTTTGACGTGAAAGGGGACGGGGGAACCTACTGGTTCCAGATTGAAAGCGCCACGGTCACAACCGGAGACCATTACGGAGTAACCTTTGTCGCGCCCGCCGCCTGGACGGCGGTCACCGTTTATTTCAATCAAACCGCGCAAAGGGGTTTTGGGACCCCCCCCCAGCCTTTCGGGCAAAACCAGGTCAGTGGACTTCAATGGGCGAATGACAGCGTACTCACCATGAACTTTCAGGTGGATAACGTCCGGGCGATAGGGAATTACTGCCCCGGGACCACGCCCACAACGAGTCCCACGAACACGGGCAACGCAACGCCCACACGAACCTCTACCCCCGCCCTAACACCCTCCTTGACATCTACTGTCACCCTCAGTCCCTCTCCCTCCGCCACCCGCTCCCGAACGCCGACGAGTACTACCACTTTAACGGCTAGTTGGACCGCGACCCTTGCCAACACCGCTACTTCAACGCCTACCTTAACTTCCACACGGACATATACCAGCACGATGACCCTAACTCCTACCCGGACTCAAATGGTGACACTGACCCCCACTTTGTCCGCGACCCTTACCCTAACCGCTACCTCCACAGCGACCTCCAGCTCCACCCCCGTGAATACGGTGGCCAACACCGCCACGAGCACTTCCACCGGCACCCTCACCCGGACTTCCACCGCTTCTTCCACGGCCACACTCTCGGTAACCTCCACCCCCACATCCTCCCGGACCTGGACTTCGACGATCACTTCCACGCCGACCTCAACGGCGACCCGGACCCCCACATTGACCGTTACTCCGACCCTAACTTCGACCATCACGTTGACTCCGGTGAATACCCTCACGATCACGAACACCCCCATGAATTCCGCCACCTTGACGAGTACCCCATCGGCAACCTTCACGCGCACATCCACGGCTTCCTCTACCCCGACCCCCAGCGGAACCTTTACTTCTAGCTCAACCCCCTCTCTAACGAGCACCTCCTCGGCCACTTATACTAATCCTCCAACAAAGACGGCCACGGGAACCCCCATTCCAAGCGGGACCCCCACGGCTACCTTGCAGTTCAGCGCGACGGTTACCCTCACCCCCACGGCCACTTCGACCCATAGCCTCGTTCCGACATCAACCGCTACCGATTCCGCCACTCCTTCCAGTACCTGGACCTCCACGGCGACCCTCACCTGGACGCGATCGAACACAGCCACTGGGACCCCTAGCTCGACGGCGAGCGCGACTTTGACTCCCACACTTTCGGGAACACCCACCGCAACTTTGCAATTCAGCCCATCCCAAACCCTTTCGCCTACATCGACTTGGACGGTTCAGGACACTTCCACGCCAACGGATTCGACGACTCCCAGCACGACAGCCTCCTGGACTCCAACGCTACCACCCACATCAACCCAGACGAAAACGCAAACCGCGTCTTCTACCACTACAGGCACCGCGACCTCATCGGCGACAGCCACGGAAACCTTGACCTCGACGGTTTCAAGCACCCTAACTTTGACGCCGGTGTTCTCGTTGACCCCCAGCCAAACTCCGGTGCCATCCTTGACGCTCACCGTGACTTTGACGGCCTCCTCCACAAGCACCGCGACCTTTAGCTGGACACCGACAGTGACGGAGAGCGCGACCCCAACCCGGACACCCACCGCCACCCCCACCTTCAGCCCAACCGCCTCTTGGACGAACACCTCAACACCCACTGGGTCGATGACGCCCACCTCCTCCAATACAGCCACCCTGACCGCAACATCCACACCCACTTTCACATCAACCTTCTCATTTACTTCCACTTCCACTCCTACCTTTACCTTCACGCCCACTGTTTCGATGACGGCTTCATCCAGCCCCACTTCCACCTGGACCGGAACACCGATCCCCACGGGTACGATGACCCCGACCCTGACTTCCACGGCCACCTTCACGGCGTCCATCACCGCCACCCCCTTGGCCTCGGCCACACCCACCCTGACCTGGTCGATCACTCCCATCGCCACGGTGCCGTCGGGCCATGTGGGGATCTATCCCAACCCGGCGACCGGGCCCACGGTTCAAATCCTGCCACCGCCCTATGTGGGAATCCAAACCGTGAGGGTGGAGATATACACCTTGGCCTTCCGGAAAGTGCAGGACCACTCCTATGGCCCGATGGCGCCGGGAACGCCCATTACGATCCAATTGACGGGCCCGTCGGGCAACCCCCTGGCCAACGGGGTCTACTACGTGGTAGTGACAGTCAACGGGCATCGCGCCGTGGGCAAACTTCTCATCTTGAGATAAAACGAGTTTTTTAAGAGCTAACCCTTTGATGAAAAGAGAAACTAAGTGTCGATTTATAAAAACGATTTCATACCCCCCCTCATAGGGAGCGCGGCCCTGATTCGTTTGATAGTGCGTGTTACCAGGCTCTTAACGGCTATTTTCCTAGTCTTAGGTGAAGCGTCATTTCTTCATGCCCAAGTGGTGACCTCTTCCAACTATTGTCCCCAAGACCCGGGAGGGCCCACCACCTATTCAACCGTCGGCACTTTTTACCAGAACCTCGTTGAGTATCCGGGCACCGGAAATTGCGGATATGCCGTCGGCGATTACGATCCGAATCTCTACTGCGCCATTGACGGCCATACAAGAAATGATTACCAAAACGGATTGGCTTGCGGAGCCTGCGTGGCGGTGCATGATACCGGAAACGGAAAATCAGTCACGATGACGGTCGTGGATCAATGCGGCACTTGCATCAACCCCGACCAGATCGACATGTCGCCGTCGGCCTTTGCCATCATTGAACCAGGGATGCCAGGCCAAATCAATATCACCTGGACGTTCGTCCAATGTCCCGCGAACCTGCTCAACGTGGGCGGCGCCAACCCCACGGACAACATCACCTACAACTTTAAGGACACGTGCAACACATGGTATTCACCGATCCAATTCATGGATTACTTGTTCCCCATCACCGCGGTGCAGGTCAGTAGCGGCGGTGGCGCCTATATCCCCTTATCCCTGGCCACGACCTTCGCGGGAAACGACGAATATTGGGAGAACACGGCGAATAACGGCAATATGGGACCCGGCCCCTATAACTTTATCCTGACCGACGTGCGGGGTGATTCCGTCACGCTCGGCCCCGTGGACGAATGCAACCCCCTGGGCGCATCGGTGGCCGGCCAGACCGGCCTTTTCGCCACAAGCAACGTCCAGTTCCCTCCTTGCGGCCCTACTTGGACCCCCGGCCCTTCCACCCACACCTTCACCCCCACTTCCACGCCTACCTACACAACCACCCCTACCGTGGGCTCCCCCTCGGCGACCCCCACTATCGGCTCCCCCACGCAGACGTTCACGATCACGCCGACCCACGTCAGTTCGGGATGCACGGTCACTTCCGCCACCTTGAAATTTCTGGACGACGACAACGCCACTTTTTACATGAACGGCACCCTGCTCGGCAGTTGCATATCCACCGCCGGGGCGAGCCCGGCGGGAACCGTCACCTGTTGGGCCAATATGACGACCATTAACATCAACCCGGCGCTCCTGACCAGCGCCTTGGCCCTGGGCCAAAACGTGCTCGGCGTTGACCTGGCCGATACCTACTATTCCGACTCGGGTGTCTGCTGGGACCTGGTCATCAACTATTCCTGCTGTCCAAGCCAGGAAATCACCAGCAACGACGAGGACATCCTTTGGCATTACGCCGGGTATTCCAATAACCCAACCTATCCCCCGGGATGGGACTACCCAGGGTTTTCCCTGGACGGATCATGGACGGCGAATTTTGCGCGCGCTAATACCATGCCGCCCGTTCCGGTGGGCTATAGCGCCCTTTTGAGCGCAAACGGAACCCTGATCGACTGGTTGGGCCCGACGGCGGGGGCATCCTTCCAAGGCCAATACCAGGAATATCTCTTCCGGGATACTTTCAATGTGGGAGGCGCGGCTCCCTGCGCCACGGCCACCCCTCAACCGACCCTGGCCATCCAAAAGTCGATCCTGGGCGCGACTACCGGCATAATTGGAGGACCCGTGACTTACGTGGTAAAAACCACCAACAGCGGGGGGCCTTATACCGGGCCGGTGACCGTATCGGAAGGCAATCCGGGGCCGGCCCTTTATTACTCATCCAGTGGCGGTTATTTCAACGAATGGAACTTCTACTATAAAGATTGGAACACAGGTTTACCGGGTTGGGAAAATCCTTGGTTGAATCCCCCCTTGGGGCCGAATTTCTACTGGGTGACCATTGGGGGCAACTTCGAGGCTTTCTATTGGGTTTACCCCGAAGGTTTTCCGGGATATGGTTTTTCCGATTCGGTCACTTTTACCGTTGGTTCCAGTTGGTACCCTGTCCCGGGGGGGCCTTGCAACGTCCTCAACAACGCTGTCTTGAGCTACGCGGGGGGCGCTCCCTTGACTTCCAACACGGTGGAGTTTCAGACCACCATGCTTTGCACGGTGACCTCCTCAACGCCCACCGTGACCCCGACTTGGACACCTACGATGACTCCTACCCGGACTCCCACCTTGACCCCAACGCCAACGAACACGTTCACGCCCACCGTCACTCCCACCCTTACACCCACTCGGACGAATACCTTTACCCCAACGGTGACGCCTACGAATACTTATACCGTGACGAATACTTTTACGCCTACCGTTACACCCACCTACACGAACACGGTCTCGCCTACCAACACCCCCACCGTGACCCCAACCGTAACGCCCACCCATACCCCTACTGTTACTCCGACGAAAACCAATACAGTGACACCTACCAATACAATCACACCCACGGTGACCCCGACTAACACCAACACCCCCACCGTGACGCCTACGCATACCAACACGGTCACACCGACGAATACGAATACAATCACGCCCACCATTAGCCCCACGAACACATACACGGCCACCCCTACCTATACCCCAACCGTGACCCCTACCCGCACGAATACCGTAACCCCCACTCAAACCTTCACGCCGACCTTCACCTATACGCCCACGGTGACCCCCACCGTCACGGTGACAAGGACGCCAACGGTCACACCGACCTGGACGAATACCTTC
The DNA here is from genome assembly GCA_963771075.1 of candidate division FCPU426 bacterium. Classification (GTDB taxonomy): domain Bacteria; phylum Oederibacteriota; class Muellerivitia; order Muellerivitales; family Muellerivitaceae; genus CAVTWJ01. The sequence goes on along the minus strand of CAVYSE010000026.1, from coordinate 1,057 downwards.
CCGCTGACCCCCACGATCACGGATACTCCCACGGTGACGCCCACTCCGACGGTGACCCGGACCTGGACCCCCACAGTGACGCCTACCAATACTTTCACGGCCACTTCGACATCCACCCCAACCTTAACCGTTACCCCGACCAGGACCTATACGCCCACGGTTACTCCCACCCTCACAGTGACGAGAACGCCGACGGTCACACCGACCGCGACGAACACCTTCCCATTTTCCCCCACTATTACCAATACCCCAACCCTGACAAGCACTTTCACGGTTACGAACACCCATACCCTCACGAAAACTTTCACGAACACGGCTACGACCACCCTCACATGGTCTTTGACATGGACCCACACCCCCACCCAATCGTGTGGCAAATCGTGTTGGTAGCCTTCACCCATCGAGTGCCATGGCCCTGATCTTCGCCCGTGTTCAGGTTGCGGTCAAAGCGTGGAAAGTTGCTGCTGGAGATTTCCAACCGCAGCCTGTGCCCCTTGAGGAAGACATTCGAGGTGGCCCAGAGGTCTAGATTGAGCTTGTAGACCTCGCCCGGATTCATGAACTCGACTTTTTCCGGGGAGTTGCGGTAACGGGCGCGCAGAATTCCCTCCGTGAGATTTTGCGCAAATCCATTCGGCCACACGTCCACTAACTTGCCGGTGAAATCGGTATCCACGGCGGATGAGCTGGCGTAAAGTTCAACGCTGACAGGGCCGGTGACCTCGATGTCCTTTTCGAACGGCGGCGTAGAATAAACCAGCACGTCACTGCGGGTCTCCACTGGACGCTGGTCAACGCGCCGGGAGCCAAGTGCGCGGAGTCCCAGCACAGAGGGCCGCCGCGCGTCGGCGCAGGATTCTGCGGGTCGTAGACGTACTGATCGGACGGCTCGCTCGGCCGGAGCCGTGTGTGTTGAGCGTCCCGTCGCCGCTGAGTGAGTTCGCTTTGCCCAGAGAATGAAGATAATAGCGGGTATCGCTGGCGCGCGCGAGCGGCCAGGCTTCCTCCTCCCGCCAGACGTTCTTGCCCAAAACGAAGAGTTTGACGGGCTTTTCGC
>CAVYSE010000025.1:0-138903 GCA_963771075.1 candidate division FCPU426 bacterium | reverse complement strand
TCATTTCGACTTCCGGAGCATGCATGACTGCCTGGTAAAGCTCGATATATTGGGACATGACAACCCGACCAGCTTGAAAAGGTTGGAGGCCATGACCGGCATTCCCGCCCTGGGAATTCCGTTGAATGATGAAAAGACCATGAGCCTTTTTTCCGGGATCAACGCCCTTGGGCTTAAGGAAAAGATCGATAAAGACCTGGGCACCTTGGGAGTGCCTGAATTCGGTACCGGCTTCGCCATGGACATGTTGCGCGACACAAGGCCAACGCGCTTTGAGCACCTGGTCCGCCTTTCGGGCCTGGCCCATGGGACGGATGTCTGGCTGGGCAACGCGCAAGACCTGATAAAAAAGGGAACGGCGACCCTATCTACAGTCATTTCCACCCGGGACGACATGTTGAACGACCTGATGGCCAAGGGTATGGACTCGGCCGTAGCCTTCAAAGTCATGGAAGATGTCCGTAAGGGTAAGGGACTCAAACCCGAATATGAACAGATCATGAACACCGTCAAGGCGCCCCATTGGTACATCGACAGCTGCAAGAAGATCAAATACATCTTCCCCAAGGCCCACGCGGTGGCTTACTGCATCATGAGTTTCCGCATCGCGTGGTATAAGGCGCACGAACCCCTGGCCTTTTACGCCGACTATTTCACGAACAAAGCCTTTGGTTTTGACGCGACCGTGGCCTGCGACGGCATGGGCCGAGTGCGGGACCGTATTAAATTGATCCGATCCATTGAGAAACCCACGGCCAAAGAATTGGACGAGGCTTCGGTGTTGGAAGTGGTTGAGGAAACTTACGCGCGGGGATTCCGGTTTTTACCGGTCGATCTATACAATTCGGACGCGCGCCAATTTCTGATTCATGAAAGCCAGGGGGAAAAAATGTTGCGGCCTCCCTTGATCAGCCTTCCGGGCCTGGGTGAAACCGCGGCTGAGTCCATATTGGAAGAACGGGCCAAGATGCCCTTTAGCTCCGTTGAGGAAATCCAAGAGCGCTGTGGAGTGAATAAAAACGTATTGGAAATATTGAAGGGACATGGATGTCTGAAAGATATGCCAGATTCAAAACAGGTTTCACTGTTTTGAGATGGTATATAAGCAACAAAGATTCACCGGGATGAAACAATGAATGCCAAAAAACAAAGATACCCCCTTATATGGGGGTGAATACCTTTTTTCCCATCCCCTAGATAGAGCCGAGCCCTTTCCCCTTGCGAAAAACCCTTGGTTTTGTTAAAACTACTGAGCAATTTTAAGGCTGACCCCCCAAAGTGGGCCCTTTAACGGCCCGCTTTTTTTTTCGAATTTTTAGGGAAAAAACCGCAAATTGCGATCCCAAACGGCCGATAAGGCCGTTCGTTGTTTATGGACGAGGTGAAACATGGGGTTGCCGGACCCGCTGAAATTGAGCCAGATTCGACAGCTGGCCGAAGCGGTGGTTAAGGACAATTTTTTCGAGCTTTTCGACCTGGGAACCCGTTCCCAAGGCGGAAAAACGGTTCTTTCGTTAGTTTTAGATAAGCCGAATGGCCAAGTGGGCTTGCAGGAATGCGAAACCGTTAGCCGGGAATTGGAAAGTCGCCTGGATGAGCTGGACGTGGTGGAAGGTTCCTACTTGCTGGAGGTTTCTTCACCAGGGATGGACCGTCCCCTTCGCCACAGCGGCGATTACCAAAGGTTCGAGGGCCGATTGGCCCGATTCGTCCTTAACCAGCCCCTGGAGGGGTTGGTGAGCTTTGACGGAAGATTAAACGGAATGGATCAGAACCGGGTTCTGGTCCGGATCGGCAAGGAAAGAACCCTCTGGGTTCCCCTGGCATCCGTGAAGACCGCAAGACTGGTCGTTGAATTGTAGAAATGTTATTAGTTTTAAGTTAATAAATACAAAATTAAGAACTTAAAGCTGAGAATTGAAAATTATTTTAAGGGGTTTGGAAATGGGCAACGAGCTGGCCTTGGTCATGAGCCAAATCGAACATACCAAGCGCATCGACAAAAAACAATTGGTCGAAGCGATCCAAGCTGCCTTGTCCTCGGCCGCCAAGAAAATCTTCGGCGTGGGCCAGGAAGTGGAAGTGGAATTTGACGAGACTGATTACGAGTTCCGAGCTTTTTACCTGAAGGAAGTGGTCCAAAAAGTCGAGGACCCGAACCTGCAGATCAGCCTGGAGGACGCCCGCAAGGTCGACAAAGAAATCGAGCTTGACGGGGTTCTGAAGATCCGCATTCCCCCCGAGCAGTTCGGCCGCATCGCGGCACAGACCGCCAAACAAGTCATCGTCCAGCGCGTGCAGGACGCCGAGCGCCAGAGCGTTTACGACCAGTTCAAAGAAAAAGAGGGAGACCTCATTACCGGAAGCGTGCTGCGCTACGAAGGCCGCAATGTCATCATATCCCTGGGCGATACCGAGGCCCTGATGCCCGCCAAAGAGCAAGTGCCCCGCGAACGTTATTCCACGGGGGAGCGCATGAAGTTCCTCGTGTTGGAAGTGCGCAAAACCCTGAAAGGGCCCGCCATTATCGTGTCGCGCGCCCATCCGAATCTGGTGCGCAAATTGTTCGAATTGGAAGTGCCCGAAATCTACGAGGGTTCGGTTAAGATCGAGAGTGTGGCCCGGGAAGCCGGCGCCCGTACCAAGATCTCCGTGCGCGTGGTGAGCGATGACCGCATTGATCCCGTGGGCGCTTGCGTGGGCGTCAAGGGGATCCGTGTCCAGAATATCGTGGATGAGATCCGCGGTGAAAAGGTCGATATCGTTCCTTGGGACGAAGATCCTACCACCTACCTGGCCAAGGCCCTTTCCCCGGCCCGTATCGCCCGCATCGTGTTGCACGCCGACGCCGAGATACCTTCGGCCGAGGTCATCGTGCCCAACGACCAGCTTTCCCTCGCCATCGGCAAGAAGGGCCAAAACGCCCGCTTGGCCGCCCGTTTGACGGGCATCAAGATCGACATCAAGAATGAGGAACAACATGCCTTGGAAGAAAGGGCCCGCATGGATGCCCACTTCCAGGAAGTTTCCCAAACGACCGCCGATGAAATTGCCCAGGCGAAGGTAGAAGCGCCCTCCGCAGAGGCGGCGGGACTCACCCAGGAAGAAAAACTATCGGCTCCGCCCGATGAGATAGATGAGGGCTCCATCGAGTCCGCAGCCCCACCCGCCGCCGTTGAATTGACGAGGGGCACGGACGGGTTGCCCGTGATTCCGCCTTCCCCGGAATTTATTATCCCCGCCGAACCCAGTATCGAAACGGAGGGGACCGAATCCCATGGCTAAGCGTATTTTCGAATTCGCCAAAGAATTAAGCCTTCCCAGCAAAGAAGTCCTGGATCGCTGCAAAAAACTGGGCTTCAACGTGCCCAGCCAACTAACGCTCGTGGACGATAAGATCCAGTCGGAAATCCGCAGGGATTTGGGGCTTGCCGATCTTCAGGCGGTTGCTCCCGTGGCGGCTACTCCAGCGGCCAAAACCTCCACAAAAACGCCCGGAGCTACCTCGCCTGGCTCTGTACGCCCCGTGGCCAAAACGACTAATTCCAATTCGCCCTCCCTGGCGGCAACCGCCACCTACCCGACCTTGGCACCTTCCAAGCCTTCCGGAACAAGGTCTGGAGCGCCGGCTTACCGGCCTTCCCAACCCGCGGCCCGCAAGATCGGCCCCAAACCCCATCCGGCCAAGGGCGGTCATGGCCTGGCGGCGGGACGGCCCAAGTCAGCCGCAGCTTTGGCGGTCAAGGCCGAACCCATCGAGGAGAAACCGGCAACGGAAGAGAGTTCGGAACCGAAGGTTCTCACGAAGATCAAGGTCACCGAAGGGATCACGGTCGCTGAACTGGCCCAGAAACTCAATGTCAAAGCCGGAGTGCTAATCAAGGAGCTCTTGGACCTCAAAATTTTGGCGACGATCAATCAGCGTTTGGATATGACCGTGGCCGAGACCCTGTCATCCGCCCATGATGCCATCGTAGAAGTGGTGCCCCTTTACGGAGCGGAAATGTTCGAGGACACCCCGGACGATCCCAAAGACCTCTTGCCCCGTTCTCCCGTGGTCACCATCATGGGCCACGTGGACCATGGAAAGACCCTGCTTCTGGACGCCATCCGCAAGACCAAGGTGGCGGAGGGGGAGGCGGGCGGGATCACCCAGCACATTGGCGCCTACCAAGTGAAACAAGAAAAAGGAACCATTACTTTCCTGGACACCCCGGGTCACGAGGCCTTTACTCTCATGCGCGCCCGCGGGGCCAAGGCCACGGACATCGTGGTGCTAGTGGTGGCGGCGGATGATGGAGTCATGCCCCAAACGTTAGAAGCCATCGACCACGCCAAGGAAGCCAAGGTGCCCATCCTGGTGGCGTTGAACAAGATCGACAAGCCCGAAGCCAATCCGGACCGCGTGAAAACCCAGTTGGCCGAGCGCGGCCTGCAACCGGAGGAATGGGGCGGCACCACCATTTTCGTCGAGGTGTCGGCCAAGAAACGCCTGAACCTCGAGAAACTTTTGGAAATGATCTTGCTCCAGGCCGAAGTGTTGGAACTCAAGGCCAATCCCCATCGCGCCGCCAAAGGCGTGGTGTTGGAGGCCCGATTGGACAAGGGCCGGGGGCCGGTCGCCACCCTGTTGGTGGAAAAGGGAACCCTCCAGGTGGGGGATAACGTCATCGCGGGAAGCACCTACGGCCGCGTCAAGGCCATGCACGACGACTTGGGCAAGCCGTCCAAGGCCGCCGGTCCCACCATGCCGGTGGAAATACTCGGCCTCTCCGATGTGCCGCGCGCAGGCGATGTCTTTTACGTGGTGACGGATCCCAAGGTCGCCCGCGAGATCTCTTCCCGTCGAACCGAGGCCCAGAAAGACAACCGCCTCGTGGGAGCCATGAAGCACATCACCCTGGATAACCTCTTCGAGCAGATCAAGGAAGGGCAGATCAAAGAACTCAAGGTCATCGTGAAAGGCGACGTGCAGGGATCCGTGGAAGCCCTGACCTCTTCCCTTGAGAAACTTTCCACCGAAAAGGTGGCCCTGCGGGTCATCCGCAGTGGCGCGGGTAATATCGTGAACTCCGATATCCTTCTGGCTTCGGCCTCTAATGCGTTTGTCGTGGGGTTCAACGTCAAGGTGGACTCTAGCGCGAAGGAAACCGCCGAGAAGGAAGACGTGGACGTGCGAGTTTATAAGATCATTTACGACGCGGTGGAGGATGTGCGAAAGGCCATGGAAGGTCTTCTGGAACCCACCTACCGCCAGCTGGCACTGGGCCGGGCTGAAGTTCGCCAGATTTTCAATACTCCCAAGGGCGTCATCGCGGGCTGTTTTGTGCAATCCGGCAAGATCACGAACAAGGCCAAGATGCGGGTGTTTCGCGGCGAGGAAAAGATTTTCGAGGGCGCAGTGGGATCCTTGAAGCGCTTCAAGGACGATGTCAAGGAAGTGACCAACGGCTTCGAGTGTGGTATCGCGATCGCAGGCTTTGAGGATGTTCAAGTGGGTGACCAGTTGGAAGCCTATGTTCTGGAAGCGGTTGCCGGCAAACTACAAGACTAACAGTCTGTAACAAAATTGTTTCACCACCCAGGAATCCAAACATCCAGAAGGACGAACGTTTTAAGGTTTTGAATGGTTGGGGTGGGCCTTGGCGGGGCGTAAGCCTGCCCCCTTTGGGAGCGCATCCTGGCGGGAAAAACCGGAGTTTTGTTACTGGTTCCAAGTTGCGAGTGTCTTTAGTTGAACAACCATTCCTCATGACCAAATTTAAGTTTTGAATTGGTGTCGAAAATGGTGATTGGTCTCTTGAGAGTTGAAATTCACTATCCCGAGAGTGGATCGCTTAAAACCAAAAGAATGACCCTCAAAAGCCTCACAGACCGTTTGCGGCGTCAATTCAATGTGTCGTTGGCCGAAGTGGAACACCAAAACCTATGGCAAAGATCTGTTTTGGCCATTGTCACGGTCAACACCGATCGTTCCCACGCCGATTCCACCCTTTCCAAAATATTGGACCTATTTTGGAGAGGGAAGGAGAATTGAATTTAACGGGAGTTCAAACCGAGTTCCTCTAACAAGAATTTCCCTAGCGAAAACATCAATTATAATGGTCCGTCCGTTAGGGACCGTTATCAACAAAGAAAGAGTCGAAAGATGAGCTTCAAGCGAGCGGATCGGGTATCGGAGGCGATCAAACGCGAGATCAGCGTAATGCTGACCCAGGAAACAAAGGACCCGGGAATCCATTTTGTGACCGTGACCGGGGTTGAAACCGCCGATGATCTCCGCCACGCTAAGATTTTCGTGTCCGTTTTGGGGGATTCGGCCTCACGAAAAGAAACCATGGCGGCACTCGACCGTGCAAAAGGTTTTTTAAGAGGGGAATTGGGACGTAGGATACAATTGCGCTACACTCCCGAGATCCAGTTCCACCTCGATACCTCCCTGGACCATGCCTTTAAGATCAAGGGATTGTTGGATTCCATCAAGAACCAGGATGTGAAAAAAGATGAGGGCGAGAACGAGCAAGCCTGAGAAAAAAGTCAAGCCAAGCATTCAAAGCGCCTGGGGCCAGGTTTTTAACCTGATCCGGAAAAACCGTGTTTTTTTGCTGACGACCCATGTCAACCCGGATGGGGACGGGTTGGGCTCCCAGTCGGCCCTTTATTGCGCCCTGAAAGCCATCGGGAAAAAAGTTTTGGTCGTCAATCACGACCCCTTGCCGCCCCGCCTTTCCTTTCTTCCGTTCGCTTCCGCCTACCAGGCCTCCGACACACTTCCATCCCATGACGTTTGTTTCGTCATGGACGCGGGAGATTTTACACGGATCCGGGACAATGTACGCCGGGAGGAGTTCCAAGCGCTGGTCAATATCGATCATCATTATTCCAATGACCATTACGGGGATGTGAACTTGGTAGATCCGGGCGCCTGCGCCACGGGCGAGATTGTCTATCACCTCATCAAGGCCATGGGTATCCCTTTGAACAAGGGAATCGCCGAGAGCCTCTATACCGCCTTAGCCACGGATACGGGTGGTTTTCGCTACTCCAACACGACTCCCCAGGTTTTACGGCTGGCCGCAGAATTCATGGAAGCGGGTGCGGACTCCGCCTGGATATCCGACCGGATTTTTTCGAACATCAGTCCGGAAGCCCTTGAGTTGGTCCGCATTTCCCTCGCTAGCATTGAGATTCACGAGAATGGACGCATCGCTTCCATCCAACTGTCCCAGGCAGAACTCGCAGATTCCGGAGCCACGGATGAAGATTCCGAAAACCTAGTCAATTTCGTTCGAAAGATCGATGGCGTGCAAATCGCCATTTTTTTGAAGGAAAGGCCGGACGGGCAAACCAAAATTTCCCTCCGTTCCAAAACAGACGCGAACGTGGCCCTGGTGGCCAAGAAGTTCGGTGGCGGAGGCCACTCTTACGCGGCCGGCGCCATCTATTCGGGCAATCGCTCCTCGGCCCTCAAGGCGGTTCTCAAAGCCTGCCGGGTTGTACTGAAGTAACGCCGGATTATTCCCTTGGACGGCGTGCTTGTCCTGGATAAGCCTCCCCAATGGACTTCCCATGACGCCGTGGCCGTGGTCCGGCGGCTTCTGGGCGAAAGGCAAATCGGTCACCTGGGAACCTTGGACCCCTTGGCGACGGGAGTTTTGCCCCTGGCCGTGGGCGCGGCCACCCGCTTGATCGAATTTACCCATTATGACAAACAATATGTGGCGATCTGCCTCCTAGGGAGGGAAACCGACAGTGCCGACGTGACCGGCGCGGTGCTTCGGCAGAATCCCTGCCCGAGTCTCGACCCGTTGGAGGTGAAGGCGGCGGTTCGGACGCTGGAGGAAATCCACGAGCAAATTCCACCCATGGTTTCAGCCGTGAAGATTAAAGGAAAAAGGCTTTACCAATTGGCTCGAGAAGGTAAGAAAGCGAATCCGAATCCTCGGCCGGTGAGGATATGGGATTTGGATATCCTTTGGCTGGACCTTCCACGAATTTCTTTCCGCTTGTCCTGTTCATCGGGCACCTATGTCCGTTCGCTTTGTGAGACCTTAGGTCAAAAACTGGGCGTGGGTGGTTGTCTGGAATCCCTGCGGAGAACTCAAGTGGGTCCCTTTTCATTGGCACAGGCCGTCACCTTGGAAGGTTTGGAAAAAATCCCGGCCTTAGACAAGAGATGGAGTTGTCTTCAACCCTGTTCTAAACTGGTTTCCCATTTATCGGCAATCACCCTTTCGACGGGATCATTAAAACCCCTTTGCCAGGGCCAATCCCTCGAGTGGGAGACACCTCCCATGGAACGGTTGCGGGTCTTAAACCAAGAGGGTAGACTTTGTGCGATCGTTGAGTCCGATGGAGATCGAATAAAGCCTTACAAGGTCTTCGGGATGGAAGGTATCGCTTGAAACTCAAGGGCTCGAAGAAAAAAGGGTTGGTTTTCACCATTGGCGTTTTTGACGGCGTTCACTTGGGCCACCAGGCGCTTGTGAAGGAAGCGATCCGGCTTGCCAAAAGATTCCAGGCGACCCCGGAAGCTTTGACGTTCCATGACCATCCTCGTCATGTTTTGACCGATGGGGTAAAGGTGCCGTTTCTCCTCGACCGTAAAACAACTTTCAACATGCTCAAAGCCGATGGTCTTCAGAATGTCCGGGTCCTTCCCTTCAACCGGGAATTTTCACTTAAAAGCCCCGAGGAGTTCGTGCGGTGGTTGGCGGCACAGGGACCTTTGAAGGGCGTGGTGGTTGGACAGAATTTTCGTTTCGGCCGGGGTGCCAAGGGGGACGTCCGGCTATTGATTAAGCTTGGGAAACAGTATGGATTTGTCGTTAAGGCGGTCTCCCGCGTCAATAAAGAGGGCGCCACCGTATCCTCCAGTTTTATCAGGGAGCTTCTCTCGCGGGGCGAAACCGATAAAGCCAACCGGTTCCTAGGAAGGCCCTACTTTATCGAGGCGAAGGTCGTCAAGGGCCGCCAAGTGGGTCGAAGGATCGGGTTTCCCACCGCCAATCTGGGGGGAGTGACCCGGTTGCCTCCTAAAGACGGGGTTTACGCTTGTTTGGTCAAGGTAGGAGGAAAGCTTTATCGAGGGGGAATGAACTTGGGCCGTCGACCCACGTTCCAAGAGGATGATCATCACCGCAAAGCGGAAGTTCATTTGTTGCATTACCATGGGCGGCTCTATGGCAGGACCTTACGGGTTTACCTGATGAGATACTTACGGGCCGAAAAGAGATTTCCTAACCCGGAGTCCCTTCAACTTCAAATCGCCAAGGACCTGAAGGTCATCCAAAGCCTTCCTTTTTCGGCCAGCCTGATTTAAAGGATATTCACCATATTTATAAATTATAAATAAAACTCAACAAATATTGAGGTTAAACGATTATAATTCGACTTCAATCAGGGCTTAACCTCAAGGAGGACGTATGAAAAAGTTTTTTGCGGTGATTACCATTCTTAGTTTGGCGTTGAGCGCCAAGGTTTTCGCGGATGATTCGGCCGCCTCAACCGCGAATGCGTCGGTCGCCTCCACTTCGTCCGCCTCTACCGCCAAACATTCAAAGAAAAAGAAATCGACCGTTCAACCCACTCCTCAAGTCACCTTGAGCCCAACGGCAGTTCCAACGCTTATTCCGGTCGTTACCGCGGCGAAAATGGCGCCTACCTCCGTAACCACGATGGTTCCCCCCCCTTATTCCTCCAATATCCAATTGTATGACCGTGTTGGGGCTCCGGGAGACCTGCGGCTTGCCAGCGCCTTGGCGGTCAAGACCTTGGGTTCGTCATTCGCCAAACACGACAGATCTGTTTTCTTGTGGCTGGGTCGGGTCATGAACGGCGATAGCCGGGTGAATAATTATGTACGGTTTAACCTGAATGGAATCGAGTTGGGAGGACCGAGGAAACCTTGGGTTATCCTTTCGGGCTCGGTATATGACCAAGCGGGAACGGAATTTAAGGCAGGTGATTCCATTGAGGTCGCCGTGGATTTCAGGGACGTGAAGGTGGACTATGAGGGAACCAAGCTGGGTGAAATACAAAAGGGTAATGATATCGCGGACCAATTCTATGAATTGTTGGGAACCCACGGGGCTTATCAGTGGGTCTTGATCGCGCAAGACCGAGTGAAAGACGAGAAAAATATGAGCGCGGTTCCGGCTTTTGTGGCGAATGCGAAGGAAGGATATACCTTCCTGGAACCCCTTAACTTATCCAGGGATCACGCTAGTTCCAATCCGGCTGAACGCTGAGGCGTTCCATGATCCGGCATCGAATTCTTGGCCCGATTGGGTTCTTGATCGGTTTGGCGTTTTTCTTTCCCGGGCGGAGCATGGCCCAGGATGTTCTGAACAGTTCCAATCCCTTTAATTTCACGTCCTTTCCAGTTGCCGTCGCGGCCATGGGAATGGGCAACGCAGTGGCGGCGGATGGGAGCTTTTTCAACGCCTCCGCCTATAATCCCGCCCTCCTGGCAAACAATCCGGATTTCGCTGAAGTGCGGATTTTGGGGCTCAATGTGGGGAATGATCCTATTGGGATCGCCAATTATTTGACCGGAAACAATACCCTCAACAACCTGCAAAATTCCCTTCAGAACGTGAGCCAGTCATTCCAAAACATCAGTAACGGATTGAGTGAAACGGACGGGGTAACGGTGAACTCAGGTCTATACAACTCCGGCGTCATTGGAATCAATAATGCCGTTAGTAACCTTCAACCCGCTCTTTCAAACATGACCAATAAGGTCATCCAGTTGGGAATTCAGCCATTCAATATTTCGCTCAAATTCGATGATCACTGGGGTTTCCAAATTTACAATAACTCTCAAGCGGCGGTTCGAATTTCCCGCGGCAGCTTAGTTCAAGCCATTCTCAATATGGCGGCATTTCCCCAAATGGCGACCGATAACGTGACGGAGGAAGAGAACCAAGCTTTTTCACTCTATAACCAGGCAGCCCCGCTCTTGAACGCCTTATTAAACCCGGGACAGCAAGTCGCCTTGGGAAGCGCCGTCACTCAATTTCATACCGGAGCGATCACCGCGCCGCAATTTGCCGTAAGTATCACTAATTTGATGAACAACGTCTCGCCCAATAGCTCGGACCAAGCCCTGTTCGACGATATCGCCCCCGTTTCTTCCATGGTTTTTACCGATACCGTTGCCATGGCGACCTACTGCACGCGTCCCTTGGCGGATGACTCATCCCTATCCGCGGGAATAAATTTCAAGATTGTCAATAGGAGGATTACCTCCGTTACCTCTGATTATTTAATCACTCAGAACACCAATGGGTCCTCGGATGTGGGAAATGATATAAAAGATGATTTTCAAACGACCGTGTTGCGGTGGGGCGTAGACCTCGGACTTCTATATGATTTTGATGATCCGAGAGTTTCATTGGGGGTGGCGGCCACCGATATTTTCCATTCTGCGGGAGTTATGAATACCAATGTGGGGGATCCGCTCAATTTGAACGGAGGCCCGGTGACCATAGACCCGGCCCCGATGATCATACGGGTGGGTGCATCCTGGAAGGTGACGCGGGAATTGACTGTGAACGCGGATATGGATGATTTGTTTGATAATTCCTCGGTTTATAGCGGTCTGGGGGTTGGATCTCATTTGGATTTTGGGTTTAACTATAACGTGTTGGGGATCCTGCAGCTCCGGGGTGGTCTTACCAATGGCAATTTGTGCGGCGGTTTGGGCCTTCCGCTCGGTATCCAATACGCCTTTGCCGTGGACAACCTGACCCAAAGTTATAACCATTACCTTCAATTAATTAACGTGGCTTTTTAACGGATTCCTCGCCCCGACAAGCCAATTTGCCATTTTTCTATTGTTCCCGAAACGGCTTCGAACATGGCACTCCATCGAGTGGAGAACCTTCAAGTTCAAATTTCCCTTATTTCTTGCGCTTTTCCGTTTCTGGTTTTCCTGGATGCTTCTTTACACCCTTTTGGAAAGCACCTAGAATGAGCCCCCTGTTCGTCCCGACTTTTCCAGGGTCGGAACAGGAAAAGGCTTCGATCCTTCCCTCGGCTTTCGTCCTCTCTGACGAACGCTTGGTGAACGGGGAGCCGACCTGAAAATTTTACTTTGAGGAGCCTCACCATGATGACGAAAGAAAAGAAGACCCAACTGGTTCAGGACTTTAAACAGAAGGAGGGTGACACCGGTTCCCCTGAAGTTCAAATCGCCCTCGTTACCGAGCGGATTAAGTATCTTACCGAACACTTCAAATCCCACCCCAAGGACCACGCGTCCCGTCGTGGATTGCTCAAGTTGGTCGGGCACCGGCGCCGCCTTCTGGACTACCTGAAAAAGAACGATGTGAAGCGTTATGCCGCGCTCCTTGATCGTTTGGGTCTCCGCAAATAACCACACTTTCGCCTAAAACAATCCAGGAGGAACATTGATGGAACGCGTTAGCTGCGCTTTGGGACAATCGACTTTATCTTTTGAGACGGGCCGCATGGCCAAGCAGGCCGACGGGGCCATTCTCGCCCAGTTCGGCGAGACGGTCGTGCTGGTGGCCGTAGTCGGAGCGAAGGAGCCCATGCCGGGCAAGGATTTCTTTCCCTTGACGGTGGAATACCGCGAGAAGTCCTCCTCCGCGGGCCGCATCCCCGGAGGCTGGTTCAAGCGCGAGGGCCGTCCCCGCACCAAGGAAACTCTCACCTCCCGCCTCATCGACCGCCCCATCCGTCCCCTCTTCCCCGACGGTTTCTTCAATGAGGTCCAGCTGCACGCCACAGTCATCTCCTCCGACCAGGAAAACGACTCGGATGTCCTGGCCGTCTCCGCCGCCTCGGCGGCCCTGGCCGTGTCCGACATCCCCACCTCCGACATGTTCGGCTGCGTGCGCGTCGGCCGCGTCAAGGGCGACCTGGTGGTGAACCCCACCTTCAAGCAAATGGAAGAAAGCACCCTGGACCTGGTCGTGGCCGCCAGCCGCAAGGCCGTGGTCATGGTCGAGGGCGGGGCGGACGAGGAGTCCGAGTCCGTTTTGTTCGAGGCCATCAAGCTGGCCCACCAGGCCTGCCAGAAGATCATCGACATCCAGGAAGAGCTGGTGAAGAAGGCCGGCAAGCCCAAGCGTGTCCTCATCCTGGTGAAGCCCGCCGAGGACCTCTCGGCCGCCGTCAAAACCTTCGCCCTTTCCAAGATGAAAACCGCCATGGCCGAGAAGGACAAGCTCAAGCGCCAGGACGGCATCCACCACGTCGGCCAGGAAACGGTCGAGGCCCTGAAGGAAAAGTTCCCCGGGCTCGACAAGGAAATCCTGGGGCTGATCCACGGCATCGAGTCCGACCTGGTTCGCGAGGCCATCCTGGACCGCCACGAGCGCCAGGACGGGCGCAAGTTCGACGAGTTCCGCCCCATCACGGCGGAAGTGAAGATCCTGCCCCGCACGCACGGGTCCTCGCTTTTCACCCGCGGCCAGACCCAGGCCCTGGTGGTGACCACCCTGGGCACGAAGGAAGACCAGCAGATTTTGGAAGAGCTGGAGGGCGAGCAGAAGAAGCGCTTCATGCTCCATTACAATTTCCCCCCCTACTCGGTGGGCGAGATCAAGAGGTTGTCTGGCCCCGGACGGCGCGAGATCGGGCATGGCAACCTGGCTGAAAGGGCGCTGGAGCCCCTGCTCCCCTCCCTCGACGATTTCCCCTACACCATCCAGGTGTCCTCCGACATCCTGGAATCGAACGGCTCCTCCTCCATGGCCTCGGTCTGCGGCGGCTCCTTGTCGCTGATGGACGCGGGCGTGCCCTTGAAGAGCGCCTGCGCAGGCGTGGCCTTGGGGCTGGTCTCCAGCCCCGACATGTCCAAGGTCGCCATCCTCACCGATATCCAGGGGTTGGAAGACCATTTCGGTGACATGGACTTCAAGGTGGCGGGAACCCGCAAGGGCATCACGGCCATCCAGATGGACATCAAGATCACCGGCCTTCCCTTCGAGGTCATCGAGAAGGGCCTGGCCCAGGCCAAGCAGGGCCGTTTGACCATCCTGGACATCATGGACAAGACCCTGGCTTCCCCCAACAAGACCCTGTCGCCCTACGCCCCGAGGATCGTCACCATCAAGGTGCCGACCGACAAGATCCGGGACATCATCGGCAAGGGCGGGGCCACCATCAAAAAGATCCAGGAAGACTTCCAGGTGGAAGTTAATGTCGAGGACGACGGCTCGGTCCACATCGCCTCCCCCAACGGGGCGGCCATCGAGAAGGCCAAGGCCTTCATCGACGGGCTCATGGCGGAAGCCGAGGAGGGAAAGATATACTTCGGAACCGTCAAGAAGATCATGGATTTCGGGGCTTTCGTCGAGATCCTGCCCGGCACCGACGGGCTGGTCCACATCTCCCAGCTGGCCAAGAGCCGGGTGGAGAAGGTGGAAGACATCCTCAAGGAAGGGGACGAGCTGCTGGTGAAGTGCATCGGCATCGATCCTAAGACGAAGAAAATTAAGTTTTCCCGCAAGGATGCCTTGGATCTTAATATCGAGGATTACCGTAAAAAATAAAGTTTCGTTAAAAGCCCCGTTTCCCTATAAGGAAACGGGGCTTTTTTTTGATCCCAACCCCATTTCAAGGAATAGATTGGGTTTCAAATAGGGGAAAGGTGTAAAATAATTTTACGCTTTGTTCCCACGTGTGCCGAGGATCTGTTTTGAAGAAAACCATGCTCAAAAACGTCGATTGGGGTGGCTTGACCATCGTCAATCTTCTCGGGGTTTTGGCATTTCCACCCTATTTCATTTACTTAATGACGATGGCGGCTCTCACCGCTTCCGGGTTCCTTTACACCACTCACTTATTATCCGCCGCGGACCAACAGCGCTTGATCGAATTTGAAAAAGAATTTCGCAAGGGATATAAAAGGGAAAAGGCCGGTGATATCCAGGGTGCGGTTACCTGGTACCGAAAACTCGAAAAGGAATTCGCAGACCTTCCCCAAGCCTCTAAATTGGCGGAACTTCAGATCAAAAAGCTCTTAACGGATGTTTCTGCGTCAAATCCTATTGGGAAGGGATCGGCGCGAAACAAAATTAAGAAAATATCGATCCAGGCCGCCTCTCCTGAAGCCAAACGTACAACCTTAAACGGGAATAATCCATCATGAGTATGACCTGCCGTGAATGCGGATATTCCCAGGAAGAGGACCATCGATTTTGCCCCGTTTGCGGTCTTCCCCAGGAACCCGCGGGCAAAGCGACGCTAGAGGGGATAGAAGCTTTTGAGCAAGGGGAATATGCCAAAGCTTTGAAACTTTTCAAGGCTGTCGCGAAACGCAAACCCGAGGATCCATTCGCCCTCCGGGATGTTGGACACGCGGCTTTCCACTTGCAGGATCATGATCAAGCCCTTGAAATCTACCGCCAGGCCCTTCAAGTCCAGCCGAATCTGTTGGATACCCAATTCAACGTTGGCCTGATCCATCTTCAGAGGGGCCGTGTACATGACGCCATGTACTCATTTTTGGAGACCTTGCACCTGATCCATCCACTGACGCCAGGAGCCTATTATCTTGGACTTTTTCATAGCGCTCCAACCCTCACCCTACAATGCCGTTTGAATTTAGGCGGACTTTTCAAGGAAAGAGGGGAATTGGAAAAGGCCTTGGAACAATATCGGTTGGTGACCGTGGAATGGCCGAAAAATATTCTCGCGCCTTGGAAGTTTGGGGGATTGCCTGTTGGCCTTGGAAAGATACGATGAAGCCATGATGGTCTATAAACGCGGGTTAAAACTCATCCCGGATGGCGTGGAACAGTTGAATTTACGAAATGATTTGGGAGTGGCTTACTATAGAAAAGGAGAGATAGAAAAAGCGGTTGGGGAATTTAAGGCGGTTTTACAACTCGACCCTTCTCACGCCAATGCGGCTTACAATCTGGGCCAGCTTTACCGGCAGGAGGGGCAGTCGGACCGCATGCGAAGGGATTTTGAGGAATTTGTCCGGGATTCAAATCATGGCGCGTCCATCCTCTATGCCTTGACCAAATCGATGGTTTCCACGGCGGTCACGGCTTCGAAAAACCTGGTTCCAGAGGATCAGGGGATGGTAGGATCGAGCCAAGCCTTGAAGAAGGCGGAAGGTTTAATCAAACGGGCTGCTGCCGCGGATGCGACCGTTCTCATTTTGGGAGAAAATGGAACCGGAAAGGAAGTCGCGGCCCGAGCCATACATCAACAATCCTCCCGACACGATAAAGCTTTTATTCCCATTTCTTGCTCGGTTTTGAGCGAATCGCTTCTGGAAAGCGAATTATTTGGACATGAGAAGGGGTCTTTCACCGGGGCTCTCGATCGCAAAATGGGGAAGTTTGAGGCCGCCCAAGGGGGAACGGTATTTCTCGATGAAATTGGTGAATTAAATCTTTCCACTCAAGTGAAACTCTTGAGAGTGCTTCAAGAAAGAGAATTTGAGAGAGTCGGTGGAACGGAAAGCGTCCGGGTGGATATCCGTGTTATCGCAGCCACGAACCGGGACTTGAAACAGGCGATCCGGGACGGCCGTTTCCGGGAGGATCTCTTTTATCGACTCAACGTGATCGCCATTGAGATGCCTCCCTTGCGCGAAAGGGAAGGCGATGTGGTGCTTTTGGCCCGGCATTTTCTTGAAAAACAACGGCAAAAGCGGCACCACCGTTTTGAGGGTCTCTCCCAGGGTGTTATCGAAATATTAAAGAGATACCGTTGGCCGGGGAATGTCCGTGAATTGGAAAATTTAATTGAAAGGGTGGTTACCCTCAATGACGACGTGATGGTCCGGCCCGAGCATCTCCCTCTCGAAATAACAGGAGGGGTGCCCCGGATGGAGGGTTTAACCTTAGGAGTACCCGAAACAGGGGTTTTGGAAAGAATGGAACGGACCATGATCGAACGAGTTTTAAAAGAAACCCAATTTAACAAGCGTCGCGCGGCCGATCGACTGGGAATAAGTCGTCCCACCTTGTACCTTAAATTGAAACGTTATGGATTGAGCTCGGATCGGGAAAAAGGAAAAGTGTAAAATAATAAAACATTTAAAATTAAGTGTAAGTTATTAATACACATTTTAGAATAATAGGTTCAGGAGCATTGAAAAATATTATATATTTCAATGGTTTTTTGAAGACTAAGTTTGGCATATCGATTGCATATTAATAGATCGATCGGCTGGAAACAGTTGGTCAATAAACGAATCAATAAAACTCACCTCCTAGAAAGCCCCGGATTGACCCATCTGGGGCTTTTTTTATTCGGGAACTAGGCTTTTCCCCTTGTTATAGTGCCTTTCCACGACTCCCTTGGGAGGATACCCCTGAACGCTCCTGTTGTGATCGCACTAATTTCTTTCAGTCTTTCCTTCGGGTTAACCCCCCTTTTTCGAAAAATCGCACTTAAATCCCAATTTTTAGACAGTCCAACAGGCCAACTGAAAAAACATACTGCCCCTGTGCCTTATATGGGGGGCTTGGCCATTTACTTTTCCTTTCTCATGACCATTTTGGGTCTTCTGGTGCTCGCCCCGCCCGTGGAAGGGGCGAGGGTCCTGGCTATCCTTTCCGGGGCCACGGTCATGGCCCTGTTGGGGTTCGTGGATGATCTTTTCTCCCTATCCCCCTGGGTCAAATTTATATTTCAATTCCTGGCCGCTGGATTGTTGGTGGCTTTTGGGGTTCAGCTTGAGTTTTTACCCGCTCATCCCTTTATTGCGATTGGTTTGACCCTTTTATGGGTAGTAGGGGTGACCAACGCCGTTAACCTAATCGATATTATGGATGGACTCGCCGGCGGGGTCACCTCCATTGCCTGCGTTGGGTTCGTTCTGGTTCCTTTCCTGGGTAGTCAAAGTTATGTTCCCCTTACGGCGGCCGCTCTGGGAGGAAGCTTATTGGGTTTCCTCCCTTACAACTTTCAACCTGCCCGAATTTATATGGGTGATTCGGGTGCGCTTTTCATCGGGTATACCCTCGCGGGACTTGCCATGGGACATGGATATAGCCAGGTGAACGTGTTGGCGCTTTGCTCGCCGGTTTTAATTCTAGGCATTCCCCTTTATGACACGGTCCTCGTCATGGTATTAAGAACCTTGAATGGAAGGTCGATGTTTCGTGGTTCAAATGATCATTTGGCCCTGCGCCTCCGGCAATTGGGCATGACCGTCCGCCAAACGGTCCTGTTCCTTTGGAGCATATCCGCATGTCTCGTCCTGGGATCCGGATGGATGGTTCGTAATTCGGAAAAAAGAGCTTTCGCCTTTCTCCTTGCCCTATCCATATTGGGGATGATCTTTACCCTCATTATCGCCAGCGTGCCCATGGGAGACCCTTTCCAGGGCGGGAAAGCACCTCTTCGGAAAACCCAGCGAAGAGGAGACCCAAGCGAGCCCTTGACCCCGCCGCGGTCGCGAATTCCGAAAAAGAATCCCAATCGCCGGAAAGAAAAAAAATGAAGATCGAGACCCTGGTGGCGGGAGGAGGATTGGCCGGTCTTTCATGCGCATGGGCCTTGACCCGATCCAAGCGGCCCTGCTTGCTAGTGGAGAAAGAAAAAGAAATAGGCGGTTTATGCCGGACAATAGAGTCTAAAGGATTCACTTTCGACTATACGGGCCATTTTCTTCATTTCCGGGATCCGAAATTGGAAAAGTGGGTGCGGTCCATCACCGGAAATATCTTCAAGACCCGGCAACGGCATTCCGCGATCCTCAGCCAGGGGATCTTTACCGAGTATCCTTACCAGGAAAATAACGCCGGATTGCCTTCCTCGATCGTTCGGGAGAACCTGTTGGGTTACCTGGAGGCCGTTTTGCGCGAGCGGTTTCAACCCTCCGCTGCCCCAGCCCCTCATTTTCGCGAATGGTGTCTGCGGAATTTCGGGCCCGGCATCTCCCGCCATTTCATGTTTCCTTACAACTCCAAACTCTGGAAAATCCCATTGGATCGACTGACGACCCATTGGATGGGAAGGTTCGTTCCATCCCCGAAGGTCCGGCAGGTATTGGAGGGGGCCTTGAGCCGCCGAATCTCCGCCTCCGGTTACAACGCCGCTTTCCTTTATCCCGACCGGGGGGGAATCTCGGTCTTGCCCCGGACGCTCGCGGCCGGGTTGACACAAGTATGGAGAGGAGTGGGGCTCCGGGCCCTCTCCCTTAAAAATCGAAAGGCTCTATTAACCTCTGGGTTGGAGGTTGGTTATGACCGGTTGGTCAGCAGCCTTCCCCTAAAGGCCCTCGCGGCTTTGACGGTGGACCTTCCCTCATCCCTGCGTCGGGCGGCATCCTCCCTACGGTCGGTTTCCATATACAACATCAACCTGGGGGTGAAAGGCCGACAACCTATGCCCTACAGTTGGGTTTATTTTCCCGAACCCGAATACCGCTTCCACCGGGCCGGGTCTGTCAGCGCCTGTGTACCTACCGTGGCCCCGAAGGACGCCTATTCCCTCTATATTGAATTTTCCTACCGGAGCACTCGGGCTACCCCGGACACCCTTTACCGGCACGCTCTTTCCAAGTTGATTGGGTTGGGGTGGATTCGATCGGAAAAGGATATTTTGACCCGGGTGGATCTGGACTTACCGGGGGCCTATGTCCTCTATGATTCGAATCGCGAGGAAATCGCGGGGGATCTTTTGGCCTTTTACGGTAAAAGGGCAGTCCATTCGGTAGGTCGTTACGGCATGTGGGAATACGGCAGTATGGAAAGCGCCCTGAAACAGGGCTTAGCCGCGGCTCAATTTTAACCCACGCGGACCGAAAGAATTTCCAACGAATGGTATAATGCCGACCATTCAAGTGAAGGTGCCGCGCCCCTATTCCTTATCCTGATCCGTGAGGTACTATGCCAACCCCCATCGACTTAGAGTCGCTAAAGGACATCCCTCTTTTTCGCGACTTTTCTCCCCAAGAATTGGGGACGGTCATCACCCTTTTCTTTGAGAAAGCATACTCTAAAAATTCCACCCTTTTTGTCGAGGGCATGACCGGGGAAATTCTTTACGTTGTCAAGAAAGGGTCGGTCCAGATTTTAAAAAAAGTGGGTCCCAATCAGGAGGCGGTCCTGGCGACCCTGAAAGACGGAGAATTTTTGGGGGAGATGTCGCTGATTGACAACCGGCCCCGCACCGCAACGGCCCGGGTCGGGGAAGAATCGGTACTCCTGGTCATGACCAAGAAGGCCTTCAACACCATGATGGAAAAACATCCGGAAATCGCCTTGAAAGTGTTGATGTGCTTCCTGAAAATAGCCAACGAGCGTTTGCGTAAAGCCAACGAATCCATCAAGCAAGTCTAAATACCCGGAATAACCATGAAACCGCAAAAATTTAATTTGATCGTCAGTGTCGTTCTTTTACTTTGTCCAGCCGCGAGTTTCGCCGACCTGATGTCGGAAGGCTCCGTCGACACTCAGGCCCGGGCTTACTGGCATTACGCCATCGCCCTTTATTCGCTCCGCATGAACCGGCCCGAGCAATCCCTGGTGGAGTTCGAGCAGGCGGCCCGCTATGATCCGCAATCCACCTCCATCCACAAGCACCTGGCCTATAACTATTACATGGAGGGGCTAGAGAACAAGAGCGTGGAGGAATTGCAAAAATCCCTTGAGCTCAATCCCGAGGATGTCGAGACCCGCCAGCAAATGGCCGAACTTTTGGCGACTCAGGGCGAATATTCGAAAGCCCAACACCAGTTCGAGACACTGATCCAGAAGAATCCGTCGAATATCAAGGCCCATTACGAACTGGCCGGGGTTTTGGCCAGCCAAAACAAATTCGAGGAAGCCTTAGGGGCCTATCAGAACCTCCTGACCCTGGACCCTAAACAGGGCGAAGCTTATTACAACATGGGCCTACTCTATACAAGGGCCAACCAGGCAGTAAAGGCCGAGCAGTATTTCCGGAAAGCCATCGACACCGACCCGACCTTGGAGGCGGCCTATGCCTCCCTCGGGCTCATTTACGAGTGGGAAAAAAACGACGACCAGGCCATCGCGACCTATCAGGCCCTGGTCAAGATCAACCCCCGGAGCGCCCAAGCCTATCAGGCGCTGGGGGAACTTTACGGTGGTCAGAAAAAGGACGCGGAAGCCCTGCAGGCTTTTCAAAATTATGCCCAGTTGAAACCGGAGGATGCCTCCGCGTTGGACAACATCGGCATTTGCCAGTACCGGCTTAAGCAATACGACGCGGCCATCGATTCCTTCCAGGCTTTCCTGGCGAAGGAATCCCGTAACGCCCTGGTCCGCTTCCACCTGGCCGCCACGCTCGAGGAAAAGGGAGATTACGCCCTTGCCGAGGAACAACTTAGGGCCGTTTTACAGAATGACGAAAAATCCACCGACGCTTGGGTTCGGTTGATCCTCCTGTTGGGGAAGGAAAAAAAGGACCCGGAGGCCGCCCAAGCCTTGAAGGATGCCTTGAAAGCCAACGCCAACAACCCCGATCTGATCCTCATTGAGGCCATGCTGGAACATGAGAAAAATGATCTCGTACCGGCGGAGGAGCACTACCGCAAAGTGGTCCAGCTCGATCCTCAGAACATCCAGGCCCATTTTAACCTGGGGGTGTTGCTGGATAAGAAAGGGAAGTTTGAAGAGGCCATGGAGGAAATGCACAAGGTCATGAAAATCGACCCCCAAAATGCCGAAGCACTCAACTACGTGGGTTATTCCTACGTCGACCGGAATATTCGCCTGGATGAGGCCAAGGACCTTTTGAATAAGGCTGTTCAACTGGAACCCCATAATGCCTATTACCTGGACAGCCTGGGTTGGCTTTATTTCAAACGGTCCGATTATCCGGGGGCAAAGGCTCAACTGGAAAAAGCCGAGGGCTATCTCAAGGACGGGCAAAAGGATAACGCAGTGGTGTATGATCACCTGGGTGAGGTTTACATGAAACTGGGCGACAAAGGTTCGGCCCTTTTGCAATGGCAAAAAGCCGCACAACTCGACCCGGACAACAAGGATTATCCGGTTAAAATTTCCAAGGCCCAAACCAACCCGTGAAAAGGGAGAAAGTGCGCCTGCGGACACCCGCCAAGGTGAATCCGGTTTTGGAGGTGCTCCGAAAAAGGGAAGATGGTTTTCATGAATTGGCGTTGGTTTTCCAGGCGGTTTCCCTTTATGACGAAATTTCACTTGGGAAAATTTCTTCGGGTGTGGATTTTGAAATTGATCCGCCCCTGCCCGATCTGGCCCCTGACGATTCCAATCTGGTGGTCAAGGCCGCAAGGCTTTTTCTGAGCGAAATCCTCCAAAATCAGGGCGGGGTCCGGGCGGTATTGACCAAGAAAATACCCCAAGCGGCAGGATTGGGAGGAGGTTCTAGCGACGCGGCCGCTACCCTTTGGGGGCTGGAAGCCCTTTATCAAACGGGTTGCGGATCCGCCAAACTGCAAGAGTTGGCCACGAGGATTGGGTCGGACGTATCCTTTTTTTTGGAAGGGGGAACCGCGTTGGGATTGGGCCGGGGCGAACTCATTGAACCCTGGTTCCCCGGACCCACCTGGCATTTGGTCCTGGTAAAACCTCCCGAGGGCCTTTCCACTCCCCTGGTCTACCGGTCGGGGAAGGCTTTGTTTTCGGACGGGGCAAGGGCCAGGGCTTTTAGGGAGACAGCCAAAAGGGGCAATCCCCATGAGATCGCGGGCTCACTTTATAACGGACTGGAAAGCGCGGCTTTTAATTTACTTCCTTCCATCCTTCGTTTGAAGGAAGAGTTGATCAAAAAAGGAGCCTTAGGCGCGATGGTATCGGGCAGTGGTCCAACCGTTTTTGCCGTAGTGGAAAATCAGGCGGCGGCGGGAGACCTTGTGCGACTATTTAAACAAGACGGCTGGACTTCTCTGGCCGTGGAAACGGTTTCTCATGGAGCGGCATTAATATGAACCCATCTAAAAGTATAAAATTAAAAACAAAGGCCTTTCCTTCTACTTGGCACAAAGTCCTCTGGACCGCCATGGTTCTATTGTTGGCGACCGCCTTGTTCTTTATTTATGGGGTCATACCCGACCAGGTGGCGCGGGGCTTGGTACAAGCCGCCTTACAGCAAAATGTTCCGGTGAAAAACCCGGGTCAATTTGGCTTGAAGTACCAAGATGTGGAATTCAAAACTACGGATGGTATCAACCTGAAGGGTTGGTGGATTCCGGCCTCCATCCGGCGACCCCTGGGGACGGTAATCCTCACTCACGGCGTTTTTCATAACCGGGACCAAATCCTGACCCGGGCGGTCTTTTTACAGGAAGCCGGTTACCAGGTGCTGGCCATGGACTTGAGGGGCCATGGGGAAAGCGGTCCCGCCCCCCTCTCGGGGGGACTATTGGAATCGGGAGACTTTCGGGCAGCCGCGGATTTCTTGAGACAAAAAAAATGGATACAACCGCCCTTGGTGTTTTTTGGTTTTTCCCTGGGCGCCATCTGCGCCCTGCGGGCCGGGGCCGATACCCCGGTGGACGCAGTGATCGCGGACAGCCCCATGCCCAACGTGAAGTCCTACATTTCCGGACGAACCCTAGCAGCGCCCTTCGCTTTTCTGCCGGGTCTTATTTCCAGGTGCATTCAAGCTTACGATTCGGTTACCGGTTTGCACCTGGGAGAAACGGATCTGGACCTTATGCCGGTCGTTCGCCATATCCAGGCCATTCCCGTTCTCTTTTTCTCGGGTGAAAAAGATGACCTGGTCAAGAGCGGGGAAGTCCAAAAACTTTTCGATCAATGTCCCGCACCCCACCGGAGGCTAGTTTTCATTCCGGAAGCGGGGCATGAGCAAACCTACACCCAATACCCCGTGATCTATGAGAAATCAGTTTTGGATTTCTTGACGGATGTCCGGGAAGGGTTCCCCAAAAGGGTCGATTCGGCTTGGGCGATTTCCCCCTCGAAAGAACTTAACAAGGCCGTTCAAACGCCCGGGTTTCTTAAAGCTCCAGCGGCAGTTACTCAACACAACCAATGAAGTAATGGCAAGTGTAACAGACGATCTTGCATTTCTTCGAAACCATGGGATGGCCGCATTGGGGACAGGTATAAAAAAGGGCTTCCTCGGTATCCTTGGTTGTTTTTTTAGGACCACCCAAGTCAAATAATGAAGGCAAAGGAGTAATGTTGGGCTGGGATTCGGGGAGAGGTGCCATGGGGGGAGATTAACACGCTTTTTTAACCGATCTCAATGTTCACAACTCATTTGTAGCTTGATTAAGGATCAGTCCCGAATTAAATTAAGCCCCCTGCTTTTTTATGGGGAATAGCACTTTTCAAAGCTGATTGGGGCGTCGACAAGCGGTAAGTCACCAGATTTTGGATCTGGCATTCGTAGGTTCGAATCCTACCGCCCCAGCCAAATAAGCCCTCTCTTTCCATTGGAAGAGAGGGCTTATTTGTTTGAAGAAGGAGGGATTCGAACCGTGAAGGGTATGGGGAACAGCTGGTCCCCATGACTTTCATAGGGGGTAACGTAGGGGGGATTTCCCCTACGAACGGAGTTGGTTCGATATTCACCGCCCCAGCCATTTTTCCTTATTAATCTTTAAATGTGAAATTGGCTTGCCCATCTATCCACCAAATAAGTTCGAAGTGAATCCATGAAAGGCCGCCATCGTGTACGCCCGGCTTCTAAAGAGGCTGTGCGCTTTTTATTTACAAGGGTTTCAGTCGGTTCTAACCGATGGTATTCCTTGGCAAGTAAGACCTGATGGATTTTTTTAAAGTATCAAGAGGCCTTAATCCAACGCGGCGATGGATTCAGGTTTGCCGGGCTTGAGCACCGTATGGGTCGGCAGGAAAAAAGCCGGGATCAGGGCCAGCATGACGATGACGGCTCCGATCAAGAAGGCGTCCTCAAAAGCGGCCACGGCCGTCATCTTGAAGATATGGCCGGCCACCACGGCCCCGGCTCCCCGCATGGAATCGGCATGGGAAAGACCCAGGGCGTGGAGCCTGCCCGCCGCCCGTCCTAAGGCCATCCGGGAAGCGGGGGTTAGGGCGCTCCAAGTAGAAGCCGCCAAACCCTGGTGGTAAACCATGCGGTGGTTCAAAACGGCCCCCAAAAAACCGATCCCTACGGAACCCGATACTTGTTGGGTCAGGTTCATCATGGCGGAAGCCATTCCGGTCTGTTGCTTGGGAACGCTATTCAAGGCGGTCACCATGAC
The DNA here is from genome assembly GCA_963771075.1 of candidate division FCPU426 bacterium. GTDB lineage: Bacteria > Oederibacteriota > Muellerivitia > Muellerivitales > Muellerivitaceae > CAVTWJ01. Next base: position 113,756 of record CAVYSE010000025.1, on the reverse strand, counting down.
CGGGGTGATCAGGAGGGCGATGGCGACCCCCCGGATGAGGGTGGGTTCGATCACGTCCCAGACGCTCGTGTTGATGTCCAGGGTGCGGTAGGTATACATGAAAAAGGCGATGCCGATCAGGCCCACCAAGGAGGGCCAAAGGGGGCCGATCTTGTCGCTCAGTTTTCCCGCGAAGGGCATCACCAGGGCGATCACCAGGGAGCCGGGAAGCAGGATCAAGCCGCTGTCGATCTCATCGAACCCCATGATCTGCTGAAGAAAGAGGGGGAACAAAAACACGCCCCCGAAAAGCGCCAGCGACCGGGCCGAAATGACCAGCATGCAGGCGGTATATATCGGCGATTTCAAAAGCCGGATGTCCAGAATGCCGTGGGGAGTCAGGCTTTCCACCACCGTGAAACCCACGAAACCGATGAGGCTTAAGGCCCAGCAAGTGTAAATATAGGGGGAAGACCAGCCCTTTTCCTCCCCTTGGCTCAAGGCCAGAAGGAAGGAAACCAGGAAGGTGGAAAGAAAAACAAACCCCGAGAAGTCGAAGGGATGCTTATGGCTATGCTCGGAAGGTTTGTCCTCCCTTAAAAGCGCGAGGGCCAGAAGGATGGCCACGATACCCACTGGCAGGTTCACGGTGAAAATGGACCGCCACCCGAAAATATTGGTCAGGTAGCCGCCCAGGGTCGGGCCCGAAGGAGGGCCCCACGATCACCCCCACCCCCCAATAACCGATGGCCTTGCCCCTTTCGTGGGGTTCGAAAACCTCGGAGATCATGGCCATGCCGGTGGGGGTGATGGCCCCCCCTCCCAGGGCCTGGATCACGCGGGCCGTCACCAGGGAGGGCAGGTTCCAGGCCATGGCGCAAAGCAGGGACCCCAGGGTGAACACGAAAAGGCTGATCACGAAAAGCTGCTTGTAGCCGATATGCTCCCTCAACCAGGCGGTGAGGGGCATGAGGGTGGCGAAGGCCAGCATGTAACCCGTAATGACCCACTCGATGTCGTTCACGGGAGAGCCGAAGTCGGCCATGATGTCGGGAAGGGAAACATTGACGATGCTTTGGTCCAGCGAGGCCATGAGGGTGCCGATCATGACCACTCCCAGCACTTCCCATTTGTAGGCGGTGCCCGAGACGCCTGGGCTGTTGTAGGTCATTTCACCTTGATCCGGATCTCTACCGATTGGCCAGCCCTCAAGACCTTATCCGGGTGGGCATCCAGGGCGATCTTCACGGGAATGCGTTGGACGAGCTTGATGAAATTTCCCGAGGCGTTCTCGGCGGGAAGCAGGGCGAATTGGGAGGCCGTGGCGGTGGTGATTTCCATCACGTGGCCCGTCAGGTCACCGCCCTCATCCACGTGGATCTTCACGGCCTGGTTGGGCTTTACGTCGCCCACATTGGTTTCCTGGATATTGGCCGCTACCCAAGCGTGGTCCACGTCAGCGACGACCAAGGCCACTTGGCCCGATTCCAAGAGGTTGCCCACCACCCCGATCTTTTCCACCACGACGCCGTCCACGGGGCTCTTCAAATAAGTGTGGTCCAGGGCGTTTTGGGCCAATTGCAGGTCCGCCAGGGCCGCTTGGCCAGTGGATTGGGCGGTTTGATAATCCCGGGCCGAAATCCCGCCCTGTTTATAAAGTCGCTCTGCCCGGCTGAAATCAGCCTGGGCCAGGTTGGCGCGGGTCTGGGCTTTCAATAATTGGGATTGATACACCGTATGCTCCAGTTCAGCGAGGACCTGACCCTGGGTGACCCGGTCGCCTTCCGCCACGTTGACCTTGAGGAGGGTGCCGCTTACCCCGTCCGGTGCGACGCGGATCAGGTCCTCCGCGACCCGGGCATCGTCGGTGGAAACATAGGGGCGGAACGCGAAAAACCAAACGACCAAGCCGAGGAGAACTGTGGCGCATAAGGCGCGCCCCACATTTTTAGCCAATGTTGATTTCCACCAGGGCTGGGTTTTCGTTTGGGAAGAATCATCGATTTTGCGGGCCGGATGGGAAGTCATTTCTTACTCCTTGTTTTTTTTATGATTTGGGAAGCGCGGCGTGTTTTTTTCCCTCGCGAGGTGTCCTGATAATTTCTGAAGCGTCCTCGAAAAATCCGACTTTTCAGAGGTGTTGAGGGATTTCAAGGCCTCTTCCGATAACCGGGCATAGAGGGTCTCGACCTTCACGGCCAGCCTTTGCCCCTGGGGGGTCAAGCTCAATTCCCATCGCCTCTTATCAGTGGGATGTTTCTCATGTCGCAAAAGGGACTCCCGGATGAGGAGGTTCACAAGCTTGGTCATGGCCGCCGGGTCGGTCAGGGTGTCCCGGGAAAGGTCCGCCGGGGAAGCCTTGCTCCTTCTGGATAAATGCCACAATAAAGAAGCTTGTTTGGTGCCCAGTCCCAAGGCCCGCAGACCGTTCCCGAAGTGTAGGTTCAAGGAGCGGCGGAAGCGGCCGAAATCCTCCAGAATTTGCAGATCGGTCCTTGGGTCCATGGGGCTCGATTTCATGGATATATCCATAATGGACCTGTCCATAATATGCAAGGGGACAAATCGACATGAAGAGGACCTTGGCTTGTGTTTTTGCCGGGGTGGGGATGGACTTTCGGGGGAGTAATTCCTCAGTCACCTTACTTTTAACAGCTGTAAGTCCTCGGCCCAGGCCCAATGGAACAAACCCGTCCGCAGGGTGATCAGCATGGGGATCCCGGGGTCGAGGGAATAATAAAGCGCGGGCGGGGCCAACACCTCGCAGGTTTGATCCGCGTTTTCCCAGTCGGAAAAATAAACCAGGTGAGCCATGGGGTTGGGACCTTCCTTTAAACTTCCGCCGAAGGAGGAGATCTTCTTATCGGTCACGACCACCAACCGGGTTTGGGGGTCGGAAAAGTCCAAAAGCCCGTTGGCTAATTGGGCGCTCATGCGGAGAAAACATCCCAATAAAACCCAAAAGGCCAAAAAGCAGGCCGCCACGAGGGGAGGGGGAACTTTTTCTTTCAGCGCGGCCCGGATAGTATCCTTGAAAAACCAGTAGCCGAGGCCAAAGGAAGAAAGGGCACTGGCAATATCCAAACCGATAAGATCCCGGTGGCGGACCATGCGGAAGGAAAAACCGCAAAAGATGTATTCCGCGATGAGGGCCGCGATGAAGAGGACAAAGATCTTTAAAAAGCGGTAGGCGCGGCTGATTTCCATTGGAGATTTCTAAGGCTGTATTTTGCGAACCAAACCCTTGAAAGGGTCGAGGGCGTATATTTTTCCATTCGAGTCCAACGCGACCCCATAGGGTAAAAACTGCGACGTGGTAACGGCCGCCGACGCAGTTACATCCGATGAAGATGGGAAGGCCATTCCCATATCCACGCCCGTCATCCTGGGCCCGGTGACCGTGGAAACCACGCCTTCGGGAGTTATTTTTCGAATTTGTGAATTGCCTGAATCGGCCACGTAAATATTGCCCGAGGCGTCCAGGGCGATCCCCGTTGGCCAGTCAAAGGAGGCCGCGGTTCCCGTGCCGTTGATGGCACCGCCCTTTCCCCCGCCCGCCAGGGTGGTGACCACTCCCTGGGGGGTGATTTTCCGGATCAAGTTATTGGCTGTATCCGCCACGTAAACGTTGCCGGAAGCATCCGCCGCGAGATCCAAGGGATGGTTGAAGGAGGCGGTGGTTCCCGTGCCGTCCGCGTTGCCTACGGCCCCAGACCCGGCCAAGGTAGTCACATCGCCCTTGGCGTTGATTTTACGGATGAGATTATTGGTCGTGTCCGCCACGTACACGTTGAGGGCAGAGTCGACCGCCACGCCCGAAGGATCATTGAACGAAGCGTCTTTCCCGTGGTTGTTGAGGTTGCCGGTAACCCCCGCCTGTCCCGCCAGGGTGGTGATGTCGTTGGCCCGGTTCATTTTGCGGATCAGGTTGAAGCCCGAATCCGCGATATAGATATTGCCTTTGGGGTCAACGGCGATACCCGAGGGCAGGTTCAAGGTGGCGTTCGTCCCATTACCGTCGACGGCGTCGCTCCCTTTGGAGCCGCCCAAGGTGGTCACGGAGCCATCTGGCGCGATTTGCTTGATCTTGCAGTGGAGAGTATCCGCGACGTCGATATTCCCGTAGGAATCGATGCACAAACTATAGGGCATGCGAAAGGTGGGTTCGATGATTTTTACTTTTCCGGGTATCGCGGCGGCTGGAAGGCTGAATAACCCCCGGCTCTTCCCGTGGAGGGGGGTATCGGTCGGGGTTGGGCTGGTTGTTGAAGTGGAGGTCGGGGGGCAGGGGGTTCCTTGGGAGTTCACACAGGGCGTATAGGTCGCGGTTGGAGTAGCCGTAAGAGTCGGTGTAAAGGTCAGGGTGGGGGACCCGGGGGTCAGGGTGTGGGTCGGGGTCGCGCTCAAGGTGGGAGTAAGAGTTGCCAAAGGCGTTAAAAGGGCCGTTCCGGTAGCGGATTGGGTAGGGCTCGGGGATGTGGATATACCCGCCAAAAGATGGCTTGGAAGGCCCACCAGCGCCAATAGGATCAACGGGTAGATTTGGACCATACCGCCCCATTTCTAGATACGGCTTTAAAACTATTATCAACGAATTCCAGTTGAATATAAGGGAATTAAAGAATCAAAGGAGGGTATCTCTTCTCGCTTGACGGATTTATGCCCGGAATCGGCGCTCGATTCTTTTCGTGATGCCTAGTCCATGGCTGGCTGCGGCCCTTGCGAGAGGGGAGGGATATTTTTGTTAAAAAATCAGGGCCAGAGTACAAGGGTCTTCTTGATAGGATCAATGAAAGGTTTAAAAAGGACAAAAAAAGGTGTAACTCACACTTTTTATTTTGAAGCAAGGTAACCTTTCTTTCTGGCCCAAGGGTATGTAAAGATAAATGCTTTCAGCCATTCAAAAAGGGGGAGAAAGCCATGAAAACAGTTTTTGCAATTTCGTTGTTCATTTTTGTGTTTTCGTTGGGCGGGAACGCTTTTGCGGATGGTAAAAGCGTTACCCAGAAGTATGAGATTGTCTGCCTGAAATGCATGGCCAAACACGCGGCCATGGGAGACGGAGGCGGCCATGGGGAAAAACATGCAGCATGTGCCATGAGCTGCGCCACAAAAGGAATGGATCTTGGCGCCATGGATCCAAAGGGCAATCTTTATTGTGTGGTCAATTCCGATTTCACATCCGCCCGGGATGTGATCAAGGATAAAGCGGGACAAACAGTGGAATTGACGGGAACCATCGTCAAAACAAAGGGGATCAACTACCTCGAATTGTCCGATAGCGGCGCTAAATAAACTTTTTAGAGACTATAACAACACCTAATTTCACCACAGGCCGCCTTTGGCGGCCACAGAGGCATAGAGAAAAATCTTTCTAAATTCAAGGAATATTAAACCAATTGTCCGGGTTTTCTCCGTGTCTCTGTGGTAAATATTGTGTTTTGTTAGATTCTTAATCCGAAACATTTCCCCAAGCCCCAGGGCATAAAACCTTGGGGCTTTTTTGATTTTGAGCCTCTTTGACGTATGAACAGGCTTAATTTCTATTCGATCCGTCCCATTGGCTATAATGACGAAGGTTAAATCAAGCCGGGGAGCGGATGTGAAGAAATTCTTATTTATCCTCTTTCTGCTTATCGTGCTGGCCGCCGTTTACATGGCGGGGGAGAAGGGTCCCAATCCAATCCTGTGGTTCGCGACCCCCACCTTTACACCAACCACAACTTTTACCCCGACAGAAACCGTCACGCCGACCCTAACCCCTTCTATCACCCCAACCTCCACGCCCACATTCACTTCTACCCCGACCCCGATCCCCACCCCGACACCCGCGCCTGTTCATAAGAAAAAGAAAACGGCCAAAAAACATGTCACGGCCCCGCCGCCAAAGAAACCCGCCCCCCCTCCCCCGCCCGTTGCTCCCGAGGCCAAGCCCATTTGCAACGCCCCATCCCTTTCAACGGTCGTGGCGGAATCGGGGACCAACAACACCTTCGCCACCGCCCAGAACCTGGGCGCGTTGGAATCCCCAGGCCTCCAGGTGCAAGGCAGCCTGAGGCAGTTGGCCAATGTCACGGACCCGGCCCAAGTTCAGGCTTACAAGATCGACCCCAAAACCGCAACCACCGACCTGGACGTGGGGGTCTATTCGTTTTCTTCCACCACCGCTTTCATGGTCGTGCTGGATTGTTACTCCGGCATTATCGGGAAGCCGAACCCCATCTATGAACAGGACAACTACCGTCTGGAGGTTTACAACGAATTATTCGAGTTAGTCGCCATTTCCTACGACAATGATCCGATCCAGGCGGTGGAGACTTCCTCGCCCGGCCAAGTCTTTTATGCCGTGGTTTATGGCATGTTCGGTAAGCCGGGGAATTACAAGCTGACCATTACCCCCAAGGACACGAAATAGAACGGGTTTGTTTCTCTTCGCGAATCGATAAAAGCGTTTTCCCCGCCTTTTCCTGACCCAATTGCCGGCTTGTGTTTTTTCCCGACCTGTTAAAATGCTCCCTTTCATTTCGACCCTAGGACTTCCATGTTCCAGCCGTTCATCTCATTCCTGACTTCGCTTCTTGACGCAGGCGAAGAAGGTTACGAACTGCTCCTCAAAAAACCCATCGACCTCTTGGGGCGGCAGGGCCAGAAAGTTGGGCAAATGTTCGCGGACCTGGCACCCGTGCAGGCCGTCACCATTTATGCCGGGGTACTGTGGGTCATCCCCATCGTCATGCTCTCCCAATACACCAGCCTCTATATGGTAAAGTTGGGATTGTCCAACACCGAGATCGGGATATACCAGACCCTTCTGCCAGTGATAAGCCCTGTTGGTTACTTTCTGGGGGGTTATCTTTCTGATGTGTGGGGACGCAAGAAGACCCTGATCTTTTTCGATATATTGAGTTGGGGCGGTTATTGTTTTTCACTGGCGCTGGCGGATAGCAAATGGTGGTGCCTGGCGGCCATTTGTTTTCTCGCCACCAACGCCGGCTCAACCCCACCTTACCAGTCCCTCGTCGTTGAAAATGTTGAGAATTCCAAAAAGGCGTCGGTCATCACCGTTCTTCAACTGGTCAATATGATGCCGTCACTAATGTTCCTTTCCCTCATTGGCGGGGTCTGGATATCCAAAAGGGGCTTTCTGCAAGCCAACCACGAGATGTACTGGTTCATGACCTTCATGATCGCGGTGGGGATTTTCCTAAGGTGGAAGTACCTACCGCCTTCGCTCATATTCGAGAAGAAAGCCGACACCTGGGGCTCCGCCCTCCAAGGGGCCTGGTATCAATATCGGAAATCCATGAAGGTGTATTTTCAACAAAAGGGTTCGAAGGTATTTCTTTTCTCGAAGTTCATCGATGAAGGAATCATCGCAGTTTGGGGAGTTTATTCCTCCCTTTATATTGTGAACTACCTGGGGTTGAAGGATTCTTATCTTTCGGTGTTGCCCCTGGTCTCGGCCTATGTAGCGAGCTTGTTCCTGTTCATCGTCATTCCCAATTTGAACGAACAAAAAGTGGTCGGGTTGTTGGGCTTTGACCAATTATTCTGGCTTTGCTCGGTTGGGGTATTGCTCCTGGTCTCTCGAGGTTCAGAAAACGTGCTTCTTTTCGCCCTGGCCAGCGCGGGCCTGGGGGCCGTGGCGGGGGCCATGTACAACACGGTCACTGCCGCGGTGTGGATGAACATCATCGAAGAAAAGGAAAGGGCCAAGGTGGTGGCGGCCACCTATTCCCTGATCAAGCTGAGCAACGCGGCTTTCGGGTTCCTTGGGGCCTTCCTCTACGGCCACGTGTCGCCAGTAGCTTTGCTGGTACTGTTGGGGATGCTGAGGATTTTGAATTTCTTCCTACTCCGTAAGGTATCTGCTACCCTGTCGCCGGTTTAAGCCACGACGAACGGCTAAAGACAACATCCAACGCAAAGACGCCAAGACGCAAAGTAAAAGCAAAAACATAATTGGGGTTAAACACTAAAACTTTCTTGGCGGCCTTTGCGGCTTTGCGTTAGACATGGGTGTTTAAAAGGAATTGATTAATGGGATATTTATACGCGCTGGGGGCTTTTTTCTGCATCGGCAGTTACCTCGTCCCCGCGCGTTTTTCACAGAACAAGGGCCTGGCTTTTTTCCCTTACATGGCCTTGGGGATGATGGCCTTTTTGATTTTTCGGGGCTCCTCCTTACAGAATCTTTGGAATCACCCGATTTGGTTTTGGGGTACGGTTGGCGCGGGTTTGATCTGGGCCTTGGGCCAGTGTTTTGGCAATTTGGCTTTGGGAGAGATCAGTATGGCCAAGGCGGCGGTCGTCTTCAATTTCAACTCCTTCTTTAATATAGCCTTGGGGCTGGCCCTCTTTCATGAAGCGAAAGGGTTGCGGGCCTATGGATTGATCCTGTCGGGGGGCATTCTTCTCTTTTTGGGGGCCTGGTGGGTTTCCAAGGCTTCCGCGACGCCTTCCAAGGAAGGCGACCTAAAAAAAGGAATTTTTTACAGCTGTTTGGCCAGCGTTTTTTGGGGTACCTATTTCACCCCCGTCAAGGCCCTCCAAACTTTCAGGCCCGAATCGTCGATGGGTTCCTTGGATTGCCTCAGCGGTCTGATGTTGGGAGGCTCCTTGGCCGGTTTGATCCTGGGATTATGTTTCTCGAAACCGAAATTCGATTGGAAAGATACGCGATTGGGTTTGGGAACCGCGGTTCTTTGGACTTTGGGCACGACTTTCTTTTTGGCGGCCATCGGGGAGTTGGGATTGGCGCGGGCGGTCCCCATCATCAATTCAAACGCCCTGGTTTATGCCGCCTGGTCGCTCTTTGTTTTCAAGGAACTGCCGTTATCGCAGGGACCCAAGGTATTCGGCGGGACATTGCTGGTGGTTTTCGGGATCGTTCTTTTGGCCCTCGCTTAGGCTTCCCTTTAACGCTTGAAAGTTTATGTTGAAATCCACATAATCGAATTCCCATGAAACTTCAGAATAATGTCGCGCTCAAGGAATGGGCGGTCGTCTTGAAAGCCCTGGAAGAAGGGAAGCAAACCCTTCTTTTATTGAAAGACGGAATCGTGGAAGAGGGGGAAGGGTTCAAGCCCGAACACCCTGAATTCTTCCTTTTTCCGACCTTTGAGCATGAGACGCCCAAAAACATCAAGTCCGACTGGCGTCCCCGAATCGCGACGATCGAAAAAGAGAACAAAGACCCGAAACGGATTCATTTCCGCTTATTGGGAATCGGCGAGAAGGTCGAAAAGATCACCGAATGGGAGATCTGCAAGGGATTGGCCCCATTCACGGTCATGAGCGATGAGGCTGTTGAAAAAAGGTTCTATGAGGGCGAGTGGCAGGGGGTTTACCTGTTCCTGGTAAGGGTTTATCAGCTGCCCGTTCCCATGGATCTTCCCTTGAAAGCCAGCTATGCATCCCACAAAACTTGGGTACCCCTGGAAACTTCCATGTTTACGGCGGGTTCCTTGTCGGTCATACCCGATGGGGCCTGGCCCTATACCAGGGACCGCATTATCAAGATGACCAAGGCGCATTAAGAAAACAGTTTTTCCCCGCCTCCCAAATAAATCCTTTCGTTAAAATAGCCCCATGAAACTCCAGCCGGTCGTGGCCGGTTCCTTCTACCCCGGAAAAACTCTCATGCTCCAGAGGATGCTGGGTGATTTTCTAAAGGAGGGGGAAGCTTCCAAATTATCCGGGGAACCCGTCGGGCTTCTCCTGCCCCACGCGGGTTATGTTTATTCGGGATCGGTGGCGGCCATGGGCTACCGGGCCCTGGCACCCTTTCATCCCGACACCATCGTTGTCGCCGGCCCCAGCCATTACATGGCCTTTAAGGGTTGCGCTCTTTTTTCGGGGGAGGCGGTGCTGACTCCCCTCGGGGACCTGGCGGTGGATCAGGAAGCCTGCCGGATCCTGGAAGAGGCGGACGAAAACCTGGGCGACTTCCAGCCCGCCTACGCCAGGGAACATTCGGTGGAAGTGCATTTTCCCCTCATCCAAACTTTCTTGCCCGGGGCGAAGGTGGTTCCTGTGATCATGGGGCAGGGAAAGGCCACTGCGGTGGACCCCTTGTTGAGGGGACTCAAACGGCTGGGGAAGGAAAAACCTTTCGTGCTGGTTGCTTCCTCCGACCTATCCCATTACCCGGATTATTCCACCGCCAAGAAGGCGGACCGGCAGTTCTTGGACGCCCTACTGACTGGGGACGAGAAAAAGATTGAGAAAACGGACAAAGAAATCATGGGCCGGGGATATACCGATTACCACTGCACCCACTGCGGCTCGGAGCCGGTTTCAGTTCTGGTGAAATGGGCCAAGGAACAGGGCGCAAAGGCGGAACTGCTTTGCTACCGAAACTCAGGGGATGTGACAGGTGAAATGGATCGGGTGGTAGGTTATGGGGCTGTGGCTTTTTGCCGATGAAAAAATTTAAACCTCTTTAAATTGTCATCGCGAGGAGCAATCCCGATAGGGATGATTTGCGACGTGGCGATCCCAGTTCGCCGTTCGCGTTGGTGGGTAAAGGGGTATTTAAACTGGGATTGCTTCCTCGTTTTCGTCCGCCTATTCGGCTGCCAGTCGTCGCAATGACAGATAAGTAAAAGGAGTCGTTAGTTGAACCCAAACGAGATGCTTGGTGTTGAAGATCAAAAATTCCTCCTTCAACTGGCCCGAAACGCCATCCGTACAACTCTGCAAAAGGGAAGGCGCCTGCCGCCGGTGGAATCCCTTTCTCCCATCTTGCGAGAGAAGCGTGGGGTCTTCGTGACCCTGTGGTCCGCAGACGGTTTGAGAGGTTGTATCGGCCTGCCCTATCCCATCAAACCCCTGGTGGAAGCAGTACAGGAGGCAGCCAACAGCGCGGCGTTCCAGGATCCTCGGTTTCCGCCCCTGTTGCAGGAGGAGTTTTCCGCCATTGAGGTCGAAATATCCGTGTTGACTGTTCCCAAAAAAATAGAGCCTTCCAAGGTCAAGGTGGGCGTACACGGCCTGATCGTGAGCAAGGGCCACCGGTCGGGCCTGCTTTTGCCACAGGTGGCCACCGAGTACCGCATGGACCGGGAAGAATTTATTTCCCAGACCTGCGTGAAGGCCGGGCTACCGCCCGACGCATGGCATGAGAAGGTCGAATTATCGGCCTTTGAGGCCCAGGTTTTCAGCGAGGCGGACACACAAAAAAAATAATTTTGCCTCTTTTCGTGACATTGCATGGGTGGGGTAGGGAGGCTATAATCCGCCCGTTCGATGGGTCTCTCGCCAATGCTGGCCCTTCCCTTGAAACATGTGATGCCGAGCCCCATGATGAATCATCCATAAAGAAGCTTGAATCAAACGGAGTAAAGTTCATGATTGAAATGAAAGTCCGCGGTATCGCGGTGGATCCCAACCTCAAAACGCCGGCGGTCATCCTGACCGACGACGATGAGAAGCGCTATTTGCCCATCTGGATCGGAGTGCCCGAGGCAACGGCTATCTTTATCCAACTCAATGAGCAGACCCTGCCCCGCCCCATGACCCACGATCTTTTGAAGAATGTCATCGATAACCTGGGGGCGAAAGTGGTCAAGGTAGTTGTCAACGACATCAACCAGAACACCTTTTTTGCCCGGATCCTGTTAGAGATCATCGAAACGGGCCAGAAACTGGATGTGGACTCCCGCCCCTCGGATGCCATCGCCCTGGCCCTGAGGACCGGCTCCCCCATTTTCGTGGCGGAAAAGGTGGTGGTGAATGCCACCATCCCCGACAAAGAAAAATACAAAGAAGAAATGAGTGACTTCAAGAAGTTCCTGGAGCATTTGAGCCCCAAGGATTTCCGGGACCTCCACGGCGGCAGTGAGGGTTAAAACCTAAATCCAACACGAAGCGGCTAAGCCGCAAAGTAAATCGCAAGCATTCTTTGGAGAGGGTTAAATACTTCCCAAATTTATTCAAAATAACCTCTTCGTGTCTTCGTGTTGGATCTTGGTTTGCAGCTGATTTATAGAATAAAAAGGAGGCAGGGTGTCCTCCCCTCCATCCCCGAAGGGCCGCATGGCCCTGACCGAAGCCCACTTCATTCTCCTGTTTCACACCACCCATGAGACCATGCACGCCGAATCCCTCATGAAGGATCGGCGGATGCGCTTCAAACTGATTCCCCGGCCCCGGGACATCCAGGACGATTGCGGCCTGGGTCTGGTCATTGTCAAAGAGGAAAGGGCCAAAGTGGAGTCCCTCCTGCCTCCGCAGGGCATCTACATCAAGGCGGCGTTTCACATTGATAAGGAAGGCAAATGGACAAGGGAAAACTATCCACCAGCGCCAATCTTCTACGACTCTCCACCCTCGGGATCAACTTCGTCCTGACCACCTTCCTAGGCGCGGGGGCTGGCTGGCTCTTGAACCGCTATTTGCACTGGGGCGCCTGGGTCATCATCGCGGGGCTGCTGGTGGGCATCTTTGCCAGTTATTACCTAATGATCGCCGATGTCCGGGAAATTTCACTGCCCCCCAAAAATCCTCCCAAACCATGACCCTTCCCCCGTCCGACCTCAAGGAAAAATCTTCTTCGGACCTTTCTTTCCGCCTGTCCCTTTCGGTATCCTCGCGCACTGTTTTGGGTTGTACCCTTGCGGCGGCCTTGATTTATTTTTTGTTCCAAAAAACGGATTTGAGTCTTGGACTTTTTTTGGGCGGAATTTTATCCTCTTTGAACCTTTTCTCCCTGCGCTGGATCTCCGGTAAAATTCTTCACAGCGGATCTCGCAAGGGAGGAGGCCCGGTCTTGCTGTGGAACCTGCTTCGGTGGTTCCTGGTCGCCCTGGTTTGCTGGGGCCTCGTTCAAATATCAGACTTTTGTTTGTTGGGGGCACTTGCCGGGTATTTTTGGTTTCTTCTTGTCTTGAGTTGGGTCGGAAAAAAAACATGACCTGGATCATCTTCCGAAACTGTCTTCGATCGTCCGAGTTTTTCACTTGATTTTGTATTGGGGAAAGTTGAACATTGAGCGCGAATTCACTTATCAACGCCCTGAAAAACTTGCCGAAAGTTTTTCGACAACTCCCTTCTTTCGCCCTTTCGTTGAATCGAATTGTGAAAGGCCCTGCGAATGGCAGCAGCTGACAACCCTATCCCCGGAATCGAAACCGCAGAAAGCCCGCTCTCGGTTCACGGCCAATTTTTAGGCTTCGACAACCTCATCAACGTCTCCACCGTAGCCCTTTTCGTTTTCTGCCTCCTGCTGGTCCTGTTCCTCTTGGCCCGCCGCAACCTGAAGCTGGTGCCCACCGGCCTCCAGAACTTTTTCGAGCTGTCCATCGATTTCGTGAAGGACCTGGCCGACCCCATCGTGGGCAAGCACGCCGAGTTTTTCTTCCCCCTCTTCTTTTACCTGTTCTTCTTCATCTTCTTTTGCAACCTCATGGGGCTCATTCCGGGCCTGGTGTCGCCCACGAGCCGGGTGGATATGAACGTCGGCATGGCCTTGATCGTCTTTTGTTCCACCCACATCTGGGGCATTAAGGAAAAGGGCCTCTTGAAGTACATGGCCCACTTCCTTCCCCCCAAGGTCTCGGCCGACCCCAAATCGCCCCTGGCCCTGAAGTTGATGATGAACTTCATCTATTTCGCCCTCTGCCTGATGATGCCCCTGATCCACATCGCGGGCGAGCTGATCAAGCCCGTCTCGCTCACCATGCGTTTGTTCGGCAACATGATGGGCAAGGAAAAGGTCCTGGGGGTCTGCATCATCCTGGTGCTCTTTTTCTGGAATGGGGCTCCGCTGTTCAAGATCATGTCCTCCTTCCCCTTCCTGTTGCGTGTCGCCATTGTGGTGTTGGGCGTGTTTATTTCCTTCATTCAAGCCTTCGTGTTCATGCTGTTGGCGATGGTCTACATCGGCGGGGCCGTGCAGAGCCATGACGAGCACGAGGAACATGAAAGCGCGGCCGGTGAGGGCGCGCACGGCTAAGCGTTCGACGTTCCCGCGCAGGCGGGATTCCCCGGGACTTGCCCCCGCTTGTTGCCGGGAGATTCATGGTTTTTTGAAAGGAGTTGTCGTATGAAAAGGATTGTTTTAATGATGGGTTGGACGATATTGATGTTCTCGGTGGCCGCGATCGCCGGGGCGGAAGGCGCCGCCGGGACCGCCAAGGTGGCGGAGGGAGTCTGGTTTTACGCCTTCACCGTGCTGGGAGCCGGGTTGGCCATCGGCCTGGGAGCCCTGGGAACGGGCATCGGGCAGGGAATCACCTCGGGCAAGGCCGTGGAAGCCATGGCCCGCCAGCCTGAGATGGTCGGTACCCTGCAGGTCAACATGATCATCGGCTTGGCCTTCATCGAATCCCTTTGTATCTACGCCCTGGTGGTGGCCATGATCCTGTTGTTCGCCAACCCCTTCAAGGGCCTGTTCATCGGTTAAGAAGCCATTCACCCTGGCCGGGGCCCTCGAGCCCCGGCCCATCCGGGAAGGTGCGCCATGGAATTCAACCTGAGTGTGTTTCTGCTTCAGCTCGCGACTTTCGTGATCGGGATGTTCTTGTCGGCCCTGGTCTTCCTGCCCTACCTGAGGGGCTGGATGGCGGACCGGCAAAAGCGCATCGAGGGCCAGCTGGCCACCGCCGAACAGAGGCAAAAAGACGCCGAAAAGCTCAAGGCCGATCTGGAGCAAAAGATCAAGGACTTGGAGCAAAAAACCACCGATACCCTCCAGAACGCCCGCCGAGAGGCGGACCGCATGAAAAACGAGATCGTCCAGGCCGCGCGCAAGGAATCCGAATTGACCCTGGCCGACGCCCGCAAGGTTATTGAGAGCGAGCGTAAGGTCGCCTCCGCGACCCTGCAGCAGGAAATCGGGGCCCTGGCGGTCGAGATCGCTGAGAAGATCATCCGGGCCAGCGTGGACGGCAAGGTGCAGGAAAAAATCGTGCAGGAAAGCATCCAAGGCCTCAACGCCCGGAAAAATTAATTACAGAGACTGAGGAGAAAGCCCATGGAATCGGTCATCGCCGAAAAGTACGCCGTGGCGCTGTTGCAGGTCGCGCAGGAGCAAAAAAACGTGGACACGCTCTCTTCCGAAATGCAGGCGGTCCAAAGGCTCCTGGAAGGCTCGCCTGAATTGAAGAACACACTGGAACACCCCCGGGTGAAGGCCCAGGAAAAGCTCGACGCTCTCAAGGCCCTCTTGGGCAGTTCCCTTTCCCCCACTCTGGAAAACTTCCTGCGCCTGCTTTTGACCAAGAAGCGCATCAAGCACCTAAAGGCCGTCACGGACCATTTCGAGAGCCTTTGTTACGAGATGCGGGGAAAGGCCGTCGCCCGGGTCCTGACCGCGATGCCCCTGACGTCCGACCAAAAAAAGGCCCTCACCCAAAAGCTTTCCCAAATGCTCGGATTAACGGTGGAGTTGAAGGAAGAAGTGAAGCCGGGCTTGATCGGCGGAATGATGATTTATCTGGGAGACCAGCGCATGGATGGGAGCGTCCTTGGGCAAGCTGGAAAAATGAAACAAAGGCTGATGCGGAGTCGAGATCGATTAAACCTTTTTTGAGAAATGTGGAGGTAATACCGTGGCTCTCCAAGCGGATGAAGTAACCAAGATCCTGAAATCCAAGATCAATGAGTTCAAGCCCGAGGCCGAGCTTTCCCAGGTGGGGGAAGTGCTGAAAGTTGGCGACGGCGTGGCCGTGATCTACGGATTGAAAAACGCCATGGCCGGCGAGCTTCTCGAAGTTCCCCAATGACGTGATGGCATCACCTTCAACCTGGAAACCGACTCGGTGGGCGCCGTCCTGATGGGTGAAACCCGCCTGGTGCACGAGGGAGACCCGGTGAAGCTGACCGGACGCATCGCCGAGGTGCCCACGGGCAAGGAACTCTTGGGCCGCGTGGTCAACCCCCTGGGCGTCCCCCTGGACGGAAAGGGTCCCTTGAACGCTTCCGCCAGCCGAAGGCTCGAAATTAGGGCTCCCGGCGTGGTCCAACGCCAGCCCGTGAAGGAGCCCTTGCACACCGGAATCAAGGCTATTGACTGCATGATCCCCATCGGCCGGGGCCAGCGCGAATTGATCATCGGCGACCGCCAGACTGGCAAGACCGCCATCGCCCTGGACACAATCCTCAATCAGAAGGGCAAGGGTGTCGTCTGCGTGTACGTGGCCATTGGCCAGAAGCAGTCCACCGTGGCCCAGGTCGTGCGTACGCTGGAAGAGCGCGATGCCCTGAACTACTGCATCATTGTTTCCTCCACGGCCTCCGACCCGGCGCCCCTGCAGTACATCGCGCCCTACGCCGGATGCGCCATGGCCGAAGAATTTACCTACAACGGCGGACATGCCCTGATCATTTATGATGACCTGTCCAAGCAAGCCGTTTCCTACCGTGAATTGTCCCTTCTTTTGCGCCGCCCCCCGGGACGCGAAGCCTACCCGGGCGACGTGTTCTACCTTCACTCACGCCTGCTGGAACGCGCCTGCAAACTCAATGATAAGCTGGGTGGGGGGTCCTTGACGGCCCTCCCCATCATCGAGACACAGGCGGGGGACGTGACGGCCTATATCCCCACCAACGTGATTTCCATCACCGACGGGCAGATCTTCCTCGAATCGAACCTGTTCAACTCCGGCATCCGGCCCGCCATCAACGTGGGAATCTCGGTTTCGCGCGTGGGCGGTAACGCCCAAACCAAAGCCACCAAGAAGGTGGCGGGCAAGCTCAAGCTCGACATGGCCCAGTACAACGAGCTGGCGGCCTTCGCCCAGTTCGGCGCCGAACTGGACAAGACCTCCATGGCCCAGCTCAACCGCGGGTCCCACATGGTGGAACTGATGAAACAACCCCAGTATTCCCCCATGATCATGGAGGAGCAGGTGGCTTCCATCTTTGCCGGGATCAGTGGTTACATGGACAATCTGCCTATCGAGAAGGTGAAACCCTTCGAGGCGGGCCTCCTGAATTTCCTCAAGGAAAAACGCTCGGAGATATTGAAGGATATCCGCGAAAAGAACGACCTGACGGACGACACCAAGGCGAAGCTGGTCGCGGCCATCGAGGAATTCATGAAGTCGTTCGTGGCCTAAGGAAAGGCCCCAGGAACCGCCATGGCACAGATCAAGGAAATCAAGACGCGCATCAAGAGCGTCAAGAACATCGGCCAGATCACCAAGGCCATGAAGATGGTGGCGACCGCCCGCTTGAAACGCGCCCAACAGCGTATTTTGAGCGCCCGGCCATACGCCATCCGCATGGCGGACGTGATGAAAAACCTTGCGGTCAAGACGACCGAAAGGGACCATCCCCTCTTGGCCGTCAAAAAAGAGGGCAAGTCGGCCCTGGTGGTCATCACCGCCGACCGCGGGCTTTGCGGAAGCTACAACGCCAACATCCTCCGCCAGGCCCAGGCCTATTTAAGGGAAAACCCCGGGACGGACCTGATTACCGTCGGCAAGAAAGGGCGGGATTTCTTCAAGCGCCGCAAATTTTCCATCATCAAGGAATGGCTTTACGTTTTCCCCCACATTCCCCACGAAACCGTTTTGGAAATGCGGGACGAAATCGAGGGCCTTTTCATCCGGGGCGGGTACAAGGAAGTCCGCGTGCTCTATACCGAGTTCAAGAGCGTCATCTCCCAGAAAACCGCCATGGACACCCTGTTGCCCATCCGCATCCAGGAACTGCCTGGTGAGGCCAAGGGCCTGGCCGCGGATTACGACTTTGAGCCCGACTTGGACACCATCCTCAACGCGCTGGTGTCCCAGTACCTGGCCACGATGATTCATCGCTACCTGCTGGAGAGTTTCTCCTCCGAAATGGGCGCCAAGCGCAGCGCCATGGAATCGGCCAGCAAGAACGCGGGCGAAATGATCGCCAAGCTGACCCTGGACTACAACCGGGCTCGCCAGGCCATGATCACCAAGGAACTGGCCGAGATCGTCGGCGGAGCCGAAGCGCTTAAATAATAATTTTGAAGTGGGGAAATTGAACAAGGGAGTGAATATGGCGACCGAAACAAAAAGCAAGGTGGGCGAGGTGGTCCAGATCATCGGACCCGTCGTGGACGTGGTCTTCCGGGACGGGCACGTGCCCGACATCCTGAATGCCCTGCGGGTCGATTCGGAAAAGGACAATCTCCACATCACCCTGGAAGTGGCCCAACACCTGGGAGACCAGACCGTTCGGTCGGTGGCCATGAGCTCCACCGACGGATTGCGCCGGGGGGTCACGGTCACCGATACGGGCGCACCTATCTCCGTGCCCGTTGGACGGGGGGTTTTGGGCCGCATCGTGAACGTATTGGGCGATCCTGTGGACGAGATGGGGGAGGTGAAGGTCGAGAAACGCTACCCCATTCACCGCCCCGCACCCCCATTGGTCGAGCAATCCACCAAGAAGCAGATTCTGGAAACTGGCATCAAGGTCATCGACCTGCTGGCGCCCTACCAAAAGGGCGGGAAAGTAGGGCTGTTCGGCGGGGCCGGTGTGGGCAAGACCGTCGTCATCATGGAACTCATCCGCAACATCGCCACCCAGCATGGCGGGTTTTCCGTGTTCGCCGGCGTCGGCGAGCGCACCCGTGAGGGGAATGACTTGTGGTTGGAGATGAAGAGCTCCAAAGTTATCGACAAAACCGCCCTGGTCTACGGGCAGATGAACGAGCCGCCGGGCGCCCGCGCCCGGGTGGGCTTGTCGGGTCTCACCATCGCCGAGTATTTCCGCGACGAGGAAGGGCAGGACGTGCTTCTCTTCATCGACAACATTTTCCGTTTCACCCAGGCCGGATCCGAAGTGTCCGCCCTCCTGGGCCGCATGCCTTCCGCCGTCGGATACCAGCCGACCCTGGCCACCGAGATGGGTGCCTTGCAGGAACGTATTACCTCTACCCAGAAGGGTTCCATTACCTCAGTGCAGGCCATCTACGTGCCCGCCGACGACTTGACCGATCCGGCGCCGGCCACTTCCTTTTCCCACCTGGACGCCACCACGGTCTTGAACCGCGCCCTCACCGAGCTGGGAATCTATCCGGCGGTGGACCCGTTGGATTCCACTTCCCGCATGCTCGACCCCCTCGTGGTCGGGGAGGAGCATTACAACGTGGCCCGCAGGGTCCAGCAGATCCTCCAGCGCTACAAGGAATTGCGCGACATTATCGCCATCCTTGGCATCGACGAACTTTCCGATGACGACAAGCAGCTGGTGGGACGGGCGCGCCGCATCCAGCGCTTCCTCTCCCAGCCCTTCTTCGTGGCGCAGGAATTCACCGGCACGCCGGGACGATACGTGTCCCTGGCCGACACCATCCGCTCCTTCAAGGGCGTGGTGGAGGGCCAGTACGACCACCTGCCCGAGCAAGCCTTCTACATGACTGGAGGGATCGACGAGGTCCTCGAACGCGCGAAGAAGATGTAAGGAAAGGGAACTTTTATGTCCAACACCCTGAAACTGCAGGTGGTCTCCCCGGACAAGCCCGGGTTTGCCGCCGATGTCACGCTAGTCACCCTGCCGGGAACGGCGGGGCAATTCGGCGTGATGGCGAAACACATGCCAATCATGGCCACGATCAAGCCGGGCACCCTCAAGGTCACCGCGGGAGGGAAGAAAGAGTTTTATTTCGTCTCAAAGGGGTTCGTGGAAGTGAACCCCAAATCGGTGACCGTGTTGGCCGAGGCTTACGAAAAGTCGGATGAAATCGATGTCGAGCGGGCCCGGAAATCCAAGGAAAAAGCCCAGGCCTTGTTGTCCTCGAAGAAGGAAATGAAGAACAATCCCGAAGCCTTGTCCAGCCTGGAGAGGGCCCTGGGGCGCCTGAAAGTCATCGAAGAGGCCAAACAAGCCGGTTCCTGACACCTTTGAAGCTTCCTCCCTTGTCAGGCCGTACGTCCCGCCGATACAATACGCCCACTTCATTGTTTTAAAAGGTATACGAATGATTGTGGGTTTGGGTGTGGATTTAATCGAGATTGAACGGGTCAAAAGTGCCCACAAGAAATTCGGAAAGCGTTTTATCGACCGCCTATTTACTCCCCAGGAAGCCGCTTACTGTTTGAAGAAATCCGAACCTTATCCCTCGCTGGCTGGGCGTTTTGCCGCCAAGGAAGCCGTCATCAAGGCCTTTAGTCATGGGTTCGGGGGCCGATGGAAGTGGAGTCAGATTGAGGTCGTGCGCGACCCGTCCGGGAGACCCTCCCTTCATTTGCACGGCATTTTCGAAAAACTCCGGCTGGACCGCCGCATAACCGCCCTGTCCTTGACTATTGCCCATAGCAAAAGGGACGCCACCGCCACCGTGATTCTCGAAACCAATCCATGAGGATTGCCATGCCTTCAAGAAATAATTGGAAACCCCGCACGATAACGGACGCCCAATGGTTCGTGTTTTTGGGCTTTATGTCCCTGATCACCCGGCTTCCCATGTTGAGGGTCGCCAGGGCGGAAACCACGGACGGGATCTATTGCCTTACCTATTTCGCCCCGAATTTCGTCCCCAACGACCGCTTCGTGATTTTTCCAGGCTATCCTTTCCTGCTTCACCTTTTCCAACTGGCGGGTTTGGATGGCGTCTGGGGAGGACGGGCCCTCGCGGCCCTGGCCAGCGCTTTATTTCTGATCCCCCTATGGCGTTTCGCCCGCCGGTGGATGTCTTCCGAAATGACGGGAATCGTCTGCACCATGGCCTTGTTCGCCCCACTGCTCTGGCAGTGGTCCTTGAAAGTCATGCCCGATACCCTTTTTCTCCTTTTTTTCTGGACGGCCCTGGAAAGCCTCGCCTCGGCCCATGAAAAAAATTCCTCCCAAGCCTGGCTCCTGGCTTGCTTGGCGGGAGCGGCCTCAGCCTGTACCCGCCCGGAAGGGTATTTACTGATTCCCTGGCTTTGGAGCGTTTCGGAAAAACTGGGGAGCGAAGGACGCTGGAAAAGACGCGCACTTTTGGCCCTGGCCTGGGCGGGGCCCCTGACTTTCCTCATTCCCAAATTCGGGCTCATCCTGGACGCCTACCGAGAAGGGGCAGGGATCAACCCGATTCTGCCCCACCGTTTTTTCCTCATGGTGAATTTTTTCAAGCACCTCTACACCTACCTGACACAGCCCGTTTATGTGTTCACCCCTCTCATCCTCGGGGCGTCCTTCCTGGGTTTGGGCAAGATGGCCCGGCGGGAGGGCCCGGAAGGACAGGCCTTCCGGCGAATCCTGCTTCAAATTTATTTCCTGCTTTTTTTATCCAGGCTTTTCCCGGTGTCCTACCAGGACCGATACCTGCTGCCATTCCTGCCGCTGGTATTGGTATCGGCGGGGTATGAAATGGAGCTCTTCTTTGGAAGATGGGAAAACCCGACCAAACCGGTCCGCAGCATGTTTATCAAGAACGGGGCCTTGACGGTCATGCTCGCCTGGGGCGTCATCTACTCCACCGGGGTGCAAATCTCACAAAACGACTCCTTTGGGGACGTCAAGCGATCCGCGGAATTCCTAAAAACCCTCCCGGCGGAGGCGGTCATCTACTCGGACGAAATCCCCAAGACCCAATTCTGGTCGGGAAAGAAAATTCGCCTGGTGACTCTGCCCTTTAACCCGGAACCCGGGTCCTATGTGCTGCTCCACAGTTTTTACACGCCCAGACTGGGCTTCGTGGACCAGCATATGCGCGAGGGCCTGGGCGGTCGAGTGATCCACCAGGAAAGCAGCATGGTAGTGCCCCTCCTCACGGACGTGATGGAGGATGCCGGTCTTCAAAACCGGTGTGAGGCCACCGCCTTCCGCTTCGAGCCCCAGTTTTTCACTACCTTTGCTTACCACATGGAAAATCAACCCCAGGAGGCGCCATGAAACTAGCCACCAGCCAAGACATGAATAAAATCGATGCGGCCGCCGTCCAGGACCATGGCCTGTCGATCGCTCGATTAATGGAATCCGCTGGAACAGAAGTGTTCAGGGAATTAGAGACGCATTATTCCCCGCTTTCCAAGCGCACGGTCGGGGTTCTGTGCGGCAAGGGGCATAACGGTGGGGACGGATTGGTGGCGGCCCGCCTCTTGAAAAACGCCAAAGCCAGCGTTGTCGCGGTGGTCCTGGGAGACGCGGAGTCACTCGCGGAGGAGACGGCCGGCCAACTTCAAAAAGCCAAAGCCGCCAAAGTGCCGATCCTATATTTGGAAGAATCTGAAAAACTTCCCTCGATCCAGGTGGCCCTCGAAGAATGCGATCTCCTAGTGGACGCCCTGCTGGGAACCGGGTTGAGCCGGCCGGTGGAAGGCTTAGCCAAGGATTTGATCCGGTTGGTCAAGGGTCTGGGAAAACCGGTGGTGGCGGTGGATATCCCCTCCGGCCTCTCAGCCGATTCGGGAACCCCTTTGGGAGAGACATTGAGCGCCCAAAGGACTGTTACCTTCGGTTTGCCGAAGGTTGGGTTTTATTCGCCTACCGCTCCGACCTTTTTGGGGAAATGGAGAGTGGCCGAGATCGGGTTCCCATCGGAGCTCTTGAACGCTTCTTTCCTTAAACATGAATTAACCGAACGGGAAACGGTTCGTAAGATTTTGCCTCATTATGACGATTATACCCACAAGGGAAGTCGGGGGAGGGTGGTGGTGGTGGCGGGAGCCACGGGGTTGACGGGGGCGGCATCCTTGAGCGCCCTGGGAGCCCAGCGCATCGGGGCGGGTCTGGTCACGGTTGCTTGCCCTGAAAGCCTTAACGCCATTTTGGAGGTCAAACTCACCGAACCCATGACAGCGCCGGTACCCGAGGTGGAGGGAGGGTTCCTTTCCCTGCGGGCGGCCGGCCGAATTTTACACCTTTGCACCAACGTCAATTCGGTGGTCATCGGGCCGGGAATAGGCCGTCACCGGGAAACCGCTCAATTGGTCAGGGAACTCTTGACCAAACTTCCGCTCCCTATGGTCGTGGACGCGGACGCCCTCAACCTGTTGGGGGGACAATTGGATATATTCAAGGCGGCCAGGGCTCCCGTGGTTTTAACGCCTCATCCCGGTGAAGCCGCCTGGCTTCTTAAAATCAGCATATCGGAAGTGGAGCAAAACCGGCTCAAAGTTGCGAAGCAAATTGCCGAAGGCTATAATGTGGTGCTTGTCCTTAAGGGGCGCCATACGGTCATCGCCAGCCCCAAGGGTGAAATCCGTATCAATCCGACCGGCAATCGGGCCTTGGCCACGGCCGGCACGGGGGATGTCCTGTCGGGAGTCATCGGTGGGCTGTTGGCCCAGCGTTTGAGTCCCTTCGACGCCGCGACGGCCGGGGTCTACCTACACGGGTTGGCCGGGGAACGACTGGCCCGGCGGATGGGTCTGGACGGGCTGTTGGCGGGGGATTTGTTGCCCATGTTCCCCAAAGTGCTGCGACAAATCAGTGAGACCCCGAGGGAGCCCCTATGCCCGGCAGTGCCGAACTCCAAAACGAATGGCAAGCCTTCCTCAAGGTCGTCCAAGTCCGGGAGCCGCGCCTCTTCGAACACTTGAAGTCCGCGCTTCCGAAAGATATGACCAAGTATAATCTGGTGCTTTTGGCCCATACGCCGGAGGAATTGAAGGAAATAGAGGTGGGCCTGAAGGTCTACCACGAAAAAATAGACGAATGGATGCCATTGGTATTCGGCCAAAACCGCGGCATCAAGACCGAGTTGGCCAGTGAAACCGATTGGGCGGAATATTTACCCAAAGAACCGCCCGCTTCGGTTGCGCCTAATCCTCCTCCTTCGGGAGCCGTTCCGGTAGGACCGGCGATGGATCAAAACGAGCTGTTCAAGGTCTTGGAAACATCCATCCGGCAAAAGGTGGAAGCCGAGATCCGAGCCTCCCTTCAGGCTGAGGGGCCCGGCCCGGAAGCCCAGGCCCAGATGCTCGCCCGGCTCAAGGATGATTACGCCCAAGAAGAAGAAAACCGGCGGATGGCGGTGCGTATGGCCCTCATCGCCGAAGGGGATAAGATCCTTACCCAGCTCGTCATGGCCTGGCAGCAGGCCAAGCAGAACGGGGACGGGGGCCCCCAATGGAACGAAGTGAAACAAAGGCTGTTGGAACTATTGGACGCGACCGTTCAATTGATGCATTCGTAACCGAACCAATATTAAGGATGGAGGACGCATGACAAACCCCACTGTGGAATCAGCGATCGGGTTTTTTTTATTATCTTTGCTGACATGGACGGTGACCTTTACGGTCCTGGTCTTCGGGGTGATCCTCCGGCGAAAGATCCTTCTTTGGGACGACCAATGGAAGGAAAAGCTAGAGGGACGGGGACAATCAATCAAGCAATATGCCGAGGACCTGCAAATGACTTATGAGAAAGTCCGGTCCACCTACCGTCTGCTGGGCTTTTTCCTGATCGTGATCGTGGCAATGATGGTGGGGGTCGTTTATTTGGCCATGATGCAAAAACCCCTTTTAGGCCTTCCCCAAACCATGTCCAGCCTTTGGCTTCTTGCTTTGGTGACCCTTTCCGCTCTCCTGCCCGCTTTTGTCAATTTCGGCGTGGGGGCGTATGTTGCGGAAACCATGCTTTTAAAAGCCAACGCTTTCGTCTATATGGAAGTGCGGGAAGAAAACAAGCAAAGGCAGGCCAAGGTCCAATTTATGGAAAAGGCCAAGCAATTGAAAGCGCAGCGGGAAAACATGCGCGCGGCGGCCGTGCAAACGGAAGCGGCTAATCCCGCTCCGGCTGGGAAATAAAGGCTTTTTCTACCGGGCCCTTTTGCTCTTCTAACAGGCACACCTGCCCTTGTCCTGTTTCGTTGGGGTTTCCTATTCCTCGAACAATTGAATATTTAATAAGCCCCTCTTTTTGCCCTTCGGGCCGGTTCTTTTTTGCGCAAAATATCCTAGGATGGTTCCCATGCGATACATTTTGTTTTTCTTGCTTCTTTTGACGGGACTATTTTCTGGCTGTGCCTCCCTCGGGGTGCGTGATGATACGATGGCGCTCCAAATCAAACCCATGCCGGTTAAGCGTGGACAGCCTGCCTTGGCGAAGGTACAAGCTCCCATGGACGCGGTCAAGGTGGTGGGTGTGGTGGAGACGTTCGGCAGTCCCACCCTGGTTTTTGCCAAGGATGTGGACAAAAACATCTGGTTCTTTTATGGCACCATTCCCTTTTCCCCTTGGGTGAAGCCCGGGACCTATAAGGTACGGGTAAGCTTCTACCCCGCCCAGGGCGACCCACACTATACGGAAATGAAGGTGGAGCTCCAATGACCCCTTGCGAGCCGGTTTCAGTCGTCATTCCCGCTTACAACGAAGAAAGGGGGGTGGCGGGGGTGGTCAGGGAAGTACGCCGACATTTGAAGGCCGCCCGTGTTACCCATGAAATCCTGGTAGTGGATGACGGGAGCAGGGATGAAACCGCGTCGCAAGCGAAAAAAGCCGGGGCCCAGATCATTCAAATGGGAGAAAACCGGGGTTATGGGGCTTCTCTCAAGGCGGGAATTCGACAGGCCCGGTACGACCTCATCGCCATCCTGGACGCCGACGGAACCTATCCGGCAGAAGATTTACCGGCACTCCTTGAATCGGTCCAGACCGCCGATATGGCGGTGGGAGCCCGGGTCAAGCCAAACTCGGCCATTCCGCCTTTACGCCGGTTCCCGAAGTGGCTTTTGGGCCGGTGGGCGAACTACCTTGCCGAACGAAAAATCCCGGATTTGAATTCGGGATTAAGAGTTTTCCGCAAAAAAATCGCCGGGCGTTATGAGGGCCTTTTTCCCAACGGATTCTCCTTTACGACCACACTGACCTTGGCCTTGGAATGCCATGGTTATATCGTTCATTACTTGCCCATCCAATACCGGGAACGCATCGGTTCCTCGAAGATCCACCCGATCAAGGACACCATCAACTTTTTTTCGTTAGTTTTGAGGGTCGTTATGTATTTCAAGCCGCTTAAGATTTTCATTCCTTTAAGCGGTATTCTTTTGTTGGCGGGTATTGGGAGCGGTTTATTCTCCGCGGTCCATGGACAATCCTTGAGCGGCGTCACCATACTGTGGTTGGTGGCGGGCCTCCAGGTGGCGGCCCTGGGGCTGTTGGCGGACCTGCTGGTGAAGAGGGGGAGATAGAATGAAGGTTTTGCTGGTCAACCCGCCGAGCGAAAACATGATCACCACGAACATTCCCTCCGTGGTGGATGAGGAGAGGGGTTTTAACCCACCCCTCGGCCTGCTTTACGTGGCCGGTTACGCGAAGGCCCGCACCGCTCATGAGATCCTGGTTCTGGATTGCCAAGTCGAGGAGGTATCCCAGGAAGAGGTGGAAAACCGAATTCGGGAAATCATGCCGGATGTGGTGGGGATCCAAACCCTGACCTTTACGGTCATCGACGCCCGCATGGTGGCCCAGGCGGCCAAACGGGCAAATCCCAAGTGCAAGGTGGTCATGGGCGGTCCCCACGTCCACATTTATGCGCGGGAAACCCTGGCCATGAAAGAAGTGGATTTCGCCATCAAGGGAGAAGGGGAACTTGCATTCACCCAACTCCTCGGTGCCCTGGAGGGGCTGTTGCCCCTGACCCAAGTATTTGGTTTGGCCTATCGGGATCCCCTTACGGATCAAATTAAGGATAATCCCCCCGCGCCTCCCGTGGAGGATTTGGATCATTTGCCCTATCCTGCCAGGGAACTAACGCCGATCCATAAATATTATTCCATCCTGGCCAAGCATAATCCCATCACGACCATGTTTACGAGCCGGGGTTGTCCTTACCGGTGCCTTTTCTGTGACCGGCCCACCATGGGTCGAAGGTTCCGCAGCCATACGGCGAATTGCGTGGTCAATGAGATGGAGGCTTGCGTGAATATGGGTATCCGGGAATTCTTCATATACGATGACACCTTCAACGTAAACCGAAAAAGGGTTTTTGACATCTGTTCCGAAATCAAGAAAAGAAAAATGGAGATCGCCTTCGATATCCGTGCCCGGGCCGACCGCATGGATGAGGAAATGCTGAAAGAACTGGCTTCAGCGGGTTGTGATCGGATCCACTACGGGGTGGAATCGGGCAATGAGGAGGTGCTGGCGACCCTTTTAAAAGACCTGGATTTGGACCAAGTCCGCCGAATTTTTAAGGCGACCCGGGACCATGGCATGAAGACCTTGGCCTATTTCATGATCGGCAATCCAGGCGAGACTCGGGAAATGGCCCTTCACACCATACAGTTCGCCAAGGAACTGGACCCTGACTTCGTGCATTTTTCCATCTTGACCCCCTTTCCCGCCACGGCCATTTATTACAAGGCACTGGAGGAAGGGCGATATGATTCGGATTACTGGGCCGAGTTCGCCAAAAATCCGACTCCCGATTTCAAGCCGCGGCTTTGGGAAGAAAACATGAAGAGGGAAGAGCTGGTCGATCTTTTAAAATACGCCTATAAATCTTTCTACCTTCGTCCCCGGATGGTCATGAAGAACATGGCCTACACCCACTCCCCCCTGGACCTTTTGCGAAAAGCCCGTGTCGGGCTGAAGATGCTTCGGATATAATAACCCGCCTTGAGCTGATCCATTTCTTCTAAAGGTTTCACTTCTAAATGAAAAAATACCTGCCCATTGTTATCGGTCTTGTTCTTTTGGGGGTCGTTCTTTTTGTTAAAAAAGACAATCTCGCTTCCGCTTGGCTCCTTTTGAAGCAAGCGAACCTGACCCTCTGCTTCGTATGCTTGCTGACCTTCATCGCGATGGTCTATTTGAAGGGTATTCGATGGAGCTACCTCCTCAAAATGCAGGGTCAGAACTATCCGGTGTGGTACTGTTTTTTGATCTATATGGGCAGTCTTTTTTGGGGAAACGTGACCCCTGGCCGGGTGGGTGATTTCGTCAAGATTTTTTACCTCCAAGAAGATTTAAAAATGCCGGTGGGTAAGGCCATGCCGAGCGTGTTGGTCGATCGGGTGTTTGATCTCTATATCCTTTTGATCCTGGGGGGGGCGGGTATCCTTTTTTATCCCATGCCGGTCGACCCCAATTTGATCAAAATGGTCTGGGTGTTTTTCGTCATACTGTTCGCCATCACGGTCCTGGCCTTCAACCAAAAAATCGGCGGAACCATCCTGAAAACGGTTTTCCAGCGCATGATGAAACAAGAACATAAGGAAATTACCGACAAGGCTTTTGATGAGTTCCATGAGGGTATGACGGCCTATTACAAACCCGCCGTTTTGATTCCAATCCTTCTTACGACCGCTTCTTACCTTATTTATTTCTGGGGCTGTGAGCAATTAGCCCATGCCATCGGACTGTCCATCATTGGGTTCTCATTTATCGCCTTTTGCATCTCGGTCGTGAACATCGTCTCCCTGGTCACTTTCTTGGGGATGGGAACCCGGGAAGGCTCGCTGATCATCCTGTTCGGCCTGGTCGGGTTAAGTCCCGATAAGGCCCTGGCCTATTCCTTTCTCACCTTTTTGATTGGTACGGTTCTTTTCTCCTTGCTTGGACTCATCTGCTATTTTCTCAAACCCATTCAAGTTAAAGGGCTCTTCAAAGGCGGTCAACCGTAAGGAATCGAAGGCGTCGTTGCCCGGTCTTCAACCCGGTGTTATAGTGACGCCCCCAAGAAGCGATTTTCCCATCTTCCTAAACAAAGTTGTAATATGAAACCCAGGATACGGTCATGAAGAAGATCATTTGTGTCGCCAACCAAAAGGGCGGGGTGGGAAAAACCACTACCACCGTGAATCTGGCCGCCTGCCTGGCGGCTATTGAGAAAAAGACCCTCCTCATTGACCTGGACCCCCAGGGAAACGCCACCAGCGGCGTCGGCATCGATAAAAACGAGTGTGATCCCACGATTTATCAGGTTTTGATGGGGGACGCGGATATCCTTCAGGCTATTAAATCTACCGAGCTTCAAAGGCTTTTTTGCGTGCCGTCCAACGGGCATTTGACCGGCGCGGAAGTGGAACTGGTGGGCATGGAGGAGAGGGAGTCGAGGCTGAAAAAATCCCTGGAATCGGTGGAAGAGGCATTCGATTTCGTGCTGATCGATTGCCCACCCTCGCTGGGTTTCCTGACCCTGAACGCCTTGACCGCCGCGCGGTCGGTTTTGATCCCTATCCAAGCGGAATATTACGCCCTGGAAGGCTTAAGCTCGTTGATGGAGACCATTGAGCGGGTGAGGGAAAGCCTTAATCCCGAGTTGACCATTGAGGGGGCGGTATTGACCATGCACGACGCCCGCACCCGGCTGGCCAACCAGGTGGGTGATGAAGTGAAAAAGTTTTTTGGTGAAAAGATCTACCAAACGGTGATCCCCCGAAACGTCCAGCTTTCCGAATCCCCATCGTTCGGAAAGCCCATTATCCTTTACGACATTCGGTCCAGCGGGGCCCAAGCCTATTTGAACCTGACGAAGGAGGTGGTTGCCCGTGACTAAAAAAGCCCTAGGCAAAGGATTGGAAGCCCTCATTCCCAAAAAGCCCATGGAGGAACGGAAGGGCGGAGTCCAACAGATACCGCTCTCCAAGATCCGACCCAATCCCCTGCAGCCCCGGAAGGTTTTCCGGCCCGAGGATCTGCAGGATTTGGTGAATTCGGTGAGGGAAAAAGGAATACTTCAGCCCATCGTGGTTCGCAAGAGGGCGGAAGGCTGGGAAATTATCGCCGGCGAGCGCCGTTGGCGCGCGGCCCAAAAGCTCGGGCTCCTGACCCTGCCCGCCATGGAAGTCCAAGCTTCCGACGTGGAATCGTTGGAGATCGCCCTGATCGAGAACCTCCAGCGTTCCGACCTCAATCCCATTGAAGAGGCGGAAGGGTACCACCGCCTGCAGGAAGAATTCCAAATGACGCAGGAGCAGATCGCCCAGAAGGTCGGCAAGGACCGCGCCACCGTGGCCAACGCCCTCCGCCTGTTGAAACTCGCCCCCGATGTGCAAGCCTATTTGGCCTCGGGCAAACTCACCTCAAGCCACGCCCGCGTGCTGGCGGCCCTGCCCACCCTGCAGGAGCAAAAAAAATGGGCGGATAAGATCCTCCATCACGGCATTTCGGTGCGCGAGGTGGAGCAATGGCTCCAAAACCAAAAAGGACCGACCCGCCGGAGTAAAACCGGTTCCAAGGGGAAAGACCCCAATATCGCCAAGTTGGAGGAAAGTTTGCGCGATTGGTTGGGCACCAAGGTCACGGTCAAGACCCGTGGCAAGCAAAAGGGCACCGTCACCTTGGAATATTACTCGCTGGACGAACTGGACCGGATCCTCAATCTATTCCGAAAAGCCGGGTATCGTTGACAATCACTGAATAAATTTTTAAGATTCTATTCACGGTCGAACGGAAAAGCGTGAGTGGGAGAACTATTCCGACGAACCTGAGGAGGGCGAAGCAATGCCTCAAACCGCGGCAGAAATACTGGCGAAAAAAATGGAAGGGGAGGTGAAGAGACTGGCGCCGATGGCAGTAATTCGGAACGATTACGGAAACTACAAAGATGATGGCGTGGATATTTACGTCTATGCCCCTCGAAAAGTGGCCGACATGTTGCAGGGCCGGCTGAAGGGGACTATGGACGGCGAATTGCGGAGGACCAAAGGGATTCGCGCGCGCCTGCTCTTGGAACATATTGAAAATATGACACCGGAGGCCAAGAAAAAATACGGTATATCCGCCTGATTTTTTTTAGGCCTGGCAAAAAACGTTTTTAGGGTTCCTGCCCGAACCCGTCAGTTTTTGATATAGTGAAGGCCCCTTTTGGATCATTCCAAAAGGGGCCTTTTTTTTGGAGAAACCCCTATGCCTTTTGCCATTGAGCTTTTATTTGACCCGCAAACCGACAGGTCCGTTCGCAGGCTGGGCCTTCAACTCGAGAAAAGGAAGATACCCACCATCCTCAAGGCCGCGGGCACCAGCCCCCACGTAACCCTGGCGGTGTTCGAGCAATTCAATTCTGCAAGGGTCATCCCCCGATTGGCCCGATTGGCTCGACGTTTTAACCCGATCCCCTTTGAACTTTCCAGCTTGGGAAATTTCCCGGGAAAGGAAAGGGCTCTCTTTCTAGCCCCGGTGGTCACGCCCGTCCTATTAAAACTGCATGGTCTTCTCCATCTTTCATTAAAAGGCCTCGCGAAAGGAGCCCTTGCCTATTACCTTCCGGGACGATGGGTGCCCCATTGTACCCTGGGGATGGGGCTCACGCAAAAAGAATTGAACCAGGCCTTTGATTTCCTCCAGAAGACGCCTTACGCTCAGAAGGGCTGTTACAGCCGCTTGGCCCTGGCGGAATACCACCCGGTTAAAGAAATTTATTCCGTTCCCTTCGTGAAAAAATTTTAAACCTACCGCCAACACGAAGTCACAAAGGGAGATTGGATTTAAACCTTTAGATTTATAAAACGCTGGCGTGTTTTCTGAGCCTTGGTTTCCTAAAATATCGCCTTTCTTGGCGCCTTCGTGGCTTCGTTCCCTTGTGGACCCGGAGACCCGAGAATTCGGGTCTAAACCACCCTCCCTCAATGTTGAATGGAAGGGTGGAATGCGTTGGATGTGAGTTTAATATTTTTTCGAAAGGCAGGACCATGGCCGCCAAACCCCGGTTGTTCCTTTTGGACGGAGCCGCGATGGCCTACCGGGCCCATTTCGCCTTCATCAAGAACCCTCGCAAGACATCGAAGGGTTTCGACACCTCGGCGGTCTACGGTTTCGTGGACACCCTGTTGATGATACTGCGAAAACAAAAACCCGATTATTTCGCGGTCGTGTTTGATTCTAAGGAGCCTACCTTCCGGCACAAAATGTATAAGGAATACAAGGCCAACCGGGAGGAAATGCCCGAAGATCTTGCCAACGGCTTCCCTTACATTTTCAAGATGGTCAAGGCCTTGAACCTGCCCCTATTGGTTAAGCCGGGCTTTGAGGCGGACGACCTGATCGGCACCATGGTGCACCGGGCCAAAAAGGAAAAGATCGAAAGCGTGATCGTATCGGGCGACAAGGATTTCATGCAATTGATCGGGCCGGACGTGAAGATGTTTAAGCCCAAATGGCCGAACGACTGGTCGATGGCGGACGAGAAGGACGTGATGGAAAAATTCGGAGTGAAACCGGACCAGGTCATCGACGTGCTGGCCCTCATGGGCGACGCCTCGGACAACGTGCCGGGAGTGCCGGGCATCGGTGAAAAGACCGCCACCACCCTTATCCAGGAATACGGGACCATGGAGAACCTCTTCAAAAACGTCGAGAAAATCGAAAAGCCCAAGCTAAAGGAATCCCTCCTGAAGAACCGGGCCATGGCCGACCTTTCCAAGCAACTGGTGACCATTGATTGCGACTCGCCGATTCCCGACAATCCCAAGGACCTGGTTCTTGGAAAACCCGACATGAAGGCGCTTCACGAGCTTTGCCAGGAATTGGAATTCAACAGGATGATGTCCCGTGTGGAGGAATACGCCTCCCAGTTCGGGACGGTCGACCTAGTCCTGGAGAGCCCCTCCGAACCCACTGAGAAGGGGAATAAAGCCAAAAAAACAAAAAAGGAAAAAGAGGAGGCAACCGAACCTGCCGCGACCCAGTTGAAGCGCGTATCGGACAAGTACAAGAGCCTCTTGACTGAGGAGGAAATTGAGAAGGCGCTGGCGGCCGCGGCCAAGGCCGATGTGGTGGCCGTGGACACCGAAACCACGGGGCTCGACCCCTTGACGGTGGATATCGTGGGCGCATCCCTTTGCTGGAAAGAGAAGGAAGCTGTCTTCATCCCCTTCAACCAGGAACTGAGTAAGGAAAAGGTCGTCAAGCTCCTTAAGTCCTTTTTGGAAAACCCGAAGATCCCCAAGGGCGGCCAAAACAGCAAGTACGACTGGGCGGTCTTCAAGAGCCACGGCATCGAGCCCAAAGGGTTCGCCTTCGACACCATGCTCGAGAGCTTCCTGCTGGATTCCTCCTACCGCCAGCACAACCTGGACGCCATCGCCCTGAAACACTTCAACTACACCAAGATTCCCACCGAGGCCCTCATCGGCAAGGGCAAAAATGAGATCACCATGGACCAGGTGCCCCTGGAGGACATCACCCAATACGCCTGCGAGGACGTGGACTTCACCCTGCGCGCGCACAACCTCTTCGCCCCTCGCCTGAAAAAGGAAGGCCTGCAGAAGTTGTATGAAGAAGTGGAACTGCCCCTGGTGATGGTGCTGGAGGACATGGAACGTTCGGGCATTGCTATTGATGCCAAGCTATTGGGGGACCTTTCCGCCGAGGCGGATGTGGAGCTGAAAAAACTCACCAAGAAGATCTACAAAGAAGCGGGGGAAGAGTTCAATATCGGCTCCCCCCTGCAATTGGGAAAGATCCTATTTGAGAAGATGCAGGTACAAAAAATCGGGGGAACCCGGGTCAAGAAGACCAAGACGGGCTACGCCACCGACGTGGATGTGCTGGAGGCCCTCAAGGGTGTTCCTATCGCGGACATGATGCTGGAATACCGCCAGCTTTCCAAGCTCAAGAACACCTATCTCGACGTCCTGCCCCAAATGGCGAACGCCAAGGACGGCCGCATCCACACCTCCTACAGCCAGGCGGTGGCGGCCACGGGAAGGCTTAGTTCCAACGACCCGAACCTGCAGAATATCCCCATTCGCTCCGAATTCGGGCGGCGCATCCGGGGGGCCTTCGTGGCCAAGGATTCCAAGCATGTGCTGATTTCCGCCGACTATTCCCAGATCGAGCTAAGGGTCCTCGCCCACATCACGGGCGACCCGAACCTGATCGAGACCTTCGAGAAGGACGAGGACGTCCACCGCCGCACGGCATCCCTCATCTTCGGGGTGGCCATGGACCAGGTCACTTCCACCCAGCGCGGCCAGGCCAAGACCATCAATTTCGGGGTCATTTATGGCATGGGCCCCCAGCGCTTGGCCAGGGAAAACGGGGTTTCCATGGTGGAAGCCAAGAAGTTCATCGAGGATTACCTGGCCAAGTACCCGGGCATCCAGAAGTTCACCACCGAATGCGTGGAAACGGCGAAGGAAAAGGGTTATGTCTCCACTATCCTGGGCCGCAAGCGCCTTTTGCCGGAAATTCTTTCCACCAACCCCGGGCTCAGGGTCGCCGCTGAGCACATGGCGGTCAATACCCCCATTCAGGGTTCCGCCGCCGACCTGATCAAGATCGCCATGGTGCGCCTGCACGCCAAGTTGAAGCAGAAGAAGATGGAAACCGCCATGCTTCTGCAGGTGCACGACGAGCTGGTCTTCGAAGCCCCCAAGGGAGAGGTCGAGGACGTGAAAAAGATTATCGTGAAGGAAATGGAAGGGGCCATGAAACTCAAGGTGCCCCTGAAGGTGGACGTGGGCGTGGGGAAGAACTGGCTCGAGGCGCATTGACAGAAAACCGAATAAGAATTCCTGATGCTCTAAGGTCCGAAGGCTGTTCTAATCGCCAGCTTTGAGTTCCACGGGCTCTGCCCGTGGGCATCTATTTTTCAACTATTTGCGTCTTAACCCTGCTTTTCCTGGGGATAAAGCCTATAGTGAAATGGACCTATTCGACACGAGCCACTTTGGTCCCACAAGGTTCTCCTCGCCCGCCGGTTAAGTCCTGAAAGGTTGATTCCATGTTTAAATCGAAAACGGTTTGTCAAAGCTGTGGCTCGCCCTTGAGGAAAGACTCGGATAAGGGAAGGGAAAGAAACGGCGTCATTACGGAAACCTACTGCCGCCGTTGTTATCAATTAGGGGGTTTTACGGATTCGGAAATGACGGTGGAAAAAATGCACGAGATCATCCGAATCAAGATGACTGAGTTGCATTTCCCAAGGTTCCTGACGGTGAAGCTGGCGGATAATGTCTATTCGCTCAAGCGGTGGGCGAAACCCGGCCCGGAAAAAGTGAAATCCCTTCCCGAGGTTATGGGTTAAGACCGATTGCCCCAAGGGGACTGCATTTAAGGCATGGAAAAGGCTGGCAGGACGTAATCCTGGAACAACTTCAGGGAAACCTGGGCCGTCTTTGAATCGCCGTAATTCCCGGCGGTGACGACGCAGACCAGGTCCTTCTCCGGCACAATGAAGAGATAATTGCCTCCCGCACCCCAACCCATGATGATTTTAACCATCTTGTCCCCGGCGGGCATCTCGGTTTCCCACCATAAATAGCCATAATCATATTTTTTGTTCGTTTGGTTACGGGGAACTTGAAGCGAAGTGGATTGCTTGATCCAATCCTCCGACACGATCTGTTTTCCGCTCCATAGACCCTTCTGCAAGACCAAGAGACCGATTTTGGCAAGGTCCCTCGGTGTCATAGAAAGGCCGAAAGAAACGGGCACGACGGTGGTACCGGCGGAAGGCGCGTTGACCCATTGGGCCGAATGGATATCCAGCGGATCAAAAAGATATTTCTGGGCAAACTCAGGAACGCTCAATCCGCTGACCTTATCGAGAATTACCGAGAGCGGCAAGAGGCAGGTTCCACAGTAGGCAAATTGGGTCCCGGGGTTCTGGACCAAGGGTTTGGACAGGGCGAAGTCCTGCCAATCATTCGACTTTACCATGCCCCAAGAACAATCTTGCGCATCATTCCAATCGGAACAATCAAAACCGGAGGACATGGTCAACAGATGCTCCAGGGTGATTTGGTTCTTTCTGGGATCCCATCTTTTTTGGGACAGGTACTCGGGAAAATAATCAAATAGTTTTTGATTGGTTTGAATTAAGCCTTTGTCCCGGGCAATTCCGAATAGAAGGGAAAAAACGGATTTGGTGATGGATTGAACCGGGTGGGGATCCGGTGAGGAATATCCGTAAAATGTCTCATCCGCCAAAAGCCGTCCACCTTGGGCCACAGCAACACCGTGGATGTGAGGGAAGGTCCCATCCAAAATCTTCTTAATACCTGATTCGAAAAGTAATGCGCCTTTTGCGGATAGATCCCCAATCTTCCAGCCATCTCCCACCGCAACGGGCG
The DNA here is from genome assembly GCA_963771075.1 of candidate division FCPU426 bacterium. GTDB lineage: Bacteria > Oederibacteriota > Muellerivitia > Muellerivitales > Muellerivitaceae > CAVTWJ01. Next base: position 77,901 of record CAVYSE010000025.1, on the reverse strand, counting down.
CCTGGTAGGTATACCCGGTTTGGGGATTTCCCCGGCTGTCCAACCTGGGAAACAGGTAATCCTTCCCGGCCCTCAAGGTTAAAGGGGAGGCCAGCCCCTCCTTCTCGAAATTTCCATTCGCTTGGAGATAGGTTCCGGATAAATATTGCTTATTGCTTTTAAATCCAAGGATCAAAATTTGACTCTTCTCCAGCCTGATTTTCAGCAAGGGATCCGAATCATCAATGATAACGGCGGGTTCGTCATAAATGCCGTCGTCGATGTTGTTGAAGAAAACACGGGTTTTCCCAAGTGAATCCATTTGTATCGCAAGGGCCACCCGAAACTTGGCCAAGCCCAGATCCAACCGACCCTGCCAGGTCCCTTCCAAGGAATCGCACCACGCGGAGGAATGGGATACGAGGATGACCATTCCCAATATCCATCGCCATGGACTTGGCGCTTTGGAAAGATTTTGGGTCATACGGTGTTATTTTTTAAAAATAATAATTTTTCGCGGATCCACCGGTTCGCCGGTGCCTCAAAGAATCGGTAAGAGAGGGCGGCTAGGCAGGTGGTGATCCCCACAAACAGAAAAAACGCTAGCGCGGTATGGAGCTTGACGAGGACGGGGTGCAACAAATAAAGGACGGCCCCGTGAAACAAGTAATTGCCGTAACAGTACTTGCCGGGCCAGGAAAGGCACCGTAGGAAGGGCGACTCCAAGAGAGGAAGATGCCGCCCTCCCAGGAGAAAGCCGAAAACCCCCATGGAAATCAGGGTGGGCGCAAAGACCAAGTTGGTACCTTCCAGGGCGAAGGAACCAAAATAAATAAGCGTAATCAAAAGCAAGCCGCCCAGGCAGATCAAGCGACAGGTGTTTTTCCTCTCCCGCAGCCAGGGATCGTAAAGGTTCGAAACGACAAACAATAAAATGCCTATGGCGAAAGAGTCCAGGACGCCGAAGGTGAAGCGGGTGCTTAAACCGAAATCATTCCGGGCGAAGCGATAAATGAACGCTCTCCAAGTGACCGCCAAGGCCACCATCGCGCCCAAACACCATAGAAGATTCCGCAGGTTGCCAAGCTTTTTAAGGAGCCAGGGATAGCCCAGGTAAAATTGCTCCTCCACGGAAAGGGACCACAGTACGCTAAAAAAAACCGCGAGGGAAATTCCCGAAGTGGCGCTCCACCAGTTGAAATTAAAGGTGACCAGGCAAAGTGAAAAGAGGGGATGGGTGAGAACCTGGGGGTCTCCAAAACAGTATAAAAAACTCCGGGAACCCCCTGGACAAAACAAGAGGACACAAACCCCGGTGAAAATCACGAGGAAATAGAGGGGGAAGATTCGGCCGATGCGCTGGACGTAAAAAACCGGGAAACGTGCTTGAAAGAGCGAGGGCGATCGCGCGGCTAAGACGCGGGTGATCAGGAAGCCGGAAACCACGAAAAAAATAATGACGCCATAAATGCCATTTTGCTGAAAAGCCTGCCAAAAACGCTGGAACCAAGGTTCCTTGGAAAGATAGAGGGTGGGTTTCAAATGGAGGGCCATGACGGTGAGGATGGCGAAAGTGCGGGTCAAATCGACGATTTGGAAATGGTCTTTCGCCGGGACGGTGGACAAGGGAGAGCCTTTGGATGAAATTGATTCGTTTCAACGCCGCGGCAGAGCCCGGCTTTGAGAATTCAGTTTAATTCAAAGTTGAAACGGCTGTCGTCAAATTAATTTCCAGACGCGGGAAAGGCTGAAAGTGACTCTTTTTCTGCGGGACGGTTATAATTTCCCTATGGAAGAAAAAGAATCCCTCCTCCTTTTCCCCTTTCGGCGGCCCTTTTTGGCTTCCCTCGGCATTACCTGCATCTATTTCTTCCTGGGGTGGTTGTTTTTCACGCCTTTTTTCCAAACCAGCGATGACATGGCGATGAATTGGATCACCCGCGGAATCGTGCTAGTGGATCGGCCTTCCGAGTTTCTCATCGTCGTGAATGTGCTGTTGGGGATCATTTTGAAAAACCTGAACCTGATTTTGCCCCATATTTCATGGTATGGATGGGGGTTGTATTCCTTTTTTTTTATTTCCGTCTGGGCCCTGGGGGCCGCTTTTTTTTCGAGAGAAAGGTCTCCCTGGGCGATATATGTTTTTTTCGCCGTCGGGACACCCGTTTTTTTTCATTGCTATGCCTGGCCTCAATATACGGTTTATTGTTTCCTGGCGGTTCAGGCGGGTATTTTCCTCTTGGCCAATCCCTGTCGGCCCCGCCCTATCGTCTTGGGACTAGCTTCTTTTCTGATTTTTGGTGCCTCCTTGATCCGCCTGGAACCCTCCCTTTTTTCAATAGCGGCCTCATCCTTTTACCTGTATCAAGCTTTCCGCCAGGACCGGGAAACGGGGGGGAGCGAAAGCGGCTCGCCGTTCTTTCTGTCACCGCCCTGCTCATCTTGCTCTGCGTAGGTTTTGACCGATCCTATGTTTCCTCCCACGACGGATGGAAGGAAGCCCGGGAATATTACGATAAGCGTTTTTCCATCGGCGAAGTGAAAATCACCCAATTCGATCGTCAAGAAAAGGCATTTCGCTCAGTGGGTTGGGCGCCGGAGGACTACCAGGTTTTTATCAAGGGGTTTTACGAAAATCCTTCTTTTAGCTTAGAAAACCTCAAAAGATTGGATGACCTCCTCCCGGCGGACCCCGGGGTCAAATGGGACTTGATCATGGGTTTATCCCAAAACAATGTCGTTCAATTTCTCCTGGTGGGCTTGCTTGTTTGCGTGGCGCTGAATGGAATCGGTGGAGGCGGTTCCTGGGGGCCGGTTGTTTGGGCGTTGTTCTTGGATATCCTTCTGCTTTGTTTAAACAAGATCGTGGCCCGGGTTTTCTGGCCCCAGATATTCTTGTCCATTCTCATATTATTGTTTCTTCTTCCCGCAAAGGGGATCCCGCTAGCCGCCCCATTCGACCGAAGATCACTCAAGTTGGCTCTCGTTCTTTTATTGTTTTTTTTCGCTTCCCGAACCCTTTCGGCGGATTATTTGAGCAATCGGCCAGGCCCGCAAGTGCGTCAAGCCATTCTCGATTCCATGAAGGCCCTATCCCCCCGGCAGGATCAACTTTTTATCATCACAGGATCCTCTTTCCCTTTTTCGGGGTTCCCCATTTTTGAATCGGATGACAGTATGAAGGATTTCCGGGCCCTTTGGATGTGGTGGTTTGAGAAAACCCCCTATGGCGATGAGCGACTCGCTCAGTTCCATATCCGTGATTTTCTGAAAGATACGGTGGATCGACCGGACATTTTTTGGCTGATCAGCGACCCGCCCGGTCCATTGGAAGACTATTTTGCAAAAAGGGGTAGGTCCCAGGTTGTCCGCAAGCAAGTGTTTCATGGGTATTTTGATGTATTCCAGTTGATAACGAAAAAGGCCGGGGGGAAGGAATCGTTCTAAGCCCGCGCCAGTCAAGTCTCGTTTTTGTATTGATGGATTTTTGTTGAGATCGGGGAAACAAACATTACCACCATGACCAGCCAAATCATGAAAAGAAAAACCATCAGCCGCATCCAAACGGGTTGGAACGCAAAACGCACCTCGTGATCCCCCTCCGGGATGAATAGGCCCCGGAAGAGGTGATTGGCGGTGAGGAGATTGGCCGGAGCCCCGTCCAGTGAAGCTTTCCAGCCGGGAAAATTGGATTCGGAAAAAACCACCAAGCTTGGGGCCGTCAATCGGATTCGAAAAATCTGGTGATCTAACTTTTCCTCAATCAGCCGGACCGATTCCATTGTGTTTGAATGACCCAATGGCGCGGGCTTGCCCGGGTCTTCGCTCAGGATGGATAGTTCGTAGGGATTAAATCCCTTTTCGCCCATTTGAGCCAGGCGAAGGCTTGAATCGGATACGACACTCCATTGTCGGGGTGCATAAACCATCGGGTGGGGTTCTTGGGCGGTATAAAAAAAGACGGGTCCCCAGGCCTGCCTGTTAAAACCGGGAACCATTCCTTTTTCATTGCCGGTGGCGAATCCCTGGATCGCCATCAGCCGAAGAAAGGTGGGGAAGGGAGTCGTGTAAAGTTGTCCACGCGCCAATAAACTCAGGGGCCGGTATCCTCCCGCGTTCTTCAGGTGGAAAAGACAGGGCGCATTGGCCGGTAGTTCCTCTCGAATCACACTTTTTTCCGTTTCCACTGCAAAAGGAATATGATCCCCTTGAAAAAAACGAGATCCGTCGATCTGTTCCGCTACCTGTTGGTAATAAGGTGCGACTTTTTGGATGTCCAAGGCATCCTGGGCGCCCAGCCGGGAAGAACGGAAATCCCAGGTTCCCACCAGGGAGCCCGCTAGGACGGCAAGAAAGAAGATCCCCAGGCCCCATCGCGGTTTACCGGGAAACAGTTCAAGAACCACCAGTCCCAAACCCGCAATGGATGCCAGGCCCAAAAGCACGGGTTCATTCCAGCGGGAACAAAATGCTCCAACCCATAGAAAGGCCAGGTATGCGATAGCCTTCCAAATTCTTGAATCCCCTTTGGAAGTCGCTGGACGCTTGATCCAATACTCAAAACCCAGTCCCGCGAGCAGGCAAGTGAGGATCTGATAAATAAAGACGAACCGGAAGGGTCCCCTAAGGAGCCCGAAACCGGGAACATTGGAAAAAAGCCAGGGGTGTAACGGCAGGTTTCCCCCAAAGGCGATCAAGTAGAAGAACAAGGAGAACAGGGCGGTCATAAACTTAAAGCGTTTTTGACCCGGTGAAAATAGTCCCAGCAACGCGAAAAAGGGCACCCAAAGACCGAGATATGTTTCGGTGGAAAAAATGGCCTTTTCAGGAAGCGACCCGTTGAGCGCGAAACCCACTGGACGTAACGGAAACATGAACCGATACCAGTCACCGGGAGAGAGCGACAAACCGGTGAAACTTACATAGTCGGGTTTGCTCAACATTCGGTCGGAAAACCTTGCGAAATCATAAAAGGGAATCCAGGCCAGCAGCCCCGGAGTGAAACCCCAAAGAAAAGAAACAAAAGATCGCGTCATTCCCCGGAAGGAAACCGGCCCGTTATTTATTTGACCCGCAAAACCGCCTCGGGAAAGAAAATAAAAGAATCCAAGGTAGACGGCGCCCAGAAAAATTTGAGGGCTGCCGGCTAGAGTTAACAGCGAGAGGGCGAAGCCGGCATTACGTGCTGAACGAGAATCCCGGGTTTGGACGTGTGTTTCCAGGCATGCCAGAAACCAGGGAAGCCAGGAAAGGGCGGAGAAGATGGTCGGATAACAAATCTCCATGGTGAATAGTCCGCAAAAAGTGAATGAAAGTGTGGTCCAGAAACCGGCGAAAGCTGAGAGCCCCATTTTTCGTGCCCAAACATGGGTCCCCGCCATCGCCAAGAAAAGGTGGAAAGATAAAAACAAAGCAAGGCCGTAATGAATGGGGAAAAAAAGAAAAGGATAGAGGAGCGGATAGGAAGAACCGAAATCCGGGTCGGACCAAAAGGGCTGGCCCGCGAGAAGGAATGGGTTCCAAAGTGGGATGGTACCTTTGGCGAGGGCTTCTTTCAGGAAAGGCCAGAATATCGCCGTATTCCGCAACAGATCCCCGTCGAAAAAAGTGCCCCCCAAGATTAAACATTGGAAATAAGCCGCGAGACTCAAGCAGAGATATAACAAGAGAAATGGTGGGGAAAGGTATCGAGAACTTTCGGGTCGGGAAACCACGGTAGATGTTTTGAAAGGATTCAATCGTGTTCCTCTGGGATTTCGTTATTTTAGGTTAGAATGATCATAATCCAAACCCGGCTGGCCTGCTAAAATAGGGTTGGAAAAAGCGGGAGAATCAGAACATTTTAAAATTTTGAACCTGAGTACATCTTTACTTCGCCGGGCCGAGTTTCTACAATAAACACACTTTCATTCAGGAGATTCACATGGGCGGACGTTTCGGGGAGTTGTTGCTTCTATTCATTGTGGCGATGTTGCTTTTCGGGCCTCAAAAATTGCCCGATTTGGCCAAGGCCATGGGCGAGGCGATCAGGGAATTTAAAAAGGCCGCGAACGGGGATACGACCTCCAATTCGCCGAATACATCTCCCCAACCTGCCCCCCAGGCCCAAATCCAGGCGCAAACGCCTGCTGCAGCTGCTCCAACGCAGCCGGTCGAGAACAAGCCCGCCGATCCGCCAAAGTCGGTAATTTCATAGTCCTTTAATAAAGTAAAAGCCGCCCCCTGAAAGGGGGGCGGCTTTTTTGTTTTACTAAAAAAACAAGGACAATTAACCGCGAATACAAGGGATGTGCTGGGATAGGCAAAGGCTTTAAGGTTTTCTATTTATGAAATGCCAAAGCAGCCTTTGCAACTTTTAATGTTTGTTTTATCCCATGAAACCTATGCATCGATGGATAAAACTAGGTTTTATTCCGCGTTTTTCATCCTTGTGGCGATTGAAATCACGATGACCGCTAAACCGAACATGCAGACCACGGTCGCGCCCATCGGCCAGTCTTTCACGTACGAAAGCACCGAGCCCAAGACCGATATCACCAACCCGATGCTCCAAGCCCAATAAAGCCGGTGGTGGCTCTTGTGACCCATCAAGTTGGCGCAAACAATGGGCACGATCAGGAACGAGAAGACCGCCAGCACTCCCGAAACCCTGACGGCGTCGGTAACCACCAGCCCGAAGGCCATATAAAAGAGGAAGTCCCAAAGCTTCAAGGATATACCCTGGCGGGCGGCTTCCTTCGGGTCACTGGAGCAAAGCATTAGGGTCTTGTGTTTCTTATAAAGAAAAGCCCCCACCAGGGCGTAAAAGACCGCCATGATCGCGATGTCTTTCCAGGTGACCCATCCCAAGGCCTCCCCGCTCAAGGTTCCTTGGACGTGCTCCGCCCCATGGGGCGAGTTGGCCAAGAGGAGAAGGGAGGTGGCCGTCGCGAAAGCGAAGGCGATTCCGATGAAGGCTTCCTGGAGCACGGAGTGGCCCCGGTCCCAAAGGAAACTGAAGAGGGCCGCCCCCAAGAGGGTGAAACCGAACGACCAGTAATAGGTGGCCGGGTCATGGGGTTCGGCGCCCTGGAGGAAGGCCACGCTTTGCCCCAAGGCCGCGATCTGGGCCAGGGCCAGGTCCACGAAGATGACCCCCCGGGCCAGCACATGCTGGCCCAAGGAGGGAAGGATCAACACCAACAGCAGGCACGCCAGCATGGGCAATGCCATCACGGAAAAGAAATTCGACATACTTTACCTCACTTTTGCGAGAAGGCTTGGGAGAGCGTGGACACGATAAAGTCAAATTTCGTGAAGACGTCCTTCGCCTCGGGCGTTCCCCCCACTTCCGTGGGGATCACATAGGCCGTGGCGCCCGCCTTTTTCGCCAGCACGTTGGACGCATCCGCGTCATGGTAGGGCTGGTAGATCACCACCTTGACCCCTGCGGCTTTCATGGCCTCGGCGGTTTCAGTGAGGTAGCGCGGGTTGGGCGGAATGCCGGGCTTGGGTTCCACCGTACCGAAGAGCTTCAACCCGAAACGCTCGGCGAAATAAACGAAGTTCTCATGGAAAACCACAAGGGCAGAGCCTCGGTAGGGCTTCATCTGCGCCTCCCATTCCTTGAGCGATTTCTCCATTTTCTCGTCGAAGGCCTTGGCGTTGGCCGCGTAATCGGCCTCATTGGCCGGGTCTAGTTCGCCAAAGACCCGGGCCAAGTGGTCCGCCACCACTTCCAGGTTGGCCGGGTCGGTGTAGTAATGCGGGTTGCCCAGGGGGTGGATATCGCCCTCGGCCCGACTGACCGTCCCGATGGGTTTTTCCAGCACGTTCACGCCCTCGGAGGCGTCAATGAAACCCTTGGCGCCCGGCTGGATCTTGGGGTTTCGGCTTCCCGGAATGACCAGGGGGAGCCAGCCGCCATCCAGTTCCAGGCCGACCGACACGAAAACGTCGGCGTCCTGAATGGCCTTCATCAAGCTTGGCTTGGCGGGCACGAAGTGCGGGTCTTCGTAGCCCTTGCAGAGGCTGGTGGCCGTCACGTGGGAGCCTCCCACGAACTGGGCCACGGAGGCCAGGTCCGAGAGGGAAGTGGCCACCTTTCAAATCGGCGAACGCCGGCACGGCGAATACCGCCGTTAGAACTGCGAAAATCATTTGTTTGAGCGATTTCATTTGTTTCTCCTTAGGTTTTTAGCTTTTGGCAGTTAGCTATTAGCCAAGGGCTAACAGCTAAAAGCTGTCTTTAGTACGAATGCGGCGGGTGGAAGCCGATGACGTAATTAAATTGAAGCATCGCCCGGTTATCCACCGATCCCGTGTCGTTCCAAGCGTAACTGTACTCCGCCCGTACTTCCGAAAATTCCGAAGCCAGCCACGCGATGTCGGCGGAAACCCGCTGGACATGGCCGGTTAGCGAGTTCTCGGTGGGGTCCACCTGGGTGTCGGGCGTGGTGTTGAAACACTGTTCGTAACGCAAGCCGGTCCACCATTCCTGGGACAAGCGGTCCTGGAAGGACCCGTACCACCCGTCGGTTTCCTGGTTATAAACGCTATCTTCATAGGAAACCTTCTTGATGTATTCCCCCTGGAGGATCCATCCGTGTTGGTTGGACTCCCGAAGGGGAACGTTGCGGAACGTCAGGTCCGCTCCGTATACCGCGTGGTGAAGGCCATCGTCGCCCATTCCCGTCAAATCGGACGCTCCCAGCTCCATGGTCGTGTCCTCGTCCACATCGACGAGGTTCTTCAAGTGGACTAGGTAAGGGATGTTGTCATGGGACGAGGAATTAAAATCCAAGGGGTGATTGCCCTGCCCGCCGTTCTCACGTTTCGTCATCGGCCACCGGGGTGTAGGCCCCCGCGGTCAATTCGCAGAACCATGACAGGGGGGTCAGCCAGGCCGCCTGGATTCCCGCGTCCTTGAAACCTTCCATACCGATGGAATTGCCCATGACAATGGGGGCTTGGATGAAGGGAAAGGCGTGGGTGTGCAGAAGACCATGCTTGCCGAATTGGGCCCGCATTTCCCCGACCTTCAACTGGATATCCGGGATGCTGTCGGTGGTGGCATAGGCTTCTTCCGCCTCCACCGTGTCGGGTATGCCGTCATTGGAGTTGGCCCCGAAGACCAGGTTGGCCGCCAGGGTCCAGTAAGGGTCCACCGTGGAAATGACGCTGAGTTCGGCTTCCTGGAACTGGATTCCGTTGAGGCCGGATTGGCTCAGGTTGGGGGCTTCCTGCCCAAGAAAAAGGGCGCTCATTCCAATGGCGGGATTCGCCAGATTGGAAATGATGGATCGGGTTTGGGCCAGGCCGAATGGGGGGAAGCCCAAAAGCGCTGCGATGAAAAATAATTTTAAATAACGGGACATGTGTCCTCCTTTTAAATTCGGCTTCGAAAAAAGCCGTTGATCGTCAGCTTTAAAGGGGGAGGAGGGGGGAGACCTTCCGCGGGATTGAATTAGCTTGAAGACCTGGAGGAGGGGAAAGAAAAAGAAAAGCGTCAGAACGAGTAGGACCGGCAAGAGAACAGGCGGAGCGGGAGCAGTGACCCCTTGCGATCCGGTCAACTGCCAGGCGCAAACGGAACAATGGTCGTTATCTTTCAGCTTCTCATGGTGATGGGAGGTTTCAACCGCCAGGAGGGAAAGTAAAACCGCAAGGAGGACCGGGCACATGAAGGACGCGGTATTTTTCCTCAAGGTGATCATGGGGTGGGTGTCTCCATGGCGGGCTTTGTGGTAGGGCTATCGGTAAAAACGCCTTGTTCCAAGTTCACTCCATACCAGACCGCAAATCGAGTAATACCCAATGGCCCTTTCATCGCTTTCATGGGAGCTGAGCTCATGAATTCAGGAGCCTTCGAGACGTCCGAAGCCAGGTGGACTACATATGCGACGTCTTGCTTGCCGAGGCCCCGGTGGATGCTGTACTGGCTGGCCTTGTAATTCCTTTGCTCGTGATAGCCTTCTTCCTTGTTCGGGTTTTTGCCGCCGTGGGAAGGGTTATGCTCTTCGTCAAAAACGGCCTTCCAGTAATCGTAGGATTTCAGGTCGTTGCGTGCGATCACGATGCCGGCGGGCTTGGGGGAAAGAACATCGTAAACCCGGGGTGTGATATCCGACCCGGACCAAACCACGGGTGCCGTCACCCGAGCCTTTTTCATCGAAGCCCGGTAATTTTTTGATTTTAAAAAGGCTTGGCCCTTTTCCAAGTTGGAACATTGAAGCGTCAGGATGTAATAAGAGGGGTTTTGAAGGTCGGCGTGAAGGCTATAGGCCAGGAACCCATTGTCCTTGAATTCATCTCTTAGGCCTTGGAAGGCGGACTCGAAGGCGATTTTATCGGCAACTTTCTCACGGATAAAGATCGATCCCTGGGAATCGGGAGGCGGTGGAGGAGAACTTGCGGCCATGCAGGACAGGGCGGCAAAAAAAACCAGCGATGCCAATGGAAAAGAAAAGGTTTTTCGGGGGAAAAGGCGGATCATCCTGGAAATCATGGCGCTCATTATTGGGAAGCGGCTGAAAATAAGTCAACACCTCCAAGCTCAGGCTGGCACTCACTGCCCCTAGGGGTTATTCTAAACCCAGCAACTTGGGCCATTTCATTGTGAAGGACATGGAATCATGGTAAAGGGCATTCTATTGACCGCCTGTATTCTCACCGGTTTATTCCTGGGCCCCCTTTCTTGCGCTCCCCCCTCCGTGACGACCAAACCCGGCGGGCTTGCGCCGGGGGATATGGCCACGGATTTTTCCCTCTTGGACAGCAACGGGCAAATGACCCACCTGACCAGCGTACCCCCGAACACTTACCTGGTCCTTCTTTTCTACCGGGGTTATTGGTGCGGTGCTTGTCAAACCCAGCTTTTTGGGCTGAAAGACGATTATTCCCGGTTTCTTCAATTGCATTCCATCATTTACGCCGTCAGCACGGACCTGGTCGAGGAAAGCCTCAGTTTCAACCAGCAATGGCGGTTTCCTTTCACTTTGCTTTCGGATGTCAAACTCAACCTGATTGGGGCTTACGGCGCAATCAACCAGGCGGGGCATAACGGGCATCCCATTGCTCACCCCACCGTCATCATCATCGATCCTACCAAAAAGATCCGGTACAAATACGTGGGGAAAAACCCCCAAGACCGGCCGACGGATGACGAAATCCTTGCCGAGATCCAAAGGGAACAGAACGTTACCGCCGGGATATGGACTCCCATCATCCGAAAATGAGGACCGGGTTCGAAGTGAAGGCGGGACCGGTGGGCCTGCTGCTCCTGCACGGGTTGTCCGGAACTCCGGATGAAGTCAAACCTATCAGCGATCATCTCGGCCCCAAGGGTTACAGCACCTTGGGTCCCTGGTTGGAAGGGCATGGGACCAGCCCCGAGGACCTTTCCCGGACCCGCTGGGAAGATTGGGCTTCCAGCGCCCAAGATGCCTATGGGGCCCTTCGTTCCCGTTGTGAACAAGTTTTCGTGGGGGGCCTTTCCATGGGGGGCGACTTGACCCTCCACTTGGCGGCCCGGAATCCGGTGGCGGGCCTAATCACCCTCGCGGCCCCGGTCAAGATCAGGGATATACGCTTCAATGGTATCGCCTTTTTCCGGCACCTTCAGCGGCGCACTTCGAATTTAACGGGCGGGGTATTGGACCCTTCCGCGCCGCCCCATTTGACCTATCCCTACGTGTTCACCCAAAGCCTGTATGAGCTGAAAAAACTGATGGATGGGGTCCGGAAGGAAATGCGTTCTATTACAGCGCCAGCCCTGGTCGTACAGGGCAGAAGGGATTCCATGGTTCCGCCGAAAAACGGTGAAATCATCTACCAGGGTTTGGGATCTTCTTTGAAGCACCTGCTTTACCTCGACCGGTCGGACCACGTGGTCACTCTGGACTACGACCATTCGATTGTCATGGGAGCGATTGAAAAGTTCCTTTCTACCGGCGGCCATTCCATTCAATAACTTTTTCCCCTTCCCCCCGCTTATGGTAGACCTTGCTTTGGGAGCCCTTTCCCTCGGATGATGGAAATCAATTACCTTGAAGCAGGGGCCAATTCGATTGACAGGTTCCAGCGAGGCACTTATTTTGGAATTAGGCTTTTAACGTTTTTCCAAAGCCTTTATTGACATTTTAAACCCGAGGAAAGCTTGTCCCACCGTTCCCATTCGTACTTTAAAAAGAAACTGACCTTCATGGTCATACCCCATGACGGCCGAAGGCCTATTCAGGTTAAAACCCACCTTTTCATGGTTCATCTCGGTGTGTTGGGAATGGGTTTATTGCTGGGGTGGTCCGCTTATGTCATATCGAAAGACATCAACTATCAATTAGCGGCCATCCAAACCCGGAATTTCAAGGCCAACATGCAGGAGATATTGGGGGAAATCGAGACCAACCGGGAAATGCTCAGCCGCATGGCCCAGTTGGACAGCCAGTTCCGGAAAATATTGAAATTGGGTAACCGGAAGCAGATCCTCTCCTATTCCGGTTTGGGCGGGCCCACCGAGGAAGATTCAGCCCGGTTCGACGCCCTTCTCCAGAAAAAGAACGACGAGTTGATGAGCAACGTCTCCGCCACACTGAAAGACACCAACGAGAAGGCCATCCAACAGGAAGCCAGCTTTAAGGAAATCAGCGCTTTCCTGGACCGTCAAAGATCCATCCTGGCCGCCACCCCTTCCATTTGGCCGGTCAAGGGTTGGATCACCTCGGGGTTCGGTAAAAGGGCCTCTCCCCTCTCGGGTGAGCCGGGGTACCATTACGGGGTGGACATCGCCAACGAGGTCGGGTCGCCGATCCGGGTGACCGCGGATGGGATCGTCACCTATGCCGGTTGGGAATCGGGTTACGGCCGGGTGGTGGTCGTGGAACATGGTTACGGATACAGCACCCGCTATGGCCATAATTCCCGAATAGAGGTCAAGGTGGGCCAGGCGGTCAAACGTGGGGATGTGGTGGGTTACATGGGGTCCACCGGCCGGAGCACGGGAAGCCATTGCCATTACGAGGTGCGGATCCATGGGGTGCCCGTGGACCCGGAAAAATACCTACCGAATTTGGATTAACAAAAACCACTTAAATCACTGAGACACAGTTTTCATTTTTTATTATTTTCAGGGTTATTCAGGTTCTAAACTGCGTTAACGTGCTATGTGGCAAATTTTATTAAGACTTTAAGTCCACTTTATTTTTAGGAGGAAAAATGGGACTATTCGGTTTTGGGGAAAACAGAGCCATGGGCAAGGTGGATTCCCTGATCGGCCCGGACGCCTCGCTGCGCGGCAATTTTAATTCCAAAAATAGCATCCATGTGGACGGCGAGATCTACGGAAATATCACCTGCGAGGAGGGCATCATCGTCGGCGAGAAGGCCATGATCCGTGGAAATTTGATCGGACGGAACATCCTGGTGGGGGGCAAAGTGAAGGGAAACATCACGGCCAGCGATAAGGTGGAGATCGAGGCGACCGCCCATGTGGAGGGAGATCTGGCCACGCCCAGGCTGATCATCGAGGAAGGCGCGTCGTTTGAGGGGAATTGCCAAATGGAGGAGTCCGCGAAAGTCGTGGACCTTCCCAAGTCAGCCCGGGACTAAATCAATTATCAGCCAGAATAAGGTTTAACAGGCAGGTTCTTCGGGTTCCGCGTAACTTTATGGGACGGTTTTCGTCAAAACAATAAAGGGTACTCGCGGGAGGATGAGGATGAAACAAAGTTTTGAGTTGTATTCCCTGTTCATCGGTCCGTTATTAATCTTGAGCTTGTCATGCAATTCCTATCCTCCCACATCGAACAATGGTAACGGCATCTACCCAAACCGGTATGGAAACAGCAATTTAACACCGGTTCCCACGCTGGAAGCGACTCCGGCTTATCTGGGAGGATGGGTGGTCAACGGACCCAACGGATTGGCCCAAGCCAACGGGTCGATCTACGCCGCCGAGGGCGATGGGGCTTCCGTCAGCCAAGTTCAGGTTTTTAGTTCCACGGGCGGCAGCGCGATCACCCAATGGTCTTCCTATTCCACCGGAACCACGGTCATCCCTTTCCAATGGCCCAATGGGCTGGCGATTAATTCCCCCTCGGGAAATATGTACGTGTTGGATTCGGGGAACGCGAATACCGGCGTGGGAGCCGTTTACGAATTTGGCCCGGCCCCGACCTATAGCCCTGTGACCATGTGGACCTCCTACAACTCCAACACCTTCTCCTACCCCGGCGGAATCGCCCTGGATAGTAGTGGCAACGTCTATGTGGCCGATCTCGGAAACGAACTCCTGGAAGAATTCAGCGCGACGGGGACTCCCCTGGCCCAATGGTCGTCCTCTTATCAAGGCTACGACGTATTCCCGATCGGCGTGGCGTTGGATGGGTCGGGGAACGTTTATGTCGCCGATGGAAACAATGGCCTGATATGGAAGCTCACGTCTTCCGGTTCGTCCTTCAGCGCTGCGGCCACCTGGGCCCTTCCGCCCCCCCCGGCTTATGCCTTTAATTACGATGACCCCCTGTTTTACAGCCTGGCTGTGGATGGGGCCGGGAACCTGCTGGTAGCCGATTACGACAACAGCCTGGTGGAGGTCTATTCCCCTACCGGAACCCTCTTGGCGGAACTTACCGGCAATCAAACCGGAGCCACCGTTTTTGGCGGCCCTTCCGCAGTTCTCTTTTATAACAACGACTTTTACGTGGGGGATTACGACGCGAATACCCTGGGCATTACCAACACCGCTGGAAATATCCAATATTTCGGCCCCGTCAATTACTAAATAAAGGCGGAGCCTAACCTTCGGGATTTCCCCGGGCCATGTGATAGAATTTGCCTCCCGCATCAAGGAGGCACCATGCCGAAGAAAAAGAAAACCCGCCGGGAAATATATCTCGATGCCGCCGCGACCAGCCGACAAAAACCAAACCAGGTCTTGAAGGCGCTCGTCCAATACGCCACTGAGGTAGGGGTCTCGCATGGCCGGGCCGCCACGAAAAGGGGCATCCAGGCCAACGAACTGGTCTTCTCCACCCGATTGGCCCTTTCTAAGCTATTCAACGCCCCCCGGATGGAACGCATCCTCTTCACGAAAAACGTGACCGAATCCATCAATCTGGCCCTGAAGGGCTTCCTCAAAAAAGGGGACCATGTGGTCCTGTCGGGCGTGGAACACAACGCGCTGATCCGGCCCCTGAACAAGTTGAAGAAGGAAAGGGATATCGAGTACACCCTGGTCTCGGCGAATAGCCAGGGGAGGTTCAATCCCTATTCATTCGAGGAAGCCCTCAAGGTCAACACCCGTCTGGTCTGCTTGGTCCACGCGTCCAACGTGACCGGCACCTTGAGCCCTATCCGGGAAGTGGGGGAGATATGCCGCAAAAAAGGGGTGGCCTATTTGGTGGACGCGGCCCAGACCACGGGAAGCCAGACCATCAATCTGAAAGATAACCCGGTCGACTTTCTCGCCTTTACGGGACATAAGGGCTTGATGGGCCCTCCCGGCACGGGCGGCCTTGTCGTGGGACAGCAGGTCAACCTGGATTCCCTGATCGAGGGGGGCACCGGTTCCAACAGCGACCAGGAGGAACAGCCCTCCCAATGGCCCGACAAGTTCGAGAGCGGCACACAGAACTACTGGGGTCTGGCCGGATTGAAAGCGGGGGTCGAGTTCCTCCTGAGGACCAGCGTGGAAAAGGTCCGAAAAAAAGAAGAGGCGCTGACCAATCTTTTCCTCGTGGAAGCGGGGAAGATCCCCGGGGTGAAATTGTACGGTCTGCCCCCCTCGTCCGACCGGGTTGCGGTGATTTCCTTGAATGTGGAGGGGAAAGACCCCTCGGAAGTCGCCTATGAATTGGACGAAAGGTTCGGCATTCTCACCCGATCGGGGCTCCATTGCGCCCCCCTGGCCCACCGGACGCTCGGGACCTATCCCATCGGCACTGTGCGGTTTAGTTTTGGCTACTACAATTCGTATAAAGAAATTCTTATTGCCATAAAAGCATTGAGAAAAATGACAATAAATTAACCACGGAGCCACAGAGAACCAGAATTAGCAAAGGATTAGACGTCGAATTTAAAAAGTGTGGTTTCTGTGCCTCTGTGGTGAAAATATGGAGATTGAAATTGAAAATCGGAGTGGCCATGAGCGGAGGTGTCGATTCCTCCACCGTGTTGGGGTTATTGAAGGAACAAGGCCACGAGGTCATGGGCCTGACCCTCAAGATATTACCCTGTGAGATCACGCCCGGGGAAAATGGGGCCGTGAGCGTGAAAACGGTGGAACCCAAGGGCCAACGCTGCTGTTCGGTGGAGGATATCCAAGACGCCCGGAACGTGGCCCTAAAGCTGGGAGCCCCTCATTACGTGAACGAGGGATTGGATGTTTTCCGCGCCAAGGTGGTAGACCGTTTTTTGGACGAGTATGAGCAGGGACTGACCCCCAACCCATGCGTGGAATGCAACCGGTTCGCCAAACTGCCCCTTCTTCTCAAACAAGCCTTGAGTTTGGGATGTGAAAAATTGGCCACAGGCCATTACGCCCGTTTGGACCGGGACCCTTCCACCGGCCGTTGGCGCATCCGCAAGGCCGCCGACCCTGACAAGGACCAAAGCTACGTCCTCTATAAACTCAGCCAAAGACTTTTGGAACATCTTTTGTTCCCCTTGGGGGAAATCACCAAAACCCAGGTGCGTGAAAAAGCCCGGTCCCTCGGGCTTAACATCTCCGAGAAACCCGAAAGCATGGAAATTTGCTTTGTCACCCAAAAAAGCTACCGGGACTTCGTGAAAATCCACCGGCCCCGGGCCTTTGTTCCCGGCAACATCATTGATGTTCAAGGGAACATACTCGGGCAACATGAGGGCGTCGCGGGATACACCATCGGCCAGCGCAAGGGCATGGCCTTGTCGGGCGGGCCCTATTTCGTTGTGGAACTTATCCCCGAGAACGCGACGGTGGTGGTGGGCAGGGACGCGGATACCCTGGTGAAGGAGTTTGAAGTGGGCGAGATGAATTGGGTCGCTTGGGAGCCCATTACGTCACCCCGAAAAGTGATGGTCAAGATCCGCTACCGATCCCAGGAACAGCCGGCGGTCCTACATCCCGAGGTGGAGGAAAAATTCAGGGTTGTGCTCCAAGACCCGGCCCGGGCGGTGACA
Organism: candidate division FCPU426 bacterium; assembly: GCA_963771075.1. GTDB lineage: Bacteria > Oederibacteriota > Muellerivitia > Muellerivitales > Muellerivitaceae > CAVTWJ01. The sequence goes on along the minus strand of CAVYSE010000025.1, from coordinate 60,786 downwards.
CCGGGGCAATCCGCTGTTTTTTATGAGGGGGATGGGGTCCTGGGGGGAGGCATCATTCTAAAACCCCAGGGAAAGGATTTGCTTGCCCCCCGTACGGGGGTTTCCTCCGGTTCGATTTAAGCCGAGGTTTTTATTCTTTTCTTCAAAACGATTGCAGGTATAATTTTCGAATGATTTTAAAACGTTCAACGATCCAATCCGCCCTTATCCTCTTTTGCTCCCTGTGTTTATCGGGACTTTTTATTCCGGCCCTGGTTCCGAAGGCTCACGCCCTTTTCTGGGAGGATGACAACGGCAACAACGATCCCAACGAGGTCAAGACCCGGCCCGACCACTTTGGTCTTTTTGACTGGGCGGGGGACTTGGACCGGGATTCCAAGGCCAAGGAATACCGGCAAATGGACAATCATGATCGGGGGCCCAGCGTCAATAATGACGCCCGTTCGATCGAAATCATCTTATCCGGGGCGGTCGGTTTGGGACTGGGTCTTTTCGCCGCAAATGAGTTGACCCCTGCCGGCGACGGATCCTATACCGCGAATATGTTCATCGGGGGCGCTCTGGGCTTGTGCGCGGGAATCGTAGCGGGGACCCTGATCATGCCCCACGATTATGAGGTGGACCAAAGGGCCCAGACCGAATTTTTGCGTTCCAACCAGGCCTGGCTTCAAGACCCCGTACGTCTTCAGTTGGCTCAATCCTTCCGCCCGACTCAAACCGCCTTCACCCTCAAATTCTAGTCTTTATCCCCCGGGGGAGTTCGACCCGTTGATCCCCTGAAAGAGGACCCTTTGTCAGTTTACATCCGCGTCAAACTAAAACCCAAGGAGGAAGACCGTCTCCTGACGGGCCACCCATGGGTTTTCGCCAACGAGGTGGAAAAGTCACCCCAAAGCCTCTCGCCCGGGAACCTGGTGGAAGTGATGTCTTCCAAGGGTATCCCCTTGGGCCGGGGCGTAGCCAATCCTTCCTCTAAGATCCTTATCCGTCTACTGACCCGGGATTTCAAAACCGAGGTGGATGAGGCCCTGATCCGCTCCCGCGTGGAAGAAGCCATCGCCCTCCGGAGACCCCTCCTCGCGTCGGGCGAAACCAATGGCGCCCGGCTGATTTTCGGGGAGGGAGATGGGTTGCCGGGATTGATCGTGGACGGCTTTGGAAAGACCGCCGTGCTTTCCTGCTTCAGCCTGGGATTGAAACCCTTCCTTCCAACGGTCAGGGATACGCTGGTTCAACAAGGGTTTCCTTTCGTTTACGAAAAGAGTGTGGGGGAAACTTGCCAGAAGGAAGGCATGCCCGAAGTCCAGGAATGGCTGACGGAGCCTGGGACCTTTCCAGTTTCCTTCAAGGAGGGGAAAGCGACTTTCCGGGTTCGTCCCGACCAGGGACAAAAGAGCGGGTTCTACCTGGACTTCCGGGAGGGAAGGAAGAGATTCGCTGATCTATCAAAAAGTAAAAGGGTCCTGGACGCGTTCTGTTACACGGGAGCCGCTTCCATCCTGGCCGCCCTCGGGGGGGCTAGGGAAGTGCTGGGTTTGGAATCCTCCCAGCAAGCGGTGGAGGAGGCTCGGGAGAACGCGAGGGCGAACGGCGTGGAGGGAAAGACCCGTTTTGAAAAGGGCGATAGCTTCAAGGATTTGCGGGAACTACGCAAGACGGGCGAGAGATTTGACGGGATCCTTTTGGACCCCCCGCCCCTAGCCAAGAGCGTCCATGAAATTCCCGAGGGCAGGTTGGCCCTGATCCGTCTCGTCTCCCTTTCCATGGAAATCTTAAACCCGGCCGGTTTTTTGATCGTGGCCACCTGTTCCCATCATTTTCCCTGGAACGTTTTGGAAGGGGTGTTGCGGGAGTCGATCGAGAAAAGCGGCAGGTCCTTCCGCCTGGTGGAGCGTGTCTCCCAACCGCAAGATCATCCCATTCTTTTGGGGGTTCCCGAAACCGAGTATCTGAGGATGGTGGTATTGTCGGAAGCGGCGTTCTAAACGGCCCCGGGAGGATCGTCTTTCGGGCTTTTGACTCTTAAAATAAACTCTTGATAAGGAGCATCACGCGAAATGAAGATTTTAGTGACAGGCTGCGCGGGTTTCATCGGGTCCCACCTGGTCGACCGGCTCTTGAAAGAAGGCCATGAAATCACGGGCGTGGACAATTTCGACGTTTACTATTCCCGCGCCCAAAAAGAGAAGAATCTCTACCAGACCCTCCTGCATCCCCAGTTCAAACTGGTGGAGGACAACCTGGCGACCATGGCCTTGGTCAAGGTCCTGAAGGGCACGGAGGCGGTGGTCCACCTGGCGGGCCAGCCCGGGGTCCGGGGTTCTTGGGGAGCCTCCTTTCACCGCTATGTCACCAACAACCTGCAGGTCACCCAACGGCTTTTGGAGGAATCCAAAAGCAACAAGCTCAAGCGGTTCGTGTACGCCTCCTCCTCCTCCGTGTATGGCGATATCGCCCCGGCCTCCGGGGAGGTAACCGCCGTCCTTCATGAGGAAATAGCCTGCAAACCCCGCAGTCCCTATGGTGTGACCAAGCTGGCCGCCGAGAACCTCTGCCAGCTCTACCACCAGGAATACAAGGTGCCTACCGTTTCCCTTCGTTTTTTCTCCGTTTACGGCCCGGGCCAAAGGCCGGACATGGCTTTCAACCGTTTCTGTCACAGCATCCTGCATGACGCAGCCCTCACGGTCTATGGCGATGGAAAACAGGTGAGGGATTTCACTTACGTGGACGACGTGGTGGAAATCATCGCCGCCTCGCTGACAAACCCAGAGGCGGTGGGACAGGTGGTCAATGTGGGCGGAGGGTCCCCCTGTACCCTTATGGAAGCTGTCGCGATACTGGAAGAGATCAGCGGCAAGATGTGCCCCAAAACCTATCTGGAGCGGCAGAAGGGCGATGTTATTTCCACCCGCGCGGATACGGTGAAACTCGAGAAGATTTTTGGTTTGAAGCCCCACACGCCTTTAAGGGAAGGCCTGGCCCGGGAGTGGGATTGGCTGAAAAAATATGTTGAAGCCGAGGACGAGGAACAGGCTATCAAGGCCCAGATCCAGCCCATCACGGGCGTGGACCATGCCGCGATCGAGGCCGCCCAAGCGGACGAGAAGCAGGCCAAAAAGGCGGCCCGCAAGGCGGAGTCGGCCAAGAAAAAGGGGAACCCAAGAAGCCCCAAGACGAAGCCCCCGCCGAGACACCTGAGGCGCCTCTTGACGCGCCCTGAGTCTCCCTGATGGCACGCCGCCTTAAAATCGCCCATCTCATCACCCGGCTGGATTTGGGTGGCGCCCAGCAAAACACCCTCTATTGTTGCGCCCACCACGACCGGAAAAAATACGAGGTGCTACTCCTGACGGGAGTGGGTGGGTTCCTCGATAAGGAAGCCCGCAAGCTCACGGGCGTGAAGGTGTATTTTTTGACCGAACTGAAGCATCCCCTTTCCCCCGCCTGGGACTGGAAAGCCTATGGCGCCCTCCGGCGCGTTTTGCGGGATGAAAAGGTGGATTTGGTCCATACCCACAGTTCCAAGGCGGGCATCCTGGGCCGGTTCGCGGCGCGAGCCGCGGGGGTGCCCCACGTCGTTCATACGGTCCATGGCTGGGGTTTTCACCCCAGCCAATTCCCCCCAATTCGGGGATTCTACCAATTTCTTGAAAGACAGGCCGCTTTGTTGACCGATCGGATTATCACGGTCAGCGATGAGAATCGCCGGACTGGGCTGGCGGCGGGTGTGGGGAAAGAGAGTCAATATCGGGTCATCCACAGCGGGATAGATCCAAGGGCTTACCACCTATCCTTATCGGGAACGAAGGACGCTCGACATCAATATGGTACCGCCCAACGGCTTGCGGTCCTGGTGCTCTCCAACTTCAAAAATCAAAAATCCCCCCTGGACGTGGTCCGAACCGCGACAGTTCTCAAAACCCTTTGCCCTGAATTTCTACTGCTTTGGGCCGGGGACGGTCCCCTCCGGAAAAAAGTGGAAAGGGAGATCGAGCAACGCGGCCTGAAAAACCATTTTCGTTTGTTGGGGTGGAAAGAAGATGTCGCGAAGCTGTTGGCCGCCACCGACGTCCTCCTGCTCACCTCTCTTTATGAAGGATTGCCTCGGGTGGTACTCCAAGCGATGGCGGCGGGAAAACCTGTGGTTGCCACCAATGTCTCGGGCACGCCCGAGGCCGTGCGGGACGGCCAATCAGGGTTCCTTCACCCGCCCCATGATGTCCTGGGCATGGCCCACAGCCTTTCCCGGATATTGAACGACCGGGAATTGGGAATGAGGCTGGGACAGGAGGGCCGAAAGGGTTTGAAGGGCAGCTACCTGATCAAGGAAATGTTGGCCCAAATCGAGTCCCTCTATCAGGAGGTTATCAAGGGCAAACAGGGACGATAAAAGGAGCGTCTTTCCCGGGTGGACTCCTTTCCTGAAAGAAGTAGAATGACCTTGTGACCAAATCCTGAAGGCCTGAACGATCCATGAGAACCACCCCGACCCACCCGACCTTTGCCGCGGACCTGACCGGCCGACTGGTTGGTATCTTATTCCTGGCCCTTATTCCCCTCGTGACCCTTTTGCCGTTGACCTCGGTGCCGGCATGGTCTTTGGAGGACGGTGCCATTCGTTGGGTCACGTTGGCTGTTTTTTTCCTTTGCCTGGGGGCTTCCTGGGCCCGGCAAGAAAACCGTTCCCTTTTGGTTTTGGACCTGCCCGACTTCCTTTTGATGCTTTTATCGGGGTGGGTTCTCCTTTCGGTCAAGAATTCCAAACAGGCTTTTGACAGTTTTTACGCGTTTAAGAGTTACCTCTGTCTTTTGCTTTGGTGGTACTCCCTCCGGGCGATGTGGAAATTCTGGCCTGGGATTTGGGATTGGTTCGAGAAGTTCTTTTTCTGGACCGCCCTTCTGGCCGGGATCGATCTGATCGGGTCCACGGGGCTCCATGACTTGTTTGCCGGCCGGTTCGATTTTATTTATCCAAGGGAAGGCCTTTTCCCAAACCAAAATATCGCCGCAGGATTCCTGGGAGCCGCCCTCATCTGGTTTACCTTGAAAAAAATACGGGGTGGGAAAGTTTCCTTCTTATCCTTGTGTCTTTTGCTGCTGGCTTGGGGGTTGACCGAAAGCCGGGGCTCCCTGGTGGCGATGGTTTTGGTGGTTGTCCTGTTTTGCCTCCTTCACATGGAGGAGATCGAGGATCGGATGCACGGGTGGGACAGCCGCCATTGGATCTTATTCGGCCTTTTCATCGTTTTTCTGGCCTTTTGCGTTTATTCGATGATCAATCGCTTACTAAACGCCCAGGAAATGGACCCGAGGGCTTTTTTCCGCTTCGACCTCTGGTCCGCGGGATGGCAAATGGCCGTGGAACAGCCCCTTTGGGGATTCGGCCCCGGCACCTTTCAAACCGTTTACGCCTCATTCCGGCCCGAATTTCTTTGGAACACCACCACACCCGCAGCCCACAATGAGTACCTGCAGGTGGCCGCGGAGTGCGGCTGGCCGGCCTTGGGATTTACTGTGTTGTTCCTCTGGGCGGTCATCCGGCGCTTTTGGGACCGGGTCCGGAACACCGGCGCTTTTCAACCCTTGTCCACGACCGCCCGCGCGGCGGAAACGGCTTTTTATCTGATGCTTTTTGAGTGCGCCCACAATTTCGTGGATTTCACATTCCATGAATGGTCCCACCGTCTGGTGGTATTCGGGGTCGTGACCTACGCTTTGATCGAGAAGCCTGAACCCGAGGATTTACGGGCGGAATTTCGGTTTTCCCTCCGGGCTTTCCTGGCGGGGAGCGCCATCCTATTGGTTTTCCTGTTTTGGAGCCTGGGCGTGGGAAGCTACCGCGATTATTCGGCGGGAAGGTTGGACCGGCAGGCTTCCTCGCTTTTTCAAGCGGGGAAGTGGGACCAGGCCGAGGCCGCGGAGAACAAAGCCCTTTATTTAAGGTCCAACTATGGGCAAAGCTGGAATCTTTTGGGCGTTATCGAAGACGCCCGGGCAAAACAAAACAACCTGGTCTCCGAAAGGGAAAAACATTTTCTGGAGGCCCAAAAGGATTTCCAAAAGGCCATTGATTGTTCGCCTTATGAGTATGAATTCCGCAATAACCAGATCCATAGCCTGGTCAATCGCGGCAACTTAGAGGAGGCCTTGGACCTGGAAACCCAGCTTGTTAAAAATGGCCCCCGCCTTCCCATGGTTTATACCAATCAGGCCTGGCTTTTGCTCCAACTGGGCCGACCGAGGGAGGCCATCGGCCCTGCCCAGAAGTGCATCGATGAGTTTCCCAATTCACTGAAAGCTTATCTCTTCAAGGGAGAAGCATTGGAAAAATGCGGTAAAAAGGCGGAGGCCCTCCTGGCCTACCAAGCGGCACAGGACATGCTCAAAAGTTTGGGGGTCAAGGACCCTTCCGGGCAGGTGGAGTCCAATATCGAGAGGCTTGAAAAGGCCCCATGACCCTTCCCGCCCAGGGCGCGCCCGGCCGCGGGGGGAAACTCCTTCCGGCGGTCCTTTTTCCCAGCCTTCTTTTTCTCAATGGCTTCCTGGTGTCCCCCTTTATCGGCTGGTACGACTCGGGGGAAATGGTGGGGGCCACAGCTTGTTTGGGGATTTCCCATCCTTCGGGCCAGGTCCTTTTCCACCTCCTGGGCAAGTGCTTCATGCTGCTACCCTTTTACACCCCGGCCTGGAGGCTGGGTTTTCTGTCCGCCTTATGTTCCGCCCTGGCTTCCTTTGTTTTCTGGCGGTTGGCCTGCCGGTTGTCCCCCCGTCGCGGCACGCATGGGTGGATGGGCCTCCTTACGGTGATTTGGAGCCTCAGCCTTCCCTGGTGGCGTTATTCGCTCGTTCCCCTGGTTTATTCCCTGTACCTGTTTTTGGCGCTTTTCCTCCTTTGGATTTTGGACCTGGAAGGGGACTCCAAGTGGTCCCGGCGCGGCGAGATTCTTTTCCTGTTTGTTTTGGGAGCGGGTATTGTTTTTCGCCCCACCCTTTTTTTCGTCCTGCCCTTCGCCGGGATATTTCTTTTATGGAAAGGCCGGAATTCCGGAGAGAGGATGGCCAAGAGATTCTTGGTGGGAGGTTCCTGCTTTATTTTAGGTTGGAGTAACGCCCTCTACCTGCCATTGCGCTCGGCCCTGAAACCTTCCGTTGCCTTTGCCGACCTGACCCATTGGGCCCCCTTCGTCCGCCATGTCCTGGCGCTGAAGTTTTCCAACTATGTGGGAGCCGTTTCGGCGGCGAACGTTTGGACCGTCTTGAGCCAAATGGCAGGCCATTACTGGAATGAATTGACGCCCTTTGGGGTGGTCCTGGCGGTGACGGGGTTCTTCGCGGTCCTCATCCTGCGAAACCGGGTGCCGGCCTTTTTGTTTGTCGCGATGGGATGGGCGGCCCTGGAGACACTTTTCGTTTTCACCATTCCATTTCCCACTTTTGAATCCCACCAGGTTATCTTTAGTTGGGCGGTTTCGGGCTTGTTGGCCGCTTACGGATTAGGGGCAATTTCCCGTGAGATTGGACGCTACAATCGCCCGCGTTTAACCAAATGGATTGTGCTGTACCTTCTGGCGGGGGGGGTCACGCAGGTACTCTCCATCAGCCATCTCGTGGACCGCAAGATGGACCGGAGCGCCGAGGACTACGCACGCAACCTATTGACCCTCATGGGCAAGGACGCCCTCTATTACCCCAGCGAGGAAAATGAGTATTTCCCCCTGGCGGGCTACCAGCAATCCTATGGGTTTCATAAAGGCGTGGAATTGATCGAACCCGGAACCCCGCCCTCCGAGATCGCCCCGCTCATCCATTATGCCCTTGGTGTGGGACGGAAGTTTTTCGTGACCCGGCAATACCCCCTTCCTCCGGGTTTTTCATTCGAGACTTGGGGACCCCTTTACCGGGTCGCGCCGGGTAACATTCCAGGTCTTTCCATCCTCCCCCTGACCAAAGAACCCACCCTGGCCGCCTGGAACGAAGTGGAGTTAAGGAAAGTGGAATTGATCCCATCCGAATTGGCCGCGGGAGACATCCTCACCCTTCATTACCTTTGGGCCCGCCGGGGACCGGGAGGCGAGGATGGGACAAGCCAGGTCATGGTCCTTTTCCTGGACGAAAAGGGAAACTACCCTCTCAAGGACGGGGTTTTCTGGCTTCATGATATACACGATCCGCCTCTTTACTCCTTTACGCGTTTAATGCCTGGCCGGGTATATGACGAGGAAAGGGTACTGATGATCCCCTCCGATTTCCCGCCGGGGAATTACCGGATGGTCGTGGCCCTGCAAAAAACTCTTCCCGAGATCCATGAAGGGCATGAGTCGTTCCGCAAGGAATTTTATGAAAGGGCTTCGGCCCAAAACCTGGAAAAATTCATGGGCCGTGGGGCGGGCCAATCGTTGGTGCAATTCAGCTTGGATACGGGAAAGAATGGAAGTGATTTTTGGCCCATGACCAGGGGAATCAAGCTGGACGGGGATCCCCGTTTTGCGCAAGTAGGTACCTTGAAAGTAAAAGCGCCTTGACGCTTTGAGACTCTTCGAGGGCGGGATTTGGATAAAAAAAGCAAGTCATCATTGTTAATCAGCAACGGATTCATGGGATGAGCTTCGCACGCCCGGACAGGCCAAAGAAAAGGCATTTTAAAATATGTTTAAAAATCACCATATATCTGTGGCCAAATTTAATTTCCTTTTGGGATTTTGTTTGAAACGGTTATTTCTGATCTTGGTTTTGTTTGCGGTATTCGCGGTCCCTTCATTTGGGTTAGGTCGGAATGGCTCGACGGATCTTATGGCCCAAGATAAACCCGTGTCCCAATCTGATGAATTGAACCCACGGCTTGTTCCCTGCGTGACCCTGATTTATGGAACGGACCGGGTGCCCCGGGGCGCGGATTACGGCAATCAGGCGGACAATCAAATCCATTGGGGCCAATGCCGGGTCGCGCTTCAACTCGCTTACCGCCGTAATAAGAATCCGCGTTCGAAATGGTTGGAGTTTGTGGAGCCCCAAGGGCTGCCTGTTCCGGGCGTATCCATCGTTGTCGGGACCGGAGAAACGACGGCTGATCTCCGTGGTGCCGAAAGTTCGAACAAAACTTTCGTTTTTATCCATGGATTCGGGACGAGTTTTAAAAACGCATCCCTGAGAATGGCGAAGATCGCCTATGACCTTCAATTGGAGGGAACCCCCATTCTCTATAGCTGGCCTTCCCGGGGCTCTATCAGCGTGTCGGATTACCGAAAAGATACGGCCAAGGTGGTGGGTAAGGAAGAGATCGATCGTTGCGTGGAATTTTTGGAAGAAGTATTGGGCCATTCAGCCTCCGGCCAAGTAGATCTTCTGGCCCACAGCATGGGGACCCACCTGCTTTGCGAAGCGCTTGGCCAAATCAATCCCAAGTTTATTTCCAAGATCGGATCCATCGTCCTGATCGCGCCAGATATCAGCGCCAAGGAATTCACTAGGCTTTACCTTCAGGAGGACGGCCTCAAGAACCGTTACGTCCAACGGGGCCATCCCATCCTGGTTTATTCCAACGAGAAGGACCAAGCCCTGGGCTTGTCCCAATATTTGACGGGAGAAAAACGACTGGGCCAGGGGGGCGGTATGGCCACGATTTTGGAGGGCTTGACGGTCATTGATTGCACCCAGGTCGCCATCGATTGGGGAAGCAACCATGAGTTGGACCAGCATGACCCGGTGATTGACGACATGTACCTTTGGCTCCGACAGGGTATCGGGCCAGACAAGCGATTGCTGACCCTGGTTCCCAAGGATGGCGGTGGATATTTCGAGAGTTTCGAGGGAGTCAAGAGCATCAAAAACCCGACCGATTACGGTTACATGCTGGGAGCCCAATTCGGCGCCCTGGATAATGTGTTTAAGTTCGGGGTCCTATCGGATGACCGACATTGGCAGCTGGAGGGAGGAATCGACAAGGGCTTCCTACCGAGCCAGGTGGATTTGCGTATGAACGTGCTAACGGATGTTTGGCGTCCCTACCTGCTTTGCGGATACGCCTTTTACAATTCCAGCCAGGGCGGTACCTCCATCCGCTTGAATACCCTCTTTACGGCGGTGGGCTTGGAGTGGTTTTTCAACGAGGATTGGGCGGCCTCCCTGGAATGCGGGGGAGTGGTCCGGAGCGACGCCAATGGGCCGGCGCAAAACGATTCCAACCTGAATACCCTCATCCGTAATGACGATTTTCCCTGGAACCAGATCCACTTCCAGATCTGCAAGTATTTCGATATTGAGATTTAGGGGCTAAGAAAAATGGGTTTTTACCACGGGCCGCCTTCGGCGACCCCCTGTTCAATGTGGAGCTTGCATGGCCCCAAAAGCTTAGAGGCATTTAGTTAAAGAGTGACGGAATACCGAGGTAATTAAATGACGAGTGGGTTTGCTTTTTGATTTTTAAGGGTTTCCCCCCTTACAATACGGCCCGCAAATAAAACTTGAAGGGGAAACCATGACTGAGCCTCAATCCTCCCATCCTGCCGCCGGTAAACCCGCCGGTCCGGTAAAACAGCAATTCGTCAATTTCGCTTTTTATAAAGTTTCCGAAGATTTTCGGGCGCTTTCCAACTCCAATCGAAAAGACGCCAAAAGATCGCTGGTCAAGGTTCTTGAATCCTTCAAACAAGATGGGATCCTCTTAACTTATTCCACGGTAGGATTCCGGGCGGACGTGGACCTGATGCTGTGGCGCATCAGCTACAACTTGGACAGTTTTCAGCGCCATAGTGCGGAAATCATCAAAAGCCCCATGGGACCCTATCTCCAAACACCTGCCTCCTATTTGGCCATGACCAAGAGGAGTATCTACATCGACAAGCACACCCACGAAGGACAGGATGGGGCGCGCAACCAGGTTATTCCCGGGAAATACAGGTACATCTTCGTCTATCCCTTTGTGAAAACCCGCGAATGGTATCTCTTGCCGAAGGAAGAACGCCAATCGGTCATGGATGAGCACATTCGGATCGGGTCCATGTTCCCCACGGTGAAGCTCAACACCACCTACAGCTTTGGGCTGGACGACCAGGAATTTGTGGTGGCCTTTGAGTCGGATGAGCCCAAGGATTTCCTGGATCTGGTCATGGCCTTGAGGGAAACCCAAGGTTCGAAATATACGGTCCGGGACACGCCCATCTATACCTGCCGCCTGTTGGAACCGGAACAAGCCTTGGACTTGCTGGGATAACAAAAACTGGCCACTGATGCATGGGATTTATTGGATAAGAATTTAAGTCTTTTTTGATTCTGGTTAAAGACCCTGTGCATCCAAGCATGTCGAGCCTCGAAGGCAAACGGCTTTCTTTTGTCGTAAGGTGTAACTTTTGTCGCGTTGAGACCGTAGATTACAAGGATAAACAGTGGCAATGCCCCGGATCACAAATTCTTCGGCCAAAAAGGGACCGGACCCCTGGGATAAGGCACAATGGGTATCTTGGGAAGCGATGATGGTGAAGATTCAGGCCGGGGACCAGGAATGTTACCGTCAATTCCTTGATGAGATCGGGCCCGTTCTCTATAACTTCGTCCGGCGTCGGGTCTTCAACCCGGAACTGGTTCCGGATGTGTACCAGGAAGTGCTCTTAACCCTGCACAAGGCCCGGCATTCCTACGAACCCGGCAGGCCATTAGGCCCGTGGCTTTTCACGGTTGCTCGCAACTCCATGCTGGACGCGATGAAAAAAAACCGCAAATTCGCCCAAAGGGAAGTGTTGACGGAAGAACTGCCCGAGAATCCTCGGGAAGAAAAAGACGATAGCTTGAGCGATGAGCTTCACCAGGCCCTGCAAGCCCTGCCGCAGGATAATCGGGTCGCCGTCGAGTTATTGAAGATGAGGGGACTGACCCTGGAAGAAGCGGCGGCCCAGTTGGGCATTTCGGTGGGGGCCTTAAAGGTACGGGCGCATCGGGGTTACAAGGAATTGCGCAAGATCTTGACGGAGAAAAGTCGATGAAAACACCCAAACCTACCCGTTCTGTCCAGGATATGGGCCGGTTTCATGACGGGCTCGTGGGGAAAATCTTGGCTGAATCGAAGGCGGCTCCCGCTGTGACCCCCGCTTTCATCCAATGGCTTGCCTGGCTTGGAACGGCCCTGGTGTTATCCCTTGTCGCTCTTTGGATCATGGGCCGGGATCCCTCGGGAACCCTCCTGTCCAGGCCCGGAGGAATTTTTTATGCCTTGGTCCTTTTCCTGGGCGCGGGTTTATCCGCTTGGGAAGCGATCGCCTCAAGCCTGCCTGGCCGTGAAAAGGGGCCCGCCCGAAAGGCGATTTCGGTTTTAATATTGGTCCTTATTTATGCCCTCCCCTTCTTTCTTCTCAACGATGGCGCCAGCCACTTCGACCCCTGGAAAGAACTGTTGGAAGGTTGGGCCTGTTTCCGTGCGGTTTCCCTGATCGGTCTTTTACCCTGGGTCCTCCTGGGTTGGAAGCTCTCGAAAAACGCGGCTTTCCATCCCCTTTGGACGGGTGCTTGGAGCGGCGCTTCTGCTTTCTTAATGGGTTCCCTCACGATTCAAATGCATTGCCCTAATATGGAAGCAGGCCATGTTTGGATGGCCCATCTCTTACCCGTGGCCCTCTTCACTTTCCTTGCCGGTTGGATCGGGGCCTACTGGTTTTCCCGATGGCGAAAAACCGCGTAAGACCTAATCATTTTTGCGACAGATGCATGGGATTCATCGGATGAAACCAACAAAAAGCTTGAGAGGCATTAGTTCCACTTTTTTCAGTCCCCAGTGACTCTTTTCGTAACAAAAGCTTTGGCGTTACTTGCTCAAAATGAAGTCTGTTTAGACTTCTTTCACCTTCTTCCTTGAGGGGAGAAGGTTGGCATGTGCCGATCCTCTATTCATTAAATGATGGTGATCGATACGATACCGACCTCTTTAAAAGCTTCATGGAAGGTCGGCATGCCCTCTCCCACCGAGGCAAAGGGTTATTTACTTGGTCAGCCCAAGTGCATTGTTCGGCATCTTTTCCTTTTCCCACTATGTGAAACCCATGTATCGGTGGCCAAAACGCCTTTGGGCCGAGATGTTTCGCTTCCCCCTTGAAACAAATAACGATTTTTCCTTTTATTGACATGGAATTAACGCAATTCGTATAATCCGCTCATGAAGGTCGTCCTACAAGATATCGTAGGTATCGTCGCGAAGACCACAAAACTTGCCAAGCCTGACGCGCAAGTGGTTGTCCGCCGCATTGTTAAAGTCTTGGAAGACGCTTTGATCAGCGGGCAACGCATCGAGATCAGGAATTTTGGCGTTTTTCAAACAAAGACCGTTTCGGGCCGCAAGGGCCGGGACCTTAGCCGAAACCTTATCATCGCCCTTCCACCCTACAAAAAGGTTTCCTTTAAGGCCGGAAAAAATATCCGGAAATTGTTCCGGGACCTGCCCGAGGAACCAACGGTCGGGAAAAACGGCCAGCTTGAGATGGCGATCCTGAACGAAACGTCGATCGGGACGGAAGTGATAACGGAACGAGTCGGTCGTTAAATTGAGGGAGAAAGGGGGAAGATGTCCACCACGGTTCATTATTTCGGAAAAATCAAATCGCTTGAATTGGTCCGCGAGTTGCAGGAAGAGTTCCGCGAGATCGCGCAAGTTTCCGGATGGGCCCACGAGATGGTGGACCATGCCTATTCCCATGAGGACGAGACCCCCGCGGGACGGCTGACCCTGAAGGGCATCCGGTTGACCCTGCAAAAGGGCTCGACTCCCCTCCAATTAACATTCGACAAGGATGGTTATCTTTCCCATATTTATTACGAGAAAAGCACCGAGGCGCCGGCCGGCCGCGGTAAAAATCCCTTGGTCCGCCAACTTCTCCATCAGGTCCATACCTCCACCACGCTTCCCCAGGCCGAGCCCGCGGGCCATATCTCGCTGGTCAAGCTGTTGGACTACGTGAAGAAGCGCTACGTTCCCAATTTGGAAGTCATCGACAATACGGGCTATTGGTCCTCCCGGGATGAATCGGTCCTGGCGCCCAAACGCCTTGAGTACGCCCAAAAGTAAGGCCGGTCCCCCTCCGTTCCTTAACTGGGGAACGGGCTTTTCCATCTCAAATTTCATTCCAGCCTTGTTGAAGGTCCCAGGACGTAACGGATATTTAATGTTATGGTTCGGTCTTTGCCTTTTTCCCTATAGCCTCCGGGCCGAATCGATCGCGCTACAATTGGGGCGCTTGTTCGCTCAGGGAAACGCAAACCAAGCCCAGGACTTCATCCTTCAAAACTTGGTAAAAGACCCAACCCAGGCTTCCCTTTATATGGAATTGGCGGACCTTCGGAAAAGTCAGGGGGATTGGCCAGGCGCCTTGGACGCCTATCAAAACTATTTATCCCGGACAGACGATTGGACCGTGCGGGCCCGCTGGGCCTTGGCCTTGGCCCAAATGGGCCGGTGGGGGGAAGCGGAAGGCCCCATTGAAACCCTCTTGCAAAGCCATCCCGACGACCCGGACCTCCTTTGGGGCTTGGCTCGTTTGAGAATGTTCCAGGCTTTACAGAAAAAAGTTCCCCTGGGAAAGAAGAAACAGCAACAACTGGAATCGGCGCGGGACCTCTTTTCCCACTTAGCCCACCTGGAACCGGACGACTCGCTGGCTCGTTACGAGTTGGCGGAGGTTTGCCGGGTCCTGGGCGATTCGGACCGGGCCTTGGCCGAATACCAGGCCGCGCTCCGACGGGATGGGAGCACCAAGAAAGCCTACCGGTACCTCGCCGAGTTGTTCGCCCTGAAAAAACGCCACACCGAAGCCGTGGAAATGTTCGATAAGGCCCTGGCCATCGAGCCAGACGACCCAGAATTGAAAAAAGAATCGGTCTTGGAAAACAAGATGGCCCCCAGCGTTGTGACGCACCGCCAAGTGGCCCGGTTGCAGCAATGGGCAAACTGGAAAGCGCCCCCGGAGTCACCCATCGCCTCCTCCCCGGTCACCATCCGGGTGGGGCTTTTTACCGGTTTGAAGCACCTGCTGTTCCGATGTGGCACCGACCTGGAAGTGGCGACACCCGCCGGGACGGCGGTGACCCAACTGCCCGCGGGTGATTACGAGGTTTTTTATCTCCCGCCGCCGAAGAACGGGACGGGGAAAGAAAAATGGACCCTGGTCGACCACCACGGGAAAACCTGGATCACTTTCCGGCACCGCCTTTATTTCACCCCCCGGGAAACCCGGGTCCCTTTAGAGGTCCACGCGGTACCCTCCAACACGGGTTACTTTTACGCCCGCGAGGAGGACCGGGCCTACCGGGGCATCCTGGAAATCTTCCCCCGGCCCGGGGAAGGGTTCCAGGTCATCAATCGGGTTTCCCTGGAGGATTATACGGCCGGGGTTCTGCCCGCCGAGATGTCGTATCTTTGGCCCACGGAGGCCTTGCGGGCCCAGGCCATCGTCGCCCGCACCTATGTGCTATCCAAGCTGGGCAGGCACAACGGGGAAGGTTTTGACGTTTGCGACAGCGTGCATTGCGAGGTCTACCGGGGCCTGCGGGCGGAGCAGGAAAGCACCAACCAGGCGGTGAACGCCACCGCGGGTCTGATCCTCACCAAGGACGGCCATGTGGTGGCGGTGGCTTTTTCCGCCCAATGCGGGGGACACACCCAGGATTATGAGGAAGCCTGGGGCTTTAAGTAACCCGTGGTGGGTGTGCCCGATTATGATGAAAATGAAAACCCGGGGTTGGAATTTCCACTTTCGCCCACCCGCCTGCGGGATTGGATCCGGGAAAGCCCCCCGGCCTACTGCCACCTTCCTACCTTAAAGGGGTATACCAACTACCGGTGGAAAAGCATCGTTTCGGTCAAGGACCTGCAAAAAAGGCTTCCCGAGGCGGGGCGCATCCGGCGCCTGGTGGTGGAAAAACGATCGGCGGCCGGCTGGGCCGAGCTGGTCCGGGTGGAAGGAACGGGCGGGGTAAAAACCGTGCATGGGGACATCATCCGCAGGTTCCTGGGCGGCTTAAGGTCGAGCCTGATCTGGATCGAGCCCCAATATGACGCCAAGGGATGGCCGTTGGAATACGTCATCGAAGGGGGCGGTTGGGGCCACGGGGTAGGCTTGTGCCAGGTGGGATGCTGCGGAATGGCCCTGGCCGGGAAAAAAATGCAATGAAATCTTAAGCCATTATTTTCCATTGGCCCAGTTGACGACCTATGAACCCAAGCAGTACGTTGTGACCCCCGTTTCCGAGCCCGTGGGTACGCCCGGCCTGGAGGAGGGGTATTGAACTTTTCGACGGCCCTTGGGCGGTTGATAAACGTCCGAATAACTAGTGGTTCTCGGATCGAAACGAGCTGGGATTGGGAGTATCGATCATGACATGTTCTATCAAACGAAAACAGGGGAGGGTTATCCTCCTTGTGTGGGGGCTGATCCTGCCGTTCCTCACATCTTGCTCCGAACTGTCGAAGGAACTCGGGGGGGACCCTCTTCCGCTATGGATCAAAAGCAGGGGATCACTGGAACCTTCCAGAACCCAGCGGTGATGGACCCCTTTAAGAAATATGATTTGGTCATGGCCGGGGACGAATGCCGTTTCCTGATCATGAAGGTACCCAGCCAGTGGTATTGGAAATTTTTCCTAACCGCCGCGAACCGGAATGAGAACCAGAAGGGGCATTTATCGGCGGAAATCGCGAAGGTGGAGCCTCCTTGGGCCTCATTGCCGGGGACGCTATTAAAGAAAGATTTCGATTTGAACCATGGGGAGGGAGATCAAACGGTATTGGCGGTGGGAAACACCGGACCGGACCGTTTTGCCCTTCTCAAGCTCTGCCAAAACGGGGCTCCCCTGGTGGTCACGCTTCAAAGCGAGGTTTCCGCTACCGGCGCCTTGTTGTCCCCTCAAACCGAGGGTGTTGCCCTAACCCCCACTCCCGACCCTTAATGCCCTTTTACTTCGCCTATGGTAGCAGCCTCCTGCGGGCCCAAATGGAAAGAAGGCTTATGGGCAACCGGCCTCATACCCGGGCCCGCCTGCGGGGTTACCGGCTGGCTTTCATGGGGCATTCCCTGGAACGGAAGGGGGCCGTCGTGAACCTGGTCCCTGATCCCACCCGGTATGTGCCAGGAACCCTGTATGAACTGGATGAGGTCATGATTCAATATTTGGACCGGGCGGAAGCGGTGGAAAAGGGGACTTACCAACCTTTGGATGTGGAGGTGGAAATGGACGACGGGAACAAGATTCGGGCCGCACAGTTACCGGCTTTCCGACCTGACCGCCCTCCCAGGGCAACCCAATCTGGGCTATTTAATGCAGGTCAAGCAGGGTTACCGGGAATGGGGACTACCCGACGAGATTTTGGAAGAAGCGCTCTCCTTCAAGTAAAATAGAGGATGTTATCAAACGTGAAGGTTTCGCCCCCCGGAGGGGAGAAGCCTGACCCTATGTCGCTTTTCGCGCGGGATGACTCCTGTGCGGATTGGAAGGCGTAACCCGCAATGCTTTTATTACAAACCGGCGACAGCCTCAGGATCGCCAAGGATCTAATCGAGAAAACAGGCCTGCAGGACAGCCTGATCCTTCTCAAGTCGGTCAAACGGGCCCAGGCGGTACCCCCCGCCGAACTGCTCAAACTTTTAGTGGCCCTCAGCGCGTGCAACCTGGTTCAAACCATGCAGGAGGAGAATATCGAAAAGAACCTCATGCCCGAGGACCAATTGGATGTGGTGGATGATTACGTGGTCGAAACCCTCCGCCGCCAGGGAATAATGGTTTTGGAGGACGGCGCTCAGATCATGGAAAAATGCGTGGAGATCCTTTATATCGTCGGGGAACTGGAAATATTCTGGAGAAACGACGACGACCCCAAGGGGCCCGGGCCCAGGTACTATTGCGTGAAGGAGGTCCTGCGCCGCCTGGGGAACGAAGAAAATTTTCCACTTCGCGATTCCCTCTTTGAGTTCATGTACCTCCAACACAAATACTTCATCGATTATTTCGTGAACCTGATCAATCGGGAAAAACCCGGCAGTTTGCCCAAGCCCGAAGAGGGATAGGGGGATTCCCTTACAGCCGAAATAGTTTCCCGACATCGCCGAATGTTTTCATATTCCTGGCAAGGAGGTATCCCGTGGGTGATTGGAGTGAAAACCTGGGCCCGTTGAGGAACTTGGCGGGTATTTGGGAAGGGGGGACAGGGGATGATACCGCTCCCTCGGACGACCGGGGAACCGAGAAGAACACGTACCGGGAAAGGATGACGCTGGAGCCTTTTAAGCCCGCCGAAAATCACGAGCAAAAGCTGACCGGGCTCCGTTATTTCACGCAGGCCTGGCGTCTCGGGGAGGCCGATCCCTTCCATGACGAGGTCGGATACTGGATCTGGGACGCCCAGGCCAAGCAATTGATGAAAGCCATCGTCATACCCCGGGGCATGTCCGTCCTCGCGGGTGGAAACGTGGAACCGGACGCCAAGCGTTTCAAGCTATCCGCAGCCTACGGCTCCAAGACCTTTGGAATTTGCTCCAACCCTTTTTTGGACAAGGAATTCCAAACCCTGGGGTTCGACCTGGAAATGGTTTTTCATGATGATGGCCGGTTCAGTTACGAGCAGGTGACCTATATCCAGATCAAGGGCCAAAAAGAAGTGTTTGAACATCGGGATAAAAATACCCTGACACGAGTCGGAAAATAAAATGAAACAGATATGGATCACGAAACACGGTGGACCGGAAGTCCTCCAGCTTCGGGAAAGTGAACACGAGCCGCCGGGGCCGGGCCAGGTGACCGTGGCGGTCAAGGCCGCAGGGCTTAATTTCGCCGACCTGATGGCCCGCAAGGGGCTTTACCCCGACGCTCCCAAGCCTCCCTGCGTGGTGGGTTATGAGATATCAGGATTGGTGGAATCGGTCGGCCAGGGTTCGGACCCCAAGTGGGAGGGGAAACCGGTGGTGGCCTTCACCCGTTTCGGGGGTTATTCGGAGCGGGTCACCCTGTCGCAAAACCAGGTTTTCGAGAAACCCGCCAATCTCACCTTTGAGCAGTCGGCCGCCTTGCCGGTCAATTACCTGACCGCTTACCAATTGGTGGTGGTCATGGGAAGCTTGCGCAAGGGAGAGACGGTCCTGATCCACAACGCGGGGGGCGGGGTGGGGTTGGCCGCCCTCCAAATGGCCAAGCGTATCGGCGCGGTGACCTTGGGCACCGCCAGCCCCCCGAAACACGAGACCCTTCGCCGGTTGGGCCTGGACTACCCCATCGATTACCGATCGGAGGATTGGGCAAGGCGGGTTAGGGAAATTACCCAGGGCAAGGGCGTGGAATTGATTTTGGACCCCGTGGGAGGGTCGTTCTGGAAAACAAATTACCGGCTCCTGCGTCCCACCGGGCGCCTCGGAATGTTCGGGATCTCCAACGCCTCGGAGAAAAAATCCCCGCCCCTGCTCGCTTTTCTCAAAATGCTGGCCCAGGTTCCCCTCTATAACCCCATTACGCTCATGAACGAGAATCGGGGCACCTTTGGCGTCAACCTGGGCCATCTCTGGGAGGAGGCGGATAAAACGCGTGGCTGGTTTGCTGAGATCCTAAAGGGCGTCAAGGACGGTTGGATCAAGCCCCATGTGGACCGCAGTTATTTTTTCTCGGAGGCCGCCCAGGCCCACCAGTTCTTGGAAGACCGCAAGAACCTGGGCAAGGTCCTCCTGGTCCCCTAACGATGTCCTTTATCCCATCGCTTCAAAAGATCAGGGACCTGGTCCCCAAAGGCCAACCCAGGCCTTTTGACCTTCTACAAAGAGGCGAACCCTTCCGAGAGGGTTTAAAAGCCGTCTCTGCGATGGAAACCACCGGGCAGGACCCGGAAAACTCCCTTCTTTTGAAAGCCGCCTTCTTTTTGTATTTCGACGGGTTTGAGGAGGCGCATTTGATCGCCCAGGACCATGAAGGCGTAGCGGGCAATTGGATCCACGCCATACTTCACCGACGGGAGCCGGATGCTGGAAACTCAAAATATTGGTATCACCGGGTGCGGCTTCCTGGAACGGTTCACCAGGCTATCCATGAAAAGGTCATGTTGAAGATGGCCCGCCTTCCGATTCCCGAACTGGCGGGGCTTGCCAGGAAAATGGAGATGTCGAAGGGTTGGGAACCGGAGGCCTTTGTGGATCTGGTGGATCAGGTCCGAAAGGAAAATCCCGCGAGTCCCCTTTACAGGCTTTTGGTGGAAATCCAGGAAGTGGAATGGCGGGGTTTGCTGGACCATCTCATGATGTCGAAAGATTCCCCGAGAAAGCATCGAGGGTGAGGTTTGAAAGGATAGGGTAGGGCGGCCCCTTAACCTCATTCACGATTCAGACATCACCCAAGTTATATACGGCAAAGATTAAAAATCCTGAAATAAATAAAGCCTTCTCCCAATAAGGGGAAGGCTTTATTGCCGGATTGAATATTTATTTATTGAACATCATGTGTGTCTAAATTAGCCCGAACAAGAAAGGCCTAACCAACCCGGAGAAATATAATAAGTGGGTGCGAAACCCTTATTATTCCAGGAGGTCCGGCCTTGGCTCATTCTTCCACAATCCTTTCCCAGATGCTCAAGTTTTTTTCGAGACATGAATTTCAAAAGCTGGTTTTGAAGCACCAGGCCGAGTACCACGCAAGAGGCGTTACATCCTGGTCCCACTTTGTGGCTATGCTCTACGGCCAACTGGCCGGACAAGATGCGCTCCGGGGCATTGAAGCCGGGCTCGCCACACAAGGGAACAACCTCTATCACATGGGTGCCCAACCCGTCTCCCGACCCACCCTGTCCTACGCCAACGCCCATCGTCCCGCCAGCCTTTTTGAGGACTTGTTCTCCCTCATGCTGTCCAAATGTCAGACGGTGGCACCCCATCACAAGTTCAGGTTCAAGAATCCCCTCTATTCCCTGGACGCCTCCACCATCAGCCTTTGCTTGTCACTATTCGATTGGGCCATGTTCCGTAAAACCAAAGGAGCCGTCAAACTTCACGTGAAGTTCAACCACTCCGGCTACCTGCCCACCTTCCTACGTGTAACCACCGGCAAGCTGCATGAAAAGAAAATCCTTCCGCTGGTTCCCTTGGAAAAAGGCGATGTCCTAGTCATGGATCGGGGTTACCTTGATTTCACCCTTCTCCAAAACCTCACAAAACAAGGCGTTTTCTTCGTCACTCGTCTCAAATCCAACTCGGCTTTCCGGGTGGTTGAACGCCATGAAAAAAAACACCCCAACATCCTGGCGGATCAAACCATCCGAATGATCGGCTTCAACACCCGCCGAAAATACCCTTACCCCCTGCGACGTGTAGTGGCGCGTGATCCCAAAACAAAAAAACGAGTCGTCTTAGTTACCAATCAGTTCCAATGGGCCGCTTCCACCATCGCCGCCGTCTACAAAGACCGTTGGCAGATCGAACTCTTTTTCAAAACCCTCAAGCAACAGCTCAAGGTTAAAAGCTTCGTGGGAACCTCCTTGAACGCCCTGCTGTCTCAATTGTGGACTGCCATGATTGCTTACTTGATGCTCAGCTACATGAAATTCAAATCGAAATTCGCTTGGTCGCTTTATACCTTGAGCAGTATTCTGCCCACGAACCTTTTCAGCCGTAGAAACCTGTGGGATTGGCTAAACCAGCCTTTCAAAGCTACGTCGGAAGTCTTTCTGCTTACAAAACAAGCTGGTTTTGATTTCGGCTAATTCAGACAGCTATGATTGAACATATTGGTGGTGGTTTGGTCCCAGACGAAGGCCGATCCGGATGCGACTGATCCGCTAAAGGCAAATTGGGTGGTCGCCGCGCTGTAAGTTACGTCAAAGGTAGCGGGGGAGGATGCGACCGAAAAAGCCGTCGTGGGGTAGCTGAAGGGGTTTCCGACGCTGGTGGTCAAGGAAGTATAGATGAGACCCGGGTTCGGGGAAGCTTCCTCAACGATCGCGGAATCATAGTTTCCCGGATAAGCGGCGGTGGCTTTCAAGGTGGTCGTAATCGCGCCTGACCAAGCGACCCCGCCGGGTGCAGGCATCGAGGCGGAAACAGAACCCAAGGGATCAATGACGCTCAAAGTATAGGTGGATCCAGGGGTATAGGCCATCGCGGGAGAATAGATATCGTAATCAGCGAAGCCATAATTAGTCCCGTTGTAGGTAAAGGTTATTCCGTATGAAAAGGGAAGGGTCACCGGACCGCTAGGGGCGGTTAACACCACCGTGGCGCCGGTCACGGGCTGCTGGTTGCAGGCGATTTCCACCAAGGCGCTGCTAAAGCTCGTTGTCGGTCCACTTCCGGAATTGATAACGCTTCCGGCCAGAACGCCAAGGACATAGTTGCCGGTGGGAGGGAGGAGACTGGAATAAGGATTGTAGTTGGTTGGGTTATTGTTTGAGGAAGTAGGGCTGTTACTACTACCGCAGGAAATGGCAAACATGGAAAGAATTAAAAGTCCAATCAAGCCTTTCATAAATCCTCCTTGAGAAACATAAATCGATTAGGGATTAAGTTTACCAGCCAAGGGATTGCACAGAAAATGTTTTTAGGCAATTTTCAGAATCGATAAAAGAACGGTTTTAAAAGGGTTAACCTTTACAAATATTGTTGTGAAAGACTTCCGTTTCCTTAAAAGAATTGAGAAAGAACAGGGATAGTTGGGTTTTGGTATTCAAAGGGGAAATTGGGTTGTCCCCCTGTTAAACTGGCGCCCAACTTGAGACGGGGATAAACATGCATTATTTCGACCATGCCGCCACCACGCCCCTGGATGAAAAGGTCCTGGAGGCTATGCGGCCCTACCTGACGGAGGATTTCGGGAATCCCTCCAGCGTGCATCGTTACGGCCGGGAGGCCAGGGCGGCGGTGGAGCGGTCCCGCGAGACCGTGGCCCAGACCCTCGCTTGCGACCCCAAGGAAATCGTCTTCACCTCGGGCGCGACAGAATCGGTGAACACGATCCTCAAGGGGGCGGCCTATGCTTCTCCATCCCGATCCCGCCATTTGATCATTTCCAACATTGAGCACAATTGCGCCCTGGAAAGCGTGGACTATCTGACCCACCACGGTTTCAGCGTGACGGCGGTGGGCGTGGATTCCCAGGGCCGGGTCAATCCCCGGGAGGTCGAAAAGGCCATCCGGCCGGGCGAGACCTTCCTCATATCCATCATGGCCGCCAACAACGAAGTCGGGACGATCCAGCCCTTGGGCGAGATCGGGGATATCGCCCGAAGCTATCAGGTTCTCTTTCATACCGACGCGGTCCAAGCCTACGGCAAGATCCCCCTGGACCTGGAAAAACAATCCATCGATTTTCTTTCCGTCTCGGCGCACAAGATCTACGGCCCGAAAGGGACCGGTTTTTTCTACCAGCGCAAGGGACTGGAACTGGTGCCGTTGCTCCAGGGGGGAGGCCAGGAAAGGGACCGGCGGGGGGGCACGGAAAACGTGGCGGGTATCGTGGGGCTCGCCGAGGCCGCCAAACGGATTTGCGCGGATCGGGTTGAGCCGGACCGGTTGAGGGCCTTGGTCCGCGACTTTCAATCCCGCCTTTTGGAAATGTTTCCAACCGCCCGGATCAATGGACCCGCCGATCCAGGCCAACGGGTGCCGGGCCTCGTGAACGTGACCTTGCCGGGGCTGGAAGGGGAAACCCTGGTGCATAGCCTGGACGCGAGGGGCTTCGCCCTTTCCTCCGGCTCCGCCTGCTCGGCCGGCTCCGCGCCCCCTTCCCATGTTCTTATGGCCATGGGGCGCACTTCCCGGGAGGCCAAACAGGGCCTGCGGTTCAGCTTCGGGCGCCATACCCAAAGCGGGGAATTGACCGAATGCCTGGAAGTCCTTCCCTCGGTCATCCGGGGACTGGAAATGATGAGCTCCTTTTTGGACGAGGACGAGCCGCGAAAGACAATGGAAAAAGCAATGGATGAACCGCGAAGGCCCGAAGAAAGACCCAACTAGACCCGCGATGGATGAGAGCCCGGGGTGTTCCGCCCGCTTTAAATGGATCTTGGGCTTTGTCGTTCCAAATATGGGTTACTTCGCGCCTTCGCGGTGAATACTTGGACGTTTTCATCTGTTAAAATAAATCCCGGCTTGGAATCGGATCGGAAAGGCCCCTTTTGATCACCCGAAAGCTTTGGTTTAAAATCGCCTCTTGCGTGGCCCTTTGCGTCTTTTTGATCGAGGGGATATTCGCCTACTTGGAAGTAAGCAACCAGCGCCAGGTGCTTTTCAAGCGCCAGATCCAGTCGGTCCTTACCACCACCCGCGCGCTGAGCCCCGAATTCGCGAGGGATATCAAGAATGAGAAATTCAACGCCCTCTCCCAACTGGTCTCGGAACTGACCGACCAATACGGGATCTATGCTTTTACGCTTTTTGACCCGCAGGGCAAGGTCTATGTCCATAACTTGGGCGATCCAAGCTATGTCGCGTCCCTGGACGACCTGCGACACGAGATCAACGAAGTGCAGGTCCGCAAGGAGCCGACCCTGAGGTCCCTCCCAACGCCCTCGGGAATGGTCCTGAACTACGTCTCCACCCTCACGGACGCGCAAGGCTCCCTGGTGGGCGGCATCCGGATCGAGATCCCCCTCTCCAGCGTGGACAAGGAGATCCATAGCTTCATTATTGAAACCATCCTCAAGGCGGCGATCGCGGTCTTCATGGTCACCTTGGTGTTGACGTCCCTGCTGGTTTACTTCGTGGTGGGGCCGTTGAACGCCATCCGCGGCGAAATGACCGCCCTGGCGCGGGGAGAGGCGGACCTGACCTACCAGATCAAGGTCCGATCCCGTGACGAGGTGGGGGACCTGGCAACCCAGTTCAATTTGTTCATCGGAAAGATCCGGGCCATGGTATCCCGGGTCAGCGAGCATTCCCAAAAACTATCCGAACAGGTGCAGGGTATGACCACTTCCACGGCGGAAGTGAGCGCCATGAGCGAGGATGTTTCCACCACCATCCAGCAGATCGCCCGGGGAGCGGAAGACCAGGCCACCAAGATCGCCGATGTCCATCACCTGATGCAGGAGATGCAGGAAACCATGAAGGAAGTGGAGAAAAAAGCCGCTGAAGCGGCGGGAGCGGTCGATCGGGCGACCCATACCGCCCAGGCGGGGGGAAAACTGGCGCGGGGAACCATTGACCGGATCACCACCCTCAACGAGACGATCCTTCAGAATTCCGAGGGTATCCACCACTTGGGGGCCAAAAGCAAGGAAATCGGCCGGGTCGTGGAGATCATTTCGGGCATATCCGAGCAGACCAACCTGCTTTCCCTCAACGCCGCCATCGAGGCGGCCCGGGCGGGGGAACAGGGAAAGGGTTTCGCCGTGGTGGCCGATGAGATCCGCAGCCTGGCGGACCGGGTGGGCAAGGCTACCGACGAGATCGGCAACCTCATCCAGGAGATCCAGAACGATACCCAGCAAGCCGTGCAATCCATGGAAAAAAGTGCCAACGAGATCCAGGTCAGCCGGGAAGGCATCAAGAAAATGGAACGTTCCCTGGATGAGATCGTGGAGGTGATTGAGAACGTGGTGATCTTCACCAAAAGCATCACCGACCTGACCGCCGTCCAGAACCAGCGCTACGGCAAGATTATCACCAGCATCCAGGACATCAATGCGGTCTCAGAGGAATCGGCGGCCTCCACGGAGGAGGTCTCGGCCTCCACCGAGGAACAGACGGCCAGCATGGAGCAGGTGACCGCCACTTTCAAAGAACTTTCCGCCATGGCCGAGGAACTCCGGCAAATGGTGGAACATTTCAAGACGCAATGACGCAGGAAAAAGGGGGCCCGGGCCATCTGGGCGCCTGGAATTTTCTGTCTATCCTCGCGTTGGGAATCCTGGTTTTCCTGTCCCTCCAACCCCGCCTCTCCTATCCCTTGGGCGATAACGAGGGGTTTTACGGTTTTTACGCCCTTCAAATGGGGAAGGACCTTCGCCTTTACCGGGACCTGTGGGACCACAAACCGCCCGGGCTTTTCCTCCAGTATTTTCTTTTGGGGCGAGCCATGCCCTTGGATGAGGTTCACCTGCGGATATACGTCGGCTTCATCCATATCCTCAACGCGATTCTGCTGGCCGCTTTGGGCCGCCGGCTGGGTTATGACCGGGCGGCTTCATGGGCCGCGGCCTTCGTTTACGCCTTGTTCCTTTTTCCCGCCCTGCTCCAGCCCTGGTCGGCGGAAGCCGATCTGCTGGGCCTGCCTTTCCTGCTCGCCGCCCTGGTTCTCGCCCATTCCCCCCAGGGAGGTTTCCTCTTTTTGTCCGGGGCCCTTTTCGCCTTTTCCTTTTTAACCAAACAAAGCGTCGCGCTTGTTTTGCCCGCCTTCCTGGCGGTCTCGAATTTGAGGGAAATCCGCAAGATGGCCCTATGGGCGGGCGGCGCGATCCTTTCCTGCTTTCTCGTTCTTCTCCCGATTTTTCTGGATGGGCGTTTTCCCGAGTTCTGGAACGCTTTCTCCCGGTTCAATCATTATTACGTTTCAGGCAGTTGGGATTTTTTCCTGCATTCCCAGCCCTACCGGCAATTTGAATCCCAGTGGCTTCTTCTCTTTCTCCTGGTTTATGGGTTGCCGGTCCTGGGACTCCTTCTTTTCGTCGCGCTGAAGCACCCAGCGCCCGCCCCCCCCTCCCCCCGGTTTTTCCTGGGGGTTTGGTTTTTAGGCGCCTTGGCTTCCTGTTTCTTGAGCGCCTATTTCTTTTCCTATTATTTCATCGCGCTTTTACCTCCGGTCAGCCTGGCCTTGGCCTATGGGTTTCAGGATGGGGTGAAGCGAAGAATCCTCCGAACGGGAATTTTTTGCGGCTGGGCCTTAGGGGTAGCCCTGGCCACTTGGCTCAACCTGGGCGGCGTGGGAGAAAAGATCTTTTCACACTGCCAGTACGCCACCTCCCGCTATGTGGCGGATAAGGAAATGGGAGTCTTGATCCGGCAAAACGCGGGACCGGGCGACCGGCTTTTTTGCTGGGCCTGTGAGCCTTCCCTCTATGCCTATGCGGGACTGCCCATGGCGGTGGCGCGCACCCCCGTGATCAATCATTTAAGGTTCCTAACCCAGGACGCGAATGACGCGGAGGGCAGGTTCGAGAACGATCCTCCCCAATACTGCGTCCTATCCCGCTCCCCCCAGGTTTTGCCCCCCCCCGATTGGCTTCTCCAGGAACTGGACCAGGATTACATGAAGGTGAATTTCACCTCAAGCGTGGCTACGGAAGGGTTGGACCTGTACGTGCGAAACCTGGAAAAATAATGATGATGATGAGACATCCCGAACCCATTATGCGCCCCATGATCCTTGACCTTGTCACCCGTTCCATGGAAGAAATCAGCCCGCTAAGAACGGAAAAGTTTCCTTGAAAGAAATCCCCGGAGGGGATTAAATCAGGGACTGTTTCTGCCCATCCAAACCCACCCATTTCGATTAGGAGACGCCCCATGCCTCAGACCCTGCGATTGGATTTTTCCTACATAAACGACGTGGTACCCGAATCCCAAATGACCGCCTTGGCCCCGCAGGTCAAGGCCGCGCTGGATTCACTCCTTAATAAATCCGGCCGCGGGTCGGACTTCCTGGGGTGGATTAAGCTGCCCTTCGACGCGCAAAAACAGCTGACCGCCATCCAAAAGGCGGCCAAGGCCTTCGAGGACCTGGAAAGCGTGGTTTGCGTGGGTATCGGCGGTTCGTACCTGGGAACCAAGGCCACGATTGAGGCCCTGGGCGGGTCGGAAAAAATCCATTACGCCGGCCACCATCTTTCCCCCACCGGTTTCTCCAAACTGCTCGACACCCTGAGCCCGAAGAAGACGGGAATCTGCGTGGTTTCCAAATCGGGCACCACGACCGAGCCGGCCGTGGCCTTCCGCATCCTGAAAACCTGGGTGGAGAAAAAAGTAGGGGCCAAGAAAGCCCGCAAACGCATCGTGGCCGTGACCGACCAGGCGAAGGGTGCCTTGAAGGGAATGGCCGACCAGGAAGGCTACGCGACCTTCGTGATCCCCGACGACGTGGGGGGGCGTTATTCGGTCCTGACCCCGGTCGGCCTCTTGCCCATCGCCATCGCCGGTTTCGATATCTCCCAACTGCTGAAGGGAGCCCAGGCGGCCGCCAAGGACTGCCAGTTGGCCGACATGGCCAAGAATCCCGCCGCCCGCTACGCGGCCGCCCGTTTCCTCCTTTACCAGAAGGGAAAGACCATCGAGGTGCTCGCCAATTTCCGGCCCGGAACTGCATTACGTCGGGGAATGGTGGAAGCAGCTTTACGGCGAGTCGGAAGGCAAGGAAGGGAAGGGCATCTTCCCCGCCAGCGTGGACCTGACCACCGACCTGCACAGCATGGGCCAGTACCTTCAGGAGGGCCGCCGCGACCTGTTGGAAACCATCCTCTGGGTCGCCAAGGAAAACGAGGATGTGACCGTTCCCAAGGACCCGGAGGACCGGGAAGGCTTGAACTTCCTGGCCGGCAGGAAGCTTTCGTGGGTGAACGAGCAGGCCATGCGGGGCACCGCCGTGGCGCACAAGGATGGGGGACTGCCGGTCATCCGCTTGACCCTGGATTCCATCAATGAGTTCAACCTGGGGTATCTCTTCTATTTCTACGAGATGGCCTGCGGCCTTTCGGGCACCCTGCTCGGGGTCAATCCCTTCGACCAGCCGGGGGTCGAGGCCTACAAGAAGAACATGTTCGCCCTGCTGGGAAAAAAGGGGTATGAGGAACTGGCGGCCCAATTAAAAGCCAAGGGCGTCTAAAAATAGTCGACAGTCCACAGTTCCCAGTCGGCGGCCAGACGAAAAGCAGCCGACCGTCGACTATCTTTGTGTTAGCTGTCGACCGTCGACTGTCGACTATTAGCTGTTTTTACTGGAGTCCCATGAAACCCCATCGCATCCTACTGCTTTCTCTTTGTATCGCTAGCCTCCTCGCTCCGGGCTTCGCCCGGGCCGTGGATGAGACGGCGGCCAACCTGATCGCCTTCGGCGAGATCAACCTGACCCAGATGACGGATACCCTCAACAAGAAATATCCCGCCACCCGGAAGGCTTTTTGGAACGTTTCGGGGGTCGCCTACCATAACTTCACCGGGACGGATAAGACCGACGTGATGATCGGTCTCTCCGGCTACCAGGACAAGGGGCTGGTCTACAACGGAGAAAAACAGCTGGTGGAAGACACCGGCGCGGGGTTCGCTTATTTCCATAAGACCGGCGATGCCTGGAAACTTCTCCAGGTTCAACTGGTTGAGGGCAAGCATTATGTGGGTTTCGAGGGGGCGGACCTGACCGGCGAGGGAAAGGACCAGTTGGTGCTTTATTCCTCCGAGGGCGCGACCCAGATCGCGAGCATCTTGTCACTGGGACCGGACGGGGTTTTCCATCCCTTGACCCGCATCGCCTCCAACGGGATGGGCCCGCGGGTTTCCACCCAGGACGGCAAGCCGTTGATGGTGGATTACGAACGAGCCTTGATCAACCCCTGCGAGGATTGCGCCATCTACTACGGCAGGCCCTACCTTTGGGATGGAAAGAAATTCACGGAAGGACAGGAGGAGTACCTGGACCAGGTCCGGAATTACGATCCGGTCCACACCCCCGACGCCCAATGCGCCAAGGTGCTGGCCTATTTCGAAAATTACCTCAAGGCCCATACCGATAGTTTTGGAGCCATGGCCAATTGCTATGACCTGAGTTTGCGGCTGGGGCTCCAAAAAGAGGCGGAGGAATTTAAGCAACAATTGGAAAACTGGGGGGACCAGAGCTCGGTTTGCCCCTACTGCGACGAATGGCTGGAGGGTCGGAACAAGGTTTACCAGGATAATTATTTGGACCAGATGGAGGGAAAACCCAAGGTCTCCGAAAAGCTGGACAGATAAACTGGAAAAAACCTTTTTAGCCACGGAGGCACAAAGAAACAGGGCAAACTTTTTGGGATTGCCAGCATTCTATCTTGAAACTATATTTTCCCTTGTGTCCCAATGGCGAGAGGTGTTTTCGTCCAGTTATTAAACCAACCTTAAAGGCGGGCCATGCTGACCATCATCACCGATGTGGACGATACGGTTTGTCCCAGCACTCAGCCCATGGCCCCGGCGATGGCCTCGGAAATTTCCCGTTTAATCAAGGGCGGATGCCACTTCGCCTTCATCAGCGGCAGCAGCCTCAAACAGATCTCCGACCAGATCAGCCCCTTCCTGGGCGTACCTCACCACCTCCTGCCGGCGTCCGGCGCCCAATACTTCAAGGTGGAATTCGACGGGTCCGAACCCCGCTTCGTGGAACAGTACAAACTGGAATTCAAACCCGACGAACGAAAGGAAATACTCTCCGCTTTGGAATCCCTTATCCGGCGATTCGTCATCCGTCCCCTCACCACCCGGGAGGACCAGTTGCAGGACCGGGGTTCCCAAATCACGCTCTCGGCGGTGGGCCGGCATGCCCCGGACGAGATCAAGCGGGCCTTGGACCCGGATGGATCGAAAAGGGGCGAGTGGGTCGCTTACCTTAAGACCCTATTGGGTGAGAGATACTCCCTAAGAATCGGAGGCACCACCTCCATCGACATTACCCCCCAAGGAATTGATAAGGCTTACGGAATCCGGAAATTCCTGGAGCTAAACCGGATCAAGCCCTCGGAATGCCTCTTCTTTGGAGACAAACTGGGCCCCGGTGGCAATGACGCCCCGGCGAACCAGGTCGTGGATTGCGTCGAGGTGCGCGATCCGGAACATACCCTCGAAATTCTCAGCCGTTTCAAACCGGGTCCGAAAAACTAAACCTTTCTTGTTCTTCTTTACCGAAGGTCGGATTAACCATTTATTTTTTTCAAAGGGGGTATTTTCTCCGTGGTTAAGGTCCACACGGAAAACTGGGAGTTCCGGGCGGCGTTAGAAATAGAGTCGACCTATCCTCTAAGTGGTTTTCAAAAGTATAATCAAGCCCATGAGCCCCTCTCGACGAATTCCCCAGGGCCTGACAGCCCCCGTCGGGGCCGATCAAGGCCAGCGTCTCACGATCTATGTGCGTATCCACAACCTCTTCTCTACCTACCTGAATTTGAACTGTTTCTACGTATCGGCCAAGAATCCCACCAATTGGCAGCCGCTTTTCTTCAGCCGTAACGTTCTCCACAACCCTACCCACTACGAATCCTTGTTCGGTAAGAACCGGGACCGCTTCCGTTTCAACGAGCTGAACTTTGAACGGTTACGCAAAGAAAAGAAAACCTTTGTCGCCAAGCACCGGGGCTTTTGCGACCTATTCACCCCGGTGGTACACGAAAGGAATTTTCTCGGTTTTCTCGCTTCCGGGTCTTTCGTGCGGAAGCCTTTTACGGAAAGCGAATTCGGCCGGCAATGGGCCGACCTGTCCGATCGCCGGGCTGAAACGCCGGACCCGGACTTCATGGGTTATGCCCGCATGGCGCTCGATACGGTCGTGTTGTCCCCGCCCGTCCTGGAGGGGTTCAAGGAAGTGATGGAGATGCTCGCGGATTACCTTTGCGGCAGGGCGGACTCGCGCATGGCGGAAAGGCTGGAGGTCCTGCGAAAGGGGTGCGTCTCCCACGGTTTGCCCCATGCCGTCTGGATGGATTTCATGCTCGGCTTGAACCAGTTCCACCCGAGGGTGACGGTGGGCGGAGATCCCAATTGGTGGGAAAGGGAAGAACTGGGGATTTCGCGCTACCCCACGACCGTTTTGGCCGTATCCCAACCGGCCCCGGCCCAGGAACGGTGGTCCACCTTGGGGTCCATGGTCGGCGCCACCCGGCTTCAGTGGGAAGCGCTTCGGGTGGCCCGCGAATTCCCCGAGACGGTGGCCGGGCGGTTGGAGGATTATGGCGCCCTGTTCGTCACCTCGGCCTCGCCCTCGAAGGGGAAGGTCCAGGCCAAGCTGGAGATCCGGGACCGCGTGGAGGCCATCCGCTCGCGCCTGGAAAAGCGGACCGGGTTGAAGCTCGTGGCGGGAATCGGGTCCACCCTCGCGCCCGGGGTGAAACTGGTGGAATCGCGCCTGCAAGCCGTGCAGGCCATGAACCTCGCCGCATCGACCGGCCGTGCCTCGGTCTTTTTTGAGGACGACGCCGAAAAGATCCGTCAGGGGTGGGGCCAAGGCCTTCGTCCGGCGCTCACCTGGATGAAGAAGGCCTACCGTAGCGGATCGCTAAAGGACCGCGAGGCGGCCCGGGCTGAGTTTGTGCGCCAGGCGCTCCTTTACTCCCAGGAGCGCCACGAGAGCGTCCGGGCCCATCTTTTGGAGGCCAGTTTCATGCTGACCGACTCCCTCCGCGAGGGCGCCCTCGACCCGGCCCAGGCTGATGACTTAGCCAGCTTGATGGAGGAACGACTTCTCCAGGCTTCCACCCTGCAAGACACCCTGTCGGCTTTCCAGGAGGGGTTGGAACGGATCGGGAAAACCGGTGACCGACCCGCCGAGGGGAAGCGCCTGGCGAATATGGAGGGGGTCAAACGGTATGTGGACGGCCATTTCACCCAACCCATGAGGCTCAAGGACCTGGCTCAAAAGGCGTGCCTCTCCCAACCCGCTTTTCTCAAGGGTTTCCGGCGCGCGGCCGGGCAGGGTTTTTCGAAATACCTCCAGTGCCTGCGGCTGGAGGAAGCCAAGCGGCTGTTGCGGGCCAGCCCCCTGTCGGTCGAGCGGGTGGCCCAGGAAAGCGGGTTCAACTCGGCCAGTTATTTTGTCCAGGCCTTCAAGCGGGCAACCGGCTATTCCCCAGGAAGCTACCGGAAAATGGATCAAATCGACCCGTAACATTAATATAAATTTAAATTTTATTTTATATAAATATCGCTTTCATTCCTTCGGGTATAACTTTGTCGCTTTCGCTTTAGAATATCCTTACGCAGATTTCCTGTATCTCCGACTGATACCGTTTAGGGATCGTGGAGGAGTTGGGTAACGTTGACCGTCGGTGTCTCTTCATAAATAGTTAATCCTATAAGTCACAGCTGGTTTTGAGAGGGAGGCCAATATGAGAAAGCGCTTTTGTTCAAGTCTGAGTCGGTTTTGTGACCACACTCATCCGAAAAGATCTCCTTTTCACCCTCTTTTACGCCGACAGCGGACCACCAAATTTCCATTTAAAATATTTAGTTCCTTATCCTTGGCGCTCTTGCTCTTGTGGCCTGGCATGAGTGCCGGGGCGGCGGGACGGCAGCAGCTTCGCGGTCATGTACGCAAAGCGTTTGCGTCCGCTCCCCTGATAGGGGACGTTCCCGTCACCCAACAACTGAGGCTGTCGATCGGCTTACCCCTCCGGAACCAGGAGGAATTGTCGAATCTTCTTAAGGAAATTTACGATCCCAGGAGCGCCCAATACAGGAAGTTCCTCACGCCCGAGGAATTCACCGAACAATTCGGTCCGACCCAGGGGGATTACCAGGCCGTTATCGATTTTGCGACGGCGAACGGGTTAAGCATCACCGGAAGCCATGACAACCGCGTCGTGCTGGGGGTGACTGGTTCCGCGGGCGATATCCAAAAGGCCTTTCATGTCCACCTGAGGCGCTTCCAGCGACCGGACGGCAGTGAGTTCCGCGCACCCGAGGATGAACCTTCCGTGGATTTGGACATCCCGTTGCTTTACGTGGCCGGGTTGGACAATTACGTCTTACCCCATCCGAATTACCTTCGCAAGACGATGCAATCGCTCGCCCTTAAATCCCGGAAGGGAAACACGGCACAGCCGAATCGGGTGCTTGGCGAATCAGGTTTCACCTCCTCTGCGGGAGGGCCTGGATCGGTTCACTTGATCGATGGGAAAGGGAACAATTACTACGCTTTTATCGGAACCGATTTAAGGAATGCCTACGGCATACCCAACGGCTTGACCGGGAACGGGCAATCCCTCGGGCTTTTTGAGTTGGATGGCTATTTCAATTCTGATATCCAACAACACTGCTATCCTAAACAACTCAATCTGACCGCTGCCCCCCAAGAAAAACAAGCGATTTTGGACAGGTTTGTGAATTTCCAGGGATAAGCCCCCCCCTTTCGTCCGGATGCTGTCCAAATCACGAGGGTATTAATTCCATTCTGTTTTTCCGCCGGTTCCAATCTCGCCACCAGGAATGGTGCATCCAACCAAGCCCACAAATCGCGGTAGGTCAATAGATTCATCCGCAGCATGGCCGCCAAGTGGGACAGGCTCCAGGCGATATGGCTCTTCAGTTGAAGGAATTTCAACAGCAGCATGGCAATCAATGCTGTCCAAATCTGCGTCTGAACAGCATTCTCAGTGGTCCCTACGAAAGTCTTCACCCGTAAGTTCTGCTTGAGAGCCTTGAAGAACAACTCGATCTGCCAACGTTCCTTGTAGATGGCCGCCACCGTCGAGGCAGCAAAACCCATGTGGTTGGTAAGGAATACGAGTTCCCGCTTCTGGTCTTCGTCCCATACCACCACTCGTCGCATCTCTTTCGGGTAGGCTTCCTGTGACCGAAACGTTGTTAACCGTATCACTTGGTCCTTCAGGACGTTGCCCGTTTTCGGAACCGGCAGGTTCTTCACCACCTCGTAGGCCATGTTGATCTTGGCACGGGTCACCCACCACACGCCTTGGAACGTCCATCGGGCCAGAAGAAAGAAATCCACATATCCCCGATCCATCACTACGATTGAATCCACCGGAAAATCCAGCTTTTGAGCCACTTTCACGTCATGCACGCCTCCCTCCGTTACGAGTCCCCAGCAGGGCAAGTATCCCTGATGATCCAGCAAGAGATGGAGTTTGATGGCCCCTTTGGTCCTACGGAACTTTGCCCAGTCGAAGACTGACAAACAAAGATCAATGGTGCTGGAGTCCAGGCTGTAGAGGGGATTCTTGAACTTGAATTTCCTCTTCGAGATGGCCGCCTGTAGCTGACACTTCGATAGCAGATGGTAGAAAAGACTTTGCTGAACCTGCCAAGGACGGTTGGCGTTAGCGTAAGCCAAGGTGGATTTAGTGGGTGCTTCGCAAAGACCCAAATGGGTCAATTTCCCAAGGGCCGTGTGGAGGCCACCACAGATTTCCCTCAAGGAATGGGCGGCTCCCATCTGGCAGAAAAGCATGGAAACAAACTGATTCCAGCAACTGAACCCCTTGGCGTGTTTTTCGGCTTCAAACTCCCGCACAATTCGTTCAAAAGCCGTGCGATCCACAATTTTCAACACTTGGGCAAAAAGACTGGTTGGTGGTACCATCGAAATACGCCTCCGGATGTTTGAAGTAGCGACGGCTGGTAACCGTCGCTTTGGGCTTGTCGACTAACCCAATTCTACTTCAGTCGGAGGTGTCTTTTTTTAGTCCTTTATTTAGGACAAGAGTGATCCAACAATATGAATCCGACATCAACACCTACAACGGCGTGCCGGCTCCCAACGTCCCTCTTTCATTCGTGGCCCTTGACGGTTTCAATGGCACCCCCCAATTCGAGGCACCGGCTGGCGAAACGACCCTAGATATTGAAATGGCCATCGCCATGGCGCCGGGTCTTCAACAAACTTACGAAGGAAAACCTTGGGGTATCATCGTATATGAGGGTTACTTGGAGCAGGTAGGCATCGATGGAAACGGCAATCCGATTTTGGTTATCGGTTCGCCCGTGGATGACGTGTGGGCAGCCATGGCGTTTCCGCCGTCGGGCGTACCCCTATCGAACCAGTTGAGTTCCTCTTGGACTGTCGGGACAGACCCTATTTCAGACGAGATATTTGAGGAGTTCGCCCTCCAAGGCCAGTCTTTTTACCTGGCGTCGGGCGATTTTGGATATTACGGCAATGTCGGGTCCGGGGCGAATCAATGGCCCTTTGACGCCAGCGTGGGAATGGACGAGGAAGAATCAAACATTACGGTGGTGGGGGGAACGATTCTTAACACAATAGCGGCCGGAGGAAGCTGGAGCAGTGAAGTCACATGGAACAATTCGCCCACCCCGAAATCCGTCAGCAGCGGCGGGGTCGTCACCGCCAATCCCCCCCCTTATCAATCGCAGGGGTACAACCTTAATTTCGACAACAATATGAACCTGACCAAAAACCTGGGCTCGAGTGCGTCCCGGAATTTGCCGGATGTCTCCATGGTGGCTGATAACCTGTTCGTGGTTTTTAACGGGGGGCTAGAGATCGATAGCGGTACGAGTGCCGCCGCCCCCCTTTGGGCCGCCTTGACATCGCTTGTCAACCAACAAGGGCAGCAACAAGTACCGCCGGTGGAGCCATTGGGTTTCGCCAATCCAAGCCTTTACGCGATCGGGGAAAGCGCCCAATATACAAATGATTTTAATGACATAATCTATGGCAACAACGGCATCGTCGGGAACAGCTCTACTGTCAACGGCACGAACGGTTATCCGGCGGTGCAAGGTTACGATTTGGCCACGGGGTGGGGAAGCCCAAAACCTAACATCATCAATGATTTGCTCAGCGCATCCATTTCCCCCAGGCCCACCCCCTGCTACAGCTTTTCCACCATTTGGGGTTGTAGTTCCACTTATTACAATGCGGGACAAGCTTGCCCCGCGGGATCAGGCAATGGGCAATTTTCCGGCCCGAGCGCGATCGCCGTTTCAGGGTCTTACGCCTATGTATTGGACGCGGGCAACAACCGGATTGAAGTACTGGGATTGGACGGCAGTTTCTTCGCCTCCTACGCGTTTCCGTCGGGATATAATCCCAACGCAATCGCGGTGGATACCCATAACATCGTCTATGTGGCAAATGCCAATGGGGTGAACGCCTACAGCATCGGGTCCGGCGTGAATAATGGCGCCCAGCTTTTTTCGTTCAATGGATCGACGAGTGGCCGTGTTTTTTCCAATCCTGTAGGGATTACGGTCGACCGGTTCGCGAATATCTACGTTTATGATCTGGGCAACGGCCGGGTGGTCAAGTACCAATACACAGGCATTTCGCCCACTTATGTGCAGTACCTTACGGCATGGGGAACGTCCGGTACCGGGACAGGCCAGTTCTCGAACCCGGACTACCCGCATCCCGAAACCTTAGCGGTGGATACAAGCGGCACCTATGCCTATGTGGTGGATTACCTGCCGGCGGTTGGTACTGAAACTGGTACCAACAATCCGGTGATTTTTTCTGCCTACCCCCGTATCCAAAAGTTCAACCTGACGACAACGCCTCCAACCTATGTTTCATCTTGGTATCCCTTGGGGTCTTTTTCTAACGAGAGCTGGGACCCTGCCCGCTTGGGGTCAGGGGTTCCCATTTACGTGGATGCCGTTGCCGTGGGTTTGGATGGAAATGTTTATACCAGTTTTTATGAGGACACGAACCAGAGTGGTATTGTGAGTTTGAG
Source organism: candidate division FCPU426 bacterium (assembly GCA_963771075.1). GTDB lineage: Bacteria > Oederibacteriota > Muellerivitia > Muellerivitales > Muellerivitaceae > CAVTWJ01. The sequence goes on along the minus strand of CAVYSE010000025.1, from coordinate 23,471 downwards.
CAGTGGAATTTCAATTTCAGATACAAATGGCAACGCGCTTGGCGCCGTCGGTGGGAGCGGTCCCGCCGGGAAGGGGGAAGGCCAATCGGTGTATTCCGATGGGGTCGCTTTTGACGGTTGCGGCAACCTTTACCAGGTGGATAATATCCTCGACCGGGTCCAAGTATTTCGGGTGTGCAATTCCACCTGCACCGTCCCGGTCCCTTCCAATCCCATTCCCGGATCCTATTCCTGGGTTTTGAATTTCGGCGCGGTAGGCAGCGGGAATGGCGGCTTCAATAACCCGGTCGGTTTGGCCGTCGATAACAACGTTCTTTTCGTGGCCGATTCGGGGAACAACCGGATCGGGGAATGGGATTTGTACGGAAATTGGCTCGCCAATTGGGGAGGATATGGCTCCGGGAACGGGCAGTTCAACGGCCCCACCTATCTGGCTTATGCCGGCGGTCAAAGCAAACTTTATGTGGCCGATACGGCGAACAACCGGGTGCAGGTCTTGGGGCAGAATGGCGCGTTCCAATTCGCTTTCGGTTCAGTCGGAACGGGCAACGGGCAGTTCGCGGGCCCCAACGGGGTTGTCGTGGATAAATCCAATAATGTCTACGTGGTGGATAGCGGCAACAACCGGGTCCAGCAGTTCACCTATTCCCCGGGGAATTCCGGTTTCGTCACATACGTCAACCAATGGGGCGGGGCCGGTTCTGGGAACGGGGAGTTCAACAATCCCGTGGGGATAACGGAAGACGCGAATAACAACTTATACGTGGTTGATTCGGGCAATCAACGGGTTCAGAAATTCACTTCCTCCGGGATTTATTTGACCCAATGGGGCAGCCAGGGCGCCAATCCGGGTCAATTCATGTTCCCCAACTCGGCGGCGGTGGGGCAGGACGGGGATATTTACGTTTCCGACCAGGTGCTTAATACCATCCAGCAATTCAACCCGAACGGGGCCTACATCGCCCAAATCGGGGCTCCTGGGACCGGCAACGGGCAATTCTCGAGGTCCCGCGGGCTTGCCTTCGACGGTTGTGGAAACCTTTACGCGTCCGACGCGGGAAACAACCGGGTTGAAAAATTCGGGTTGAACGGGTCCAATTGCACGTCTCTCCCGTCCACTCCGATCGTCCCAAAGCCGGTTTTGACCCCGTTAACGCCGCTTCCAACCAACACGGCCACGAATAGCCCAACCTCGACCCCGACGGTAACGCCCACGAATTCGCCGACGTTCACGCCCACCCCGACGGCGACCCTGACCTTCACGAAGACTTGGACGATTACGCCAAGTCCGACGAAGACCTGGACACCCACAGTCACTTGGACCTTCACGATTACGCCGACGGCCACCTCCGAAGCGGCCTGCGGCACCTGCCAGGCCAACCTGCAATTGCTGGAAAACACAAGCGCCTGCGCCGACAACCAAATGATGGATGTTTTCGAGGTGGTCAACCGGGGGGCCCCGGTGACCCTGTCGGATATCACGTTTAAATTTTGGTCATACGATATCTCGGGGGTCGGTCTGACAGGCGCCGTCAACTATGGAGGCTGCCTGTTTAATCCCAGTTGTTTCCACCAAGTAACGGCTGTTTCCATAGGGGCTGTATCCTTCGCCCCGGCTTGCGGGCCCGACCCGAACCACCAGGCCAATTGGGAGATCACGGTTTCCAACACTGATTCCACGGTCTTGAATGGAGGGGTCAGCTGGGTGGGCATCCAAACTGCGGTTCACCGGACGGATTACGGGAACTTCTCGCCTGGGACGGGCTATTGGTACAGTCCCTGCGTGGGTTCCAACTATTCAGCGGATGTGCATTTCGCGATTTACCTGAAAGGCAACCTGGTGACGGTTGCGGGCGGGGTCCCGCCCACCTGCAGACCCCTGCCCACTTGCACGCCAAGCGGGGCCAAGCTTGCGCGGGAATCCCAGCCGGGTGAGGGAACGGGGCCAACGCCAACGATTACACCCATGTTCGCAAATGTTGAAGCCAAGTGGTTGTCCATGGTTGTGGCGCCGAATGTTTCCAGGGACGGGGAACCGGTGAATTTCCTAGTAACGCTTGGGAAATCGGCCCAAGTCCGGCTCTCCATTTATGCAATAACGGGCGAACTGATATATCAAACCAACGAGACCGGCAATGTGGGGTTGAACAGCATTCCCTGGAAGCCTGAGAACCAGAATGTGGAAAAAGTGGCCAGTGGCCTCTACATTTACGTGCTTCAAGTGGATGACGGTGACCAAAGGGAAACCAGGATGGGGAAGGTGGTCGTCATTCACTGAGTGGCAAACAAGCCGCTGTTTTCCACGAAGTAGGCGGATGCTCACCGGCTTCCTCTGCGGACGGGCAGGGTTTTTCGAAATACCTCCAGGGCCTGCGGCTGGAGGAAGCCAAGCGGCTGTTGCGGGCCAGCCCCCTGTCGGTCGAGCGGGTGGCCCAGGAAAGCGGGTTCAACTCGGCCAGTTATTTTGTCCAGGCCTTCAAACGGGCCACCGGCCAGCCTCCCGGAGCCTTTCGGGACAAGGGCCGCCCCAACGGATTTAAATAAATATAAATAAATAGTTTGTTTATTATAAATCAACCGCCTCCCCCCCTGGGGTATCTTTTCTTTGAACTCCGGTCTTCCAGGCTGACACCACTGAGGCACTATGCGGTTGATTCCACTTAAAAACGATTTTCTTTCCCGGCTGTTTCCTGAAAGGGTTTTCAGAGGCTTTGCACTCGCAATAATCCTCCTTTTTGGCTTTGGTGGTTTAGCCGACGCCCAAACCTACAACTGGAAGAACGTCGCCGTACCCGCGGGGGGCACCATCACGGGCATCGCGTATAGTCGGGCCTCCCAGGGTCTCATCTACGCCCGCACCGATATGGGCGGGGCTTATCGCTGGGATAATGCCAACAGTGTTTGGGTCCCATTGACGGATTGGTTGGGCGATTGGAACCTCTATGGTATCGAGAGCATCGCGCCCGATCCGGTCAACGCCAACGTGGTATACGCAGCCATCGGTCAGACCTACGCGGGAACGACCGGCTACATCCTCGCATCCTCCAACCAAGGCGGCACTTGGACCCAATATTCCCTTCCCGTCTCCATCGGCGCTAACAACGCCGGCAATGACGCGGGAGAACGGCTCGCGGTCGACCCCAACTTGACTTCCACCCTTTATTTCGGGACTCGATATAACGGTTTGTGGAAAAGCGCCAATTCGGCGGCCACTTGGGGTCAGGTTACTTCTTTCCCCGTGAATGGCGACTCCGGCTACGGGCTCTCCTGGGTCCTGTTCGATTCCCATGGCACTTCTGGCACTGCCTCGGCCACCATCTATGTGGGCGTCGAAGCCGTGAATTCAGGCAACAGCAACATTTACCGCTCGACCAATGGCGGTACCAACTGGTCCGTGATTCCGGGCGGGCCGACCACGATGATCACCGTCCAGGGCTCCCTGGGAACCGACGGGAACCTTTGGATGAGCTATGATGACAGCAACAGTTACGGAACGGGCCAGATCTGGAAGCTCAATACCTCCACCCTCGCTTGGACGAACGTCACGCCCGCCAGCGGCCCGGTGAGCGGCAGCGGAGGTTACAGCGGGATTTGCGTGGACGCCGAGAACGCGAACCATGCGGTGGTCTCCACCATGGATTGGTGGGGTGGGCCTGACAAGTGTTTCCAAACCACCGATGGCGGGAATTCTTGGAATGTCATTGTACGCGTGCAAAACAGCTGGGATGGAGGGCCCTTCGCCAACTACAACAACAACGGCGTGACTTGGACCCGCTTTTGCTCCACCTACGACGGGGGGGCCTGGTACATGAATTGCATCCGAATCGACCCCTTCAATTCCAACAACGCCATCTACACGACGGGGGGGGGCCTCTGGACCTCGACGAACGTTGAAGCTTCGTCCCAACCAGCGGGCGTCACCTGGACCTTCACGGACTACGGGATCGAGCAGACCGCAGTCCTGTTCCTCAATGCATCCTCCATGCCCGGGACCTTCTTTAGCGCCTTGGGCGACATCAGTGGGATGAGATATACCGACATCACCAAGCCCGCCCCCAACATGTATTGCAACCCCTCGTTCGGGAATACCGACGGCCTCGACTTCGCCGAGAAAAACGTGAACGACGTGGTACGGGTGGGGGCCAGCGGGGCGGTGACAACCGACGTTGCCTATTCCACCAACAACGGACAATCTTGGACGCCCTGGGGTAGCGCCCCGCCCGGTTACACCACCGACAATGAGATGGGGTCCGTGGCGATTGCCGCCGACGGTTCCCATGTGGTCGTGTCACCCCAAAGCGGGTACGGGTCTCCGGCCTACGCCTCCTCCTTGGGCGGTTCCTGGACGACCTGCGGCGGGCTTCCCAGCGGTGCCTTGCTGGCCTCCGACCGGGCCAACGCCTCCACGATTTACGCCACCAGCGGAAGCAACCTCTACGTCAGCACCAATTACGGGGCGAGCTTCAGTTCGGTCAACAGCTTCTCGGGGAGCGGCGCCCCACGTGCGGTTTTCGGGTTACCCGGAGAGGTTTGGGTGGCCACGGGCAGCGGCCTTTACCGCTTTACCAACGCGGGGTCCACGATGGCCACCATCTCCAACGTCACTTCCTCCAACTCGGTGGGGTTCGGCAAGGCGGCCTCCGGCCAGTCCCACCCGGCGGTCTACCTGACCGGCACCTACAATGGGACCTACGGGTTTTACCGCTGTGACGACGGAGTGGGGACCACTTGGGTGAGGGTCAACGACAACAACCACCAATACGGATATGGGGCCTGGTGCGAAGGGGACGAAGCCATTTATGGCCGGGTGTATGTCGGCACGAACGGCCGCGGCGTTGTCTATGGTGACATAGCGGCCACCACCCCGACCAACACGGCCACGGCAACCTTTACCTTTACCCGTACTTCGACCCCGACCATGACTCCCACCCGGACCCCGACGATGACTTCCTCCCCCACGGGGACAAGTTCGCCGATACCTACCGCTACGTCTTCGGTTACGCCAACCGCTACCGCAACTCCCACCTTCACGGCGTCCCGAACGATGACGCCAACGATGACCGTAACAGCCACCCTGACCCCGAGCCGAACCATGACGGCTACTTCAACGAATACCATTGCCAATACCACCACTACCACCCCGACGGTGACCTCGACGGCGACTCGAACCAACACATCCACTTCGACCTCGACGGCTTCGGCTTCGCCGACTCCCACCTTATCCATCACACCGTCCCGAACGATGACGGCCACGTCGACGAATACCATTCCCAATACCCTTACCCCCACTGGGACCAACTCGTTCACTTCAACCGTCACTTCAACACCGACTTCCACCACAACCCGAACCTATACAACTACCGTGACCTCTACGCCGATTTCCACGAGCACGGCCAGCGCCACCTCCACGGGCACCGCTTCATTCACCTCGACCGGCACCCGAACCTTCACCCCGTCCAATACCGCAAGCTTTACATCGACCCCAAGCCTTTCCTTAACCCCCACCGGGACCTCCACTTCCACGTCGACCGGAACCCGTACCTCCACCCCGGCTTTCACCCTGTCTTCCACTCCGACAGGTACTCCCACGCTTACGGGAACGCCGTCCCAGACACCGGTGTTCAGCCCCACCGCTTCCCATAGTCCCACTGTCACCCTGACGCCGTCTTCGACCTCCACGGTCCCTGCGACTTTCACACCGACCTCTACAGCCACCCTCCCATCAACATCTACCGCATCTTTCACTCCCACTTCGACAGCCACCTCGACTTTCACCACGACTAAGACCCACACCTCCACACCGGTTTACACTCTTTCTTCCACGAATACGGGTACAGCTACCTCCACGGGCACGCCGACCCAGACACCGGTATTCAGCCCGACCGCCAGCTTGTCACCGACTTGGACCGGGTCTTGGACCATGACGTCTACCCCCGTTTTCACGGAAACGAGAACCTTTACGGCTACCTCCAGCGCCACGGGGACAGCGACCCTGAGTCTTACGCCAACCTTTTCGGGAACGCCCACCCAGACGCCGGTGTTCAGCCCCACGATGACCCTGTCACCCACTTCCACCAAAACGACGACCTGGACGATGACGATTACTCCCACTTCAACGGGTACCTGGACGCTTACACCCACCGCCTCCGCCACCCAGACGGGATCGCCGACTCGGACGCCCCTGTTCAGCCCCACACCTTCCAACAGCCCCACCGCCACCTTGTCGCCCACTTCCACCGGAACCGCGACATGGTCGATGACCGCGACCCCCACCTTCACCTATAGCTGGACCTTTACGCAGACGGAATCGATGACGCCTAGCGCTACAGCCTCCAAAACTCCCACGGTTTCTATGACACCTACTGGGACGGCCTCCCTCACCGCTTCAGCTTCGCCTACTCCCACCATGAGTTTCACGGGTACACCCACCGCCACGGGAACATCGACCCTGACGGCGGTATTTAGCCCAACACCAACAGCCAGCTCCACCGCCAGCTTTACACCTTCGTCCACGCCCACACCCTCTTCCACATTGACCTGGACATTCACGCCCACGAGTACATGGACTCTCTTGCCGAGTCACACGTTCACTGCCACGCCGACCGTAACCGCCACCATCACCGCCACGGAAGCTTTTTCCTATACCTTTACACCCGTGCCAACCATGCCGGCGGGAGTTGTGGGGATTTACCCCAACCCGGTCACGGGCCCGATCGTGCAAGTGATGCCTCCGGCCTACGCGGGGTTGGAGAATATCCGGTTGGAAGTCTTCTCCCTGGCCTTCCGGAAGGTCCTGGACCATACCTATCCCAATTGGCCCAACGGTCAACCCATTCCACTCACCTTAACCGCCAATTCAGGAAATACCCTGGCCAATGGGGTCTATTACGTCGTATTGACCCTGGAGGGGAAGCGCTACATCGGAAAACTATTGGTTCTTCGGTAAGGGTAGATTCCGGTTTGGGTCCTCCCGTAAGTTGGCCCAAAGATACCTGTCGGTCCTGCGTTCCGTCATAAAAACGTTTTAACCGAGAGAAGTGAATGTCCATTCATCCTAAAAGAACGAGACTGGGGGTAAAGTTCAAACCATTCTCGAACGGTCTTTTTTCCTTGGCCCTGTGTCTTTGGGTTTGGATGGCCCTTGGAACACATGGAGTTTCGGCCTGCACGGTGACGAGCGCGAACCTGCAGGCCAGCGCCGATGACGATCTCTTTATAGCCCTCAATGGCAACGTGGTCGTTTCCCAGCCGAATAACTGCAACTGGTGGACGAGCGTCTCTTCCTTCCCCATTACCAACCTTTCCTGGATCAATACCTCAGGGGAGAACATCCTGGCGGTCTACGGCACCGACCAATGCGGGAATAACGTTTGGGATACCTGGCTCTTGACCATCAACTATTCCGACTGCCCGACCCAGTACATTCAAAGCGACGGCTGGTGCACGCGGGCCCAGGACGCGGGCGTCACTTACACCGGAAGCGGGTTCCCACTCGCTTCCTTTCCAACGGGTTGGATGAATTCGGGTTTCGACGACTCGTCCTGGGGGGGCACCTACGTCGGCAGTATGCAAACCCTCTATAACTGCGGCAACTGCGCCGCTATTACGAATACGGGGACAGGGGCGGTCGTGCCCGATATCTGGGGGGATAATACCTTCAACCCTTACTACCCCGGCCAGGGCTTTCTTTACCGCCAACATTTCTATACGGGTTCGGCCGCCTGCACGGTCACGCCCGCCCCGAGCCCCACCTTTCCTCCCCCCACCCCTACACCGACCATTACCCCCACCTTTACCCCTTGGCCGGGTTGCGGGGTCATCAACGCGGGGGTCACTACGCCCATGCTGAACCTCCAGACCGCCTGTTATAACCAGAACAACCAATATATGGACTACAGCATCAAGGTCTACAACTGGGGCACCACCCCCATCACCATCGCCAACCTATGCGTGAGGGCCTGGGCCTATGAATCCCAACCCATCAACATGGCGCAGTTCAACAACTCGACCGGAACCACCTGTACCTCGGGGGGGGCTTGCGGCAGCATCAACACGTCCGGCACGGTGGCCGTAGCCCCTTACGGGCCCTGTACCTTTGTGGCCAACCACTTCGCCAACCAAGTGATCATCTATTGCTTCTCCTCCACTTCGACCGCTTACACCATCCCGCCCAACGGGGGATATTGGTACACCCAATACGACACGCTTCGTTATGGGCGCAACAATCCGCAGATGGACAACGGCAATTTTTCCGACGACTGGTCGCATTTCGGGACCGGCAACGGGGACTGCTCCTCCCATTCCTCCTTCCAGGACAACCCCTATTTCGCCCTTTATTACGGTGGGAACCTGGTGAAGGAACAACTGGATGGAACGGGAACTAATTTCGACCCGAATACCGGCACGGACGCCTGTGCGGGTGTCTTTACTTGCACCCCAACTTTGGGGCTGACCAAGACCCCGACCTCCAGCCCGACGCCGACCTGGACGATCACTCCCACCCTTACCCGAACGATCACACCCACATTCAGCCCGACCTTTACCCCCACCCGCACCTTTACCGCTACGGCGACACCGACCTCTACCCCAACCCCCACTCCCAGTGTCACCTTTACCAATACCTACACGGTGACCCCCACCCCCTCTTTTACCTCTACCAACACCCTGACGGTGACCTTAACGAGAACCAATACCGTCACACCCACCTTTACCTGGACGGTCACGAATACTTCCACGCCCACCCGTACGGTCACCCCCACCCCCACCTATACCGTTACCCCCACGGTGACCCCAACGAACACCTATACGGCCACCAATACCTACACCGCTACCGTGACCCTTACCAAGACCAATAGCCCCACCGCCACGGTCACCCTAACGAACACCAATACGCCCACTGTGACGCCGACCCGCACCAACACTAATACGGCAACCCCCACCGTGACCCCGACGAACACCTATACGGCTACCAATACCTTCACCGCCACGGTTACCACGACCAATAGCAATACCCTTACCGTCACTCCCACCCGGACCAATACCAACACCCTGACCCCCACGGTGACGCCCACCAATAGCTTTACATCGACCGTGACACCCACGGCGACCGTGACACCCACGGAAGAAACGTGACACCCACGACAACCTCGACCCGAACCCCCACGATCACTTCTACTATCACGATAACGCCGACGATTACCATCACGCCCATCCTGACCTTCACGATCACCCTGTCGCCGACGGTGACGGCCACGAATACGGTGACCAATACCGTCACCCGCACCAACACCTATACGGTGACCCCAACGAATACAGCCACCTCTACCCCGACCTATACCGTGACTCCCACCCAAACCTTGACGGCGACGCCGACGGTGACATCCACCAGTTCGATGACGCCTACGGCGTCCCTCACCGCGAGCTCGACTAATACGGTGCAATTCACGATGACGAAGACCATGACCACCACGGCAACCGTGACGCCAACGGTGACCCCGACGAACACCTATACGGCCACCTTGACGAGCACATCGACGCTGACTTTCAGTTCAACTCCCACGGTGACCGTGACCCCCACGGCGTCCGTGACCCCCACGGCGACCTCGACCATTACGATAACGCCGACGATCACCCTCACCCCGGTCATTACCTTCACGATCACCGATACCCCGACGAATACGGCCACGGTGACGACGACCTATACGGCTACCAACACGGCCACAGCGACCTTGACCCCGACCAGTTCGATGACACCTTCCGCGACCCTCACGGCGAGTTCGACCCAGACGATCCAATTCACTCTGACGGTCACGAATACGCTTACGGAGACAAATACGCCGACGGTCACGGTGACAGTGACCGAGACGAACACTCCCACTTCCACCAACACCCCGACGGCGACCCTCACCGCCACGTCGACCCCGACGGTGACTTTCTCGGCCACTTCCACGGCGAGCTTCACCCCGACGGATAGCCCAACATCGAGCTGGACCTTTACGGCGACTCCGACGGCTTCTTGGACGCCGACCGCGACTTGGTCCCCGACGGGAACCAACAGCCCCACGGTGACCTCTACGCCCACCATTACGAGGACCTCTACGAAAACGGCCACCTCGACCCAAACCCCGACTTCGACTGGGAGCCCGACGATGACCCGAACTGCGACCACGACCTTTACGATCACGGCCAGCGGGACGGCGACCTCCACCATCTCGGCGACGGCGACGCCTGCGATGCCGTCGCAGGATACCTTCTATGTTTCCCTGAACGTATTGAGGCCCTCACAGGGTTCGGTATCGATCTATGTGGGATACAGCGAGCCGGGGGACCCCTATTCGCTGAAGATCTACAACTCGGCGGGAGAATTCATCAAAGACATGGATTTGAACACCAAGACGACGCCCATATCGAAGGCCTATTCCTGGGATGGGACGAATTACAACGGGGACAAGTGCGCGAGCGGGGTCTATATCCTTTACCTGATCGAACCCTACGAACGGCACCTCAAGAGGCTGATCCTGATCCATTAAGGGGCCCGCCCAGCGTATTTTTACCGCCGAGAGCCAAAATTAATTTCTAAAAAGTGCAACCTATTTATCTTGTCTAAATAATAATATTTCCTTTGACAACACAAAGGCTGGTGGTATATAAACGCAACATTGACTAAATGTGGTATTAAATAACGGTTTTAGGCCTTTATTCAGGCCCGTTATCCAACACCTTTAGCCACAGTTTGGGCGTTCATGGGGATGCCGATCGAAGGGGAAACCCGACGGCATAAGGATGTCCAACAGGGGGATTATTTTTTAGGGGACCTAGGACCGTAACGCCTCAAGTACTGCCGTTATTTTTTTTCAACACTTACATCCCAACCGACATCCCGACAATACAAAGCTCCTACCCGAGGTTTACAAATCGTTTACCTCGAGCGGGCAGTCTCGACCCCAAGCTGTTTGTTTTATCGAATCAAGATTAAGGAGGAAGCATGTCCGCGAAGCAGACCCAGTCCGGCACCACCAGTCCCGAAGTTTTCGTCAGGCCCAATACCTTCACCCGCGAGGGCGGCCTCAAGTTCAACCGCATGTTCACCAAAAAGGGAATCCATCCTTTCGACGAGGTCGAATGGGAACTCCGCAGCGCCTCCATCACCGATGAGAAGGGCAAGGTGATCTTCGAGCAAAAAGACGTCGAGACCCCCAAGAGCTGGTCCCAGACCGCCACCAACATCGTGGTCTCCAAATATTTCCACGGGGTCCTGGGCACCGAGAAGCGCGAACGCAGCGTCAAGCAGTTGATCCGCCGGGTCGCCGACACCATCAGCGAATGGGGCCGGGACATGGGCTACTTCGCCTCCGAGCAGGACGCCGAAATCTTCCACGCCGAACTCACCCACCTGCTGGTCCACCAGAAGATGGCCTTCAACTCGCCGGTCTGGTTCAACGTCGGCATCGAGCCCCGCCCCCAGTGCTCGGCCTGCTTCATCAACAGCGTCTCCGATTCCATGGAATCCATCCTCGACCTGGCCAAGACCGAGGGCATGCTCTTCAAGTTCGGCTCGGGAACCGGCACCAACTTCTCGGCCCTGCGCGCCGAGCGCGAGAAGCTTTCCGGCGGCGGCACCGCCTGCGGCCCGGTCTCCTTCATGAAGGGATACGATTCCTTCGCGGGCGTCATCAAGTCGGGCGGGCGCACCCGCCGCGCGGCCAAGATGGTCATCCTCGACTCCGACCATCCGGACATCGTGGATTTCATCAAGTCCAAGAGCGAGGAAGAAAAGAAAGCCTGGGCCCTCATCGAGTCCGGCTACGACGGCGGCTTCAACGTGCCAGGGCGGGGCCTATGATTCCGTCCAGTTCCAGAACGCCAACCACTCGGTGCGCGTGACGGACGAGTTCATGAACGCCGCCCTCTCCGACGGCACCTGGACCACCAAGGCCCGCAAGGACGGCAAGCCCATGGATACCTACAAGGCCAAGGACCTGCTGCGCATGATCGCCGAGTCCACCTGGATCTGCGGCGATCCGGGCATGCAGTACGACACCACCATCAACAAGTGGCACACCTCCAGCAACACCGCGCGCATCAATTCCTCCAACCCCTGCTCCGAGTACATGTACCTGGACGATTCGGCCTGCAACCTGGCCTCGCTCAACCTCATGAAGTTCCGCAACGCCGAGGGCGAGTTCGACGTCGATTCCTTCAAGCACGCGGTGGATGTCACCATCCTGGCGCAGGAAATAACGGTCGATAACGCCAGCTATCCCACCAAGCCCATCGAGCGCAACAGCCACGACTACCGGCCGCTGGGCTTGGGTTACGCCAACCTGGGGGCGCTCCTCATGTCGCGGGGCCTGCCCTACGACGGGGAAGAGGGCCGCAATTACGCCGCCGCCGTCACCTCCCTCATGCACGGCCGGGCCAATTACATGAGCGCCCGCATCGCCAAGGAAGTGGGCCCCTTCCGGGGCTACGCCCGCAACGAGATCCCCATGATGAACGTCATGCGCATGCACCAGAACGATGCCACCAAGATCAAGAACGAGGGCATGAGCGAAGACCTCTACCTGGCCTCCCAGCAGGCCTGGAAAGACGTGGTCGAAACCGGCAAGGAATGGGGCTTCCGCAACGGCCAGGTGACCGTGCTGGCTCCCACCGGCACCATCGGCTTCATGATGGATTGCGACACCACCGGGGTCGAGCCCGATATCGCCCTGGTCAAGTACAAGAAACTGGTCGGGGGCGGGGTCATCAAGATCGTCAACCAGACCGTGCCCGAGGCCCTCAAGAACCTCAAGTACAGCGAGAGCCAGGTGAAGGACATCCTGGCCTACATCGAGGCCCACGACACCATCGAGGGCGCGCCGCACCTGAAAACCGACCACCTGCCGGTGTTCGACTGCGCCTTCAAGCCCATGAACGGCAGCCGATCCATCCATTACATGGGCCACGTGCGCATGATGGGGGCGGTCCAGCCTTTCCTGTCGGGCGCCATTTCCAAGACCGTCAACCTGCCCAACGAGGCTTCCGTGGATGACATTTTGCAGGCCTACGTGGAATCGTGGAAGCTGGGCCTGAAGGCCGTGGCGGTCTACCGCGACGGCTGCAAAAGGTCCCAGCCCCTTTCGACCAACACGCAGGACGGAAAGGCTTCCGTGCCCAAGCCGGTGCGCCGCCGCCTTCCCGACGAAAGGGAAGCCATCACCCACAAGTTCTCCATCGCCGGCCACGAGGGTTACATCACAGTCGGCAAATTCGAGGACGGCACCGCCGGGGAACTGTTCATCACCATGTCGAAGGAAGGCTCCACGGTCTCCGGACTCATGGATTCCTTCGCGACCGGGATCTCCCTGGCCCTGCAGTACGGCGTGCCCCTGAAGGTGCTGGTGAACAAGTTCAGCCACAGCCGCTACGAGCCTTCGGGCATCACGAACAACCCCGAAGTGCGGTTCGCCAAGTCCATCACCGACTATATCTTCCGCTGGCTGGCCATCAAGTTTTTAGTGGCGGGGGAGCGCGGAGCGGCCGAACTGCCGGATTCGCATGAGCCGACCGGCCAGGTCACGTTGGATAAGCCGAAGTCCAAGCCCGCGCAGATCAAGCTGATGGAAGCCCAGTCGACCGAATCGGAGAGGCGGGAGAACAGCATCTTCATGGCCCAGGCCGACGCGCCGCCTTGCCCCGAGTGCGGGGCCATCATGGTGCGCAACGCGGCTTGTTACAAATGTTTGAACTGCGGTTCGACGAGTGGGTGTAGTTAAGAAGTTCGACGTCCCTCCTGAATGAGGGATTGTTTAAATAGAGGCCGAGGCCCGTTCTCTTAGTTGAGGGCGGGCCTTTATATATGGCTGTAATTTATGAGGAGAAATCTTATGGAGAGAGTAAACGTTGTATTTAGTTTAGAAGCCGATGAATCCTTTAAGAAATTGAAAAAAGGCTCACTGCTTATATCCCAATTGGCCGTTAGTTATTACAACGATTTGTTCGAAATCCCCCCCGAAAGAGGCGGAATCATAAGGCGGGAATACAACCAGGACACGTTTGTTTCGGAGAAATCCTGCATTTTTGATATCCGCGGTGTGATTGAAGATACCGATCCCCTAAGAACACTAAACATTACTCATTTTGAATTGCGTAAAAAGGCCGAAAAGAAGCATACAAAATAGCATACAAATGAGCTATGATAATATCATCAACAGTCAATGAACTTGATGGGAGGCGAGCATGGAAGGCGTCATCAGTTACCGGCCAAGCATCGGAAAGAAAAAGCTCATGCAAGCGGTGGAGAAAATGCCGTTTGAAAACACGAACCAATTCATTGATTTTGCGGTCATGAGCACGCTTGTTTCCAAGGAGAGCCCAAAGGTCCAAAAACTTATTTCAGAATTGGCGGCGGTTATTTATAGAAGAGCCCCTCTCCGCTTTACAAAGCCCACAGCACAAGAAGACAAGGAAATTCGTAGTCGTTACGCGGAAATGAAGAAGGGTAAATCGGTTGTCATGCATCCGATAAAATGAGCATGAGGGAAGGGAATACGGCGTGTTCGTCACCCAGGCGGACGCCCCCCCTGCCCCGAATGTGGCACGATCATGGTTCGCAGCGCGGCATGCTATAAGTGCCTGAACTGTGGCACGAGCAGCGGTTGCAGTTGAGCTGAAAGTCGACGTCCCTCTTGAATGAGGGATTGTTTAAATAGAGGCCGAGGCCCGTTCCCTTAGTTGGGGGCGGGCCTTTTATTTTTGGTGGGGGAAAAGAGAAAGCCCGAAGTAAAATTCTGAGTATAATTTAATGAATTATCGAAATTTGAGGGAAAAATGGAAATCTTTAAAAACGAGGTATTTGTAAGAATTACTTTTTTGATTTTAGGATCAATAATCGGTGCAATCGTAGGGAAAATTAAAAATAAATCTAAAAAATTGATTTATAAAGTAAACACCCAACAAATTGCCGTATCGGCTCAAGATGCAATTTTCGGAAATGTAAAAGTTCTTTGGCGAGATACGCCAGTAAACAACTTGTACTTCACAACTGTGACAATCGAAAATATAAGCACGACTGATTTTAAAGATATAAATTTCAAGGTTTATACAACGAAAGAAATAAAATTATTAACGGAAGCAACAAAAATTGTTGGAACAACATATATTTTAAATTGGTCCCCCGCATATAAAAAGAGACTTGTTCCAATTGGGGGCCAGGTAACTGGGCCGCGTAAAATTTAAGGGTGTAAAAAGAAGCGGGCGTAACATGGTGTTTGTTCACGACACCATATCCCTTTTGTGAAAGGACGTTACGCCCATGAAGAATATACACCTAGCCTTAGAGGCCTTGGCAAGGGAGAAAACCCAAGCCATGGTCAAGTCGGCGGTCGGAAGCCGACAGATCGGCCAATGGGTCGGCGAGGCTCTCAACCAGCAGCTTTCCGAGGCTTTCAATACCCAATTGGAGAAGGAACGGGACGAGTTCTTGGGTAGCCAACCCTACGAAAGACAGGAAAAACCCCGTTACCGTAATGGTTTCAAGCAGGTTTTCGTGCCTGGATTTTTAGGCCGATTGGAATTGAGAAAACCAGTTTTGAGGAAGGGCAAAGGGTTCGTTTCCGAGACTTTGAAAGCCTTGAGGGAAGGCAGCCAAGCCCTGATGGGTTACCTGGGAATGAATTTCTGGCTGAAAGGGGCTTCCACCCGGTCGGTAGCGGCGGGGATGAACGAGGCCTTTGGAACGAAATGGACGGCCAGCCACATCAGCCAGATGACCAACGCCTTGGAACCCACGTTGCGGGAATGGGAGAAGCGGCCATTACCCGAAGGGATCCGATACCTGTACCTGGATGCGCTTTACCTGACAGTCAGGCGTCAAGAGGCTGGCGTGAAACAAGCCTTGCTGGTGGCTATCGGGGTGGATGGGAATCTCAAACGGCATTTTCTGGGATATCTGGTAGGCGACCGGGAGAGTGAAGCTTCCTGGACAACCATGGTAGAAGACCTGTTGAACCGAGGATTGGACCGCCAAACCTTGAGGCTGGTGGTCTCCGACGCGCATGGCGGGATTATCGCGGCGGTCGAAAAACGTTTGGGAGTTACCCACCAACTGTGCGTGGTGCACAAAATGAAGAACGTCCGTTTCCGGGTGGCCTGGAAGGACCAAAAGGCTTTTATGGCCGATTTCAAGGCAGTGTACTGGGCCGAAAGCCGGGAAAAAGCCTTGATAGCTTTGGGAAGCCTCAAGACCAGGTGGTCCAGGACATATCCCAAGGCGGTGGAGATGACGGAGGAAAAATTCGAGGCTTACACCCGATTCTTTGGGGAAAAACCAAAGTACTGGCTGATTACTCGTTCCAGCAACCTCATCGAGAGGTTCAACCTGGAGCTCAGGAGAAGGCTGAGGCCGGCGGGGATGATGCAGAATGAATTGGAACTGACTAAATTGGTCTGGGCAGTGGCCGAGGCCCAACAAGAAAGATGGGATAGGCTTAAAGTCCACACCTCAAGGAAGGAGGCAGAAGCTCAAGCCGCTTGATTAAGACGCCCGTGAAAATTTACACCCAAATTCTTGACGCGGGGGGTAACTGATTTACAACAATTTGCATATGACACTTCGCGAGAGTACCAGTGCGATGTTTTCAATAGAGGGCAAAAGATAGAAATACAATTATTGTCTACCAATCACGAATATGTCCTTGTGAAATGCCCCGATTGCGAAGGAACGGGCATCATCAAGTGCGCGAACCCGGCTTGCGACCATGGGATGGTGCCTTGCCCCAATCAATGCCTGAAAAAGGACGATCCGGGGTGGACCCACATGCAAGTGGCCGGCCATCCGGATACGGATGTCTGGATGCAGTTCAACAGTCCGAACGGGGGCTGGTGCGCCTATAACCAGAACCATATCGGCCACGTGATCTCGCTGGTCAACGGCTCTTGGGTGGACACGGGGGTTTGCCCCGTCTGCAACGGGACCGGAAAGGTCGTTTGCCCGGTCTGCCATGGCAAAATAAAAGTCTGTCCCACTTGCCACGGAAGCGGAACCGTCAAAAAAGAAGTGTCTTAGTTATAAAAACGGCCGCAGAAGGGCCAAATTTAATTTAAGGTTTGATCGTTGTCCGTATAAAAAAGTTCCAGGTCAACATTTTCCATTTTAGTTTATTACCATTTCGGAATAACGTGATTCGACGAATCGGACCCGAAATGCCTTTTCACGTCATTCGCCCAAACCCTTCCCAAGCGGTCCCCGTTTTGTTGAATCCATTCCACCGCCGATTTTCCCATTAAGGTCCGTGATGCGGGTGATTGAACAGGTTCCCCACTTATGCTAACCTTTGGTTAAATCCACTGGAGAAACGCCATGCCCACCAAGAACCCGAGAATTCACGTCGTTTTAGAGCGGCCTTTATTCGATAACCTGCGTGGCCTGGCGAAAAAGAACGGGCTATCCATCAGCTTGGAGGCCCGGGAGCTGATCCGGGAAGCGCTCCGCTCGACGGGAAAAAGCACCCGCCGCACCTATACCGGCAAGCACATGAAGAACCTTATTGGAAGTTTTCGCATGGGCAAAATGGACTTGGACGAGGTCCTGGCGAAACAGGCGCATGGATAAGGTCTTAATGGATACGAGCGCCGTATTCGCCCTTTTAAATTCGGACGATTCCCACCACAAGAACGCGGTTTCCATCAACCAAGCCCTCATCCGGCGCAGGGTCGTTTTGGTCCTGCCGAACTTCCTGCTCGCCGAATCCCACGCCATCCTCAACAAACGGTTGGGGCCCCAAGCCGCCCGGGCCTTCCTGAACGCGGCGGTGCAGGAATATGAGATCGAACGGGCCACCCTCGAGGATGAGTGGACGGCGCATGCCCTGTTGCAGCAAACCAACCGTTCGCGGGACCTTAGCTATTTCGACGCGGTGGCCATTGCCGTGGCTGAGCGGCTTGAGATCCATGAGGTGTTCAGCTTCGACAGCCACTTCAAATCCGCCGGGTTGAGCCTGGTAAAGGAATAAGGAGAAATCAGTACTCAGGCACCCCTATTCCATTTTGGCGGAATAAAAAGAACCCGGCTTCCATCCCCAGGCTCAAGGGCCCCGATCCCCCCCAATAAGCGATCATTAAAACAAGTATAATGAGGCTTCGTTTAGCCGCATCCACCCAGGCTGATTGGCTTTGAGAGCCACGAGAGGGGAAAAGTGCCTTCCAACGGTAACCCTTCCTTGGACCCGGGGCGGGGTTCCAAGGCCCCGGCCCATCCACAGACCGGTTTTTGGCGGAGCGACGGGTTTATTCTCGGTGCCCTCTCCCTGGCCTTGTTCCTGGCCGTCCTCTTGGCCTACCTGCCGATCCTCCATAACGGTTTCGTGAATTGGGACGATCCGGAAGCCATCAAGGAAAATCCATATATCCGCGATTTCAGCCTGCCCTCCCTGCAATGGATGTTCACCACATTCCACACGGGCAACTGGATCCCCCTTACCTGGCTTTCCCTCGCCCTGGATTACCAAATCGGCGGCCTCAACCCGGTGGTTTACCACCTGGACAACTTGCTTCTGCACGGCCTCAACACGGTCCTGGTTTTTTTCCTGTCTTTCCAAATCCTCGGCGTGGCGTGGAAAAACCGCGACCCGGCGGTTCAGGGCCTGTCCAAGGGCCGGTCGCTGGCCGCGGCGGCGCTTGCGGCCTTGCTGTTCGGGCTTCATCCCATCCATGTGGAGTCCGTGGCCTGGGCCACGGAACGCAAGGACGTACTGTGTGGGTTCTTTTACCTCCTGAGCCTATTGGCCTACCTGCGCTGGGCGGGGGCGGCGGCGGGCAGGAACGGCAAGGCCGCGCTTTGCCTGGGGCTTTTCGTGCTGGCGGCCATGGCCAAACCCATGGCCATCACGCTTCCGGTGGCGATGCTGGTTTTGGATTATTGGCCACTGGGAAGGCTTCCCGCTTCCTGGCGTGAGGCGTTGCGGGAAAAAATCCCCTTCTTCCTGGCGGCCCTGGTTTTTACCGGCTTGGCCGTGACCGCCCAAGCCCAATGGAACGCCATTTCCCCCGAGGGGGATTCCGGTCTTCCCTTTCGGGCCATGAACGCGTTTCACTCGTTGGCTTTTTATCTTTGGAAGATGATCCTGCCGGTCCATCTCCATCCTTATTATCCCCTGGTGCCCGGGGCCGGTGCCTTTTCGCTCCCGAACCTCTTGGCGGCCTTAGCCGTGCTGTTGGTTTCATGGGCCTGTTTTTCCGCGCGCCGAACCCGGCCCTACTGGGTCGCCGCCTGGCTTTATTACCTGGCCACCCTGGCGCCGGTTTTGGGCTTGCTGCAGGTCGGCGGCCAAGCCGCCGCGGACCGTTACACCTACCTGCCCAGCCTGGGGCCTTGCCTGTTGTTGGGAACCTGGGTCGTGCTTTCCCTCAGGAAAAATATTCTCCTGGCCTTTTTATTTTGCTTCCTGATAGCCGGGGGCCTCGGCGCGCTGACGTGGCGGCAAGCCGGCCTGTGGAAAGATTCGGTCACCCTTTGGGAAAACGTGGCCAAGGCATATCCCGGGGTTTCCCAGATGGTCCACTCCAACCTGGCCAACGCCTACCGCTCCGCCGGGAGGCCGGACGACGCCGTTTCCGAGTATGACCAGGCCATCGCGATCGGCCCTCCCCGCGCCTATCCCCACGACGGGAAGGGAGTGGCCCTGATGGACAAGGGCCTGACGGAGGAGGCGATCCGCGAGTTCCAGGAGGCCCTGTCCCTGGACCCGCAAGACTTGCAGGCCCACCGCCACCTGGGGCTCCTCTACCAAAAGCTGGGCCGCCAACAGGAAGCGATGGAGGAGTTTCAAGAAGCCGCGAGCCTGATCCCCGGTTTCGATGGGTCCGGCGACGGCGCGCCGGATAAATAAGGGGGGGCCGGGAAATGGGGTTCAAGCCTCACGCAACCCGGCGAAGAGTTGGGATTTTCCGTATCAATTCTTTGGTTTTAGCTTCATCCAATCATTAAAATCGTCTTATTCCCGTACCCAGGAGGCTTTTATGAAGTGGAACCATTACTTGTCTTATTTTTGGGGAGGGGCCTTTCTCGCCAACGCCGTCCCCCACTTTGTCAGCGGCATCACGGGGCATCCTTTCCAAAGCCCCTTTGCCTCCCCGCCCGGGGAAGGGTTGTCCACCGCAACGGTGAACGTGCTGTGGGGCTCGCTTAATTTCGTCATCGCCTACCTGCTTCTCGTGCGCGTTGGGAAATTCGACCTACGCGACAACCGCCACGTGATCACGACAGGGGTTGGGGCTTTGGCCATGGCCCTCATGCTGGCGAAAGCCTTCGGAAGGTTCTACGGTGGGCTTTGAGTAAAAAAAGGTTCCTGGCCTACAAATTAATTCGGGACTATGGCTTTGACATAAGTCATTCAAGAAAGGTTTAGTTGTTGTGGCTTTCACCTTCTCCCCTGGAGGGAGAAGGATGGGATGTGCCGATCCTCTATTTATTAAATCAAGGTGATCGGTACGATACCGACCTCCATAAAAACTAACTAATTGGAAGGTCGGCATGCCCTCTCCCTCAAGGGGAGAGGGTACACTTTTAAGCTATGCCAAGTGCAAACTCCCGAATTAATTTTTATATAAATATCAAAAGCCCTGGTCGAGTGACCGGGACCTTTCGGCCTTAAGACCACGAATTTCCAGCCTACCGTCCATGGGCGCGGGTAAGGTTCCGCAGTTTATCGGCAAGTGCCGGGGTCAGGGCCCCATCCAGAAGGCGCCAACTCCAGTTGCCCTCGGCGGTCCCGGGGATATTCATGCGGTCCTGTGAACCCAGCTCCAACAGGTCCTGAGCGGGAAATATCGCCAGGTTGGCCTTCGCGGCCATGGCCTTTCCGATCATGGCCCAAACCACCCCCGGGTCATCGGTATCCAATTCCTTCTTTAATGCTTCCTTGTGTTCGGGGGAAAGCTGGGCATACCAGCCGGCGGTGGTGTCGTTATCGTGGGTTCCGGTATAGACCACCGAGTTGACCGGGTGGCGGTCGGGCGCGAGGGAAAGGGTCTTGAGGGACGCATCGAAGTCAAACTGCAAAACCTTCGTGCTCGGCAACTCAAACTGGTCGCGGAGTGCTTCCACCTCCGGGGTGATCAAACCGAGGTCTTCCGCGATCAAGGGCAGGCGCCCAAAGGCCTTCCGAACCGCCTCAAAGAAGGGAGCCCCCCCGCCGGGCTGGTATTGTCCGTTCTTGGCGGTGGATTCCCCCGCCGGAACCTCGAAGGCGCGCTCGAAACCGATGAAATGGTCCAGCCGGTTGAGGTCAAACCGCTCCATCGCTTTTTTCAGCCGTTCGATCCACCAGCGGTAACCCTGGTCCCGCAGGACATCCCACCGGTACAGGGGCGTGCCCCAAACCTGCCCATCGGGGGAAAAATAATCCGGGGGAACCCCCGCGACCAGGGGAAGGCTTCCGTCGGGGTTCAGCTTGAAAATTTCGGGATGGGCCCAAACGTCCGCGCTTTCGTATGACACGAACATGGGGATGTCCCCGATCAGGCCGATCCCCTTTTGGGCGCAGTAGGTTTTCAGGCCCTCCCATTGTTCGGCGAACTGCCATTGGATGAATTTGTGGAATAGGATCTCCGACTCGAATTTTTTGCGGGTTTGCCGCAGGGCGGAGAGCTGGCGGTTTTTAAGTTCCTCCGGCCAGCGGGTCCAATTGGCGGTTCCTTGCTTCGATTGGAGGACCGTGAAAAGGACGAAATCCTCAAGCCAGTAGGATTCGGATTGGAAGAAAGCCTCGAACCGGGCCAGGTCGGGGCCCTTTGCCATCTGTTCGAAACGCCCGTAAGCTTTTTTAAACCATTGGTTCTTCAAAAGGGCCGCCCGGTGAAAATCCACCTTTCCGGGAGCCGGGGTTGAATCCATTTCAATGTCTTGGCGGTCCAGCCATCCCCGCTCCACCCACGGGTCGGGGCTTAAGAGAAGGGGATTGCCCGCGAAGGCGGAAGGGGATTGGTAGGGGGAATCCCCGCCGCCCGAGGGGCTGACCGGAAGCATCTGCCACTCGCTTTGTCCGCCCTCATATAGGAAATCGGCGAAGCGGTAAGCGGCGGGTCCCAGGTCGCCGATGGGATAAGCGTTGGCCAGGGATGTCGGATGCAATAATACGCCGGATGATCTTTGTTTCACGTAAGACGCCCTTTCGGATGTACCAGGACCCAACTTTGCCAAAGAATGGGGGAAGTTTCCAGCCGATAGGGCTTTTTATAAAAACGCATCCCTTTTTTACCGCGCCGTTTGTTTTCCGACCGATTTTTATTACTATTGCCAGTAGTGATTCATTCATGGGAGGAAGAATGGTCTTGAAGGACCTGCTCAAGAATAAAAATCCATTCTTCTATATTATCCGCCTCATCGTACTAAGGTCTTGATCTCGGATTCCATGTACCGGAAATTAAAGGGGCTGGTGGATGTGCGGGCCTTGGAACCCGTGACCCTGAAGGGGTTTTCCGAGCCCGTGAAGGTTTACGAGGCGCTCCAAATCACGAACGCTTGACCGCGCGGTCAGTGGGTGCCCTTGGGCAGCATGCCGGAGTAGTCCTTGATGCCGATGACCATTTGGGTATCCCCGGTCACCACCAGGTCCCCGTCCCTCAATTCTTTTTTCCCCTCGATCTTTGAGTTGTTCACGAAGGTTCCGTTGGTGCTTTGCAGGTCCTCGATGAAGCAGAGGTCTATATCCCAATACAGGAGGGCGTGTTTCCGCGAGCAATAAAGATCGCTATCCAACCGAAGGTTGGCTTCCGGAACCCGGCCGATCAAGAGTTGGGAGCCGGGTTTGACGATGTATTGCTGTCCCGAACGGGGACCGGTGGTTACCAGGGCAAAAAAAAGTTTGAACATGTCGTTTCTCCGCTTGCCGCCCTTGATTGTAGCAAGACGAGTGAAAGAAACAGGGGCCAACCTGCGGGTTGGACCGGTTCAAGAACGGACTGCGGAAAAAATCAATTATTACTCTTCTTTGGCAAATTCCTATTAGCGCGTTGCCTATGACTATTCCCCCTTCCCCCATGCCCCATTGGAAAGAATGACACGGGGCATGGGGACGTCCCCATTTTCATTTTTTAATACTTAATGGTGAAATGGGGGTGAAAAAGGGGGGTAGGGGGGTATTAGTCGTTGTCGATTGGGTTTAAAAAGGCTAACTCCCCCTTAGTCCCCCGCTTTCAGAGGGGGAAAATTAGAACGACCCCAAAATTTGGCAAAGTCGAGTATTACACGTTAAAGGTAAAGGATGGAAAGGTCCCCGGGTTTTTCCACGGCGGCCAAGGTTTGGAATAAATCTGGGCCGGACGCGGTCCCGGGAAAGAATCATATATAATTTGAAGCGCCAGGCAGGGCATCCCTTTTGGAAGAGGCCACTTCATGAGCACCCGGACCAATCTGATTGACGCCATCGAGCTGAGGGGCAATTGCAAAGAGCAATACAGTGGAGTTTAACCAAGTGAAGACTAGACATAAA
>CAVYSE010000024.1:0-179866 GCA_963771075.1 candidate division FCPU426 bacterium | reverse complement strand
TATCGCTCTCTTTGCTCTGCTGCTGGGCCTCAACCGCGGAGCGCCGGTGCTCGTGCAGAATCCCCCGCCCCCCACACCGGCGCCTGACCCGCACACCTACACCGATCCCGGGCATGACGTTTACGGCTCCGCCGACGGTGTATTTGGCCGCGCGTCGAGAAGTCTCGCTCAACGAGCTGGGTGAACGATCCGAGTTACAGTTGCCACGTGGGTGTTACGGCCGGGCCAGGAGGATGTCCGGTACATCAGCTCGCGCCTTCAACCGCAACTTTTTCCCAATCAATGGGAAGCGCAGTTCGAAAGCCAGACCCAGAGTTCGCAAGACGGCGCCCTGATTCAAAAACCAGACAGCTATGACGTTGCTCAACGGGATGCCGGCAACGTACGTCGAGGGTTGCCTACGGAAGCGGTTTCGACGCGCGCAAAGAGTACGCGATCACTTGGGCCGATGGAGAACGCGGCGTCGTTTTCTCGCGGAAACGGCACGGCTTGGAGACGTCACCGCCGAGGAGGCTCGCGAAGCCCCTCAAACAGGTGACGGCAGTTCGCTATCCCTTATACCAGCCGTAGCCTCGAGGGCTTCGCGGAGTCGTCGAGCAAATCCGCCCGACGTCCTCGATCCCGACTGATAGGCGAAGAAGCCCATCGGTAACGCCGCGCCCGCTCGCGCTCCGCGACCGGAATCGAGCCGTGCGTCATGCGCCCTGGATGAACAAGATTTAGCGACTCGACGCCGCCCAAACTTTCGGCTAGGCTGAAAATTTTCAGACGGCTTGCGAACTCCAGCGCTCGTCGCGCGCCCCCTTGACAGCTTGAACGAGAGCATGCCGCCAAAGCCGCTCATGCCCGGCGCTTCGCAAGCTCGTACTGCGGATGCGATCGCAAGCCGGGATAGTGAACGAGACTGACGCTCGTCGCGCGATTCCAAAAACTCGGCGACGATCGCGTTGCGAGCATGCTCGCGCATGCGCACACGAGAGCGTCTTTGCTCCGCGCATCGTCAGCCACGCATCGTACGGTCCGGCGACGCCGCCGGCGGCATCCTGCACGAAGCGGATCTGTTCGTGCACGCCGCGTCGTCGGTTATCGCGATGCCGCCAACCACGTCGCTGTGACCTCGCGGATATACTTGGTCGTCGAGTGCACCACCGATTTGCGCGCCGAGGGTGGAGCGGTTGCTGAAAATACGGGGTCGCAAAGGTGTTGTTGATGGCATCGAGCTGCTCCGGGCGCCGAAGCGATGCGTATTGCCGCGATGTCGACGAGCTTGGAGCAGTGGGTTGGTTGGGGTCTCGATCGAAAAAAGTTTCGTGGCCGGTTTCAGCGCGCCGCGTACTGCCTCGAGGTCGGTCATGTCGACGTAGGTAAACTCGAGGCCGTACCGTGAGATGCGCGCAAAGAGGCGATACGTTCCGCCGTAGACTCATCACTGATGACCGCGGTCGCCCGCGGAGAGAAGCCCCACCACCGCTGCGGTCGCTGCCATTCCGCTGGCGAAGGCGCTGCCGTAGCGCGCTCCTTCTAATGAAGCCAGCTGCCGTTCCAATGCGAGACGCGTCGGATTGATTCGTTCGGCTGTAGTCGAAGCCCTTATGCTCGCCGACTCGCGTCTGCGTGTGACGTCGACGTCTTATAGATCGGAACAATGTGGCGCCGGTTGCGGGGTCGGCCGCTTGACCGACGTGAATCGCCTTGGTCGTCAAACTTCATTTGTGCACTATGTCGGAGCTGGTTGAGAGGAAGCTGACGATCCTTGGCGGGCGGAGACGCCCATCGGCTCGCCGCTCGCGGTCAGTCATCGCGGGATTTGCGAGGGTGAGGAGCTTGTACGCGGATCGATCTCCTCGGATTGTTCCAAGGCCGGGAACGGCCGCGCCATCACCTCGCTGACGGGTTGATGGATGATGTCGGCGTGGTCGAAGACGCTCTGCATCACCCCGATGTCGTTCACGCTGCCGACCTGCTCTCTGCGTCCCCGCATCACCGGTATTGTGAAATTTCGAATCGCGCAAAAGGTCGAGCGCGGTTTTGACCGTGTCGTCATGCTGCACGGTAATGAGCGGCGGTAAGGGCGAGTTGCCGCGCAACATGTCGCCGACGGTCGCGCGGCGCTTGGAATCGGCCAGGAACCCGTTGGCGATCATCCAGTTGTCGTTGAAGATCTTTGACATGTACCCGCGTCCGGATTCGGGCAGGATCTCACGACCACGCATCGCATCGGGCGAGAGCGTCTTTGCCAACTTGCAGACCCGGCCGCGACGGTGGCGGTGCCCGACGATCTCCACCGACGAGCAAGCCTTCCTCGCGCGCGATCCGGCGCGCCATGAGAAACGAATCGCGATCGGAGACGCGTACCTCTATCTCGTCGATTTACGCGCAGATCACCGTCTCGCGGAAGGTAACTCATTCCTTAATCCCTTCGACCGCATACGGCGCGGCATGTCGCCGAGTAGATCGAGCCTTCGGGGTCGGCGCCGACGACTGAATCGCCGGATTTTTCTCCTTGAGATAGCGCGCCGTGCCCGAAATGGTCCCGCCGGTGCCGATTCCGGCGACGAATGCGTGATTTCGCCGCGCGCTCCGCTCCAAATCTCGGGGCCGGTCGTGTGATAGTGGGCTTCCGGGTTGAAGCGATTGTGAAACTGGATTCGGCTGGAAGGCTCCTGCGATCCCGTGCGAGCCGATTCGCGACGCTGTAATACGATTCAGGTGAATCCGGCCGAGACGTAGCCCCTTCGTGGGGGTAAGGACGCACGTTGCCCCGTAGGCGCGCAACAATCTGTATCTTTTCCCGCGCGATCTTATCGGGCATCACGCAGGACGCATCGGTATCCGCGAATCGCCGCCGCCATTGCCAGGCCCGGTCCGGTGTTGCCGCTCGTCGGTTCGGACGATCGTTCTCCGCCGGGCTGCAGAAGGCCTCTGGCGCTCCGCGGCATCGAGCATTGCGACGGCCGGCCGGTCCTTGACGTTTCCACCCGGATGACGTACTCAACCTTTGCAAGCAGGAGACACGCTGCGCCGCTCCGACGACCTTGTTGAGCTTGACCAGCGGGGTCCGGCCGATCGCTTCGAGCGCGTTTTCGCAATAGGCGCAGGCGGCGGTTTTGGGGACGACGGGGGCGGGGCTTGCCATAGGGAGCGGTGGCTTCGGCGCGCCAAAGAAGTTCGCCTATCTGAAACCGAACGCCGGCGCGCTCTACCTTGCGATCGCGTTGCTGCTCTTCGCCGTGCCGGGATGCAATAGCGATGCTTTGCCGCCGGCTTCCGGATTCGCAAGCTGTAACGGGTGTCGTCGTCGATGCCACGACGCAGCGCCCCAGTAAGCGGCGCAATCATTACGATCGACACGGTCTTAACGGTAACTCACTCGACGCTGCCGGACGGTTCTCGATCGAGGTTCCCAGTGGAATTGCCGACTACTCGGTGCAGGCGAGCGGGTACCATACGTTGCGTCCACGGCGAACGTCGAACCCGGAAAGCCGTTCCAGCTAAATCTGACGCTCACCCACAGAGCGCGGCATTAGGCCTCAGCTCAATGTGGCGGCAGGCTGGTACCTGCGACTCGCCGGTTTGACCAGCGTTGCGCGATTCCTGCGACGGTTCGCATCGAGACGATGCCCAGACCGACCGCGGCAAGCTTCTCAGGGTCGTGACGCACGGTCCTGAGTTTCGCTTATCACCGCGGCGCGGGAACGGGTTCCAACCCAAGCGCCGCGATGCGCTCGACATCGGGCTCTACGGGCACCTGTCCCTCTTGCGCATAGGCTCCAAGCAATCGCGACCAGCCGCCGTCGCGATTGCTCGCGGCGTATGCGAAGAGGGCCAAGTGCCCGTGAGCCCGACGTGGAGCGCATCGCGGCGATTGGGTTGCAACCCGTTCGCGCGCGCCGTCATCAGCGAAACCGAGACGGTGCGTCACGATCCGGATCATCTTGCCGACGGTCGTTCTGGGCATCGATCGATCGCACGGTCGCCGAACGGGCGACGCTGGTCAAGCCGGCGAGTGCGTACCGGCGCTCCGGCGCGTTGTAGCTGAGCGCCTAATGCGGGGCTGCTGTTGGGTGAGCGTCAGATTTAGCTGCGAACGGCTTGCCGGGTTCGACGTTCGTGCGTCGACGTTAGCGCCGGTAGCCCGTCGCCTCGACCGCGTAGTCGACGATGCCGCTGGGAACCTTCTCGATCGTGAACCGTGCCGGTCGCGTCGGTGGTCGCCGTTAAGACCGTATCGACCGTCACCATCGCGCCGCGGACTGGGTGCGCTCGTCGAGGCATCGACGACGTTCCCGACAGCTCGCAAATCCGGCAGCCGGCGGCAACGCGTCGTTGTTGCATCCCGGCAGCGCCAAGCAGCAGCAACG
The DNA here is from genome assembly GCA_963771075.1 of candidate division FCPU426 bacterium. Lineage (GTDB taxonomy): Bacteria > Oederibacteriota > Muellerivitia > Muellerivitales > Muellerivitaceae > CAVTWJ01. Next base: position 175,505 of record CAVYSE010000024.1, on the reverse strand, counting down.
CGATTGCGAGGGAGAGCCGCGCCAGCGAGCGGTTTCATAGGTGAACGTGTTCGCCACGCGGAAGCCGCGCGCTCCTATGGCAAGTACCGCCCCGTCGTCCGCACGACCGGCCTCGCCTATTGCGAATACGCGCTTGAAGCGATCGGCAACACGCCGCTCGTCAAGCTCAACAAAGTCACCGACGGCGCCGCATGCCTCGTGCTTGCCAAGGTCGAGTACGTTAATCCCGGCGGCAGCGTCAAAGATCGCCCGGCAGTCGCGATGCTCGATGCCGCCGAGCGCCAGGGCCTGCTCAAGCCGGGCGGAACGATCGTCGAACCGACCAGCGGCAATACGGGCACCGGCCTGGCCATGGCCGCCGCGATTCGCGGCTATCGCTGCATCCTCGTGATGCCCGACAAGATGTCGAGGGAAAAGATCGACCTGCTGCGCGCCTACGGGGCCGACGTCGTCGTCACGCCCACCAACGTCTCGCCGGACTCGCCCGAATCGTATTACGGCGTCGCCAACCGGCTCGCGTCGGAGATTCCCGGCGCGTTCCAGCCGAATCAGTTTCACAATCATTTCAATCCCGGACGCGCACTATCATACGACCGGCCCGAGATTTGGGAGCAGACGCGCGGCGACGATCACGCATTTCGTCGCGGGCATCGGAACCGGCGGAACGATCTCCGGCACGGCGCGCTACCTGAAAGAAAAAAATCCGAACGATTCACGTCGTCGGCGCCGATCCCGAAGGCTCGATCTACTCCGGCGACATTCCGCGCTCGTACGCGGTCGAGGGCATCGGCATGAGCTATCTGCCCGAAACCGTCGACTTGCGCGTCATCGACGAGATGGTCCGCGTCTCGGATCGCGATTCGTTTCTTGATGGCGCGCCGGATCACGCGCGAAGAAGGGCTGCTCGTCGGCGGATCCTCGGGAACCGCGGCCGTCGCCGCGGTGAAGCTCGCAAAGACGCTGCCGACCGACGCAATCGTCGTCGTGATCCTGCCCGATTCCGGCCGCGGCTACATGTCGAAGATCTTCAACGACGATTGGATGATCGCCAACGGCTTTCTGGCCGATGCCAAGCGCCGCGCGACGGTCGGCGACGTGCTGCGCAGCAAGACGCCGCTGCCGCCGCTGATCACCGTCAGCGACGACGACACGGTCAAAACCGCGCTCGACCTGTCTGCGCAAGTACGAAATCTCGCAGCTCCCGGTCATGCGCGGGACGCGAGCAGGTCGGCAGCGTCAACGACGTGGGCGTGATGCAGTGCGGTCTTCGATCACGCCGACATCATCCATCAACCGGTCAGCGAAGTGATGGGGCGCGCCGTTCCCGGCGCTCGAGCAGTTCGAAGAGATCGAGCGCGCCTACAAGCTGCTGACGCTGGCCAATCCCGCGATCGTGGTGACCGACGACGGCGAGCCGATCGGCGTGCTGACGCGCCAAGACATCATCAGCTTCCTCTCCACCAGCTCCGACGTCGTCCGCGACCATGAAGTTTGCGACCAAGGCCATTCACGTCGGTCAAGAGGCCGACCCCGACGACCGGCGCGACGATCGTTCCGATCTACCAAACCTCGACCTATACGCAAGACGCGAGTCGGCGAGCACAAAGGCTTCGACTACAGCCGCACGGTCAACCCGACGCGCGTCGCGCTCGAGCAACAGCTCGCTTCGCTCGAGGATGCGCAGTTCGGCAGCGCCTTTGCGAGCGGAATGGCGGCGACCTCGGCGATGCTCAACCTGCTTTCAGCCGGCGATCACGTCGTCGTCACGCGACGATCTCTACGGCGGAACCTACCGGCTCTTCGCGCGCGTGCTCGCACGTTACGGGCTCGAGTTCACCTACGTCGACATGACCGATCTCGCTGCCGTCGCAGCGCGCCATCCGCCCGAACACGCAAGCTGCTCTGGCTCGAAACGCCGACCAATCCGCTGCTCAAACTGATCGACATCGCGGCGATCGCCTCGCTGCAAGGACGCGCGGATCAGTTCGTCGTCGTCGACAACACGTTCGCGACGCCGTATTTCCAGCAACCGCTGGAGCTGGGCGCCGACGTCGTCGTTCACTCGACGACCAAATACATGGACGGCCACAGCGACGTCGTCGGCGGCGTCGCGATCACGACGACGCCGCGATCGCACGAGCCGATCAAGTTCCATCAAAACGCCGTCGGCGGCGTCCCCGGACCGTTCGACGCTTGGCTCGTCGATGCGCGGGCCAAGACGCTCGCGGTGCGCATGCGCGAGCACGCGCAGAACGCGCACGATGTCGCCGAGTTCCTCGAAACGCACGCCGAAGTCGAGCGCGTGCTACTATCCCGGCCTTGCGATCGCATCCGCAGCACGAGCTCGCGAAGCGCCAGATGAGCGGCTTCGGCGGCATGGTCTCGTTCGTGCTCCAGGGGCCGCGAGAGCGCGCGCTCGATTTCGCGCAGCCGCTTGAAGTTCTTCAGCCTCGCCGAGAGCCTCGGCGGCGTCGAATCGCTGATCTGCCATCCGGCGCGCATGACGCACGGCTCGATTCCGAAGGAAGATCGCGAACGGCGCGGCGTTACCGACGGGCTTCTTCGTCTTTCAGTCGGCATCGAAGACGTCGAGGATCTGCTCGACGATCTCCGCGCAAGCCGCTCGAGGCTATGGCTGGTCTAAGCGGATAGCGAACTGCCTTCACCTGTTTGAGGGCTTCGTCGGCCTCATCAGCGGTGACGTCGCCGATCCGTGCCGTTTCCGCGAGAACGACGCCGCGTTGTCCATCGGCCCAAGTGATCGCGTACTCTTTGCGCGCATCGAATCCGCTTCCGTAGGCAACCTCGACGTACGTTGCCGGCATCCCGTTGAGCAGCGTCATCGGTGTCTGGTTTTTGATCAGCGCGCCGTCTTGCGAACTATGGGTCTGGCTTTCGAACTGCGCCTCCCATTGATTGGGCCGGACCGTTGAAGGCTTCCATCGCGAGCTGGATCGTACGCGACATCCTCCTGGCCCGGCCGTAAGCACCCACATGGCGACGGCTTGCAGATCGTCGCCCAGCTCGTTGAGCGAGACTTCTCGACGCGATCGACCAGATACGCGTTCGGGCGGAGCCGTGAACGTCATGCCGGGATCGGTGTAGGTGTGCGGGTCGGCGCCGGTGTGGGGGGCGGCGGCACCTGCGCGAGCACGCGGCGCTCCGCGGTCGAGGCCCAGCAGCAGACGGCGAAGAGGAAAGATCGAGCGTTTCGTCATTCGTTATCCAGAACGGCGGCAAGCGCCGGCAGCGAGATTTCGTACCGGTATCCGATGTTGCGATGATCGTCGTCGAATTCCTCGTGCCGCACCTGAAGCCGAGCTCGCGAATCCGCTGCGCGACGACGCGCGCGCCGATGTCGAGGCCGTATTCGTCGCGACGCCCGCAATCGAGATAGCGCAAGCCGCAGACGCTCGAGCGCCTCGCGCGGCGTCGCGATCGCGCTCGGCCGGATCGAAAGCGAGCCAGCGCGCGAACACGTCGTCGCGCAGCTCGCCCGTGCCCGAGTCGAACGGCAAGTCGAGCGTCGAACGCCTTGCGCCGCCGCGGCGAATAGGCGGCGGCGTAGCCCAGCATCTCCATCGTCGTATACTCCGGCCGCACGCGCTTGTGCTTGCGCTCGAAGGCCTCGACGAAGGCCGGCGATATCGAAACTCGTGCGCTTCCAGCGTGCGATGCACGGTCGCGAAACGCCGGCGGATGCGCGTATCGAAAGTACGAGTCGCCGCTGTGCGAGGCGAACGCCGCAAAGTCCCGGGATGCTCCATGACGAGTGCATCGCGCCGAATCCGCCCGAAGATTTGCCGAACGACCGCGCGTGCCGCCTTCGCGCGCAATCGTGCGATAGAGCGGTCGACGTGACCGACGACGTCGCGCACGGTGTAGGTCGCGTAGTCACCGTTGTGGATCGAGTCGACGTACTGCGAGCCGCCCAACCGCGTGAAACCGTCGACGAGCACAAGCATCGCCGGCGGCATCGCTCTTGTGCATCAGGCGGTCGGCCCACTGGACGACGTTCGTCTCCCACGGCCGCGTCGAGATCAGCGCCGCAACGTCGCCGGTGTAACCGTGCAGAACGTAGAGAACGGGATAGCGCCGCGAGCCCTGCGGATCGTAGTCCGGAGGGAGATAGACGGCGACCGGCCGCGTCGCCGGATCGCCGAGGGGATTTCCCGCGAGCGCCGCGCTCTCGACGAAGTCGACGCGGACATCGCCTAGCGAGCCCGAGAAGGCGCGCGATATCCGAGCGTTCCTGCATGGCGATGAGCTTCGTCGCACGAACAGCATGCGCCTAGATGAAGCGCGCTATCGATCTACGCGCCGCGGTTTCGATCAACGTCATTACGATGATCGGGATTGGACCGCTGGTAACGATCCCATTGGTCGTTGCGGCGCTGGGAGGGCCGCTCGCGCTGATCGGCTGGATCGCGGGTGCACTGGTCTCCATGTGCGACGGCCTCGTGTGGGCGGAACTCGTCTGCGCGCTATCCCGGTCGGGCGGAACGTACGTGTACCTGCGCAACGTTCTTCGGACGCGAGCGGCTGGGAGAATGCTCGCGTTTCTCTTCAACTGGCAGTTCGTTTCTTTGCGACGCCGTCCTCTGCCAGCGGCTACATCGGCTTCGCGAACTACGCCGCCTACTGTATCCCGCGCTCGGCTCCATCCTCGTTTGCGCACGACGCGGTGGCGGTCGGAATGGGAATCGTCACGATGGTTCTTGTCTATCGTCGAACGTCGCAAGTTGCGTCGCTGAGTTAGTGCTTCGCGGCTAGCTGCGGCAGTCTTACGCGTCGCGCTCATCGCGCTGGCGGGGCTTTCGCACGCCGGATTTCCACAAGTTTTTCATCTCGCCTACCGGTGCGTTCGGCGCTCGGTTTCTTGGCGGCTTTGGTCAAGCGCTGTCATTACGCTGTACGATTACGCGGGCTATCGGAGGCCGCGCTGATTGGCGACGAGGTCATGGATCCGGTGCGTACGATTCCAAGCGCTCGATTCTCATCTCGGTCCTCTGTCGCGACGCTTTACGTGCTGTTGCAGATCGGCGTGCTGGGCGTCGTGCCGTGGCAATCCCTGCTCGACGCGCACGGTCAGCCCACCACGCAGGCGCAGTACGTGGGGGCCTTCGTCGTCGAGCGAACCTGGGGTCGGCGGCGCCGCGCTCGCGGTTACGGTACTCGTCCTGGTGACGGCCTTTGCCTCGCTGTACGGTAACCTTCTCGGGTTCTCGCGGATTTCGTTCGCCGCGGCTCGAGATGGCGCATTTCTTCCGATTTTCGGCAGGCTGCATCCGCGAAAAGATTTTCCGCACGTCGCTTTGCTGACGGTCGGAGCATTATCGCTGATCGCGAGCCTTTTCACCCTCGATCAAGTTATCGCGTTCTTAACCGCGGGCATCGTGCTCATCCAAGGCATCGCGCAGATCGTCGCCCTAGCGGTGCTGCGCGCGCGAGGGGCGAGCGGGCCCTTTAGAATGCCGCTTTATCCGTTTCCGGCGCTACTTGCACTGGGCGGGTGGGCGTTAGCGTTCGTTGCGACCGGCTACGGTGCAATCGCGCTGGGAGCCGGCTGGCTGATCTGCGGGTCGATCGTCTATCTCGTCGCAGCGCGAATGCAGCGCTGGTGGCCGTTCTTGCTCGCGTTGCTGCTGGCCGTGGTACTCCGATTGCGACGCGTGCCGCCGCCGTGCAGGGATGGTCGAACTGGAACGTCTCGCGGGTGATCTCCGACCACGGCTATCCCGTCTTTAGCGTTGATGGGCGCCCCTTCTTCATCTACGGTGCCGCCTTCTTCTACGAACGTATCCCTCGCGACCAATGGCATGCGGCGCTCCTGGAATATAAGCGCCTCGGCATCAATACGGTCGATCTCTACGTTATCTGGAACTGGCATGCGCCTTCCGAGGGCGTGTTGGACTTCACCGGCGCAACCGACCCGCGCCGCGATCTCATCGGTTTGTTAAAGCTGACGCACGAGCTGGGCTTTAAACTTATTCTGCGTCCGGGGCCGGTGATTTGCAACGAGTGGCGTAACGGCGGCTACCCATCGTGGCTGCTTCAGCGGGCAGAGTATAACATGCCGCTCCAAGCGTCTGGAGATGGGGAATATTCTGGCGGAACCCAATGTTCTAAATGGGGCAACGGGATATGGGGTGACCTTCATCTCGAATGTGCCGGGATTGACACTGCATTACAGGGTTTATGACACGGCCGGGGAACTGGTCACGCGCCGGACGCCTGGAAACGCGGGAAGCAGCGGCGCCCAATGGGACGCGACGGGGAAGGCCAGCGGCCTTTATTTCGCGGTGGTGGACGCAACCAACGCCCAGGGTGGTTTGATCGGCTACAAGATCCTCAAGATCGTTGTGGCGCATTAATGGTGAGAATGGGTTTTGGATCTTAAGTTAAAGAAAGGTATTGGATGAGCACGAAAACGGCTGGGATGGGGAGCGCTTTTAAACGCCGATGGGCCATCATGATTGGAAAATCGTGCATGGGGTTCCTATTGGCATTCTTTGCCGTTGCCCCCATTGCCCTGGCACAAACGATCCAAAGCTATAGCATCTCCCCGACAAATCCCCTGCCCGGCCAAGCTTTCACGCTCACGGTCAATTATTGCAACACGTCCTATGGCACCTCCCTTTGGGAAGTCTTGCTCAACACCGCCCCCACCCTTACGGCCTGTTCCCTGGCGGGCCAGGAATATTTGGTGGATGTCAACGGAACCGATCTCGATGAAAAGGATCCCTGCCCAACGGGATGCACCGGGGAGGGCGCGGGTTTAGTGACCACTCCCGCCGATACGGATGGCGGAGTTTGCACGACTCTGACAAAAACATGGAACCTGACACTACCCCTCGAGGCCGCTTACGGCGGCACTTATTACCTGAATATCGCCACGGGGAGTTATTATTTGGGCTGCGGCACCCAACCCGGGGCCGGGGAATTCGCCGACATTCCCATCGTCATTACCGCTCCGCCGGCTACCATTCTCAGCCTTGAAAAAGACGCGGAGGGCAAAAGCGCGTCCACGGGCGACTTGGTGCTCTTCAACATCGATTACGATTTCGTCAACAGCCCGGCCGGGGGCGTCATCACCGATACCGTTCCGCCCGGGGTCACCTTCGTGCAGATGGGGCCTCCGGGGGTCAACCCGGTCAACACCGGCGGGAACCTTTCCTGGACCGTGCCCGGAAGCGCTGACGAGGCCAAGGGCGAGGTATGGTTTTTGGGTAAGGTCACGGCCTCCAGCGGCACCATCAGCAACGCGGCCAAAATCACTTTAACGGGTTCAGGGGCCAGCCTCACCTCGAACACGGCCACTTCCGCGGTGAACGGGAGCGGGTTCCAATTGACGAAACAGCAATCGGCCAACAGCCTGGCCTCGGGGGGGACCCAGAACTATGTCCTCGCCTACAACATCAGCGGGTCCAGCCTCCAGTACTATGATTCCTACAACGGCGAAACCGGCCAAACCGGCACGGCCATTACGGGTTACGGTGGCGCCACCTATACCATCATCCCCGCGACCTCCGACGGGGCCACGGGCAATTGGAAGGTCGCCCAAAACCCGGACGGCAGCACTTACCTGACTTCCCAGACTCAATACGATTCCGGCGCGGGCGGGGAATACCCGCTTTTTTTAAGAAGCGGCGGGGTCAGCGTTTGCAACAGTTTCAGTGTGGAAGGGGACTTGATGATCCCCACAACGGCTCCCGGGGCGGGGGTCGGCGGGGATGCCACGATGGTACTCGCCTACCAGGTCAACGGGGGCGTGACCCAGGCCCTCATGGGCGTGATGTCGATCGACAACTACATCGGCTCGAACGCCGACGCCTACCTGGCGGTACAGGTCAACAATGGGGCCAACCAATATTGGGGATGCGGCAACGGCACCATGCCGCCGGTCCAAGCGGGCCAATGGTACACCATGAACGGGACCGTCAGCTACAATCCCGGTACCGGCACTTTCAATGTTCTGCTCCAGCTGTGGAAAAAGGGAGACCCGGGAGCCGGCGTCTGGACCGTCAACTGCGCCGTGCCGGCGGCCCAAACCGCGGGTTTTTCTTGCAACGGCCTTTGGCAGCAGGGATGGCAATCGGACGCCTCCTCGGGCCAGAACGATTACGGCAACCTCAAGCTTTTCTACGACGACGCGGTGGTGAACACGAAACTCACCGATACCGTGCCGCCGAATATGACTTATAGCGGTTCCAGCACCGTCAGCGCGGGCGCTTCAAACGTAGTCTTTTCGCTGGGACCCCCGCTTTCGTGGAGTTTTCCGGGGACCCTTTATAACCTGACGGGCGCCATTACCTGGACGGGTACGGCCACCTGCCCAGGGACCCAGGACGCGGTGACTTACATCAACCAAGCGGTTATTTCCGCCGATTCCGACGCGGCGGTGACCTCCAATGCCGTTACGGCTGTTATGCTTTGCGCCACCAATACCTTCACGAAAACCCCCACACTCACCCATACTTCCACCTTTACCCCCACCCGGACTCCCACCCTCACACCGACGATTTCGCCCACGAACAGCCCGACGAATACCCCGACGAACACCCATTCGGTGACACCCACAGTGACTCCCACGCAAACCTATACAGTGACAAAAACCTTTACCCCGTCGGTCACACCTACCAATACGTTTACGGTGACGGCAACCTATACGCCCACGGTATCACCCACCCGAACCCTTACCGTGACCCCGACGAACACCTATACGCTGACGAATACCCATACCCTTACGGTGACCCAAACGAACACGAACACGATCACCCCCATCTATACCCCCACCATCACGGTGACGCCCACCAATACGAATACACTGACCGTTACGCCTACCCCAACCCACACGAAGACTCCCACGAATACATACACCCTGACCAACACTTGGACACTCACGGTGACACCCTCGATCACCCTGACGGTCACGCCGACGTTGACACCCACGCTGACCCACACCCTCACCAACACGCCCACCGTCACGGTCACCCCGACCTGGACGGAAACCCCCGTCTTTACGCTCACCGATACTGAAACCCCGACGGTGACGGTGACTTCCACGCAAACCTATACCCTGACCCAAACTTTGACCCACACCGAAACCAACACCCTCACCTGGACGAACACCACCACCCAAACCTGTACTCCTACGGAAACGGTGACGCCCACGCAGACCTTGACCGTGACTCCATCCCAAACTCCCACGGAGACCATGACCCAGACCCTGACCAAGACCTCCACGAATACCTTCACGATGACCTTTACACCGACCCTCACCCAGACGGTCACCCCGACGATGACGCCTACCACGACCCTGACCTCAACGGAAACTTTCACCCCCTCGAAGACTCCCTCTCCGACCGCTACCCGGACATGGACGGATACCCCGACCGCCACCCCCACTTGGACGGATACGGCGTCCCCCACCCCCTCTGAAACCTCTACCCCCACCCGGACCCAAACCCCGACTCCGACATCTACTTTCACCAATACCTCGACCTATACTTTCACCGCGACTCCCACGGTCACCCCCACATCGACTGATACGGCCACGGCGACCTTCACCCCCTTAGGGATGGTTACCATTAACAAACAAGTTTCCGCCAACAGTGCGGGCGCCGGATCGGGGTTGGTTTATACCCTGACCTTAAACGTCATCAACAGCGATGTTTACGGCTTAATCGTGACGGATCCGCTTCCGGCGAACCTTACTTTCCAATCATTCGGCATGTCGCCGTCGGGGGTGACCCCGGTTTATAACTCGGCGGCCTCCCTCATGACCTGGGCGATGCCCTCGCCCCTGGCGCCCGGGCAATACCAAATGGCCTACCAGGCCGCAGTAAACAACCTGGTGGCGGCGGGGATCACCATCCGAAATTGCGCAACGGCTAATTATGAGGGCGGCACGGCCAGCACCTGCGTGACGACCCAAATCATTGGCCAGTATTCAGTAAAAATCGGAATTTATAACGAGGCGGGGGAATTGGTGGAATCCCTGCCAGTGAGCCAATATTCGCAGGCGATCAATTCGTTCAATTTGAGCTCGGGATCGATCACACAGGTGAGCGGAACGGGAAGCATGACGACGGTGATTTTCGGAGGAGTGCCCATCGGAACCTGGAACGGAAGCGATTCCTCGGGAAACCCGGTGCCGAACGGGGAGTACTACGTGAAGGTGGACAGCATCAGCAATATGGGGGTGGATACGAGCGTGACCCAGTCGGTGATCGTGAACCGAACCTTGATCAAGGTGGCGGTAAAGATCTACAACGAGGCCGGGGAAGTGGTGAAGACCCTGTATGTATACTCGAGCAACCCCGTGGCGGGTACGGCCAGCCAGTTGCAGTTGTCGTCATCGAGTATTGAGCCCACGAGCGGGCCGGTAACCGGGAACATTCCGACCCAATTGACGATTACCCTTAATAACGGGATGACCATCGTGTGGGATGGGACAAGTGACAACGGCGAGGTGGTGCCGTCGGGCCAGTACTTCATTGAGGCGAGCGAACAGAGTGGGACCGGCGGGGAGACCGTCTTGACGGCCCACGTCATGGTGATGTCGGATACGGCGAACTCGGGGATGGGGAATATCCTGGCGGAACCGAACTTTTTGAACGGGGGGACGGGATATCAGGTGACCTTCATCTCGAATGTGCCTGGGTTAACGCTGGATTACCGGATATACGATACGGCTGGGGAGCTGGTTTTGCACCGGACGCCTGGAAATTCGGGAAGTAGCAGCGCCCAGTGGGACGCGACAGGAAAGGCGAGCGGGCTTTATTTCGCGGTGGTGGACGCCACCAATGCCCAAGGCGGCTTGATCGGCTACAAGATCCTCAAGATCGTCGTGGTGCATTAATGATGTGAACGGGTATTGGAACTTAGGTTAAGGTACCCATCAACGGGATCCGTCATCAGACACAAAAACAACCGGTTCGATATTCATTTTATAGGCGCCCCAAGAATTCCATCGGACAAAAAAAGAACCCGGTTTTTTCTAAAACCGGGCTTTTTTATAGGACGTTTTATCAATCCGCCTATACGGAATAGCGCGGGATCTTTCCGGGTTGAACCGGGCCCGCTGGTAGACTACTTTTTATACTTGGTTTTGGCCCCAAGAATGGAATCGTCCAGGGTTTTCCAAGCCGATTCGACCCCGGTCTGCAGGGGCCCCCAAGCTTCTTGCGTGGCCCGGCCGAGGCGGCCCAACTTGTCCTGGAAATCCTTCCGCTTGTTCCTTAAATCCTCGATGTTTTTTTCCATCTCCACGCGAACCGAGGAACCCGCCCGAATCGCGGAGGACTGCAATAGATCGATGTCGTCATTCCAATGATCCATGCTGGTTTTCATTTTTTTCACGAAGTCTTCCCTGACATCCCCCATGATCCAATCCCCCGCCCAATGATGTTCCGACCCGGGGATTATAGGGACATTCCAGCGGGATCGTTGGTAATTCCAGGGTGAACCCGCCTGGGACTGGGCCCGGATGGAAGGTTCCGCCAGCGGGTGACCTGGCCTTTTGGGTTTGTTTCATGCCGGTAATACTCTTTTTGAACCCGAATCAGCGGAAATAGGTCGACAAACGCCTTTTCGCACGTCCGATCACGGTTTCTACCGGAAAAGGCCACCGGTCGGCGGGCCATCGATCCGGGCGGTTATTACCATCCCCTCCTATATCTTTCCGTCCCTGGACCGGTCTATACTCCGAAAGTCTTCCAATTTACTGACATGTGACCCCTACCCTCCGCCGTTGTCGCACCCAGCAAAACCGACCAGATCACCGGGCATGGCGTTATAAGTCGACTGGACAAATATTGGCTTTCCTCGACCGCGTGTTGGACCCGCCGTCCTACGGCTTCGTGCGGGATCAAAAATTATACGTGCCCACCCGCCGTGAGCTTTGGAACGAGTTCCTTTCCCGGATCAACCTGTTCCAATCCCGCAAGAATTGGCTGGCCCTCTTCAGCTGGCTGATCGTGCTGTTTTTCACGCCCTTCTTCTTCCTTTTCCTCTTCCATTACTTCACCTGGAAGCTTTTCCTCATCGGGTTCATTTACAGCATGGTCGTTTTGGGGACCCACGGGACCGTTTACCTGCACCGCTATTCCACCCACCACGCCTTCACCTTCACCAACCGCCTCTGGCTCTTCGTCGTGAGCAACCTGGTGCTCAAGATCGTGCCCGAGGAGGTCTACGTGGTGTCCCACCATGTTCACCACTACATCCCGGAAAAACCGGGCGACCCCTATAACGTCCACGGGGGCTTCCTTTATTGCTTCCTGGCCGACGCCAACCACCAGGCCATCGCCCGGGATTTCAACCGCGAGGATTACGCCAAGGCCGCCCGCCTGATCGAGCACACGGTCGTACCCCTGAACAGCTACGAGCAGTACCAAGAATGGGGCTCCATCTGCCACCCGGTCCCCACCCTGCTTCAATTCTTCCTCAATTGGGCCTTCTGGTTCGGGGCTTTTTATTTAATGGGGGGAATGCCCCTGGCCGTCGCCCTCTTCGGCATGAGCGCGGTTTGGGCGGTGGGGATCCGCACCTTCAATTTCGAGGGCCACGGGCGGGGGAAGGACTCGCGCCAGGAAGGCATCGATTTCAACCGCGCCGACCTTTCCATCAACCAGCCCTGGCCCGGGATGATCACGGGCGAGTGGCACAACAACCACCATTTGTACCCCAACGGGATCCGCGCCGGGTTTTTGCCCTACCAATGGGATTACGCCTGGCTGTTCATTTGCGGCTGCCGCTTATTGGGTGGGATCAAGAGTTACCGGGACTACAAGGTCCAGTTCATGGAAAAACACTACCAACCCTACCTGGCCCAAAAAAACGCGGTCCCGGCCGCCAAGCCCGCGGTTTCCTAAACCCCCTCCGGCCGCGCGGGGGAAAAAAGCCCAAGCCGTCCGGTGTGAAAGATTTTGGCCAGACGTTCATCCAACTTAAGATGGATCCCTCAATCGATTGTTTGAATAGGTTCCCGGTGCCCCCTGTTATGCGGGCTGGGCCGCGTCCAGGAATGTCAGCAGGACCATGTTTTGGACCTTCTGGGCGGTCACCGTCCATGTGCGCCGAAGCAAATGGTCTTCGCTGATGGGGGCCAGGTCGATTCGGACCTTTTCCTGGGGTTCGTTCGTTCGGAAGGCCTGGTGGACCAGCTGGAGAAAAGGGCAGTCGCGGCATTGGGGGTTTTTTCCGCAGGTCCTTTCCAGCATGGAATAGCGGCATTCAATGAACTCGCCCAAGGGCAGTTCCTTGGGCTTTACCCCGCCCGAGAGCAAAACTTTCGATAAATGCCGGTTATAACCCGCGACGCGGTTCGAGCGGTCGACCATCATCATGGGTTGGTCATAACATTCCAATGACTCGGCGACTGAAAAACCCATCCTGTCGGCAAGGGCCCCTAAACACAGGGGGCAGATTCCATGGGTCACGTTCGTGTTTTCCACGGGTTCTTTTGCGCCCATTTTTTTCATGCAGTATGAACAGACACGCTCCATACAGCCATCATAGACCCGCCCCACTGGAGGTCCTAACGGTAACAGGAGAAAATCAGCGTTACGATTTCCCATCAAGGTTTAACGAAATCAAAAATCCAAGGCTCGCTTTTTGACATGACCCGACCACCGTCGAGGCCGCGAACCTTTCGAGGCCCTAAAGCCATGAGCGACATCGAAGGGTTTAAACATTCAGGGACCCGGCTGGGTTTCCTTGCGTTCCCGTTCAATAACCCGTTTGCGTGAAAAGGCCGTTGGCCCCCGTGGAATTGGTGCCGGAGCCCGTGGCCCCGGCGACGTAAGCCGTACCCGTGAAGTAGTATCCGGAATGGACCGACAGGGTAATGAGGCCTCCCCCGCCGCCGCCGGTGTTGGGGGTGATGGATCCCCCGCCGGAGGCATCCAAGGTCCCGGACCCAAAAATCGTATTGGCCTGGATGAAGAGGGTGCCGCCCGCCCCGCCCCCCGTGGTGGCGCCATTGCCGCCCACCAGGATCGTTCCGTTCAAGGTCGCGCCCACCGCGGTGATCCTCAGCAGGGCGCCGCCGGATCCGGAACCGCCCGTGCTTCCTCCCCCGCTTCCCATCAGGGTGGGCCCCGCCGAATCGTCATTCGCCGGCCCGCCCGCCGCCAACCCGCCCGTGCCCCCCGCGCCGCCATGCCCGCCTCCCCCGACGTTGGCGAAGGAAACCCCTCCCGCCCCGGGCCCCAGGCCCGGGCCGTAACCCGCGCCAAAGCCCACCACCGAGGCCCCGGCGTCCATCACGAAATCCCCCGTCAGGTTCAGGGTGACCGCGGCCCCCGTGGCCGCGCCGCTGGGCCCCAACAGGTTGAGCACTCCGGTGCTGCTGATATGGACGGTGCCGTAGTTGTAGGCCCCCGCGTTGAGGGTGGCGGGGCCGGTGATATTCCAATCGGGGTAGGATGCGGGAGAGCTGGAGGAGGATGGGGTGGAGGTGGGGGTACTGCTGCCGCCGCAGGCCAGGTGCCCGAGAAGAAGTCCGGATAAAAGTAACAGCCCAAATAAATATGAAGGTTTCATCATCGCTCCCCTTTTGATGATTTGATCGATTCGAAATTCTAGGGGAGTTTCCGGCCAAAAAGCCATATGGGCCAGGCCGAAGGTAAACTTTTTTATCTAAAATGAATTAAAGGGATCAGCCCCATTTCGCCGACTATCTGTTCCCCCTACTTGGCGACCAATCGGAAGGGTTTTGCGGGGTGAATTCACCTAAAATGGATAATGTTGACCCCTTTTTTCTCATGGCCCTCCTGAAACGGTTGGCGAAAGAACGAATATTGATCATCGTTAACCAATTGTGTACCATATGGGTAACAGGAGAACGCCATGAAAATGATATCCGTTCGTGAATTTAGGGCCAACCCCTCCAAGGTTTGGAAAGACCTAAAAACAGAGACCGACTTGGTGCTGACCAACAACGGGAAACCCGTGGGTATCCTCACCGCCGCTGACGAGGATAGCCTGGAGGAGCGGCTGGGCCAGGCGCGCGAGTTAAGGGCGATGCGCGCGGTCGAGAGACTACAAAGGGCCAGTGTGGAATCCGGTAAATCAAGGATGACCGATCATGAGATCCAGGATGAAATCCGCAAGGTACGCCGGAGCCTTCGCGGTTGAAGGCCGTACTCGACACTAATATTTTGGTTTCAGGGCTGATCAAACCCAGCGGCCCTTCCGGAACGGTCATTCAAATGGCGGTCGCCGGGCGTTTCCAGGTTTGTTATGACGCCCGGATTCTCCTGGAATATCACCTGGTCTTAGCCCGGCCGAAATTCGCGTTTGATCCCGCCGAAACAGCGCGCCTATTGGCCGTTCTTGAGACCAAGGGGCTCTTAGGCTCGTCCCTTCCCCTCAAAAAACGGATTCCGGACCCAACGGATGAGGCTTTCGCGGAAGTGGCCCTGGGCTCGAAAACGGATTACCTGGTCACTGGAAATAAAAAGGATTTTCCCCATGGATCGGCCGGCAAAACCCGCATCGTATCCCCATCGGAGTTTTTGGAAATCTGGCGCGTTTGAAACCATGTTGGCTTTTGGTTGTTAGCATTGTCTAAAACTTCTAACCCCTAACTTCACTTGCCCGGAGCACCTTCTCTATTCTTGTATTTTTCCCAATCTCCAATAGCCAAAAACCAACCCGCCCTGAGTGGTGAGTAAACGTAGTGCATCGAACCACCGAAGGGCTGCGGACTGCCACCTACCCCGAACCTTCAAGGTGAGGGGTACGCTTTGGTTGTCCCGAGCCAATACCTGCCACGAGCCTGCTAGGCGAGTGGTAAGCCTTGGTGTTCCCAATCGGTACAAACGATTGGGACAAGCCGAGGGGTGTGACTTGGCAGTTCCGACCTCTAGAACCGAGATTTCAATCGAGGTTCAAGTCTTGAGTGTGTTGGTTCCAAAGAGGAACCGACGTCCATCAGGGAATCGGCCGCTTGTCGTCTTGATATAAAGTGTCTCCACCTTCACCTTCGCGGGTTTTCCCTGGGCGTACTTGATCCCCTCCCGGAGGCTCTCTTTGAATAATTTCGATAGCTTCTTAACTTTTTCCATGTTCATCCCATTGGCTCAATTTCAAACCCGGCACCCGGTTGAAATGGCGTTCATTGCGGGTCAACAGGTTCGCGCGATGGACCATCGCCATCCCCGCGATCAGGCTGTCGGCCAATCCGATTCCATGGCCTTTTTGATCCAGATGGCGCCTGATTTCCGCCGCCCGATCAGCGGCGGGTACGTCCAGATTCAGAACCTGAAGCGCATCAAGCAGTTGCATGATCTTTTCATTGCGTTTGGCGCTTTTAGCGCCTGAGAGCAATTCAAACCGTGAAATAACGGTCGTGTGGAGCGTACCATCCTCCAACTCGGCCAGGACCCGGCTGGCCCCCGGCTCTTTGGCCGCCAAAAAATCGATGAGGACATCCGTGTCCGCGATGATCATCGCCAGGATTCCCTGATCTTCCGCGTCTCCGTGGAGAGTTGTTCCGCCTCGCGGGCGCTCAAACAGCCCTTGAGTTCCTTGGCTTTTTTGATAGCGGCGGCCATTTTGTCTTCGTTCCCAAAATAGGATTCCAAGGCTTCCTCGATGATGTGGGAAAAGCCTTTCGCCCCATCGTGGGCCGCCCGCCGAAGAAGCTCAGCCCTTAATTTATCTTTAATTTCAATAGTTGTGCGCATGTGGACCACCTCGAATATATTTTAGATGCATTTGTATGCATCTGCAAGCCTCTCGATCCTTTCCTGCGCGGGCTTCATTTTGTACCGCGGACTGGTTCTTATGGTCTTCCCTGCCACCTATCACGAACCTACAAGGTGAGTGCGAGCTTTGGTAGTTCCTAACAAATGGCCTGTTAAAAAACCATTCCATAAACCATTTTGCGCTGACGGCCAACCACTCGTTGGCCAGTCGAGTGTCGAAGTCGAAGCGACTTCGACAGACGGGCGAATTCCCCGACCAATTGCTTTGGGCAATTGGGGGCGGACTGCCACCTGTCCCGAGCCAATACCTTCCACGAGCCTACTAGGCGAGTGGTAAGCCTTGGTGATCCCAATCGTTAAGGACGATTGGGACAAGTCGAGGACGATGGTTGCCGGTGCAGATTCATAGGGAATCTGTGCAGGCCACCTGAGACCTCAGGTCGAAGGTGTAGGTTGCCGGTGCAGATTTATAGGGAATCTGTGCAGGCCACCTGAGACCTCAGGTCGAAGGTGTAGGTTGCCGGTGCAGATTCATAGGGAATCTGTGCAGGCCACCTGAGACCTCAGGTCGAAGGTGTAGGTTGCCGGTGCAGATTCATAGGGAATCTGTGCAGGCCACCTGAGACCTCAGGTCGAAGGTGTAGGTTGCCGGTGCAGATTCATAGGGAATCTGTGCAGGCCACCTGAGACCTCAGGTCGAAGGTGTAGGTTGCCGGTGCAGATTCATAGGGAATCTGTGCGGAACGAGGGGGATCAGGGGTCTTTCGAGTTGTGGCTAAATACGATTAGCTAACAGCTATTGGTTCTTTTGTAAGGCCGACCCGACTGCCTGCTGATGTTGTAGGAAGATTTCAAATATTGAATCCTATACAATAATTGTATAGGCTTGTTTTAACAGGAGGGAAACCATGAAACCATCGACCATCAACCTTTCGATCCCCAAGGACCTGCTTGAACGGGCGGATAAGCTCGCCAAGAGGGAATCCCGCAGCCGTTCCGAGTTGATGCGCGCGGCCCTGCGGATCTACTTGGATCGGCGTTCCCGCTGGGACAAAATTTTCGAGCAGATGGATGCCCATGTCCGTCGCCTGGGTTTGAAACCCGAGGATGTGGAAGAGGCCATCCGGGAAGCCCGCCGGACTTGATCAGGGTCGTTTTCGACACCAATATTTGGGTCTCGGCCCTGGCCTTCAGGGGCCGGGTTCGTGAATTGTTGGACCATGCGATCCTGAGGGTTTTCGAAGTGGCGATCTCAACCGATCTTCTTGCCGAAACGCTTCGAATCCTCGGGGGCCGCAAGTTCAATTCTTCACCCGATCAATTGGGAGTTTATGAGCGCGAGATCCGGGAATTGTGCCTCATGGTGTATCCCACCCAGCGCCTGCAGGTCATCAAGGCTGATCCATCGGATGACCGGGTCTTGGAATGCGCCCTGGCCGCCCAGGCGGAGGTCCTGATTTCCGGGGATGCCCATCTGCTATCCCTTCATGAATACCGGGGCATCCGAATTTTGGACCCGGCGGCCTTCTTGGCTGAACTGGATGGCCCCCCCATGGGAGAACCCCAAGCCCGGGAAGCGCCTGCCCTCTACAAAGTAAAAGGGAAGAAGAAGAAACCGTCCCCCCGCCGCAAGAGATAAACCTTTAAACCGTAAAGCGTTTTCAACAGGGTGTTTTCAGTCGTGGCAAAAAACCAATAGCCAATGGCTGTCGGTTCACTGTCTCCTACCCCGAACCTTCAGGGTGAGGGGAATTTTTGGTGATCCCAATCGGTACCAACGATTGGGACAAGGCTCGGATCAGGGCGCCGATTCTTGTTTGAATCGGCACTCCCTAGGCGCGATACGCGGCCGGTAGCCGCGTATCAAGGCGCCGATTCTTGTTTGAATCGGCACTCCCTAGGTTTGATCCTCGCCTTGAAGGCTCGGATCAGGGCGCCGATTCTTGTTTGAATCGGCACTCCCTAGGCGCGATACGCGGCTGGAAGCCGCGTATCAGGGGACATATTCCTGCAGAAGGTTCGTGCCGTAGTCGGCGACCAGGAGATTGCCGTTGGGGAGAAAACACACACCGTCCGGAGCCGAAAAGGCGGTGCCCCCGCCTTCAGTTCCGGTAAAGGTGTGCACGGGCGTCGCGGTCCCCGGGACATATTCTTCCAGCCCCACCACCCCCTGATCAACGGCATAAACGGTCCCTCTCGCGTCCACGCACATTTGGTAGATGAAGTTCCCCACCGGCGTGTTCCAGGTATTAAGCACGGTCCCGGAGTAGTTCATTTCCCAGATGTGGTTGTGGCCGGGGGCGGCCCCGTTATCGCAAACATAGATGTTGTTCGACGGGTCCAAAGCCACCGAGTAGAGGCTTGAAAAGGCGGTGGCGCCGGCGCCCGTCCAGGTTTTCACGACCGACATGCTGGAATTGAGCTCATAGAGAGTGGCGCCGCCCTGGTCCACCACATAGGCGTTGCCGCTGGAATCGGTTTCCACGTCCTGGATCGCGTTAAAGGCCGTGGAGGATTTGTTCACCGCGGCCCCGCCGGAAGTGACTTGATAGACCACACCCACCCCGCCATCCACGATATAGATATTCTCATTGAGCGGATTGACCGCCTGCGTCTGGATCAAGTTGAAGGCCGTGCCTCCATATTGGGTCCAGGTCGAGACGGGCGAGCTGAAGTTGGCGATCGAATTGAACACATCCACATCACCGGGTTGGGCCACATAAACCACGCTGGTTCCCCGGTTGCAGGCCAGGCCGAAGGGCGTATTGCTGGACCAGGAACCCCCGCTCAAGAAATGGAAGGTGGCGGTCGAAGTCGCCGTGGCCGTGGAGGTTTGGGTGGGGCTCGAGGTGGGAGTGCCCGTTCGGGTGGTGGTGTGGGTAAAAGTGGGGGTGACCGTAAGCGTGTTCGACAGGGTCGGGCTGAAGGTTTCGGTGTAAGTGTCGGTTGAGGAAGAAGTTGGGGTGAAAGTGGCCGAATCGGTGGGCGTAAGGGATTGAGTAAAGGTGAGGGTCTGGGTGGAAGTGGGCGTCCCGGTGGGGGTCGAGGTGAGGGGCGGGGTGTTCGTGGTGGTGAAGGTCAGGGTGATCGACGGGCTGGAAGTGGCCGTGGAGGTCGGCGTCACGGTCGGGGTTTGGGTGATAGTGGGCGTCGAGGTGAAGGTCGCGGTGTTCGTGATCGTGAAGGTCAGGGTGATCGACGGGCTGGAAGTGGCCGTGGAAGTCGGCGTCACGGACGGGGTTTGGGTGAGGGTGGGCGTCGATGTGGAAGTCGGGGTGGCGGTCGAAGTCGCGGTCAGGGTGATGGTCGGCGTGTTCGTGGGGGTGCGGCTGGCCGTGATCGTGGGGGTCAGGGTGACGGTCGGGGGCGTCAAAAGGACCGTGTTCGTGGGGGTGAGGGCCAGGGAGGTGAAGGGGCTGGCGGGATAATTTTTGGTGTTGTTGCAGGCCTGGAAGCCGAACACGAGCAGAAGGCCCAGCGCCAGAAAGATGATCGCACGTTTCATGTCCGGTCTCCTTTAATCCATATCCCCGTGAACGCCCACCCACAGCGGCAGGTCTTGGCCGGCCACCTTGGAGGAAAAGATCCAGTTATATTTTCCTTCCACGAAAAGGGAGAACCCCCGATACAGGGTCGTCTCAACGCCCGCGCCGAGCGCCCCGTCGAAATCGGCAACGGTCGCGCCGGAAGGCGGGCTCGAAAGAAGCTCGAATTCCCCGCCGAAGCCCGCCAAGAGATAGGGCCGGAAGGGATCACCCTCGAATTGATAACGGATCATGGGGAGGACCAGGACTTCCTGGTCGCTGATCCGCCCCGTGGCGTTAATCCCGAAGAAAAGGGCGGTGGACAGGTCCAGTTGGATCGCCCAATGGGGGTCCAGGGCATAACCCGCGGCGAACTTGAAATCAGGAGCGAGGGAATAGGCGCTTTGCCAGCCGTTCACGGGCAGGTCCATGCCCTCGCCCAGCTCCAAATAGAAGGTCCGGGGGGAAGGGGTGGGGGACGCGGCGGGCTCCGCCCGCAACGGACCGCCGGAAAGGAGGATCAGGAGAAGAAGCCCATGTCGTATTTTCATACGGCCCTAGTGGTTCGAAAGATTCTCGAAAAGGAACCCTTAAGGCCAGGGTCGATTTCGATTGAGCGAAACTATATTGGCTGATGATGGCGTATTCAAGACTGCCCCAATCATTTTATTTGGATTTAATGAAGGCCGACCGAACCTTTTGGCCGCTACCCCGTCGATCTGGGCTTCAAGATTTTGGGCGCTGATCCGGGTAATGCTTTTGAGCCTTCCCTGTCGGCTGGTTCTAGTAGTTTCCCTGTGGACTGTAACCTGTTGTGAGCCTACAAGGCGAACAACGAGGTTTGGTAATCCCTATTGCTATGGCAATAGGGGCCAACTGTCCCGAGCCAATACCTTCCTCGAACCTTCAAGGTGAGAGGTAGACTTGGTGATCCCAATCGGTACAAACGATTGGGACAAGCCGACACCTGTCCCGAACCAACCAGGTGAGGGCTGGGATTTGGTTGTACCAACTGCCAATGGCAGTTGGTAGTGGTGTGATTTGGTAATCCCTATTGCTATGGCAATAGGGGCCACCTACCACGAGGCCACAAGCCGAGTGGTGTGATTTGGTAATCCCTATTGCTATGGCAATAGGGGCCAACTTCGGACTGGTTTATTTCCCCACCCCCTTTCTTTTTCGCTCCCTTTTCCGCTATTTAGAAGAGCCGGTCATTCATCATTTTTAGGGGAGCTAAATAATGATAAAGCATCCGCTGTTTTTCGCCTGGGCCCTTTGGTTTCTGATCCTGCCGGCGCTGGCGTCCGCCAAGCCCGCGTTGGATAAAGGCTATTCCGCCGACCTCTTTTCAAGTGGAAACGATTCCTTCAGCCTCTACGGGGGATACGACTATTCCATGTTTGGGGACATCCTCACGAGCGTCAAATCCATGGGGGCCTATTACCAAAGCCTGGGTTCCACCGTGGGGGTCAGTACCGACAACAGCGGCATCCTGCTGGGGGCGGCCTGGGGCAGGAGGCTGGATGATTCCAGCGAACTTTCCCTGCACTTCGAGGTGATTTCCTCCCAGGCGGATACCTTCGCCCAACACAGCGCCACCAGCGATTCCTACCAGTTGATCGGCCCCAACCTGGCGGACCTGTCCCTCGAATACTCCTTCGACATCCTCCAGGGCCCCGGAAACCGCACCACCCTTTCCCTGGGAGCGGGCTACTACCACGCCATCGTGGACTACTCTGACAACGTGACCTATTCCAACCCCGCCCAGCAGGGGGTCGCCATCAACGGCGCCTTGACGGGGGATACGGCCGGCGGCACGGTGGGCCTTTGCGAACAGGTGCAAATCAGCCCCACCTTCGGCCTGGACCTGTTCGTGCGGGGGCGTTACGTGAATTTTTCGAGGATCCAGGCTTCGGATCTTTCCGGCTATTACGAGGACCTGAAAACGAAAGGCCCCTATTCGCTGGCGGTCTTTAACACGGGCGCGGGCTACAACGAGATTGTGCCGGTGCCCAACGGGGCCATTGATTCCATCCCCGGCGAGTTCCGCTACGCCAACTTGGACTACTCGGGCGTGGACGGGGGACTGTCGGTGGAAATGAGTTTCTAGAAAAGCAGTCGACAGTCGGCAGTCCACAGTCGACAGCAAAACATTAGTCGACCGTCGACTTCGGGTTGTTTGTTTTTGTTTCCCTGCCAACTGCGGACTGTCGACTGTGGACTGTCGACTGTGGACAGTCTTTAGTGGTTGTTCCTGTCGACCGTCGACTGTCACCTGCCAACTGCTTTTAGCTGCTTCCTAAAGTTCTTCCATTGCGGCATGAACTTCCCCATCAGGGCCTTGAAGCGGGCGTTATGGGAGGGTTCCAGCAGGTGAACCATTTCGTGCACCACCACGTATTCCAGGCAGTCGAAGGGCTTTTGGGCCAGGCCGGCGTTCAAGCGGATCGTGCCTTTTTGGGTGTGGCAGCTTCCCCATCGGGTTTTCATGTGCCGCACGGAGACGCCCTTCACTTGAACCCCCACCCGAGGTTCCCACTTGGCGACCAGGGGAGGCACGGCAGTCTTCACCAGTTCCTTGTGCCACCCGGCGACCAGGGCCTTTTTCTTGCGCGCTCCCGCGCCCTTTCGAACCCGCAGGACCAGCCGGTCATCCCGTAATTCCACCCGGTTCCGCCCCCCGCCCTCCCCCACCTGCAGCGGATAGGCCTTCCCCCAAACGAAATGGCTCTCGCCTTCCTTGTATTCCGGCGGGGCCGCCCAGCCCCCTTCCCGGATGCGTTTTTGCTGGCGCTTGATCCATTCGAGCTTGGACAGGGCGAACTTGCGGATCTTTTCGGGGTCCATGCGGATGGGGGCCGTGACCCGCACCTGCCCGTCCGGCGGGTATACCCGCAAGTGCATGTTCCGGATGTTCTTCAGGGTTACTTCGATCTTTAAATCTTGGAGAAGAATCTGTTCGGGCATTTCCATCCTGAGTCATTTTATTAATGGGTGGCTTAATTTCGGCTAAAAGCTAAGAGCTAAAGGTTAATGGCTGTCTATGAAGGGCGCTTAGGGTTTCGGTTCTTCCGAATCAGTTTTTCCACATCCTGCTCAGTCCTCACGCCTTTGGCGAGGGCGTAGGGCGCGGCCTCTTCCTGCATGGCTTTCCAATGATGGTCATCGATATTTATCTTTTTAACGTCGGGAAAATGGTCGAAATGCTTGTCTAAAGTGAGCAGCGAGAGTCTGTGGCGTACGCAAAGGGCGGCAATCATCCCATCCGTCGCGGGGATCTGGACACCCTTGGCCTTTAATTCGCGCAACAAGTCCCCGGCCTTTTGAAAATCGGTTCTTTCGGTTTCAACATAGGGGAGGGCGGTCAAAAGCTCTTGCAGGGGCTCTTTTTCAGAGGGCCGCACGCCTTGAAGAAGTTCTAATTCCACGATCCCGCAAAGAACCGCCATTTTTTCTTTTATCAGCAGGTCCAGCAGGAGAGCGGCCGGGCTTTCACCCTTGCGGAAATAGTCCACCCATACCGAAGTATCAACGAGAACGCTTGCCATAGGTCGCCTTGTTTTCTTGAATTTCCAACGCGCGCAACGATTCCCAGTTATCATCGATAGAAAGCTTTCCCCGCAGCGATCTTAATTTCTCCAGCTTCTGGTTTTGAACCCAGTCCGCCAAGGCGCGGTTCACCGCTTCCGTTTGTGTCTTGGATTTGGTGTATTTCATCAGCTTTTCCATCACCCCATCCTCGACCGTAATGGTTGTTCGCACATCTGCCCCCATCATCATTATTAGCTACTATTTGATGATATATTATAGCATCAATATTATGATTTATTGATGTTTTTAGAAGAGAGGTTCTTTTGCAGGGGGCCTATGAGTCTATTTTGATGACGGCACAAATCTCATTCATGACGGCTTTTTCGATCTCTTCTTTGATTGATTCTTCATTAGGGTTATCTGTGTGTTTGTGGGCGCGGTTCCAGCCGTAAGCAATTCCCCCCTCTACGGCTCGCGATATGATCTTGTAGATATCAGCCTTTAATTTAACTTTCGGCATGGTTTTCCTCCCAATCAGCACCACAAAGGGTGCCTTATGTCGATAAGGCGATGAAGCATTTTATCGTCCATGGTGCGGATCTTGTCCTCAAGTTTCCGATGATAGGCGCCGGCTCTTTTATCCTCATGCAACACAACATGCAGCGAGGACCTGCCATCAGGTTCGGGCACCCAGGTATCCTTATAGGTCTTGGCCCATTTTTTTTAAGCGCCTTTTCTTCTTCCTTTTGCAACCGGGGCCGATCCACCTTCCAATATTTATCGAGGATCTGTAGCTCTTTCCATTGTTTCCGATGGTATGCGTCGTGATCGTAATCCACGATCTTCTGTGGTTTTTCCTTCTCGATGAAGTCCACCAGGATTTGAAAACACGCGTAAAGCATCACCCAGTCCTTATCGCACCTTGTTTTAGATGTGGAGTGATTCTTGTTGCCAATTAAATCCCTACTGGGAACAAAATTGGCAACGAGGTCTGTTTAGCCTGTCCTTGTCGGCTGCGAACTACGGGCTGTCAGCTGGCTTTTTGGTCTTCCCTGCCGACTGTGGACTGCCGACTTCGAACTGATTCTCAAAATCGGCAGCAAGCCCAGGCCTTTCTCAGAAGGTGCCAAATTCCCTTATTTTAATTAGCGGCGTAGCCGCTAATTAAAACCCCTGTTTTTGTGGTGGTATTGGTCCCATAACCATCCATGCGAAAACCCTTATTTTTAACAGTCGCCGGGCGACCATCGTTTTAAAGGGTCTTTTGAAGGGTGTATTTCTTGTTGCCAATTAAACGTCGGGGCACGACGGCTAATTGGCAGCAAGAACTGTTTAGAGTTTCCGTGCCGGCCTGCCCTGAGCACCGCCGAAGGGCTGTCGACTGTTGACTGGTGTTTTGCTGTCGACTGGTTTCACCGGATGGCTTCCTTGGCCGCCTTCAATAATTCGTCCGGGTTCACACGCACCTTGATGTCCGGGTTGAAATACGCGAAACGAATGACCCCATTCCGGTCCACCACATAAGCCGCGGGTACGGGCAGCTGATGGAGGTGGTTGCCGGTGGCCCCATCCAGGTCCACCCCGAAGCTTTTCATCTTGCCCAGGATCTCCGGGCTTACCTGGTAGGCCAACCCGAATTTCCGGGCGAGCTCGAGTGAACTATCCGAAAGCAGGGTGTAATTGATCCGGTGCTTGTCCAGGCTTTCCTTCAGTTTCGACGGCTGGTCGGGGCTGATGGCCAGCACCTGGTATCCCATGAGCGCGAGTTGGGGCTCGATCTTGACCAACTGCCCCATCTGGAGGTTGCAATAGGGGCACCATCCGCCCCGATAAAAGATCACCACGGATGGTTTTTGTTCGGCCAGTTTCTTGAATTCCACCTTCCCTCCCCCGAGGGAAAGAAGCGCACCGTCCGGGATCACGGCCCCCACCTGGAGGGGACGCACGTCTGCCGCCTTGTCCGCCACCTGGTTGGCCGTTGATTCCGCCATGAGAGACCCCCTTGTACCCAATAGGAAAAAGCAAATGACGCCGAGGCTCAAAACCGCGCTTTTTTTCATGGAACTCCCTATCAGGATTTGATGATGGGATTTACTCCCGCCCACCCAAAAAGGTTACAGGTCCACCGGATTATGATCTTTCCAAGGGGGATTGGCCCCTTCGCAAAGAGTTCAACACACTCACTTCATCAACTTCCCCGACCAGAGCTCTTCTAAAAAGACCGCCCAGGGCAAGATGCGGATGTTCCCCACCTTGCGGGGGTTCCTATGAGTCGGTCTTGATGACCTCACATATCTCGTTCATGACGGCTCTTTCAATCTCATCCTTGATCGTTTCTTCGTTGGGATTGTCCGTATGCTTGTGGGCCCGGTTCCAGCCGTAAGTGATTCCCTCCCCTACGGCCCGCGAGAGGATTTTGTAGATATCCGCCTTTACTTTTGTTTTCGGCATGGTTACCCCCTTTACCCTCGGAAGTGATTGTTTCCCGATCAATCCAGCTTCATTCCATCAACCAAATCCAGAAACGCGTTAATCTTTTCAAAGGCATCACGCCTAATTCTTTCCATTTCTTCGTCACCCGCGTCATAGGATTGGGATACTTGGATGGGGCCAACATGTCGATCCGTTGAAAATTTGTCCCGTATGTTCCCCAACGCCTCTAGGACCAGCGGATGCTTCGCCAGTTCTTTAAATTCGGCGGCGAGGCCAGTGAACCCGCCTGGATATTGGGTCACGCAAAAATAAATGTCGTATGAATCCTTAGGCTTCATGCGGCCGGCCAACGCCATCCCTTTCATGACGATAAAACTCACAACGGAAGCCACCCGTATTCGCACCGAATCCAGGTCTCCCGATGGAAGGGTTCCATCGATCCTGATTTCAACCGGATTTTTAAACGCCAAATCACATCCACGCGCCTTCCGGGCTTTTAAATCCTGGATTTGCTGATGTCGTTTCTTCTTTCCCGTGCCCGAATATTCGCCCGCGAGAAGATCAACATAAACCGGCATCCCTTTCACCGTCTTTAAGAACCTGAAAGGCTGGTCGGTCTTTGCATATCCCGCGCCTAAGAGAAGTTTCTCGATCTTTTGATAGCCCGCGTCTTGGAGGCTGCGGTGGTCCAACGCCAAATCAACATCGGTACTGCCGATATGGTCTTCTTGGGCGCCCGGCAGGATGAATGCGGGTACCCAGCCTCCCACTAAAACGACGCTTTCCCGGTATTCTCCCAATAAATGGCCGCACTCAATCAATACAGACCGTGCCGCCTCAACCGCGTCTTGTGAATAATCATCTATAGTTGCCATTGTTTTTCGATGACTTCCTTTAATAAAGTTTCCGCCGCGTCTTCCCCTCGCCCTCCGGATGTTTTCAAATCCAGGTACAACTGGATCGTCGATACCACGGGGACGCCCTTTTCATTTTTGGCCCCGTAGAAAACGCCTTCGTCATAAGGCCTAATCAAAAAGACATTCTCCCCGCTTTCAACCCGTTTGAGTCCTAAACGAGGTACCCAAAAATCGACATCATCCACATAAAGACTGATCGTTTTGCTGCGGATATAGGGGAACAACAGATTCGATCCTGAAAAACCCGTCAACGCGAACCTGTTCGAATAGTTGAGAATCCGCGATCCCAATTCATTTCCCGACAATTTCTTCATTGATTCCTCGAAGGATTGAAGGGTGTAAAAACGCTCGAAATGATTCACTTCATTGAACTCATATCGGCCGGCCCATTCCTCTAAAAGTTCTTTCGGCCGGGCCAATCGCAAACCTTCTTTGGTCACGGATACCCACTCGCGGGAATCCAATAGATTTTTTACGTTTGAAACCTGGCCCAAGCTTACGTTCGCCTCGCGGGCAAGATCCTGCATCTTCCAGTTTTTTTGAGCGTTATTTAAAAGGACCCTGAGGATACGGGTGGATTTTGGATAATAAAGCGTGAGTAAATTCCGGCCTTTCGCGAAAGGGTTGGAAGCCCCTTTCGTCTCAATAAAAACATCGTCAAAAGCGAGCCTGCAATTCCCCGCGAAATCCAGAATGCCGATGCCCGCCTCCCGGCATATCTCGGCCGTCTGGTCGGAGATATAAGGGGCGATCATGACCCCATAGGGATTCTCATAACCCTGATGAATGTATTTTTGGATTTGGTTTATGACTTGCCGTGCTTCCCTGGGCTGGCCGTTGGCTTTCACTTCAAACAGGATGTTTTTAAATGCGTTATTGCTTTTCACGACACGAAGAATCAAATCCGGGCCCAAAGTGTTTGGCTCAGGTTTGTGAAGAAACATGGTTGCCTTGAAAATGCCTTTAAAACGCTGGTTTATCACGATCTCAGCATTTTTAAGCATATCTTCATAATTTTTCATTGGTTCTATTAGTTTCATCATTTGTTGAAATTATATATTATGGTGAAATATATGTAAATATGGCTTATTTTATTGATTTTAAGTGTTTATCTATCCCTTATCTATAATGAACCTATGGATTTCACCCGCCTTACCCCTTTCTCTCCAATTGAAATAGGAACACAGAAGAAAGGGACGTCCCCATGCCCTTTGCCGGTTGTTTTAAAAGGAGCATGGGGGAAAAGTTCATCGTCGCTGAAATGAAGATGAGCCATATCTACAGCCCACCTACACCGAGGCTTCAAGCCGAGGGGTGTGACTTGGTTGTGCCGATTCCATAGGGGAATCGGCTAGTCATGCTTATGGCCCTCCTAAAGAACAAAGGCACCCGAACCGCCAAGGATATCGCCCGGGAAATACTGAAATTCGACGACAGCCAGGTGGAATATTACGAGCAGATCACCAAGCAGATGCCGGGAAAAGTGCTGGCCAAGCGGAGAGAGTGGATTTTGGAGAAGGATTCATCTGTAGAGGGTTTCAATGTTGGAACTAATGCGGGATTAACAGCCGGGCAAACCATCTTTCATCTACACATTCATCTGATTCCACGACGAAAAGGTGACGTTGAGAATCCTCGTGGTGGTGTCCGTCATGTTATACCGACCAAAGGTAGCTATTAAGCCTTGGTTTTTGTCTGTCTGCAGACTGTGAACTGCCGACTGTCGACTGATGTTGTTGGTGGGGTGAGGCATGTGATACCGGAGAAGGGGCGTTATGAGGCTGGCGCTGCCTAACGTGTCATGTGCAGGCCAGGCTCCTTGGTTCTATTCCCAAGGATTCAAGCACTTCAATTTCGGAAAGTTAAAATCCTTGGTGTTCCGGGTCACTAAGACAAGATTGTGCGCGATCGCCGTGGCCGCAATGAGCGCGTCAACGGTCGGGAGCGGGCGGCCCGCCTGGGATTCCAAATGGCCCCAGACCTCAGCCACCGGCGAATCAATGGCCAAGATCCTATCCTCAAATTGCGCCGGAATATCCCTTTCGAGGTATTGAAGAAGCCTGGCCTTTCGGGGGTTTGGCTCCAATCTTTCGATGCCCTTCCGGATTTCACCCAGGGTCAATACGCTAATGCACAGCCTGTCCGAACCCTTCTCCAACACCCATTGAACCACCTTGGGTTCAGGATGTTTTTTGATCAATTCGGAAAGAATATTGGTGTCGAGCAGGAAACTCAAAATTCGACCCTACGGCTAACGCTTTTGTTGCGCTGAATCTTCAAATCAAGCCCATAAAAGGGTGATTTCTTGAAGAAGTCCACCAGATTGGGCTTGGTGCCCTTCAAACGGTCGTATTCTTTCTTGGAGATCACAACGGCCTGTTCCCGGCCGTGCAAGGTGATGGCCTGGGGCCCTTTGGATTGAACCGTGCGGATCAGCTCGCTGAACCGCGCCTTGGCGGCTTGAAGTTGCCAGGATGTCATGGGGTTGCCTCCCAAAGGAATATTTCTGACTAGTCTGACTATAATGATACCCGGAGGGGACCACCTGTCAAGAGACCCCAAGTCGATTGACGGTATTGGTAGTGCCAATCGCCATAAAGCGATTGGCAAACCTGTCAAGAGACTGAACCTACAACGAACCTTCCAGGTGAGTTGTAAGGTTTGGTTGTATCAACGGCATAAAGGCCGTTGATGCCGCGAACGATTTGCTGGCCAAGCGGAGAGAGTGGATTTTGGAGAAGGATTCATCTGTAGAGGGTTTCAATGTTGGCACAAATGCGGGTTCAACGGTAGGGCTAATACCTGTTTCGAGTCTTCAAGACGAGAAACGAGCCAAGGTGCTTATTAGGAGATCTTTCCTGTCGTTGCTAAAAGCCAATGGCCAACAGCTGTTGGTTCACTGTCGACTGCCAACTGCGGACTGCGAACTGTCTCCTGCATCGAAACCACAAGTTTCGATGCGTGGTTTGGTGATTCCTAACAAATGGTTGTTTAAATGCCATTCCATTAACCATTTGTTGTGACGGGCGAATTCCCCGGCCAATTGCTATGGGCAATTGGGGCCGACTGGTGTTTTTCCTAGCGCCGTTTTCCGAAGAGGGCCAAAAGCTTCAGGAACAGGTTGATGAAGTCCAGGTACAAGTCCAGCGCCCCGTAGATGGAAAGCTTGATTTCCTCATCGCTTCCCTCCACCGTGCCCGCCTCATCGAGTGCTTTCAGCTTCTGGGTGTCGTAGGCGATCAGCCCGGTGAAGATCAAGACCCCCGCCACGTTCACCGCCCATTCCACCGCCGTGCTGTTGAGGAATAGATTGACCAGGGAAACCAGGATGATGCCCAAAAGGCCGAACAACAGCACATGCCCCCAGCTGGTCAGGTCGTGGTCGGTGAAAAAGCCGTAAAGCGACATCAGGAAAAAGACCAGGGAGGTCACGAAGAAGAGGCTGATGATCGAGTTGAGGGCGTAAACGAAGAAAATCACCGACAGGGTCAGCCCGGAAGTGACGCAATAGAGGAGAAACAGCGCGACCGCCCAGCCCACGGGGAGCTTTTTCATGTTCGCCGCCAGCACGACCACCAGCACGATCTCGGCGACCAAAAGCCCGTCGAAAACCAGCCTGTCGCCCAGGATGCCCTGGGCCATGTCCGGGTTAAAGGCCGTGAAAACCGCCGTGACCCCCGAAAGGGCCAGCCCGAAGAACATCCAGGTATAGACCAGCCTGAAAAAATTGCGCTGTTCCTTCGTAATATCCGTGTTCATGGGCAATAGGAACATATTGGTCACCCCTATAGTAATTTAGTAGTGGATCAGTTTGATGGTGGGCCTTCTTTTTCCCCCTCTGAAAGAGGGGGATTAAGGGGGAGTTAGCCTTGTCGTTAAAGTCTAATACCCCCCTCCCAACGGCGCTCATAGGGTAAAACCCCTATGTACCCACAAAACCGAAAGGCCCCTTTTTCACCCCCATTTTTTCATTTGAATACATACGAAATGAAAATGGGGACGTCCCCATGCCCCCTATCCTTTTTCCCAATAGAAGCATGGGGGAAGCGGGGAATTATTCAAAATGAATCACTTCCATTAATTTGGCAGGACCCCAAAAGTATAAAGCGGGTGGGAGAAGGGGGCCGTAAAAAAAACCGGGGGGATCAAAAGGAAAGTCCCCCACTACCCCTGCTAGGATTCCTTCGGTGAAATGGGGTTCGGGAGCACCTCCAGCCGGTACTTCACATGTTTACCAGCGCCGGTCTTGACGAGGTACTTCCCCCCCAGGGTCCATTGAAGCGCCCTGCATTGCCAGTAGCCCACGGCATATGGATCAGCATTCGGCGACACGGATAAAAGCCGTTTTAGGTTATAGGTCAGGGTGCTGCGGGACATTCCCAGTTCCAGGGCCAGATCGCCGGGGGTCACTTCCCCGCGACTCTCGATGCAAGCCACGATTCTCTTGAGATCATCCAGGCTGTCCCTATGCCGTTTCCTGCCCTTTTTCCTGTTGAGGTAGGCTTCGGTTAGGGTGGGGGTACGGACTGCCTGTCCCTCGGAGCCTGGCTTGTCTCCCAACGTGCCTGCCAAAGTTTCAGCGTAGGCAGGAGCTTTAGCGACGGGAGAAGGGCGTAGTGGGAGGGATGGGGCCTGCTGGGCTTGGATGTCCTCGGCGGCAGGCGGGGTGGTTGGCTGGTCCTGGGGGGGTTCATCCTTGGCTAGGCCAAAGATACTCTTCAGAAAACCCCTCATAGGTGATTCAACCATTGGATACCTCCGGCCAAAAATGATGGTTATTTTCCAAAATTCGGTTTTTGGTGTATATAACCTAAATCAGAAAGGCCGTTGTTGCCAATTTTTACCAGCCGCTGGTATTAATTGGCAGTAAGCCCCGGCAAGACCGAACAAGTGCCAAATCCCCTTATTTTAAGTGGCCGTAATACGGCCACACTAATCATTGGTTTTTTTATAATTAATCGGTTCTTGTTGCCAATTAAATCCCTACTGAGGACAAAATTGGCAACGAGGTCTGTTTAGCCTGTCCTTGTCGGCTGCGAACTACGGGCTGTCAGCTGGCTTTTTGGTCTTCCCTGCCGACTGTGGACTGCCGACTGCGAACTGATTCTCAAAATTGGCAGCAAGCCCAGGCTTTTCCCAGAAGGTGCCAAATTCCCTTATTTGAATTAGTAGTATTACTACTAATTAAATCCCTTATTTAAATGGGTCTAATAGTTCCATAACTAACCAATCAAAAACCCCTTATTTTTAACAGTCGCTGGGCGACCATCGTTTTAAAGGGTCTTTTGAAGGGTGTATTTCTTGTTGCCAATTAAATCGGGAATCCCTACGAAATTGGTAACAAGGGGCTTTTAGGGAGCAAACATTTCCGCCAGGAGCCTCAGGACCTTTTCCGATGTGGCGTCACCGATCTTTCCAAGCTTTTTCACGAGCCGGGTCTTATCCACCGTGCGGATCTGGTCCAGGACGATCTGTCCGTGCTTCCCTTGGAACTCGACCGGAACACGGGTGGGATAATCTTTTTCCCTTCTGGTCATGGGGGCCACGATCACGGTGCGGATAAATTGGTTCATGTCGTCGGGGGATATCACCAAGCAAGGCCGTGTCTTTTTGATCTCGCTTCCCTCGGTCGGGTCCAGACGGACTAAATGCACCTCAAAGCGTGAGATCACCATTTCCAGTCCTTCCTGGACCATTGGGTCTCGGGACCGCCCCCGTCCAAAAGCTCGTCATCGCCGTACTGGGCCATCTTCTCAAAGGCCGCGGCCCATCCATGCCGGGGTCCGCCCACGGGCCGAACCACCAGCTGACCCGGCTGGGCTTCCAGCTCCACCTCGTCTTCCAGCTGGCATTGTTCCAATAGGGGCCGGGGGATGCGAATACCCTTGGAATTGCCGATTTGAATGATCTGGGACCGCATAACCTCACCTCGAAGAGTCTTTGGAATGTAATTACTATGTAATTACATTAATGAATCTTCCCCGTACCGTCAAGACCCTGAGCTTGGTTGAATGGGTAGCCAATAGCAGTTGGTTCACTGTCGACTGCCAACTGCGAGCTGCCAGCTGATGTTCAGGGTGGAGTGAGGCATGTGATATCGGAGAAGGGGCGTTATTAGGGAGGCATTTCCTAACGTGTAATATGTAGGCCTATTGGTTCTTTTATATGGGTCAGCCCCAAAAGTATAAAGCGGGTTGGAAAAGGGGGACATAAAAAACAGGGGGGATCAAGGGACAGGAATATCGGATGGATTAAGGGCGATCAACCTAATGTGTTGAATGTTGGCCTGGCCCCTTTTTACGAGGGTACCCTCTACCGCATGGCCGGCCGCCCCGGGGAGGTGATCCTGGCGCGGGAGGTGCCGGAACTCCTAACCGCCGCCGATGCCATGGATTCCCAAGAGGTGAAAAAGACCCTGGATACCGCCGGCGTCAAACGCCTGGACCAATGGCGGGGTATCTTTTTGGAGGAAGGAAATTTCTAGCCGGGAAGGACCAACCCGGCCCCTTTTTTTCTACTTGCGGATTTCTTTCCATTGGGCATTCTGGCCCCGGCTCAGGCACACCACGCGGCCGGAGGCTTTCAAGTCTTTCAATACCTTCCGGATCATGTCCACCCCCACTCCCGGGCATTCCCTTTGAAGATCCGAAACCCGGAAAACCCCGCCCGCCTTGGCGATCGCCGCCAAAACCTGGTCCGTCTTTCCGCCCTTGGGGGTCGCGGTGACGCCCACCCGGGCCTCCAATTCTTTGTAAGCGGTTTTCAGGATAAAAAGCAGGTAGTTCACGTAAGGCCAGGGGTCCTGTTGGTCCCCGTGCCAGCCTTTGGAACTTTCTTCCAAAGTTTCGTAATATCGGTCTTTGTTCTCCTCAATAAGCCTTTCCAAACTGATAAACCGCCCCACTTCGTACCCGAGTTGATGGCACTGGAGCAGTAAGAGCAGCCGTGAAACCCGGCCATTGCCGTCCCGGAAGGGATGAACGCAAAGAAAATCAAGGTTGAAAACAGCGGTGGCGACCAGGGGCTGGACCCATCTTTCCCTGGCGCAAGCCTTGTGAAGCCCAAGGAGGTCTTTCATGACGCCGGGGGTTTCCTTGGCGGGCACGGTTTTGAACCTCAACCGCTGGCGGCCGTCCGGGTATTTCTCGATGATATCCCCGTCCTTTTCCTTGTACTTGCCCGCGTCCCATATTTCCCCGCGGGTCAACTTGTGAAGTTTCAGGATCGTTTTTTCCGACAGGGGAATATCCTTCCCCTCCTCATGGATCCACTTCAATGCCTGCCTGTAGCCGCGAACTTCCTCCTCGCCCCGGTCTTTCAAAAGGGATTTCCCAAAAACAACCGTAGCCACCCGCTTTTGCTCAATTTGAACGCCCTCGATCCGGTTGGAGGAAACCGAACTTTCAATGATGGCGTGCTCCCTCAAAACCTTTAACTTTTGTGGGGATTGTTTGGTGAATAGCTCCTGTCTTCCCTTGGCCTCGCCCAGGTCGGATAAATACCAGGAAGTCAGGGCGGGTATGGAGTGGGCTTCGGATGAAAAACGTTTGATAGTCAGCATCGCTGTTCCTTGTGAATGGGGGGTTCGAACCAATCTTGTAAAGTTTATCACATTACCTAATTCATTACCTAATTGATTGGGTATTACCTACTTAAGGAGTTGAAAGCCGATTTTCGGGCGGGACGCGGAAGAGCAGGTCATTTTCGTAATCAATTCCGGATGCGATGAGGGCAGCGCGCCAACTGCCAAAGCGTCTTTTGGAACAGGCCGCTTTGTATAGGTCGGGGTCGCATTTGCGGATGTAATCTTCCGAAAGGTCAATGGACTTCATGTCCATGAGTTGCAGGGTGAATCGGATATCACCCTTTGACCATTTGCGCATAAGAATTTTCCTTTCTTCAAAAAGGTTCTTCTTACCACTTCAGTTTGCGCTTGAGGTTGGAGGCTGTAAATGAAAAAGCCACCTGTCCCGAACTTTCAAGGTGAGGGACAAGCCTTGGTAGTCCAAATTCCAATTGGGAATTAGGATGATTGTAGTGAAACCAAACACGGGTGATCGTAAACCGGACAACCCAAAAAGAAATTGGTTTTGTGGGGTGATATAACCTAACGTGTAATGTGTAGGCCAGACCCCTTGGTTACGCTTTTCCTTGTACTTGCCCGCGTCCCATATTTCCCCGCGGGTCAACTTGTGAAGTTTCAGGATCGTTTTTTCCGACAGGGGAATATCCTTCCCCTCCTCATGGATCCACTTCAATGCCTGCCTGTAGCCGCGAACTTCCTCCTCGCCCCGGTCTTTCAAAAGGGATTTCCCAAAAACAACCGTAGCCACCCGCTTTTGCTCAATTTGAACGCCCTCGATCCGGTTGGAGGAAACCGAACTTTCAATGATGGCGTGCTCCCTCAAAACCTTTAACTTTTGTGGGGATTGTTTGGTGAATAGCTCCTGTCTTCCCTTGGCCTCGCCCAGGTCGGATAAATACCAGGAAGTCAGGGCGGGTATGGAGTGGGCTTCGGATGAAAAACGTTTGATAGTCAGCATCGCTGTTCCTTGTGAATGGGGGGTTCGAACCAATCTTGTAAAGTTTATCACATTACCTAATTCATTACCTAATTGATTGGGTATTACCTACTTAAGGAGTTGAAAGCCGATTTTCGGGCGGGACGCGGAAGAGCAGGTCATTTTCGTAATCGATTCCGGATGCGATGAGGGCAGCGCGCCAACTGCCAAAGCGTCTTTTGGAACAGGCCGCTTTGTATAGGTCGGGGTCGCATTTGCGGATGTAATCTTCCGAAAGGTCAATGGACTTCATGTCCATGAGTTGCAGGGTGAATCGGATATCACCCTTTGACCATTTGCGCATAAGAATTTTCCTTTCTTCAAAAAGGTTCTTCTTACCACTTCAGTTTGCGCTTGAGGTTGGATGCTGTAAATGAAAAAGCCACCTGTCCCGAACTTTCAAGGTGAGGGACAAGCCTTGGTAGTCCAAATTCCAATTGGGAATTAGGATGATTGTAGTGAAACCAAACACGGGTGATCGTAAACCGGACAACCCAAAAAGAAATTGGTTTTGTGGGGTGATATAACCTAACGTGTAATGTGTAGGCCAGACCCCTTGGTTACTTGTTCCTCCACACCAACCAGCACGCTGACGATGACTCCCGCTTATTCAGCGACTTATACGCCTTCGGCTACGCCCACATTCACCTTTACTCCTACTTCGCCTCCTATGAGCGCTTTTACGGCCACGCCTACCATGACCTCGACCCCGACACTCACCAAGGCCCCTTCCCTCTCCCCAACCAGGACGAACTCCCCGACCGATACCTTGACTCCCAGCGGAACACCGACTCCAACTTCATCTTTTACCCCCTTTTTCACCGACACTCCCTCCTGCGAAATCCATCCCAATACCTATACGGCTACCAACACACCCACTTCGACCAATACCTTGACCCCAACCAACAGCCCGACCTTTACGGCAACGCCACCTTTCACCTACACCGCAACCTATACTCCGACGGAAACCAACACCTTTACCGCTACGAACACGCCTACGGCGACCAACACGGCCACCGATACGGCGACCGCGTCCGATACCTGGACGGCGACGAACACGCCCACCTCGACCCATACGGCGACCGATACGGGGACACCCACGGACACGTCCACATCGACTTCCACCAAGACTTACACCTCGACCCCGACCTATACGATGACCCCCACGAATACCCATACGCCGACGGTGACCCCGACGGCGACCGCCACCCCCACCTTCACCACGACCGCCACCGCGACCCCCCTGGGCTTTGTACAGTTGACCAAGCAGGTATCCACTTCGGTGACCAGCCCGGGATCCACCTTGCTCTATACCCTGACCTTGAACGTCTCGAACTACAACGTGATGAACATGGTGGTGACGGACCAACTGCCGACCAACCTGACCTTCTCGTCTTTCGGGACCGCGCCGGGCGGTACGTCCACGAGCTACAACGCGGGAACCTCGATCATGAGCTGGCAAATGCCGTCGCCCCTGTCCCCGGGAGTGTACACAATGACCTACCAGGCGACGGTAAACAACCTGGTGGCGGGAGGGCTGACGATCGTGAATTGCGCGACGGCCAGTTTCACGGGCGGATCCGCCACGGCCTGCGTGAACGTGCTGACGACAGGGCAGTACACGGTGAAGATCGGGGTCTACAACGAGGCGGGCGAGTTGGTGGAGTCGCTGCCGGTGAGCCAATATTCGCAGGCGATCAACAGTTTCACCCTGAACTCCGGGGCGATCACGGCGGTGAGCGGGCCCGGGAGCACGACGACGATCGAGTACCTGGGAACCCCGATCGGGACCTGGAATGGGCTGGATACGGCGGGGAACCCGGTGGGGAACGGGCAGTATTACGTGAAGATCGACAGCGTGAGCAACATGGGGGCGGACACGAGCGTGACCCAGCCGATTGTGGTGAACCGGTCGGTGTACAAGGTGGCGGTGAAGATCTACAACGAAGCGGGGGAAGTGGTGAAGAACCTGTACACCTACACGAGCAACCCGGGACCGACCAACACAACCCAACTGCAGTTGTCGGCGACCGGTATCGAGCCGACCAGCGGGCCGGTGACGGGGAACGTACCCACTCAATTGACGATTTCGCTCAACAACGGGACGACGATCATTTGGGACGGAACAGGCGATAATGGAGCCGTGGTAGCGTCGGGCCAGTATTACATCGAGGTTTCGGCGCAGGACGGGCAGGGCGGGGAGACGATCTTGACGGCGCACGTGATGGTGATGTCGGATACGGCGAACGCGGGGATGGGGAACATCACCGCGAGGCCGAACCTGATGAATCCAACGACAGGGTATAACGTCCAGTTCATCTCGGACTCGGCCCAGAGCCTGACGCTGGTATACCGGGTGTATGACGCGGCGGGCGAGTTGGTGAAGCGAAACGTGGCAGGCGCGTCGGGAGCCAACACGGCTTCATGGGACGCGTCGGGAGTGGCGAGCGGAATCTATTTCGCGATTGTGGAAGCCCACAACGCCCAGGGCGGGCTGATCGGCCACCAGGACCTCAAGATCGTGGTGACGCGGTAGTTCTTATTAATAAGCTCTAACAAAACCTGTTTAACCGCCAAGACGCCAAGTTCGCCAAGAACGACAAAAAACAATAAGTTGGAAAATCCTTAAAATCAAAGGCTTGGCTTTAGGCCTCCTTGGCGTCTTGGCGGTGAAAATTGCCTTTGCCTTGGGGTTTTGTTATAGGTTCTAAGTTGTAACCCCTGAAATTACCGGTTTTGCCGCCTTATCCCCCTGAGAGGTCATTGCGGGTATTATAAAGTCCGTGATGAGAGCTTTTGACGGTTTCGATCGCCTTAAGAACAGGGTAAACGAACTTAAAAGCGCTTTCCATTAGAGAAAACTGGAATAGATGTTGGTGTCGTCAAAAGACGC
The DNA here is from genome assembly GCA_963771075.1 of candidate division FCPU426 bacterium. GTDB lineage: Bacteria > Oederibacteriota > Muellerivitia > Muellerivitales > Muellerivitaceae > CAVTWJ01. The sequence goes on along the minus strand of CAVYSE010000024.1, from coordinate 136,928 downwards.
GCTATCGGTCGTCGCGGAGGTGCCGGAGGACGCGCTGCCGAGTAAGGTATAGGGATCACCCGTTTGGGGGCTACTGCTCCCCGTTCCAGCCGCGTCATAGAAGATCAGCAGGTCCGCCGTCTGGGTATTGCAAACACTGTTGGTTGCATCCTTCGACACCATGTCGAAGGTGTTGCCGTTATGATTGAGATGAGTGTCATTGTTCCAAGTGGCGCCCGACTTGATAGCCGAAATACCTGTGCCCGCCGGGAACTGCAGGATATAGATCTGGTGGCACTGATCCACCGTTCCCATACTTCCCGAGTAGTTGACGGCCCCCGAGAAGGCGCTGATCTGGTTGGAGTTCCCAAAAGAGAAGTTCAATCCAACGACGGAACCGGAAGAGGGTTCTTGAGTGGAGTTGGCGACATTACAGGTGGACGTCCCATAGAGGGCGGCATAGACCCCGGCCGGAGGCGGCCAACTATAAGTACTGGAATTACCATAGTAGGCCACCAGGGTATAGGTCGTGCTCGATGCCAATCCGACGATCGTATAGGGCCCCCCGCTGGTGGTGACTTGGGCATGTAACGCGCTGTCCCCGGCATTCTGAACGAAAGCGTTGATGAAGATCGGATAGCTGCTGCTCACCGAACCGGTCCCGGTCCAGCTGGCCGTGCCCGCAAAGGAGATCCCGTTCGTTCCCGGGGTCGGAGTGTTTGTATTGGTAGCGCAAACGGTATTGGTCGAGGTGAAGGTATTGGTCACCAGAGGCGTATTCGTAGGCGTATTCGTGATCGTCGGCGAAAGAGTGTTGGTGGGGGTGTTGGTGATGGTCGCGGTCATCGTGATGGTGGGAGTGTTGCTGGGGGTCCAGGTATCGGTGGGCGACGTCGTGAAGGTCGGCGTATTGGTGTTCGTCGGCGTGTTGGTGATGGTCGGCGAGAAGGTGAGGGTTTTCGTGTTGGTGACAGTCGGCGTGTTGGTCGCGGTAAAGGTCATGGTGTAGGTGCCGGTGAAGGTGTAGGTACTGGTAAAGGTCGGTGTGCAGGTATTGCCCGGAAAACCGCATGGAGTATTCGTGGGCGCAGGGGTTGGCGTTGGAGCGGGTGATGTGGGGCTGCCGCAACCGGTGATGTTGAAGAGTGCAGTGAGGGTGCCTATCAAGAATAAAGCCAAAACGACGTGTGCAGTTTTCACAAAAAGCCTCCTCCCAAAAAAATAAACAATGTTTTAATAATAGGAAGGAAAACATTTTCCCTGTATGACACATGTCATGCTTCGATAAATGTAACTGTCGGGTTACGCCATTTCATGGAAGGGCAAGTATGTTTTGCGTTTTTTGAGGAAGCTCGGGCTTGGCAGTCTGGAATATCGGCGCTTCCGGAGCGGGGCCGGGCATGTAGGTGGCGGGCAGTAATTCCCGAATCCGACTCATGGGATGAGTTTTTACCCGGCTAATAACATCCCGTAGATAAAAGTAAGGGTCAATCTTGTGTCGTTTACACGAGGCTACCAAGCTGTAAAGAATAGCCGCCCATCTCCCCCCTGTCGAAGAAGAAAGGGGCCAGGCCTACATTTTACACTTTAGAAGCCTCTTGGCGAACGCCCGTCAAATCCGAATGTGAATGGGGTCAGTCATCATTTATTAATTTTCTAAATATCGAATATCAACTCGCGCGAAACTGATTATATAACACCAGTCAGCAAACCACAGTTCGTAAGCGCTAGCTCGAAGATACAAAGAGAAAAAAGGGTCAGGCTCCCATTCACCATTTTAGGTCCCAATTCATAATCATCATCAACTTGCCCGAAACTGATTATATCTTTCCTCAAGGTTCTCCTGTTTGGGCCCTCCTACGCCATCCTCCTTCGCCATCCTCCTTCGCCAAGGCTTCGGCGGACAGGCGGCTTCGGCGGGTAAACCAATTTCGCTTCAAAAGTCAGCGCTTAACTTGCGCGAAACTGATTATATCTCTCTTCCAAGTTCTCACGTTTGGGCCAGTTTTTCTCGGATTTGGGCAAGATCATCTTGGCTTCATTGAATTCCTGCAAACCATGCAAAAGCATGGGGCCATCCTTCTCTTCCATCACTTCCCTCTTCAGTTCCACCACATAATCGGGTCGGATTCCAATGATATTGCTGTCATAGGCCCCATGGTGGATTTTGCAAAGGGAAATGCCATTCACGACAATGGGTAAGCCGTTGGGGTGGGTATCAGGAAGAATATGGGCCGCTTCTAAGAGTTGGGTATGCTTCAAATGGCAGATGGCGCAACTTTCTTCATAGGCTTTTAAGACCTTATAGCGAAAACCCGCCTGGTGAAGCCTCATTTGGGTTTCAACGGTCTGGTATCGACGCCTGGATTCGGCGGCAAAATCCACGACCTTCTCTTCGCCTTCATATAGATGGTCAGGTTGGTCCACCGCCACGGTAAAGGTGAGTTGTTTGGGGTTATCCCCCACGATGTAAACAGGCCAAACGGCGGTATAGATCCCTGGAACCACCCCATAAAAATGAATCAAGGGTATCTTTTGCACCATGGCCTTCCGAAGCCCCACGTTTTCATGATGGTCTGGGTCGGTCCCCCGGTATTTGTACTTCACATACCCATCTTCGGAAGAATCGTCATAAGGCCGTGGCCGCCCCTCCACGATCGGCGCGGTGGTGATGCTGATGGGAATTTCAGGAAGGATGGCGGGTTTAAAGATGCCCTGGGGGCCGATTAAAGGTACTTTACGCCCCTCGAATTCAAACCCTTTTTCCAATAACGCGCGGGGTATGTTGTCCCCATAGATGGATTGCAATTGTTTGAGGAGGTCAAAAGCCTTGAGCCGAACTTGTTGGTCAAGAGAGGTCACAGAAGCATTCTAGGACAGTTAGGGGGGAGGAGTTAGGAATTAGGCGTTAAGACCAAGAAATAATTAGTGTGTTTTATCACCAAATCTCTCTTCAACAAACTAACAGATAGGCACTTTTAATCACTCATCCGGATTATTATCGACACTTGGTTTTGGGGTGGGTTACGGAAGTTCCCCTAATACACCATCTCCAGCCATTTTGGTAACGACCGAGTCAGCGAAAGAACCCATAATTCTTGAAAAGTCACAAATTTCGCAACCATGACTATCCGAGTCGCTTGTCCAAACCACTTTGTATTTTTTTGTTTCCTGAAGTTGTGAATTAATTTCGAAATTTGGTTGAGATAAATAATAACCACCTGTTTGATAGGTCGACTGTTTGTTGTTGAACCCATAAGGCGTCACATAAGTACTGTTACTTGTATAGGTATTCTGCGGGACATAAACATCCGTTGTATAGGAATTTGTAAATTTGATTGTAAGAATAGCGTCAAAACCAGCTGATTGAATTTTCTTTATTTTTTGTTTATCCGTTAATTCATCGCCGCGAAAGAAAAAAGTGTAGCTCGGCACCGCCTTAATCCCATACGCTTGAAGCTTTTCAACTACATGATTTTCGACAGTTTTCTGTGACCCAATATCAGATAAACAAGCTAATACCAATATTTTTCGGTAATAATTACCTTGGAAATCAGGATTAATAACACTTTCAGTGTTTGTCGTTACACAACCCATAACAAGGGTTGATAGGATTACCAGTAAAACAACAAATTTAGATTTAAGTCGCATTTGATTTTCTCCCGCTTAGAAGGAACAAAGGTGGAGTTCCCCCGATTTAGTGTGAATGGGTTCAGTCATCATTTATTAATTTTCTAAATATCGAATATCAACTCGCGCGAAACTGATTATATAACACCAGTCAGCAAACCACAGTTCGTAAGCGCTAGCTCGAAGATACAAAGAGAAAAAAGGGTCAGGCCCCCATTCACCATTTTAGGTCCCAATTCATAATCATCATCAACTTGCCCGAAACTGATTATACCTTTCCTCAAGGTTCTCCTGTTTGGGCCCTCCTACGCCATCCTCCTTCGCCATCCTCCTTCGCCATCCACCTTCGCCATCCTCCTTCGCCATCCTCCTTCGCCAAGGCTTCGGCGGACAGGCGGCTTCGGCGGGTACAACAATTTTGATTCAAAAGTCAGCCTTTAACTTGCGCGGAACTGATTATATCTCTCTTCCAGGTTCTCGCATTTAGGCCAATCTCGCTTAGAGCTTGGCAAGATCAGTTTGGCATCATTGAATTCCTGCAAACCATGCAAGACACCAGTCGACAGTCCGCAGTCCACAGTCGACAGGGAGACCATCAGACGAAAGTCCGCAGGAAAGGTGACCAAGTCTAGCTGCTAGCTGCGAACTGCGGTCTGCTAACTGCATCTAGCGGTTGGCTTTTAGGTATTAGCAACATCACATCATTTGCGTTTTTTAGCTTTTGCCTTTTTGGCTTTACCAGCCTTGTAAACGGCGTGGGGTTCTTGGGCGGTTGGAAATTGAATATCTTGGAGTTTCTGTTTCAAATCAGGCAAGTCTTTTTCCACCACCCCCCAGACCACGTCCAGATCAACCTGGAAATAATCATGGACCAGGATATGGCGCATGCCTTGAATGGAATCCCAATGAATTTCAGGATAATGCTTACGGAACCCGGGGGGGATTTTATATGCCGCTTCTCCCAAAATTTGGAGATGGTGCACGATAAATACTTGGATCAACTCATCCGTTTCAAACGCTTTTCGGCCCTGGGAGACGTATTTCTCGACGCGTTCGATCGCGTCCAGCATATCCAGGATCCGCACCCTTAAATCCCTCACAGAGGCACCGCCTCGCGGAGAACCTTTTCACGGATACGGTCCTTAAGGCCTTTTTCCGTCACCACATCGACCGGGCGCCCCAGGGTTCGTTGCAGATCCATTAACAGCGCCCCCATATCCAGAAGAGTGCGGCCTGGTTCCATTTGGACGAGAAAATCAATGTCGCTTTTACGGTCGGCCTCTCCCCGCGCGACGGAGCCGAAAACCCGGACCCGGGTGGCGCCGTGTAAACGGGCTAGTTCGAGGATTTTGTTTCTGTTTTTCGCGAGTATTTTGATCGGTTTCATGGACTTATTATATACACCCGTCGACAGTCCGCGGTCGACAGTCGACAGGAAAACCATCAGACGACAGGCACGCCTACGCTAAAGCTTCTGCGGCCAGGTCGGCAATCCGCAGCAAAAATACCTGAAAAAGGAATCTTTGAGCTTATCGGCAATCTGGTTGCGGGTGAAATCCTGGATGAACTGCGCGGAGGAACCGGAGTAAAGTCTCATCTAAAAACCAGTCGGCCCCAATTGCACAAAGGCAATTGGGATCACCAAACCATGCCTCTCACCCCCGGAACCTTTTAACTTTTGTTCCGGGACATTTAAAACATGCATTTCGGCATGAAGCCTCAATGCAAAAGCTTGTTGGTTCGAGGCAGGAGACAGTCGGCAGCCAGCTAAGATAAACCAATCCAAGCAGCCGGAAATGCTCCAGAAGCTTCCACCTTCGCCAAGGCTACGGCGGACAGGCCGAAGCCTCGGTGATCACGCCAATTGCCAAATCCTTCGCTAACCGATTCCCGTCTGGAATCGGCACAATCAAGTCATGTGTCTCGGCTTGGGGCCTCGACCCAAAGGCGGTGGAATAGATCCTAATCCTGTGCCCGGCGGACACCCCACCCGGACCTTAGTTCTTCTGGTACATCTTGAACTCGAAGAACCACCCCTCATTATGGAAAGTACAATGCGTCACCGCCCAAGTTTCCCCATTTGGGTTTTTAGCGGAGGGTATAAAGTATCCCGAGACTTCTTGTTCCCCGGTCTTTTCCATGCGGTCATTCTCGGCTTGGTTGAACAGGGCCTTGAATGTCATGCGGCCGGTCGCCTTATCCTCTTTCAATTCGACATCGTCGTTCCAAAGGACAAAATCCTCCCCCGATTGGCAGGTGATCTGGATCTTCCCATGGCCCATGCCGAGATCCCGGAAAGCCAGGGAGAATTTTTCCGAGTTGTAAAATCCCTGGAACTGGCCCAGGTCGAATTGCTGTTCCTTCTTGTATTGGATCTTGTAGATCTCGCTCTTGACCGCATCCGCGTCCTTGGCCTTGGGGGATAGCTCAAGGTATTTGTTGTAATTCGCCAGGGCGTCCTCCCAATCCTCCAGTTTGGAATAGACCACCCCCAGGTTGTAATAGGGGGCCGGCCACTTGGGGGCCAGCTTGGCAGCGGCCTCGAATTCCACGGCCGCTTTCTTGAAACCGTCGTCGCTTTGGGCCATTTCCAGCGCCGCGGCGCCGAAGGCCATGTGCTTCTTGGCCTCCTCCGGCAATTTCGCAGCCTGGGCCCTGGTGAAAACCAACAGGGTCAGGATCGATATTAAGATCGTTAGCTTTTTCATAAGGCCTCCCAAACCTCTGTTTCAAAACCGGGTCCAAGCCCCTCTTTAGCGAGGTTTGTAACGGGTCTTATATCCTTCGTTTTCCGAAGGACGCCGGGCATTGGGATAAAATTCGTCCGTTTTGACGTCCATCGAGACTTCCTTGATCTTCTTGAACACCTCGAAGGCGGCGGGGATGGCCCTGAATGAGTGGGTGAGCATCTTTCCCTCGGAATCGGTTTGCCCAGTATTGAATCGGATGGTCCCGACGTTGAAGCTCTTTTGGATGGGGCCTTGCCGGACCTCCAGGTTGGATAACTGGTCGTAATCGTAGGTCTTGTAATCCGTCCCGATGGCGCCCGTCCGGACCAACAACCGGCGGTTGGAATAGGCATAAAAGGTCTTTCCGTGCGCCAGCCATAACCAGCCCATGAACAGGAAACTGCCCCACAAAGGGAAAGAATGGAGCAATAGAAAGGGGATGCCGAACCCCATCATTTCATCCCCGCTGTTCATCATTTGGATCAGAATGAAAACGTCGATACATCCCCAGGCCAAGCCCAGGATCAGAAACGGGATCCCATAAAAGACAAAGCAAAAGGCGTTGGGCTTGCCGACCCAAAGTATCTCCTCGTTCTGATCCTTGATATCGTCGAAAACACCTGAAGTCGCAGGCTCAACTGTCATCACGATATGAACTCCTTAGATCCTCATCCTTGGTGCAGGATTCAGTTGCCGGCCTTCTTGAAGGCCAACGAATACCACTCCCCCCTGAACAGAAAACCAAGGTTGATCATGTCTTTACCCTCTCCATTACTATCCTTGTCGCTCAACGAACCCATGACTCGACCCGAGCCGAGGACGGTTTTATTTTCCCCTTTCAGTTTGGCAATGACACCCGTCGCGTCGAATTTATTATCGGGCCCGATCCTTAGATCATCCACCGTGATGGACCATCCCGTATCCTCGCCGCAATCATCCTCGTTCGCGCACCAAGCCAGCAGGTGATAAAGGGTCTTGTTATTTGGATTTTGATATAACTCTAAATTGAAATCGCAGAATCTCGTCGACGGATTGATGACGCCGCACCATTCCCCACAATAACGGCTCTTATCGGATTGCTGTTCCTTCTTATACTGAAGCTTGTCGATCTCGCTCTTGACCTTTTCCGCATCCTTGGCCTTGGGGGAGAGTTCCAGGTATCTGTTGTAATACCATAAGGCATCATCAAAACGATTCATCTTGGAATAGATGACGCCCAGGTCGTAATAGGGCGCCGGCCACCGGGGGGCCAACTGGGTCGCGACCCCGAACTCCACCGCCGCCTTTTGATAGCCCGTCTCATCCGTGGCCATCTCCAGCGCCGCGGTGCCGTAGTTCAGGTGCTTCTTGGCTTCCGCCGGCACCTTCGCGGCCTGCGCGTTCAGCAGGGTCAGTGCCCAGAAGGCCCATAGATAGGCTGCGTTTTTTTTCATAGGTCCTCCCTATTCCCCGGCGATCGGGGCGTCCCAATCCAGGGTTTTCCAGGTGCCGTCCTTTTCAGGTGTTCCAGGCAAACCGTCATTCGGCACGAATGTCTTGAAGCCCGCCTCCACTATTACCGATTGGGTCTTTTTCGAGTCCCAGACTTCCACGGAGCCCTCATGCACCTCGATCGCCGTGCCGTCCCGGGCCGAGTGAATGGAGTATTCGGTCCCACGGACCCCGCAAATCGCCGCAGGGGTTCTGACCTCGAACTTTTTCCTCATTTTTTCCTTGATCCATTTTTTCATCGACGCCATTTCGCCTTCCGCGAGAAAGGAAACCTCATCCTTTTCGAAGGTCAGGGTCGAGTGGGGTTCCATGTGAATCTTGTGGCCGTCCTTCATCACCAGGTCGATCCGGCCGTCCGCGCCGGTCTGGATCTTGTCGCCCGGAACCAGGAAATCCCCGTCCGAACCGTACAAATCCGCGAATTTTCCGTTCCGGCTGATCTTCACATCGCCCGTGACACCGCTGGCCACCGCGTTGGCCTTCCCCCCCAGGTTGTGGGCCAAGGTATAGGTCACGCTTTCGATGGCCTTTCCGGCGCGCTGTTGGTTCAAGAGGGTGCGTTCCTTCCAGGCCTGGGCTTTCTCCAGGGTTTGCTTCCCGATGTCCTCCACCTGCCTGGCCCCTTCGACGCCAGTCGAATTCCCCGCGCTTTGGTATTGAGCCTCGAGCGCCTCCGCCTTTTGGATGGTTTTCCGGGCGCTCTTGATTTTCGCTTCGGCAGCCTCCAAATCCTTCGCGGCTCTCGTTTTCATGGCTTCCAGTTTCGGCAGTACCTCATCATCAATCCAATGGTTATCCGCCAGGCCTTGGGCCTGAACGGCGCCGGGCAAGAGAAACGCGGATAACCACAAGCCCAAACCGGTCGCAAACATCCATCGTCTCACGGGTCACCTCATTGAATAAAATTCGGCCACCCGCCCCTCAGGGAATCGGTGTGGGCTTGCTCATTTCATCGGCTTGTTTTTCAGAATCGCTGATTTTTTTCTCGAGGTCCGCCTGATCGGCCATGGCCGCCTGGCGCAGGGCGTTCAGCTCGGCCAATTTCTTGGCGGCCGAGTCGTCGGCCTTCGGGGCCGGGGTGGGCTTGGCCTCCGGCGCTCCTGGCGGGGGCGTGGCGGGGGCGCTTTCAACCTCAGGGGCGGATGTTTCGTTTAGCTTGACGGCCAATTGGGTGATCTTCCTATTCAGTTCTTGTATTTTTTTCTTCTTTTTTTCCAGGTCGGTTTGGTATTGCTTGATTTGTTTCTCGAGGGTCACCAGGGGCTCTTCCCGGACCGGGGGCGAGGCGGGCGGGATATTCAATTCCTTCGGTTTGGCCCTGCCGGAAGCACGATCAAAACCCCCGCCCGAGATGCTGACCGCCCTTTCACGGGGCCCGTTGAGTTGTTTCGAAACCGGTTCGACGCCCTTTTCATCGGCGGCCTCGTCGCTGTCCCCGGAAACGCCTTTGAGCTGGCTCAAGGCGTCCTGCTTGTCTTCCTTGAACTTCTGCTCCTTGGCCAGGTTCGCCTCGCGTTCTTTTTCATCCGCCGCCTGCTGAGCCGCTTGATCGTTCGCCGACGGGTCCGGGGAAGATTGACTCGTGGTGGCGTTGTCGTTTCCCTCACTTTGGCCGCAATCGCAATTCACGCATTGCAGATTCCGGTAATAACCGGGATATTTCGCGTAAGTATCCTCGATGGCCGCCTGGCATTCCGCGCAATTCGAATAGTATTGCGTTGAAGTCAACGCTTCATAGGGCTTGCCTGGCTTGTCAGGACGCCAAGCTTCGCCCGCGACCTCGCAACCCAGCGCCCCGGCCCCGAGAGACCCTCCGAAGATCAACCCCGCCGCCATCAAAGCCTTGATCCCTACCCCCATGCCGGTTACCCCCAATAGGTTTTATTCGGACGCCGCGGCCAGCCCGCTGTTGAAGCTTCCCACCGATTCGAAAACCGGCTTGATCACGAATTTCCCAGTCTTGTCGATAAAGCCCCATTGGCCCTTCACCCTTACCGCCGCCAGCCCCTCGTGGAACCCGTAGGCGGCCTCATAATCTGCGTCGATGGCCCTCTTGCCCTGGGTGTCGATAAAAAAATAAGCGTCCTTTTTTCCCTTGGAGACCACGCAAAGGCCGTTCGCGAAGCCGTCCTGGCCCACGTCGTCGAACTGCGGGGGGATGACTTCCTTTCCCGTCGTGTCCACGAAACCGTAGAGTTTTCCCAGCTTAACGCATCCCAGACCCTCGGAAAAATCGTGCGCCTCGGCATACATGCCCGGAACCACCCATTCGCACTTCGTGTTCACGTAGCCCCAGTTGGATCGCTCCGTAAAATTCTGGTCGTCCTTAGTGAAGGAAGTGGCCACCGCCGAAAGACCGCCCACGAAAGGCATCTCGGCGTTCAAGGTCACCCCCGAGTTCGTGAAACGCGCCGCGACCTTGCCTTCGCGGTCCACCAGCATGCGTCCCTTCCCGTCACTCGCCCAAACCAACCCCTCGCCAAAACGGTCGTTGTAAACCCTTGCCGGCGTCTCCGTGTTGTGGAGATAAACGGTCGTGTAAAGGCGGTTACCGGCCTTGTCCAGGAAGCCGAATTCCGGGCTACCGTCTTTGCGCATTTCCTCGTATCCGACCAGCCCGTCCCCCGAATCCGTGAATTGCCGCTTGAAGGGTTCGGGACAAAGTTTTTTCCCGTTCTCGTCGAACAAGATCCAGCCCTTGTCGTTTTCGGCCATGATGTAACCGTCGCCCAGGGCCCGCACGGTGTCGTATTCCAGCGGAACGACCAGTTCCCCCCTCGTGTTGATGGCGCCGAATTTATCCGTCAGGTTGTATTGGGTACCGTCCGCGCTTTTATCCAGGTTCTTCACCTCCACCGCGGCTACGTTGCCCTTGAAGCCCTGAATCCATTGATACTGGGGTTTGATGACGAATTTTCCCTGGTGGTCGATAAACCCGACTTTGCCCGCGTCGGGGTGCAGGTAAGCGTGGAGACGGTCGCAGGATAGGGCCAAGGGTAATAACAAAAACACCGCCGGAAAGATGAGAAGGTGGAATGAGAGCTTACGGGAAGCTGGTGGGATAAGTGGGGGGCGCATTGCATTCTCCGAATGTTGATTCGGAAGATCGTAAGATCCTCACGCTCCCCGTTTGGATACTTCACGAACTATTTTGCGCCTATTCGCCTTTAATGAGTGAATTTTTTCATTCTGGAAGGAAAAAACGGGACAATTGTCATTCATTATTTCGCGCATGAAAAAAGCTTTGCTAAAGACGGCGGGCAAAGCTGAAACCCAAATCCCCTTTACACTTCCCTTTTTCCTTTTTGTGAAAAGGGCGCATTTTCACTAAAAAAAGCCCACGTCCCCGGGGGGAACGCGGGCCTTTTCAAAAAGGGAGACTATTTGAGCGCATGGGCCGTTGGAGGCTTCGCCGCGGTGCCCTCGGTGGGATAACCCGCGGATTCCCATTCCTGCATGCCTCCCGCGAAATCCACGGCATCCAGGCCATGGACCTTCAAGGCCTTGGCCGCGTTCGGGCCCGCGCTGCAGGTCGGTCCCTCGCAATAGGCGATGAAAAACCTGTCCTTCCCGTATTTCTTCTCGACTTCCCGGGCGAATTCGACCGTGTTTTGGGTCAGGGGAAAGCTTTCCGAACCCTTTATGTGGAGCTTCGCGAAATCCGCCTCCGACAGTACGTTCAAGACCACCGTGTTGCGGTCCTTCATTTTGCCCTTGAGGGCTTCTTTCGAAATCGGCATTCGTTTCACCTCATCATCGATGGATTGTCACCCGTCCATGTAAAAGCAAGGACCGTGCCGCGGGCGGACCGTGCGGCCGGGCAGGAATCACGCGGGAAATCGCGGTTTTGAATCCGGCGACCTTCGCGCGGAAGCGGCGCGGCCGACGGCCCTATCAAATCAATCGGGAAGGCTCTCATTTTGGTAGTGCTTCAGTTTAGGGGGAATAAAAACTATTTCGTTCGGCGTTTTTTTCCCTTTTTACGATGGCCGTTTCGCCCGTTCAACAGGCCCTTGATCAGGATTTCCGGGTGGGTATCGAACATGACGGAAAGCCGGAATAAAGTCGTGAGGGAATGGGGCCTTCCGGCTTCCAACTGCTGGTAGTGCCGGACCGAGAAGTTGTGTTCCAGGACGTCCTCCTGGATCATTCCCCGGTGGAGGCGTAAGACCTTGTACCGTGTGGCCAACTTTTTGAACGCGTGCTCGAATTCCATGGGAGCCTCCTCCGAGAGAATCACAAAACGCGGCTCCAAACACCACGAGCAATAGTTCGTAATACTCACTTGGACTATAGGCTCTTCCAGCGGCAAGAGTAGTTTATTCGGTGTCCATTGAGTTAAACGGGACGAAAGCGGTCAAAAGGGCCTGGCGGCCCAACGAATCAAAATGGTTCGATCCCTTTCTCTCTTTGATAGGCCGGCGGCATGGACTTGGCCGAATCGGACCCTGGAAAGGGTTCCACCTCTTGCCCCCCACAGGTTCAAGGTATGGAAATTGCTCTATTAACCCCTGTCCGGACACCCGCCATTTACAAAAACGGAATTCACCAATACCGGAACAGCCAAGGGGGTTTCCAGTGCGGCAGATCCTTCTATTGAACAGCCGATTAGACCAACGGTTTAAACCCTTTTTTGAGAAGGTGTTTTCGACGGTGGAATTGGGGACGGTTTGGATGGATTACGAAACGATCACGGGGGCGGGGGATAAGGCGAAATTTCTTGATCACGCTAAAAATTCCAGCGCCCTATTCCTGATGTTCAGCCAGGGCGGCCCAATGACGCCCGGTACCGAGATCCCGGATTTAAAGACTACCCGTTTCGCCGGAGGCAAGGATGTCTACGTGTTCGGGCATTGCGAAGATATTAAAAGAATCACGGGCCTTGTGCCTCGATTCGAGCATTCCATCAGCCTCTACACCACCAACGCCTGGACCGATTACGTCGTGAAGCTGGCCGAAACCTATGAGGAACCCAGGCCGGCGCCCACCCTCATGAAGGAAGGGGTTTCGGAGGCCGCCGATCTCCTCGCGCGCCGCGACCCTTCCGAACTTGGGGAATATTTTGACGGGAAAACGGGGATGGCCCTGTTCGATCATTCCACTTCCAGGCCGGTGGGGAGGAAGACCGCCTGTCCCCATTGCTCCTTGTCCTATATCCTTCATCGCCCCGCCGACTTGAAGGTGGTCCGCTGCCCCGGTTGCGGGGGTTACTGCGGCATCAGCGCCCCGCCGGAGGGGTCCGTTAAAGCCAAGCCGCGGATGGACAAGGCCCATACCCCCTTGGGTGAAACAGTCAAAACCTGATTCCGGGCCTTGGATTTCGCTGATTCAGGGTAAATCAAACAAAAGTATTTCGCTGGGTTCCTGGGCGGTGAATGAGACGCCGATTTCTTCCGAATATCCGGCTCCGTCCCCCGCCAGGAGGATGAGTTCCCCCAGGTCGATTCGGCCCTTGACCACGTGAAGCCAGGCGGTTCGGCCCGGTTTCAGCTCGTGGATCATGTGGTTCCCCTTGTGGATGAGCGTGGAATACATCTCCACATCCTGCCGGATCTTGAGGGAAGCTTCCTTGCCGTCGGGGGAGGCGATGAGCTTCAAGACCCCCTTGCGCTCGGCGAGGGTGAAGTGTTTTTTGTCGCCCCCGGGTTCTTGGGGGCCCACGAGGGGCGAGAATCCGCTTTGGAAAAACCGCGCCTGGTCGAGGGACGAGTGGTTGAGGGAATAGGGCTTGGAACCGGAAAGGGCGTAGGAAAGTTGGAGGTCCCCCGTTTCCATGAGCCCGGTTTTTCCAAGCCTGGGCCGGTTGAAGATCATGACGCCCTCGTTGATGTAGGTCACGACCACCCTGTCCTCCTGGGTGTGGAGGGTGAAGGCCCGGCCCGGGTTCAGGATTTCCTCGTTGAAAACCTTTAATACGCCGAAACCACCCCGCAGGGGGTCGGCCTGGTTTTCCCAGTCGAAGGTCCTCCAGGTTTTCTGGTTCTCAACGGCGATGTGGCGGCGTTCTTCCGACCTGCGCAGGGTGATCATGGCGTTTTTTTTCCGCGCCCGCCGAGGGGGTCCCCTTTGGCCGGCAGGGGAAGGATGTCCCTAAAACCCTTCTCGACCGCCGTTTCGACGTTGGGAAAGGAACTCAAAAAGGTGTCGAATTCCAAAAGCTTGAAAATCTCCTGGACCCCCGGATTCATCCCGGAAAGCACCAAATCCCCTTTTCCCTGGCGGATGCGCTTGATCTCGCTGACGAAGATCCCCCAGCCCGCGCTGCTGATGTAATCCGCGTCCTTCAAGTCGACCACCAGCTTGAATTTCTTTTGGCGCAAGGCGGATTGGAAAATTTCCTCGAAATCCGGGGTGGTGGTGGTGTCGAGGTAACCCCTGACCGAAAGGAGGGAAATTTCGGGCCGACCGGGATAGGTGGAGAGGGTGACGGTGAGGGCGTCCGACGTTTTTTCAGAGATCATAGGTTTAATGTCCTTTGCGGGTGAAAGTCATGTTCCCCGCCTTGGCTTGCGAAGTTTTTAAGAATCGTGTCGTATCAAAGGAAGCAAGAAACGAGCCGCCGCGTGAAACAGCTTGCGCGGCTTTCAATGCGCTTCCCGGGATTCGTCTTGGCAGAGGATCAAAGTGAGATTTAGGGGAACATCATTTTGATAGAAGCCGGCCGTTCCATGTCCCATCCCGGCTGGAAATTCCGTATGGATCAAGATGGGCGCGATACCTGGAGACCTGATCAAAAAAAATCACGGGGTATGGAACTTGCTTTTACTGTGTTAGCAGGAATTCAAGAAAGCGGCGGGGGGATGGCGTTGTCTGTGCCAAACTATTTCCGAAAGGGACGCACGATGACTTACGCGGGACAAAGTTATGAGCATTTGTTGGGTATGCCGGGATTCAGCGACGAATACATAAAAGACCATATCAAAATCTATGAAGGTTTCCTCGACCGTTTCAACCGGATGATCGACGTACTGAATGGGGCTCAAAGGGATAATCCGGAATATGATGCCATTAAGAATGCTTTCGCCTCGGATTTCACCGGCGTCCGGCTCCATGAGATCTATTTCGGGAATATGGCCAGGCAATCCCAGTCCCTTGACCCCGATTCGGATTTGGCGGTCCAGATCATCAAGACCTATGGTTCCCTGGAGTCCTGGGCGAATGATTTTTGGGAAGTCTCCCTCACCCGGGGAGAAGGCTGGGCGGTCCTGGCCTGGGAACCGGAAGGAAAAAACCTCATTAACCTATGGATCACCGGGCATGAGGTGGGAAGCCTTTTCTATTGTGTTTCCCTCCTGGTCAACGATTGTTTCGACCACGCTTACATGACGGATTATGGCGATAACCGGTCGGATTACACCGAGGCTTTCCTGAAAGTCATCAATTGGGCGGAAGCCCAAAAAAGATTCGCCTCTGCCGTGCGACTGGCCAGGTCCGCCGAGTACGCCCTATGACCAAGGCCCTTACCCAAAAGCCTGAAAAGCCCCGTTTCCAACCTAAAGTCCTTCCCCTCCCGGCCCGGCGAAGGAAAAGCAGGCCTATTCCCGGGACCCGTGAGTTCGATGAAAATTACAGTCATGAAGTTCCCGCCGACCAGGCAGGATTGATTTGGAAAAGCCGGGGTACGTTGACGGTTTAATCCATTCCTTCAAAATTTATATGAAAGAGGCGCCCTCGTGGGATTACGAAGAGACGCTTATGTTGAAGAAATAAAATGGAAAATCAATAAATGGACCGGGGAGATCCAGGAGTTCTTATCCATGGCGTCCCAGGTCCGGGCGAATTCCCAGGCGGCCTACCAAAAGGAAATCGAGGAGATCCAGGCAAAACGCTTAGACCTCGAGGCGACAATCTTAGAACTACAACATGCCGGTGAAGCGGAATGGGAATCCATGAAAATCGGGGTCGATACCGCTTGCGAAGTTTTGGAAAAAGCCATCCATCGGTTACTGGCCAAGATCAAATAACGGGGCCCGGGAACTATCGAGAGTCATTCCCTTGCCTATTTACTTCGACATTCAAAAAAACGAATCGAAATAGACGGGGGATACCCTGTGAAGCGATCATTTCTTAACGATTTTTTTGAGGACCGACGCAAAGCTGAGGATCGGGTTGAGGTGTTGGGCTTGTTTTTTCCTTACCTCGCTTTCCGCCTCGTGCCAATCACTCAGGGTGTCGCCTTCCTGGCCGTAACGTTGGCGGTTCAAATAACAATAATAGGCGGCTTCCTCGATTTGCTTGTTGGCCTCGGCTCCGATGGGCGAAGCCCCTAACACATCATTTTTTAACGCGATCATTTGGGATCCTTTGCCGTGATAGAAATTCTTCATGAATGGAACGGGTATCAGGATTTAGAAAAGCAAGAATCAAGCCGGACACCGAATCTTTTTAACTCGCGATAAAACCAACCCAATCCAAGTTCGGAAGCTTTAAAGATCAAAAAGAGAACCGAAAGCTATCGTTTTGATTGATTCGGGCCGGCGGAGCATGCCCTAGAAAACATAAAATCAAATTTTCCCCTTACTTAAAGGCGTTTTTCGCGATGAAGAGTCGTTTCAACGGGGCATGTTCCTTGCTTTAACTGGTCTTGAGAAAATTTTTCTGCAATTCCTGGAGGAATTTCACTATGAGAAACGGCAGTTCATTTCCGGCATTAGTCTTTTTCACGATACTCGTGTTGGGGGGGCTGGTAGCCTTTGGCTTCTATAGCGCCTCCGCCGTCATTGGAAGCGCCCTGGTGGGCGCCTTCACCCTGGCCCTCGCCATCCTCTGCGCCCAGGCCATCAAGGTCGCGGACCAGTGGGAAAGGGTCGTGATCCTCCGGCTGGGCAAGTACCGGTCCCTGGAAGGCCCGGGGCTATTCTTCATCATTCCCATTATCGACATGGTCGCCTACTGGATCGACACCCGGGTCATCACCTCCTCTTTCAAGGCGGAAAAGACCCTGACCAAGGACACGGTCCCGGTGGATGTGGACGCGGTGCTTTTCTGGAAGGTCGTGGACCCCAAGAAGGCGGCCCTAGACGTGGCCGACTACCAAAGCGCCATCAACTGGGCCTCCCAGACGGCCCTGAGGGACGTCATCGGCAAGACCATGCTTTCCGACATGCTGGAAGGCCGGGAAAAGATCAGCACCGAGCTGCAAAAGATCATCGACGTCCGCACCGAGCCCTGGGGCATCAACGTGATTTCGGTGGAGGTTAAGGACGTGCTGATTCCACCGGCCCTGGAGGACGCCATGTCCATGCAGGCCCAGGCCGAAAGGGAGCGCCAGGCCCGGGTGATTTTGGGCGATTCGGAGCGGCAGGTGGCGGAAAAATTCGGGGAGGCGGCCAAGACCTACGCCCACAACCCCGTGGCCCTGCACTTGAGGGCCATGAACATGCTTTACGAGGGCCTGAAGAAAAACGCCACGATCGTCATCGTGCCCAGCACGGTGGTGGAAACCATGCAGTTGGGCGGGGTGGCCGGCCTGACGGCGCTGACCATGGGGATCGGCCAGGAACAAGCGAACCAAGCAAAAGAAGTTTCACACGCAAAAGCCTTGTGAGGGAGGCCCCGGTTCCCCGCGATGAAAGGAAACACCCATGATGCACCCAGCCAAGACCCTTCGGGGCTATACCCTGCATTGCCGAGACGGAGAGGTGGGAACCGTCGATGAATTCCTATTCGACGACAAACATTGGACGGTCCGCTACCTGGTGGCCGACACCGGCGGCTGGCTCAAGGGCCGGAAGGTGCTGATCTCGCCTTACGCGCTGACCTCGGTCCATCCCGAAAACAAGTACCTCACCGTCGATTTGACCCTGCGCCAGATCGAGGAAAGCCCTTCCCTGGAAAGCGACCAGCCCGTCTCCCACCAGTTCGAGAAAACCTATTTCAACTATTTCGGATGGCCGGCCTATTGGGGCGGCCCCTATATGTGGGGAAACTACCGGAACCTGTCCCGGGACCCGGCCACCTGGCCGGCGGTCCGGGAAGAGCCGAAAGCCTGCGATCCGAACCTGTTCAGCACCCGGGACGTGACGGGGCACCACCTCCAAGCCATAGACGGGGAGATCGGGCATATCGACGATTTTATCATCGACGAGGAATACTGGACGATCCGTTACCTGGTGGCCGACACGAAAAATTGGCTGCCGGGGAGGCATGTGCTAGTATCACCACGCTGGATCGAGCGGGTGAGCTGGGCCGAAAAGAAGGTTTTCACGAACCTGACCCGGGAGGCCGTCCGAAAATCGCCCGAATTCACTCCCCCCGCCACCCCGACCCGGAATGACGAGGTCCGGCTCTACCGGCATTACGACCGTTACGGCTATTGGTTCGAGGAAATGGAAATTGGGAATCGCGCGGGACAAAATTAGGCCCAATCCACCCCGGCGCCCGCCCGGGCGGCTTGGGAACTGGGGGAAACCAGGGTGAACATGGATGAAAAAGATGTGAAAACCAAAGCCGAGTTTATTCGTTTCTTGAACGAACTGGCCGAGAACCACAAAAATTTCCCGGACGAGTGGGAAAACAAGAAGTTGAGCGGCTTTTTAACCGGCATGGCGAGCTGGGTCGGGGAGATGGAAGGATTTAATGAAATCAACCACCTCACCGAACCTCCCAACATTCCCTGGGGTTTTATCGCCAACATGTTCCTGGCGGCCAAGATTTACGAATGAAGGGTCCCGCTCCAACCCGCTTCATCCACACCGACTCATTTAGAAAAAGGAACCCATGACCGTCACAAAAGAAATACTGCTGGATAAGATGAGAAAACCCCACGTGGTGGTTTTAAACGTTCAGCCGGAAGGGGATTACCGGGAACGCCACATCACGGGCTCCCATAACATTCCCTATCTTCCGAACCAGGCTTTATTCGCCCAGACGGTGGAAATGAAATTCGGGAGGGGTAAGTTTTTCATCGTTTACGGCCTCGAGCCCCCCTCCACCCTCGCGGATGAAGCGGCCCTGGCCCTGCGCAAGAGGGGCTTGTGGGCGGAAGCCTTTCCCGGTGGGCTCGCCGAGTGGAAGGGGTCCGGATTTTCGACGGAAGCCACCCGGCCCCCGAGAACCGAGGTCCTCCCATGACCGGATTGGTGAACGCGCGGGATTCGGAAAAAAACAAGGCGGTGGAAACCTGGGGCTCCCTGTCCTGGGTGGCCAACCAAACCCTTTCCGGCAGTTCGGTGACGGTGGGCCGGTTGATCCTTCATCCGGGGTTTTCCGACGGGCCCCACAGCCATTCCAACGCGGATGAGGTGATCCTCATGATCCGGGGCAGCGCCTGCGTCCAGGCGGGCGGCCGGGAGGTGAATCTCCTGCCGGGGGACGCGCTCACCGTTCCCCTGAGGGTGATCCATTGGGTCCAGAACACGGGGAAAGGGGAGGCTGAGATGACCCTCTGCTATTCGTCCGGTTCCAGGAAATACACCGCGGAATAAACCCGGAAATGGGTAGGCTCTCGGCTTGTCGATGTATGCTTTTAACTAAAGGCTTATAGCTAAAAGCAATCGGCTTCCTGAACACCTATTCGGAAGCGCTACCAAAACGAGAGCCTTGCCCGGTCGATTTGATCGGAAAACCGGAAGGTCCGCCGATCCGTCCATCCCCTCCCATAAAACGTTGTTTCCCCGCGTTGAATGAATAACGGAAACACCGATCCGCCCTAGGCCGGGGCACGCTACTTGCTTTAAGTAAGGTTGAAGTCCATTAAAAACATCAAGAGGTGAAAAGCATGCCGATTTCAAAGGAAGCTCTCAAGGACAAGATGAAGGACCACAACACCGTCGTTTTGAACGTATTGCCGGAGGCGGATTTCGCCAAGCTCCACATCGAGGGTTCCGAGAATCTTCCGATCGGGGAAAAAACCGAGGATTTCATCGAGGCGGTTGAGAAAAAATACGGCAAAGGCAAGTTCTTCGTCACCTATTGCGCCGGGGCCTCCTGCGACGCGGGACCCAAAGCGGCCAAGGCCCTGCAAATGAAGGGTTTTAAGGCCACGGAGTTCGTAGGCGGCATGCAGGAGTGGGCGAGCGCGAATTTCCCCACCGCCGGAACTGAAGCGAAAGCGCAGGCCGTCGCCGCGAAGTAGCCAGTAGTGAGTTGTTTAGGGTGTCATTCCGAGAAGCAGTGCTGATTTCCATTTCCTTGAAATTAGGAGATCAGTACGATTTGCCCCCGTTGCCCTTTAGGGCAACGGAAGACTGGGCAATACCGCTTCAATAAATACCTAATAGAAAAGCGGTATGCGACGTAAGAATCTCAGGTTTTGCCATTCGTGGTATGAGTCAGCCTGAGATTGTCCATGGACTAAAGCCCATGGATGGTTGGCCGATTTCAGGCCAACTACCACAAGCTTGGTTCATGCCGTTTTACAATAAAAGCCAAAGGGTTAGCGGCATAGTCCTGATTTACGTTGCCCAATGGGCAACGTAGGACAACCCGCCCCGATTGGGGCTGAACCTCGCAATGACGGCTTAACAAACAAGCTATTTTCGAACTGAAGCACTACTAAGTAATCCTGTTTTTGTGGCCCGCTTCCCCTCAAGGGTACGCGGGTTTTTTTATTTCACACCCGAGCCAACGTCTTAAGCCGCCGGGTTATTCCCGTTCTCATCCAACCATCGCAATATCTGGCGGATGCTTCCCACCGCCGTTGCGATGCTGGTATCCGCCGCGCCGTAATAAAGATGGATCCTGTCCCCATCCTCCCCGATCGTCTGGCCGCAGGGAAATACCACATTGGCCACGTCCCCCCCGCGTTCGTAGGGAGCCTCCGGGCTGAAAAGCCAGGAATCGCCCCGGAGCAGGCAGCGTTCCGGATTGTCCAGGGCGAGAAGCGCCGCGCCCAGCCGGTAAATGCAACCCGACCCCGTTTGCCGCACGCCGTGGTAAAGCATCAGCCATCCCCGCTTCGTTTCGATCAGCGGCCCGGACAAGCCGATTTTGTTGGCGTCCCACCAGGCGCCCCGGCGGGCCGGGAGGATTTGAGCGTGGTTACCCCAGTTTTGAAGGTCCGGTGAGTAGGAGATCCAGATGCTGGCCCCCGAATCGGTCAGGGGGCGGTGGATGAGCGCGTAGCTCCCGTCGATGCGCCGGGGAAGCATGGCCGCGTCCTTGTCGTCGGGTTGCATGACCATCCCGTATCGCTTGAAGGTCTTAAAGTCCCCGGTCTCGGCCAAGGCCACACCCGGCCCGTTTTTGCTGTAGGCGGTGTAGGCCACCATGTACATCCCGGTTTCCTCCAGAAAGGTGATCCGGGGGTCCTCAATGCCCCAGAGTTCCTGGGGGTGGTTTTGGGGGTCGGGCAGGAGGGTGGGTTTTTCATCGATGACCCACCCATCCAGCCCGTTTTTCGAACGGGCCGCGCAAAGATGCGAGTGGCCGCGGCGGTCCTCCACCCGGCAAAGCAGGAGAGTCGTGCCGTCCTTCAGCAGGGTCGCGCCCGCGTTGAAGACGGAATGGGCCGGATAGGGCCAGTCAGCCGCCGTTAAGATCGGGTTTTTTTCGTACCTCTGAAACATGACCTCATAGCCCTTGTTCGCCGTCATCGCCTGGACCCCCATTCGGTTGGTTTCACCCCGCCGGTACCGTCGGCGGAGCGCATCTCCCAGAGCGCGAGCAGGAAGGAAAGCGTCGATTCGGCGCCCTCGTTCTCGTTCACGCGGTCGGCATGGAGGCCGTCACGGCACCCGCCGGTCGCCACGTCATACAGGGGCTGCCGCAGCTGGTTTTCCCCCAAAAACCAATTGAAGGCCCGCCGGGCCTGTTCCAACCAATGGCCATCGCCCGTCACCCGGTAGGCCTCCAGGCAGGCGGACACCATGCCGCAGGCTTCCACGGGCTGCTGGTCGAAGAAGGCCTTGGATTCGCCGCGTTTGTAAAAACCGTTGGAGCCCACGGGAGCGAAGGCCCCGTCCTCCTCCGTGCGTTGGATGGAGGAGAGCCAGGAAAGGGATGCCAGGCCGGCCTCGATCATGGCCTTGTCCCCCATCCATCTTCCCGAAACGACCAGCGCCTGGGAAAGCCGCGCGTTGCAGTAGGTGACCTTGTCCTCGAACCAGGGCCATTCGCCGGTTTGGGTCCGATGGTAAAGCCCCAACAGTCGCTCGGCGATGGTCCTTCCCGCCGATTGCACGCCCCGGTCGCCCCCGAAGGCGCGCAGGTATTCGCCGATCCCCAATAGGGCGTAGGCCCAGGCGCGCGGGCTGGAGAAACCCTGGATCGCCGGCAAGGCCGCGTGGAAGAGGCCGCTGCTCAGGCTCAGGCGCCCGGGTTCGGCGGCGCGCCCCACCACGTTTCCCAGCGCCCAAAGGGCCCGCCCGTGGCTTTCCTCGGACCCGGATTCCTCCGTCCAATTCCTGGAGAAGGAAAGGAAATTCCGGAAACGGCCCTTGTCCGCGTTATAAGCGTGGTTCACGAAGGCGAGGTAACGGATGGCCAGGGCGCGGGTTTCCCGCCGGTTGGCCGCGCCCGCGTCCTCCAGGGAAGTCATGAGAAGCAGCGCCCGCGCGTTGTCGTCCAGGCAGTAGCCGTCCTCGTAACGGGGGATGCTGAAGGCCGCGTGCTGAAAGAGGCCGGTCCCGTCGGTCATCACGCGCAGGTGGTCGAGTTTGATGTCGGGCCAATCGAGGGGCTGCTGGATGAGGGTTTTGGCCTGGAACACGGACTTCAGCCTAGCCCCCTGTTCCGTCCGGGCCCGCTCGAAGCTTTTTAAATACCGGATTCCCACCGCGGGCCAAAGCATTTCCTTACCCAAATCGGCGGCGCGCTGGCGCATGGCCAGCCTTTTGGCGTCGTTGGAAAGCAGGTCGTTCACCGCCTCGGCGATGGCGGGAGGGTCCTTCCAGGGAACCAGGATGCCGCGCCCCTCGGCGAGAAGCTCACTGGCGTGCCAATAGGGGGTGGAGATGACGGCTCGGCCCGACCCCAAGGCGTAGGCCAGGGTGCCCGAGGTGGTTTGTTCCTTGTTGAGGTAGGGCGTGACGTAGATATCGGCGGCGGAAAGGAACTGGGTGAGTTCCTCCTGGCTGACGAAGCGGTTGTGGAATAGAACGGCCGAGTCCACGCCAAGCTTTTTGGCCCGGTTTTCCAGCCCCAACCGGTACATCTCCCCCTGATGGGCCTTGACATGGGGGTGGGTGGCGCCCAGGACGATGTAAACCGTGTCCGGATGCCGGGCCAGGATGGCCGGCAGGGCTTCGATGACGTTCTCGATTCCCTTGTCCGGCGAGAGAAGCCCGAAGGTGAGGAGCACCTTCTTGCCCTCCACGCCCAGCTGGTCCTTGTTCGGGCAGTCGAAGGGGACGGAGGGAATGCCGTGGGGGATCAGGTCGATCTTGCGGGCGGGAACCCCATGGACCGCCTGGAGCGTGGCGGCGCCGTGGGAGGTCATGACCACGAGGCGCTCGGAAAGGGAGGCGAGCTCATCCATGACGGCACGCTGTACCTCGTTGGGTTCGGTGAGGATGGTATGGAGGGTCGTGACGACGGGCATCCGAAGCTCGCGCAGGAGCACCAACAGGTGGCTCCCAGCCTTGCCGCCGAAAATCCCGTACTCGTGCTGGAGACACAACACGTCCACCGTGTTGACATTCAGGAAATCGGCGGCCCGGCGGTAGGAATCCAAGTCGTTTTCTTCCAGCTCGAAGCGGACGCGGCCGGGGTAGGCGTAGCGCCGCTCGCCGTCGTTCATGGCCAGGTTGAACAGGTCGATCCCGGGGAAGGAACCCTGGAGGGCGTCGCTCAGGTCGGAAGTAAAGGTGGCGATACCGCAAAGGCGTGGAAGGTGACTGCCCAGCATGGCGATTTTGCGGATGGTCTTGGAAGCGGTTGGGTTGGGGATGAATCCTCCGAAGGGTGGGGCCCATCCGCGAGAGGACGCGCCGCCGACCCGGCCACTCTAACACCGAACGGGAAGGAGAACCGATAGAACGCAGGGGCGCTCGCGCGGATTGTCATTCGGGATCTTGGCATCGCGAGAAGAACTATCATATTGATAGAAATTACACCCCGCTTTTTTGCTCTGGGACTAAAAAAAAACGCCTTCCGGATCAGCTGTCCTTCACCGCCACCGAACCGGCCGAACTACTTTTGTTTGGTCCGCCTTAAATCCGGAATGCCGGAAGATCAGTCCTTCACCTTGTCCAGGAGCTTGTAGGCCTTGAGTTTGCGGTACAGGGTCGCCACGCCCAGGCCCATCAGGTCGGCCGCTTTCCTCCGGTTGCCGTCCGTTTTTTCCAGGGCGTTCAGGATGCAATCCCTCTCCACGTCCTTCATGAGCCGGGTCTCGCCCTGCCTGAGGACCGGCGGCGCCACCGAAATCACCTGGGGAGGCAGGTCCCCCAGATCCACCCGGTTCGTTTTCGCCACCGCCACCGCCCTTTCCATGGCGTTCGCCAGCTCCCGCACGTTGCCCGGCCAGGAATACTCCAACAGCTGGTCCGCCGCCGGGGAGGTCAGCCCGTCCACGGGCCTTTTCATCTGCAGGGCCGCTTCCGCCAATAAAAGCCGGGCCAGGGGGAGGATGTCCTCCCGGCGTTTGCGCAGGGACGGCACGGCCAATTCCACCACGTTCAGGCGGTAATAAAGGTCGCCCCGGAACCTCTTTTCCGTCACCTCGCGGGACAGGTCCTTGTTGGTGGCGCTGACGATGCGCACGTTGACCCGGGCGGGTCTTGTTCTCCCCCACCCGGCGCACTTCCCTCTCCTGGATGGCCCGCAGGAGCTTCACCTGCATGGGAAGGGAGATTTCCCCCACCTCGTCCAGGAAGAGCGTCCCGCCGTTGGCCGCCTCGAAAAGCCCGGCCCGGTCCGACGTGGCGCCGGTGAAGGCCCCGCGCGCGTGGCCGAAAAGCTCGCTTTCGAGCAGGGTCTCGGTGATGGCCCCGCAATTGATGGCGATGAAGGGCCCCTGCGCGTGGGACGAGTTGTCGTGGACGAACCGGGCCACGCGTTCCTTGCCCGTCCCGCTCTCGCCGGTGATCAACACCGTGGAATCGATGGCGGCGATGGTCTTGGCCAGTTCCATCAGTTTGCGCATCTCCGGGCTTCGGGCCATGAGTTCCGCCGGGTCCTCCTCGATCTTGGCGATGACCGCCAGTTTGCGGGTCTTTTCCCGCAGCTCGATTTCCGTCCGTTTCAGCGTGGAGGTGACATCCCGAAGGGCGTCGTCGATGCCCATGCGCTTGAAAACCGCCAATTCCCCGCCCGCCTCGCCGCCCCATTCCTCCTCGGACTTGATCACCACGTGGCAGGCGGTGTCGCCCTTCCCGACGCACTTGTCCTCCAGGGCGTACATTTCCTTATCGGAAGTGAAACTTAAATAACCGCTGATCAGCCCGCACAGGTTCCAGCACACCGGGGAATCCGAGCGGCCCATGTGGAGCAGGTGCTGTTCGGCCTCGTAGGAAACCCGCCAAGTGCCGCCCTCCGGCCCGAATGTGGCGGGCCCATCCGGGTCCTGCATGAAAAGACCCTGCAGGGCGTAGATCCGGGCGCCCGCTTTTTTCCAGTCCTCTTCCGTGTCCCATTTGAATTTGTTTTTCAGGGTCTCGGCCAGGCGCCGCCCGTGGATGTAGCCGTAGCGGCTGAGGATGCCCCGGGCGGTCCTCTCCCCGTAGGTACTCGATGAGTTCTTTGCGGAGGAGCCCTTGGGAAACGGCGTCGAAGATCAAAGCCCTTTGGCCGGCGAAACGAACCTTTCCTCCCTCCGGGTCTAATTCCAATAGTTCCTTGAGGTTAAGGTCTTCGACGCGCATTGATTTCTCCTAAGGGGACTTCAATCCCCTAGTGATTCTTTTCAGGGATGAAACTTGGGCCGAGTTGGTTGAACCAAAGGAAGGAAATGGTTTGATTCGGATTCCGTTAAGACATTCGCCGGGGCCGGTGAGGAACGGGTTTCTAATCGTTCAATCGATTTGATTCTACTCTCATCTTGATATGAAAAGACAATTTTCGCCTTATTCTTTGTAATCTTTTCTGGACAAAACCGATTATCAACTTGATAACCATCCTATCGATCGGGCCCTTTACGCCAATTTGCTCGTAAAAGCCGATTGGCGGCTTGACCCGTCCCATCCAAAGTAAATCGAACCCTATATACCGAAACGACCCGGCATACACCCGATGGGGATCAATGGGATCGAAACCCTGGCGGTCCGGGTAGGATCGTCCCACCAGGATCCGCGTTTGGGTTAGCTGGAAGTTAAATAAAAAAAGCCGCCGGGGGCGGCGGCTTTTTTAAACCAGCTGGATAAAGGGTGTTTTTAGTACATCAACCAGGCCATGGCCATGAGGGTGTTGTTATCCGAGGCGTTCCGGCCATTCCCGTCATAATTGTCCGTCGATCCGTTGTACTTGGTGAAACCGACGTATTGAAGCTGGAACTTGGTGTTGTACCAGGGCACGAAGTTGATTTCGGCCACATAGCCCTCGGTGTCGGGCGTGTTGGTGACGTCGTTCGTGCCGTAGAGACCCGGGTCCCCCGAGCCGGTGGTGGAGAAGACCCCCAGGGTGGCTCCAATGATCCGGTTGTAATAATAGGTGCCGTCTATTTTAAGGGACCGAAGGGTGTCGTTCGGGTTTGTCCCGGCGTTCAGCCTGGAATAATCCCAGACCTGGTTCTCCCAGATCTCGCTTCCCTTCAGGGTGAAGGCGTTTTCCTTGTCCACATATTGGTACTGGGCGTCGATGGCCGTGTCCGTCAGTTGATCCTGGGCGCCCGCAGGCATGACTGAACCGTTGGGAACCGTGTGGCCATACATACCGAACGCGCCGACCTCAACCGAACTCTTATCGAAATCCTGGGTCAAGGCGACCCGCCAATAGGGAGCGTAGCCTTGGATGGTCTGGTAGGTGTCAGAGGCGGGGGAGTTGTTCCAACCCTGGTAGGCCGCCCGGTAGGCGGAAATTTCAGCGTAAAGGAGCTGGTTCCAGAAGGCGTAGCCCCCCAGACCGGCCACTTTTCCCCCACCTAAACTTTCCAATTGGGTCATGGCTGGGACGCCAAAACCCGCCTGATTGCCCGAGTAGGGAAAACTCCAGGCGGGGGCCGTGTTGAACACGTCTTGGACAGTTGGGTTATTGTTGGCGGTGAGGCCGAGCACCAGGTCCGTGTTGGCGATCTGGGTGCGGGTGGTCAACCGGATGTCGGTGTTGTCCATGCCCAGGGCGCCGGAGCCGGAATCATAAGTGATCTGCACAAAGGCCCCCATGTTGGGGGAGATGCGCCCCGCGTAGAAGAGGCTCAGCTGGTTGGGGAATTCCAAATTCCCATTGCCATCGTTTCCCTGATCGGCCCCGCTCCCTGTCACCGGCTTGCTCACCCAGGTATCGGATATCTGAATCATGGCGGCCAAGGGGGGGACGTTGTTGATTTCCAGCCGGTATCCGGCCTCGTCGGTTCCGTCCTTCAGTTCGTCCGTGTTGGTCGTGGTATAGCCGTTAAGTTTGAAGGTCCTACCATAGGTCGTTAACTCCGGATAAACCGTGTGGCAGGCCGCGCAGGACATGCCGGTTTGCCGGGCGAAACTGGGCAAAGCCTGGGCGGTTTGAACGCCCACCGCAAAGGCCAGGGCCGTCAGGAACGCTCCCAGCCAAATTTTCTTGGATTTAAAAAACATGCACTTCCTCCTAAGTTTATTGAACGACACCCGCCTTCGGCTCAAAAAACTTCTCCCCTAACTAATTCCCCCATCCCGTCTTTTCCTCGAACTTTTGTTCCGAGATCAAAAAAGCCACGATTGAGTGGATCTGCTCGCGATTGAGGTTTTCCTTCCAGCTGGGCATGAAGAGAGGAGGCTCGGGGCCCTTGGGGTCGGCCTTCAGGGGGGGGCTTCCCCCCTCGATCGTCTTCAAGACCGACTGGTACTGGGCCAGGGTCAAGGCCCAATTGGAGACTCCGGGGACCGGCTGGTCTTTTGATGGCTCTTCTTTCTTGTCCAAGACCTTGGTGAAGGCCTCCACTTCCTCCTTGCTCTCGAGGGATATCTTGTTCGCCAAGGTGTTCAAGGCGGGCACCGTGCCCCGGGCGTAATTGAAGTTGGGCACACCGCCTATCCCGTCCACGCCGTGGCAGGTGACACAGCCCCGGGTCTGGAAGAGGAAATGGCCCCGGTCGGTGATGTTATTAAATATGGGTATCGGCGAGGCGGGATGGGCCATACAAAGGGCGTCGTTGGCCACGGCCGCGTCCTTCGTGACCACCTGGTCCCCGACGGCCACCAAGCCGTGCATGTTCATCATGTGGAAATGGCAGTCGCCGCAGACCGCGGTGCAATAGAAGGGATAGGTCCCCTCTTTGGGCGCGCGAAAATTGACGATCTCGGTGTGGCCGGGGACGAGTTCGATGGGCCCGATGCCCAATTGGGGCATGTAAAAGCGGTGGACCACATCCGCGCTACGAAGAATCAGCCGGATTTGTTCACCCGCCTTGAGGTTGAGTTCGGCGGGCTTGAACTCACCGGTGGCGTAATTGGCACCCGTGACCTCATCCTCGGTCCAAATACCGGTCGTGGCCACCCCGGTCAAGACGATGGTGCGGGCTTTCAGGTTCCCTTGCATGAAATGCCTCTGGTAGGCGAAGGGGATGATGAAGGCTCCCACCACGGCGACTACGGCAAGCAGGCTGGCGATAATTTCCATTGGTTTCATGGGTTTCCTCCGGTCAATTCACGTAGAGCTGGATAAAAAGGCCCACGATCAAGGTCATGAGGACCGCCATGGGCACCGCGAAGCGGAACTTGGCTTTCGGGTCCTCGTAGAGCTTGCCCGCCTGCTTGAAGGTGGATTTCAGGGTGAGGGCCAAGCCGACGGCCATCAGGACCACCTGAATGGCGGGCATCCATTGGGGCAGGATGGGCGACCAGGGAGTGTGGGCAGTGTGAAACAGGTCCCAGCCCCAGCCGAAGGGATCGGACATAGTGACCAGGATGTAGCTGCCGTTGATGAAGATCAAAGGCACGCTGAAGGCGATCCAGGCCAAAAGACCCAGGGGCACCAGGGGATAGGCCATGGTCAGGAAGGATTCCTTCCAGGGCTTGGACTCGGCCCCGGCGAACCGCCGGGCCACCCAATGGAACACCGAGAAAATTCCGGGGATCACTAGCATCGGGAGCGACCAGAGGCAGACGGCATAGGCGGCGAACCAGCCCAGGCCCCGGCCGCTCTCGGCGAAATTGGCCACGTCCTTGAAAAAGCCCCAGGGGCCCAGGTAGATGACGCTGTAGGCAAGCGCCAAGGCCAGCATGATGAAGGCCTTCCAGGCCTCATCGTAGCCCTTGAGTTTGGTGTCGGAGGCGAAGGGGCGCAGGTTCAGGGTCATGTTGTCGTGGGGGCAGGTCTTGACGCATTCCATGCACATGCCGCAGTAGTTGTTGCGCTCCATCTTGCTGGGGAAGTTGAACCAGGGGCATCCCCAGCCTTTCTCGCTCCCGACCAGGCAGCTCTTGTCGTGGCACTTTTGGCAGACGTTCTGGTCCCTCGACCGAACCTCAATCGTGGAACTCATGGCGTAAAGGCTCAAGAAGCCGGAGACGGGGCAGACATAGTTGCAGAAGGCCCTTTGGCGGAAGATCACGTGGAGGACCGTGGCGATGACGATCAGGCTGCCCAACACGATCACGCTGACCAGGGGACGGGTCAGGTAGAAAGCGCTGAAGGTGCAAAGGCCCAAAAAGCCGATGTTCTGCATCCAGATATTTGAAAGGGCCTTGGGCCAGCGCAGGTTGAAGCCGAAATAACGGTTGATGCCGATCTTGGTCCCCATCGCGCCGGGGGTGGCCATTTTGGGAGTGAGGATGGAGCCCCGTTGGATCCATTCCCCGAAAAAGGGGAAGGGGCAGACCGTGCACCAGACCCTCGAAAGGAAAGGTACCATGCAACTGATCAGCAGGAACCACCAGAAGATCCAAACGAACACAATGAGGATGTTGCGGTTCCCTACCGGCGTTCCCCAGACCCCCGCGACCAAAAAGACGAGGAACAAAAACAGGTTGGGCAGGATGACGGCGAACTGGAACCAGCGCTGTTTCACCAGCCATTTGAGCGGGGGAAAGGCCTGCAACAGGTCCAGCCTCCAGGGCTTGGGCCCCGTGAAGACGGGCGGATCGGACAAGGGGGTCGGAACCGACCGGGCGGGAGGCAGGGGCTGGGGCATGGGATTCACGGATTCACTCATGATTTCTCTCCCTTGATTTTGTCTTCCAGCCAGCTCGCGTGCTCGCCTTCCATTGCGGCCAATTTCTTGAACAAAGCCACAAGGTCCTTGTTCTTCACGGCCTTTTGGGCCCGCTTGTAAAAGTTCACGGCCCGGGTCTCGGCCTCGTGGGCCAGTTGGAACACTTTCTTCGC
Source organism: candidate division FCPU426 bacterium (assembly GCA_963771075.1). Taxonomy (GTDB): domain Bacteria; phylum Oederibacteriota; class Muellerivitia; order Muellerivitales; family Muellerivitaceae; genus CAVTWJ01. Next base: position 106,764 of record CAVYSE010000024.1, on the reverse strand, counting down.
CTTCAAGCTGTCAAAGATCAGGTGCTCGGAATCGTCGAAATCCAGCGCTTCCACCACTTCCTCCACGTCGAAGGGATCCATCTTGGGCGGGGCGCCCTTGTAGGATTTCTTGTATTGCTTCAACAGCAGTTCCCGGTGGAGGTTCTCCTCACTGGCCAATTCAGCGAAATTCTTGGAAACCTGGTCGTCGTAACCATGGAACATACCGGAGTAGTTGAGAAGGGCCTTTTGGTTGGAGTTTTCGATGGAAATGGCCAGGCCCAGTACCTCCTTTGCGGAGAGTTCCTGAAGTTTTCGTTTCATGACGCCGCTCCTTGGGGTTGGGGGTCTTTCCGGGTGGGCCAGGCCAGGATGAACCCGGCCAACAGGATGCCCAGGACCAGGCCCATCGCGATCCCGAATAGGCTGTTGGGCTTAACGATCAACACTCCCATCATGAAGGGATGCATGTAGCCGCAGGTCATGGAGCAACGGTACCGAAACTTGCCCCGCTTATCGGCCTTGAAAACGATCTCGTCCGCGGGGGAGAAATTGTCCGTCGCGGATGGATGCCTGAAAAGGATGCCGGATTTCCCGGCTTCCGCGAGGGCGTCGATGTCGTAACCCTCGAGGAAGAAACCGTGGGTCACGTCCCGGGAGGAGAACTTGATGTGCACCTCATCCCCCTGGTTGACCGTAATGATGGGCGGCTCATAGGCATACTTGTGGGCCACGATATTGAAGTCGCGCCTTTGAGGTGCCTCGGCGGGCGGGGGCAGCAACAGCGTCACGCCCAGGCCAAGCGCGACGGCCAGGGCCGCACCGACCCACCGAACTTTGCTCGCGGAAGCCATGGAAATCTCCTTGGGTTACTTTTTGTGGATGTCGATATCGGCGCTGACGGTCCCGTCGGCGGCCACCGTGACCTTCTGGTCGGTGGAAACGAGCTTACCGTTGCAGGCCTTCAGGGTGTAATCGCCCGCCGGAATACCGCACCTGGCTTTCCGGAAACCCCTCGGAACAACAAACCAGGCGGTATCCCGCCAAGCTACTCCTTGGTCGGTTCCCTTTTTTGATCTGGTCTTCTTCTTTTCCCCGGCGGGAAGAAGTATGCCGCCAAAGCAAACCTAATCAGGTCAGCTCTTTTAATCTTCGGGTCTTTTAAATGTTCTACTCTCGCCCTTTCGTTCATGGCCGCCAGCATCTCTTCGGTGACGTGAACCATCAGCCTCACTCCACCAACTTCTTCCAACTTTGGACGCCCGCGGCCCGGTTTCTTTTTCATGGTCATATCTATAATCCTCCTTTGAAAAAACGTCAAAAACAATCAACCGATTAAGGTATGCCGTTTATTCTAAAAGACTTCATTAAATTTTTGGGATTTATCAGCTTTAAAAGGAGGGCCTAATTAAAAGGCATACTTTAAAAAAATAATTAAATCAAAAGATCAAGAATGAAAAGAAAATGATTTTCAGCCCTTGTTCATCCACTTCGAAATCAGGCTTTCCGTAAAGAAGTATTCTTTGAACTTTTTTGGTTCTGAATTTTTTCCAATATACAAATGGCTTTCACTATTATTTTCCTTTAGCCATTCTTCATAACCTTCCAACTCGGGGCCGCCCATATTCAAGGAATACTCAACCCCAAACAGAATAATTACGACGTATAATTCGTTTCGCTTTGTATAAAGCAAATCATACTCGTGAAGTGTTTCGTACATCTCTTCTTGTTCTGTAAAAACCGTATTCACTGGATATAGTGTCCGACAATAAAAAGGCCAATTACCACCCTGATTGAAACGAACATATTGACGGAGAACATCAAGCTCTTCCTTTTCTACTAAATCTCTATTCCAGTTTTCAATATTTTGAATTCTTTGGGCCAATATTTCTAAACCAACTTTCCCGATGAATCTGCTCATTATTCGAACATCGGGCATTGAACCACTTTCGCAAATATCAAATTGTGGAATCCTTCCTTTTTTATTCGGGATAATGCGATCTGCACGTATGAATTTAAAAACCCCGGACTCAAGCAAGGGCCGTTCAATTTTTCTTGCGAAGTATTGATTACAACTATCACAAACAAAACCTTTCGGCAGAACATGGTGTAGATTCCCGAGCGATTCGGGCACTATGTGCTCAACAGCCTTAGAAGTTCCCGAAGGTTTTTTGCAAAAAATACAACGCATTGGAAATGAACCTATCAGTATTTTGTGGTCATCTGAATCGAAGATTTTATAAAACGATTAAATCAGATAATGAGGTGGGTTGTAATTCGTTAAATTTCTTTTGCGGAATCTTCTTATATCGCCATGTCTTTTTTGTAAGACCTGTCGCGTTTTCGCACCATCTTTCCGCCGCCGCATCCTTGAATTGGGTTTCCTCACCCTCCTGGCCTTTCGTTTCCAAAAGCCAGTTAGTCCCGTCTTCAGCAACTGCCACAAAGTCGGGGTGATAGCTTCTCTGGTTGTAGTTGCCATCAACGTAGTCGATAGAAAAGCCGAAGCTTTGAGGAATCTTAGAAAACTTCATCACGTCTTCCGCTTTATCCAAAAATTTGGCGAAATCACGCTCGAATTCATTGTCGCAAGGAACCAAATTCAAAATAGTTTTTTTACTTTCCAAAATCGGCCTTCCCCACGGAAAAGGTGGATCTAAAGTTGATAAAAGGCGATCCGCCCCTTCTATTTTAGGGGTTTGTTCAGCAACAATTTTGCTTTGTAATTCTTTCTTGAAAGCATTTACACAAACGTATTGGGCCACATTGGTGCCCATCGCTTTTAGGATTTCCGGGTCATCCAAATTGACTTCCCGCCCAAAAGCTTTCTTCTGAAAAAATTCCGTAATTCTTGGTACCAAAGCGGCAAATTGGGAAGGCAGTTTGACTTCCTGTGAAATCTGGCGGGCATAGTATCCAATTACTTCTTGGGGTGTTTGCGGGTCGGTGATTTTATATTCCCGTTCGATTTCCTTCACCAAAGTAATGTAATCAAAGCCCTCGTACTTAAAGGATGTTTCCTGAGCATCGCCTTTTTTAATAGGCAGCTTCGGAGTTTGAAAGCCCATTACATCCAGCTCGGCGATTTCTTCGGAAAGACTTTTTTTACGTACCATCACAGGAGAAATAATGGGCAACCCAATATCAAATATCTTTTTGGCGGGGTCGGGCCAAATCGAAACTATTTTTAACTGGTCTTTCCCTACGTCAAAGGTATCCAGTTGTAGGTCTTCGTCCTTTTCCAGATACTCAACAAACTTAATGAAGGCGTTATTGCCGATGACATCCACCCGCTCCGTATAACCGGAACCCATGCCGCGAAACATCAACCGAAGGCCGCGACCAATAGTCTGTTCGGGAAGAATGTTCGCCTTCGAGGTATAGGGGCGAAGACCCACAACGACCGTGACGTTCTGCACATCCCAACCCTCTCTAAGCATCAAAACGCTTACGATCACATTCACCGGGCTTTTATCGTTATCCACATCACGGGCAATTCCACGGGCCTTGTCTAAATCGGCCTTAGAAACTTCGCCCGACTTATCCGTATGAATCACCAGTGTTCCATCTCCTCCAAATTCTTTTGGATACTTGGTTTGAAGCCAATCGCCTACATCGTCCGCCTCACTTGTATCGTTCATCATGATGAAAAGAATAGGTTTCTTTTTCAGGGGGGTTAATTGTTCCTTGTATTCCCGCCAGCGTTCAACCCCGGCGATCAAAAAGCCTTTATATTTAACGCTAGCTGTTTTTGATTTCGCTTCTGGTATTCGGGCAATCCCCTTTACCGGACGTTTCACAATGCCGTCCAATATGGCTTGTTTCAAAGGGTAGTCCGAGATGACCCAGGGGAAAAGCTGGCCCTTTTGAAAACGAGGAGTGGCCGAAAAATCAACCTGCATCGAGAGCTGCGTTTTTAAATGGAACTTGCGGATGATTTTATTCCATTCGCTTTCTTCGTCATGTGTATGGTGGGCTTCGTCGTTGATCACTACTAGATTTCCAGCCCGTAGACCGATTCGATCCGAGAAATCAGAAACTTCTAATTTCGTCAATGATGGCTTCGTTCCTAAAACCGCCGTCATTTCATCAGGCTCAGTGTACTTGACGTTTTGCATCCGTTCATAGAACTGCTGGATATTCGTGAGAAATAATACCCCTTCACTGTGGGCTTTCTGTCCGTCACCCCGCATGACGCAATCAAAATCCCAAAAGATTTCAAAAAACCGGGGAATGATGGGGTCTGCCCTGAATATTCTTCCGCCCTCAAAATCGGTCTTGAGGCGTTCAAAGACAATGACGTTAGGCGCGACCAGAAGGAAGGTCTTGGCATATTGCTTGGCCTCAGCTGGTTCCTCGCATTGCGAGTTGAAGAACTGCCAAGCCACCACCAAAGACATGACTTTGGTTTTCCCGGAACCCGTCGCCATTTTGATGCAGTAACGAGCGAATTCATCATAGGTAGGTAGGCGAAGATTTTTGATACTGGTGGCGTATCGTTCTAAAAGAGCCTTGCGGGTTCGAACTTTCTCATATTCCCAAACGAAAATCAGGGTTTCGATAGCCTCCCGTTGGGAGGAGTGATATTCAAATTTTTTCCCATTGGAAAGCTTATGGTCGTTTTGAAACCAAAAACTAAGAAGCCGTCGAGTGGTTTCAGTCGTGCCTTTGTAACCCCCAACTCTCCAAGCTTTAACTGCTTCTCTCAAGGCCGGAACACAGGGAGCGGTCTTTAACTTGCCCGTGATATCAAGTAAATCCGCGTGAGCTTTTTTCGCCTTTGTTTTTGGATTACTTTTTCTTTTTGGCATCCGCTACCTTGATCTTTAAAAGTTTAGTTGTATCGTTGCCAAGAATATCAATCACCTTCACCACCACTTGGTATTCCCCCGGCGTTTCGTAAGTGTGATTGGTGGTGAGTTCGAGGTCTTGGTTTTGGCGGGAGCGGTAGCTTTGCCATTCGTTGTGGAAGGTGTCACTTTTGTAATCCCAATCAATCGCCCAATAATCTACCCACTGAGAATAATGTTTGATTTCTTTTTGAATTTCCGCAGGAACATCATTAGGAGGAATGACAAAATCTTTAAGACTGGCTGTCACTTCTAACCCGGTTGCTTTGATATCCACGGCCAAGGAAGCCAATTCAAAAAACTTGATATCGCCTTGTTCAACGGCTTTTTTCTCAAGAACTTCACGAGGAATGACTTTGAAATGAACTTCCACCCCGGATTCGGCGGCTATCTGCTTAGAGATTTCATTCACTTCCAAAGCGAAGTCCCACCCAAGGATGTCCACCGCAGCTTTTTTGGGGGAATCTTTACCTTTACCAACTGCTTTCCAGGTTTCAGCTGCAATTGCTTTTACATCAGCCAGTGTAACCGGGGAATCCACCGCCCCCACATGAATCATTCGGTCTTTCTTGGTCCCATGAAGCCAAGTGAACCCCGTCATAGGTTCTGCTTTGTATAAGTTCAAAATGAATTTCCGATATTTTAATTCTTTTTCGACTTGCTTATCCAGTTCAGGAAATTCAGCAATTTGCCAAGCTTGCCTTTCATACTTTCCAAGGTTTTGAATTACAAACGGGTTTACTCCTGGAATAGAAAGAAGTCGTTTTCGGGCCGTATGAATTGAATAACGGCCCAGGTCACACGTAATCCATCGCCTCTTAAGTTTTTCAGCAACCGCTGCGGTTGTCCCACTTCCTGCAAAACAGTCCAAAACTATGTCTTCTTCATTGCTTGCAAGTTTAACAATACGTTCTAAAAGAATTTCTGGTTTTTGTGTGTCGTACCCCAAACCTTCGGTTGATTGGGCTTGAACGTGTTGAACATCCAACCAAATATCTTGAAGAGGAACTCCCTGCATTTCGTCCAGATATCTTTTTTGACGTGGAACAGTGCCCGGCGACGTTTGAACGATTTTCCCTTGCTTATATAGCTCGTTCATATTTTCCTTCGAGAAACGCCAATATCTAGTTACGCCTAAAAATTCATACGATGGATTTCCTTTTGATGCCTTTCCTTTGCCTGGGGCAGTTACATCACTTAGTTGATACCGTCTTCCATCAGATTCTTTATAACGGTAAAAAGAATCGATATACTTTTGTTCATATGGGGTATATTCCATATTCCATGTGTAGCTTGGTGATTTTGAATAAACGAAAATACTCTCGTGAATTCGACCCATATGTTGAGAACCTTGTGCCACGTCCCCTTTTGCAGTTTGTCTTTTCCAAACTACTTCGTTCACAAACTTATCTTCTCCAAAAACCTCATCTAAAATTGCCTTTGCGTAATAGCTCACATGCCAATCCAAATGGACGAATATCATCCCTTTTTCGCTTAATAACTCCTGAAGCATAAGAACCGTCTCGTAAAACCACTGACAATATGAATCAAGGCCTTTACCCCAAGTGTCTCGATATGCCTTCATTTCAATAACATTAGGAGTCTTTTCAAAGGTTGTTACTTCTTCGTTTTCAGATTCAGGCTCATCAGGTATTGTCGCTTCAAATGAAAAATCGGCTCCAACATTAAAAGGTGGATCGATATAAATGAGATTTATCTTGCCAGCAAATTCTTCGAGAAGGGATGGGAGGACATATTTTTTATCACCCCAAATCAGGCGATTTTTCCAGTTTGAATCCCTGCCACTCGAAAACATATCAAGCGATTTTTGGCGGTCTTGAGTGCTTTCGTTTACGGTTTCAATGGTTTGAAAAGGCAAGGCAATGCGGACAGGGGCTACTTTTTTCCCGTCTTTATATTTCCCATCCCAAATTAGTTCGGCCATTTATTCCCTTTTTTTCAATTATTTAAAAGAACGTAGTTAAGTAATTTCCAACTCGTCGAATTTTAAACGGAAAAATATTTCTCCATGAAAGCACTTGGTTGTATTCACCTTGGGGCAAATATCTATAAATTTGGGGGGGATTAAATCCGGTCCAGGTTTTTCTCAAGTTGGACAGTGGGACAGGGCGTTTAAAATTTACTACCTTTTTAATTTTTATACCAAAGCCAATTTCAGCACCGCGATAATAATTTTCAAACTCATTTTTCTTTATCCCCGACTCTTCTCCTACTTCCGACCATAATTTTTCCGGTTTCCGTTCCAATACTTCATCAACTTCAAATTGCCCTGACAAAGCCATTATTGGAGACGAAACATAAACTGCCACGATGTCCCCTCTTTTAAGATTCGGCTTTGTCCTCCTCAGTTCTACTGTCTTTTCGCCAGAAAATATTTTGTTCGCATACTCTGGCTTTATGGATAAGAGCAGAACTTTTTCTTTACTTGCCTTGCTGATCATTCTCCACACCCTAGTTTATAAATTTCCAAAAAGACATCGTTCGTAACTTTAAGTGGTGACTGTAACAGAAGCCCTTTGCCCCTTCGCGAAAGAATTTTTGAAAGATCTTTCATCGAGATGGGGTTTTTAAAAAGCTCTGTTTCAGAAAATTTAATGGCCATAATATCATTCCCAATATTTGCTTTCGCAGTTTTAAAAACATCTTTCCAACTGTAAATCCCAAGTCTTTCATATTTTTTAAAAAGGTCTTTGGGCTTTGAAATTTCCACAGAATCAAGAATTGAAAATGCCCTTATGCAACTTGTGCCACTATAGCCTTTGTCTTCACTCACGTACCACAAAATGCCACCAGGAGCTTTAATCCCCGAAGGCCGAGCAGAGCGATAATAAACTTGCTCTCGACTTAGAGCCAATTCCTTTTTGGCGCCAAAGAGATCTTCACTAGCGATATTTTCGTCAAATAAATCCTTGGCCCATCTCGGCCTAATGGGTACCAAATAAATGTTGGAGTCTTTACTCTCAATTTTTAATGGCCAAAATAATTTTTGGAGCTCATTTATCGACCGATTATCTTTGAAAATATTTTTTCTTTTCAAAACAGAGATGTGATCCTTAAATATTTTTCGATCAATCACCCCAGAAGAGATGAGAGTTTTCAATTTATTATTTATCTGTTTATGATCGCCGATAAAGTCAAAGAGAAACTTGTGCCAATCGGGTCCATGCTTTATGAACTTATCTTTCAACAACTCTCTTTCGACATACCCCGATAAATGGTTGTCCGAAATCACAAGACAAGCCCGTTTTTCATTCACGCAAATTTTCAAAAAATGAAACAAAAGATGGCGCAACAGAGTCAAAGAAAGATTGTTTTGTTTGCATCTCAAAAACCGAATTATTAGTTTATTTTTTTCGGATCTGTCTAAAACAAAAAAGGCTAAAGGTTTTAAGCCATCCTGGACGATTGAACACCTAAAGGTCTGCGGATCTGCTAAATATTTCCTAAGCTTTTGTAGAAAATCGCTTTTTGTTTCTCCCCCTATTGGGTTTCTAAACTCACCGAAGACTGAATCCTGTTCTCCGCTTGTAATGCTTTTTGTGCTCAAGCTCGTTCCAGCCAAGCGCGAAGGGTAATAATTTTTCAAGTGTAAAAGTTCGTCCAGCTTAATGATTAAATCTGACGGACGAACAATTTCTATTGGAAACTCTTCTTTTATTTTTAATGCGTTATCCAATAGAACTTGATCTCTAGTAACAAAAAAATCAGCATCCGAGCAAATTGCTTGACTAAGGTGGTTTATATCTGAATGGTCGCTATCTGTTAAATCTTTTGGGAAATATTTTTTAAGGTTTTTTTGAGTCTCGGTTATTAAATCATTGGAGACTGGTAGGGTAGAAAAGTTTTTAGCCGCTTCCTTCATCTTTTTTCTATTTTCGGAATTTTCCGAACGATCAATATCGTTAAAAATTTCAGGAGCTACACACAATTCCAAATCATCCTTAAGCCAATCTGCTAACAGCGCTTTCGATTCTTCGCTTTCGTCGCTAAACAAGTCGAAAAAGATATTCGCATCAATGACCGCCGTCCATTTTGTTTCTGCTTGCTTTTGAACAGAGAATGTGAACAAATTTGGATGACCATGATCGAGCCACCAAAAGGTTAGTGTCTTTTGTTCAAAACTGCGGCCTGCTTTTTCGCTAACAGCCGTAAAACCTAATTTGGGCCACATTTTGTTCGCAGGAAAATCCCGACGACATCTAAGGCTAATTCCTCGAAACATTGATGTTTCTTCCTTCAGATGGTCAATGAGTACCTTAGACAAATTCTTTCCACGAAATCTCTCTTTGATGCACAAATGGACAATTTTTACTGAATTTTTAGAAACTCTGTAAAGCAAATAACCTGCAAATTCATCTCCAATTGTTACACCTAAAATTCTTTTTTTATGGGCATGGTCCAAAAATGCCCCATCGGGGAAAAACCCTAATGTAGAGGAATTTTTTCTCCCCAACTCCTTGACCTCGTCTAAATGCTTCGAAGTCTCATCAATCGTAATTAATTTTGGTTTTATATTTTTGCTCATATTGTTGTGACATTTTATCAGATGTGATTTTTATTCGATGCTTCTTTCGTTATTAAACAGGGGTGGGGTGCAGGGGAGGGATCACCCCCTTCCCTGCCGGACGTAAAAAGGCCCTGGGGACAGGGCCTGATTTTTGTTGGATTTTTATCCCTGGTAGTCCGAGTCGAATACCTCCTGGCATTCCAAGCAATTCCCCGTTTGCCAATCGAGGACCATTCCCCACCTCCCACAGCTTGGGCAATATCCTCCACAGGAGGGGCAAGGCCTCCACTCCCTTTCCTCATCCCACCCATGAAAGCAAGTAACGGCTTCTCTTAGGAATTTCATACCTAACCCCCTCAAACCAGAAGCCCGGCTTGCCGGAATGAAAAGTGGCCCTCGTGGGCTACGATGATGTGGTCATGGACGGTAATGCCTAAGGCCCTAGAGGCAGTCAGGATTTGTCGGGTCAAAGCCTTGTCCCCCTCGGAGGGTTCCAGGCTACCTGCTGGGTGGTTATGAGAAAAGATGAGCCCAGTTGCGTTCAAGTCCAAAGCCTTCTTGAGAATTTCCCTTGGGTAAACTGCCGTATGGTCAACCGTCCCCTCCTGCATCAAAACGCAATCGAGAACGTGGTTTCTGTGGTCAATGAACATGGCCAAGAAAGCTTCCTTGGGCTTCCCGCCTATGTATTGTTGGAAGTAGGCAATGGCATCCTCTGGGCCTGAAACCACCGGCCCCCTTTTGTAGTCTGCCCTCGCTTCGGCCCATGTTGTCGGGGGAACCGTTGGAGGCGGTAACACCCTTAACTCGAATTTCAATTCTTCTTTTTTCGCTCTGTTTGTTTCCATCTTCCTACCTCCGCTTTTATTGAGCGCGGCTGGAAGGCCGCCCCCTCAATCGAGGAGGGGGGCGGCCAATGGATTTGGGGACGATAGGTAGCCCTGCGGACTATCGGCCCATTAAATGTTTTCGAGTTTTCCGACGGAGTGCGAAAACAAAGTGACAGCATCCGAGGCCTGGTGACCCGGACGTGCTTTTACGTCCGAGGGCAAGCCCCCTAGGGCTAAGGCTGGTCGGTAAATGAGGAAACAAACTAACTTCATGAGATAATAAGAAATGTAGTATTTTTTAATAACGCAAGGAGTATGAAATGCCCGAACCATATTCTCCGGGCCCTTCAGGTTGGTGGGGCATTGCACTGGGAATTCTTAGTTTTCTATTGGCAGGGTATCGTGAGTGGGCAAATAGACAAAGATGGAAAGTAGAGGATGAGCGAAGAAATTCAACCGAAGAAAAATTAAAAAAACCGAAACTGACTCTGACTTATGTCAAAGCCGAGAAAACAGATCATTACGAATTCACACTACCCGGATTTGAAATAAAAAATGTCGGTGAAGTCCCGGTTACAAATTTAAAAATCGATTTCGTATTTGACACAAATTGCGCAGAACAAACCCAAAAACAAATAAAAGAAAGAATTTCCATCCCGGCTAGATTAGAATCAGGATCAACTTTCCAAGAAAAAATTTTTCTAGGCCCCGGCGGAATAATAAGTTTAACGTTGGTTATAAATGCAGATTCAATGAACGAAATGAAATGGACCCATAAATTTGTAAGGGGGTAATATTTTTCAAAAGAAGTTTGAGATATGCTTCCAAGGGTTTAGCTTGGTTGTTAAATGAGAAAGTTTTTAAAAAGACATGGAATTTAGTCAGCATTGATTCGGAACAACAGTTTATTAACGTCTGAATCAAAAGCCAAATAAAACCCGAAACACATCCGAATGATTACTATTCAGATAAATCTTTTATTTTAAAAATTTCGGTGAATGGCCAACCCATAGCCACAAACCTTTTTTTCCCGATTAAAAAGTAACAAATGAAAATCCAAAGAACTCCAGTAATTCCAAATCCCTCCCACGAAGCTAACATTTTTTGAAACCAATTATCACCATCCCCGTAAACCTGAGAAAGTTTAAACATTCCGAATTCCATAGCCACCAGCAACATAGCCAAGACTAATCCTCTAAGCTGCCCTTCATGTTTCAATTTTTCGGTTTCACCCGTTGTTGTAAGTTGGCTTATTTTAATATTCAACTCTGACGCGATTGATTGGTGAATTTTATCTTTTTCCAATAACTTCTCGCTTAATTCCGTTTTCAATCTATCGATTTCCTCTGCAGTCATATTTTTTGTATTTTTCAACTCTCCTTCTAACCTCATTACTTCCAGGTTAAATTTTCTGCTGGGGTCAGTAAAATACCTTGCAACTTCATAATCCATATTTCGTTTGATGACAGGGTTGCTCAAATCCGTATTAGAAAATTTTCCTTTTAAATCTATTAAACACCCCTCAACATCATCAATCGGCAATGTTTTGGTCTGAATTCCCAGTTGGTCAAAGATTAAAAAATCTTTTAAATCAAACATTCTTTCTTCAGGGAGAAGTCTGTTTTTAACAAGATTACTAAAGATTTTTTGAAAATCATCAGTCTCACCCGCCATCGGGGCAAAATATTGGAGAATGGCATCCAAGGTTATCGCGATGGAGTATTCGGTCTTTATCTCCCCTAATGGGCCAGGCAATGTAGTGTCAAGTGTGATGAACCACGTCCTCCGATCCTTTTGCTCAATTTCATGTATCCACCTCAACATTAAGGCGTCGTGAAAAGCAGGAAGTGATTCTTTTTCTTTGCTTCTCATTTTTTTATACTTCGTTTTTAAATAATCCGCCAACATACCAGTGGAAGGAGAATCTTTTTCTCGGTCAAACCATTCATCATCAACAACTTTGATATTCAGTTTTTCAAATGTATTGTTCAAATCTTCATAGTCTTTAAAAACTTCATCAATTTTTGCGTCAGGATTATGGTTTTTAAGCTCATCGTATTTTTCCAAAAAATCCGATCTCATCCTATGGTGTAATTCCAAAGGGATATTATCTATTACTTTTTCCAGTAATTTCTTCTGATCATTTACAGTGTGGAGCAATTCGCTTTTCGTTGCTTCAGAAACATAAATATCGATGTTCAACTGTTTAGCTTTTTTCATAAGAATTGTGATTGAGTCATGGTGTCTGTGTTTGCCTTCAATTGCCGCAACGAGAACATTTGTGTCTAAATAAAATGAACCGTTTTTAAAAATCTCTTCACTTAATATATAACCCGCCGGATCAAGGCCAATTGATTTTGCCAAATAATAATTTTGAGATGTGTACCATTTTATTAAATCAAAATCGGGGTCGGGCGTCGTTTTCAAAAAAACATAAATACCGTTAGAAAATATTTCCTTGTCAACCGACGAATAACTTTTCAGGATTACTTTGATTGAATCAATTATGAATCCAGAAGAAACAAAATCACTTTGCGATATTTCGCCCTTTAATATCTTTACGTATTCGTCGGCCAATTTTGAGAATACCAAAGAGATATATTCTAAAAATGGTAAATAATATTTTTCTAAATCTCCGGAGTCGCGAACCTTAAAAATTCTTTTTATTACACTTTGGTATCTTTTTTCCGCGCCCGTTTGTCCCGCCTCTATTTCTTCAAATACTTCTTTGAATAAATAATATTTTTCCGAATCTTTTTTTACTCTTTCCCCCTCTGCCAATCCATCCAATATTTCTTGAACAATAGTTGGCGGTAAAACGAACCCGCATTCCTTATTTATCAAAGAACCAATTTTTTTAGCGTCGCCCGCTCGTGGGTAAATCGAAAAAAGAGTTAGTTCAATTAGTTTTTCGAGAGTTTTTTTCCTAAGAACTTCCGTTGTCGGAATCAAGCGGCTAATGGTCGTAAAAAGAAGTGCCTTTTTTTTCTGAATTTCTTCGTGTTCCAAACTGGTTACTCCAGACATTTATTTTTAAAATTATCAAACTCGGATTTCTGTGTTCGGTTTCCTTGATTAACAAATCTTTGCAGTCGGAATGCTCCTGAAGTCAGTAGTATAGTTTGGACTCTCAAAGTCAAAACGAGTCAACCACCGCTGGCCCTTTCCATCAGAAGACATACGAAGTGTTCCAGGCCTCAGATCCTCGTTTATTTTATCCATTAACTGTAAAAGTTTTAGTTTTTTTACAAACTCAAGGTTCATCCATAAATGACCCTGGACGCAAACCTCGGATTCAAGCTAAGGGAATACCGGAAGCAATTAAAAAACAAAGAGAGCCTTAACCCGGCTTATAAATTCCACAAATCGACGGCCATTTCCGAAAGTTTTTTGCCTCTCTTTGCGATCACATCTTCGTTCCAGTCTGATTCCTTCAAGTAGGGGTGGAAAGTTTTAATTCCAGCGCTGTATTCCTCAAGGCCTTTCTTACTATTTTTCCCGGCCTTTTTAACATTCCATTCGGCATCACGGATAGAGCTGTTAAGAGAGGCGGTGAGGATAGTAAGGTTTCCAAGCCTCAACAAATACTCGTCTCTTTCATCGGCATCGTTATCTCCGATGTTATCCCAATTATTTCTCCATTTTTTTGGCATAACATGTTCAACGCTATACTCGTTAAATGGCCTAATTACGGTAGAGTCCTTAACGCTTTGAACCGACTTTTCGATCAAATAAAGGACTGTTTTGGCTTGTTGATTCGTAAGCTTGTTCTCTTGAAAAGCTTTTAAAAAGACTTTATCAGTGGGAAAGCGATTGGTTGGATCATCAAACTGTTCAATTTTATTTTTTAGGTTATCCAGCCCATTGATCTTATTGCGGATAAAAGAGGCAAAAAGGTTGTTGTAAGCTTTTGTTGTTTCCCTGCAAATCAATCTCCGCATCAAGTAACTTTCCAAGAGCCGAAAAACACCTTCTCTTTCATCCTTGCTCTTGACCTCATTTAAAATATAAAGGATGTATGGAATAACCGTTGTTGTGTTCAGTCCAAAAACAACAATGTTGAGTCGGTCAATGAAAGCCTTTTGGTCTATCTCTTGATTTAAAAGGTCGGGGTCAATTGAATTTTGGTATGGTGTCGCAAACTTAACCAACTCGCTAACAAAACTCGCCTTATCAACCGAATGGTCTTTAAGATAATTTTTGTAATTGGAAAACAAACTGCTTAAACCCAAATACTTATCGTGAGCATCGCTTTTAATAAGTAGGTATGCTTGAAGAAATAAATCAATATTGACCCTATGTTGGCGGCCTGAGGTAACCTCTAAATCCCAATAAGACTTACCGTCCTCATCTTTTTCAAAAATATTTTTCCAGGTTTTTTCATACAGCTCTTCATCTTCGCGTTTAAACAATTCATTTTTTAAAAGCTCGGCGGTCGTTAATGAAACTCCCAAAGAATTAATGGTATCAAAAATCTGCTGTTCATCCTCTTCGACGCCCAGATCAATCCCCAAGAAGTAAAGCTTATTTAGAACCTTATTAAAGTCTATCGTCTTTATGGTTTCTTTCTTTTTATGGAAGTATTCGTAGCATTCCAAAACGCTACTGTTTTTATGCTTCTTTTTTAAATCAGCGGTAACCTTCCCCTCGACAATTGCGTCAAAAATCTCCCCCGCGTCAAGAATTTGGGTGTAAATTTTCACGGGCGTCTTAATCAAGCGGCTTGAGCTTCTGCCTCCTTCCTTGAGGTGTGGACTTTAAGCCTATCCCATCTTTCTTGTTGGGCCTCGGCCACTGCCCAGACCAATTTAGTCAGTTCCAATTCATTCTGCATCATCCCCGCCGGCCTCAGCCTTCTCCTGAGCTCCAGGTTGAACCTCTCGATGAGGTTGCTGGAACGAGTAATCAGCCAGTACTTTGGTTTTTCCCCAAAGAATCGGGTGTAAGCCTCGAATTTTTCCTCCGTCATCTCCACCGCCTTGGGATATGTCCTGGACCACCTGGTCTTGAGGCTTCCCAAAGCTATCAAGGCTTTTTCCCGGCTTTCGGCCCAGTACACTGCCTTGAAATCGGCCATAAAAGCCTTTTGGTCCTTCCAGGCCACCCGGAAACGGACGTTCTTCATTTTGTGCACCACGCACAGTTGGTGGGTAACTCCCAAACGTTTTTCGACCGCCGCGATAATCCCGCCATGCGCGTCGGAGACCACCAGCCTCAAGGTTTGGCGGTCCAATCCTCGGTTCAACAGGTCTTCTACCATGGTTGTCCAGGAAGCTTCACTCTCCCGGTCGCCTACCAGATATCCCAGAAAATGCCGTTTGAGATTCCCATCCACCCCGATAGCCACCAGCAAGGCTTGTTTCACGCCAGCCTCTTGACGCCTGACTGTCAGGTAAAGCGCATCCAGGTACAGGTATCGGATCCCTTCGGGTAATGGCCGCTTCTCCCATTCCCGCAACGTGGGTTCCAAGGCGTTGGTCATCTGGCTGATGTGGCTGGCCGTCCATTTCGTTCCAAAGGCCTCGTTCATCCCCGCCGCTACCGACCGGGTGGAAGCCCCTTTCAGCCAGAAATTCATTCCCAGGTAACCCATCAGGGCTTGGCTGCCTTCCCTCAAGGCTTTCAAAGTCTCGGAAACGAACCCTTTGCCCTTCCTCAAAACTGGTTTTCTCAATTCCAATCGGCCTAAAAATCCAGGCACGAAAACCTGCTTGAAACCATTACGGTAACGGGGTTTTTCCTGTCTTTCGTAGGGTTGGCTACCCAAGAACTCGTCCCGTTCCTTCTCCAATTGGGTATTGAAAGCCTCGGAAAGCTGCTGGTTGAGAGCCTCGCCGACCCATTGGCCGATCTGTCGGCTTCCGACCGCCGACTTGACCATGGCTTGGGTTTTCTCCCTTGCCAAGGCCTCTAAGGCTAGGTGTATATTCTTCATGGGCGTAACGTCCTTTCACAAAAGGGATATGGTGTCGTGAACAAACACCATGTTACGCCCGCTTCTTTTTACACCCTTAAATTTTACGCGGCCGAATTTCACCGGATAGTTCTGTTCCATCAATCTTTTTAACGTTTCCACTTCCGAGGGAGATAATTCTGCTTGATCGTCATAATCTATAAGTTCCAGTAGTTTTTCCATTTCATCATTGGTGTAAATCTTTTCAAAAGGACTTTTTCTCGGTAAATCAACTTTTTTTATGTTAGCTAACAGCTTTTCCAGCCCACTTTTGGTGGAAAGCTTTTCATAATGGCATTCCATCGGCAAATCATCTGTTTTTGTGTCAGATGGAACCGAAACAAAAAGAATCTCATATTCATTCAATTTAGAATCTTTAACAAAAAAACGAAAACTCCAAGTTTCATCCTCTTCACCATACTCAATGGAATATTTACTAGCATGGGTCGTCCCAATTAATTTAGAATTTTTAAACGCCCAAAGCGTTTCGGACGGACTAGGATGAATTTTATTTTCTATACTGATTTTAGGAATTGTTACAGCATCATACGGCTGGCCTTTTCGAAACTTCTTACGCAACATTTCAATTCTATTTTGAATTTCTTCACTGCTATCCTAAACAACTCAATCTGACCGCTGCCCCCCAAGAAAAACAAGCGATTTTGGACAGGTTTGTGAATTTCCAGGGATAAGCCCCCCCCTTTCGTCCGGATGCTGTCCAAATCACGAGGGTATTAATTCCATCTGTTTTTCCGCCGGTTCCAATCTCGCCACCAGGAATGGTGCATCCAACCAAGCCCACAAATCGCGGTAGGTCAATAGATTCATCCGCAGCATGGCCGCCAAGTGGGACAGGCTCCAGGCGATATGGCTCTTCAGTTGAAGGAATTTCAACAGCAGCATGGCAATCAATGCTGTCCAAATCTGCGTCTGAACAGCATTCTCAGTGGTCCCTACGAAAGTCTTCACCCGTAAGTTCTGCTTGAGAGCCTTGAAGAACAACTCGATCTGCCAACGTTCCTTGTAGATGGCCGCCACCGTCGAGGCAGCAAAACCCATGTGGTTGGTAAGGAATACGAGTTCCCGCTTCTGGTCTTCGTCCCATACCACCACTCGTCGCATCTCTTTCGGGTAGGCTTCCTGTGACCGAAACGTTGTTAACCGTATCACTTGGTCCTTCAGGACGTTGCCCGTTTTCGGAACCGGCAGGTTCTTCACCACCTCGTAGGCCATGTTGATCTTGGCACGGGTCACCCACCACACGCCTTGGAACGTCCATCGGGCCAGAAGAAAGAAATCCACATATCCCCGATCCATCACTACGATTGAATCCACCGGAAAATCCAGCTTTTGAGCCACTTTCACGTCATGCACGCCTCCCTCCGTTACGAGTCCCCAGCAGGGCAAGTATCCCTGATGATCCAGCAAGAGATGGAGTTTGATGGCCCCTTTGGTCCTACGGAACTTTGCCCAGTCGAAGACTGACAAACAAAGATCAATGGTGCTGGAGTCCAGGCTGTAGAGGGGATTCTTGAACTTGAATTTCCTCTTCGAGATGGCCGCCTGTAGCTGACACTTCGATAGCAGATGGTAGAAAAGACTTTGCTGAACCTGCCAAGGACGGTTGGCGTTAGCGTAAGCCAAGGTGGATTTAGTGGGTGCTTCGCAAAGACCCAAATGGGTCAATTTCCCAAGGGCCGTGTGGAGGCCACCACAGATTTCCCTCAAGGAATGGGCGGCTCCCATCTGGCAGAAAAGCATGGAAACAAACTGATTCCAGCAACTGAACCCCTTGGCGTGTTTTTCGGCTTCAAACTCCCGCACAATTCGTTCAAAAGCCGTGCGATCCACAATTTTCAACACTTGGGCAAAAAGACTGGTTGGTGGTACCATCGAAATACGCCTCCGGATGTTTGAAGTAGCGACGGCTGGTAACCGTCGCTTTGGGCTTGTCGACTAACCCAATTCTACTTCAGTCGGAGGTGTCTTTTTTTAGTCCTTTATTTAGGACAAGAGTGGAATTTCTTTATTCCTTATTTCGCTTTTCTTAGCTGACAAATCCCTAAATTCAACGCCATAGCCAAAATAAAAACGAGGTTGAGTTTGGGCATTAGCCATAAACGGAAAAAACAAAAAATAAATAAACAACAGTTTTTTAGACATTACTCGCTCCTATATTTTTCGATTCCCCGGGTTGGACTCGAACCGGCGGACTATCACAATTGGCATCAAAGGATTTTAACCACTAATTGAAATTTGTGACGAAACCTCGAATTTTCTGGCGTTTTTAGTTAAACCGCTCTTCTTTCGGGTTGTCATTAAGCCTGTATACCGCGCCAGCGCCATGCCCCTCCCTGACCAGCTTGCCTTCCTCGATAAGCTTGTTCAGGTTTCGGATCACGGTTCTCCTGGGGGTACCCAACACTCCTATCAATCCCCCGGTTTTGGCCTGGCCGTTCTGGCGAACATATTCAATGACCTTTTCCGTCACATCGGCATTGTCAGAAACCGTTGGTTTCGAGGCGGCGGGGACCGCCGCCGACACAGGCTTTGAAATTGGAACCCTTTCCAGGGGCTTGGCGATTTCTGTTTTCTGGGGTGCTTCTGCATTTTCTGAGTTTTTTTGAAGATCCTCTTCATAGTTGCTTTTATTCCAACTGCGTTGAAGAAACACAAATAATAAACAGGTCCAAAATGTTGCGCCCAATTTATTTGGAAAGGTAAACCATCCGTTTGAGGCACCCAAGTGGCCAAAAAGCCACAAAACCGCCCATAAAACCCCAGCCACATGACTATATTGAATGTCAGGAAAGGGAAAACTGGACTTTACATAAGCTAAGCGACCTTTAAAGTCGCTTTCAAAAACGGTGCTCACCCCAAGAACAATGATGTAAAACCAGAAAGTTACTGATGTTGGGCCTTGGCTAAGGAGATTGACCCAATTTGTTGAAAGTTCATACCCAGGAGGGAATTTAGCTGTTGCAACCATTACACCAACGGTAAGACCCGCATGAACGAGTGTGGCTATCCAAAGAAACGACCATAAAACGATCGATTCTATTTTGCTTTCTAAATCAGTCCTCATAGAACTCATATAAAACCTCCAAATAATTGGATCAGCCCTCCCCGTGCCAATCCCACTGATTAACGATTGTGCCATTCCGTCGGTATTGTGCCACTTAGCTAACCCGCCATATGCGGTGAACGGTTGGCACAATGGCACAATCCGGTGGCACAATTTCCATTAATTTATTCAGGCTTAAGAAAATGTCAATATCGAACCCCAGTGGCCGCAATGCGGCCACTACGTTGGATTGTGCCATTCAAGATATACGCGGTGTATAAATTTGGTTGGCACAATCGGGTGGCACAATGGCGGGGTTATGCTGACGGCATAAATAAAGGTAAATGAATTGTCGGAGACTCCGACAAGGGGATGTGATTGTGCCAGTTATTGTGCCAAGTTTTACCACGGCGTGGTAATTATACGGTCGCATAGATAGCACAATCGGGTGGCACAATATTGGGTTTATACCCTGGGTATATTTAGCGATTGTTGAATTGGCAGTGAGGCTGCCAATTCAGGTGATTGTGCCATTCAAGGTATACGCGGTGTATAGATTAAGTTGGCACAATCCGGTGGCACAATCGGGCTAAAGGCCCCTCACATTGAAGCCCTTGAGGGCGCCTAAAATGATCCAAAGTCCAACCAGGGTGACAAAAATTCCGAAAACCATCTTAAGCCAGACTTCGGGAAGTTTATGCGCCTCTAAAGCCCCGAGCCAGGCACCCAGGATCAGCCCCAAAGCGATCAAAACTCCAGCCTTAAGGTCCACGTTGCCATGCCGGTAATATTCGATTACCGCCAGGAGCCCCACAGGAGGAAGTAGAACCGCCAGGCTAGTACCTGTAGCCCGTTCCTGCGTGAAGCCAGCTAAAAAAGTGAGTGCCGGAACGATGAGAATGCCTCCGCCGACACCAAAAAAACCAGCCGCCAGCCCGGCGACCAGACCAATCCCCAAAAATAACAGGGTCATGCGTTACCTCCCCGGCCTCTTTAAAGAACAACTTTGCCCAGTTGTATATTCTTTGTTAGTTTCGGGCTCAGTTTCAAGCGGAAGGTTATTTCGTCTCCAGGCTGAGATCCCGCCCGAAATATGGGCGATTTGGCTATATCCCTTCCCCTTCAAAAGAGCCAAAGCCATTCCGCTACGGGCTCCGCTTTGACAATAAAGAAGAACCGGTTCATTTTTATTGATCTCGCTTGTCCGGTTTCCCAACTCTTGCAATGGGATTGACCTGGCCCCCGTGATATAGCCCTGCTTGTTTTCTTCCTCGCTTCTCACATCCACCAGTTGGATAGTTTTACCTGCCTTTAATCGCTCAAAAGCATCCTGAGGGGATACCTCCGCCGCCGGATCCGAAACCCCCAAACCCAATACCGATTTGATCAACGAAGTAAACGCACCCATGTTTTTGCTCCTTTTATTTAAGCGTGTGTGAAGAAAAAGCCCATCAATGCCCCATAAAACGTGCTGATCCAGGGATTGGCGGTGATGGGGCATGCCCCGGTCGAACAACCGACTAATTTGTGGTATCCAAAGCCCAAAACAGCCCCAATTACGACACCTAACACTATCCTCATCTCAACCTCCCGACCTTAATTAGCTTTTACTAATATAGCTGGCCAAAAAAAAGTTGCACACTATCCTTTTTGCGACAGGCATGTGCAGGTAAAAAAATCCAGGAAATATCCCCCGCTATCTTTCCGAAGATGTTGGGGAAGTCCGTGAACATTAGGCTTGCTCATACTGCCTCCTAATGTCCCTTGCTGTTTGGCATTTTACCAGGATTGAGGATAGATTCAAAAGCAACTTTCCCTAGGGGCATAGGAAGTAACACCCCCACCTCACTTTTTCTTTTCCTTTGATGATCTCCCGAAAAAACTTATGGGGTTCTGGGAACCAAAAACGATAACGGGTCTTATTACAACGGCGACTCGAAAACGTCTTTCAACCCGGCAACTGTCTCAACAGCTTCCTTCCAAGCATAGCGGTGGGGTGAATCGAAAGTTTCACCCGCCGCGTTTATCTGGCAGTCCTGGCAATATTGTTCCAGTCGTCCAGCCAAATCGGCTAGGCGTTGCCACATCCGGTCCACCAATTGCCTCTTGAAGGCATCGTCCGACAGCGCGTCCACTACCAACATAAAATGATTGAGGCAGACATGAAAATTCCCAAAAAAAGCCGAACGCATTTCCTCTTCCTCTATTAATCCCTTCACCAAGATAGCAAGGTAATGCTGTCGTATCTGTATGGTTTGGATACACGCAGGACACTTTGCATGGCTGACCCATTCTGAAAAGAAGTGTGTTTTCTCCATCTGTTTCTCAAGAAAATACCCGGCAAGGAGCGCCTGTTCTTTGAAGAGGATGGAAAGTGCAAGGGTGTCGTGGAATCCAATCAAGTGGTGTGCATGAAACGGGCACCAACCCCTGGAAGCCCGCAAGGCTTCGCGGGCACCATGGTCATTCACATTCTCGTAAAGGAATGCCTCAAAATAGGAATGAACCGCTCCCTTTTCCAGAACACACAACCCGCAATCCCGGCTTTTTTGAATGGTTTCCAAAACCTTGAAGTATGGAGTGTGTTTTTCCAAAGGCCTTCCCCTATTCCTTGAATGGATTACCGAAGACCGCAGATTTGCCTAATTCGGCTTCTATTTCCAAGAGACGGTTGTACTTAGCGATTCTTTCACTCCGGCAAGCCGATCCGGTCTTGATCTGTCCACCCCCCATGGCGACCGCGAAATCCGCCATGAAGGCGTCCTCGGTTTCCCCCGACCTGTGGGAGATGACATAACTCCACCCAGCCTTGCGGCAGAGTTGAATAGCCTCAATAGTTTCCGTGACCGTACCAATCTGGTTGAGCTTTATCAGTACTGAATTGGTGGTTTTTTCTTTGATGCCACGAGCGATAAACTTCGTGTTCGTAACGTAAATGTCATCCCCAACAATCTGGATCTTGCCCCCCAGGACCGCCGTATGTTCCTTGAAACCATCCCAATCGTTCTCATCCAACCCATCCTCGATGGAAACAATGGGAAATTTCTCAACCCATCCCTTGTAAAGTTCGGTCATTTCTTTGCTGGATTTGTTCCCTTGCCCTGACTTGGTCAGTGCATAAACCCCTTTCTCGTAAAAGGAACTGGCCGCAGGGTCCAGTGCTATGGCGACATCCCTGCCCGGCTTATAGCCCGCCACCTCGATGGCCTGGACAATCACCTCCACAGCCTCCTCATTGCTTTTTAAATTCGGCGCGAAACCACCCTCATCCCCCACCCCCGTCGCATATTTCTTTTGGTGCAAGATACCCCTCAAGGCATGAAAAACCTCGGCCCCCCACCGAAGGGCTTCTGTAAAATTGGGAGCGCCTATCGGCATAGCCATGAATTCCTGGAAGTCAACGCTGTTGTCCGCGTGCTTACCCCCATTGAGGATGTTCATCTGGGGAACTGGAAGCCTTACGGCTCCCGTTCCTCCAAGATATGAATAAAGGGGAATTTCGGCTTCGACCGACGCCGCCCGCGCCACCGCCATGGAAACCCCCAGGATGGCATTGGCCCCTAATTTGGCCTTGTTGGGAGTGCCATCCAACTCGATCATGCGCCGGTCCAACTCCGCCTGCCGCTCCGCATCCATTCCCTTGATAGCCGAGGCAATCACCTTGTTCACGTTCTCAACGGCTTTCAGGACCCCTTTCCCGCCGAAGCGTTTCTTGTCCCCGTCCCGAAGCTCTACCGCTTCGTTTTCTCCCGTGGAAGCGCCGGAAGGCACGGAAGCTGAAACCTTCACGCCGCTTTCCAATTCCGCCCAAACCCTCACTGTCGGGTTTCCCCTTGAGTCCAAAATTTCCATTGCCTTAACCGAGGATATCTTTGCCATTTAACTTCTCCTTAAAAGTAATGAACGCCCAATGCCAAAACCGGCTCATAAACGGATTAAACTCTCCAACTCGCCTAATCGGCCCAAATCTTTCTCAATACTTCCACTTGCATCCATCCTTTCCTTCAAAAGGTTCGCGAGGGACTCCAACTCGTCCCGAACATGCTTTCCGGCCTTTTCCATCATTCCCTGGATGGAATCCATGATTCTCTCCGTCCATTCCGACGATAAACGGTAAAGATGTTTTTCGACCTGCCACGGCAAGGAATTGATGAAATGCCTGTGAACCAGAACCCGGAAGACCGGCATTGGAATTAGGAACCATATGATTTCAAAGGGCGTATCAAATACCCTGTCAAGATGGGTGCTTGGCTTTTCCAAAGGGGTCGACTTTGCCTCAAAGGAAGTCCCGGCGTATTCGTATTGAAGGGCTTCCTTAATTTTGATCGAAATCCGGTCCCCAAAGGCCTGGAGATCCCGGTTGAGACCGCCCTCCACTTTCCGGACATGGACCTTCCAAACATCCTGGTTTTCCCGGCCCAATCGGTCCAACTCGGAAACCAACTGGGAATCGAGCCATTCCTGAAACCACCTGCTTTCCTCGGCTAAATTTCCCCGCCAACCCAAAAGTTTCTCTTTCAATTCCCTTTGGAGCTTACGGGTCAACTCCTGCGACTTTGAAACGAAACAGCTCTCAAGAGACTCCCGGATTCGACGACTTGACTGATCCACCACCAGATGGAAATTATCCTCTAAAGTGGAAAGGAAGACCCATTCCTCTTCAATGGCTTGGGAAAGCTTCGTCCCGGATAAAGTCCCGGAACGGGCGGCTCGGAGTGAAAGCCCCAGGTAACCCCGGCAGTTTTTCAGGATGGCTTCTAATTTGTAGAGGATAATCTTGTTTTCTTCACTGGTGCGGTTCCCTCCAAGTCTGGCTTGGAGGCTGTTTTTAAGTCTTGAAACGGATTCTTCGTACCCAGGTCGGGTTGAAACGGGAAAAACTGGCAATTCCCTCTCAAAATTCTCTGTCAATTGCGAATCGACATATTGAACGACCGATTCCAATTGTTCTCCAGATATTAGATCGGCCTTAGTTAAAAGAATCACAATAAACGGGGTTTGTTCCTCCAGTTTGCGAAGAAGAACCCGATCTTCTTCGCCAAGAGGCTGATCCACGGCTACCGCCACCAGGGCAGCTCCCACCCTAGGGAGCCAATCCAAAGTCGCTTCGGTGTTGCTTGCATGCAGGCTTCCGAGACCAGGCGAATCCACCCACCGAATCCCGCCAAAAGATCGCAAGCCAGTCGCACGAACTTCAACCCTAACGACTTTCCTGATATTTTGGGGGTTTCCCCTTTCGGTGACATATTCTTTAATTTCACTCAAGGGCACCGTTTCCAAGTGCCCGTCCCTGTACAAAACACTCACGTGATCAGTCAACCCGCCGGACACGCGGGTTATGACCGCAGTTGCCGGCAGGACATCGACCGGAAAAATATTCCTGCCCAATAAGGCGTTCAAGATTGAACTTTTTCCCGCCTTGAATCTTCCCAACAAGACCACATCCACGGAATCGGATTCATTTATAAATTCGGATAAATTATAGATTTGAGGTAGAAGAACTGAAATACCCCAGCGGCGGGCGATGGAATCCGCAAATGACAGGATATCCCCCGCTTCAGTAAAAATAGTCCGAGAATCATTCGGGAGGCTTGGCGTGGAATTGCCATCCTGACCCGGAAAATCCTTCATTTTTATTTCCACTTCTTCGTCTTGGTATGCTTGCCGTCCGCCTTGTGATAATGAAGCACCTGGGTTTCATGAACTGTCACCAAGCAATGGTTTGGAAGCATTTCCTCGATAATGTTCAGGGCCTTCAAGGCTCGATTAGGCTTGTCCACTATTTCGATGATCATGGGCAATTCTTCCATGACTTCAATGATACGACTGGTGTGAAGATGTGAAGAAGACCCAAAGCCCTCTACACACTTGAAGACCGTCGCACCAGCGGTCACTTTTTCCGCCAACAACCGATCCACGATAGCTTTGTAAAGGAGTTTGCCTTTCCACTTCAGTTCTTCGTCCACATAAACGCGGAGTACCTTGCATTTACCTATAACGTCCATATTGAGCCCTCCTTCTTTTTACAACAGTCTTGCCACAACAACACCGCCCCATGAAGCCAAAAAACAACCTACCAAGGTCAAGGTGACATTCAAACCCGCCCTCATAAAGTCTCCTTCCTGGAAGTACCGGAAAGTCTCCCAACTGAAGGTCGAATAAGTGGTAAAGGAAGCACACCATCCGACAGCCACGAAATATCGAACATTAGGATGGAACAATCCCCTGTCCAAGTGAAGGGTCAAAAATAATCCCAGTACAAAAGATCCGATCAAATTGATAAACCAAGTACCATAAGCGAAATTCGACCCTAATTTAGCGGTCACCCATAGACCTAAACCAAAACGGCTCAAAGCCCCGATGGACGCACCAGTGACGATGAAAAAAAACTGGCTTAAGCTCACTATCAGCCTCCTTTATCGTACTATCGTGACCGCACAGGGAGCATAGCTAGAAACGCGTTTAGCTACCGATCCTAAGAGCCATTCGCCAATCTTGCTCTTGCCCCGATGACCCACAACGATCAAATCGATTTTTTCATCAATTGCTTTTCGGATGATGTGTTCGGCGGGATGACCAACCACGACCTCCGTAGTCAAGGAAACCCCAGCCACTTCGGCCTTTTTTTTCAGATCCTTGAATTGCTCCTCGAAATGCTCTTGGGCGGATTCCAACACCGATTCCATCTCTACAGCGATGTCAAATTCTGGAATCGGGGCAACGGAAAGCACTAACAAGGAAGCCTGAAAACGTTTAGCCGTCTCAAGGGCATATTGAAAAGATTTCTCGGAATGGATCGAACCATCAAATGCCACCAGGATTTTTTGGGGAATCATAAAGCGCCTCCGTTTTCTGAGTTATTTGGGGCCAATGGAACGACTTCAGCCTCAGGTTTGTGGACTTTAGGCAAAAGATAGTGCGGTAAGAAATAGGCGTTGGCGATAAGCGTCGGCACTACCGCACTCAAAATAACGGTAGCCACCAAAAACGAATATTGGGTTTGGTCGATAACGTGGTGTGATAATCCAAACAATGCTGAAATGGTGCCAAAGGTGAGCCCCGTGGACATCAGAAGGGTTGTGTACATTCCTTCTTTATGGGCATAACCCTGGTATTTCGTGACGGGAAAAACACCCACAAACTTACTTCCCATCTTTGCCAAAAGCAGGACCACGAAAGCCAGGGGAGCGGCCACCAGGGCGGGAACTGATACGAAGGAACCTGCCCGAATGAAATAAAACGGCGTCAGCAGTCCAAAAGTTACGGTTCGCAAGCGGCGTACCAAGACATGGTCTTTGCCGACTGTTCCTGCCAAAACCATTCCAATAAGGTAGGCCGGAAGAACTACTTCGCTATCGGCCCAAGTCGCCAAAGCCCCCAGTCCAAACATGAGGAACAAGAGGTATTTGGTTTCCAATTCCGAGGGACGGTCACCATACAATTTAAAGAACCGGGGTGTAAGCCAAGGAAGGATAAAAAAGACAGGAACGCTGACACCCACGAAGACGAGAGTCTTGAGGGTAAATGGCGCGAAGATAAGCCCAAGCGCGATGACCGTAGCAAGGTCATTGATAAAACAGGCGGCCAAGATGATTTTTCCGAATTCGGTCTTGTTTAATCCGAGTTCCAGCATCACGGCATAAACTACCGCCACGGAGGTGGTGGAAAGGGCTACGCCAGCCAGCCAAGAGGCCTGAGGATTCCAGTGAAGCAGGTAAAAGGCGGCTGCCGTGCATCCCAGGAAAGGAGCGAAAAAAGCCACCAGCCCCAAAAGCGAAGCTTCCTTCCACTTGGCCTTGAACACCACCGGGTCCAGCTCGGCCCCAGCCAGGAAAGTCAGAACGATGGAGCCCGCACCCGCTAAGAAGGTAATCCAACTTTCGCTTGTGCCTAAAAAAGCCTGACCTACTAAGGCCCCGATTACCAGTTGTGCCACCGTACCGACCACAATCTCCGATAAGGCTGTGGCAATTTTTAGCCAGATGGAAATGAGTACTGCGACCAGCGCCAACCCGATCCACAACGTAGCTTCCGCCCAAACGTGGGTCATATCCCGCCTCCAAGATTTACTTGCAGGATGAAAGGGCGGGAAATAAAAAAACCCGCCGGGCGGCGGGTTTGACTTGTTAGTACATGGCCCCACCGCATGTTTCATCATGCAGTAGGAGTCATCGTCCAATTGAATTGGCGGTTTTGGGAGAACTCCATCCCCTTAGGTTGAATTTATTATACTCTTTTTAAATCGGGGTCCAATGAATAAGATCATTGACTTTATTCATCGTCCAAACTAATGGCGTACACTCTTTGCGGGCTTTGGGGCTCAAGGAAAAGAAGGCCGATGAAATACTAACTGGCCTTACGGAAATCAAATGTAATGCCTAAATGAGCCCCGCAGGCCGCCGCAATTTTCTGTAGGAAACTCAAGGAAGGCACCGAGCGGTAAACACCGCTTTCCGCACGAGAAATTGCGCTTTGTTTGGTTCCAATTTTCTTAGCCAAAGCAACTTGGCTTAATCCTGCATGTTCTCGGGCTCTTTTGATCGCAGTGGCAAGGCGAAACTTTTCTTCTTGCTGTTTTACCAAAATACGAATTTCAGGGTCTTTTTCCAACTTGTGGAAAAAGGCTTTTCCGTCCGTGTAGGGTTTATGAGTTTTTTTCATATTCCAAAATCTCCTTCATCCGCTTCCAGGCCAACTCAAAGTCCAGCCTGGATATCTTCTGCGTTTTCTTTTTAAAAACATGAAGCCAAAACATCTTTGGCCCCGTCACCAAAACATAGCCAATCCGGTAAGAACCGTCCAAACCCTTAAATTTGATCTCCCAGAGCTTCCCTTCTAAGGGTTTGAAAATAACGTATGGATATTTCAAGCCTTCCCGCTCTATCCCGTCATGGATAGTCTTAAAAAGGGCCTGATCCTCTTTAGAAAGGTTACTGATAAAATCCTCAACGGGCGACCGCCCCGATGAACTTCTAAACAGATCAACCTTCATGGATTAAATATAACATTATTGTTATATCCTGAATAGCGGGAAATTTTGCTCATTTTGCATAAAATGCCATCCGGCTTTCACTCAGAGCCTTTACCACCTTGGCTATATCCACCCATCTTTGAAAGGCCTCTCGACTAGCTAAGGCCCTTTTCAATTCCCGTACCGACATTTTCGCTTTCTTCGCAAAGGCTTCAACCCCACCAAGTTGCTCTACTATTTCCACAACCGCTTCCTGGAACAGCTCCGCTTTTCCAGAATTCAACCCAACAGTCAATAGTTTGGCCCCTAGTTTTCTACATCCCTTAGTTCTCATTACGTTGTCCTTTACCCGAAAGAACTTTAGATGCAAACATAAAAATTCTAATTTCGCACAAGCATAATTGACAAGCTTATTAGGGAAAAAATCGACCAGCACACGTTACAGAAAGTCTACTGAGCCCTATGGTCTTGTAGGGAATAATTTTTAATTACACGCCCAAAACAAATGTTTTCCGAAACACATAACCTCAATAGATTTTTCTTTCGAAATTCTTGTCATATGCGTGTCATTCGCAATTGGGAGGGCCATTGACACAAACAAAAAAACTTCCGACAAGTTCGGAAGTTCACAGGAAAAATTATTTTTTAGCTTTTTTGTTGAACGAAAAAAGAAAATTGGTGCCCGAGGTCGGACTTGAACCGACATGGGATTGCTCCCGATAGATTTTGAGTCTATTGCGTCTGCCAATTTCGCCACTCGGGCCCTTCGATGCGCTGCGCTTACTCAGGGCAGGCTACCGGTAAGAGGGAAAGGCAAGGAACGGTATTTTAATTTACCCGCTCGCAATGTCAAGGATGGACAGAGGCAGTTAAAAGTTAGGAGTTGGAGTGAGGAGTTGAGCCATCTTGGATCAGCCTGTTAATGAATCGCTATTCTTCGCCAATGGCTTCCAAGTCAGCCAGGTCCTTTTTCCTGCCGCTCGCGCGTTTATTGGCGACGAATTGGGCCCTGCCAAGGTTATGAACCGGCGTATCCCCGTACTTGCCTGCCGCTTTTCCCGAATCGGCCTCTTCCCAGGTCACGCCCGATATCGAAGTGAGAAGATCGACCCGGAAAGGTGGAACGCCCAATTGGATGATTTGTCCGGGCTTGTCAAAATCCCCATCGGTGAGGCCCATAGAATCAAAACCAAAATCCTTTAATACGGTTATCATACGAACGGCGTTTCCCGGTGTGGGCCTAACCAGAATACCCATATCCCCCGTATTTCGGGGAGCACCATGGAAAGCGAGCGCGTAGGAGCCGACGATGATGCACTCAACTTTGTGGCGATTTAACAATACGAACAATTCTTTGAAGTCGGATTGAATCTCCATAACACTCCTTCCGTAAGGTTTCCACCGCCTCAATGCGTTCAGCCGCTGGCCGGCTCAACCAATAAATGGCGTTGTCTGTTGGCGATTCCTCACCCAATTTCATTTTTTTGACTGTTTTATTCATCCCATGGCACCTTTGCGGCTCCGCGGAGTTTCAGGATTCATCCGATAAGCCATTTTAACAAATCGATTTCAACCCACGTTGCCCCTTCAGGGCAGTTTTGAGACCAACGAGCCCCAAAAATGGCTTAGATCCCCAGGCATTGGTTCCTCAAGGATTAACCGCTTCCCAGTCGCGGGGTGGATGAAATCAAGACGAAAGGCGTGCAGGGCCATTCGCGGCAGGATCACCCTTTCCCTCAGCCAATCATCCCAGCCATGCTCGTAGAAGCGCAAAAAGGTCTCGTCGCTCCCGGAATAAAGCTTGTCGCCCACGATGGGAAATCCGATGTTTTCCAAATGCACCCGGATCTGGTGGGTGCGCCCGGTGATGGGCCGGGCCTCCACCTTGGAGAAATTATTCTTCCTTTCAAGGCACCTAAACTCGGTGATCGACGGCTTGCCTTCCGCCAAATTCACCCCTAATTTCATGCGCACCTTGCTTCCCGCCAGGGGGCCGATCGGAAACTCCACCCGCCTTTCGGCGGGTTCGAAGGACCCGAAACAGAGGGCATGGTAGGTCTTACGCACCCCGCCCCGATCCCATTGTTTGTGCAGATTTTGCAGGGTTTCCTTGTCCTTGGCGAGGAGGAGGAGTCCGCTCGTTTCCGAGTCCAGCCGGTGGACCAGGTGGTAATCCCTCGCCTCGGGCCGGTCCTGCCGTAAAAGATGCATGAGGGTGTTCTGGAAATAGGCCCCGATGGCGTGCACTGGAAGGGGCGAGGGCTTGGCGAGGGCCAGCAGTTGGTCATCCTCATAGGCGACCCGGTAGTTTTTGTTCACCTCCGGTTCTTCCCACGAATCGGTGGTGTAGGCCACCTCGTCCCCTGGGCGCAGGGGCTGTCCTTCCGAGGGGACGCGTTCGTTCACTTTCACCTTGCCCTGGGCGATACGCTCGCGCCACTCCTCGCGGGTGTGGTAGGAAAAGCGATTGACCAGGTAATCGAGCAGGGTGAGCGAGCTTTTATGCTCAATAAAGGTCGTGAGGGTGACGGGTTTATGGATATTGGGTTCGAGTTTCATGAATCGCCTTGAGTTCCTTTGTTAAAACCTAAGAATCTCAAACAAAACCCAATATTTACCACAGAGACACGGAGACACATGCCGACCATCCATGAGACTTAAAATGGGGTCGGTATTGTCCCGATTCCTTTCGCCTTTTGGGCGAAAGGGGACAGAGAAAACCCGGACAATGGGTTTAAGATTCCTTGAATTTAGAAAGGTTTTTCTCTGTGCCTCTGTCCCTTTGGCCCTTAGGGCCAAAGATAGCTGGACTATACCGACCTCCTTAATGGGTTTATGGAAGGTCGGCATGTGGCCGCCAAAGGCGGCCTGTGGTGAAATTAGGTATTGTTATAGTCTCTAAATCAAAATCATTTTTTCAACAGAGAATTCGGAAAGGGTTATGAATTACCTGTATCTTTCGAGATTAGGCCGTGTTTCATGGCATGAGACTTTACCGCGGAGACGCGGAGATGGCGAAGAAAAACCCGGTCGGGTGTAGGGCCCCCATTTGTCATTGGCGGTTTTTTTCCTGCCAACTGTGAACTGCCGACTGTCAACTGCCTTCACAACATGCTTTGCGGGTCGAGGTCCACCGCGCGAAAGACGCCGGAAGGCGTTTCCATCTTCTCGTCCAGGTAGGTTAATAGCCGTCTCAGGGGCGCCGGAGTCTTGGCCTTCAGGAGGACCTGGAACCGGTACTGCCCCCGCAGTTTGGCGAAAGCCGAGGGAGCCGGGCCCCAGACCTCCACGCCCAGCTTGGCCGATTCCCGTCTCATGATCTCCGCCGCCTTCCCGGCGGCGGCCATGGCCTTCTTTTCTTCCTTGGCGCGGTAGACGACCAGGCCCAATTTGGAAAAGGGCGGATAGTCCAGGGCTTCCCGGGTTTCCAATTCGGTATTCCAAAAGGTCTCGGTATCGTGGTTCACCGCCGCCCGCAGGGCCGGATGGCCGGGATTGAAGGTTTGAAGATAAATTTCACCTTCTTTCTCAGCCCTTCCCGCACGGCCTGCCACCTGCACCATCAATTGAAAAACCCGTTCGGGCGCTCGAAAGTCCGGCAGGGCCAGGCCCACATCGGCCCCGATGACACCCACCAGGGTGACGCCTGGAAAATCGTGGCCCTTGGCGATCATTTGGGTGCCGATCAGGATGTCCGTCTTATGTTCACGGAATTTTTTCAGTATCTCCTCGTGGCTTCCCTGCTTGCGGGTGGTGTCCAGGTCCATCCGGTCCACCCGGGCCTTGGGGAATCGCGACTTGACCTCTTCCTCCACCTTTTCGGTGCCTAACCCCACCGGCTGGATCTCCCCGTCCTTGCAAGAGGGGCATTTTTGGGGGAAGGCCCCTTGCCAACCGCAGTAATGGCAGAGAAGGGGTTTTGCCCTCTCGGATTGGGGCCGCACGACCCCTCGGTGGTAAGTGACCGCCACGGAACAATGGGGGCATTGCACCTGTTCCCCGCACTTGGCGCAAAGCACCAGCGTGTGAAAGCCCCGGCGGTTGAGAAAGAGGATGACCTGCTCGCCCTTTGCCAGCGCGTCGCGCATGGCCATCTCTAAGGCGAGGGTGAGGACGGGCCTTTCCTTGCCACCCCGGCTCATGAGTTCTTCTTTTAAATCGACCAGCCATATCTTGGGAAGGCGCCGTTGGTTCACCCGGTCCGGCATACGAAGCCATTGGTACTTGCCCGAACGGGCGTTATGGACCGTTTCCAGCGAGGGGGTGGCGGAACCCAAGACCGCCAGGGAGCCCGTCAATTGCGCCCTTTTTACCGCCGCGTCCCGGGCATGGTAACGGGGCACATCATCCTGTTTATAGGAAGAATCATGTTCCTCATCCACCACGATCAGACCCAGTTTGGGCGCCGGGGCGAAGAGGGCCGACCGGGCGCCCACCGCGACCTGGGCGGAGCCTTCGGCCATGCGGCTCCATTGGCGGGCCCTTTCGGACTGGGAAAGGCGGCTGTGAAGCACCGCCACCTTGTCCCCAAAGCGGCCCGTGAACCTTTCCAGGGTCTGGGGGGTGAGGGCGATCTCGGGAATGAGCACGATGGCCTGCCGCCCCAGGCGCAGGGTTTCCTCGATGGCCCGCAGGTAAACCTCGGTCTTGCCCGAACCCGTCACGCCGTGAAGCATGAAGGTTTGAAAGCCTCCCTTGGCAAGTGCTTCGGTGACAAATTGGAGCGCCACCTTCTGTTGGGGATGCAGTTCCGGGGGCCGATCGGCCCGGATTCTTTTCGAGGAAGGAACCGATGGGGTCTCTCGGGAACCTTCAAAAGCCAAACCGCCCAGGCCCGATTGTTTCAAGGCCTCGGCCAGGGCCCGGGTGCGGGCGGTCAAGGGTATCCTGCCCGCGTTTAGGGATTTGAGGTTCACGCCCCGGAGCGGACCCAACTTTTCCAGGAGGTCTTCGAGCTCCCGGGTTCTTTCCCGGGCTTCCGGAAGGAGCGTGAGGAAGGCCCTGGGGTTCTTGCGGTACCCACCGGGGATTGCGGCAAAGAGGGCCTCGCCCAGGGAGCAATAGTAATAATCGGAGATCCAACGGCAGAGTTCCAGCAGGTCGGGGGTCAGGAGGGGTTCGGCATCCAGGATGCTTTCGATGGGTTTGAGTTTTTGCACATGGCCGGGGGCCTGGGAGGCCAGCCGGGTGATGAGTCCCACCGCCTGGCGGCGTCCAAAGGTGACGGAAACCCGCATGCCCTCGCGCGCCAATCCGTGAAGCGGATCGGGAATGCGGTAGGTGAAGGACTGCTTGATCGAGACGGGGAAAACCACCTCGGCGAATTGTTCAGGCATTTTCGAACCTTTAACCCAGTTCCAACACAAAGCCACTAAGCCACAAAGAACGGCGTAAAATCCCGAAATTTGAAAAGTTTTGGGGCCTTCCCGGATGATGCCTTTCTTCGTTTCTTTGTGTCTTCGTGTTGGCTGTTGTTTGATTTCTTATCGGCGGCTTTCGCTCAGTTTGGGATCAGTGGCCTCGCGGATACCCTCGCCCAGGAGTGTAAAGGCCAGAACCGTGATGAAGATGGCCAACCCGGGGAAGGTGACCAGCCACCAGGCGTCGGTGAGGTGCTCGTGGGCTTCCATGAGCATATTGCCCCAACTGGCGGTGGGGGGCTGGACGCCCAGGCCGAGGAAACTCAGGGAAGATTCCATCAAAATCGCGCCGCCGATCCCGAGGGTGGCGATCACCCACAGGGGCCCCAGGGCGTTGGGAAGGATATGGACGAATATGATACGTCGGTTGCTCAAGCCCATCAGGCGAGCCGCCAGGACATATTCCCTCTCACGCAAGGTGAGAAACTCCCCCCGCACCAGCCGCGCCACGTCGGTCCAGGAGGTGAGGCCGATGACCACCATGATATTGATGATGCTGGGCCCCACGAAGGCGATAACCATCAGGATGAGCGGAAAGGTGGGGATGGAAAGGAAAATATCGGTCAACCGCATGAGGGCCGAGTCGACCCAGCCCCCAAAATAGCCCGCCACCGCCCCCACGAGCGTCCCCAAAACGACGTAGATGGCGACCGCCACCATCCCGACCGAAAGCGAGATGCGGGCTCCGTAGATCATGCGGCTCAAAACGTCCCGCCCATATTGGTCGGTGCCCAGGGGATGATGCAGAGAAGGCGAAAGGAGCCTGTCTGATAAAATCTGGAGATTCGGATCATAGGGCACGAGGAAGGGCGCGGCCAAGGCGCCCAGGACGAAGAGGAGTATGACCGTCCCGCCCCAGAAGATCAAAGGATGGCGCAAGACAGCTCGAAGTTGGCGGTTGGAATCATGCAGCAAGAATTCCGGCGGCTGCGTGCCGTTGTCGGCTGTCGACTGCGGACTGCCGACTGTGGACTGGTTTTCGGCTTTGCCTTTGCCTGCTGCCGACTGCGAACTGCCGACTGCGGCCTGGTTTTCGGCTTTGCCTTTGCCTGCTGCCGACTGCGGACTGTGAGCTGCGGACTGTTGTTCACTCATACTTGATCCTCGGGTCGAGGGCCGCGTAGGCGATATCGGCCAGGAGATTCCCCAGTAGCGTGAAGAAGGCCAGGATGATACCGATACCCATGACCACCGGGTAGTTGCGCGACATGATGGCTTCCCAATACAAGCGGCCCATGCCAGGCCAACCGAAGATGGTCTCGGTAATGACCCCTCCCGCCAGGAGCCCCGGCAAGGAAAGCCCCAGGATGGTGATAATCGGCAACATGGCATTGGGCAGGGCGTGGCGGAAAACCACCTGGAATTCGGTCAACCCCTTGGCTCGGGCCATGCGGATGTAATCCATTTCCAGCACGTCCAGCATGTTGGACCTGGAATAACGGGAAATGGAGGCCAGCCCCATGAACACAATCACCGACACCGGAAGCGCCAGATGCCAGGCCAAATCCCCCAGTCTTTCGTACCAGGGCAAATACTCGCTTCCCACGCTCCACATGCCCGAGACGGGAAACCAGCCCAGTTGCACGCTGAATATCAAAATGACCAGGAGGGCCACCCAAACAATGGGCGAGGCGAAACCCAGGTAGGAAACGACCGTTGTGAAATGATCCAGCCACCGGCCGCGGTAATAGGCGGAGGCCACACCCAGCGGGATGGCAATGAGAAAAAGGAGGACGAAAGACAGGCCGCTCAAAACCAGGGTCGCGGGGACGCGTTCCGCGATGACCTCGATCACCGGCCGGTCATCCTTAAAGGATTTTCCGAAATTCAGCGTGAACATGCCTTTCAACCAGCGGCCGTACTGCACATAAAGCGGGTCGTTGAGGCCGTAGGCCTCCCTCAGCTTGGTGATATAGCCGGGGTCGATCTTGGAGTTCATGTTGACCATGAGGCTGGCGGGGTCCCCGGGAGCCAGCTTGATGATCGTAAAGGAAAGAATGGAAATACCCAGGAGGAGGGGCACCATCATGAGGACCCTGCGCAAAATGTAGTTTCTCAATCAACCCTCCGGAGTGGTGAAAGGAAAACCCGATATCAGCCACGAATGCATAGGATGAGCGGGATAAACCAATTCAATCTCATCCATCCCATGCGTCGGCGGCGAATCAAGCCTTGGGGGGTTAATCCACACCCATCAGGATTTCCTGAAGGCGCTGGTCCAACTCCTCGTAGGGCAGGCGCTTCTTGGATAGCAGCTCGGGGTTGAAGTTGCCCTTCTTCAACTTTTCCGCGCCCTCGGGCGTGAACCGGGCCATAATGCCCTCCCATTGGGGGTCCTTGCCGTGGATTGCCTTGAGGATCTGCTGTATCTTCTTGTCAGCGTTGAAGCGCTTCACCTTGTCCCAGAGCATCAGGTAGGTGCGCATGGACCCTTCCACGAAGTCCCAAACGCCCTTTTCGTCCTCACTGCGGTAGGGGTGCTCGTCGAAATTGCGCGTGCCCGCCCAGCCGTTGTCCTCCAGCAGTTTCACCACGAAGAAGGTTTCCTTCAAATCTTCCGAACCGAAGCGCAGGTCCTGGTCGAACCGCCCCGGTTTTTGCGCCCCCAGGTCCACGTGGTACAATTTCCCCGCTTCCAAAGCCTGGGCGAAGTCGTGGTAGGTGTTCAGGTTGGCCATGCGCGAATGCTCGATCTCCGGGTTCACCCCCACCCGCTCCGGATCGTCCAGGGTCTCGATGAAGGCCAAGACGTGGCCGGCGGTGGCCAAGTAGATGTCGCCCCGGGGTTCGTTGGGTTTGGGTTCGATGGCGAACTTGAATCCGTACCCGTTCCGCCGGGCGTAGGCGCAGAGGAAGTTCATGCATTCCCGGTAGCGCTTCAGGGCCTCCTCGGGGGTCTTGGCCGCGTCCACCTCGGCTCCCTCCCGGCCGCCCCAGAAAACGTAAACAGTGGCGCCCAACTCGGCGCCCAGGTCCATGTTCTTCATCACCTTTTGAAGGGCGAAGGCCCGAACCTTGGGATCGTGGCTGGTGAATGCCCCATCTTTGAAAACCCGGTGGTAAAAGAGGTTGGTGGTGGCCATGGCGCACTTGATGTCGTAATCGCGCATGATCTTCTTGGTTTCCTTGATGATCTTGTTGCGCAGGGGAAGACTGGCCCCGTAAGGGATCAGGTCGTCGTCGTGGTAGTTGAAGCCCCAGACCTTGCGCTTGGCCAGTTCCTTGATGTTGACCAGGGGATCCAGCCGGGAGCGGGTTTCCTCGCCGAAGGGGTCTCTCCCCCGGTTGGCGGTGGTCCAAAGGCCGAATGAAAAGCGGTGTTCTTTTTTGGGCTGGTAGCTGGGCATAACCCCTCCGATAAAATTTGCGTTGGAAAGACTCTTCATTATGCCTTCCCAAACCCCATTTTCAAGTGCGCGCTTTTCCGCCCCGGGGGAACTTTTTCTTTTTATTTTTCCATTGCCGCAGATGGGCACAGGCGCTATAAGCGAGTGTTCCTCCACGGTTTTTTTGAACTAACCTTGGAAATTCTAAAAAAGGTCCGCCCTTGAACGACTCTCTCCTCCAGCAAACGCGCGCCGAATACGCCGAACATTTCAGGGGCAAAGCCGAGGCGGAGGCCTGGGGTCCCGGCCGGGTGAACCTGATCGGCGAACACACCGATTACAACCAGGGCCTCGTCCTGCCCATGGCGGTCAACCGCGGGGTCGTGATCTGCGGCCAGCCCCGGACAGACGGAAAGATCCTCCTCTATTCCTCCGACCTGCGGGACTCGGTCGAAGTGGAACCCGGAACATTATCAGAACGATCCCGCGCATGCCTGGGCCGACTACTTCAAGGGCGTTTTGAAACAATACCTGGAAGCGGGCGGCCAATTCCGCGGCTGCCAGGCGCTTATCAAGGGCGACCTGCCCCGGGGCGCGGGTTTGAGTTCATCGGCGGCGCTGGAGATCGCCTCGGCGGTGTTCCTGGAAAAGATCGGGGGAAAGGCCTGGAATGACATGGAACTGGTAAAGGCGGCCCAGGCGGCGGAAAACCAATTCGTGGGCGTGAATTGCGGGATCATGGACCCGTTTTCCTCCTTTCTAGGGAAGGAATCCTCGGCCCTGTTGCTCGACTGCCAAAACCTTTCTTACCGGTGGGTTTCCATGCCCAAGGGCGTGATCGTCGTGGTGTGCAACACAGGCGTCAAGCGCGCCTTGGCTTCCTCGGCTTACAACCAAAGGCGGCAGGAATGCGCCAAGGGGGTGGAACTCTTGGCCTCACGGATTCCCAAGCTTTCCTCCCTGCGGGACGTGACCTTCCCCGACTGGGAAAGACACCAGGACATCTTGCCCGAGCTCATCCGCAAACGATGCCGTCACGTACTTACGGAAAACCAAAGGGTTCTGGATATGGTGAAGGCCCTGGAAGAGGGAGACCTGGCGTCCGCGGGCGGCTTAATGGAACGCTCCCATGCTTCCCTGCGGGAGGATTACGAGGTGAGCTGCAAGGAATTGGATCTGCTGGCAGAATTGGCCCGGGTGAGCCCAGGGGTTTTCGGCGCCCGGATGATGGGCGGCGGGTTCGGGGGATGCACTGTCAACCTGGTAAAAGAAGGCGCGGAGGAATCCTTTTTGCGGAAACCGCCTGGAACTTATAAAGATAAAACCGGGATCCCTGGAAAGCTATGTTTTTCAATGCCGCCGCCGGGGCGGAAAATTTTTCGCGGACGCGAACGAGGATCCTCATCATGAAACCTACCCTTCTCATCATGGCCGCCGGCATGGGAAGCCGTTTCGGCGGGCTTAAACAAATGCAGGGCGTGGGTCCCGGCGGAGCCACCCTGTTGGATTATTCCATCTTTGATGCCCTGCGCGCGGGGTTTGGGAAAGTTGTTTTCATCATCCGTAAGGAGATGGAGGCGGATTTCCGAAAGACTCGTGGGTGAAAAATGGGAGCCGAAAATCGACTGTGTGTTACGCCTTTCAGGAGCTTTCCGATCTTCCATCGGGTTTCAAGCCCCCACCCCAGCCGGCAAAAACCCTGGGGCACAGGACATGCCATCTATTCGGCCCTGAGGAGGTCCAGAACCCTTCGCCGTCTTCAACGCCGACGACTACTATGGGCGCCAGACCTTCCAGGTAATGGCGGATCACCTCAAGGAAATCCGGGACCTTCAATCCACGGATTATTCCATGGTGGGCTTTCAAATTGCGCCATACGCTATCCGATCACGGGACCGTTTCCCGGGGCCTCTGCGAGGCCGATAACGACCGGAAAATTAAGGGAAAATAGTGGAAAGGCTGAAGGTCAGCAAGACCAAGGGCGGGGCGGTATACCTGGACGAGGCGGGAGTCGCCCATTCTCTGATTGGGAACGAACTGGTTTCCATGAACATCTGGGGCTTCACACCCGTCGACTATTTCCCCAACTACCGCGGCCTGTTTCAAGGAATTCCTTGCGGAAAAAGGCCAAGAGGATAAGTCCGAGTTCCTGGTCCCTAAAGCCATCGGACCTTTTGATCCAGGAAAACAGGCAGAGGTTAATATTCTTCCCACTCCCGACTCCTGGTTCGGGCTTACCTATCCCCAGGACCGGGAACAGGCCCGGGCCTCCATCAGCCGATTGATTTCAGAAGGGATCTATCCAGAAAATCTTTGGGTTCTTAGGGATTTATCGATTTCACTCACTGACCCATCCGCCATGAGTTCCCAATCTCTTTCA
This sequence comes from candidate division FCPU426 bacterium, assembly GCA_963771075.1. Taxonomy (GTDB): domain Bacteria; phylum Oederibacteriota; class Muellerivitia; order Muellerivitales; family Muellerivitaceae; genus CAVTWJ01. The sequence continues at coordinate 67,463 of CAVYSE010000024.1, read as the reverse complement.
TAACAGATTGTTCAATGCGACTTGTTCTTTTCCGCCCCCCGAAAACTACGCCGGATCCCTGACGATCAAATGGGTCTTGATCTCCAGGGTGGACCGGATCTTTTCCTCGCCCATGAACCAGCCTCATCAGTTTATGTACGGCTTGTTTGCCCAACTCGTGGAGGTCATATCCCACGGTGGTAAGCGTGGGCGTCACGAAGGAAGACATCTCAATGTCGTCAAAACCCACGATGGCGAACAATCCCTCCTTCTTACAGTTTTGAATGGTCTTTAAAACCCCGATCGCCATCGCGTCATTGGCGGCGAAGATGGCGGTGGGCGGGTGGGACATCTCTATAAATTTTCCGGCCGCCGAGACGCCGGAAGGAATAGTGTAATCACCTTTTAGGATCAGGCTCTCCTCCACGGGTATTCCCGCCTCTTTTAGGGCCAACCGGTATCCTTCCTCCCGGTCCGCCGAATCACTCATATCTTCACGGCCGGTAATAAAACCGATCCGCCGATGGCCCTTTTGGATCAAGTAATCGGTGGCTTGTTTTCCCCCGTTGAGATTGTCGAGGACGATGGTGGGCATGAGGTACTCAAATCGCTTCTCCCCGGTGACCACCATCGGAAATTTGCGCTGGTTCAAACTGCGTATCAGACCTTCCATCTGGGGAGAGGGCGGAAAAACAACAAACCGTCGACCACCGGCGGCTCGGTCAGGGTGTGAACGATTTCTCTTTCCTCGAGGGATCCATAGGGCAGGGTCGCGAGGGTCAAAAGCTTTCCATGACGCCTGGCTTCCTCCTCCATGCCCGTGATCACCCAAGCCACGAAGGGATTGAGCGAGGGTGTGACAACCCCCAGGAAACCGGTCTTATGGGAGGCCGCCAAACCGCGGGCGAAACGGTTTGGCCGGTACTGCATCTTTTCCATCATGGCTTTGACTTTTTGCTCGGTCTCGTATTTCACTGCAAGGCCGTTCAAAACCCGTGAAACAGTCGCCTTGGATACCCCGGTATTTTCGGCGATCTGTTGGATCGTCACACCCATGATTTCTCCTTGATGGATAAAGTGAGTTTATGAAACTTTCAGGGAAATCCCGTAACCGGTTTAATTAATAGCGCAAAATGTTTCAAAGTTAAAGAAAAATCCTAATGAAAGTGGGGATTTTCAAGAATGGAGGAGACAAGAATCAAAAGAAAAGCTGGCCGAAAAGTTCAGATTAACAGGAAATCGGGATTGCTAGCGAGGCAAACTTAATTGGGGCAATTCTGATGTAACTGGAGATTATCGATAAAGATGTTCCCGATCCCCTGCCCGGCGCTGGGCGTACTGCGGTTGTAAATAAAGGTCAATTTATTGATGGTATCGGTCGGTACCAGCGGCCCCGCCGAGTAATTAATGTTCCAGGTGATGGTTTGGGTCCCCGCGCTGAGGGAAGGGTTGCTGTTGGTGATGCTCCTAAAATACAAATTGGCCGCGTCCGAATCAGCCACGAATTGGAAATAACCGTAGCTCGCCCCCGCCACCACCGAGGGGTCCACGGTCAGGTCCATGGTAAGCGCGGTGATGTTGTTCCAGACGATGGGGTTGGCGAAGGTCAGGATCAGGATGTTCTGGTTGTAAGCCACCGCAGTATTGATGTTGATATCCAGGGAATATTGGCCCTGGGTGGGGTAAAACTTGGATTGGGTCAAGGTCGCGGTATAGGCGAAAGGCGCGCTGCTGGAACCCGGATCGTTGAAGGTGATTCCGCTGTTCGAAACATAATAGGACACACCGTTCGACAAGGACTTGTAGGAGGTCAGGTCCTCAAAGCCCGCGAAGAGGATGGGGGTCGGGCAGGGGGTCAGGACCATGGTACTAGTAGGGGGCAAGCTGGACTTGCAGCCCAAACCCGCCGACCCAAGGATCCCAAGGAATCCGAACGCGAGCGAAAGGGCCGCGAAGGCGCCCAGCACGGTTTGACGACTCCCTTTTTTAGAATTGGACTTCATAGGTAACCTCGCCGAATTGGTTGTTCAGGGTTCCCTGGAGCTGCCCTGAGGGAACGAGATTGCCGAAGGTCCAATCATAATCCAGGTAGAGGGTGGAGTTGCGGTTGATCTTGAAGGCGTTGGAAAGGCGCAGGCTCTGGTTGGTACCGTTCACCGAGAAGGGCTGGTATTGGCCGTAATCGCTGTTGTCGAAGATATAGACGTAGCGCGCCCACAGGGTCGGGGCCCCATTGAGCATGTAACCCGTATCCGTCCCATGGGCGTTCTGCTGGCTGTAGGCCGCGGTCACTTCCCAAACCGGCAGGAAGTCAGCCCGAATCCCACCCACACCCCAGGCGCTGGTCAAGGTACCAATGGAGCTGGTGGTTTGCTCAAAACGGGCATTGGCGCCGATCTCCAAATCACCGCCAAAGCCGATGTCGGGACCAAGGTTATAGGAGGGGCCGACATTCACATAGGTGAATTGCCGGATGGGATAAACGGCATAGGGCGCGTCCACGGCCAGGTATTGTCCGTTATTCAGGACCAGGTCGCTTTGAATTTCCTGCGCCAGGTAGGCCGCCCCGCGCACGCGCAGGGCCTTTTTGTCCAACGCGCGGATATCCAACTCCATACCGACCGCTTCCCGGTTGGGCGTGGCCAAGCCGTAGGGGAAGGTATTGTCCTGGGTGCGGTCGTAGAAGCTGTAGATCTGGCCGGGTCGGGGCACGTCGCTCAGGAAATATTCGCTCCGCACCGGGGATTGCCACAACTCGGGCGAGTTATTGTTGGTTCCCATGCTTTTGACGTCGGTGACCGCGTCCTGCCGGGTCTGGGCCAGGGGCGCGTAGTAATAGGGGCCCACGTCCAGGTAATTGAAGGATATTTTCGAATCGTCGACCTGCAGGTAGGTCCCGCCGTTAACGGCCCAATCACCGGTCACCCTTTGGGAGTCCTGCTTGTCGTCCTGGTAGCTGGAATAGGCAAGTTCGGCCTCCGCTCCCGCGTAGACATTGTCGCCCATCCCCACCCTTAAGCTCGGCTTGACGCTGCCAAGCAGGTATTGATGGGCCCAGGTGGAGGGGTCGTTGGGGTTGTAAGCCGTGCCGGGCTGGTTGGTGTAGAGGGGTTCATCCAGGATGAGGCCGTAGGAGTCCACCTGCGCCTGCCAGGAAGAATCGCCCGCGTACCACTTCGGCGATTTCAGGGACAGGTTGCCCCCCACCAGCCAATCCGTGAACTGGTTGGGCCCGAAGTACCAGCCCCCAAAGGCTCCCGAATCGTCAAACCCGTTGCGGATCATGTTCACGAAGGCGGATACCTTGAGCTGGCTCAACAGGTCCGAATCGGGCCAGAGGACGTTCGTTCCCAGGCGCATTCCCCGGAAAGGCCAATCGGGTTCATGGTTCAAATAGCTTTCATATTTCAGGATCTCGTCCTGCCGGGCCCACATTTCCGGCATATACATCAGGTCCAGGTTGTTGCGGTTCCACAGGGTCAAGGGCGTATAGGACTCCTCGAAATCGCCGAATGTGGAGGAAAGCCAAGGCGGGTTGAATTCCAGTGTCATGCGCCGGAAGGTTAGGATGAAGTTGTTCCCCGACTGTTCCGCGTTGATCGGCTGGGAGGAAAAATTGGTCTCCGCCCGTATCACGCTGGAGAATTTGATCTCCTTGGTGACGACCGCCTCCGGCTCCAGGTCCAGGTAGCCGGTGGTCATTCGGAAACCGGGTTGGGGGAAATACAGCCCCGAATAATCTCCCGTGTATTGCTGGGTCAACCCGAAGGCCCTGCCCAGGCCGTGGATGGCGATGGTGGGATATTGTTCGATGCCCTTCACCCTTTTACGGATGGCATATTCCTGGGCATCCAGGTCGTCCAACGAAGCGGCCAGTTTTCGGACGCTCTCCCGCAGTTGGGAGAGCTCATAACGGTAGGTTTCCTCCAGGTTGTGCAATACCACACCCGCCTTGTACACCACCGAGGGAGCCTTCACCAGGGTGGCGTTCGCCACGGAGCCCTTCGCCGCGGAGGCATTCGCCGCCGGGGCGCTCGAAGCAGTGGAGGCATCCGCCACCACGATCGCGTCATATCGGTCACGCGCCTGCAGGATGTCCTGCGCCACGTCAAAACGGGTCAGGGGCGGGTTCACCTCCGAGGGGGAAAGAAGCTGTGCCTCGGATAACTGGTGAAGTTGTCCATAGACCGGATCGTTTGCCGGCACCACCGTAAAAAGGCTCTGGTCAGTCGCCGCGTGGATCAGTTGGGCGGTCACCAAGCAACCCATCATTAAAAATCCCAGAACCTTGGGGTTACCTGCGCCTAGGAGCTTGCGTGGTGGGAAGGTTTTAGAAGCTGACTTCATAGGTCAACCTCCAAATCTGTTCCCGCCGGTCGAAACCGGGAACGTCGCTCCAGGTGTACTGGTTATAGAACCAATCCGCGTGGATCTCGAAGGTCGTGCCGATGGGGCAACGGGCCCCGAAGGCATAGGAGGTGCGCGTGATGTTCAAAGGCGTGTAGGCATATTGTCCCAAGAAAGTGTTGTTCACGATGGCCGAATAGGCCGCGTCGACAGGCGGATTTTCTTGGCCAGTATCCAAGGTGTATTCGTTCCCGCTGGATTGGGCCTGCTCAAAAGCGCCCGAAAGGGTCAATCCCTCCAAAAGCGGGATCTGCGGAAACGGCCCCGCGTCCGCGCAAACAATATAGGTATCCACCGTAAAGGGCGGAGCTCCCAGCCCTAAATCGGTTTCCTGGTGCTTGTAATCGAAAGCCACGTCACAGGTGGGCGGCAGGCCGCTGATGCCCTTGGCCATGTCCAGTGAGAGGGCGCCCTCATAACCCGAAAAGGAACGGGTATTCGTCTGGGCCTTGGCGCTATCCACCGGAAGCACGTCCTGCCCCGCTCCGGTCAATACGTAGTCGGGCTGGATTTCACGCATGTCCAACAGGTAGGAGGCCTGGGGTTTCACCCAGCCTCCCTTCCCGATATCCCCTGAAAAACCCAGCACATAACCCTCGCGGTTCGGCGTGGCGTCCCCGTAGGGCAAAGCGTTTTCGGCCATGCGGTCGTAGGCCGCAAAGGTGGGGCGGGACACGTTTTGGAAAACATAGCCGTTCAAGTAGCCGAACAGGCCGTCGTCGAGGTTTTGGTTGTTGCTTAAATATCCGGGCAGGTTGCTACCCCACAAGGATGAATATTGGTTGGTCTGGGCGCCGGGAGAGAAGAAGTCGGGGCCGTTGGAAAGATATTTCACGCCCAAATGCACTCCCTCCACGTCGATACCCCCATGGGCCAGGACGGCCCAATCGTTATAGGTGGTCGCGGTGTTGTTGGAATCATCCTGGTAGTAGCTTTGGGCGTATTCGCCCGAACCCGTCAATGTCACACCCTTTTGCAGGGGGATGGCCACGCTCGAGGAAAGGCTGCCCACCTGGTACTGGCGGGCGAAGGTGGAGGGGTTGGCGGGGTCATAGACCAAGTCCTCCGTGCCGGGGTCGTTCCAGAGCATGATGCCCGCACCCTTGATTTCCATGCAATCCGCGAAAAGGCCCAGGGAGGCTTCCCCACCCGCGTAGTTGTTGCCGAAGGAGATGATGGAGGCGGTGCTCAATTCCCCGCCCATGGCCTGCAGGTGGAATGAACTGAAGATGGGATCGTCCAGCACTTCCTGGTCGGTGGCGGCTTGCAGGCCCCGCAGGTGCCAATCGGGCCCATGGTCCATGTAGACCAATTCCTCCGTATCCTTCCGGGCGCGGTAATAGGAGGTCGGTTCGATGAAGGTATAGACGGGGACTTCGTTGTTCCAAAGGGTGAGGGGGGTGTAGTGGCGGTAGAAATCGCCAGCGGTGAAATCGACCACGTCGTTCACGCTGCTTAGGGAAAGCCAGCGCATGTCGTAATTGGGGGTGATGGGGTCGCCGTAGATGAAACCGATGGTGCGGGTCATGCGGATATCGGCGTCGAATAGCACGAAAGGTACGGGTACACTGCGGAGCTTCAGGTCGGCGATGAAGATGTCGTTGAAATCCATCGGGCCATAAATGGCATTGGGCCCGAAGCCCCGGTAGGTGTCGAAGTAGGAGCGGGAAGACCCGGAGAGCTGGGTCCCGGTCTCACGTAGGTACTGGGCCTGCAGGGTGGCGAGTTTCTCGTTGAGGCGCTCGGCGCCGTTCAAGCGGTCCTCCAATTGGGATACCTGGATATCCATGGCGGAAAGCTCCACGTCGAACTCATCCAACAAATCATTCAAGCTCCTTCCCGCCGCGGAGGTGCCGGGCGTGGCGGAAGGGGGCAAGGCGTTCACCTGCTGGGCCGCTTGGGCGGTCAGCTGGGCCACCTCCAAATTGGTCAAACTTCCGAGGGGAGCGTCCGGCCGGGTAACCCATCCTGCCAGGACCAGTTCCTGCAAGCTTGCGTCGATCCAGCCGTCGCGCTGGGTCGAGGCCAAGGGGCCGTGGTCGGCGAAAGCCGGCAGACTGAGGGACAAGGCCAAGCCTAGCAGCGCCAGGGCTGTCTTGTTATGTAATTTCCGAAGGCTAATCATTTCCGCTTTCTCATCCCTTTCGGTCAAAACTGCATCAGGAAATAAACGTACAGCTGGTCCGCCTGGTAATTGTTCAGCGGCACATCGGCGTCCTGGAAGGTGATGTGCTTATAGTGGGCTTCTAGTTTGGACCCTCCCCAGGGCACGTCGTAAGCCACGCCCGCGCCGATGGCATCGGTTCGGTAGTCGACGAGCGGGTAGGTGTAATTGGATTTCCAAAACTCCACGCCGTAATCGGCCAGCAGGTTCACGTTCCTCATCAGTTGGTAGAATAGCGAACCGTCGTAAACCGTCTGCTCAAACAGGTTCGGGATCTGGCCCAGGGTCGCGCCCGGCCGGTTGGGGTCCGGCATGTTCATAAATAGCGGATTGGTGGAAACCCCGGAAACCTGGTGGTCGGTGAAAAAGAAGCCGCCGTAAAAAGGCTGTTTCGATTTCCATCATCTTGTTGAACTGGAATTTGGTGGTGAGGGTGATGTAATTGAAGGTCTTCAGGTGGTCCAGGTAATTGTAAACGTTATAGCCCGAGCTATTGGTTTCGATCACACCCGGCGAGGAATAGACCGGCATGATGAAGGGAATCCGCTGGGTGGAGCTGTTCCCGGCGAAGAGGGTGTCGTTATAGAAGGGGGAGTTGGAGCCTCCCAGGTTCCGCAGGGTTTCGATATTGTTGATGTAGCTCTTTCCCATCGAGCCGATACCGCCGAACCCCGACCAGGTATCGCCCCACAACCCGTTGTCCTCCGGGTAATAGACCGAGACCAGTTGATAGGCCTCGATGGCGTTGGCGCCCGCCTCGTCCAGGATCACGCTGTATTCCGTTTTTTGGGCCGCGTCAAAATTCACCACGATGTCGTCCAGGAAATCGGGCCAGTCCTTCATCCAGCCTTCCTGCCGCCCTTTCCATCCCAGGTTGGCCCGCCAACCGTAGCGGTCGCTAATGAGGTCATCCACCATGCCCACAAACCCGGCCTGGCTGTCCGCGACCGGGCTATAAGGGGCGTAGCCGTAACGAGCCAGGTTGAAGCCGGACAGGATGACCTTGCTCTGGGTATTGAGGTAATTGTCGCTGATGGCGGTGTAATAGAGGGTCAGGGGATAGATGTTGAGGGAGGCCTGCCCCGCGGGCGCCTCCAGGGCGTTGGGCGCTTCGAAGGTAAGCGGGGCCTGTCCGTTCACGGTCACCCCCATCTGGGGCGTCCATAAGCCCGTGTAAAAATGGCTAAAGCCGCCTTCAACGTCGAGGAAGACCGGCTTCAGGTCGATCCCGAAATCCGCCGCGTAGTTTTTTTGGTCCATGACGGGCGTAAGAGAGACGGAGGAACTGGCGACCGCGCCGTAATTCTGGTTCACCCACTCAGCGGAAAAGGAGGTTTGAAGGTGGCCGTCGAACCATGGCTGGGTGTACTTGAGGCCCTCTTCCCACTTGCTCGCGTCCTTTTCCACCCGGCCCACCAGGAAGGTGATCTTGGCGTCCTTGCTCACGAGAGGCAGTTGGGTGCCGACCATGTAAAGGCCATCGAACACTTTCTGGGAGTTGTTGGAATTGCTCCAGGAGGTAAAGCTGGGAACATAGGTCAGGTTGGTAATGTAATCGTCCCAATTCTTCTGGTTCTTATCGCCGGAATATTTCTTGAGGTCGAAGGGGTCCTCGTAGCGCAGGGCACCGGGGGAGCTTCCACGGGTGAAATCACCCAAGTCGGTGTCGGAATTGTAATATTCCACCGCCACCGTGCTGTTCCATTTTCCCAGCATCCCGTCCAATTCGTAATTGACGGATGGACTGCTGACATAAATGGAGCCGGGCCCGCTCGAGGCGTTGGCGTCGTAAACGGTGCCGTCAATCCCCAGGTTAATGGAACCCTTCCCGCCCAGGTCGGCCCAAAGCCCGATATTCGCTTCTTCCTTGGTCCTCGTGGCGCTCACGAAGGCGAGGGGGCCAGTGATCTGCAGGTTTTCAACCCGCAAATCGGACTCGTAAGTCAGGTGGGTGGAGCCATTCAATTTGTTCGCCTTGCGATAGGCGCCCTCCACATCGTCCTGAGCGGTCCTGAGCTTATCCAGTTCCGCGGCCTGATCCGCGATCCTTTGGTCATCCAGCGCCAACCGGGTAGTCAGGAATTCGGATTCCTCGCGCAGGGCCCGTCGAAGGGTGGCGATCTTTTTCTTCAGGGCGGCGCTGACCGTGGTGGCGACATAGGGTCCGCTGTAAACCGAGACTGAATTTTGAGCCGTACCCGGGGTCTGAGCCATGGCGGCTTCTTTCAGCACTGGCGTGGGTGCTTCCGGGGCAAGGGACAGGTCATTGGGGTTCGACTCCACCACAGCCGTTTTCACGACCGGGGCCGGAGCGGGAGCGGACGGGGTGAAGAGGGTGGCGGGTGCTGCGGGAGCAACGACAGCGGGTTGGGGAGCGGGCGCGGTTACCGCCGGCGCGGTGGCAGGTACGACTGGGGCGGTCGCGATGGCTGGCGCGGCGACGGGAGCGGTAGTGGCTGGGGGAGCGGGTGATAGCGCGGGTGGAGCGGCGAATTGATCCTCGGGCACGGCGGGAGCCCCGGGCACGGCCGGTAAAGGGGGTGCCGGGTTGGCGGCGGGCGCAAGGGGAGCAGGGGCTGCTGGAAGGGGCGCCACCGGCGCCGTGGAAGGAACGGGAGTTCCGGCGTCCAGCTGGTTCTGGGCCTTTTCGACATACAGGGCCAGTTCCAAACGGGTCACGATCAGGCCACGGTCTAGCACCTGTTTGTCCCCGGGGGCCAGTAAGCCGCTATCCCCCAGTTGCTTGACCTGCTGGTAAAGGTCGCTGTCGGGCGTGACGTTCTCAAAGGGGTTCGCCCATAAGGGCTTGGCAATCCCGATTAAAAAAAGGCAAGCGGATATGAACGGGATGTAAAATTTTAGTCTGTTGATCCACACGAACATTCGATTCCTTATTAATACTTCTTAAAACTTCTAGACCGTCAACCCCGCGAATTCCGGAATGAAGGCCATCGCCAAAAATTTGTTCTAAAACCTAAGCCTTTTTAGCTTTCTTCGCATCTTCGCGGTTCATGCCTCGTCATTAAAAAAATTCGACCTCATCCACCCAATAATCGATCTTGTAGGTACCCGCGGCGTTCTCACTGCCTTCCATCCATTCGATATCGATGATCTCTTTCAGGTGGTCGGTAAAATCCGGTGGGGTCACCGGGGAACCCCACCCCGAACCACGCTGCAGGTCGGTGAAGGCATAAACCTTCTTCGACCATTCGGACGCCGGGGGCAGGTCCGCCCCGAAGTGATTGTAACAGCCGTCGGTGCATGATCCCCCCGAGGAGGTCGGAACGGTGGGGGCGATGGGTACGGAAAACCGGTGCCTCGGAGCCTGGTCGTCGGTGGAGCACTTGTAATAAAAGCGGATACCGTGGAAGGGGCTCGCGTCGAAGAAACCCCGGGGTTTGAACTTGCCCGCCAGAAGAAACGCGGGATAGCTGTTATCGCCCTTGTTCACGAGGGTCCCGGTGACACGGATGGCCATTGCGGTCCCGTTGGCTCCGCCAGCGACCACCAGGGGGGTGTCGATGATCCCGGCGGGCGAGGTGGCGGTCCACTTCCCCGCGGGCGCGCCGTATAACTTGGGGTTCATGTGCGGGAGGCCGTCCTCAAAATTGCTGATGACCGACTGGTCGGGGGGCACGGCCACTTGAACGGTTTTGACCTCGGGATTTTTCAGGCCGTCGGAAAGGGGTTCGTCCTTGGAACCCTCGTTGATGAGAACCGCACCGCAACCGGTGATGAATAAAACCAGGGCCGGGAAGAGGAACGGGAAGGTTACTTTCGACGGAACCATAATCACCTTTGCGGAGGATTGGAACGGTTTGAACCGAACAAAACCCGGAAGCCTTCAAATCAACGGACTTTACTTTACTAAAAGGGCCAACGATATAAAACCAATAAAATCAAACGGGCCCTCTGGCAGGAAACATCATTAAACAATTTCCGTTAGTTTCCGAACGGGGTGGGTTCGATCGCTCCACCCCTCCCGTCTATTTTAGAAAATGGAAAACCCGCGCGTCGCCCCCGAGCCACCCCGCCAAGCAGGACTCGCCTATTCAATGAACGGATTGAAATTTTCCCTGTTCAAAATTTAAAACCTATAATGTTTTTCACTGTTTGTTTATGCTTCTTTACCACCGAGGCGCAGAGAGACTCAGGGTTTTTCATAAAACGGCAGGCCCAAAGACCCGATTGATTTTCGGTTTTAACAATCATCCGTTTTTCCCTGCGACTCCGTGCCTCTGTGGTGGAGATTTAATTCTTATTCGAAAACGAATCCCAGGAGCCATCCATGAACCCTCGCCCGCATTCCCTCCCCCGAGCCCTTTGCCTGATCGGAATCTTGGCGGTCCTTTCCGTTGGCTGCGCCCTCCGGTCGATGAATACCCTGCAGAAATCCACGGCGGCCCCCGCCGACGCCATCCAGTTTTACGGTCCTTCCTGGGATGACGCTTCGGGCAAGGACGGCAAGGGCGGCGTGAGCATCGTGTGCCTGGGCGACACGCACAACTTCCTGTTGCGCCCGGACCCCAGCAAGAAAAAGATCGACGCCCAGACGCTGAGCGAACATCCCGATTGGGTGCTTTTCGACAGCGAGGCCAACGCGGACGACTGCCTCTCCTACGAGTTCACCTGGGTCACCAGCCCCACCGACAAATTCTGGGGAAAAAAATGGGCGGGCGGCGGGGTCGCCTTCAACAAGAACTGGTCAGCGGTGGACCTTACCGGCGCCAAATACCTGTCCTTTTACGCCAAAACCAACAACCCCGGGGTGGATTTCAATTTGGGGCTCACCGGCACCACCGATTCCGCCACCACCGGCAACGTGAAGCTCAGCGATTTCGCCACCGGCCATAAGCTGGGAACCGATTGGACCCAGGTCATCATCCCCCTCTCCTCTATCCCCAGCCTATCCAAGCTGGACATCACCCAATGCAAGATCGTCCGCTTCGACCTCGCCGGGGATTACCCCGAGAACACCCCGGTCTATATCCACCTGGACAAGCTTTATTTCACCGACGCCAAGATGGTGACGCCCGTCTCCAACCTGGGCTGGCAGAGCGTCCCGGGAGGGGTCTATGTGGTTTGGGACAAGTCCGCCGAGGAGGAAGTCACGGGCTTCCAGTTGACCGTGGACGGCCAGAACGCGGGCGAGGTGGACGGCAAGCAGCGCTCCGCCAAACTACCTCTTTCCTTCTTTAAGGCGGCGGGGACGCACCTGGTGGGCGTGAGCGCCATGGACGGAACCCAGTCTTCCGCGGTCCAGACCGCATCGGTGGACCTCACCCCTCGCGCGGTCGGAAAGGCGGTCGTGACCGTCTCGTCCCGGGCGGACCACCCCATTTCCCCCTATCTCTACGGCTTCAATTACCTCGCCTCCGACAGCCTCAAAAAAGTGGGCGGCACCGTAAACCGCTGGGGCGGCAACGACACCACCAACTACAACTGGAAGGACGACGCGGACAACAAGGGGAACGACTGGTACTTCCTGAACGCCGGAGGCCCCCCCAAGAGCGGCCTGGAAAAGGACAAACGCTACTATCAATTCATCGAGGACTGCTTCAACGCGGGTTCGCAGGCCATCATCACCATCCCCACCATCGGCTGGGTGGCCAAGCCCGCCCCGACTTCCGGCAAGGAGCTTTGCTCCTATCCCACCTCCGTCTATCCCGACCAGGAGGCCAGCGACGGCCAGGGGGCGGGCAACGGGGTGCTGGCGAACAAGAAGGGGATGATCTGGGACATCGACCCGAACCTCAATTACATCCCCTCCACGCCCGCCTTCCAGAAAGAATGGGTGCAGACCATCGTGAAGAACTTCAAGCCCGCCTCCCAGGGTGGCGTGCGCTTTTACCAGATGGACAACGAGCCCGGCTTGTGGCAATTCAACCACCGGGACGTCTGCCCCAAGGGCATCGGCTACAAGGACCTGGTGGAGCTGAACGCCTCTTACGCCACCGCGGTCAAGGAGGTCGACCCGGAAGCCCAGGTGATCGGCTTTACGGCTTGGGGCGTGATGGAACTGGCGGGCTCCCCCTGGGACTATATTCCCGGCGGCGTGGCCAATTACCGGGACCGGGACAACGCCAAGGGGGACAAATGGACCGAACGCAAGGCCCACGGCGATTTTACCCAGCTGGCCTATTACCTCTACGCCATGAACAAGCTTTCCCAGAAGGCGGGCAAGCGCCTGATCGACTATGTGGACGACCACGGCTTCCCGGAGGTCTGGGCCAAGAACGCCAAGGGTGATAACGTGAACGTCTTGGGCGATTTCCCCTACGACCCGGTCCTGACCCCCAAGCAGTTCGACGCCCTGCGCATCTTTTACGATCCCACCTTTGAGGACCCGGAAAGCTGGTGCGCCCAACCCGGCAACAAGGAATATCTCTTCGATCCCTGGCGGCCGCTCATTCCCAACCTGAAAAAGATGATCGATAAGTACTATCCCGGCACCAAGCTCTCCATGACCGAGTACTACCCTGCCAGCCAGCATTACTACCACGGCGGGCTCCTGCAGGTTGTCACCATGGGGATCTATATGAGGGAAGGACTGGACATGGCCTGCGACTGGGGTTCGGCCTGGGAAGGCGGTTATGTTTACCTGGGACATCAGCTCTTCAGCAATTACGACGGAAAGGGCTCCCAGGTAGGCGGCGATTACGTCCCCTGCGACTCCTCCGACCCCGACCTTTACTCCTTCGGGGCGCGCAACGGTGCCAAGCACTTCGTGATCCTGGTGAACCGCAACCACGACAAGGATTTCGAGACCACCGTGAACCTGCCCCAGGCGGCGACGAGTTACCAGATCTATACCATGAGCGAAAGCCTGGGATACCGGCTCCTGGATTCGGGAAGGCACCCGGCGCCGGGCGCTTCCCTGCCCATCCACGTACCGGCCTTCTCGGCGATCCTGGTCGTGGCCCAGGCCCCGCAAGTAGCGCCCGCGGCCTCTCCCGCCGCGTCTCCAGCGCCCAAGGCCAAGAAAAAGCGTAAAGGTTGAAGGCAGGGGTTTTCAAAATTCAAGCCTAATACAGGGAAAACCCCAGGTTCCCGGGTGATATAATTCACCCAGGAGCTATAGGGGCAGATGATTGGAACCGGTTTAACTACTTGAGGAGGATGTCGATGAAGCGAATACTCTTAATGGTGCCCCTACTTCTCATCCTGGCGGGGACCCTCTTGGTCGTAGCCTCGGGTTGCCATAACGGGATCCCCACCGTGACCTTCGCCCCGACCCCCACCTACAGTCCGACCCCCACCGCGACCTGCAACCCCGTGCCCGTCACCTTCTTCGAGGGCGCCAACGAGCAAGTCTGCAACTGGACCGCTTCCGGGACTGGAGTCAGCGTCACCTCAGGCAGCGGGACCACCTATGTCCAACCCACCCTTTTGACCTCCTTCATGCTCCTCAATCCCGGTTACAACGGCACCCAGGAAGCGGGAGGCGTGAGCATCGTCTGGAACGGCGGCAGTGAGAACCTTGTGTTTCGCTACAATTACGCCGCCGCGGCCAACTGGACCTCCATGGGATTGAGCGGGTTCAGGGGATGGGTCCGCACCAACCCCCTGCCCTCCGATAACCCCAACAACTTTCCTCCGGGATGCTTCGCCTTCACCCTGAGCGGTTCCTCCTGGGTCTGGGCCCAGAACTCCTGGGCCAATTTCAACGCGGCTAACACCTGGCAGCAGGTCGTCTTTACGGGCGCGGCCAGCGACCCCACTTCGGTGGAGGCGTTCGGGTTCTATATCGGCTGCAATGGAAGCGTGAACCAGTTCGCGAACCCCGTGACCGGTTTCGCGGAAATCAGCAACGTCGAGATGTTCTAGCCCCGATTCTTTCCGAATAAACAAAAGCCCGTCCCCTGAGGGGCCGGGCTTTTGTTTTGTTCAGCCAAGAAAAAGTTTTCCTTCGCTCCTTCGCGGTTAATTCATTGCCTTATTTCTGGTTGAAATACTTCCGGTTGATGTCCGCCACCAGTTTGGGAAGAATCTCCTCGGGCTTCTTGTTTCCCATCCAGGCCGGGTCCATGGCCGGTCCCACCTGCCCGTCCCAGATCTCGCTCCAATTCTTGATGAAGGGCGTGAAATAGGCGTTCTGGGGCATGCCCAGCAGGATGCTTTTGTGGGCGGCGCCCATGCTTTTCAAGAAGGCGTCCGAATTGGCCACCTTGACCAGGGCCGGCTGGATCATTCCGGTAGCGGCGACCGCCGCCGCGACGCCAGGGCCCGTCAGTTCCTTCAGGACGATCCAGGCGTTATCGATATTTTTGCAATCCTTGCTGATGGCGTAGCCGGTCCCGCCGCATTGCCAGCCCTGCTTCCCGCCGGGCCCGCGCGGAAACTCCACCACGTCGAAGTCCAGGTCTTTTTTCTGAAGAAAGTGGGGGGTGTGCCATACACCCGACCCCATCATGGCCGCCTGCCCGTTCATGAACATGTTCTCCGCGCCGCTCCCGAAACTGAAGGCCTGCAGTTCGCTCAGGGTGGGTGAAACGTGGTAGGTGTGGATCAGGTCCCAGCGGAAACGGTAAGCTTGCATCGCCTCGGGCGAGTCCAGGGCAAGCCGGGTGGGATGGTCCGGGTTGTCCGTGAAATAACCGCCGTTGCTAAGCATGAAATTCACCGCGTTGATGCCGTAGGGGTCGATGTAGGCGTAGCGGACAATCTTGCCGGTGGCGTCCTTTTTCACGAGCTTCTGGCAGACGGCCAGGAAGTCATCCGGCCATTTCCAGGCGGCGGTGGGATAGGGAACCTTGGCCTCGTCAAAGAATTTCTTGTTGTAATAAACCAGGCCTATGGGGGCGAGGTCGGATGGGATGGCGTAGATCTTCCCCCCGGGGCTGAAATGGCTCAGGACGGTGGGATAGTAATCCTTCGGGTCCATCCCGTCCTTTTGGAAATAGGGGGTCAGGTCGATGAAAGCCCCGCGAAGGTAGAGGTCCACGAATTGGCTGGCCTCGGTGCTGACGATATCCGGGGCGATACCCGCCACCGTCTGGGTCGTGATCTTTTCCTCGAAATTCCCGTAGGGGATGCTTTCCATCCGGACCTTGAGGCCGGGGTGCCGGTCCTGGATATCCGTGATGGTCTTGTTGAGGATCTGGATGACCGAGGGGTCGGTGCTGAAAATGGCCACGCGCACCAGGTTTTTATCCTGGCCCTTCCCACAACCCGCCCAGAACCCGCACAGGACCAGGGCGATGGCGGCGAAACGAAGGGATGATTTCATGAAGGTACTCCGATTCATATTTAATGACCTATTTTTCCACGGCCCATGAAGGCCGGTCGGCTCCCCCGAACGACGAATCATTATCTTAGCGAATAATTGGATCCGGTGGAAAATTCGGTTAAACGGCTGGAACTTTCTGAAATTTTCTCATCCGTTACCAAACAAAAAAAGGATTCATCCCAAAGGACACAAAGAATGGTATTGCCCGTTAAAAACCTAAAAATTGAATAAGGGGGGTACGGACTGTAATTTGCGGTGAAAGGGTTTTGGTTAAAGGTTTTTGAACTGCGTCGAAAAGTCACCGTCAAAAACGGTCGGTCCCACGTGCTGGAGCTGGCTTCGCGTATCCACCCATATTTCCCCGCCCAACCGGGTCCACCGGCGGCTGAAGCTCAGGTCTTCGGGAAGGTAGTGACCCGTCTTTTCATCTATGAATTCGTTGAAAAGGGCGTACCGGTTCTCGCTTTTAGGAAACGCGTCCGTGGCGAGGAACCCGCCCGTGTATTTGAGTTCGGGATATCCTTGGATCATTTTCAAAAAGACCGATTTCCTGAACATCACGAATCCCATGCCGGCGTAAAGGGCCTTGGCGAAACCATCCTTCACGATGATCTTGGCGGGGTCCTCGAACTCTACCCCGTAATACCACAGGTCCGGGGTTTGAACGGGTGTCTTCTTTTCACTGACCTGACCCAACCGGCCGATATCCAGGCGTTTGTAGGGGTAGACTCCCGCCGCCATTTCCACGTCAAAATCCAGGAGCCGGAAGACCTGTTCGGGCGAGAACCCGATGTCCGAATCCACGAAGAGCAGGTGGGTGGATTGGGGCGTTTCGATGAACCGGGTCACCAGGTCCTGGCGGGCCCGGGACACTAGGGCGTCCCCCCATTGCACCGCCACCTCGATCTGGAGGTTGGGCCTTACCCGGCAGGTTTCCATGAATCGAAGCACGGAGGTGGCGTAAACCGCCGAAAGCTGGCCCCCGTAGGCGGGGGTCCCGATCATGAGATAGGGGGGCTGGTCGTTTTTCACGAGGGGTCCTTGGGATCAAAGGGCGTGAAATTTTGGGCCACATCCCCCCGAAAGGTTTCCGGGCCCGTGTGGTTCAGTTTGCTGCGCAGGTCCGCCCATATCTCCCCGCCCATCCCGATCCAGCGTTTGCAAAAACTGTAATCCTCCGAAAGGTAATCCCCCTTCTCATCAATGAGGCAGTTAAAGAAGGCGTAATGTTCCCTTTCGCCCCTCAGGCCCGGGGCCTTGTACCTCAACTCGGGGTAGCGTTTGGACATGGCCTCGAAGACCGAACGCTTGATCAATAGGAATCCGGTTCCCGCCCAGGCCACCTTGGCGAAGCCGTTGACCGTCTCATATTGGTCTTCCAGTTGGATGACGTAGGAAAGCCCCGCGGATTCCGGATGGGGATATCCCGCCTGGATCCTCTTGCGGACCATCTCCCAATCGTATTTTTTGAGGGGATAGAGCCCGGCGCAAACGTCCTTGTCGTGGTTGAGGAGGCGAAGGACCTGGTCCACCTGGTAACTGATGTCGGCGTCCACGAAGAGAAGATGGGTGGCGGTAGGTTCCTCGAGGAAAAAGGCCGCGATGCTTTGCCGGGCCCGGGTGACCAGGGCATCCCCCCAGGGCATGGCGAAAGACAGGCGGATGCCGTTCCTGCCGCAATAGTCCCTCAGCCTCAGGGCCGAGGTAAAGTTGGAAACAGTGATCTGGCCCCCGTAGCAGGGGGTCCCCACCACCAGGTGGATCGGCTCATTGGGCAAGTCACATCCTCCAGGTTCAGCTAATCCCAAGCTTAAATTCCAGGTTCTTTCATCACTTCCTCGAACCTCTCCGACAATGGCTGATCCAAGGTCTTGGAAAAATCCCCCAGCCACCGGCGGATATAAACCTTGTCAATGGAAGGATTTTTCAGCAGCACATTCCGGATGTCTTCCAAATCCCGCGGCCGCCCGGCCACAACCTTGTGAATGACCAAGTCTTCCGGGGAGGCAAAGCGGACCTCCTGACCGCCCAAAGGGATTCGCCGGACCCGATCCATGGCCTGGTTTTCATAGGGGGAAAAGGAAAAAATAAAATCGATGCGTATTTCACCTTGGCTTTCCCGGCATGGCAGAACCATTGTTTTAGAGACAAATTCCGAAGGTGATTGAACCAAGACTTCCAACCCGAAACCTTAACCAGGTCAAGAATGTCATTCAACCGGTCGGGGCCCACCCCCGAGGTGACGTCAATGTCGCGGGTAAACCGGGGCTCCCCATAAATAAGGACCGCCTGGCCCCCGATGACCCTGTAGGGGATGGCGCGCCGGTCAAGCTCCCTGGCGAGTTGAATGAGTAGGGGTTCGAACATTAATCGCTTTCGCGTAAAAGATAACCGGGCCGAGGCCCGCCAAAGGATCTTCCGAAACTTGAACTTTCAGGGCTTTCGTTTCCTCGTACATGGCTTCCATCAAGCGGAGATTCTTTTCGAAATCGGCGGGTTCCCGACTTATGAAACCATCTTCCCATTGCCGCCAATATCCTGTGTTTTTCATCATGGAGGACCCTCTTGAAGAACCCTTTCGGGTTAACAATCTTAATCCATTATACCCGGAAGAATAACAGGGTAGCTCCTCGTGATCACGGTACCGAAGCCCTTAAAGTCGCCTCCTGGGCATCTATCTTCAGTTCCGCCCCCGACAGGCCATCCCCTTCGGCCTTGAGGGTCAGGGTTCCCGGTTTTTCGGTCCCCTGGACGATCACCTGGGCCAAGCCCATAAAGAGGCTTCGTTGATAGGGTTTCGCCGGGATGACGGTTCGGATCGATCCGGGATCGTTGTTGAGTTCCTCCCAGGTTTGCCTTCTTAGCAGTTCCGGTCCCACCACCGCGTAGACGTTACGGCCCTTCTTCAGGATGGTCTTGGGAAGGGGGAACCCGTCATTGGGGGCGTCCCGCTTGATCTTATCGGCGATCAACTGCCCGTTCACGTATAGGGCCTGGTCCTCCGCCAAGGTCTTGGGGTAAAGGATGATTTCGCTGTAATCATCCAAGCTGGGCAGGTCGAAATGGCCCCGAATGACCCGGTTGGAGGGCTTGTCCGGGGAAACGTGGCCCTGGTCGTCATGACGTCCTTGGAACAGGTCGGCCCATTTGGAATCATCAAACCCGAATTCAACCTCGGGCCTTTTGCCCAAATCGCCCCCGTCCAGCATCTTCAGGCCCTCGATTCGGACCTGGGTCACGGTATCGATGGAACGGTCAGCCTCATGGCAGGAGGGGTCGCCATTACCCACCCCGATGATCTGCCCGGGCCCGTCCAGGCTAAAGCGGATCAAGTTGGAGGCGGTAGGTACCACCCTCCCCAACGCGTCGGTCACCTGTACCGTCACGACGGAAATGTCATCCCCATCGGCGTGGATCCGGGTCTTATCGGGTTGCAATACCACCGATACCGGGTTCCCGGCCGTTTCCTCCTTGGCCGTGGCGGCCACCTGGCCCCCCTTGTAACCCTTGGCGGATAAGACCCCCGGCGCGTAGGGCACTTGCCATTCCAAATGGGAATTGGCGGGCATGGTCTGTTTGCCCAGGCTCTTGTCGTTGAGGAACAGCTCCACTTCTTCGCAATTGCTGTAGGCCTTCACCAGGATGTTCTGGCCTTCCTTGCCCTTCCAATTCCAATGGGGGGAAAGGATCAGGACCGGTTCGTCCGTCCACCAGGCCTTCAGGTAGTAGCCGCAATCCTTGAGGAACCCGCAGGTGTCGAGCACGCCGTATTGGGTACTGATGGCGGGGTAGGTAAAGGGCGTCTCCTCGCCCCGGTAATCGAAACCCGTCCAAAGGAAAAGGCCGCCCAGGTAGGGTCGTTCCACGTAATATTTCCAAACCGTCTCAATGCTGGTTCCCTTTCCCGTCATGTCCGAGGGTTCCATGTGGCAGGCGGGCTTGTCCGTCTCATAAATACCCCGGGTCTGGTTGGTGGTGCTTTCCTCGGTCGCGAAACTGGACTTTTCAGGATATTTCTTGTGGAAATCATCCGTGCTTCCGTGCGCGTAATAGTTGTAGCCCATCACGTCAATCACGGTGGAAGAACCCTGGCCCCACCCTCCGTCGATGGCCTGGGTCACCCGGCGGGACGGGTCCAGGCCCATCACGAAATCCTGCATGGATGCCGAGATCTGGGCCCCCAGATTGTTGTATTCGATGCCCCATTCCTCATTGCCGATGGACCATGCGAAAACGCATGGGTGGTTGCGATCCAGAACAATAAGTCTTTTCAGGCGGTCCAGAAGTTCCGGGCTGGTACCCATGAGCCGGTTTTCCACCAACACCAGCATGCCCAGCCGATCGCAGGCGTCGAGCAGTTCGGGCGTGGGCGGGTTGTGCGAGCAACGATAAGCGTTACAGCCGAATTCCTTCAGGCGCTGGATGCGGTAGGTTTGCATGGCGTCCGACAGGGCCGCCCCGACCCCCGCGTGGTCCTGGTGGTTGCATGTGCCCTTCAGTTCCACCCGCTTGCCGTTGAGGAAAAACCCTTTATTCGGGTCAAAGGTGAGGGTGCGGATGCCGAAGGTTGTCTCGGTTTGGTCGAGCACCTTGCCGCCGGATACAACTTTAGTCACGACCTTGTAGAGGGTGGGTGTCTCTAGGGACCATAGCTGGGGATGGGGCACCTTGATCTTGACCGAATATTGTTTTGTCTCACCGGGGTTGAGTTGGCCCTTCTCATCGCGGCCCTCCGCCACCACCTTCCCATCGGCGTCCAGGATCGTTTGCTCGATCTTGAAGGCCTCGGGGCTTTCTTGTTCCCCCACCATCGTGGTCCGCACCGTCACCTCGGCCTTGTCCTTGACCGTCTCGGTGGTCACGAAGATGCCGTTGTAATCAATATGTAAAGGCTCCGTTTTGGTCAGCCAGACGTGGCGGTAAATGCCCGCGCCCTCATAGAACCAACCTTCCTCCATGCTCGCGTCCACACGCACCGCGACGGTATTATCCCCGTCCCAGTTGATGTAGTCGGTGATGTCGTAACGGAAATTGTTATAGCCGCTCTGCTCGCGCCCGCAGTAAATCCCGTTCACCCACACGACCGAATCGCGAAAAACCCCGTCGAATTCCAGGCTGATGCGCTTGCCCTTGTCGGATTCGGGAATATTGAAGTGCTTGCGGTACCAGCCGATGCTGGCGGCGGGAAAGTTCTTGCCCAACGCCTTAAAGCCGTGGCTGTAGCTCGCCTTCTCCGAGAAAGGCAATTCCACCGCCCAATCATGGGGAAGGTCCAGAAGGCGCCAAGACCGGTCGTCGAACTTGTGGGCGGCGGGACCGTCGCCGTAGCCCGCCTTGGCGAAGTAGGAGAAAAATCCGGTGGCGTGGCCGTAATCCAGGTAAGTGTCGGTGGCGTGGCCAAGGGCGAAGCGCCAGCCCTTATCCATCAGCAGATGCTCTCGCGGGGAGGTCATGGAATTATCCTCGGCCCGAACTTGCGGGAATGTCACAAGAATCAATGCCGACAGCAATAGCGTGATTTTTTTCACCGTGAATTTCCTTTACCAAATTTTCACCACCTAGACGCCAAGACGCCAAGAAAGACCTCTAATTTGAAAATAATTTCAAAACCCATCCTGTCCACATTCAAGAACGATTCGTAGCGAAGGGATTATAAAGGCAAAGGAGGGTTCACCATAGAATTCGAATGCCGGCCCTCATTTTTTCTACCGCAAATTTCACAAGAACATTCAGCATGAAACGAAATTAAACAATTACACATTGGACTAATCTCAAATAGGCCGTTTTATTAAGCTTTTATACTCCTCTCCCTCCTGGTCTATAATTAGTCCCGCTTATCCCCACCCCTGGAGGTCTCCATGCGTTTGAAAAGCCTGGCCCTGCTTAGTCTTTCCATCGTCATCCTGGCCGGATGCGGCAAACCCTCGAGCGGCAAGATCAAGATCGGCCTCTCCCTCGATACCCTCAAGGAAGAACGCTGGCAGCATGACCGGGACCTTTTCGTGGCCAAGGCCAAGGAAATGGGGGTGGATGTGCTGGTTCAGGCCGCAAATTCCAACGATGCCCTGCAGAATTCCCAGGCCGAAAACCTGCTGACCGAGGGGGTGAATGTGCTGGTCGTGGTTCCCCACAACGGAAAAAGCTGCGCCACCATCGTGGAAGCGGCCCACAAGTCGGGCGTACCCGTCATCGCCTATGACCGTCTGATCATGGATTCGGACCTCGACCTCTACATTTCATTCGACAACGTGAAGGTGGGCGAATACCAGGCGGACTATCTGGTCAAGCGCAAACCCAAGGGAAATTACGTTTTGATTGGCGGGGCGCCCACCGATAACAACGCCCTATTGTTCCGAAAAGGCCAAATGAACGTGCTGGAACCGCTGGTGAAGAATGGCGATATCAAGATCGTAGCCGACCAATGGGCCGACGATTGGCTGCCCGTGAAGGCCCTGCAGATCATGGAAAACGCCCTGACCAAGAACCATAACCAGGTGGACGCGGTGGTGGTTTCCAACGACGCCACGGCGGGGGGCGCCATCCAGGCCCTGGCCGAGCAGAACCTGGCGGGCAAGGTGCTGGTGTCAGGCCAAGACGCCGACCTGGCGGGTTGCCAACGCATCGTGGCGGGCACCCAGAGCATGACGGTTTATAAACCCATCAAGAAACTGGCGGAAAAGGCGGCGGAAATCGCGGTGGCCATGGCGAATAAACAACCACTCACCGACCCGACTTCAACGGTCAACAACGGAAAGAAAGACGTTACGTCGATATTGATTGAACCGGTCGAGGTGGATAAGGCCAACATGGATTCCACCGTCATCGCGGATGGCTACCAGAAAAAAGAAGACGTCTACAAAAAGTAGTCCACAGTCGACGGTTCGCAGTCGACAGCCAAGCTTTTAAGACTTTCCTGCGAACCGCGAACTGCGAGCTATCAACGGAGACCTCTAGGAATTGGCAAGACGCACAACCCAAACCCTCGCCCCTTGAGGGAGAGGGCAGGGTGAGGGGTACCTTAAAATTGGAGTCTCCCCCTCATCCAATCCTTCTCCCTCCAGGGGAGAAGGTGAAAACAAAATCTAAACAACACTAGGCTTGAATGTCATTACTTGAATTAAAAAACATCACCAAGGACTTCCCTGGCGTCCGTGCGCTGGATGGGGTTTCATTCGATTTGCAAAAAGGCGAGATCCACGCCCTATGCGGCGAGAACGGCGCGGGCAAAAGCACCCTCATCAAGGTGCTTTGCAGCTATCACCCTTCAGGTTCCTACCAGGGCGAGATCCTACTCAAAGACACGCCCGTCCGTTTCCACGACCTGAAAGGCTCGGAAGAAGCCGGTATCGCTTTGATCGCTCAGGAACTGGCTTTGGTTCCCCAACTGTCCGTGGCCGAGAACCTGGTCTTGGGCAAAGAACCATCCCGGAATGGCTTCATCCAATGGGACAAGGTTCAAACCTACGCCCATGAAGCCCTTCAACTGGTGGACCTGAAGTTGGAATTGAACCAACCCGTCAAAGAACTGGGCATCGGCCAACAACAAATGATCGAGATCGCCAAGGCCCTTTCTAAGAAGGCAGAAATACTGGTTTTGGATGAGCCCACGGCGGCCCTCACCGAATCCGACACCGCCCGGCTTCTTGATTTCCTGAAGCATCTCAAAGCCCAAGGTGTTTCCTGCATTTACATCAGCCACCGGCTGGAGGAAGTGCGCCAGATCGCCGACCGGGTCACTGTATTGCGCGACGGCAAATCGGTCATCACAGCGCCTTTAAGCGAATTATCACAGGACCAGATCATCAGCCACATGGTGGGCCGCAAGGTGGAAAGCCTCTATCCCCGCCCCCAAACCCAGGCGGGCCCGGTGATCCTTTCGGTCAAGAACATGAGCGTGGAAGACCCCGCCAACCCCGGCCGTTTTGTGGTACAGAACGTTTCCTTCGAGGTCAAACAGGGCGAAATATTGGGCATCGGCGGCCTCATGGGCGCGGGCAGAACAGCGCTATTAAGTTCGCTTTTTGGTGCTTCCCGGGGCCGCATGGAAGGCCAATTGGAGATCAACGGCAAGCAAAAGGGGCCCTTCACTTCTCCCCAAGAAGCCATTGCCGAGGGCGTGGCCTTGGTCAGCGAAGACCGCAAACGGTTTGGATTAGTCCCAGGTTCCTCGGTTCAGGAAAACCTGGTTCTGACCATCCTCCACAAGCTGGTTTCCAAGGGCCTGATCAATTGGACCGCCGTCGGCGAAATCTGCGACGAACAAGTGAACGCCATGCGCATCAAGACCCCTAGCTTGCAGGCTGAGGCCAATAAACTTTCAGGCGGCAACCAGCAGAAGGTGATTCTGGGCAAATGGCTAGCCACCCACCCCAAGGTGCTTTTGCTGGATGAACCCACCCGCGGAATTGATGTGGGCGCCAAGGCTGAGATTTACGAACTCATGGGCCGTTTGGCTGCCCAGGGATTGGGCATCGTCTTGGTTTCGTCGGATTTACCCGAGTTCCAAGGCCTTTGCCACCGCATGATCGTATTGAATCAAGGCCGCATGACGGCGGAGTTTGGATATCAGGACGCGACACCGGAAAAGATATTGGAAGCCGCTGCACTGTCTTGATGTCACGGTGAAACCATACCCTTCCGGGAAAGGGCCGTTTCTTTTGAGGCCATTGTCTGGTGTGTCCAATCCGGCGGCCTCCTGGAAATATTGGACCACCCCAACCCCCAAAATTACCCAGGGCAAAGGATTTTCGTCGTACAAGCTAAGGATTATGTTTATCTGGTCCCTTTCGAGGAATAGGGGGAAGAGATCCGTTTGATCACCATCATCCCCAGCCGGAAAGCCTTTCGGAAGCACCAGAAGCGAGGTGAGACAAATGAATGATAATATGGACAAGTACGAGGCGGAGATCCTGCGGGATTACGAATCGGGAAAGCTCAAGGGCTCCAAGAACCTTTCGGCGGAAAAAAAGCGCTACGAGTCCTATGCCCGCGAGACGCTTAAAAAGAACCGCCGGGTGAACATCCGCATGTCCGAGTACGACCTAAAAGCCATCCAGCTCAAGGCCATGGAGGAGGGCGTTCCCTACCAGACCTTTATTTCCAGCGTACTCCATAAGGTGGCCGACGGTCGCATCCAGCATCACCCTTAACCGCCAAAGAACCCACCTCATTCATAATTTCCGACCTTTAAATTTGCCAGGCTCTATTGTCACTCGCCACGCCGTGGCGAGTTTAGGTCCCATCGGTAGGTCGAGCCAACCCTGATTTGGCCCAATCTAAAAAAATGCCAAATTCCCTTATCTTAATTGTTAGCGTCGCTGACAATTCGGTCGGCATTTGAACTGGCACAATCGGTTGCACAATAAAAAGCCCAAAACCCTTATTTGAATTGGCCGACTGTCGGCCAATTCAACCCATCTCGCGTCCAATTCTCGCTCTTTTATTGTCACGCTAATTTTTACTCAACAAATTTTGTCGAAATATATCATCATTTGACAAATCAAGCCCCTCTTCACCCCCTCAACGCACGACGGATTCGGCCAGGTTAATGAAGCGGTAGAGGTCAAGAACATCCACCTTCAAGACCTTGGCCAACCGTTCGATAACGTGCAACCTGGGGTTGGAGGAAGGGTGGGATTCCTCGATCTTCCGCAGGGCGTGATGCCCGATTTTCACCTTGGCCGCCAGTTGTTCCCGCGTCATTCCCTTCTTGAGCCGGAGAGTCGTGACGTTCGCGCCTAGTCGGGCCTTGGGGGTCGGGTTTTTCACGGCGCGGTACAGATGCGGGTGGGTTTCCTTGATGTGTTCCAAATGCAACCCAAAAATTTGCTTGCCACGGGGACTTTTCTTATTATTTGGTTTCATGACTCAGACCTTTCAAGGATTTTCCAAAACGTTCCTCATGATATCCCTGGCCAATTAAGAAGGGCGTATTAACTTCAGATATTCTCAGGATTTCCATTTGGAAGATATACCACGAAAAATGACCTCACTATCTTAAAATGACGTGTTTCCAAGTCCCTTTGCTTTTGGCAGGGATGCGGTCGAATGATTGTTCTTAACCAGCGCCGCATAACGGCCGAGTTTGGCTACCAGGATGCGACACCGGAAAAATTGTTAGCTGCGGCTGCATTGAACTCTGCTTGAGGGAGAGGAAGGTAAAATACATATGGCTCGTTTAAATACTGAAAAATGTAAAAAATTATGTCAACTTAAAAAACCGGTTTGCCTTTTTACCCATCACCACGATGGCGATAAATATCATGGAATTATGCTCTCTTATCAAAGAGATTTGATCCTTCTTGAAGTAGACAATGATTTTGTTTTCGACGGTGTTGTTGCTCTCCCCACACATCAAATAAAGTTTTTAAGATACGGTGGATTTGAAAAAACATTAGCTCAAATATTTTCTCGTTTCAAATTATTTAAAAAAAGAAATCATCCGTCTTGGCTAAAGAAAGTAAAAGATGTCCAACAACTAATAAGTGAATGTTACGGACGGAAACTATGGCCTGTAGTGGAAATTCAATTCAAAAAAATTAACGCTCTTTACATCGGACCGATTACTAGTGTGGAGAAGAACTATTTTCATATATTTGCTTACGATGCCACAGGCAAATGGGAGAAAAATTACAAATTGTCTTACAAAGAAATCCTCAAAGTTCAACTCTTCGATAAATATTCAACCTATTTCAATCGGTTTATGAGGGAAAACCCCAAAACCAAAATCTTGCTTAAAAGACTTTTTGAAAGAAGAGATAAAAAATGAAAGACTTGAAAACCAACATCCCCTGGCGAGCGCTCACCCTATTGGGTGCGCTTCTCCTAATCTGGATCATCTTCACCGCCACAACCGGCGGAACTTTCGTTACGCCTAGGAACCTTTCCCTGCTCCTGCGGCAGATGTCCTGCACCTCCATCCTGGCCATCGGCATGGTGCTGGTCATCGTCTGCGCGGAGATCGACCTGTCTGTCGGGGCCATGACTGGCTTTTTAGGGGCCCTATCCGCCATTCTTTTTGTCAACCATAGTTGGCCCCTCTGGACAGTTTTTCTCACCACGATTTGCGCGGGGGCCCTGTTGGGCCACCTTCAGGGCCATATCGTGACCTGGTTCAAGATGCCCTCTTTCATCGTCACGCTGGGTGGCATGCTGATTTACCAGGGCAGTCTTTTGGGTCTGACCGGGGGTGTCGCCATCAGCCCCACCCCGGATTACCTCTTCGTGGGCCAAGCCTTCTTATCAAAACCACTCGGCTGGGTGCTGGCCGGAATCTTAGTCCTTATTCTTTGTTACCAGGGGTTCAAGGCCCGTTCGAACCGCTGGAAATCCCTACTTCTTTCCGCCCTCGCCCTCGGAGTTACCATGATCTTGAGCGCCTATGACGGGGTGCCGGTGCCAGTCTTGATCATGTTGGTTTTGGCCGCGATCTTTTCCATCGTGGCGTCCCAAACGCCCTTTGGGCGCCACCTTTACGCCATCGGGGGCAACCGGGAAGCGGCCTTTTATTCAGGAATCAACATTAAAAAACATCTGGTCGCGGTTTTTACTCTTATGGGCGCCCTCTGCGGCGTGGCGGGAATCGTTTTAACCGCGCGCGTGGGGGCGGCCACTTCGGACGCGGGCCGCATGATGGAACTGGACGCCATTGCCGCCACGGTTATCGGCGGGACTTCCCTGATGGGGGGACGGGGCACGGTTTGGGGGGCGCTTTTGGGCGCGCTCATGATGGCTTCGATTGATAATGGCATGAGCCTGATGAACACTGAATCTTTCTGGCAACCGATAATTAAAGGAAGTATCCTCATTACTGCCGTCGCGCTGGACATGATGGGAAGAAAAAAA
Source organism: candidate division FCPU426 bacterium (assembly GCA_963771075.1). Classification (GTDB taxonomy): domain Bacteria; phylum Oederibacteriota; class Muellerivitia; order Muellerivitales; family Muellerivitaceae; genus CAVTWJ01. The sequence continues at coordinate 39,840 of CAVYSE010000024.1, read as the reverse complement.
GGATAACTTCAAGAATTATCGCGAAGACGCAAAGACACGAAGGAAGGCAAAACCAAAATTAGGGTTAAAACTTTCCAAATCAAATTTTGTTGTTCTTAGACTCTTTGCGCCTTAGCGATGAGTCTAGAAGTTCGACGTGCTGTATAACTTTTAAGGAGCAGTTATGAAAGAACATCCTTACAACCTGTTGAACCATCCGGTGGACGTCAGTAAGGAGTTTTCCAACCTGGAAAACACCGTTTTTTTACCGGAGAAATTGAACCGGTTCAACGCCGCCAAGGCAGAGGGGGATATTATCTTCGGCCGGTACGCCTACAAGGTGCGCATGGCCTTCAATCAAGAGGGGATCAACCTGATCACCAACCCACCTTGGGAATTCCCCGCCGAATACGGCGGCGAAAAGGACCCCTTTCCCTTCTCCATCACCTTCTACGGCGACCGCACCCTGCGCCTGCGCATGCGGGGCCGCAAATACCCCAGGAAACCCGAACCCTCGCTAATGCTCAAAAGCGAACCCAAGGCCACAAAACCATGGAAAGTCATCACAAACAACCTATTCTCACCACAGAGACACAGAGGCACAGAGAAAAGCAAAAGTCAGGATTCAGGTAAAACCGCCAATAGGCAGATAACCTATAAGAGTAAATGCGGTTCGGTCACCATCGTGGAAAACCCCTGGGCGATCGAAGTACGTGATTCCGCGGGAAAACTCCTCACCAAAACCATTCACTTGAAAGACAATGAGAGCCTACGCAATACCGATCCCCTGCCCTTCTGCTTCATCCGCCCCACGCCCGAGCTCACCCGCAAATTCGCGGCCACCTTCAGCCTGGCCAACGGCGAGAAGATCTACGGTTGCGGCGAATCCTTCACCCGCCTCAACAAGCGGGGCCAGAAGGTAGTGCTTTGGTCCTACGACTGCCATGGGGTTCAGCACGACGGCATGTACAAACCCGTGCCCTTCTTCATGAGTGACCGTGGATACGGCATGTTCCTGCACACCACCGCGCCCGCCACCTTCGATTTCGGCCACGCCTACGGCGAAACCACCACCCTCTTCACCGGCGACGAGGACCTGGACCTTTTCATCTTCCTGGGCGGCCCGAAAGAAGTGCTTTCCGAATATACAAATCTGACCGGCCGAAGCCCCATGCCTCCCCTCTGGTCTTTCGGCCTTTGGATGAGCAAATGCACCTACAAGAGCGAAAAGGAAGCCCGGGACGTGGCGAAGAAACTGCGTGCGGACAAGATTCCTTCCGACGTGGTGCACCTGGATACGGGCTGGTTCGAGGAAGACTGGCGCTGTGACTACAAATTTTCCACGACCCGGTTCAAGAACCCGCTCAAGATGATCAAGGATCTGGCCAAGCAGGGTTTCAAGATCAGCCTTTGGCAATTGTCCTACTTCAACCCCAAGAACCGCCTCTTCCCCGAGATTTTGGACCAGGGCCTGGCGGTCACCGACGGCAAGGGCGGGCTCCCCACCGAGGAAGCCACCTTGGATTTCAGCAACCCCAAGACCGTGAAGTGGTACCAGAAGAACCTGGCGGGATTGCTCAAGATGGGCGTAGGCGCCATCAAGGTGGATTTCGGCGAGGGCGCGCCCCTGAAGGGCGTCTACCACTCGGGCAAGACGGGTTTTGCAGAGCACAACCTATACCCCCTGCGCTACAACAAGGCCGCGGCGGATATTTCCCGGGAAGTCACGGGTGAGAACATCATCTGGGCCCGCAGCGCCTGGGCAGGGTCGCCAGCGTTACCCCCTGCATTGGGGCGGTGACGCCGAGGACAGCTTCGGCGGGATGGCCAGCACCTTGAGGGGCGGGCTTTCGTTCGGGTTAAGCGGATTCAGCTTCTGGAGCCACGATATCGGGGGCTTCGTGAAGGGCCCTTCGGAGCAACTGTACCGCCGTTGGACCCCCTTTGGCTGTTTGACCTCCCACACCCGCTGTCACGGCATGTTCCCCCGCGAACCATGGGTTTACGGCAAGAAGTTCGAGGATGAATTCCGCCTGTCGGTGGAATTGAAATACAAGCTCATGCCCTATGTTTACGCCCAGGCCTTGGATAGCAGCATCAAGGGCTTCCCCATGCTTCGAACGCTCTTCTTCGAGTTTCCCGAGGACCACACCAGCTGGCTGATCGAGGATGAGTACCTTTTCGGGTCGGATATCCTTGTGGCGCCCCTGATGGAACAGGTAATGGAACGGGATGTATATCTGCCCCCCGGAACCTGGGTGGATTATCAAACCGGCGTTTCCTATAAGGGGGGCCAGTGGCACCCCATCCAGGCCGGGAAAATCCCCTGCGTCATCCTGGTCAAGGGCGGGTCGGTAATCCCCCATGTCGCCCTGGCCCAATCGACCCAATTCATCGACTGGTCCAAGATCGAACTAAAAACCTATGGCCAGGCCGTGGAAGCCAAGGGCTTGATGGCCTTGCCAAACGACCCGAAACCAAGGGAAGTGGTCATGGCCCGGCGCGGCAGCGGCTGGGAAGTGGTGAAGGGGGCGACCCCTAAAGTGAAATACATTCTTTAAAGCGCGGTCTATGCGTCAATCTTCCAACCCCGGGGGAAAGGGCCCAGGCCTTTTCCCCCTTTTTCTTCGCCTCACTTTCCTATGCATCTTTTTTCTTTCCATAGGCGCGAAAGGCAAAGGCTACATGTACCCCTTCCAAAACCCTGACCTGGATATCGAGAAAAGGATCACCAACCTTCTTTCGCTCATGTCCACCGAGGAAAAGATCCACTGCCTAAGCACCGTGCCGGACGTTCCCCGTTTGGGGGTTCAGGGCACGGGCCAAGTAGAGGGCCTGCACGGCCTGGCCCTGGGGGATGTGGGGGGGTGGGGCGAGGGCATGCCGGTATCGACCACCCAATTTCCCCAAGCCTATGGGCTAGGGGAGACATGGGACCCGGAACTGGTTCGCCAGGTGGGCGCCGCCGAGGGGACGGAAGTGCGTTATATATGGGAGAGCCCCAAGTACCGCCGGGGCGGCCTAGTGGTACGGGCGCCTAACGCCGACCTGGGTCGCGACCCGCGCTGGGGCCGCACCGAGGAATGCTTCGGCGAAGACCCCTTCTTCAATGGCACCCTGGCCACCGCCATGACCCGCGGCTTACAGGGCGACGACCCCCATTACCTGCGATGCGCTTCCCTGTTGAAGCATTTTCTATCCAACTCCAACGAGGACGGCCGGGGCCATACCTCTTCCAATTACGATGCTCGACTTTTCCGCGAGTATTACTCCGTTCCCTTCCGCATGGCCATGCAGGAGGGCAACGCACAGGGCATGATGACCGCCTACAACGCGGTCAACGGAGTGCCATGCGAGGTGAATCCCTTTGTCCGGAAGGTGGTCATCGACGGGTGGAAACACGACAGCATCATCTGCACCGACGGCGGGGGCCTTCACAACCTGGTGAACGAGCATAAAACCTACACGGACATCGACGCGGCCGCCGCCGATTCGGTCAAGGCGGGCATCAACCAGTTCCTGGATAAGTATGACCGCCCGGTGAGGGAGGCGATCCACAAGGGCCTTTTGACCGAAGCGCGGATGGATGAAAGGTTGCGGGGGGTATTCCGAGTGATGATTCGCCTGGGCCAGTTGGACCCCCCGGAGAGGGTGCCCTACAAGAAGGTTGGAACGGTGGACCCCTGGGAAAGCCCGGAACATAAGGCCTTGGCCCTGAAGGCGGCCCAAGAGTCGGTGGTCTTGCTGAAAAACGACAAGAACCTGCTGCCTCTCGACCCCCAAACCATCCATTCGATCGCGGTCATTGGCCCCTATGCCGACAAGGTAATCGCCGATTGGTACGGGGGCGACCCGCCTTACACCGTTTCCCCCCTGGAAGGCATTCGAAAGCGCCTGGGACCCGGCATCCGGGTGGAATTTGCCCGGGACGATAAAGAGGGGGCCGCGGAAAAGCTGGCCCGATCCTGCGACGCGGCGATCGTTTGCGTGGGCAACCATCCCCTGGGCAACGGGGGCTGGGCCCAGCGGGACTCGGTAGCCGAAGGCAAGGAGGGACTGGACCGGGACAGCATGGAATTGCGCCACGAGGACTTGGTTCAAGCCGTCTTGGCCGCGAACCCCCGCACGGTCGTGGTCCTGATCTGTTCCTTCCCCACGACCATGGATTGGACGGTGAACCATGTTCCCGCCATCCTTCACATGACGCATAGCGGGCAGGAATCCGGCACCGCCTTGGCGGGAGCCCTTTTCGGTGATTTCAACCCCGGGGGCAAGCTGACCCAAACCTGGCCCCAATCCATGGCCCAATTGCCCCCCATGATGGATTACGACATCCGTCATGGCCGAACCTACATGTATTTCAAGCAAAAACCGCTCTTTCCCTTCGGGTACGGATTGAGCTACACGGACTTTAGGTTTGCCAACCTTCAAGTGGACGCGCCTAAGTTGAAGTCGGACGGTTCTGTAACCCTGAGCTTTGATCTATCCAACCAAGGCCAGCGCGAAGGCGACGAGGTGGTTCAGCTCTATGTGAGGTATTTGGATCCGAAGGTGGAAAGGCCCCTGAAGCAATTGAGGAACTTCAAGCGGGTGACCCTGAACGCGGGTGAGAACCAAACCGTCCAATTCGTTTTGCGGGGATCGGACCTGGCCTATTGGGCCGAGGAGAAGGGCGGAGTTTTCCAAGGAACCTGGAAAGTGGAGCCCGGCAAGGTCGAGATTTTGGTGGGCGCTTCCTCGGAGGATATAAAACTGAAAGATACGGTCGAGGTAGTTGAATAGATGGGATCATTGCCCTTCCTTTCGTCGGGTCAATGATTTGAAAAACAGTTAACCCTGGAGGTTCCGCATGCGGCGCTTGAAAACATTTTTCATTTTGGGTGCTTTGGCCATTACCGCGAATTGGGCCCAAGCCACAATGGAATTGCCCGCCCTGATCGGGGATCACATGGTATTCCAGGCGGGAAAACCCGCGGTGGTCTGGGGTAAGGACCAACCCGGACAAAAGATCACCATTTCCATGAACGGCCAATCCGCCTCGACGCAGGCCGATAAAAAGGGCCGGTGGAAAACCAGCCTTCCCGCCTTTACCCCCGGAGGGCCTTACCCATTGGTCATTGAAGGTTCATCCTCGGTGACGATCTCGGATGTCCTGGTGGGCGAGGTATGGCTGGGTTCCGGCCAATCGAACATGGAATTTCGCCTCGATCAATCCAAGGACAGGGACAAGGCCATCGCCGAATCCGCCGACCCACAAATGCGGCTCTTTCTTCAAAAACCCATCATGTCCCCGAAACCCCTGGAGGAACCGCAGGGCGAATGGAAAGTCTGCGGGCCTGGCACGGCCGGTCCCTTCTCCGCCGTGGCCTATTACTTCGGGAAAACCCTGCGCGAATCCCTGAAGGTTCCGGTGGGTTTGATCGCCGCCAGTTGGGGCGGGTCCTACGCCGAAAGCTGGACCCCTGAGCAGGAATTACGAGCCGACCCCGCCCTCAAACCGGTTTGGAAAAGGTGGGATGCCCTATCCGCTTCGGATCGAAACCAATGGCAAAAGGGCCGTTTCGGGGTCGATTTGTCCGTTCGCAATCTCAAGTTCGTCTCAAAAGATCCCAATCAAAAACCCTTGAGCCTCCAAGCCAAGGATGTTTCCTTAACCGCCGGAGTCACGCTGAAACCCGGGACATGGGGTTTCAGCGTGAAGGATGGTTCTTCCCTTTCGGTCAAGTTAAGCCCCGAAGGCCCCCGCATGACCGGAAGTTTCCTGACGGATGCCTGGGGTTTCATGACGACCAGCTTGGCCTTTCAAGGGAAGGCGGGCGACCTTTCGGCTTATGACGCCATCGAGTTCGACGGGAAGGGGGATGGAAAATATATTCTCTTTCTTTCCCAACCCACGGTCACCGATTGGGACAATTACCGCACTCCCGAGTCTTTCCCGGTCTCCAAGGCCTGGAAGCATTACCGGATCGCTTTTTCCGACCTCAAACAATCGGGATGGGGAAAGGCCCAACCTTTCACCGCCGACGCCCTTACCCATCTTTCCTTCGGCGTCGATCCCAAACCCTTGATCGAGATTCCTTGCGCCCTCTACAACGGCATGATCCATCCCTACACCCCCTTTCCCATCCAGGGAGTCATCTGGTACCAAGGCGAAGCCAATACGGTGCACGTGGGCGAATACCGGGACCTCTTGAATTCAATGGTCGAAGGCTGGCGCAGGGCCTGGGGCCGCGAAGATATGCCCTTTATCCTCGCGCAATTGCCCAACTACAACCCCACTTCCTGGCAGGGGCCGGGTGAGTGGAGTGAATTGCGGGAGCAACAAAGGCTTATGGCGGGCGAACCCCACAATGGCATGGCAGTGTTGTTGGATCTGGGTGATAAAACGGACATCCATCCCAAGAACAAGAAAGAGGTCGGATTCCGCTTGGCCCAATGCGCCTTGGCAGACACCTACCATATTCCGGGCGCCCAATTAAGCCCGGTCTATGACCACGCCCAGTTGGAAGACGGAAGGGTTCTTGTCTTTTTCCGAAACGCGGGGGAAGACCTGCAATCCCAAGGCGGGGAGTTAAAGGGGTTTGAGCTGGCGGGACTGGACGGAAAGTTCATGCCGGCCCAGGGCAAGATCGAAAAGAATTACGTAGAGGTTTGGAGCAAATCGGTTTCGGACCCCAGGGCCGTCCGTTACGCATGGGGCGACGACCCGGCCTTTAACCTATACGGGAAGAACGGCTTACCCGCCTCACCGTTCAAGGAAGAAAACCTGATCAGCATCGGCGGTCACTCTTCACGATGATCGCAGGATAACTTATTGGTTGATTTGGTAATTGGAAACCTTGAAGAATAATTCAATGTTGGCATTGGGAATTTCCGGGGTTTGGACCTGAATGTCCAAGGTTTTGGGCATCCAGAACTTGCCCTGCACGCCATAATCGATCACGCAAGACAGGCTTCCCAACGGAGCCGTGATCTTTAAACTTCGAAGCAGGTAGCCCTTTACCGAATAAATGAAATTCGGCAGTATCTCCGACTTGGCCTGCCCGATTCCCGAATCCAGCACCAAGAGCTTTCCCTTTTTATCGAAAACCCCCGCCGTTATCTCGCCCGCCGGATCGGTTTGGACCACCTGGAATCCATCCTCACTGCGCGCGAATTTCAAATTACCCTGGTTCGCGTCCGATGGATCGTTCAAGGGCTCCATGACCAGCCCCTTCCAAGCCTGGAAAAAGGATTGGGCGGCCTCAAAGACATCATTGTCCAACTGGGAAACTTTCGCGTCCAGGGCGGCGTCCCCCGTCGAGGGAGGCGTGATGCCGAGTATGGAGATCGGCACCCCGCTGACGTCGACAACCGAAATCTTGAAAGCCTCCACTCCCTTCCAGACCTTCGGATCGTAGGCCCTCCTCCCCGTGAGTTCCGTTACAGCCTTCGGGGTCAAGGCACAGGTCAAATCACAGCTGTAATTGCTGAGGCCCGCCCGGGAAAGGCAGTAATAATAACCATTCAGCTTTTTAAGGAATTCAACGGTGGTAGAGCTGGTTTCGGCGCGGGAATGCGATACCAAGCAGCAAAAAATAATAAAAGCCCAACCCATTAAGGAGAGGAACCGCAACCATTTATTCAATCTGGGCCTCTTGATCTTCAATGATTCAAAACCCAGGGATTAGGGCTTCGCGTTTTGGGGCCATTGATCCTTCGGGACATCCTTATAAACGTCTTCCATCTTTTGGAAGCCGTCGGCGATGACGGAACTGACCATATTGTCCTTGGTGACCGCGATGGGGTCGAGGAAATAACTGGGCACATCCTTTTTATTGTTGTTGGTCGTGGTCTTGGCCGCGGGTAAAGGCTCTCCCTTGGCCAGTTTCACCGCGATCTCCGCAGCCTCAGCCGCCAGATACTTAACGGGTTTGTAAACGGTCATGGACTGGGTGCCCGCCACGATGCGCTGGCACCCAGCCAGCTCTGCGTCCTGGCCCGATACGGCCACCTTGCCTGCCAAGCCCTGCTCGGTCAGGGCCTGGATATCCCCGCCCGCCGTTCCGTCGTAGGAATCCACCACCGCGTCTATCTTGTTGTTGTTCATGGTGAGGATGTTTTCCATTTTCTTCAGGGCATTGACCGCCAGCCAATCGTCGGCCCATTGGTCGCCCACGATCTTGATATCGCCTTTTTTCACAAGCGGGTCAAGGACATTTCGCTGGCCCTTGCGGAATAGGATGGCGTTGTAATCGGTGGGGGCACCGCCCATCAGCACGTAATTGCCCTTGGGTTTGAGATGGACAAGCGCCGAGGCCTGCATCTCGCCCACTTTGATGTTGTCGAAGGACACATAGGCGTCCACGTCGCTGTCAAGGATTAGTCGGTCATAGGAAAGGACGGGCACGCCCAGCTTGTGGCACGCTTCCACGATGGAAGCGCAGCTCTTGGCGTTGTGGGGAATGACCACCATGCACTTGATGCCCTGGGTGAGGAGGTTTTCGGCCTGGGAATTCTGGAGGGCGTCGTTGGAGTCAGCCGACTGAACTAGCACCCCTACTCCCTGCTCGTTGCACTTGGCGGTGAGGATGTCCCGGTCTTGGGCCCAGCGGGGCGCCCGAAGGGTATCCATGGAAAGGCCGATTTTGATGGGATAGGAAGCCTGTTTGTTACCCCCGCAACCGGCCAGCAACATTGATCCAAACACAAATGGCAGAAGTCTTTTCGCGTTTTTCATTCTTCTTTTTCCTTTTTCCCCTTCTCCCCTTGAGGGAGAGGGTTCAACCTTATTTAACCTCAATAGGCCCCAGCGGCCCATCGTATAACCCCGCGCCGCCCGAAATGTTATAGACCTGGATCGCGATGACGTTATCCCCTCCGAAATGGATCAACGGGGCAGGAACTTCGTAACGGCGGTCTTTGCCCCATCCCGTTGTCTTCTTGTCACCCATCCGCCCGATTTCCGTCCCATTGAAATAAGTGACATCGCTATCGTCGATCTTGCCTAGGGGCAGAACCAGGGAATGGCCGCTCCATTCTTTCGGGAGGACCAGGTGCAGCCGGTACCAGCCGTAACAATCATCACAACTGTATCCGTGGCCCGCCCACTGGCCGGGAAGCACGACCTTTTCCCAACCGCTATCGTCGAGCGCCGGGTCGATCCATTTCAGATCATCCCCTTTGTGGAATAGCCACGTCCCCGAAAGGTCCAACGCTGGCAGGACCAAAGAGCCCGAATAATCGCCTAAACCCGGCACGCTGACCTTGACCTGATAGAAACCCGCTTTCGGGGCTTCGTATTGAAGTTCCATCTGGCCGAAAGAGAAAGGTCCCACCGTGACCTCCCGGTCATTCACCAGTTTACCATCCATGGAGAGGACTCCCTTTTTCGCCAATGGTTGAGCAGAGTAATTTTGGAACCCGGCCGCCGCCGACAGGGTTTGATCCATCGAATGAACCTGGATGGGCCCCAGGGCGGAGCCATCCAAGCTGGCCCGATAGACCACCGGCATGACTCCATTGCCGGACGAAGCCGGAAGCAACAGCGCCTGGTCTGTCCTTTCCCATTTCACCTGATCACCGGTACCGAGCAGGGTGACATCCTTGATCACCAAGGCGGGCGCGGCTTTCTTGCCCAAAAGACCCGCCTTGAGAGCGCAGGTGGGTGGAAAGAGGGAGATGATGTAAAGGTTGTTTCCTTTCAGGGTGTAACGGATATCGCCTTCTTGATAGTCGCCGCTCTCGTTGAACTCGCCGCCCTTATCCCGGGTCGGGCCTTCCCCGAAATTGACCCAGGGCCGGGTTCCATAAATGGCCTCGCCATTGAGCTTGAGCCACTGGCCCATCTCCAGGAGGACGTCCTCTTCCCCTTTCGGAATGGTCCCATCGGGCTTCGGACCGATATCCAGCAGCAGGTTTCCGTTCTTGCTCACGATATCCACGAGCTTCCGGACCAGGAGATCCGCTTTCTTATAATGTTCGTCCTTTAAATAGGCCCAGGAACCAAGGCTGATGGTGGTATCGGTTTGCCAGGGAGCGGGATTGATTTCGGGCAGTGAACCCTTTTCCACGTCCTGGATCGCGGCCCCGGACACAAAGGTCTTGTCCTTGGCGGTAATGACCACACCCTTCTTCCATTGCGCCGCGCGGTCGTAATAAAAGGCGGAGAATTTACAAAGGTAAGGCATGAAGGGCGGCCTCAAGCCGATCCACCAGTCCATATCGCCCACGATTTGAGGATGGTACTTGTCCACCATCTCGCTGAAGCGGGCCAGCCAATTGCGCAGGTAAGCCTCGTCCGGGCCCGTATTGTCCGACTGGGCCGGTCCGTAGAAATCGGCATAACGGGAATCCTGAACGTCCGAGTTGAATTTTTGACCGCCGTTCATGAACCACCAGTGTTCGGCCCGGTGGTAGGAAAGACCAAAAACCAGGCCTGCCTTTCGCGCCGCACCGGCCAACTCGCCTATCAAATCCCTTTTAGGTCCCATCTTTTTGGCTGTCCAACGGGAGAAACTCGAGTCATACAGGGAAAAGCCATCATGGTGTTCCGCCACCGGCACCACATACTTGGCCCCCGCCTGCCGGAAGAGTTGGGCCCAATGGTTCGGGTCATAATTTTTGGCGGTGAAGAGGGGAATGAAATCCTTATAGCCGAACTTGTTTTGCGGGCCGTAGGTGGCCACGTGGTGCTTGAAGGCGTCGTCCCCCTGCTGGTACATGTTTCGGGAGTACCACTCGTTAGCGTAGCCGGGCACGGAGTAGAGACCCCAGTGGATGAAGATGCCGAACTTGGCGTCGCGAAACCAATCGGGAGCTTGATAACGCTTGAGGGATTCCCAATCCTCTTTAAAGGGACCCTTCCGTATCACGGATTCAACTTCAGCGACTTTTTTGGAAACTTTTCGATGGGTCTCCGGGGACTCCCACTTCAGGTCCACCGCAAAAACCTTCACGGGAAAGGACACCAAAACCGATGCGAAAAGCAGGAGAATGCTTGAGCTCGTCAATCTCATCGGGACCCTCTTTTATTTTTTGGAAAACGCCTCGAAAACCAGGCAACATTTAAACCCAAACCAAAGTGTTTGGCCTCAATTATTCTCATGTGCGGCCGGGTTAAACTATTTTCAAACCTTATGTTCGTTTAGGTTCATGTCCTGTAACGCCATGAAACCTTTCCAATTCTTTACCGTGCAAACCAGCTTAATGTTTTAACCCAAATTTCCGGCCAAATTCGCCATTGATTTGGTTAACTTCATTCCAAGGCAGGCCCCTTTAGTGATATGATTAAACCGTTTTAGCCGTCTTGGGGGAAAAACGCGGAGTCCTGTCGATCTGTTGGTTTGATCCTCACCCTCTTATCGGATGTTCTCCGGGAGAAACAAGGCAGAGCCGAAAACAATAATGATTTTACCCATGGAGGAAGAAATGGGACGTTTTAAAAATTTCAGTCTGTTGATCTTGGCCGTCACCCTGCTCACCGCGGCCGTCGTGAGCTGTACCCGGACTGGACCCCCACTTGCCGCTCCCACTACCATTCTCCTCGCCACTTCGACCAGCACCCCTTCGCCGGTCTTTTCCTACACATCCACCAACTCACCGACCTCAACGAACACCCCAACAGTAACACCATCCCCGACACAGACTTCCTCACCCACCCTAACATCGTCTCCCATGCCGACCGGCACCCCGACCTCGAGCCAAACCGCCACGAACACCGGCACTTCCACTAATACCGCGACCGGTACTTCATCCCCCACTAACACAACATCTCCAACCAATACCTCTTCGCCCACCAACACCAGTTCACCCACTAATACCCTTTCGCCCATTCCCACCGGTACCTCGACCCAAACTGACACCGAAACCTTGACACCAACCATTACTCTCACTCAAACCATTACGATCACCCCTGCCGTTACCAGCACCTCGACGGCGACGGCCACCCAAACCAGCACAAGCACCACAGCGGTCTGCGTGCCCGTTTTACAGGCTACCTATACCTTTGCCACCGACACCCAATGCTGGACAGCCTGGAGTGCCCCCAGTGGTACCGTCGTACAGTTGGATCCCACAAATGCCATGAGTGGTTCGACGAATGCCTTGGAAATCATCATGCCCGCCTCAAGCTCGACCAACGGAATGATAGGTCTTAATTTCGGCTATACGAATTTGGCATCAATTCCACAAGGCAGCACTTTATCATTTTGGTATAAAGTTTCCTCCAATCTGTCTGGCAGCGGCATCAATGCACAGGTATTTGATCAAAGCGGTTCCAGCGGAACCTGGGTAGATGAAGATTGGCTTAATGGCCCCCTTGCGACCTCTTGGACGTACGTGACCGCCACTCTTAGTCCAAGCCAACCCACCTCCATCGCGGCTATAGGAATACAAGTACCTGCCGCCGGTATAAATGTAGCCTCGCCCGTAACGGTTTGGATCGACGCTGTCACCTTTACAGCCGCTAACACCCCTACGATGACCCCAACATCAAATGGTAGCACTCCAACGGTAACTACCACACCCGGCGGCGCGCAAGGATTTATCTTCGATTCATCCTCTTCGATTTCAGCATGGTCAAATAATATTTACGGCACCACCTCCGGGGTATCAGTAAATGTTGGGTATAACCCGGCATATAACAGTTGTTTAGATACCGGTGCTATGGAGGTGACAATCGGGTTTACTGCCGCCAGTCAAGGGGCGCTAATCCAAGACAGTCTTTCCACACCCATAGACATGAGCGGAAAAACCATTACAGAAATCGTCAACATCACCGGAGGATGGAATAGCGATGCCGCCCAAATATACGGACAGATTTTCGTCGCACAAAACGGCACCAATATTGGAAATGGTGCCGCTTATGGAAGTCATTATGAAGGCGGTGTTGGGCTCTGGAGTACCAACAGCACAACCACGAGTTCAGGGTGTGTCACCTTATCGATGACCGTACCATCGACGGCTACATCTGGCGTCTTCGACCCAACGGAGATTGCTGTTTATGGGATTCAAATTGGATCAGGTAGCGGGGGGACAGGCTTCCCTGTTACTGTAGTGGCGGATGTTTCGGAATGGATTTACCAGTAATTCACGGACATTTTTTAAAAAGCGGCCCGAAAAAACGGGCCGCTTTTTTTATTTCCGGGGTTCTCTTTCAAGCGGGTCTTTGGATGATCGAAATTAGGTTCCATCCGCCGCCACTTTCGTCTAATCTTCTGTTGGCTTTTCGAACAGACTTATCAAACCATTGCCCCTTCCAGGTATCGAATGACGACTGCGTCCAAAAAACTATTGCCGGTCCTGGTCCTATTACTCCTTCCCTGTTTTTCAGCTTTCGCGGGCTCCGGCCCAAATGTGCGTGCCTTTACCTTCCACGTCCAGGACAACGGCGAGATCGTGGTCCAGGACGGCTATCAGGAAATCGCCCGTGTATTCCCCTGGATCTTCACCGGCAAATGGAAGAACCATCACTGGGGCGGCTCCTTTAAGTTCAAATCCTCGGATGGGCTTGAAAGCGGGAAGGGATCGAATACCCTCATGGTGAACCAAGTTCCCGTCGACCTGGAATATAGCGTGGAATGCCTGGGGCGAGGCTTAAGAATCCATTACCTATTGGAGCCCCGTGAGACCCTGTTCGTGAGCGCGGTAGAGGTTTATTGCCGATTTCCCTATGGCGACTGGCAGGGATCGACTTTCGCTTTCCAGGACCTCAAGGGGTTCATCCCCATCGACGCCTGGAACGAGAAGAACCCCGAGAGCGCTTGGCTGATCCAGCAAGCCGACAACATCCCGCTCCAGATCGGGCCATCCACCTACCACAGCCACCTGACGGTCCAGCTGAACCCGGAAAACCTATACCTTCTTCTCGCGGACGACCGCTTTCAAGACCCCAAACTTTCCATCGTTTTGAATCACAACGACACACCCGGCTACGGCGCCAATCCCCAGCCCAATTGGAACTGGAGCAAGGGCCAGGCCAAGGTCTTTGATTTCACCCTTACCTTCAACCGGGACACGGACTGTTCCTCCAAACCCTCTCCCCTCCCAACCCTTGGGGTTTCCCAATCCCCCCCAGAGACCCCCACCCCTGACTTCTCCCAATTTCTTTCCACCTTGCGCGCCCCTTCGCCTGCCCCCACCATTATCATAAACTCTTCCCCAACCTCTTTCGCCGCTCCCGTTTCCCCATCCTCATTCTCCAATCTCGATCTGCCTCCAATGCCTAATAAACAAAAACCACTCAAGATCCTACCCACTCTCACTTCTACCCCTAACCTATCACTCCTCACTTCAAACTTTCCTTCACCTCAAATACCTTCTCCTACCCCGCTCATCCCACTTCCTCCTTCCATAAACCCTGTCCCGAAAACCTCATTATCTCCCTCGCCTCCCATTGACAGGAAACAACCCGCACCTTTTCCACCCACCTCAACCCCAACCCCTAACTTTTTACCCTCCTCAACGCCCCTTCCCCTTTGGTATTCCCTATTGGACCAAGACCATACCGTCAAATTCTCCGACCCGCCCGCCAACATTTATGTCGTTTTGGGGGACGGTCCCGGGAGATACCGGGCGGATGTGTTAAATAGCTCCGGAAAAAGGATGGAAACGCTGTTGGACCGTGTGATAACGATCGAAACCGACGCATGGCTGGCATGGGACTGTTTGGACGGCGATGGAAATCCCGTAGCACCAGGTCGGTACTTCGTGATCATTTATAAGGATGGGAAGCCCCTCAAAAGCCTAGAAGTCATTCGGGACGCGAAAAGGCGCTGAGCTGTTAAAATCCGCCCTCACCACAAAGTTCACCAAATAACGCAAAGTAAGATCTTTATGCCAGATTAAAAATCAATAAGGGTTTGAGGTTATTCAAAAAATATTACGCTGTGGCGGGATCATGGCGGCGGGTTCGGAACCGTACCATCAACCAACAGACCACCCAACCTACCAAACCTGTCATCCCTACCGACTGGAGGACCACCCCCAACGCGTCCGAGGCGGGAGGGGCGGTTCCGTCCCATTTCAACAGGCCCCAAATGACCAATTGGCGCAGGCCCATCATTCCGCACACGACAAAGGTTTGGGTCATGACCCGTTCCCTGTAAACATTCCGGCGAAAACTGGAGGTGATAAAACCCACCAACGCGTTCCCCACGATATGGGGTCCAATCCAATCGGCCGTGAATAGGTCTTGTAAGGCGCCCAGGGAAAACCCCCAAGCCGCCGCTTGGGTGGGCTTGATTCGCAAGGCCTTGAGAACCACGAAAATCAACGGTAGGTCCACCCCCCAATCGGCCACGTAGGATAGGTGCTGGAGAAAAAACAAACCCAAAAGCAGAATCAGATTCCCTTGAGATCTTCATGATTATTCCTTGAACATTTCGACCGGAGGAAGGATGAACACGTAATCCAAAACCCCCAGGTCCACGGCCGGGGTCATTTCGATTTCCAAGCTCAATCGGTTCTCGGCCGAGCTGGATTTGACGACCGTTCCCAGCGCGTACCCCTTGGGGAAAACACCGCCCAACCCCGAGGAAACCACCGTATCCCCCACCTGCACATCCTCCAGGGGGCTGACATACCCGAACCTTAAGGGCCCCAACCCGGTCCCCTGCACCACCCCATTTACCCGGGAGCGCACATCCACTCCCGATACGCTGGAATCGGTGTCCGAGATCATCAGGACCCTCGAGTACTTGGCCGAGCATTCCAGGACCCGTCCCACGATCCCCTGTTCGGCGATGACAGGCGAGTCGGCCTCCACCCCGTCCTCCTTGCCCAGGTCGATGATGAAGCTCTTGCTCCAGGTGCTGGGATCATGGGCGATGATGCGGGCGATCTTGGCCTGGTGGGGAAGCTTCGACTTGATCTGAAGGACTTCCTTGAGCCGGACCAGTTCCTCCTGGAGGGACTTGTGGTTGGAAAGCTCCAGGCGAAGGGCCTGGTTTTCCAGTTGAAGGCGGCTGACCTCCTGGCGCAGGTGGCCGAGTTCCTGCAGAGCGGTCAGGTGTTTTCAGGGAAGGCGGCCACCGCGCCCACCGCGTTCTGAAAAGGAATCCAAAGGTTCAGGGTATTGTTTTTCAGGCCCCAATGCCGGGCGTTGGGATGGTTATGCCGGTAGGCCAAAATCCAAAGGCAGGTTGCCGCCAGGAGGATCAGGATCAGGAGGGATAGGTTTCTTCGAAGGAATTTCAGCATGGCCTAAACGGCGCCGGGCAGGTCGCTGGACCTGTTTTCGGTTCGGCCGTCCTCCCCGAATCAGACGTAGTCTTTCTCCAGAACGGACACGCGCCGCAGGAAGTCCATGGATCGGTCCAAGAGCAGGCCCGAACCCATGGCCACGGCCGTGGTCGGGTCGTCGGCCAGGTTGACCGGCACCCCGGTCTCGTCGCGCAAGCGTTCATCCAGGTTCTTCAAAAGGGATGTCCCGCCGGCCAGAATGATACCCCGATCCACGATATCCGCCGCCAACTCGGGAGGGGTGCGTTCCAGGGTCATCTTGATGGCCTCGATGATTTGGCTCAGGGGTTCCTCCAAGGCGCCTCGGATCTCCTGGGAAGTGAGTTCGATGGTCTTGGGCAGGCCGGTGACCAGGTCGCGGCCCTTGATCTGCATGCGCAGTTCCTGTTCCAGCGGGAAAGCCGATCCGATCTGGATCTTGATATCCTCGGCGGTGCGCTCGCCGATGAGGATGTTGTAGGTTTTCTTGATGTAATTCACCACCGCCTCGTCCAACTCATCACCCGCGGTGCGGATGGACCTGCCGTAAACCACGTCGCCCAGGGAAATCACGGCCACTTCGGTGGTTCCCCCTCCGATATCCACGATCATGTTTCCCTGGGGCTCGGCGATGGGCATTCCCGCGCCGATGGCCGCCGCCATGGGTTCCTCGATGAGAAAGACTTCCCGTGCCCCGGCCTGCTCGGCGGAGTCGCGCACCGCGCGCTTTTCCACCTCGGTACAGCCCGATGGGATCGCCACCACGATCCTCGGACGAATCAGGGACCGGCGGTTGTGGACCTTGGAGATGAAGAACCGCAGCATTCGCTCGGTGATCTCGAAATCGGCGATGACCCCATCCTTCATGGGGCGGATGGCAACGATGGAGCCAGGTGTGCGGCCCAGCATCAGTTTGGCGTCGTTTCCCACGGCCAATATCTGGTTGGAAGCGCGATGGACCACCACTAGGGAAGGTTCCTGGAGCACGATGCCCCTTCCCTTTACATAAACAAGGGTAGTTGCGGTGCCTAAGTCAATGGCCACATCGCTTGAAAAGAGGCCAAGCAGAAAATTCAGCAAGTAAAACCCTCCGAAACAAGGATTCAATGGGCCTATCGGGCTTTTCCCATGGAAAAACAACAGGTTTGGGTATCAAAAAAAAGCCCCGGTTATTGACCGGGGTATTAAAAAAGCTTGGGAAACCGGCTTTTGAAGGGCATAAGTTTAACACAGGGAAAGCATGAGTCCAACGATTTTAACGTTATTTGAGGCCCTCGATAGTCCCTTTTAGGAGGTAAATACACCTTGCAGGAAGGAAAATGATTCTTTGCCACTAAATAACTCAGAACGAATCACTCATTCAAGAGGTTCACATTAAAACACGCGACCACATAACCCCCATGGCTTATTATTCCTCTGGACAAGTCATACTCACGGGAGCATTTAAAAATCCACCGCAAATACGCCAAGACTCAAAGAAATGTTTATTAATGGGTGTCCGCAAATAACAACCAGGCAATTCTTAAAGCCACCCTTAAGGTTATTTTTCCTGATCTTCCTGGATTTCCTTTACGAATGATTCCAAGACTCTATTTATTCCCTCGGTTTTTTTACCGTCCTCAAAAATATCGTTGGAAATCGCCTTACGGTATATCTTCGAGTCGATTTGAACCATCAAGGATTGCTGGTCGGAGCTAGAGTCGCCCTCCCCCTCCTGCCACCAGGTTCGGTTTGGACGCAAACCCAAAGACGCCAATGCTCGGGTGATTTGGTGTTCCAATTGTCCTTTTTTATTCACCCTTTTCTCTTTCCAAATCAAATTTAAAGCGCGTATTTATTTCCTAAAAATCCAATTTTCCAGGAATACCAGGGCTTTTCGACTGGATTTTCCATGAAGCATACGCTTAAGCCTTCGAAAGTTCTGGATTTCCTTTTTTCTCGCGGGGACAATCCTGCTACGGCATAAATCCGCCGAAATAACAACGGATTTTTCAGTTCGCGCCATTGGAAACTCTCCATTTACGGCAAGAAAGGCGTGGAAATAAGCGAAGAGGGTTAGAGACTCGTCTTCAGGAAAAGGTCCATGGCCCAAAGACTGGTATTGGCGCTGATCACGCCCAAAGCCACGCCCGCCAATACATCACCCGGGTAATGCACTCCCAGGTAAATCCTCGAAAGCCCCACCAAAACAGCCCAAGCGAATAACCAAGGGGATAACGAGGGAAGTGCCGCGCTCATGATGATGGCCATCAAAAAAGACGCTGCGGTATGGCCGGAAGGAAAGCTGAACTCGTCGGGGGGAACAATCAGCGCACGGACTCCCTTCAGGTGTTTGAAAGGACGGGGACGGCGGATATTTTTTTTGATCAGGTAGTAAAGTGAAAGCTCCAAAACAAAAGCCGAGGTGGCGGTCAAAACATATGCCCATTGGGCTGGTTGAAGAATTAGCCAGGTGATCCCCATCAGCAAACAAGGGAAAGCATCCGCCGTATGGGATAGGTGGAAGAAGAACCGCTTCAAGGGCTTACCATCGGAATCCCCGAAGATGAGTCCGAAAACCTTCGTGTCCCATTGTTGGGCCGTTTGGATTAAATTTTGCATCATCGTGCAATCCCCCTTCGATGGGTCAAAGGGTACGCTTTGAACATTTCATATATGTAAAATTCACATAAAAAAGGCCGAAACTTGGTCCCCCTGCCCCGAATGCCTCCCAAAAATCCTTTCAAACCCTATAATATGCCTTTTTCCAGGCCATTCGGCGGCCGGGACATATCCGAGGGACCGGAGTCGGTCCCCTGGACGCCCTGAACTTGAAACCCTTCGCCTTTAAGAGGTTCCATGCCTAACCTTTGCTCCATTGATGTTGGATCCAACGCCATGCGATTGGCCATTGGTTTCCTCGACCACAACAAAAAACTTCACCTGGTTGAGGATATGCGGGAACCCGTCCGTTTGGGCCAGGACGTATTCACCCTGGGAGTTATTTCAAAGGAAACCATACAAAAAGCCGTCGAAGCTTTCCTGCGGTTCAAGGACCTCATCCACCAGCACCAAGTGGTTATTACCCGGGCGGTAGCGACCAGCGCGGTCCGGGAAGCCCGCAATCGGGACGAGTTCGTGGCGCAGATCTTGGAAGCCACCGGTATCGACCTGAGGCCGATCACGGGCGAGGAGGAGGCCCTCCTGGTCTACCTGGCCGTGTCCCAGAAGATCCCCCTGCATAACAAGACCGCCATGCTCATCGACATCGGCGGGGGAAGCGTGGAACTAACCTTGGCCCGGGAGAACAAGATCCTCGCGACCGATAGTTTCAAGATGGGTGCGGTACGACTTCTGCAGGTCTTGGAGCAAAAAAAGGTTGGGGAAAAACGGTTCAACCAAATGGTCCAAGAATATGTCGAATCGGCTAGCAAGCGTTTCAACCAAAAGCTGGCGGGCCAGCGCATCAATATCTGCGCCGGTACCGGCGGCAACCTGGATGCCCTGCTTTCTCTGAAAAGCCAGATCCTGCATAAACCCAGTTCTCTTTTCGTGACCCTGGGGGAACTTCGTTCCATCCTAGCCCGTATCCAGGCCCTTACCTATGAAGAAAGGGTGACCCGCCTGGGCCTAAGGCCCGACCGGGCGGATGTGATCCTACCCGCGGCCACGGTGCTCCAAAAGGTGATGGAAGTGGGAAAAATGAGCCGAATCTATATTCCCAACGTAGGCGTCAAGGAAGGTCTTCTCATCGAGATGGTCACCGAGTTGTTGACAGGCAAACGCCCCCTTCACCGCCAGGAAGTGGTCGGCGCCCTCAAGCAGGTGGGTTTGAAGTACGCCTACGACGAGGCACACGCCATCGCCGTGACCAAACTGGCCCTGGAGCTTTTCGAGGAAACCAAGCCCCTCCACCGTTTGGGGGATGATCAACGGTTGCTTTTGGAGGTGGCGGCCCAGCTTCATGATATCGGCCAGTTCGTGAATTACGGTTCCCACCACAAACATTCCTATTATCTCATCAAAGCCACCCAATTGGTGGGCCTTCACAACGACCAGGTCGAGATCATCGCCAATGTGGCGCGTTACCATCGAAAGGCCTGTCCCAAAATGGATCATGAGAATTTCCGCGCCCTGACGCCCGCCCAACGCCAGGTGGTCAGTAAGCTAGCGGCCCTCCTGCGGCTCGCGGACGCGATGGATCATGAGCACTCCTCCAAAGTCTCGGGTTTCACCCTGGTGAGAAAGGGAAAAACATTTTTACTAAAGCTCAAGGGCCAGGGCGACTTGTTGCTGGAGCGCTGGGCCCTCCTTCGAAAAAGGGACCTTTTTGAGAAGGTGTTTCGAACACGTTTAATCGTGGGAAGCAAGGAGTCCAGGGCTTAACACCGGAGCCGTTCGAGAGGGGAAATTTTCATTCGTCCCGTTCCTTAAAGGAGTGGGGTATTTGTGGAATTGAGAGGAGACGACACCCATGGCGAAAAAACCAAGCAATGAAATCCGAGGCAAGCTAATTGCCGTGGAAGGTCTGGACGGATCCGGCAAATCCACCCAAATCCGGCTATTGAAACGATGGTTGGAGCTGGAAGGCTACAAGGTTTTTTTCACCGAGTGGAATTCCTCTGATTTAGTCAAGAAAGCCACCCGGAAAGGGAAAAAGAAAAAACTGCTGACCCCCACGACCTTTTCCCTGATCCATTGCACCGATTTCGCCGACCGTTATGAGCGGCAAATCCTTCCCCTCCTTCAAGGCGGCTATCTGGTCCTGGCGGACCGCTATGTTTATACCGCCTTTGCCCGGGACGCGGTGCGGGGCTGCGACCGGGATTGGCTTAGGAAGCTATACCGCTTCGCCCGGAAGCCCGATATCACTTTCTTTTTTGAGGTTCCCCTGGATGTGGCGCTGGGGCGCATTTTGGAGGGGCGCCCTATGCTCAAATACCACGAGGCGGGATTGGATATGGGTTTTTCCAAGGATCCTTACGAATCATTCAAGATTTTCCAGGGCAAGATCTACGAAGAATATGGCCGCATCGGGAAGGAATTCCCGTTCGAGAGGGTGGATGCCACCCTCCCCTCGGAGGAGCAACAGGCCCTCATGCGGGAAATCGTGCGGCGCAAGATCAACCTGAAGGAATACAAGCTCAAGGGAAAAGAGGCGAAGCCATGAAAAACAAACGTTTCTACGGAAAGGGTTTGCCCGGCGTGGACCCGGCCCTTCTGAACGGCACCTTGATCATCATCGAAGGATCGGACGGATCGGGCCGTTCCACCCAGATGGGTTATTTGACCAGTTGGCTGGAGCGCAAGGGGTTTCCGACGGTGAACGTGGGCCTCAAACGCAGTGAGCTGGTGGGCGAGGCCCTGGCTGAGGCCATGCAGGGGAACACGCTGAACGCCATCACCTTGAACTTGTTTTATGCCACCGATTTCGCCGATCAGCTGGAAAGGGTGATGATCCCGGCCCTCAGGGCCGGTTTTGTGGTCCTGGCCGACCGGTATATCTATACCCTCATGGCCCGGGATATCGTCCGGGGCTCCTCCATGGATTGGCTGAAGGAAATATACGGATTCGCCCTGGAACCGGACGCGGTCTTTTATCTGAATGTAACTCCTAAGATCCTTGCGGAGAGGCATTTCAGCAAGAGCGGCCTTCTGGATTATTGGGAATCCGGTATGGACGTCCAACGGGCGGGTGGCATGTACGATAACTTCATCCGGTACCAGACCAAATTACACAAGGTCTTTGAGGGCCTGGGTAAAGAGTACAAATTCACAACTATTCAAGGCAACCGGAGGCCCGCGTCAATCCACAAGGAGATCCGGGAAAAGGTGGAGCGTATCCTGGCCGATCGGTCTAACCGCTTCAAGGGAATCTCAAAAGGGGTCCCCTCCGAAACATCCGAGGCGGACGCAGCGGCCCGGGCCATCCTGGCACCGGGGAACAAAGGAGAAGAGAATTAAGTAGCCGTAATAAATCTTTGCTTTTCTTCGCGATGTAAGTTTAAGGTTCTGTTACCGGTTTTAAGTGGAAAGAGGGGGCCGCCATAGGCTCCGCCCGACCCGCGGGTAACGAAATCCAGGCCTATAGGGATTCCTTGCGAATTACCGAAGCATTTGGCAATGTAGGCCGCCCGCTCCCCATGCGAAGTCGGAAACGGGTATGACGTCGATTCCCGCTCGGTTGAAGGTCTTGACCCATTGGCTGAAAACCGGGTTGAACTCCTTGTCCGTATCGTCCATGTCGGCCCAAACTTTTGCGATGGCGTCCATCAGGGCTTGATAGGGTATCTCCCCCGGTTTTTCCTGCCAATCCTTGCAGGCAGATTGCAGTGCGTCCAATTTGGATTTCAATTCCACCTGGGGAGTGATGGCACCCCCATTCCCCTCATTGTCATGGACCGGGTATTTCGCCAATAAAACCACGCATTTCCCTTTTTGCGGGTCATAGAAACGTACCAAATTGGCCGGGCTCCGCACCGGATGGTCCGCGAATGGAAGACGCTCCACCTTGTAACCCAAACCCTCCAATTCCACTGCGGTCTGATCGAACTCCCCCTGGACACTCTTGACGAAATTCGCGTCCAAAGGCTGACCCGTAATTCGATCTACGGGATTCGCGAGGTAGGTGGGCACAAAGGCTTGGGCCTCTCGAGCCATTCCGACCACGGCCGTTGACATGTCGAGATGGAAAAGCTCGTCATTGCCAAGGGATGGGTCCAAGAGCGCGCCAGCCGGAAGGAGGCAAACCGGCAGGCCCGCGAAGGCTGCCGAGAATTCTTTCTGGTCTTGTACGATCTCATCCCGGCTCATGGCGGCTGCCGTGGAGGGGGTGCGGGTGGTATTCATGAGTTTCAAAGCCCGGTGCCTCCCCACGATCAGCACCTGGTCGCCGTCGGGAGTTCGTACTAGGTCCTCATCGCCACCCTCGGCGCTAACCCCGTCGGGAAGATCCCGGAAGGTGAATTGTTCGGGATAGGCGGCGCACAGATCCAAAACGGCCTGACGATAAAGGGGAATATCCTGGGAACCCCGGAAAACGACCCAACGGCCCCTATCGTCCCGTCCCAGGATTTTTCCGATGTCCTGGGCCCAGATCAGGGGAACGGGGCTTTTGAAAAAGCGTATTTGACTCGCGATCCGGTCTTGGGTCCAGTTACAGCGCAACCGCACATAATCCAAAAAGTACTTTTCTTCCCGTCCTGTCGCATCCTGGACGCGTTTTGGATCGGGTAAGGCAACGTAAAGTTTTATTTGCGGGGGTAGTGCGTTGAGCACCCGCCCATGGCACAGTTCAAAATTCAGCCAATATAATTCTTCACGCACCCGGTTATAGGAAGCTGTCGGCAGCGAGGGGTTGGGCTTCAATTCCGGAAGCGAGAAGTAGGAGAACTTATCCGAATCCACGCCGATCACGGCAAAATCCATAGGTCTTTCTGATTCCGGAATGGTCATTAAGCCCTCATGGTATTGAAGGTCTTTTTTTTCGAATGGAATGAACCCATGGGTGTGAACACGCGGCCAAAAATAAAAAAAAGCCAGCCCCACCAGAACGAAGAAAACGCTCAAGTGGAGCCCTTTTTTAGGAGATAGTCTCGGCAGGATGGTTGTCGTTGTCATGAAATTGTTATGCCTTTTAATGATCAGGTTCTCGGCCCTTGTTTCATTCAAATTCAGCAATTTCCGTTCCGAAAATCCTTTCGACAAAACTCTTCTAAAACCGATTCGAGTCACCCAAAAAAAGTAAAAACTTACCCAATTTGTTACCAATGGAGTCATCGTTCTATTACATCTGACAATTCGTCAGAATTTTTTCAAAGGATTGCGATTGGGATCTATCTAAAAGCGAAACACCCGAAAACCGATTGGTAGGGATAAGATTGCGCGTAGCTTTTCGGAACCATTCCCTCGATTACAGAAAGGGGATGGGATTCCCGAAAAAGTTAAAATCGGGAATGAATGACTTTAAGAAGTTATAAAATACTTTTCTTACCAATCTTAAAGTTTTCGTTATGAATGTTTGAGGTTTGGTTAGCGGTACTAAGTTTCCCTGGCTCGCAACCGAACCGTGAAGGCGCTTCCCTTCCCCTCGGTGCTTTTCAAAAGGACTTCTCCGTCCATCTTTTCCACCAAATGCTTCACGATGGAAAGCCCTAGGCCGGTCCCGCCAGCCTCCCGGCTGCGGGACACATCCACTCTGAAAAACCTTTCAAATACACGAAGCTGGGCCTCCGGAGGGATTCCCGGCCCCTGGTCCTCGACCGTTATTTCCATTCGGTCCCCCTCGGAGGGTTGGGCGGATAATCGAATCTCGGTTTTGGAAGGGGAATACTTGATCGCGTTGTCCAGCAGATTTTCCAAGACGTGAAAAAGCCCTTCTCGGTGGGCCAATACCAGGACTTGGGGCGGGATGTCCTGCCGGATGACCATTTCCTTGGCTTCCCATTTGGCCTTCAGGAGTTCCACAACCTGTTGGGCCACCTCGGCGGGTCTCAACAGTTCCAGACCAGTAATGTACAGTCCGCTCTCGATCTTGGAGAGTTCCAGCACGTCGGTAATGAGCGCGTTGAGGCGGTTGGCCTGGTCAGAAATCTTCTTGAGGAATTGCGCCCTATTCTTGCGGTCGTCGATGGCGCCCTCCAAAAGGGTTTCCACATAACCCAGGATAGCCGTCAACGGCGTTCGCAATTCATGGGAGACATTGGCCACGAACTCCGTTCGCATGCGCATCAGGCGCCGGAGGGAGGTTATATCTGAAAAAACGACAATTTGCCCCAACAGGTAATCCCCCTCGACCCTTATGGCGCCCACGCTTACCGTGAAGTAACGCTCATCCCTGCCACCGAACTCGATCTCCCCTCCAGCCCGGCCTTCCCGCTTGGATGCCGCCAAAAGATCGGCCAGGAGGGGATGCCGAACCACCTCCAGGTAGTGCTTGCCCAGGTTTTTTTCCTCGACGGTTTCCAAGATCTTCTCGGCGGAGGGATTCATCAGGATGATGCGGTCCGCTTGGTTGAGAAGGAGCACACCCTCCCCCATGCTCTTGAGGATCACGTTGAGCATCGACTCGTTGGAGCCCAAACGGCGGATCATTTCCTCAAAATTTCGACCAGGGAGATAGCTATCCCCATAGGATTTCGGAACTTCCGGAGATGGTTGGGAACGCGGATCCTCAGTCGGCCTGGAAGTCTGAAATAGGCGGGCCAGGCCAAATCCCGAAAGGAGGCCAAAACCCATCAATAGAACCGATTGCCAAATCAGGGCATTCATCCAAGCAAAAAACGCCCATACCATTAGGATTAGGAAAAGGAATATCCAAAAGGGACGGTTGGAATTTTTCATAGCTGGATTTTAAGCCATCCCCAGGCAAAAACTCCAAGAATAATAAAGCGGGGAAGTCTCACGGTCCTTATAGGATTCCAAAGGTGGGAAACGAAGGATCTAAATTTCTTCCTTGAATAGGTAGCCATAACCCTTCACGGTCTGGATGTGCTTATCATAGGCGCCCAGTTTCTCGCGCAGTCGCCTGACATGGACATCCACCGTCCGGGTCGTGCCGAAATAATCGTAACCCCAAACATTGTTCAACAGCACATCGCGGGAAAGCACCCGGCTCGAATGGGTGAGAAAATAATCCAGGAGTTCAAACTCCTTGGCGGTCAAGTCGAGTTTCTGGTTTTTTAGAATCACCTCGTGCTTGGCTCGGTTAAAGGTAAGATCCTTGAACTTCTGGATTGGTTCCCCCTCCTGGGACTTGCTGAACCGCCTTAAAACCGCCCTCACCCGGGCCAAAAGTTCCTTGACGGAAAAGGGTTTGGTAATGTAATCATCCGCCCCCAACTCTAGACCCACGATCTTGTCCGACTCCTCACCCTTGGCGGTCAGCATGACCACCGGAATATGGGAGGTTTTGGGGTTGGATTTCAGGGTTTTACAGACGGTAAGTCCGTCGGTTTTGGGAAGCATCAGGTCCAGCAGAACCAAATCGGGCATTTTCTCGGGAATTTTCTTTAAGGCTGCCTCCCCATCCATTTCCGATAAGACCCGATACCCGTCTTTTTCAAGATTGTAAGTCAATAATTCAACCAGATCTTTTTCGTCCTCAACGATGAATACTTGTTTCATGGAACCTTCCTTAAGGTACGCAAGGCCGGCGGGAAAAGACATTCAGTCGACCGGATTATATAAGCAGGGACACTTCCATGCGCTGTTAAATGGATGTAAATCCCTCCCTAATTTGGGGGGAAATCAAGTAATCTTCAACCCCATTTTTTACCACGTCTTTACGGGCTTTTCACTCCCGTGATTTTTCCATTTTTTAACCTTTCAATCGCAAAAATGATTCAGGTAACGAATCCATAAGACAAATGGTTGGAGGTGAGTGAATGGAGAAAATCATGCTGTTAGATGAAAACACCCAGGACTTAAGGGAATTAAGCGCATACCTTTCACCCCCATTCATCGTATTAAGCTGCGCTCGATGGGCAAAAGCGTTGGATATCCTAAAGGTTTACCAACCCGTAGGACTTATTTTGGATCCCACAATGTCTGGTTTGAACGCAAATGATTTCATACATCAGGCTCGAAACCTAGCCCAATGTTCCTCTTTGGCCGTAGTAGGTGCGGTCAGCACGTTTTCAAGCCTGGACCAGGTCAACCAGGTTTACAAATGGGGGGTTGATTGGGCAATGTCAAAACCTGTCAACCCACAAACGGTCGTTAAAAGAATAGGTGAAAGTCTGGCGGTCAAACGGCAAAACAACCGGCTGGATATTTGTAGGATCGGTGTTTGAATCCTAGACTATAAGTTTTACTTGTTGTTAACACCGCATTGACTTCACCCTAACGAAGGAGATTTAACCTAAGGGTCCAAGATGCCAAAAGTAGATCTACACCTACACACTGATTTCTCCGATGGGCTCCACAGCCCCCGCCAAGTTGTCCAATCCGCCTCCAAAGCCGGGCTTACGCTAATCGCCGTTACTGACCATGACACCCTGGAAGGCGCCTTTCGCGCCCATGAATATTCCTGCCGGAGGCCTGACTTGGGCGTCCATGTCATCGTGGGAGAGGAAATCAGCAGCCTCAACGGACACGTGCTGGGTTACTTCCTGACCAAGTTCGTCCCTCCCCGGTTGAGTGCCAAACGAACGGTCGAACTCATCCACCAACAGGGAGGTTTGGCCGTTTTGGCGCATCCCTTTCACCTCTATACCGGCCGCGATTCCAAGCATCCACCGGCCGTCGAATTGATCCACGAGATTCCCTTTGACGGTGTGGAAACGGTAAATCACGGGGATGCCCTCTCCTTCTGGAGCAACCGCAAGGCCCTGCGGGCGTTGGAAAAAATGGATTTCGCCCATATCGGGTCCAGCGACGCCCACAACAGCCGTTTCATCGGCATGGGCTATACCCAGTTCCCCGGCACCACCGCGGAAGACCTTCGTTCAGCCATTTTGGCCCGCCGCACGACCGCTCACTATCAGCGGAACTGGAACTTCAAGGATATCTGGGTGCACCTCCGGGACGCTTCTTCCGTTCTCAGCCGCTATTCAAAAAAAATGGCCTCTTTGGAAAACCTTTACTAATCCCCACGCTCGTCTCGCAAAAAGTTTCTCAATAAAACTATCACCAACTCGGACATTTGCCCTTCAACTCGTTGTAATGATCCGGGCTATCCAAAAGCCCGTTACGTCGCTGTAACTCCGCTCCGAAATCATTAAAAACAGGATTGACGGTATCGCTGATCATTTGACCCATGCTTTCCTTGCCCTGGTCCCAATTGGCGGTGGTGATGGGATGGGAATGGGTGGGCAGGTTCGTGGCGGCCGCCAAGGTTTCCCGCATCTTCCGCTGGAACTCTTGGTAAACCTCCCGGTTGATCTCCACGTGCTGTTTCTCGTGAGCCAATACCTGTTCGTATTGGCATGATCCTTCCGGATAATCGCTCGAAACATAGACGGTCAGGGTGTTATAAACGAACTCGACCGTTAGCGCATCGATCCACATGGTGTATTCTTCCTTGAACCAGGCCTTTTGCCCCCCGCAGTGAAAATGGGCGTCCGTTTGGTATTCCGCCTGGGTCAGGCCGTTGACCTTGTATTGAAGATCGGCGTAATCTCCCTGCCCCCACTTGATCGCCTCGATCTGGGCCGTACTTTGATCATGGGAGATGACTGGATCGGGAAACCCGTAAACATACCGTACCGGGGCGCCCTCCCCGCCGGCCTGGGAACCCACATAATCCCGGGGTCCCAGCTGGGAACGAACCTGTAAAGAGGTCTGTCGCCAATCCCAGGCGATGTAGCCGAAGAATGCCAGTAGCAGAACCGCCAGTAAAAGGGCAAAATACCTCATCGACATGGATGCATTCCCTCCCGAACAATCTCCCGGTGAAAAAGCTACCCTTCAAAGCCGAGTCCCGCCCCAAGGCGATGGAAAAACTTTATTAGAATACCTTGCGGGACGTTTCCGATACCAGTCCCAAGAAACCTGGCGGGACTTGATTATCGCCGGTCGAGTGACCTTGAATGGGATTAAATCATCCCCTATCCAACCCGTTCACCGGGGCGACCGAATCGCCTACAAGGTGACTTTAAAAGAACCCCCCGTGAATAGGGATGTGCGGATTCTGTACGAGGAAGAGTCTTTCCTGGTTGCGGAAAAGCCCGGGAATTTGCCGTCCCACGCCGATGGTAATTTCATCAAAAATACATTTATCCATATCCTGACCCAAAAACTAATCCAAAAAGGCTTCCAGGGGAAGGTGAAACTCGTCCACCGTTTGGACAGAGAAACCAGCGGCCTCATGGTCGTGGCCAAGCAAAGGGAAGCCCATCGCAACCTCACCCTTCAGTTTGAGGTGGGGCGAGTGGAAAAAGAATACCTGGCGGTAGCCCAAGGAAATATCAAGGAGGATCATTTCGCGGTCGAATGCGCCATCGGGCGGTCACCTACCAGCCAGATCTCCATCCGACACCAGGTTCTCCTCGATGGAGCGCTGGGCGCCCGTCCCGCGAAAACCCTTTTTGAAACGCTTCAACGATTTGAGACGTTCACCTTGGTCCGATGCATTCCCAAAACAGGCCGCACCAACCAGATTCGGGTCCACCTGGATTACCTTGGGCATCCCATCCTCGGGGACAGGCTTTACGGCCGCACCGATGAGGAATTTTTGGAATACGTGAGAACCGTCAAAGGAGGAAAACCCTCTGCCCCCGCTTCGGGAGGGGCTCCCCGTCTTTTATTGCACGCCCACAAGCTCGCCTTTTCTCATCCTGTGACTGGCCAAAGGGTTGAGTTCGAATCCCCTATTCCGGAAGACATGGGACGGTTTTTGGGGAAATCCAAGGGCATCGTTTAATGAGGTCTTTTTGGGGTGGCTAAAACCAGTAATTCAGGCCCAATCTCAATTCATAACCCAATAGTTGCATCTGGGTGTACCGATCTCCCGAGGCCTGCATTTGCGACTGATCCACCAGTTCGATGGAACCGTCGGAGGCGGTAGCCACCGCTCCGATTCCGCTTGAGCTGAGGGGTTGCGGAAAGTTGGAGTTCCCGGAGGTAGCATAAGCTCCCGTCATCTGAGTAATCGTTGCCAGTTTAACCTTTGCCAGCAATTCCAAACTTAACCCGCCTAGGTCAAAATCCTTTCCCAACGCAACTGCGGCGCCCAAAGTGCTGCCCGTTCCCGCTGGAAGGCTGACTTGTTCGGAAATATTCGCGGATGGCTCCATGTAACTTTCATAAAAGGAAAACCCAAGAAGGTAGTAATCAACCCCAAACCGGGCAATCCAGGGCCCATCCTTGTCCGGGGTCAAATAGGAATAATGGAATCCAAAAGTCAAAAGCTGATTGGAAAGCTTCTCGATAAAACGGGATTGGGGATCGCCGTTATCGATGGAAAAGCCATAAACCGAAGCCATTTCCAGGCTTACACTCAAGCAGTCGTTTCGGTCGAGGCAATAGCCCATTTCCATCCCGATTCCAGCGAAAGGGAACGTGGCGTGATTGTTGCTGTTCGTTCCGATCGTATCATTGTCGAGGGTGCGGTATCCCGTCTCCAAGTCAGTCAGGATAGAGTTTCCTAATGTGCCATAAACCTGGGCGAAAGCCGGCTTCATCCGGGACGCGGGATTAACCAGGGGGCGGACGGTCATCCCCAAGGCCGAAACAGGCCGGGAACCCGTTCCAGCGTCCCGATTCAGCAAAAAGCTTTGACGGATTTTTTCCACAAAAGCGCGGAGATTTGGGTTGGCGGGATGGATTTTCAAACTTTTGTCAAAGGAAGCGAGGGCCCCTGCCTGATCCCCCATCCCGTATTGGCACTGCCCCATCGCCTGGAAAGCCTGCCAAAGGGAGGGATCGGCTTTTGTGGCCGATTTAAAATGTGAAATCGCCTGGGCATAAAGCCCATGTTGGTAGAGGTCGAGACCGGCCCGATATTCCTCCCGAGCCTCCTGGCAGAGGGTTGGGGAAACCGATAGGAGGAAAACCGCCATTGGAAACCACCGCGAAAAGGAAGGGATTCGGACATGGCGGATAAAAAGTCCAAACAAGAAGTCTTCCTTCCTCGGCCATTGGGAATCTTGGTTTAATAAAAGTCTTTTAATAAAACTTCCGTTGCCCATCCCAGAGTGCGATACCGCCCAATATGCCTGCATCATTGGATACGATCTTCATGTTTTTGGCCAACTTGAAACGGATTTCCCTCGAATTGCCCCCGCCCAGGTAAATCCGGTCGTAATTAACAAGCGTTTGGAGAAAACCCAGGGCCTTTTGAACTCTTTTGTTCCATTTTTTACGCCCCTTTCCCTTTAAAACCGCGTCCCCGATATATTGGTTATAGGTCTTGTCCTTCACCACCGGATGATGGGCCAACTCCAGGTGGGCCATGAGTTCCCCATCCCGGTAAAGCGCGGTTCCCACTCCCGTCCCGAGAGTTACGACCATTTCCAGACCCTTGCCCGATATGACCGCCAATCCCTGCATATCGGCGTCATTTAAAACGCGGACAGGTTTTCCCCATTCTTTCTCCAACTTTTTCGCCAACGGGAAATGCGGCCAATTGCCGTCATTCAGATTGGGGGCGGTTAATACGATCCCGTCCCGGACCACGCCCGGAAAACCCACCGATACTTGGTCGAAGGCCGGCAAGCTCTTGACCAATTTCAAAAGGCATTTGATCAGCAGTTGGGGCGGACAGGGTTGGGGAGTTTCAACCCGAACACGTTCAACGAGCATCTTCCCGGCCGCGTCCAGAACCGATGCTTTTAAACCGGTGCCACCAACATCAATGGAAAGGGTATGAGCGCCCATAGAACCTCTCGGGAACAACGATTGATCTTTCCGAGTATAGGCCGGGGAAATGGTGGTGAGTAGAAATATTTACAGGGAAAATGAAATCGGCTCAACGGGTTCCCTCGGCGGGCGTGGCCGGGTCAACGGAACACCTTTCCCCTTGTCCTTGAGGCGTAAATCGTATTTTACCGAATTCCGGTGGCGGGTCCCAAGAAGGGCCTTGGACCACTTTTCTTCGCCGAGTTTTACCGAATGGTCCGGACTTGCCGCATAACCTAGGGGGGCCCTCTTTCCTACCTCCGCCGGTATCCCACTATGGAACAAGTCGATGATTTTCTTATTGAAAATAGCTGTTTTCGAAAGATCCGGCCCCAGGTGACCCGCTATAACGATGAGAAGATACACGCAAACCCCAAGCCAAAATTCCTCACGTTTCATGGGAACTCCTTCTTTCTAGGCAATCAATATTTTTGGATGGCAGCATCTAGATCCTTTATTTTACGGTCGTATTTATTGACGCTTGGAGGTTGAAAAAATCCCGCCATACGAAGGAACCTTTCGTCCGTCTGGTCCCCCTTTTGTCTCGTTCAGTTAAAAACAATAAATCCTTCGTCCCGGACGTTATCCCAAAGTAACGATAGTTCAACCTGAAAATCGATTGTCTATGTCAAATTGATAAGCAAATTTTATTCCGCATGGATTATCCCGAACCAGCATTTATTTATCGTCAAACGTCCATTAAGACAGCAGGACGGTTTTAAAATGATTGGGCCAGGCCATTCTAAATTCATTGGATTATGCTTTTGGGGAGGTTTTCGGGATCAGGATTGGGTGAATAACATATATTCTGCGAATTGGGTAAACCTAAATATCCGGTCCCAGACAATCGGCGTCCATGGAGATCGATCCATTTCATCTTGGGGAACATTTGTTGCGCGTCGGGCGAGATTGCGATTCAAGAATTCAACTTGAATGTTCAAATAAGCCGAAGGTTATCGGTTTACGGAACGTCCAACTTAAATAAAAAAGGGTGGCGTTATATACGCCACCCTTTTTTAAAAAATTAAACTTAGAGTCTTATTCAAACCCGTAAAAAGAATACGGGATCGCCTTTGAATCTTGCACGGTGCTGTTGACGTAAACGATACCGTTCGAGCTGTCGTACAGCCAGCCCGATGTGGCGCCCGTCGGCGCTCCGGCTTGTGCCGTAAGGGAAACAACGTTCCCCTGCGGGTAAGTCGAGTCAGACACGAAAGCCCCGGTCACCTTCACCGGAGCTAGGGTCCCCATGTACTTGCTGAATGAGTAAACACTGAAGGTATTAAGCGTCGATGGCCAAATACCTTGTTGGTCCCCGTAATAAATCGATGAGGCGGACTTGAAGCTTCCCAAATTGCCCTTGGTGGCGCCTTCGCGCGATTTCTCAAGCATCTGCGCGAATTTGGGAATCGCAATCGCCGCCAAAATTCCGATGATCGCGACAACGATCATCAGTTCAATAAGCGTAAAACCTTTGGTCTTTAAACGAAACACCTTAAGCCCCCCTCACAAATTTACTCGAAAGCCCATTGACCCTAAACAAGGCTTCCTAATAGGTAGTATACCGTTTAACTTAAATTCATTCAATTAACACCTTTGTAGAACGATAAACTTATCCGGCAAATCTCATTATTGTTTGGAAACACAATTAATCTTTAATATCACATTAGATAATGTTCATAACAATTTTATTGGGTAAATTTACTTTCCGAGAATTTCCAAGACTTCAAATGCATGTGTTTTTTTAATTCTACCTCATTTATTCCCGGTTAAACTCCATCAGCTTCGTAATTCATATCGATAGTTCAAAGCTCATACTTAATCTCATTTCAAACTTGGTCATCCGGCACCATCTGATTTTTATCATGAAGTCACGTCATACCTGCAGTTAGAATCCTTGTGTTTTTCGGCCCTTGGGCCTATTCCGTTCGAAAAGGATCC
Source organism: candidate division FCPU426 bacterium (assembly GCA_963771075.1). Lineage (GTDB taxonomy): Bacteria > Oederibacteriota > Muellerivitia > Muellerivitales > Muellerivitaceae > CAVTWJ01. The sequence continues at coordinate 6,402 of CAVYSE010000024.1, read as the reverse complement.
GCCATGAGCACGGCCTATCGTTTTGATCTCACCCAAAAAGATATTCCCACCCAGTGGTACAACATCCTTCCCGACTTCCCCACCCCCTTGGCGCCGCCCCTTCACCCTGGCACTAAGGAACCCGTCACGCCCGATTTGATGGCCGCCATCTTTCCCATGAACCTCATCATGCAGGAGATGAGTCCCGAGAACCGAATCGACATCCCGGAAGAGGTCCGCGATATCTACACCCTCTGGCGCCCCACCCCGCTTCTTCGGGCCGTGCGGCTGGAAAAAGCGCTGGACACACCCGCCCATATCTATTACAAGTACGAAGGTGTTTCCCCGGGCGGATCGCATAAGCTTAATACCGCCATTCCCCAGGCCTATTTCAACAAGCAAGCCGGCACTAAACACCTCGTCACCGAAACCGGCGCCGGGCAATGGGGCTCTTCCCTGGCACTGGCCTGCAAGCTTTTCGGGCATCGACTGCAAGGTATTCATGGTGCGGGTCAGCTTCCACCAGAAACCCTACCGAAAATTGATGATGCAGACCTGGGGCGCCACCGTGTATCCCTCGCCCAGCCACGAGACCGAATTCGGGAGGAAAGTCCTGCATGAGGACTCCGACTGTCCCGGCAGTTTGGGCATCGCCATTTCGGAAGCTATCGAGACTACCGTCAAGACACCCCGACACCAAGTATTCGCTCGGGTCGGTCCTGAACCATGTCTGCCTGCACCAGACGGTCATCGGCCAGGAATCCCTGAAACAAATGGATATGGCGGGCGAGTATCCGGACGTGGTCATCGGTTGTGCGGGCGGCGGGTCCAACTTCGCCGGGATCGCCTTTCCCTTCGTGGAACAGAATCTCAAAAAAGGAAAGAAGTCCCGCATCATCGGGGTGGAACCCTCTTCCTGCCCTTCCATGACCAAGGGCGAATACCGCTACGATTTCGGGGACACGGCGGGGATGACCCCTCTGATGAAGATGTACACCCTGGGCAACCAGTTCATGCCGCCCTCCATTCACGCGGGCGGACTGCGCTACCACGGCATGGCCCCAACGGTGAGCCATTTGTTGGATCAGAAGCTCATCGAGGCCGCCGCGGTTCCCCAGGAAGAGGTCTTCGAGGCGGCGTTGAAGTTCGCCAACAGCGAAGGCATCATTCCGGCCCCCGAGTCATCTCACGCTATCGCCCAGGTGATCACGGAAGCGGAAAGGGCGAAAAAAGAAGGTAAGAAGAGCGTTATTCTTTTCAACCTTTCCGGTCACGGCATGCTGGACCTGACCGCTTACGACGAGTACATGAACGGATGAGCGGCTTCTAATATCGTAATAAAAAAAGGGCGTTCGAAAGGCCCGATCGCCCTTTTTTAAAAAATTTGAGACTCCCATCATTCGGTTTTACTTAGGAATTCGCTTTTGAATCTTATAAATCTCAGCGCTCGCGGCTCCCCGGGTCTCGGGGTCGCAGGATTCCAACTTTAACACCTTCTTGAATTTCTCTGTCGCTTCCGCTGGCTCATCCATTTGTTCCAGCATCAAACCCCATTGGTAATAGGCCTGCCCATCCTGCGGGTCGATTTGGGTAACCTTTTCGAATTGAGCGGCGGCTAAGGCGGGCTTGCCCCAGTCCCTCAGGGTCAAACCCCAATCGAAATAGGCCGAGGTAAAAAGGGGATCAAAGGCGACGGCCTGTTCGAATTGGTGGATTGCATCGGCCCTTTTCCCCTCTTTTCCCAGGATGACGCCCCAGTTGGTGAAAGCCTGGGGGTCCTTGGCGTTGAGCTCCAGGGCTTTTTGGCATTTCTTTATAGCCTCGTCATACTTTTCCATCATCATCAAGGCCAGGCTCCAACTGTAATAGGCCTTGGGGAACCGGGGATTCAGTTCAATCGCCTTTTGATATTTCGGACAAGCTTCCCCATAACTTCCCAACCGGCCCAAATCATAACCCCAGTTGTAATATACCGCCGCGTAGGCCGGGTCGATCTCGCTGGCTTTTTGGTATTTTTCAATCGCTTCTGAAAACCGCCCCAGGTCATCCAGGGCGCTTCCCCATTGGAAATAGGCCAAGGCGTCTTGGGGGTTCATTTTCAGGTCTTTTCGGAATTGCTGGATTTTCTCATCATTCGTTTGCGCCTGGGAGGGTCCAACCATCCCACAAACCAGCAAAAAGAAAAAGGCGACTGCGGTTTTCTTGTCTTTGGATGGATGCATAAACTCACTCGTCCCCATTACCAACCAGGTATTTCCCCGGCCACAGGGCAGGCTTATCGGTAATAACTCAAAATCTCAAATTGTTACGCCGTTCCACAAGCACACCTTGTAGGATAAAATCCTTCTTCGGATGGTCCGATTCCTTCAAAGCTTGGTAGGTTTCCTTGGTCATGACCAAACCGATTCCATTCAGCCGCCACCTCTGCAGTTTTTTCTCTTCTTTTAACAGTTCACCCAACAACCTGTTCGCCACTTTTTTCGTTAATTTCACTCAATACTCCCCTTTCCTTTCTAGGAAACTCAAACGATCTTGCAAGGAATCGATTCATCCTCGCTGAGCGAATAAACAGCGCAGAGACGGTGGTATCCATCGGCAATAATCAATTTGCCCAGCTTGGTATCCCTCACCAAAAGGATGGGGGACAGCGCCTTACCGTCCTTGACCTTCTGGCGGTCCTTCTCGACATGCGTATTACTCACCCCCAAAAGGGATAAGCGGGAAGCCCGAAAGATATCCTTGGCCTTAAATGGAACCACTTGCGCCTGCCGCAATTTCGTCACCAGTTCCTTTACCACCGCTTCCTCATACAATAACGCGAGGTAGGACCCCGCCGCCGGATAGTCCTTATCCTCCGGCGCTGCCAGCCATTGGATTTCATCATTCTTGCCCATTTTGCCCCCGTCTTGAGAAGATCGTTTGATAATACCTCAAAAACTTCTTTCATATTAGAATGACTTTATTCTTATCCCATTCGGAAATAAACCCATCGATACCGCCCAAACCATCCAACGGAAAGCCTCCATTCCCCTCAGACTCATCACGGCGCTGGCACCCCTGGCGACCTTAGTCGCTTATAGTTCCCTCGGTCAAAACGGATTTGTGGATTGGGATGATAAGGAGCTCATCGTCCAAAACATCCCCCTCCACAACTTTTCCCCCGCTTCCCTTCAATGGATGTTTACCAGCAACGGGGCGGGCTATTGGTCGCCCCTCACTTGGCTTTCCCTGGCCCTGGATTATCATCTAGGCGGCCTACGCCCATCCTTTTACCATTGGGACAGCCTGGTTATTCACCTTTTGAATGTGGCTTTGGTTTTTTTACTCGCCCATCGGATTTTCGGCCTATCCAACAGTTCCCAAACCCCGGTTTCCTGGGCCCTTCCTGCGGCCTTCCTGACCGCCATCATCTTTGGCCTCCATCCCCTCCATGTGGAATCGGTGGCCTGGGCGTCGGAACGCAAAGACGTCCTTTATGGGTTCTTTTATCTTTTGAGCCTCTTGGCCTATTTAAATTACGCGGAGGACCCTACCCACCCACGGAAAGATTGGCTCTATTGTTTCGTCTTTTTCGCGTTATCGATCATGTCCAAACCCATGGCCATTTCCCTTCCCTTCGTCCTGCTACTTCTTGATTTCTGGCCCCTCAAACGGTGGGCTGCGGAAAGGAAAAATCTCATTCGCGAGAAAATCCTATTTCTCATCCCCCTGGTGATCTCAGCGGGCTTAGCCGTCACTTCCCAGGTGCAAGCAGGGGCAGCGCCCGGATTGCGTCAGTGGCCGTTGGAATATCGGGTCATGAACGGTTTTCACTCCCTCTTTTTCTATATCCAAAAAACCATTCTCCCCTTCGACCTATCCGCCCTGTACTCCCTGGTTTTGAAGAGTAGCGCCTTCTCCCCCCTAAACCTGGCCGCCTTAGGCTTGGTGATTGTCGTGACGCTCACCGTGATCGTCTTTCGCGGGAGCCGGCCCTATTTATTCACGAGTTGGTTCTATTATGGCGTGGCCTTGGCGCCGGTCTTGGGAATCGTTCAAGTCGGTTCTCATGCCGCGGCCGACCGCTATACCTACCTGTCCACACTAAGCTTGATCATGCTTTTTTCGGCGGTCGCCGCAAAAGGGATCGCCCATCAAAAACTCATTTTTGCCCTTTTGGTTCTTGGTCTATCCCTTTTTCTCGGCATTCGGACTTATCACCAAGTGGGGGTTTGGAAAAATTCGGTCACCCTATGGGAAAACGCGGTACGGGTTTCCACCAACCCGTCCGAGATCTCCTTCTGGAACTTGGGCTTCGCCTTCCGGGACAGCGGCAGGCCCGACGATGCCCTTGCAGCTTTTGACCAAGCCATCGCCCTCAACCCCAACCTGGCCCGGGTCCACTATGGAAAAGGCCTGGCCCTTTCCGACCTGGGCCGTTGGACGGAATCGATCGCGGAATTCCAATCTGCCCTCACCCTGGACCCGAAATACGGCCCACCCCACGCCAACCTGAGCTATGTCTTCCAAAACCTTGGGGAATATGACAAAGCGGTCACCGAGGCCCAAACCGCCATCCAACTGGATCCCCAATACGCCCCAGCCTATAACAACCTGGGGGTCAGTTACGCCTATCTGGGAAAAATGGAGGAAGCCGCCAAGGCCTTTCAGGAAGCCGCCTCTTTGGACCCCGGCAACCCCATGTACCGGGGAAACCTTACAAACGCCCTGGCTTCAGGAAACCGAAAACAATGACGAACTCTAATGCACCTTCAAATACCCCGGATCAGGAAACCAGGTTTGGCTCTCTCCCCAGCCTTCTTCAGGAAGGCAGGGACAGTTTAGGATTTAGTTCCCTATTACTGGCCTTGATCGTGATTTTCTATTATTACCCCGCCCTGGGGAACAATTTCGTCAATTGGGACGACATCGATAACATCACGGGTAATGTCCATATCCGCCAACTGGATTGGAATTCGATCGGTTGGATGCTTACCAACTCCGACACGGGCAATTGGATGCCCTTGACCTGGCTCACCTTCGCGCTCAATTACCAATGGGGCGGTTTGGACCCCCGGATTTTTCACGCCACCAATATCTTTTTTCATGCGCTGAACACGATCCTGGTTTTCCTGGTTTCTGTCCGCCTCCTGAGGCTGTTCCCCGAACCGGCCCTACCCGGTCCGCCGAATCGCCCTAAAACCTTCGCCATGCCCATCGCCTTCTTGACCGCCCTGTTATTCGGGCTCCATCCCATCCACGTGGAATCAGTGGCGTGGGCCACCGAACGCAAGGATGTGTTATATGGCTTTTTTTACCTCTTTGCCCTGGGGTTATACCTGGGAAAACCCAACCAGCTCGACTGGAAAGGGCCGAAGCCCTGGGTTTTATTGGGCTTTTATTGTCTAGCCCTTTTGTCCAAGCCCATGGCCATAACCCTTCCCCTTGTGTTTTTGATCCTGGATTTTTTTCCCCTGAACCGGTGGTCCTTGGGCTTCCCGAATCTCATTAAGGAGAAAATACCCTTCTTCCTTTTGGCCCTGGCCTCCGCCTGGGTCACCCTAGCCACCCACGAAAAGGACCTTTCCTACGCCCGCATTGGCGTCGAGTTTTATTGGTTAATGAATTCTTTCCGTTCGGTCCTGTTTTACCTCATCAAAATGGCCTGGCCCTCGGGGCTAACGGCCTTCTACCCCTTTCCCCCAGACCTGCTGGGCTTTTATCTTTTCGAAAATTACTGTGCAGCGGCCCTAGTGGTTCTCATTTCTTATCTCCTGTTCCGCCATCGGCATAAGGCGCCTTATCTTTTAGCTGCCTGGCTTTATTACCTTGTGACCCTTTTGCCGGTCGCGGGACTAATCCAAACGGGTAGTGCGGCGGCCGCCGACCGCTACACTTACCTGCCTAGCTTGGGTTTTTTCCTGCCCCTTTCGGCGATGCTGGCTTTCCTGATGGCCTATCGGTGGGGTTTCTTCGGGATCGCGGTCTTACTAGCCACCCTCGGAATGGGCCAGGCCACCCTCAGCCAAATCGACACCTGGAAGGATTCCAAATCCCTCTGGAGCCGGGTCACGTCCGTTTACCCGGATGAAAACCCGGATAACTATTCCAAATTGGGTGCGGAATATATCAAGGCCCGCCGGTACGAAGAGGCCCTGGAGGCCTATAGCCGCGCGGCTTCCATCCCCCCGCCCTTGGCGGTCAGTTTTAACGGGCTAGGTACTGCCCTTTTATACCTGAACCGCTTGCCGGACGCGAAGGCGGAGTTCGAATACTCCCTGAAATTGGACCCGAAATTCACCGCGCCCCGGCTCAATCTTTGGACTCTCTACGAGCATATGGGTAAGCACGAGATGGCCATCGACCAGATGCGGGCGGCGCTTCAGGTCGAGCCCCATTCACCCGATTTCCACAACAACCTGGGGGTGAGCGAGTGCTTTTTGA
>CAVYSE010000023.1:0-113820 GCA_963771075.1 candidate division FCPU426 bacterium | reverse complement strand
TTATTCTTTTTCATTTAAATATTGGTATTCATCAATATGGAACCCATCTTTACCACCCCAGCAATAATAAATATTTCCATTTTTATCAAAAACAAAGGCAAGCTTGTGTATTCCTGGGGCCAATTCTCCTAAGGTTGGCAATTTTATCTTCATGGTAAGAAGCAATGACCCGGATTTATCGGTTTTAAATATAGTCGTTTCATAAATACCTTTTTTGTTTTCATTCCAATGCACTGCAGGCCAATGCTCAATATCGGTTGTTGCAGTTAGGAAAATATTTCCAAATTTATCCTGATATTCAGAATTCCAGTCCCAAATTTTTTCATTTGTCCACTCTTTGACTTTCGAGGATAAATTCAAAATCTCCATTTGTCCCAAATTTAACCCGATATGCTTGCCATCACTGAAGTCATATAAATAATCATTCTCGGCGGCAGGGTTTGCTTTTCTTTCTTCCTCATCAAAGACAAAAACCGATGGTTTATTGGGTTCCACCCCAGTTCGTTTGAGGAGAACGCCGTTTATTGCTTTTGAAAAAGTCATATCATATTCTTTCGGAATTGAGAATTTCTTCAATACAGAGAGGTCACTCCGTCTTAAATATTCCACTTCATGAGCTATACCATTTTTAAGAATGATTTTGTCATCCTGAATCCAAAATAAAAAATTCAACTTTTCCCTGGGATTAATCTCAATACTAGCGGCCTCGTTCCCTTTCATGTCGAATTTTTTAAGAACCTGTGGTTTAGCAAAATAATCCGGGAACATACACATTTCCATCGTCGTCCAGCTTAAACGTTGGGGGGGCATATTGCATTGTTACAGTCGCGTTGTAGTATGCCTTGTTTTTTTCTAACGCCCATTTGGGCGTGTCAGGGGAAGGCAAATGAATCTTCTCTTGCTCAAGTCTTAAAGTAAGCTTCCCTTTACCCTCGCCCCAAGGAATCAACATGTAATGTTTGAAAACATATTTATCTTGTTCGGGCAATGGTGTTTGAGAATGCACGGCCTTTGAAGACAATAGAGAGAGAACAAATGAAGCAATAATAAAAGGACTCGAAAATAAAAGTTTCCAAACAACCCATCGTCTGATCTTTGTCATAGGCGAACTCCAATATTTCTGAATTTTTGATCGTATGAGTGGAGAGAGGAAAGGGAATTGAGTTTCAATTGATTCATGCAAATTTCCCTGTATATAACGTTGCCCTTATTGTGCACTTAACGTTTATGACAATATCACCAGCTTGTGGCGCTGCCAATTTAATTCTCGGTTAAAACCGTAGTAATTTTTAAGACAAAATTAGGACTGTAATTTTATAAAACCATTCCTATTTTCCTTTTTATACCGGGTATCTTTTTTCGTTCTCTAAACAGTTACAACCGTTGTTGATGGACAAGAACTCTTAAGATAGCTCAATACCGCCCATCCCCAGGCCGATTCTTTCAGTTTAAATTCAACAATATTCCTTGAAATTGATCATGTTGTAAAATCAATGAATATTCATATCTAAAAATGTTTCTATCAAAGTACTGTCAATTACAATAGTGTTGTTTGGAATATAAATTCGGAGGATGTCCATTATGAAACGTCTATTCTTTACTCTCGCCCTTTTAATCACTTCAGTTCTTTACGCCGAGCCTACAACCAAACCTACTCCCGTCGTCTCAAAACATCCTCATATCCGGCAAATCAACCTTCGGATAAGGAATCAATGGTATCTGATCGAGACAGGCCGGAATTCCAAGAAATTTTCTCAATCCCAAGAGGGTTTCTTGCTTGATAGTTTGGAAAACGTCCGCAAACAGGAGAAAGCGTTTTTGAAAGAAAATAAAAGCAGGGACGTGACTACAGATCAGCAAAATCAACTCAATCTGATGTTGGATAAAAACACAGCCACTGTAGGCGAAACTACCGACAACAATAATTAACCGTCATTTAAAACGGTTGGGATTCCTATCCCACCGCTTTTTTATTTCCGGACAATTCATGCAAATAATCTTACTCACCGTTTTATGTTTCCTTTTCTCCTTCGCCCAAGGAAGTAATTCCGTCGCCGATAAGGCCGTTCAAGCCGAATCATCCACGAAGGAAACCACTATAAGCAGCCGAACTCTTTCTTCTTTCCCGCTTACGAACAAAAAAAGGTACCTGGCCAACATTCAACACATTGAGTATTTCTACTCGCGTTCACCCATTATCGCACCCAAAGACTCATCCAATTCGGCCTCATCTACAAAATATTCTTCAGGTTCGTTGCCATCCCTGACCCAATCCACCAGCTTTTCGCTTTCATGAAGACAGTCCATACCAAAAGGTTCCCAACTCAATGACGATATTTGGCGTGGGGTTCCGCTAATTGAAGAACAGCCGATGCCTTTTGTTTTGTTTTTTCCGACCGCCCTGCTGAAGGCTTCTCCTTCTCGAAAACAATCCTCACCCCAAAGGAATGGAGAACCTTTTCGAGGCTGGCAAGAGTCGGGTTTCCTTTGTCCGAAAGCATGGTGTAAAGTGATTCCCGGGCCAGTTGGGTTTCTTTGGAAAGTTTTTGCATCCCTCCCAGGGCGTCGGCCACGTTCTTCAAGGCCCTCAAAAAATATTTGAAATCACCGGTTTCCCAAGCCGCATTGATGTAACCAATCCTGCGGGCGGGTATTTGTAATTCCTCGAATAAGTAGTTCTTATGGTCAACCAGCCTGAATTTCATTTTAAGCTCCTCTTGAAGGCCGCCCAATGTTGGGCCGATTTCCTGACAACGGCATCCTGGTTGTCCTTCTCGCTCCCGCAAACGACGACGATGATGGCGCCCTGATGGTAGCCGTAATAAACCCGGAAACCTCTTCCGTAATGAATCCTTAATTCCCAAAGGCCCCCGGTGTTCGGTAAATCGTGATGATCCCCGAAATACCCATCCACCATCCGATCCACCGCCGTCTGGATCCGCACTTTGGCCTTCTCGTCTTTTAAGCGGCGATGCCACTCTTTGAACAGCTCTTTACCATTAACTTCTAAATACTTCACTTCAAAGGGGTGGTTTTCCATTCCCAATCCTAATGTAATATATATATTACGTTTCTTCAAGCCATCAACGGGTGTGAGTTCCCCATCTTTTTGATGGCTATCAGGCCTCTTCTACAAAATATTCCTCAGGTTCGTTGCCGTCCCAAACCCAATCCACTAGCTTTTCGATTTCGTCTTCTCCCATTTCATTCTCAATGGCGACATTGACCACTTTCTCAACGATTTTCTGGGTTTCAGCCAGGTCTTTTGAGACTTTTTCCAGGCGTTTCAGGGGAAGGGTCAAACTTTTCACGAACCGATACCCCCCCATATCTACGATTCCCTCAAAACACTTGAAGTTCGACTCCCAAATGGCTTTCCTTGCGGGTTCGTTGAGAAGGTTCAGGACCGACATAACCTTTGGCATGAGTACGGGGTCCTCTTCTATTCGAATGGCTAAATTAGCGGGATCTTTCTCGAATACATCCATTAAATTCTTTTCAACACTTTCGTATATTTCGATCCAAGTCAGAACTTGGCTATGCCTATGGCTGTGGGAAATCCGATGAAGGGCTTCCCGCTCATCAATCTTGTAAATAACCGCATCCAAAGAAGGCCACCCTAACTTTCTGGCCGCTTCCAATTCTAGGAAGCCATCAAACACCTCGTAATCATGGCCGGAGTCGGCCAGTTTTTCCTCATCCGACAAGGTTCGGACCCCGATTCTCTTTGCCTCCCCTGTCGTTTTCATGGCCAGGGCCTTCCGATCAATTTTATGGGCGTGACGGGCCATATGGGCCCAACAGCGGGGTAAACGCGTCCGGCCAACCGGGACATGCCGGTATTCTGGGCTAACCTCTTTGGCAACCTTGGGATTCGATTTTGGCGTCTCTTTGGCTTCTGAACCATAGGTTTCCGGTTCATGGCCCTCTTGAACCCAAGCAACGAGGGCCTTGACCCCCGCCTCGGTCAATTCCTGGTCGATAGCCATTTTCAGACACCGGCAAAACAGGGCCTTTGTCTCCTCCGGGATAGGGGGATAGGGCCATAAGACCTGGCTATGCTCCCCCGCCTTCTTGACCCCTGGTTTGAGACCCGATCCAGGGCCTAATGGGGCCAGTTGGGTGACCGCCGCCTCCGAAATACCCCAAATTCCCTTATTTGAATTCCGGGAATTTCCCGGAATTAACCCCCTGGCATCCAGGTTCAACAAGGACAAACACTGATAAGCCAAACGGACCCTTTTACTATCCATCGAGAGTCTTTGAGAAACTTGGTCGAGCGTCAAATTAGGCTCTGCTTTGATCCTGTTTTCAATGGTCTTCCAATCCGCGAACCAGCCTCGGGAACGCACCTTGTTGTCGATATAGGCGATCTCCACCGCCTCACCGGGGGTGGGGTTCAGGATATAGCCGTCGATTTCCTTCCAGCCTAGGCGTTCCGCCCCCCGGGATCTCAGTTCCCCGGACAGGATCTCCCAATTGAAATCCCCCACTTCCCAGGCGTGGCCGTCACCCCGCAACCGGGGGTTTTCCGGGTGCAAAGCGACCCCTTCCCGGAGGGGTTTAGACGGCAAGGGCCGGACCTTGATTGGGTTTTGAAGGCCCCGCTCGGCCAGGTCATCGGCCATCTCCTGGATCTGTTCCTCGGTCAGGGCGGGACCTGGGTTGTCGGGGTTGGGGCAGATATTCTTGAGTGGGACCTGCTGGGTACCTGGGAATATTCCCGGCAAGAGAGCTAATACATCTTCAATTTTGATAGACATAGGGAATACCTCCAAAAGCAGTCCGCAGTCGACAGCTGGTAGTTCGCAGGAAAGCCTTTAAAGCTTAACTGTCGACTGCCGACCGCGAACTGCCGACTGGTGTTTGTTCTCCCCTAGCCCGAGGCTTCAAGCCGACGGGAACGTTTGGGGTGTCCCGATTCTCAAATAAAGAATGGGTGCCCCTAAATCGAAATCCTAGTTTCAATTATTTTTAATTTCCAGAAAAAAACAGGCGGGATTAAATAATTCTAAAACTTCTGCCAAAAATTGTGCGGTTTATCGTTTCAGGGGGTTAATAAACAAAAGCCGCCGGGTTTTCCGGCGGTTTTGTTTACGGCTGAACTACACTTTAATGTGCGTGGACTTATTTCAACGCGGCTTTCAACTCGGGAAGGGTCATTTCTTTGTCTTGCCGGGTGGAAAGCTGGCGGACCTTGAACTTATCCGCGCCGGGTTCAAAGGCCTTGATGGCGTATTCAATGCCGTTCTTCTGGGCGCCTTCCAATTGCTGGCCCAGCTTGCGGTTATCGAGTGAGGTTTCGACCGGAATTCCCGCCGACCGAAGCTTCTCGGCTAAGGCCAAAATTTCCTTTTCCGGCTGGCCGTTGTTCACGATGAATACCACGGATCGGGCGCTGGTCGCCCCTCCCTTATTTTTCTCCATCAAGATGGTCAGGATGCGCTCGAAGCCTAAGGAAAGTCCGACCGCCGGGGTGTCCTTGGGCCCACCCAGCTTCTCAATCAAACCGTCGTAACGGCCTCCGCCGCCGATGGAAAAAGCAAAGTCTTTGTCTTCGACGTTGATTTCGAAAACCGGGCCTGTGTAGTAATCGAAACCCCGAACCAGGAGCGGGTCAAATACCACGTTGGCTTCGGGGTTGACCGCCTTGACCCGGTCGCGGATGGATTCGATCTTTTGCCCCAACTCGGTGATCTTGTTTTCTTTAAAATCTTTCAAATCCATGAAGCCGCTTTTGGCGCTGTTGAGGAAAAGAAATATCTTTTCGGCGTTGTCTGCGCTCAGGCCTAATTCGCTTATTTCTTTTTTAACGCCTTCAAAATCCAGTTTATCCATCTTGTCGATGCAAACCGCTACCTGGGCAATCTTCTCAACGGGTGTGCCGATTCTTCGGAGGATGAGAGTGAGCAGACCTTTATCGCTGACGCGAATCTTGAATTTACCGACGTTCAGTTCTTTGAGCACCCGGTCGGTGGCCAGAAGCAGTTCCACTTCGTAGGAATCGGAGGCCCCGCCCACGATATCGATATCGCATTGGTAGAACTCCCGGAAGCGCCCGCGTTGGGGACGGTCCGCCCGCCAGACGGGGCCGATGTGGTAGCAACGGAAGGGCTTGGGGAGGTCGTTGGCGTGGTTGGCGTAATACCGGGCCAGGGGAACGGTCATATCAAATCGAAGGCCCATGTCGGCAAATGGCACAAACCACTTAAGTCCCGTATTCTTGATTTCAACAGTAAAACCTTCAGGGCCTTCTGCAGAAAATAAAGTTTCCGGGGTTAAGTTCCGATTTTCACGAGCTCTTTCAATAACTTTACTCAAAACATCTTTATAATCCTCCCCTCGCTTCATCACTTGAAACATCAACTTCTCGTTCTCGCCTCCGCCCTTGCCCTGCAAGACCTCGATGTTTTCCATGACGGGTGTATCGATGGGCCGGAAACCGTAAACCTGGTAGTGGTGTTCGATGAGGCGGATGAGCTTCTGGCGAAGCTCAACTTCCGAAGGAAGCCAGTCCCTCATGCCCTTAGGCGGGCCGAATTTGGTGTTATCACTCATTAGAAAACCTTCGTAAGAATTATTAAATCCCGGCAACCCTATTTAACCGCCAAGTTCGCCAAGAACAACGAAAAGACATTTTCGGGAAAATCAAAATCAAATCTTCGGCTTTTTTGCCTTCCTTTGCGTCTTGGCGGCTTTGCGTTGGCAGTGGGTGTAATCGTGATTCTTTTCGACCGTTAAATCACTGCACCTGCTGGTACTTTCCGCCCTTAATCAGGAGGATGGGCACCTGTTTTTCCGCCTCGCCCTTGCCCCTGAAACTGGTCAAACCGCTGGCGCCCACGAAATCGTTGGTCTGGCTCAATTGGTTCCTCAACCCATCCCGGTCGGTGGCGCCGTTCATCGCCTGGAGCAGCAACCGAGCCGCGTCATAGGCCTGGGCCGCCAAGAGATCCGGCTTCTTGGCATAAGCCTTCATATAGTCGTCGGTAAACTTGCGGGCCATGGCCTCCTGGCTGTCGGAGTAATAGCCCGTCACGAAATAGGCCCCTTCCACGTCCTTGGGCGCGTCCTGCAACACGGAGGCGTTTCCCCAAAGGTGGCCCCCCAGCAGGACGGGATTGAGGTCGTAAAAGTGGATCTGGGCCGTCAGGAGGGGGACTTCCGCCGCGTGGGCCGGCAGGTAGAGGGCCTGGTATTTCGGCCCGCCTACCCCTGCGTTCGGCTTATAGATGCCGTACAACAAACGGCTCTGGTAAATTTTGATGTACTGGTCCTTCCCATCCGGCAGGAAATAGGCCTCCAGGCTGATGGAATAGTTCCAGGTATTATCCGTCGGGTCCGTGTCCGCGGGAGGGTCGGTCTCCACCACCCGGCCCGTGATTAATACCTTCGCCTGCAGGTCCGCGGCGATGGGGCCCCAAACCGTCGCGTCCGCCGCCTTGGTATTGCCCTTGAATTCGGGCGGCAGGCTGGTCAGGGCCTGATCAACCAGGTCATTGGTGCGCAGCTCGAAATCCGGCTGCTGGGTGAAGGAATCCTTCAGGCTATTGGTGACGGTCAAGGCGATGGAAGGGCAGGCCGTATTGGTCAGGCCTTCCACCAGGGGGACCAGGGCGATGGGAGTGGGCAGGGTCGAGGGCCCCGACGCGGGCTGGACCGCGGGGGAGAGGTCCCGAACTTTCAAAAGGATCTTCCCCACTTCCTTTTTCAGGTTGTAATTCAGCTCGTCCAACCGCCGGTTGTTTTCGCGGTCGTTTTCCTTGGAGGCATCCGGATCCAGGCCGCCCATGGCCAGGATCTGCTTCTTGAAATCGGTGGCGCCGGAGGGGTAGGTGGCGGAGGCGGCGATCGTCCCGCCCAACGCCTCGACGGTCTGGGTGAAGGCCTGGGTCAGGATCTGCCCGTAATTGTCCTCGGGACCCAGGATACCGAAGGTCTTGAGCCCCAGTTTTTCGACTGCGAAATGGGCCATCGCCCTTCCCTGCATCTCATTGGTCATGCCGTTGGAAAAGATGTAGCTGCCCAGGGTGGACAATCCATCCCGGCTGTTGGTGGGCGAGATCAAAACGGTCTTCTGCTGGTTCGCCAGGGCGGCCACGCCCTGAATTTCCGAGGGAAGGACGGGACCGATGACCGCGTCCAGGCTGTTGTCCTTGGACATCTCCTGGAACACCTTGACCGCCTGGATCGGGTCTCCCGCGGTGTCCTGGACGACCACGTGGGTATGACGCTGGGCGCCTCCGGTCAGGTTGGCGTCCTGCACCGCCAGGTTGATTCCGTTTACCACCGAGTCCCCGAACTCTTTCCGGTCCCCGGTGCGGGGCGCGAGGACCCCGATATTCCAGGTCTTGCCCTGCTGCTGGCTTTTCATGGATTGGACCAAAAGCTGGGCGGATGAAAAATAGGGGTGCTGGGGGCAAAGTTGGGCGAACTGGCCCAGGTGGTCCATGGCCTCGCCATTGGCGCCGGCCTGGTATTCCTTGCTGCCCAGTTGGAACAGCGCGGTGCATTTTTCGGACGAATCGGGGTAATTCGTCACGAAACTGAGAAGATCTTCCTGGGTCAGGCAGTAGGACAGGATGAATTCCATCATTTGCTTGGAACCATTCGCATAGGGGGAAGCGGGGTTTTTGAGCACGGCCTGGAAGGCGGAGAGGGAAGGCAGATAGGCCTTTTGGGCGTAATAGACCTGACCCAACATATATTGGGCCTTGTCCCGGAACCGGGTTTCGGCTTGGACTGTCAACACCCTTTTGTAGGTCTTCTGGCTGGAATCCAGGTCATTTTGGTTGAACTGATACTGGGCAAGGGTCATGTAATCGTCCGTGTTCTGGGGAGACGGTTCGGAGGCGCCGATGCGCATTTGGGCGCCCTGGTAATCGGCCAGGGAAACCGCGGGATGGATATCCATTTGGGCCGGGGCGGAAGGGACGATGGAAGAGGTGGGCGCGGGTGTGGGCGTCGCGGTTGGGATTACCTGGCTGACGGCCGCCGGAGGATTGGTTTTAACCACCTCACGGGCGGCGCAACCGATCAGGGTTGGAATGGCCAAGAGACAATAGAATATCTTTTTCATTCAAATTCCCTTCTGGAGGACTTCCAGCATTTGACTATCCAATGGGCCGGTCTGTTCACCCGACATCTTGGGCCAAATACCGAAATCTAGCCATTTATAATTCCAATAAGACCAGCCTATGCCCAATTCTTTGAAAATTCCAACCACGTCCCGGGTCCATTCCAGCCGGGTGGCACGGGAAACCTTTTCATAAACCCCGAATTCCCCGCAATAGAGGGGGGCTCCCTCTTTTAAAAGCGGAAGAAGGGGCTGGAACAGTTCCATCAATAATTCCTTGTTCCAATGGCGGTTCCCTTCCTTTTCAAGAATGGCCCGGGTCGTGGATGGAAGATCGCCCTTTAGATATTCGTTTACCTTGGGAAGCGAGCCGGGATAATCCACCTTTTCCCTATAAGGAAACCCATCCTTCCACCAGGGGGTTAATTGATGGGTGACGAACATGGGCGAATAAAAATGGAAGCTGTAAACCAGACGGTCATCCTTTAAGCCCTGGACCAAATCAGGCATCCGGTCTATGGAACCCCAAAAGGTGGACTCAATCACCACCACCCGGCGGGGATCGGATTTTCGAATGGCTTCCATCGATTGTTCGGCCACCCTATTCCAATCTCGGGGATCCCGGGCCGTCGGCTCGTTCAACAACTCAAACCAAAGCCCGTCCCCAAAATCCCTCAGTTCACTGGCCAGTTCTTCCCAAAGCGAGCAAAAGGAACGAAGGTCGTCCGCGTTCTTCCACAAATTCTCAAGCTCCGGTTTCGCGAAAGAATGCCAGGGGACCTGGTGAAGGTCCAGGATGACCAATAGCCCTGCTCTTTGGGCCCATCCCAAAAAAACGCGAAGCAGGTTCAATTTTTCCCGCGAGGCCGGCCCTTTCCCCCCCTTTTGAAAAAGCCAGGGGGCGTCCAGGGGAAGGCGCACTGAATTAAAACCCCATCCGGCGATGGTCTTAAAATCCTCTTCGCGGATAAAGTCCTTCACATGCCCATCGGTCAGGGTGGATTGGGATATCCAACCGCCCAAGTTGAACCCTACGGGGCGAAAGGGGGGACGATATTTCATGCGGTCACAAACCTGCCGGTTCAAAGGATGAGCAAGGATTGTAACGAGGCCAACCCCATTTGAAAATGGATTCCCGTTCAAAAGTTCGGGACAAAACCCACTTCCTTAAACCGGTCCTATTTCGTTCGCACCCCGAACCGCGGTGAAATGACCAACCCATTCACCAGGAGCCAGGGCCGAACATTCCAACACCGTTTTTTGATTTTTTCAGATGGATTCTTGCCACATTTGGCGAACCACCCGGGATCAAAATCAATATAATGGTTCCATCGGGTTTAACGAATAAAACCCACTGAGGGGGATCATGAAAAAATCTTTGTTGTTAGCTTTTATGCTTATCGGATTTATTTCCTCCTCGTTTGCCGGGACGAACGAAAAAGCCCTAAAAGTGGCGAAAGCGAACCTAACCTGGATCAAACAACTTGCGACTGATCCCATCCTCCTCGCCGACGTGAAAAGCCAGAATGACCTGAACCTCTCCACTTCCCAGGCTCAAAAGCTCCAGACCGAATGGCAAAAAATCGGGATTTCCGAATCGGTGAAGCCTTACCTCAACAAACCTTCCGCGGCGGCAATGAGGAAAACCATGGCCCAGAAACCCATCCTGATCAAATGCTTCCTTTTGGACCGGCAGGGGAACATCGTGGCCACGGCCCCCAAATCGAGGGATTTCATCCATGGGACCGAGGATAAATTCCTGAAATGCTACAACGGGGGCGATGGAAAGGTTTGGATCGGTCCGGCCATGCTGGATGTATCCACCAAAATCTATTCCATCCAGGTCGCCGTACCCGTCCAGGATGGGGGTAAGGCCATCGGCGTGCTCGTCGCGACCCTGTCCCTCGAATAATGCCCCATTCCACCCGCCCCATGACCATCCGGACCCGACTGGTCTGGATCATTGCCACCCTGGTCATCTTGATGGGCCTGTTTTTATTGTTTGGTTTTTGGGTTGGAAACGCCAATAACCAGAAACTTCGGACCATCTACGATCTGAACAATCAAAAAACCATCCTGGCCGTGAAACTTTCCGACTCCTATTCCAAGGACCTGATCACCCTGGTCCAAAAACTATCCTCGGGTGTTTTCCCGTGGGAAGTAGGCGAAGGCAGGCTCAGGGAAATCGAGGAAAACGTTCAATCCAGCCGTTCCCAACTTCAGACCCTTTCCTTCTCCCCGGATGAAAACCAACTGGTCCAGGACATTTCGGACAAGGCCGATGCCGCCGCCCAATTGATGAAAGATCTCGAGATGATCCTCCAGGCCCACGACATGGAAAAGCTTCGCCGGCTGGACTCGCGGGTTTACCTGAACGTGGATCCGGTCAGTTATTCCGTCCAAAATTTCCTGGATTACGAGCTGGGCCAGGCGAACGATCAGATCAACCACAACCGGACGGAGTTCCTGAGGGATTCGATCGGCTTGGGCCTTTTGGCCGCCCTTTTAATGGGCCTCGCCGTTTGGTTCGTCGCCCGCATGATCCAAGACCAGATCGCCGGTCCGCTTTTGAGGGTGGGCCAAGGTTTGAAAGAAATAGCCCGGGGAGAGGGAGATTTGACCCGCCGCTTGCCCGTTTCGGGGCAGGATGAGATCGGCCAGCTTGCCGAGGCTTTCAACACCTTCGTCGGCAAACTTCAGGCGATGGTTCAAAGCCTGGAGCAAACCGTGAACAGCCTGGACCGCGCCTCGAACCAATTGAACGACGTGGCCATGGTGGTGAGTTCCGCCTCGCAGCAAACCTCCACCCAGGCCACCGTGATGGCCGCCGCCTCCCGGCAGGTCAGTCAAAACCTGCAGATCGTTTCCTCGGCCACATCCGGAATGAACCTGAGCATCCGGGAGATCGCCAACAGCGCCAACCAGGCGGCGCAGGTGGCGGACAAGGCGGTGGAGGCGTCCCAATCGAGCAACGAGAACGTTTCGGCCTTGAGCCAGAGCGGAAAAGAGATCGGCGAGGTCCTCAAGGTCATCACCGGCGTCAACAAGCAGACCAACCTCCTCGCGCTCAACGCCACGATCGAGGCGGCCCGATCGGGCGAGGCAGGCAGGGGATTCTCGGTCGTGGCCGGCGAGATCAAGGAATTGGCCCGCCAGACTTCCCACTCCGCGGAGGATATCGGCCATAAGATCGAGTCCCTCCAAGCCCGCACCCTGCTCTCCGCCCAATCGATCCGCAATATCGGCGAGGTCATCAACCGCATCCACGAGATCGCCAACACCATCGCCAGCGCGGTCGAGGAACAGACCGCGACCACATTGGAAATGAGCCGCAACCTGTCGGAAGCGGCCAAGAGCGGGGAGGAAATATCGTCGAATATCACCAACATGGCCCAGGCGGTCGGCAACGTTTCCAAGGGCGCGGTGGATATCCAATCGGCCGCGCATTCGCTGGCGGGCGTCACCCAACAATTAAAGAACCTGATGGGCCAATTCAAGGTTTAAGGCGGGATCGGGTCCCCATCGCGGGATAAATTCCCCATGATCAATGAAAACGAGTTAGCGGGGTCCAATGCCAGGTTCAAGGGGAAAAACCCTACCTCTTGATTTTTTCGCGGACTTCCAGCCTTCCCAATAATCTTAATAACCCATCCAAGATCGTTAAGGGATGGGGTGGACAGCCCGGGATGTAAAGATCCACTGGGACGGTGGGAGTAGCGCCTCCCAACTGCTGGGGATTCTTCAGGAAGGGCCCCCCCGAGATGGCGCAGGCCCCAACCGCGATGACGATCTTGGGCGGTGCGACCGCCGCGTAGGTTTTTTCAAGGGCCAGTTTCATGTTTTCCGTAACGCATCCGGTGATGAGGAGCCCATCCGCGTGGCGGGGAGAAGCCACCATTTGAATTCCGAATCTTCCTAAATCCCAACCCACCGTTCCCAACACGTTCACATCCGCCTCGCAGGCGTTACAGCCCCCAGCGCTGACTTGCCGGAGCTTGAGGGATCGCCCGAACAACTTGAGCAGTTTCTCATCCAACGCCTGGGCCAAGCGCAATTCCCTTTCCGGGCCGACGACCAGGTTTTCCTTGGAGCTGGCCGCCAGGCGGTAATCTGTCCCGTAGCGGATCGCGCCTTCCGGGCAGGCTTCCATGCAATCGGTACAAAAGATACACCGGCCCAAATCGATTTGGGGCGCGCCGTCTTTAAGGGTGATGGCATCCACCGGGCAGGCTTCCACACATTCACGGCACCCGGCGGGGCATTTCCCCGCGTCGACCATGGGAACGCCCCGGAAATGCTCGGGCAAGGAAGGGGGGGGGCCCTTGGGATAAGCCATTGTGCGATGGCCCTGCTGGAACCTGGCTTTCAGGATTTTATACATTCATTTACCTCCCGGAAAAACAAGAACCCACAGCCAAAGCAAAGACACCAAGACCCAAGAAAGGCAAAACAAAGAAAAGGGAAACCCCAAAATGGTCCAAAATATTTCTACTTGCAGTAAGGAAAAATCTTTAAATCTAATCGTCTTAACTGCCTCTTTGCGGTGGACGCACCCTTGGTGAGCCGTTTTTATTGTGTTGGTTTTCGAATTTATTTTCATAGGTCGTGGCCGCAGTAGGACAAGGTTGAAACTCTTGTTGCACAAGGGGAAATCGGAGATGGCCTGGTTGCGCATGGAAAGGGCCAGGGCGCTCCAATTGTGGAAAGAGGGGTCGGTGATCTTGTAACGGATGAATTGCCCGTCCTTCCCCGTCAGGGCCACGTGGCAGACTTCCCCACGCCAACCCTCGGTCAGGGAAACCGCCAAGCGGCCGGGCGGGATTTTGCCCATGGTTTTTTCCTTTTCGGGCGAGGGCAGGTTCATCAATCTTTCCCGGACGAATTGGATGGAACGCTTGATCTCCAACCAACGAACGAAGGCCCGTGAATGCACGTCCCCGGCATGGGCCGTGGAAACCGGAACCACCACGAAGCGGTAGGGGCCGAAGGGGTGGTTGAAACGCACGTCCGTTTCCACCCCGCAGGAACGGGCGGCGGGGCCCACCCAACCCAGTTCCCGGGCCTGTTCCTGGCTGACGGCGCCCGTATCGTCAAACCTATCCACCACCGAGGCCGTTTCCCACAAGAGATCCACGGCCTGGGTGACATCCTTTTCCACCTCGGACAACCGTTTCAACAGGTCGCCAGCCTGTGGGAAGGCCCAACTGAAAGCGGTTGCCCCCCACCTTGAGCAGGCTTCTTCCGAACCGGCTTCCGCATAAAAGCGCGGTCATGTTGAGAAAATCCCCCCTGATCCTTCCGCAATAGGAAGCGGTGGGAAGGAAGCCCACGTCGCCAGCCAACGCGCCCAGGTCTCCCGTATGGTTGGCCAGGCGCTCCAGTTCCAGGGCGATGGCCCTCACCATCCAATCATGCGCGGTGATCTTGGCGCCCCTGAATCTTCCAGGTTTTGGCAATAGGCCCAGGCATGGGCGATGGTGGAATCGCCCGAGGCCGCCTCCACCTGGTAGAAGGAACCCTTGTGGGGCCCCTGGATCAGGGCTTCCTCCACCCCCCGGTGCTGGTAGCCGAGCGAAATCTCCAGGTGAAAAACTTCTTCCCCGTGGCATTGGAACCGGAAATGGCCTGGCTCGATGACGCCCGCGTGAACCGGACCCACTGCCACTTCGTGAACCTCGTCTCCCTTGACCTGGTAAAAGTCCATCAAGCCGATAGGCGGAATCCCTTCGGGATTTTTCGGGTTCCAAACCGAACCGGCGAACCGGACGGGTTTCAACCAGGGATGGCCCTCGGGGGTAAGCCCGAATTGCTCAAATATCTCCCTTTCAAAAAGGTGCAATTGGGGGCAATCGGGCGTAAGGGAGGGGAAAGCTTTCTCACGGACGTTGGTTTTGAAAACCAGGAGCCGGTTGTTGGGGTCGTCGGCGAAGACCGCCACCAGGTCCACCCCGGCCCCTTCCCGGGGGGACGCTCCGAACGGAGCTGCCCCGAAAAAGGAAGCCACCCGGAAACCCTTCTCAACACCATGGCGCATGCATTGCCTGAAATCGTCGAAACCCAGGGGGGGGATTCGCCCATAGTCCACGGAAGAACCGTTGGCGAGGATGACGAAATGTTCCATGGGGGTCATGAGGGGATGCTCCAATCGTTCACCGCGTCCTGGATAAGCTTCATCACGGAATCAGGGATATAAAGGCCCATGAGCAAAACCAGCCCCATCAGCACCAGGGGCGGCAAAACCGTGAATAGGGTCTCGCGATAATCCGTAGCCTTCGCCGCTTCCGAGGGTTCCCCCAGGCAAACCGCCAGCACCGTACTGCCCATACCCATGAAGACCACCATCAGGAGGAAGAGGAAAACACCCCCCACCAGGTATTGGTGGTTCTCGAAGGTGGAACGCAGGATCGTGAACTCGCTTAGGAAGGGTGCGAAGGGCGGCGAACCGGTGATGGCGATGAACCCGGCCAGGAACAGCGGGCCCGAAATAGGAAGCCGGCGGAGGGCCCCAGAAACGTCGTCGCGCGACTTGCTGTGGTAGGCGCTGTAGAGGTTCCCCGAGACGAGGAAGAGCATTCCCTTCGTCAGGGCGTTGTTGATGAGATGGAGGAAGGACCCGAAGATCCCGATCCCGCCCATGCTGATCCCTAAGACCTGGATGCCCATGTGTTCCACGCTGGAGTAGGCCAGCATGCGCTTGAAATCTTTTTGACGGGCCATAAAGACGGCCCCGAAGGCGATGGACAACAGCCCCAGCGCCAAAAGGGACCGGTCCGCGAAGGCCCCTTCGCCTGCGGCATGGAGGATCTTGGTGACCCGCAATACCGCCAGGAATGCGCCGTTCAAAAGCGCGCCGGACAAGAGGGCGGAGACCAGGGCGGGGGATTCGCTGTGCGCGTCGGGAAGCCAGGTGTGAAGGGGGGCCAGCCCCATCTTGGTGCCGTAACCGACCAGGAGGGCCGCGAAGGCGGCGTGAAGCCAGGGTTTGGAAAGCGACCCCGCCGAGCGCACCAGGTCGTCCATCATGAAGGTCGTGGGTCCGCCTCCCGCGAGGGAGGCATAGGCCATGAAAAAGGTGCCCAGGAGGGCCAGGGCGATCCCGACCGAGCAGATAAGAAGGAATTTCCAGGCCGCCTCGATGGCCCGGTTGTTGTGGTTAAAATAAATCAGGGGGGCGCTCACCAGCGAGGTGGCCTCGATGCCGACCCACATGAGTTCCAGTTGGCGGGATAGGGCGACCAGCGACAGGAGCGCCAAGAGGAAAAGCAGGCAGGCGCAAAAAACGCGGTTGGACTTTTCCAGTGTCTTCCCCAGGTAGGCCGGGGCGTAGGTTAAACAGGCGGCAAACAACAGGGAGATGACCGCCAGCACCAATTTCCCCAGCGGGTCCAGCAACAGCCAGCCCCGGGCCGCCGTCAGGTTATTTGCGTTCAGTACGGATAGGACCAGGATTAAATGGGCGAGCGAGAAGGCCGGAAGCAAGTAGGGGCGGAACCGGTTGGAGGGCCAAAGCAAAGCCGCCAACCCGCCGGTGAAAGGAACCAATAGAATCCAATAGAGCATTTCGTTTAATCCTTAGTTCAGTTTTGTTACTTTCACCCTGTTCCACCTCAACCTTTCCGGGCCATTGGCCCGGAAAAAGAAATGAGAACTGGGTTGTCCTTATTTTCAAGATCGGGCTTTTCCCGATTTGTTAGAGAAATAAGGGCACCTTCTCCCCCGGAGGGAGAAGGTCGGGATGAGGGGGGGCTACCTCAAGTCAAAGCACCCCTCACCCTTCCCTCTCCCTCAAGGGGAGAGGGTTAATTTTTATAGACACGCCAAGTGCATCGTTCCCTAATCCTTTAAGGTAGTCAGTTTGTTCGAGTCCAGCGACGAGAAGGCCTTCTGGATGTGGTTCAAGATGATGCCCAGGACGAAAATACAGACGAACAGATCGAGCAAGACCCCGATTTCCACCAGGAAGGGCATGGTTTCCAAAAGGAGCAGGCCGAAAACGAATATGCCGTTCTCGAGGATCAGGAAACCCACCACCTGGGTAATGGCCTTGTGGCGGGTGGTGAGCATGATGAACCCGGTCAGGATCGTGGAAAAGGAACCGGCCAATATCAGGGTGCCCTTATGCAAGGGCATCAGGGGCAGGTGGTTCGAATAGAGGAGCCCCAAAACCGTCCCCAGCGCCCCCAAAAACATTGAGGGGATAAAACCCAAAAGAGGCTCCACCTCGCGGCGGATCTTGACGTCGCGCATGGCCTTGAAGAGGAGGGACGGGATCAAAAACCCCTTGATGGCGATAATGGCCAGGCAAAGGAAAGGGATGTGGATTTCCCCCACCCCTTCCATCATCAAGGGCATGAGCCCCAGCAAGAGGCCCTGAAAGGCCGAGAGGCGGATGACCGTCCCGATCTGGCTGGAGCCGAGCGCGAGAAAGTTCACCAAAACCAGCACGATGATGAGTGAATTGATGCCTGCTTCCATTATGGTGAATGTCCTTTCGTAACAAATAAGCCCGCGACGTTATTAAGAAGCTCTAACAAAACCTGTTTAACCGCCAAGTTCGCCAAGAACGACAAAAAAACAAAAAGTTGGAAAATCCTTAAAATCAAAGGCTTGACTTTGGGCCTCCTTGGCGGACTTGGCGTCTTGGCGGTGAAAATTGCCTTTGCCTTAGGTTTTTGTTATAGGTTCTAAAACCTCAAGCACCCTTTGAACCGCTAGTTCCCCCCTTCCCCCATGCCTCCTTTAAAAAATGGCAAGGGGCATGTGGACGTCCCCATTTTCATTTTTTTATTCCCCATGGTGAAATGGGGGTGAAAAAGGGGGATCAAGGGGGTATTAGCCTTTCCAAATATCGTTCAAAAACCTAACTCCCCCTCCATCCCCCTCTTTCAGAGGGGGATGCGTGAATCGAATCATCTCACCAAAAGGATGAAACCAAAGGCCGACAACAGGCAGGCCGAAACCAAAAGGTTGGGGATGTACTTGAGCCTCAACCGCGCCATGAGGGATTCCGTCAGGCCTATCCCGACCGCCAGGGCCCCCATTTCGGCGAGGAAGGAAACCCAATCCGCCAAGGTCGAGGTGTCCCAGGGGAGGGCGACGTCCATCACCAGGGCGCCCAGCAAAAGAAGCTTCATTGCGGACCCGTGCAATATGAGCCCCAGGGCGGGCCCGCTATGGTCCAAGACCATGACTTCGTGGACCATGGTCAATTCCAGGTGGGTGTTGGGGTCGTCGAAGGGGATGCGGCTGTTCTCGGCCAAGAGCACGATGAACCAGGCGACGGAAATGAGAATAAGCGAGGCAATCTTGTCCGGCCCCACCCTGAAGTTTTCACCCAACACCATATCCGACAGGCTGTAGGTCTGCGAAAGGCGCGCGAGCGCGAGGAAGCCGAAAAACAGGGCCGGTTCGGCGAAAGAGGCGAAGGAAACTTCCCGGGAAGCCCCCATGCCCTCGAAGGAAGACCCCGTATCCAGGGCGGCGCAGGCCGTGAAAAACCTGCCCAGGGCCAAGATGTAAGCCAGGAAAATCATGTCGCCCTGGAAAGCCAGGGGCGCCCGGTGGTGGCCCAGAGGCACCACGAGCGAGGCGGCGAAGATGGAGATCCATCCCACCCAGGGCCCGGCGAGGAACACCCAGGAGGTGGTGCGGCTGAACACCATTCCCTTCCGGAATAGTTTGAATAAATCGAAATAGGTCTGGAAAATCGGCGGCCCCACCCGGCCGGCAACCAGGGCCTTTGTCTTGTTGATTACGCCCAAGAGCAGGGGCGACAGGAACAAGACTATGAACAAATGGATCACGTCATTAAGGATCGTCAAAGTAACTACCTCCAAAGAATGAAAAAGGTCAGCGCGAGAAAAATGTAAAAGACATAAGCCTGCAAATAACCCACCTGCAGGTACTTGGACCATTGAAAGACCCACTGGATACCCCTCACGAGGGGGTAGAGGACCCGGTCCAGGACGGTTTCGGGCACATGGCTGTGGAAGGAAACGAAATGGGGAAAATTTCCCTTGACCTGGACGGAGCTTTTTTCGGGGACCAGAATCCATTTGAAAAAATCAACCAGGGTTTGGGCGTAGGAGGAAGCGGTGTACTGCATGGAAGGGGTGGGACGGATGTACCCGCAATCCCAGGTCAATACAGGCGAAGGGGCCTTCCCGCCCTGGGGACGCCGACTGAGGAAAACTTTTCCGATGAAAAAAACCACCCAAAGGGAAATGCCGATAGCGGAAAGAACGCCCAAGGGGACGCAAGCCGCCAGGGTGATAGTAACCGCCTGAAGGGGCGCCCAAGACCGGGCCGCGGATTCCAAAAGGGGCGCCACCGTTTGGGGAAACAAGCCGATCCAGAAGCACAGAAGCCCAAGCAAAACCATGGGAAATAATATCGCCCTTCCCGATTCCTTCGCCTCGGGCACGGAAGTCGACCGGGGAGAGCCCAAAAAAACGGCCCCGTAAACCTTGGTGAAGCAGGCGACCGCCAAGGCCCCGGTCAAGGCTAGGGCGGGCACCCCCATCCACAAGCTCCAATTCAATTCCAACCCGGGGAGGTTCATGGCCTTGAAAAACCCGAGGTAGATCAAAAACTCGCTGATGAATCCGTTCAAGGGGGGGAGGCCGCAAATCGCCGCCGCACCCACCAGGAATAACAGGGAGGTCCGGGGCATCTTCTTCCCCACTCCCCCCATTTTGTCGATTTCCCGGGTGTGAAGGGCGTGGATCACCGAACCCGCGCCGAGGAAAAGAAGGGACTTGAACAAGCTGTGGTTCCAGACGTGCAGCAGGGCCCCTGCCATCCCAAGCAATACCAGATCGCTCCTCCCCATGGTTTTGCCGATGAGGGCCAGCCCCAACCCGAGGAAGATGATCCCGATATTTTCCACGCTGTGGTAGGCCAGCAGTCTTTTGAGATCGTGCTGTCCGAGGGCGAAAGCCACCCCCAGCACAGATGAAATAATTCCCATCACGACCAGGAGCGTTCCCCACCAGAGAGGCGGGTTCGCGAAAAGCCAGCACACCCTCATTAGGCCGTAGACCCCAACCTTGAGCAGGACGCCCGACATGACGGCGGAAACATGGCTGGGGGCGTTCGCGTGGGCGGAGGGAAGCCAGATGTGGAGGGGAAATAGCCCCGCCTTCAGGCCGAAGGCCAGCAGGGCCAGGAGGAAAAGGCCGTCCGCCCCGGCGGGGGGGATTTCGCCCGCCTTGAAGGGAATGATTTCGAAGGAACCCTTCGCCAGGTGGAGAAAAGCGAAAAGGGCGAAAAGAAAAAGGGTGGAAAAATGGGTGGCGACGAAATAAACCCATCCGGCCTGCCGGCTTTCCTTTTTATCATCCTCGGTGGTGACGAGGAAATAAGCCGAAAGGGCCATGACCTCCCAGGAAAAAAGGAAAAACAGGGAATCATGGGCAACCACCACCAGGGCCATCCCCGCCGTCAGGAAGCCGTAAAAGAACCTCAGCTTCCGGCCGTTTTCGGGATGTTGGATTTGTTTCCAGTATTCCAATCCATAGATAGAGCCCATAGAGGAAATGAGGAAGATGCTGGCCAAAAAAATGGAAGCGAGCGGGTCGACGAGGAAGGAAATTTTTCCCCCGCAAACCGAAAGG
Organism: candidate division FCPU426 bacterium; assembly: GCA_963771075.1. GTDB lineage: Bacteria > Oederibacteriota > Muellerivitia > Muellerivitales > Muellerivitaceae > CAVTWJ01. The sequence goes on along the minus strand of CAVYSE010000023.1, from coordinate 93,129 downwards.
GGCAGGGTCCATTCTTCGCCCACGCCTTGGAACAAGGAAAGGAAAGCCGTGGCCAAACCGGCCGCCGACCCCAAACAAAACAGCGGGATGGAAAGAAATTGCCCTCCCGTGGAGGGGCGTTTGAAAAACAATCCGGGAACGCCGCTGAAAGCGGTCAGTCCTATCGCGGTATAAAACAGGGTTTGGATCATGGCAGGCTCCAACTGCCCCAGCAAAGGGCCACGAGGAAGATGACCACGATATAAAGAAGGTAAATGGAAGTCCGGCCCTGTTGCAGTTTCAAGAGTACTGAAATTTTGTCCCCCCAGGAACGGATGGTAGGAATGAGGAATCCCCCGAGGATACGGTCAAAGGGAAGGGTGGCAAACCACGATTTCCCGGCAAAAACACCCCCCGGGCCCGGCTGGTGGGACCTTGCGGGAATGAACCAATGGTAGGTTTTCGTGAGGATTTCGCCGAAGGAAGAAGCCGTGTATTGAAGCCGGGGAGAAGCGGGATCGATATAACCGCAGCTCCAGGTTTCCAATCCCATTCCCTGCGGGTGGGGTCGTGCCAACTCGATTGGCTGTCCCAGCCCGATTGGCTGTCCCAGCCCGATCGGCTGTTCCAGCCCGGCGGGCTGTGCCTGCTTCGCCTTTTGTTTCCTCAAGACAAACCACCCGATTCCGGCGCCCAAAACAATAAATAACGTTAGGTTCAAAAGGGCCAGGACGCCCAGGGGAACCAGGCTCTCAAGGGAGGGCGAAGCCGGGGAGAGGCCAGTGTCCCAGGTTTCCATCGCCTTCCCTAATATGAAGAGGATCTTTCCGGGAAGAAAGCTCACGCCCATGCAGGCCCCCACCAACAGGGCCAGGGTAAAGATCATGAACCCCTTTTTTTCCTTTTCATGGGGCTTCAGGGAAAACCGGGGCGAACCGAGGAAGATGGTGCCGAAGGAGCGCACGAAACAAACCACGCTTAATGCGCCGATCAGGGCCAATCCCCCGATGGCCAGGGTGCCCAGGAGGGCGCGAAAGATGGACCCCCCGGCCGACAAGTGGAAAAGCCCCTGGTAGAGAATCCATTCGCCGATGAATCCGTTCAAGGGGGGGAGGCCGCAGGCCGCGCAGGAGGCGAACACGAAGGCCAAAGCGGTGAGGGGAAGAAGCGGGATCAAGCCCCCCAGGTGGTCCATCCGGCGGGTGTGGCAGGCGTGCAAGACCGAGCCCGAGCAGTAGAAAAGCGCGGTCTTGAACAGGCTGTGGTTGAGGACATGGAAGAGCGCCGCCAACATACCCAGTTGGAGTAGGAGGTTGTTGCCCGAGGAACGCCCGACCAGGGCCAACCCCAAACCCATGAAGATGATTCCGATATTCTCGATACTGCTGTAGGCCAGCATGCGCTTCAGGTCGCTTTCGGAGATGGCCAGGAGGATTCCCAAAACCCCCGAGGCGATTCCCATAACCAACAGCAGGATACCCCACCACACCGGGGGCTGGGGAAGGTATCCCAGGATCCGGATGATCCCGTAAATTCCCATGTTGAGCATCACGCCGGACATGATGCCGGAGACATGGCTGGGGGCGCTGGAATGGGCCCGGGGAAGCCAGAAATGAAAGGGCATGAGCCCGGCTTTGAAGCCGAAACCGAAGAGGGCGAGCAAGAAAAGGGCGGACCCGAGTAAATTTTCCCGCGAGTCCAGGGGCAAAACCGACCAATCGAAACTTCCCAGCAGGTTTCGCATCAGGAGAAACATCACCATGAGGGCCGCGAGCCCCAGGTGGGCCGAAACCCAATAGATCCACCCGGCCTGCCGGACGTTTTTTTCTTTGTCCTCCACCACGATCAAAAAGTAGGCCGCCACCGCCATGATTTCCCAGCCCAACAAAAAAAGCACGCTGTTGCGGGCCATCAGCAAGAGCCCCATCCCGAGTGAAAGGAACCCGTAAAAAAACCGGAGGGATTGACCGGATCCGGGATTCTCCGATTGTTTCCAGTATTCCAGGCCGAAAAGGGCCCCCAGTGCGGAGACGAGAAAAACGGGAATCAGGAAAAATGCCGTCAAGCCGTCGAGCCCCAGGGCCAGAGTGCCCCCGGGAACCTGCCAGGGCATGCCGATGGAAAGCGGTATCCCTACGGAAAACCAGACTGCCAAACCTATTCCCCCGCAAAGGGAGGAGAGGAGGGTCAGACCGGCGGCAAGATTCTGCCCGAGGTTGGAGTGGCGCCCGAAGGGAAGGGCGGCGAATTCGCCGAAACCCAGGCCCGCAAGCGCGAGGAGAACCAGAATCAAACCCATAGAAACCATGCTTCCTTTCTACTTCCAACCCGTCAGACTAAGACGTCCTTCGTAATTCCCGGTCCAAAAACAATCGGCACTATGCACTTGGCGCGGTTTATAAATTGACCCTCTCCCCTTGAGGGAGAGGGTTAGGGTGAGGGGCGTTTGCGACTGGAATCCCCCTCATCCCATCCTTCTCCCTCAAGGGGAGAAGGGGAGAATATTAAAACCAAAACCCTTACCGTTTCTCCAACTGATCCCTTAGAACCGTCAGCCGTTCCATGATTTTCGTTTGGGGCGCGCGCTCCAGGACCAAATCGGAAAATTCCTTGTCCCGGAGCGCGAAACCCAGCCGCTCCAGGAAATGCAGGTGCATCCGGATACTGGGGGAAAGGACCACGAAAAGGACGGAAACCGGTTTCCGCTCGGCCTCCCCGAATAAGACGGGATTCTTCAAATAGCAAAGGGCCACCATGGGCTTTGCCACTTGCAGCAAAATCGGGTGCCGGGCATGGGGGATGGCGATACCGTTTCCCAACTCGGTGGAGCCTTCCCTTTCCCGGGAAAGGATCATTTGGCAAACCAGTTCCTTATCCTCTTCCACTGGGATTTTGAGGAAATTCACTATATTCTTGAAAATCTCGGGTTTATCCGCTCCCTCGATGTTTTCATAAATTCCCCCCTCTTCCAGGGCCTCCTTTAAGGAAGGCAAATCGACCCCATTGGGGATCAAAACGGGAACCGCGTTTTCGTGGGCCCAATCCATCAATTTCATGCGGTTGAAATGGTACCGGCCGTTGAAACGGGTGGCCGGAAGGTCTCTTTTATCGATCCAGTCGAAGAGGGTGTCTTCCGGAATCTGTAGGAATTCCGAGGCTTCTTTAACCGTCCACTGCATGTTTGATCTCCGTGATTAAGCAAGGATGGGGCCTTCGGTTCATCTCAGTTTTTGCCCAGGTGGTCCAGGACGGCCTGGCTTTCCTTGAACTTTTTTTTGAGGAAAAGGGAAACGCGCTTTAAAACGTCGTAAATCCCCTTGTCCCGGACCGAATAGAACACCGTCACCTTTTCCTGCCGGGAATTCAGGATGCCGGCCTGCTTCAGGATGGACAGGTGCTTGGAAAGGCCCGACTGTTCCATTTCCAGGGCCTTGCATATTTCGTTGACGGATTTTTCACCGCGCTTGAGGTGCTCGATGATCTTGAGCCGGCCGGGATGGGCCAGGGCCTTCAAAAAGTCGGATTTGATTTTGAACACGAAGTCTGGATCGATCACGAGGGCTCCCCTTGGTTCAATGAATATATTCCAATCTATTCATATATTCAACGCCGCCACTTGGAATTGCCAAGGCTTTTTTGTCCGGATCATTTCCCCGCGATTCGAAAATAGGTACTGAGGACGGCGAAAGTATCTTGGTAAGATTTTTTGCATTTTGGGAGGAACATTTAGGTCAAAAATACGAATAGATGTATAAGTCCATCGATGGATTCATTTATCCAATGATTTGTTGGATCTTGACAACCCGGATGGGTTGGACCGTTTGTAACCCTATTCAAGGGGTTAAAACAGGAACGCAGCAAACCGGGCTTGCTCCACGCCACTCTTGGAAATGGCCGCCTGTCCGCGATGGGTCCCCTTCGCGGGTAGGCCACCGATCTTTTTGTTTAAAGTCATACCTTGAGAAATTGAAGTGCTTTTTCAAGCGCTTCATCTGCGGATTCAAATACCGGGTATTTATATTTTTCCGCTTCCGCCTTGTAATGGGGCCGTTCCACCTCAAAAAACCACCTTGCTTCCAATGCCTGTAATTCAGGGGTTTTTCCCAAACGAGGAGCTTGTTTATTTCTTTCGAGAACTATTTCATAGGAATTTCCAATTAGAACAATACCGGGGAAATCCAAATATTGTTTCGCAATATGCGGGAGTATATTGACGCACTCGAATACCACTGGTTTTTCTTCCGCTTTGTACTTTTCTATTTTTTTAGAAAAAGCCGGCCACAACCCTTCGGATTGGGCGACAAGATTTTTCCACAAATGATCCGGAGTTGTTTTAGTTAAATATTCATATTCATTTTTATCAAACAGAAAATCCGTCCATTTCCTGTATTTTTCTTCTTTCGCGAAATCTATTCTGTAATGATCCAAATGGACGGCTATGCCGTTTATTTCCTTGGCAAGCTTATCCGCCAAATACGATTTTCCTGATGTTGGAATACCGGATATAAAAAGTCTTTTATCTTTATGTGAGTTCATTAAGGAGTTCCCGCCAAGGGCCTTCAACATCATCTGGTGGTTTTAAAGGATTGACCGTCTGCCAATCGCTGACCGCGAAATCAGGTTCCCGTGTGGCCGAACCCGCCCTCGCCCCTCGCCGTTTCATCGAGGCTTTTCACCTGACGAATCTGAGCCTTTGCCACGGGAGAGATCAGCAATTGCGCCACGCGGTCCCCCCTTTTCAGGGTCACGGGCTCCTTGCCCAAATTGACCATAAGGACTTTTACCTCGCCCCGATAATCCGAGTCGATGGTTCCCGGCGCGTTCGTGAGGGTCAGCCCGTATTTGAGGGCCAGCCCGCTTCGGGGCCGGACACAGCCTTCAAAGCCCGAAGGGATCGCCATCCTCAAACCGGTGGGAACCACTCCCCTCTCGCCCGGCGCCAATACCAGATCGGCCGCCAGGGCGGCCTTCAGGTCCAAACCCGCCGAGCCTTCCGTGGCATAGGCGGGCAAGCCCAAGTCCTCTTGACCCGGAAGTATTTCGATTTCCAACAGGGGTTGTTCCATGGGGCGGGGGTAGGGGCCGTTCAACTGGAGGGGATCAAGGCCCGAACCTTGGCTTTCAATTCGAGAAAGGCTTCGGAACTGTAACAGAAATAGGGATACTTACGGTAAGACAACACGTCCCGGCTTTGCTTCACCTGCTCGATCTCCAATTTTCCTTTTAAGACCACTTTCATGACTTCCGTCAATCCTTCCGACAAGATCGAATTAATATCCTTGATCCTCAGGGAAGCCTCGGCCTTTCTCGCGGGATTTTTCAACAACTCCACCCACTTCCCCTTTTCCGCGGCCTTGGCCGCGAGCGGGGCGTTGTTCAAACAAGCCAGGAAGGCGCTATGCATGAATGCCGGTAATTCGGTTTTCCAGGCTTCCGCTTTCAAAAAAAGGTACTCGGGATTTTTTTCCAGAATCCTTTCCCAGCTTAAAATTTTATCCTCAAAACCGGCGACCTTGTCCAACGCCTCGCTGTCCTTCGGTTCCACCAACCAGGTGGCGGTCGCCGTGCCAAAGGCGGGGGGTTTGATCCCCAACACCTTTTCAATGAACAGGTCGTTCACTTCCTCGTAGGCGCTTCCCCCGATGCCATGGATAAAAAAGTCGCAGAGGTACATGCGGCAGAAAAAGGTCTGGGGCAGGGCCTTGGGCCAGACCTTGATGGGAAGGGTCATCAGCTCCCCTTTCAGGTTCTCGTGGCTGGCCTGGAAAGTCCCTTCCCCGCCCTTGATCTTGAGCACCAGGTGTTTTCCGTCATCCTTGGCCCAAAGGGATTGCCGATGGTTGTACTTGGTGACTCCCCAGAAGGGTATCTCGAACCACCAGTTCTCGAATTTTAGGTTGGGAAGGGGGGTCAAATCGTGCTTGATGCCGTAGCGGGTCCGGTAATCATCCAGGGACTTATTGTAGGCTTCCGTCAATTCGGGCAAGTGGGACATCCAATGGGCCAGGAATTCATAATAAGGATCGGTTTCCCAAAGACGGTGGGCCTCCAGGTAAATCCTCTGGGTTTGGCTCAAGGTATCCAAATACTTGAGGGTGGAGAGATGGAATTCGTTCCACGTCGCGTTCTTGAGAAGGCCTCCCATGAATTGACTTTCGACCCCCCGCATGGCGTTTTTCACCGAAGAGGGGCAATAGACCTGAGCCTCGGAAAAGATGTTCTTCACCGCCTCATGATCGGGCGCGGGCATGAGGCAATAGGGGGTTGTTTTTTCCTGATCGATGAATTCCTTGTTTTTGTAAAATCGGAGCGTCTTCATGCGCGCCTTGCCGTTCTCCTCCACCTCCGGCAGGTAATGCAGGTATTCCGCCGCCAGGGCCGTATCCGTCACCTTATGGCAGGCGGTTCCCTGGACAGACTCGGCCAGGTAGGAGGCGGCCAGGCATTTGGTCCATAGGCCCGGATGGAAGAAAACAGGCTGGTGTCCCGAAAGAATGAGGGGTTGATTGATCGGCAACTTCAAGGCCGCCCGGACCTTCAACGCGTTTTGGCCCCAGACGAGGGCCTTGACCGCCTTTTCCCGATTGCGGAGGGCTTCTTCCTTCCACAGGGCCAGGGGCGGATTAAAGTAAAGGCTCCCATGTCCTTGCGGGATATTTCCGGTCGTTTCACCCATGGGAATCTCCTTTTACTTTAAGTTTGGTTCGTGGCCAGCGGAAGGCCCAAAAGTTTCGCCTCCCGTTCCATCACTTCCAAATAATGATTCAACCTCTCATCCCGGGTATTGAATCGGTTGTTGAAATTCCGGGTATGGTCCTTGTAAATCAAGGGTACGGCGCATTCAACCACTGTCAAACCCACTTTTGCGGCCTGGAGCCAGAGTTGGAGCGGGAAACCATAATTAGTCTCTGTCAGTCGAAGTTTTTTTAAACCATCCACGCGATAACCCTTAAAACCGCAAAAACTGTCGGTCAGATTATAACCTGTCAAGTGCTTCAATTTAGCCGTGATAATTTCGTTAACTTCCAACCGTTCCGGGGGGGGTGGTCCGTCGCCAGCAGGGGGTTGAGGTAACGGCTCCCCGAAACAATGTCGAACCGGGTCAAATCCTCCAAAAACCGGGGGATAAAGGCCGGTTCATGCTGTTCATCCGCGTCCAGGGTCACACAGGAACCATATCCATGGTCGATGACGAAGCGGAACGCGTCCATCAGGGTTTGGCCGTAACCCAGGTTTTTGTCATGGCGGATAATCGCGGCGACCTTGAGTCTTTCCAGGATGGAGGGTGTGGCGTCGGTGGAACCATCATCCACCACGACCACGTCGGCCTCGGCGAAATCGGAAAGTTTTTTGACGACCCTTTCCAGGGTGGGAGCCTCGTTATAGACCGGTAAAAGGATGGCAAAACGCATTTATAGGATCGTCTCCCTTTGTTGATGGTAACGAACGGTTGGAAAAACCCGCAAGATGGCAAACCCCCATCCGGCAGCTTCGAAAAATCGGTCTATTTGGGAAGGGTGGCGATGTCGGAAGGGGTGGGTTGAACGATATCCACCGGCACCAATTGAACCGAAGGAGTGGGTGTATCGTAAACCACCGCCGAGGGGGCGCTCGGCGCAGGCGCGCTGGGTGCGTGAGACGCGCTTGAATAGGTGGACTGATCCGCCAACGGCACGACGGGCACCACCGGGGTCGGGTTGGAATTATCCGTGGGTTTGGGACCGCTCCACAAATTATTCTTGGGAGGAACAGGGCTCGGGGTCTGCTGGGCCTGCTGTTTCTGCTGTAATTGGCTTTGGAAGGCCGCCATTTGTTCGGCCTGTTTCTTCGTCAAAAGGGGCTTGCGAATGTCGTCGATATGCTTTTGAACGCTAGTATCCGACGGATTCAGGGCGGCGTATTTTTCCCAATGGTAAAGCGCCAATCCCATCTCATCGTTTCGTTCGCATATTTTCGCGACCTGCCGATGGGCCGCTGCCTGGCGGTCATCCAAAGAAAGGATCGCCAGGTATTGTTTGCGGGCATTGGGCCAGTCCCGGATATCCTCGTCATGTTGGGCTAATTGGTAACGGGCGGCTATGTCGGAAGGATTCAGGTCCACAGCGGCCTGGTATTGTAGGACCGCCTTTTTATCAGACCCCTCTTGCGAATAAACATTTCCCAATTTGGACCGGGCTGAGGTATTCAGCGGATTCACATCCAAGGCCTGCCGGTAATAGGCAAAGGCCTCCTCGTTTTTAGACTGAACCTGGTAGAGGTCGCCTAGGCGCTCATAGACCTCTGAATTCTCGGGGAAGGCCTTGACCGCTTTTTTGATCTCAAGGACGGCTTCGGGATAGCGTTCTTGGGCGAAATAAGCCAGCCCCAAATTGTAATGGGCCGATCCCAAACTGGGGTCCAGGACCAACGCTTTTTGGGCATATTGGACGCATAAGGGATAAGCTCGGCGTTGCAAGTAAACGTAAGCCTTGTTGGAAAGGGCCTGGACATAATTGGGTTGGACGGAAAGGGCCTTGTCAAACTGCTCCATGGCCTGGTCATAAAGGTCGCGCTGGGCGTAAATTTTTCCAAGGTTGTTTCGGGCTTCCACGTTATATGGATTTCTTTCCACCGCCTCTTTCAAATAATTAATGGCATCGCTGGATTTGCCCTCTTTCAGGTAAACATTGGCCTTATCCAGGTAATACTGGCTATCGGGCTCCGCGCCCCAAGAGGGGATGGGATGGCAAAAAGACATGAAAAAAAGGGAGGAGAGAAAGGAAAAAAGGCTGATTCGAAGAAGCATTACGGCTCCTAAAGAGCAAATAAACACCTTGAAATGATCCGGTGAACGATTTTAAGGGAGGGGCAGAAACCCGTCAATGCGCAAAACCGGAAGCTTAGTGCAAATGCGAGGTTTCCATTGGGCCCGCCATCCCAAAGGGCGAAGAAATGAAATCAAGAAACCTGACTTTCGTCCCCCCATACCCCCCCGGGAGAAGGCTGGGCGCCTTCCCCAACGACGCATTTGCGTCCCAGGATCGCTTCTTCCAATTTCGCGTCTTTCCCCACTTTGACGCCATCCCACAAAAGGCTTTTGGAGATCACGGCTCCCGGCCCGATCATGCATTTTCTCCCGATCACCGAATAGGGCAATATCTTAGCCCCGTCGCCGATGAAGCATCCTTCTTCCAAAAGCACGGGTCCCTGCACCACCGCGTCCCGGCCGATCCAAACCCGCTTGCCCCGGTAGATATGGTTGGGTCCCCTCTTCACGCGTGAATGGATGGGAAAGGCCCCGTTCAGGACATCCCACTGGGTGGTGAGGTACTTGCGGGGCGTGCCGATATCCTGCCAATAGCCTTTCCAAACATAGCCCCCGAAGGGCACGCCCGCCTGCAACAGCGCGGGGAAAAGGCCTCTTTCCGCGGAATGGTTGACGCCGGAGGGAATAAAATCCATCACCCCCGGCTCGAAGACGTAAACCCCGGCGTTGATGGTGTCCACCACCGTCTCATCGGGCTTGGGTTTTTCGAGGAACTTTTGGATTTTCCCCTGGGAATTCAAAATCACCAGGCCGTAAGGGCTGGGGTCCTCCACCCGCACCAGGCCCAGGGTGGCCAGGTTGCCGGCCTCGTAATGGGCCGCGATCATTTTTTTCAGGGGGATATCCGTCAAGATGTCCCCGTTCATGACCACCACCGGGGATCCCTTGACGAAGCGCTCGGCGTTCTTGATGGCCCCCGAGGTTCCCAGGGGAGCGTCTTCCATGACGTAATAGATCTTCATGCCGAATTTTCGGCCGTTGCCGTAGATCTGGCGGATGTCGTCCGGACGATACCCAAGCGAAAGGACGATTTCCTTGACCCCGGCGGATTTCAAGAACTCGAATTGGTAGGTGAGGAAGGGGGTGCCGCAAAGGGGCGCGATGTTCTTCGGAAGCCGGTCCGTTAGGGGCCGCATCCGGGTTCCCTGGCCGCCTACGAGGATGATTGCCTTCATGGTACTTCAGTCCGCGGTCGGCAGCCCTTCGAGAACCTCAGGGCCCTGAGCAAAGTCGAAGGGTTGGCAGTTGGCAGTTTGGAAAACAAATTAAAACCTCATCGGGATTTGTAGTATTCGATGGTTTCTTTCAACCCAGCCGCCAAGTCATAGGCGGGTTCCCATTTTAGGTCCTTTTTAGCAAGGGTGGGGTCCAACAAGCTTTTTTTCAGGTCCCCCAGGCGGGCCACCGTATGCAGGGCTGGAAGTTTATAACCAGTGGCTTTCGCCAGGGCTTGGAAAAGTTCCGAAGTAGTCGTCCCCACCCCCGTTCCGATATTAAAAGTGCCGTTTTGAGGGTATTCAAGGGCCAGCAAATTGGCCTTGGCCACATCCTTAACATAAACGTAATCCCGTAGGTTGTAGCCGTCGCCGAAGATCTGGAAATCACCCCCATGGAGCATCCCGTGGGTGAAGATGGCCACCGCCCCTCCCTCCCCCAGGGCGTCTTGCCGTGGCCCGTACACATTGGCGTAACGCAGGATGACCCTTTCCATGCCAAAGGCCTGGGAGAAAACGTCCGCGTAAAGTTCTACCGAATATTTGCTGGCGCCGTAAACCGAAAATGGCCGGGCCGGTTGGGTTTCGGGAAAAGGTCCCGCTTCCGCCTCACCATATTGGGCCCCACCGGAAGAAGCGTAGATGAATTTCCGGACCCCAGCTCTGCGGCAGAGGTCGAGGAGAAGGACCGATCCCAGCACGTTCACCTTCACATCGAAATAAGGGTCTTCCAGGGAAGCCTTAACCTTGATCTGGGCCGCGTGGTGGTTTACCACTTCGACTTTCTCGTTTTGCAGGAGTTGCTGTAGGGATTCGTTGAGGATATCCATCTCGTAAAACTTCGCCTTGGGGTTTAGGTTCGCCGCCTTTCCCGTGGACAGGTTATCGACCACGATCACCTCGTGCCTCGCCGCCAGATAGGCGTCTACTACATGACTACCGATGAACCCCGCGCCGCCAGTTACAAGGATTTTCATTTTAGTTCATTCCTCATTCTCTGCGATTTGCGAATCGTAAAATTCGAAGTTTTACGAATAAAACCTTAACCATTTAATAACCTGGGTTTTCTTTTAGCCCTATTTAAGTCTTTTTGGCTTATGAAAGGCCACGCTTTAATATTTCCTGATTGATTCCATTTTTTATTCCAAAACAATCTTGGGATTAGTCCAAGACTAAACAGAGACAAAATCTTCCCCAGAATATTTTCCGAAGGATGTTTGGGCCACTCATATTCGAAATTCGAATGAAGAAAGAGAATATACCTTGAAACAATTGCCCTCCCTTCTTTATTCAGTGCCCATTTACCTGTAAGTATGTGTTCATGTAAATCATCGTAAACCGTCCAAACTCTTTGCTGAATTGCCCAAATCGCCTTATCGGGCGACCGCCTCGGAGTCATATCTTCATACTGATAATTTGTAATCCGACCGCTCACAAACTGTCTTAATTTTTCCGTCAATTTTCTTCTGGATGCTTTATCAATCATCTAATTAACCGTTCCCTCTTTGGACTCGAACCGGCTTTGTTGCCAACTGTCGACTGCGGACCGTCGACTGCCTTAATAAGCATGCTCATGCTCCAAAATATCCAAAACAGTCCTTAGGATGATCTTGATGTCGAGCAGAAGGCTCCAGTTCTCGATGTAATAGATGTCGTATTTCACCCTCTCGGTCAGGGACGTGTTGCCTCGGAAGCCGTTCACCTGGGCCCAACCCGTGATACCCGATTTCACCTGATGGCGCTCAAAATAACGGGGTATCTCTTTTTGGAATTTCTCCACCAGGCCTGGCACCTCGGGCCGGGGCCCGACCAGGCTCATGCGCCCGGTCAAGACGTTCAGGAGCTGGGGTAGCTCATCCAGGCTGGTCTTGCGCAGGAACTTGCCAAGAGGCGTGACCCGTGGGTCCTTTTGGGCGGTAAAGGCCACGGTTTCCGTTCCCACCTGCATGGTGCGGAATTTCCGAATGTGAAAGACCCTTCCATCCCTCCCAACCCGCTTTTGATGGAACAGGATGGGGCCGGGCGAGGTGAGCTTGACCCCCAGGGCCACCAAAATCCAGATCGGGCTCAACAACAGGATCGCCACCAGGGAAAAAACAAAATCAAAAGTCCGTTTGATCGTCCGGTTATGCCAGGCGTTCAAGGGGGCTTCCTTCATTTCGAAGACAGGCATGTCTAAAAGAACGTCGCTTTCCAGGGGATTGGTGATCAGGCCAAAGAGGTCGGAAATGATCTTGTATTTCACCTGGGTATCCTGAAGGGTCACCAATAGGGGAAGCAATTCCCCATGGGCGGAAGCGGGCAGGGCGAAAATCACCTCGTCGGGTATGTGCTTGGACATGACTTGGTCGAAACGGGCCAGGTTCCCCAATACCCGGATCCCTTCCACTTCCCCAAGGGTTTTATTTCCCTCCGAAACCACCCCGACTACCCGGTAGCCTAGGCCCGGGTTATGCCGCAATCGCTGAAGGAATATCTTGGCGGTCTCGCCCGTACCCACCACCAGGACGCGGGTGACACCCACTCCATTGCGGCGGAGGAGGATTTGTATCCTTCTCAATAGGGTTCTTTCGAACCACACGCTGACAATGATCAACCCGGCCGCGAAGGTAACCACCAGCCGGGAAAAGGCGAAAAAATGCACCAGGAAAGTCCCGGCCGCGATCAAAAGGGTCGCGATGACGGACCCCCAAAGGACCTTAACCAATTCATCCACTACGGAGACACCCCGGCGGCTTCGATAAAGGCCCAAATACTTGAAAACCAGCCAGTAAACACTCATCACCGCGGCCAAAAAAGTCCGGTAATGGGGGTAATAGGTGGGTTCATCCACCCTCAACCACCCCGATCGAAATCGGATCCAATCGGCCAGCATGAAGCACCCGGCCACCAAAAGGCCGTCCAGCACGAAGCTGATGGAAGCGAAAAGGGATTTGAGTGGAAATCTCATAAAACCTCGCGAGAAAGTTGGCAGTCGACGGTCGACGGTTACTGCCCAAACCTCAGCGGCCGATTGCTTTAATTAAACCGTTTAGCATTTTACCAATTTCCGCAGTTTTAACTTTTAAATCATCCATCTTTTGGCTTTCCAGATAGCCCAGATTACAGGCGATTTGCAATTGTGTTTCCAGTTCCAATAATGATCCCCGCACATGGATTAGAAATTGGCAAAATTCCGGGTTCGTGTGGCGTCCTTTACCTTCGGCTATGTTGCTAGGTATGGATATGGCCGATCTTCTCATTTGGCTGGTTAAACCATAGATTTCTTCTTTTGGGAACTTTTGACTAATTTGGTAAATCTCTGTGACAAGCTTCATCGATTTTTTCCAAACGTCCAACTTTTCATGATCGGATGACATACGCCGTTCCTTTGGAGTTGGCGACTTTGGTCTGCCGTTTGTCGTTTGCCTTCTGTCGACTGCCGACTGTTGACTGTCGACTACTCTTCTCCAATTGGCTTGATGCCAAACAGTCTTCGAAAATACACCTGCGCCTTGAACAAAAACCGGGCCTTGGAAAACTGGTTGGCCTTCTCGCGGAGAACCTTGGGATCAAATTCCATCTTCTCGAATTTCTCGAGGGCTTCCTCCAGCGCTTCTTCGGTTTGCTTGTGGAAAAAGACGCCTGTGACGCCGTCCTGGACCGAATCCAGGACGCCTCCCTCCCCAAAGGCCACCACGGGAACCCCGCAGGCCATGGCTTCCACCGGCACGATGCCGAAATCCTCCTTGCCCGGGAAAACCAGCGCCTTAGCGCGGGCGTAAATATCCGGCAGTTCTTCCTCCTTCGCCCAGCCTTTGAAGAAAACCGTGGGGCCAGCCAGGGTTCGCAATTTATTTTCCTCCTGGCCCTGCCCCACCACCCAGAGAGGCCAGGCCCTTTTCGTGCAAACCCTCACCGCCAACTCGATTTTTTTATAGGGAACCAGGGCCGAGAGGGCAAGGAAGTATTCCCCCTTCCCTTCCCGCAACCGGAAATGGTCCACGTCCACAGGCGGATGGAGTACTTCCGATTCCCGGCCGTAGAGCCTTTGAATGCGCTCCTTCACCTCGTTGGAGTTGGCCAGGAACTGGGTGACTCCCTCGTTCGATTTCAGGTCACAGCGCTGGAGGTAGGACCGGAAGGCCCGCGCCGCCCATCGCACCGGTGCCTTCGCCTCTTTCTCGAAGTAATCGTCAAAAAGATCCCAGACATACCGCATGGGCGTATGGCAATAGCAGACATGGAGGGTTTTCTTGGGGTTGCGGACCCACTTGGCGCAGGCCGAGCTGGAGGAAACAATCAGGTCGTAGGATGAAAGATCGAAGCCGCCCATCAGTTCCCAGAAAAGTGGAAGATAGTACTGGTAGCGAGTACGCCCGAAGGGGAGTCTCTGGAGGAAGGAAGTGGTCACCCGGCGTTTTTGGAAAACCGGGTCCATCCTGTCGGGCCGGTAAACCAGCGTGAAAAGGTCCGCCTGGGGAAAAAGCTCCAGGAGCGCGAGAAGCACCTTCTCCCCGCCCCTCATCCCCGTCATCCAGTCGTGAACGATGGCGATTTTCAAGTTAAAGCTTTCTTATGGGAAAATTCACGGCTCGGCCATTTTTCAGGCGAAGAAGATATTCCAGAGGAAGAATAATATTCCCAAGGTCAAAAGGACCAGGACCGCCACAAAACCCATGCGAAACCAATCCCATTTAACCTGGCTCCTCTGGCTGGCGAGGGGAGACCTTTCGATATTGGTTTCCTCGACCTCGTGGACGCAGGAATCGGTGGGATAGGGTTTTTTATTGTAGGCCTCACCCCAGCATCTGCGGCAAACCACCTTCTGACAATGGGGACAGGTCGCGAAACTTTTCGGATAAAGGGTCAAAAACGTCGTGCAAACCTGGCAACGATTAGGGTCGTTGATGAAACCCGGTGTTTTCGTTGGAACCATGATCAACGCCCTCGATTTGAAATCACATTGGAACAAGTAGGATGCGAGTTTACCCAACTTTACTTGGGTTTTCCAAGTTTTTCCGTTCATTCCCCTCGGAAGGGAGATCCATCGATTCCAAGATGGGTATAAAGGCCCAACGGCAGTAGACCAGGGACAGTAAATTGGCGATCCGGGCTCCCAGGCCCTCTCCATCCAAAATTCTTCCGCTCAACATTCCCAAAATCGCCCGGTCCTCATCGGACCTTTTCTCCTGGATCCCCGCCCGTTTCTTGGTCAACCATCCCGGATGGGTCAGGATCCAAACCATTCCGGCCAGGGTTCCAATGAATTTCTCCGGGGAAAGAAAAAGTCCAATCAGCAATTGGGAAATCCCATCCATCGCCAAGAGAGGCGTTAACTTGAGGAGAGTGGTCCGGCGGTAAAAGGTGAGAAGGGTCAGGTATCGGTTTCGAAAGGCGTAGTATTCCTTTTTCCAGCCCGGCAGGCGGAATGGTTTTTCACCTTCCCCGTGGAATACCTTGGCTCCCCGGGCGAGCACGACCGGGCGATGGGCGTCCTGGAGCCGAAATCCCACCTGGGCATCCTCCCCTCCCAAAAAATAGTCACCTTCAAACGGCCCCTCCGGGAAGAGAAGTCGGGAGACCATAAAGGCGCATCCGGTGGGGGCGAACCTCAGGTCCCGATCCATGTAAAACCCCCGCAAGGGAAGGCTCAACAAATTCATGGCGTTCTTCTTATCCGTATCACCCTTGCCCTTCCTCAAGTGAACCTCGGATGCGACCGCTCCCGTATCGGGCCCCCATTCCTGGAACGCAGCGACCATTCGGGAAACCCATTCCGGGGTGGCGACCGTGTCATTGTGGAGGAACACCACCAGATCCCCTTCCGCCATTCGGGCCCCCAGGTTGCAACCAAGGGCAAAGCCGAAATTCTCCTGGCATTCCAGAATCCGGACATTCGGATGATTGGATTCAAGGAAGGGGAGGCTGGCGTCCGTGGAGGCGTTATCCACGACAATAATTTGATCCAGGGGATAGGTCTGGGTTTGAAGGGCGAAAAGACAATTCCATAGCAGATCCGCCCCGTTATGGTTGATGACCACCGCCGTCACCTTGGGTTTTCCCGCCAGGACTTGGGCAAAACGCCTTTTCGGATCGCCCAATCGCCCTTCCAAACCAAAACGGAAGGCGGGATCGAAAACAGTGTTTCTCCCGGGGATGGGCCGAAGAGGGTCCCCATTTCTTACCAACCCGCCCCCCGGGGGTGGGGTTGGAATTTTTCGGAAATCGGATGCCTTGGTTTTAGGCGGGAGAGGGGAAGTTTTTCTTACCCCTTTCGATCGGGTCCTTGGGACAGGGGAGGTTTTTCCCTTTTTGACCGGGGCAGGGCGCTTGGGCAACCCGCCCGGACCCTTTTTTCCCTTGTTCTTAGACATAGGTTTGACAGGTCATTTTAAGGGCAGCGAGGGTCTGCCGGGCCGTTTGGTCGATCCGGAAAAGGGAAACACGCGTCCTCCCCTTCTCCGAAAGGATCCCCGTAAAGGCTGGTTCGGAGGCGGCTCTTTCCATGGCCCGGGCCCAATCCGTCACGTTCATGGGATCCATCATCCAGGCGGCGTCGCCCACCACTTCCGGTATGGCCCCGGTGTTCGAGCAAAGGATGGGCAACCCGCAACCCATCGCTTCCAGCAGCGGCAAGCCAAACCCCTCTTTAAGCGAGGGAAAGACAAATGCCGTGGCACCCGTATAAAGAGCCGGCAGGTCCTCCTCCGGAATGTAGTGGAGCCACCTCACCTTATCCACCAACTGGGGTGAGGAAAGAAATTCCATGAATTCGTCCCCCACATAACCCTTCGGCCCCGCCAGAACCAATTGGTGGTCCATTCGGGACTTTTGTTTGAAAAGGAGAAAGGCGTGCACCAGCCTCAACAGATTCTTGCGAGGTTCCAGGCTTCCAACGAAAAGGAAATAGGGTTTCGCGAGACGATAAGTCTCACGCACGGTCCTGACCTTGTCCTGGCTCGCGGGCCGTTGAAAGTTCGACGGAACCCCATGGGGGACCACGCGTACCTTGCCCTCTCCCAGCCGGGGGGCATGGGATAGTATTTCCTGCCGGTTGTAATCCGAAGCGGTGAGGATCAGGTCAGCGGTTTCTTCCTGCTTCCCCCAATTAGCCTTCAAGTTTTTTCCCGTTTCCTCCGGAACCCATTGGGGATGGGTCAAGTGGGTGAGATCGTGGACAAAAAGGACCTTTTTCCCCTGCTTCTGGGGGATGGATAAAAAGTTAGGATAAAAATAGACATCCGCGGGACGGCCGATCAGGTTTTCGATGGCGGGAGTGCCCAGGGTATTCCATGTCAGTTTGAGCGCGGCCCAGGGATAATGGGTCACGTTCAGGGAAATAAAGCGGTTTTCCGAAACCCGGGCCCTCTCTTCCGGGGTCGGGTTGTTCATCCAGATATAGGCCCTATCCTCCTCCAGCACATGGGAGAGAGCCTCCAATAGGTGGGTCAGGTACCAACCCGCGCCGGTACGCTCACCCAAAAGGCATGTTCCATCAATTCCGATAATCATTACAGGGCTCTTTTTCTTGAATCGCGGGCCTAAGGCCGCATGGTTTTGGTAGTATACCTTCGCTTTCGAAGGATTAAATATGGATTTGAACCCATGAACCTCCAGGGTATCGATAAGGCGGACCCCGCGAACGGGCCTACAAGGACACCCGTTTCATTCTCCTTCAACAAAAAAGCGGAAAGTTTCCTGACGGTATTCTTTTTTGCCCTGCTTTTCTACTTATGCTGCGCGGATCAATATTTTTCCACAAAATGGGGCCCGTTCCATATTCGGTGGGGCCAAATCCTCCTTTGGGCGCCCGCGCTGCTTTCCTTGGGGCAAAACTGGAATTCTCTTTTCAACCGAGCCAAGGAACAAAGCTTTCCCATCCAGGTACTCACGAATTGGGGATGGTTTTTCCTGATCTATGCCCTGGCGGCCATCCTTTCCGGCAATACTCAAATTACCCTGATCAAAGTGGGCTGGGGGTTCATGAACATTTCATGTGCCGCCTTAGTATTCTTGAACCCGAAAAGCGGGGACAAGGCCCTCCAGGGTGCCTCGTGGGGTCTTTTCGCCGTTGCGGGAACCCTATGGGTCCAGGCCATTGCGGCCTATTGGTTCGGCGCAACAACGCCCCTGGGCCAGTGGTGCTTTACCGGTCCGCTCAATTTTTTGGTTCATCCCCTTCCTTTTCCCTTGGGATTTGTCCAATCCGGAACCCAGGTTGGGCTTCATCAATTCCTGTTCCGCCCGAGCGCCTTTTATTACGAACCCTCTTACGCGGGATGCGCCTTGGCGTTTGGATTTCCCTTATCGTTGGCCCTCGAGTCCCGATGGGAGTCTCGGAAAATCCCCATTCGGTCGGCCCTGATCCTTAGTTCGATCCTCCTGGTGGGATCCCGAAGCGGATTCCTTGGTATTCTCGTCGGGTTACTTTTCGTCGGGGGATATTCCTTGCGGTTTTCCCTTCCCGAAATTAGAAGAAGCCTTCTGATAACCATAACCGGGGCGGCTCTCGCCATCCTGGTATTCGCGGTTACGCCCTCATCCCGAGAATACTTGTCCTTTATCGGAGGCCTTTCGACGGGACAAGTTGCTACCGGCCCGCCCCAAGATCCTCACAAGAGCGAAAAGGGCAGGATCGACACCTATTTTCAAGGATTGAAGGATTGGGCGCAGCATCCCATCCTCGGAAACGGGGTGGCCCGAGATTCCTCCGGTGAAGCCAAGGTGACCGTTACGACCGATAACATGTGGTTGGAAGTTGGGATGGAGTCAGGATTATTGGGTTTCACCGCTTTTGTGTGGGGATTTTTCGGTTCCCTCAAGAGGGCCTGGAAAGGCGGGCCACCCACCTTGGTGAAAGCATTGGTTTTGGGTGCGTTGGTTTGCCACTTCACCATCAATATGAATCTTTGCCAAACGTTTCCCCGCCTGGATTATTGGATCCTATTTTTTATGGCCCTCGGGCTTCTGAACCGAGATCCCGATTAACTTTTCATTGAATTAATTTCTTGTAGGAACCAACAAATCGTCGATGAGCCTATTCGTTTCATTCGCGGATCGAGCCCAGCTAAATTGCTCGACCCTTTGGAAACCTTTCCGGATTAACTTTTTTCGAAGTGCCCCATCTTGGATCACATCCACTATTTTTTCTGCCATTTCGGCGGGATTAAACGGATCAAAATAATGGACCGCCTCACCACAGACTTCCGGCAGAGAAGCTGCTGAGGAACTTGCGACGGGAATTCCGCTTGCCATCGCCTCCAGCGGGGGAAGACCGAACCCCTCGTAAAGGGAGGGGAAAACAAGCATTTCGGAAAAAACGTAATATTGTCCTAAACTTACATCATCAACGGGGCCGGTAAAATGGATCCGTCCTCCATAACCCTTCGCTATTTCGAGTGATTTCCGGTCACCCGTTAGGAATCCCTCTTTTTTGCCGACCACGACCAGGTCGTGGGGGATTCTATCCTTCAATAAAGCGAATGCCTGCAAAAGCCTGCCAAGATTTTTATGGGGTTTGACATTCCCCACGTATAACAAATAGGGCTTCGGGTGGGGGCGTTTTCGTTTTTTGATATTGAACCGATTCGTATCCACGCCATTGTGGATCACCTTCATCTTCAGGGCATCCCCGCCCACCCGGGTCAACAATTCCTTTTTCGTGAACTGGGAAACACGATATGATGGAGTCCGCCCGTCGGGCCAGGTGTCCGAACATATAGCTTGCGTATAAGCGCCGGTGGAATCCCGATATTTCCCGGGCCCCGGCTAAATGAAATACATCGTGAACGGTCGCCAGGAGCTTGCCCTTCCACAGCAGGGGGACGTTATAAAAGGGCGACCAAAATAGGTCCGCATCCTTGGGGATCCTCCGGGCCACTTCCCACTGTTCCGAAAAAGTATAGATTTTCGAAGAGGTCTCCACCCAAACCGCGTTGGGTTTATGGAATCCAGGCCAACGTTCCATATCCCCCCTGCTTCCGAGCAGGAAAAACCTGTCCCCAGGCCTGGCGGCTAAAAGGGCTGGAACCAAGTTTCGAATATAGGTTCCCACACCCGAGGACCAGGCCATGCGGGTATCAATGGCGATCTTCATGCATTCATTCCTTTTTTCAGGGCCGTGCCATTCAACCACTTCGAACAAGGCTTCACATTATATCGGGACAGGAATGAGGCAAGATGAATTACATCCATGTTTCCCCTCCTGAAATTTGGTGTTTTGATTTACACTAAAATCGAGAAAACAAAGAGGGGCAAACTCAATATGACTTCAAACTCCAAGCCCGGATCGGCCTTAGAATCCCCTATTACCGTCAGGGTATTAAATTTGTTCTCGAACGGAAAAATTTTTGCGTCCTGCCTGGTTTTATTGCTATTTGTTCCCCTTTTTTTCCACGGCTTTCGCGCAGGGATCCCCTATGTCAAGGGCGGGGATGAACCCCATTACCTCATTATGATCAACAGTCTTCTGAAAGATGGGGACTGGGATTTAAAAAACAATTACGATCAGGTCTGGGAAGGGTCCAATCAGGCAGGGAAAAAATACGCGGGCTTACCCTTGGATCCGCATGCCTGGTATGTCTTATCAGGAAAAACCTTTTGGTGGACTGATATTTATGCTGATCCATCCTCTTGGGAAAAAACCGGAACCAGATCCTTGATCCCCCAGTTAAAACCCAATATTGAAGGTTCGGACCTCCACGCCTATCCCGCCCATCCCTATGGAATGCCTTTTTTACTCGCTTTGGTCCTGTGGCCTATTCGTAACACCCCTTACGTGGAATCGGTCGCCTTACTTCTCGCGAATTTGGCCGTGATCCTTTCGGCTTTTCTTTATCGAAAAGTTATAGGGCGTTATACGAAAAATCCTTGGATCGTCAATTTTTCCACCTTTATCGTATTCCTCGGTACGCCGGTTTGGGCCTATGGCCGGACCCTTTTCACCGAACCTTTCCTGGTCCTTTTCGCTTTAGCCGGATACCTTGCCGCGATTCAAGCCCGCTCGGGCTTTTGGTCCGGCATCCTTTTGGGCATCGGCATGGCTATCAAACCATCTCTCTGCCTATTGATTTTCCCTATCGGAGCGCTCTGGATCGCTCGGAAATGTTGGAAGGACCTATTCCTGATGACTCTTGGGCCGGGAATGGCGCTCTCCTTTTATTTATACCTGAACAATTCCCTTTTTGGCTCCCCATTGCACTTTTGTGAGGTACAAAAATTCGGAAGCATTTTTCAAGGCTTTTTCGGACTATGGTTTTCATGGAATCATGGAATATTACCCTTTACACCTATCGCGCTGCCGGTTCTGTTTTCGTGGAGGGAATTCCTTTTCAAGGAGGGAGCGGAAGCTCGAGTTTGGGGCGCCGGATTCATCATTTATTTTCTCCTCATGGCGGACCTGGAAATCGATTGGCACGGATGTTGGTGTTACGGACCCCGGCAGGTCGTTCCCATCCTCCCCTTCTTGATGATCCCACTCCTTTACAATTTACAGTCCTTTTCGCGGTGGAGTAAGTGGAACCAATTGGCTTTTACTTTCTTGATTCTGCTTTCCTTGAGCATCAATGCCTTAGGCGCCATGGATGGCTATTGGGATAGCCACCCCTTGACGATATTTTTAGGCAACCTGTCATGAAAACTTGGGTACTTGGCGATCAACCACCGCGGGGCACGGAAAATGCGGGGTTAAAACTTATGGACGATGGCTTGGTTTCTTAAAATCGTGATATAGGAAAGGTATTTCATAAGCAGGCTGTACTTCTCGACTCCAAAAACCTTTAGAAAAAGCCTCAAGCCAGCGCTGATGAACTTGACGCGCCAATCAGCCGACTCGAAGTTCGAGGCGGTATAGTTCCCCGTCGTATCTTTCCCGCCCAAAAAACCACTTCTTTTGCACCAATGGTAAACGGCCCCCGAAGCGGAAAAAGGATCGTTTCCGCTGATTCCGCTTTCATTCGCGGCGAACAATCTGCGGGCCAAGGGGGTAATGGGTTCTCCGTTGGAGAAACATCCATACTTGTAGGCCAGTTTCTTAAAACTCTCCATGCCGCTGGATTTCAACAACCGCCGGTAATCATCAAAGATTTCCCTTAGGTCCCCTCGGGAATTCAGGTCAAACCGGTTGGTATGGCGTGAGATTTGATCGGGTTCGTTTATGGAGATCCCGCTGAAATGGTAAAAAAGGAGCGGGTGCTGCCCATTAACCAACCATGTGTTTTCTTTTTTTGACAAGGTCCTTTCGTGGAGATTCCAATAGGCCATGTTCCAACCCAGGTCCCGGATGATCCCGACAGGATCGAAGAAGCAAGGGGCGAAATTGCACCATTTTTGGTCCACGAACAGTCCGGAACGGATTTCCTCAAACCCGAGCTTTAGGCAACGGTCTTCCCACCAATCCAAAAATCGGATCGAGTCAGCGGCATTCTTTACTCCCACAAAACCCAAGTTGAACACACCCGAGGATAAAAAATCCTGTTCATTCGGACGCAATCCATCCATGGATATCGGGGAGTTTGTATGCGGTGTAAGTATGATCTGGTTTTGATCCAAGGCATCAAAAACAGGTTTTAGGGGTTGGGTTACAAGGATATCCGGGTCAAAATAAGCGATTCTTTGAACCGATCTTTCTTTTATCAAAAACTTGAGAAAACTGGGTTTCACATTGGTATTGAGTTCAAGGATGGAAAACCGGAAGGCCGCGTTCAGGAAATGATCAATACCGATATTTCTGGCCTCGATCAGCTCATAAGGTTCGGATTTCAGGTCGGGTTCCGTGCTATCTAATTCGTCCACCAGCAAAACATAAAAAGGCATATCCGGATTAAACCGTTTAAACGAATCACAAAGGGTTCGCGCATAAGCCAAATAATTCTTGGAGACGATCGTGCAACCGGCGGTAGGGATCATGCGGTTATAGTTCCTTTAGCCGTTTCCAGGAAATATTTTGCCGATCTTTTTCTGAAATGATGGGAGATTGGATGGGCCATTCTATTCCCAGATCGGGATCGTCCCAAAGAACTCCGATTTGATCGTCCGGTGCGTAAAAATCCGAGCATTTATAATGGACGATGGCCGTTTCGGATAGCACGCAAAATCCATGAAGAAATCCTGCAGGGATGAACAATTGTTTCAAATTGGAGCCCGAAAGATAGTCCGCGTGCCATTGGCCGAAAGTGGCTGATTGGGGCCGGGCATCCACCGCCACATCGAATATTTCACCGGCCACGGCCCGAACCAGCTTAGCCTGGGGGTGTTTCAACTGGGCATGAAGGCCCCTCAACACACCACGAACCGAGTAGGACTGGTTATCCTGGACAAAATCGCAAGCCACCCCGAAATGTACGTACTTTTCCCTTTGGTACGTTTCGCATAAATAACCCCGGGCATCCTCGAAATGGAGGGGGGCCATCACCAGCAACCCCTCAAGGGGTGTTTTTTCAACCTTTAAGTTCATGCGTTTTCCTCCAACAGGGACTGCAGGTACTTGCCGTATTCGCTCTTGCCCAAAGCCTTGGCCTGCTGGAGTAATTCCCCTTGGCTGATGAGACCCTTGCGGAAAGCCACCTCTTCAGGACAGCACACTTTCAATCCCTGCCGTTCCTCGATAGCCTGGATAAACATGCTCGCCTGGAGCATGGCGGTGGGGGTGCCCGGTATCCAGCCAGGCGATCCCTCGGCCCAGCTTTTCCACCCGCAAATCGCGCGACTTGAGGTAATCCAGGTTTAAATCGGTGATTTCCAGCTCTCCCCGGGCGGAGGGTTTCAAGCTCGCGCCGCCCGCTTGGCGGCGGTCCCATCATACATATACAATCCCGTTACCGCCCAGCGGGAAGGGGCATCGCTAGGGTTTTTCCAGAATTCCCTTGGGCGCGCCCTTTTCGTCGAATTCCACCACCCCGTACCGCTCCGGGTCCGTGACCTGGTAAGCGAAAACCGTCGCCCCCTTTTCGGCCTTTTGGGAACACTTATTCAGGAATTCCGGCAGCCGATGGCCATAAAAAATGTTGTCCCCCAGTGCCAGGGCGCAGGGCTCCCCGGCGAGAAAATCCTTGCCGATCAGGAGGGCCTGGGAAATGCCCTTCGGCTCGGGTTGGATTGCCCAATGGAGCTTGATGCCCAGCCAGCTTCCGTCCCCCAGTAACCGCTGAAAGGAAGGCTGGTCCTTCGGGTCGTGGTCATAACCATTATTTCCTTGGCCCCGGTCCAAAGCAGGGTGGTGAGGGGGTAATAAACCATCGGCTTGTCAAAAGGGGCAACAGTTGTTTCGAAACGCCCTTCGTGATGGGATGCAGCCTCGTCCCGGCGCCACCCGCCAATAATATTCCCTTCATATCTTGCCCCCTTCAACCCCAAACGGCCGCGGTCGTATTTGTCCTTCTGAACCTTTTCGCACCAATCCAGATTTGAAAAATACCATTGAACCGTCTGCCGCAGTCCTTCCTCGAAGGTCAGCCGGGGTTTCCACCCCATTTCTTTTTCCATTTTCGAGGGATCAATGGCGTAACGGCGGTCATGGCCGGGCCGATCCTTGACGAAACGCTTGAGTTCGGTGTAACGGGTGATTTGTTTGGCCTTAAGGCTTCATTTTTCGAGGCGGGGCGAAGTTGCTCCAACAAATCCAAAAAGGCGTCCAGCAATTGAAGGTTAGTCTTTTCTCGATCTTCCCCCTACCAGGTACTTTCGGCCCGGCCGTCCCTTCTCCAGAACAAGTAAAAGAGCTTCACAATGGTCCCCCACATACAGCCAGTCGCGGACCTGGCCTCCATCCCCATAGATTGGAAGTTCCCGGCCCTCCAACGCGTTTAACAACATCAGGGGAATCAGTTTTTCAGGATATTGATAGGGGCCGTAATTGTTGGAGCAATTGGTGATGACCACAGGGAATCCGAAGGTTTCATGGTAGGAGCGGGCCAATAGGTCGGCCGAGGCTTTACTGGCCGAATAGGGTGAGTTGGGGGCGTAGGGGCTGTCCTCTTGAAATGCGCCGGTCGGCCCCAATGTGCCATAGACCTCATCCGTTGATACTAGTAAAAACTTGAACCCGGAAGGCAACCCCTTCTGAAGACGGGCGGATTCCATCAACTCGAAAGTGCCCATGATGTTGGTCCTTAGAAAATGGGAAGGATCGTCGATGGAACGATCCACATGGGTTTCCGCCGCGAAATGCACGACCGAGTCGGGCCGATGCCGGTCCATCAATTCGCGGGCCATGGCTCGGTCGGCTACATCTCCTTTCACAAAAGAAAAATTTGGGTTATTTTTCACGTCATTGAGCGTCGACTCATGACCCGCGTAGGTCAGCAAATCGAGCACCACGATCGAATGCCCCTGGCGGAGGGCCGACCGGACGAAATTCGACCCGATGAACCCGGCACCGCCTGTCACGAGTATTTTCATTTATTGATCCTAGATAAAAATTCTAAGTCGATGGTAATTCTAGCTATCTCCCCAAAAGACCCGATCTAGACTTTTTTCCACTTTCGCGAATTGGGATTATACCTTTTTATGACCTTCGCCGGATTTCCGACCGCCACACACGCCTCAGGTATGTTTTTCGTCACGACCGAGCCCGCTCCGATCACGCTTCCCGAACCAATTCGAACGCCTGGCAGGATACAAACATGGTCACCTATCCAAACATTGCCCCCGATAACGACTTCTTGGTCCCCCTTGACCTTCCGTCCATTCGGAACCTCCCGGGGATCGCTCTGATGATCACCCGAATAGGAACCATGATTATGGTCGGATATGAAAATATGGCTCCCCATCAGTACATTTTCCCCGATTTCCACGTAGCGGACCGCTCCGATATGAACAAAATCCCTGACGGAAACCTGATCCTTGATGACCAACGAGGGGTTATAACGCGTGTTTCCATGGGTTAAAACGGCCTCGAGCCACAGATCTTTTCCAGCGGAAAAATTTTTCCCGATTTTAATGTGCGAAAATCCTAAAATTCTCGCGGAACGGTCAATGTTCATATCCGTTCTACCCAAAACCAAGGTGAAATTGAATACCTTGTTGGCGAATCGGTGGCACAACTCTCTAACCGTAAGGGCCAATCCGTTGTGCCGGAGAAAATTCCAAGCGCGAAAGAGAATCATCCTAGCCTCGCAACATCTTGTTTAGTTTATTGACAACCCTGATATTGAAATGCCAAAGG
This sequence comes from candidate division FCPU426 bacterium, assembly GCA_963771075.1. GTDB lineage: Bacteria > Oederibacteriota > Muellerivitia > Muellerivitales > Muellerivitaceae > CAVTWJ01. Next base: position 66,986 of record CAVYSE010000023.1, on the reverse strand, counting down.
CGGGCCAATAGCAAAGGTAATCTTATAAGCGGGACTAAACAAATCCAAAAGAGAAAGTAGTTTTTGTATAAGGGATACAACTCGGCGAAACCATCCTCTATCCCGAACATTCCCCTGTCGGAACGTAACTTGACGATAAAAGAAGGGAAAAAAGTAAGAATGAGCTTTTGGTTGACCTTACGAATGGCCTTTTCCGACAAACCCTCCGCTCTAAAGGCATCCATGATGCGGTTCATATTCGTTCCAAACACCCTGAACAATTGGTATCCGCCTGTATTTTCCGTCTTCATGGCGATGAACCGCTCGTTCATCACGGCATTTCGATGGGCCTTTAGCAAAGCGGGAATAACCCAGGAAAGCTGTATCAAATTAGTGTCCAGAAACCTATCAAAATCTCGATTTTCGTTGAGCAAACTTTTGTTAACAATGTTTCCAGAAATAAAGGTGAGCCAATAATTCACCTCGGAAACAAATCGGTCCGTTTGTTCCATTACGATTGTACGATTTCGCTTTAGTATTCTTTTAGGTTTCTCTTTCTCAAAATCATTTGAAAAGCCATAGGATTGTAAATAGACAACCCCGTATTCCCCCTTTTGCAATAAATCAATGATTTTGATTAAAGCCCTGTCGAGCAATATGTCATCATCGCCGAAAATCAAGACATATTTGCCGAGAGCCTCTCGAAAACATTTTTGGATGTTCCGGTCCGCCCCGATGTTTTCCTCGTTTCGGATGTATCGGATCGGAAATCCAAGGTCGATATATCGGCGAACCACGGCCGGGGTAGAATCCGAGGAATGATTGTCGATGACCAACCATTCGATCAAAAGTTCATTTCCCGGGAATTGCCTACCGATATGCTCCAAGCAAGTTTCCAAAAAGATCGCGCGGTTATAGGTCGGTATTGAAAGGGTGAGGAGGTACTTTTCGCTCATTTCTAAATTGGCCTCTTCCTGACCGTCATCTTAAGGGCACCTCTAATCATTGCCTTTTGGGGATTGTCGATAACAAACAATAAGGCTTTCTCTGTCCCCATTTGTCTTTGGGGCCAAAGAAATCAGGACTATACCGCAATTGTAATGAGATTTACGGAAATGCGGTGTGTGTTTCAGCGTCCACGTGGTGAAATTTTAAATATTCCCTATAGCCTTCGCCATCCATCCCCCATGGCTTTCTTCAACGCCCAAATCGGGAATAAATACAATAAGTAGTCTTCTTTGTAATTCTTGAGCAAATAATGGACCGCCCGGCAGGTCCCCAACTTGATATTCCTTGGTTCAACAGCCAATCAAAGGTAAAGGGAAAGATTAGGCGGTGAAATATATTTCTATTCATCTATCGAAATGTGGTTGATGTTTAACTAAAGGTAAGCTTTTTATTCTTATATAAAAACTCGAACTCATCCATGTTGGCGTTGAGCGCTAGATTCCACAAGGCCGGTGCGCGAACTATTAGATCAAATTTCACTGCTATCCTAAACAACTCAATCTGACCGCTGCCCCCCAAGAAAAACAAGCGATTTTGGACAGGTTTGTGAATTTCCAGGGATAAGCCCCCCCCTTTCGTCCGGATGCTGTCCAAATCACGAGGGTATTAATTCCATCTGTTTTTCCGCCGGTTCCAATCTCGCCACCAGGAATGGTGCATCCAACCAAGCCCACAAATCGCGGTAGGTCAATAGATTCATCCGCAGCATGGCCGCCAAGTGGGACAGGCTCCAGGCGATATGGCTCTTCAGTTGAAGGAATTTCAACAGCAGCATGGCAATCAATGCTGTCCAAATCTGCGTCTGAACAGCATTCTCAGTGGTCCCTACGAAAGTCTTCACCCGTAAGTTCTGCTTGAGAGCCTTGAAGAACAACTCGATCTGCCAACGTTCCTTGTAGATGGCCGCCACCGTCGAGGCAGCAAAACCCATGTGGTTGGTAAGGAATACGAGTTCCCGCTTCTGGTCTTCGTCCCATACCACCACTCGTCGCATCTCTTTCGGGTAGGCTTCCTGTGACCGAAACGTTGTTAACCGTATCACTTGGTCCTTCAGGACGTTGCCCGTTTTCGGAACCGGCAGGTTCTTCACCACCTCGTAGGCCATGTTGATCTTGGCACGGGTCACCCACCACACGCCTTGGAACGTCCATCGGGCCAGAAGAAAGAAATCCACATATCCCCGATCCATCACTACGATTGAATCCACCGGAAAATCCAGCTTTTGAGCCACTTTCACGTCATGCACGCCTCCCTCCGTTACGAGTCCCCAGCAGGGCAAGTATCCCTGATGATCCAGCAAGAGATGGAGTTTGATGGCCCCTTTGGTCCTACGGAACTTTGCCCAGTCGAAGACTGACAAACAAAGATCAATGGTGCTGGAGTCCAGGCTGTAGAGGGGATTCTTGAACTTGAATTTCCTCTTCGAGATGGCCGCCTGTAGCTGACACTTCGATAGCAGATGGTAGAAAAGACTTTGCTGAACCTGCCAAGGACGGTTGGCGTTAGCGTAAGCCAAGGTGGATTTAGTGGGTGCTTCGCAAAGACCCAAATGGGTCAATTTCCCAAGGGCCGTGTGGAGGCCACCACAGATTTCCCTCAAGGAATGGGCGGCTCCCATCTGGCAGAAAAGCATGGAAACAAACTGATTCCAGCAACTGAACCCCTTGGCGTGTTTTTCGGCTTCAAACTCCCGCACAATTCGTTCAAAAGCCGTGCGATCCACAATTTTCAACACTTGGGCAAAAAGACTGGTTGGTGGTACCATCGAAATACGCCTCCGGATGTTTGAAGTAGCGACGGCTGGTAACCGTCGCTTTGGGCTTGTCGACTAACCCAATTCTACTTCAGTCGGAGGTGTCTTTTTTTAGTCCTTTATTTAGGACAAGAGTGATCAAATTTATCTAGGTCAATGCTAAATTCATCCGCTCGCACGACACTGTTGCGGTTATGGTTAACGTGAAATATAAACTTGTTCGTGAAACGGTTGAAATGATGAATATAATTCTCGATTGTTTCCTTGGACATTTCGGCGAGGCTGTAAGAGTTGAAGGTTAAATCCACGCTTTGGTCTTTCACCTTGTGGATCTCAAAATTGGGCATCAGGATCAGGTCATAATCCTCCACCTTATCCTGGGACAGGTCCATTTCCCCGAATAAAGCAATTTTTTTATCAGGGAAACATGTCAAAAGATAAAAGGCAGTGAGCGCGACATTTTCTGGTAGGTCGAAGTCAATGTAGGTCAAATCCGAGTTATCTCTAACCAAGTAATAGGCCATGCCACCATAACCGGCTCCCAATTCCACGACCGTTTTGTGGCAATCTCCGCGAACCAGCTTCTCAATCAAGATAGCGTAATAATGTTGGTACTCGGAACCAGCCTTGATAAAAGTTCTGCCGATATAGTAACCGTAAGGGTTACCCCTTAGAGGCGATTCCAAGGATTCGATCCCAAAAGACGGTCCCACCAAATTTTTCCATAGCCTGTGGCGGTAAAGAACATCGGTGAGGAATAATTTTTTGTGGCGATCGCTGATGTGTCCGGAAAAGAAACACTTGAACATGTCGAGTGGCAATCCGTGCAGGCCAACACTGCAAGGGTCTCGAAAGAAATTGTTGTAAATGGATTTCAGCCTATCGACGTTTCCATTTTTCAGGGTGGCCATGACCTCACCCAGATAAACCTCAAAAATCGGCAACCATTCGTTACTGACCTGATAAAACCCAGGGGAATCGAACTGAACCGCTTTCGCCTTGTTATAAGAACGGATGATTCGCTCAAAGATCAATGGGTCCTGTACGTCGTTTCGCTTTTGTGCAAAACCGTCTTCCACTGATTGAAGAATATAATTTTTGTCCGAACACAGTTCAGAACGAACGAGCTGGGAATGGATGATTTTAATTAGTTTATTGCCGATTTTATTTGCCAGTCGCAATGACATTCCTTTGAACCAGGAACTAATTTTCAAATAATTCGTTAAGAAATATTATTTTTAGAATCTAATTATCTTCCGACAACCCAGCTATTACAAATCCTAATGCAGGAATATCCAATGGCTTACCGCAAAGCTCTCCTTCCATGGGGCGGGCCTGGGATCAAGTTAACCCCAGATTTAACGAAGGAAAAAGTTAAAATCTGAAACCTCTGAAAAACTCAAGAACAACAACTAAGTTCTCGACCCAAATATTTTCGCAGGAAATCATTGGACTATATTGAATCTTTTCCTGAAAAAGTTGGCTTTGCCACCATTTTAATAGGTTATAAAAATGTATTCGCCGCGAAACATAAGTAAAAAACCAAAAAAACCACGATCCGGCCCAGGAGGAGAACGACTTTCGACGATTCATACTTGTGTCGGTTTAAACTTCGGCGGCTTTTTTAAACCCCCCCTTCAACATTTTTCTCAAGACCCAAAGTGGAAACAAATACAACAAATAGTCTTTTTTATAATTCTTAAACAAATGATAAAGAGCCTTGTCAGTCCCCAATTTGTTAAGCCTCCGGTTAAACAGGGTTTCGAATGTAAAAGGGAAGATGACACGATGGAGAATGTCCCTCTTCATCTTTTTGAAGGTGGATTTTGTGATAATATTTTCTCGCAACAGTTTGGACAAATACCCGATATAGATAGGGCCAAAAACCTCATAAAAATTATATCCCGTTCGTATCGGTACAACTGGTTCTGTCATGTATTGTCCGCTCACGACCAGCGCGGTCGGACGAGCTTTCAATAACTTCAACATCACCCCGGTTTGCGACATATAGGGTGGATAATCCTCTTTTGTGATACCGACCCGGTGTAAAAGGTCTCGGCGGAAGGAAACCCCTGCGAGCCAAGTGCAGTGGATGGACACGTCCCTCAAAAAATCATCCACCGTGGCGGTTCGGGTAATGCCGTGCCCGCCCACATTCTTGAAAAACACCACGCATTCCTCGGCGTCGTTGTAAATCGATTTCATCCTTTGTAATGCGCCCGCCGTGAAGGACTTGTTGTCGTTAAGCAGTTTGATATAGGTCCCCTTTCCCAGCATCGCCGCCTTGACCATGTTGTTGTCCGAACCAATGTTGGTCTTATTTCGGACATAACGAATGTTCTTGTGTTTTCGGGCAAACTTTTTCGCGGTTTGTTCCGTTGAGTCCGTGGAGGCGTTATCCACGATCACAATTTCAACGGTGGAATCAAACCCCTTCTGCCGGACAAGGCTTTGGAGCGTCATACCGAGCTCATGGGAACGGTTGAAAGTCGGGATACAAATGGAAACCAAAATTTTATTCATATCACTATCCTAACCGTGCCATTCACGGCGGCATTTCAAGAAGATGACGGTACCCGCCCCGAACCCGATAATGGCCACGAGGACCAAATTCGCCGAGCAAAGGCCCATGGCTCCATAGGGTTTGCCCAATATATACACGGATAAAGCGGTCATGACACCACCCGCGACCGAGGTCCAAAGGAAGGGCTCTTTTTTATGCGCCCTCAGGTAAACCGCTTCGGCGTTGACAATATGCTGAATAATGGTCGCCGTAAAAAGGAAAGCCAATGGCAAAGGGTCCAATACCCGAAGCCCGATGGGATGATGGATGTATTTTAAATAGAGCAAAATGGCGAAAACCCCTCCCGCCGCCATCACCAGCAAGCCTAAGGATTGCCATAAACTGCGGAAAAAAACCCGGTCAAGGGACTCGTAGTCTTTGCGGGCTACCATCTGGCCAAAGGGGGAGGATTTGGTCGAGAGCCAGGACAAGGCTACGCCCGACAGGCTGGAGGACATCGAAAGGGCCATCCCCATCCGGCCGGCTTCCGCGGCCCCGTGATAGGCGAACATGACGGGGTTATAGAGCTGGGTGATGAAATACCCGCTCAACCAGCTCACTGCGATCTTCCATTGAAAAGGAAAGATTTCTTCCCACCAACGCACGCCATAGACGGGAGTGCGGGACCTCATTAAGTCCAATAGAAAGGGCCCGAAACGAACTATCAGCCAGGCGGAGGCGAATAAGACGTTCAAACTGCTCAAGATCGGGGAGGCGTATAGCCTGCACCCTGAAAACAGGGCGGCCCACATCACCAGGGTGGAGAAAATTCCCTGGCACATTCGCATCATCGCGGTTTCCGCAACCCGGCCAACGCCCTCCACGATCGACCAAAGCGGGCTCAAAAACAAGGATGCGGCGGTGGCCAAGCTGAGGATGGTCCAGGGGCCCTTCCAAACCACTCCTAAATCGCTGGGGTAATGGCTGCTGAAAAACCACAAACCGGAGGGAAGGACCAGCAAAACAACGAGGAATGCGACTACCCCGTACCATTTCATCGCGAACCAAAGGAGGGAGGCTAGGCGTGCCTTCGCGACTGCGTCGCCCTGAACCAGTCTTTGTTCGTTGAATTTCAGGTCTGCCATTTCGTGACTCGCGTACTGTAATATGACGTAGCTGAGTCCCAACTCAAAAAAGATCTGGAGGCCCAGAACACTTCCAAAGGTATAGTAAAAGCCCTGCTCATCCTTGTTCAGAAAATGCACGATCATCCATAAGCTGACCGCGCTGGTGGCCAGGGACCAAACGCGACCTAAAATGGTGAACCCCACCGCCCGGTCGATGCCGAGAAACCGAGTCACCCTCAAAGCCTGGCTTCGCATGTCCGGAACGCCTTCCAAATAATTTAGTTTTTAACTATTTTACAGAACTTGATGAATTCGTCCGTCTCGATCCGCGACCTATCGATTTGGGGCATGATTCCCCGGTAGTAACCCACCAATTCCCTCACCGAATCCCGCAGGGAGGTGAAGTCGAATTTCATTTCCCGCATCAACCGCTGGTTATCCCCGCTGTATTCGACGTTCAGGCCCGAATTCTTGACGATGATCTCGGATTTGAAATCCGAGACCTCATTGATCGTATTCGCGATCGTAAGGAGGTCCACGGTCTTGCCCGTAGTCAAGTTGTAGGCCTTATGCGCCGGGTCGGCTGAAAGAAACCGCTCGACTAACTTCACCGCGTCCTTGATATACATATAATCAAAATAGACATTTTGGTTGATCACAATAGGCAGATGGAACAGGTTCTTGACGATGGCGTTCGAAATGAATTTGTAGTCGTAATCCTCGTATATTCCGAACATCCCGAAAATTCTCAGTTCCAGGATTCGATCGGTCTTTTGGATATAGTTGGAAATAACATACTTTGAGAACCCGTAAGAGTCCTCCGGGACATGGAGTCCAAAATAATCCTCCATCATGGCGGGCCGATAGTGCTTCATGCCATATTGGGCGCCGGACCCAAAGTGGATCATTTTTCGCGCCGGACCCAGGCACCTCGCAAGGTTGAAAAACATTCGCAAATTCTTTTCCACCACATCGATGGTTCCGGCATCATAAGCCGTTTTTCGGGATCCCCCCACATTGGCGCAATGGATGACGCGATCAATGCGGTTTTCCCGCATGAAGGCCTCGACCTTATCGGCTTCCAGCAGGTCCAATTCCCGGTGGGCAGGTCCAAAGACGGCGTATCGGCCTGGGAAGACCGACCGGATATATTCCGAGATGTTTTTACCGACGAAACCATTCGCACCGGTGATGAAAAGGTTTAATTTTGGGTCCGTCACTTCGCACCTTTAAATAAAGTCATTCTTACGGGAGTTTGGGGCGGGGCTAAATTCCTCGGTTGTATATGATTTGTTTTAAGTCCGGACTATTGCTGTAAGGGCTGTCGATGCAATCGATCAGGATCGGCTGATCCCTTTTGACGGCCTTCAGTAATACCTCTCCGCTCATCAATTCCCGGCAGGAAATCTGGCCCTTTTGCAGGGGGATAGCCAGGTAAATGTCCTCTTCCAGCCTCTCATGCAAAAGCATATGGCCTTCAGGCAGATCGCGCTTGGCGTAGATTCCCCTCACCAGTCCGTCCAAGTAGGTGATCTCCTTTTCCGACGGGTTGCGCTTCGAGGCCCCGCTCGCCCCGCACATTTCCTTTGCCTTTTGGTAAGCTTTAAACCATAGGTCAGCCTGCTCGGGAAGCGAGCAATAGGGCGAAACCGGGATGTTATCGGCTTGGATGTCGATGTGTCGCTCGAAGGTCCGAGCCCCTTTCGCATAGGCCATCATAATGGAAGAGATCCAGTCGTGATACTCATGCGTGGAAAAACCAATGATATGGTTCGGATAGCGGTTTTTCAGGAAATCGATCTGGTTCAACTCCAATTCCTTGTCCTCGGAAGGATAGACCGAAACGCAATGGTTGATCGCCAAAAGAATGTTGCGATTCTCAAAAAAGGTCACCAGGTCGTCTAGGTCCTTCAGGGAGGACCCGCCCGTGGAGACGATGACGGGTTTCTTGGTCTTGGCTATTTTTTCCAGTAACACCCAATCGTTGAGGTCGGAACTGGCGACCTTGATGATTTGGATCCCCATTTCCATGCACATGTCCACCGAATGCTCGTCAAAAGGTGTGGCCATGGGGATGCAGCCGCTTTTCCGGACAGCCTGGGCCATTTGGGTCAGGTCCGCGATGGAAACCTTGGTATCGAGGGTCTTTTTAATGTAGCGGATATCGCTGTTCCGAAAATCCTTGTGAATGAATTGGTCCACGTCCCGGACTTGGAGTTTGATCGCAGCTCGGACATTGTTGAAGCGAACGATCCGGGCAAAATCGGTGATGATCTTCATTCCACGCTCTAGTTTGCCCCAATGGTTGTTGGCCATCTCCAGCACGAACAGGTCCTCGAATATGTCGCTTCTCATCGTCGCACCCCTTCACATTTAAAAGTGATTCAGCTTATTTGAGCCTGCGTGTCTAAGTTCTATCCTTCCCATTCCGGGATCAGCATATTCCGCTTGAACTCCTCCCGGTCCAGGAAAGGGAACATATCCTCCAAGGGTTTGGAGACCATCTTTCCGTCCGGCAGGCGCTGGGAAGAAAGTTTCGGCGAGAAGATATAGGATTCGGGCAGGATTACCTCGCACAAGACCGGTCCCTTTTTGCGGAGAACGCTTCTCAATTTCGCTTTCAAACCCTTTTGATCCTTGATTCGCTCATAACGCAGGCGGAAAGCCTTGGCGATCTTGGCCATGTCGGGGAAGGTCACCCCGCTCTTCGGGCCGGTGGCCACGTAGTGGCCCTGGAAAAAACTTTCCTGGGTTTGCTTGATGGATACGTAACCGTTATTGTTCAGGACAAAGAGCTTAATGGGAAACCGGTGGTGGGAGACGGTCTGAAGTTCCTGAATATTCATCATCAGACTTCCCTCCCCCGCGAGGCAGACCACATCTTTTTGATGGTTCGCCACGCAGGCGCCGATGGAGGCAGAGAGGTCGAAACCCATGGAGGCGCAGCCCGAGTTCCAGATCACCCTTTGGCCCTGCTTCACTTCACCCGCCTGGAAATAAGCAACGCTCGCGGTGGCGTTACCCGTTACGACTACGGCCTTGGGGCCCAATAATTCGCTTAATACCTTGGAAAAATAATAGGGATCAACCTTGTCCTTGGTCTTCATGTGCTCCGCATGGATGATTGGGTATTGTTTCTTCCTTTTTTGCGTCCATTTCAACCAATCGGAAAATTCGGGAAGGGATGATTTTTTCAACTGTTTTTGGAGTTCCGAAAGAAAGGCCTTCGCGTCAGCCTGAATGGCTAGGTCCGGCTTGATGGTGGGCTTTTTCAGTTCGGCCGGATCGATATCCACGACTACCTTTTTCGCCACCCGAGCGTAGGCCTTCCAGTTATAGCTGATCTGCCGGATGTTGTTTCGGGAACCAACGCAGAGAAGAAGATCGGAGTTTTGAAGGGCGAAATTGCCGGCCCGGTTACCAATTGTGCCGATCCTGCCTATATATTGCGGATTCTCGGAATCGATCAGATCAAATCCATTGAAGGTGGAAAGAACGGGAATGGGAAGATCCTTCAGCAGATTCAGGAACAGGTCTTGCGCCCCGCTGATGCGGATTCCGTTTCCCGCGAGAAAGACGGGCCGTTGGGCTTTTTTCAGTAGCTCGATGGTTTTCGAAACCTTTTCTTTAAGTTCAAACTCATCTGTCCTTAACTCGTCCTCTTTAGGATCATAAGGGGGCAAGTCATCCGGATCGATCATGGCACCTTGGATATCCAACGGCATATCCAGCCATACAGGACCTGGCCGGCCATGGGTTGCCAAATAAACAGCCTTTTCCAAGTGGTAGCGGATGGTCTTGGGGTCCTTGAGCATTACAGCGTATTTGGTTACGGGCTTGACCATATCCACAATGTTGATTTCCTGGTCTCCCAGTTGCCGGAGTCCCAAACCGGGAAAAGAGGCGATGGAGGTTTCCTGCTTGATCTGGCCGGAAAGATAAAGGCATGGCGCCGAATCAAGCCATTGGCCGATGAGCCCAGTGAGGGTGTTGGTACCGCCCGGGCCGCTGGTCACAACTACAACTCCCATCTTGCCCGAAACCCTTGCGTAGCCTTCCGCGGCGATAGCAGCCGCCTGTTCATGATGGGGGCAATAGTAATTCAGTCCGGGTTGTTTCCCCACTGAATCCACCAGATGCATGGCTCCCCCGCCGGAAATCATGAAGATATCCCGTACGCCGATCTTCACTAAATGGCTGAAAATGTAATCAGTGACCTTGATTTGTTTGTTTTTTTGAATTTTAGCCATGTTTTTTAAAGGCTCCTCGGTCTCTTACCGGCCTATTTCTTCAATTTTTGGATAAAAGCGGTAAAAACCGCAATGACATATTCCAACATGGGTTTCGTCAACCCCGGATAAACCCCGATCCAGAAAACCCGGTTCATGACGAAATCGGAATTCGGAAGGTCCCCCACCACTCGGAAGTCGAGCCCCTTATAGGCAGGTTGGCGGGTCATGTTACCCGCGAACAGTAGCCGGGTGTGGACCTTGGCCTGGTCAAGATGGGCTATCAATTGCTCCCTAGTAAAAGGCGCCTTTTCTTTGACCGCGAGGGGAAAACCAAACCAGCTGGGTTGGGAATTCAGGGTGGCCGCGGGTAGTATCAAATAGTCCTCCAGGCCGGAGAGACCTTTACTTAAATATTCGAAATTTTCCAATCTTTTCTGGATAAAACCCGGTAATTTCTTGAGCTGGGAAACACCGATGGCGGCCTGCATATCCGTCACTTTGAGGTTATACCCAATTTCGGAATAGGTGTATTTATGGTCATAACCTTGGGGCAGGTCACCCAGTTTCCAATCAAAGCGCTTGCCGCAGGTATTGTCATGCCCGGTCTCACACCAACAATCCCGTCCCCAATCTCGGAATGACTCGATAAGTTTTTTCAACTTGGAGTCACTGGTCAAAACCGCTCCGCCCTCACCCATCGTGATGTGGTGGGCGGGATAAAAACTGGTCGTAGCGATATGGCCAAAGGTCCCGCACTTGGTCCCGTCATATTGGGCACCCACCGCGTCGCAGCAATCTTCGATGAGCCACAGGTCATATTTTTTGACAAAAGCCTGGACTGCCTCAACATTGAAGGGGTTTCCCAAAGTATGGGCCATCATAACCGCGCGGGTTTTAGGACTTCGCGCGGCTTCTAGTTGATTCGGGTCGATATTATAAGTCGGTATCTCCACGTCTATGAAAACAGGCACCAATTGGTTTTGCAGGATCGGGTTCACCGTGGTCGGAAACCCCGCCGCGACAGTGATGACCTCGTCCCCGGGTTTCAAGCGCCTCTCCCCCAGCGTTTTAGAGGTCAGGCATGATACTGCCAGCAGGTTGGCGCTGGATCCCGAATTCGTCAGAATCGCATAACGGACCCCCATGAACTCGGCAAAGCCCCTCTCAAATTCATGGGCATACCTGCCGGTGGTCAGCCAGAAATCAAGCGAGGCGTCCAACAAATTGGACAGGTCCTCGCCATCGAAAACTTTTCCGCTTACGGGAACCTGGTTTTCTCCCGGCACAAAATCCTTATGGGGCCATTGGGTGTTGTGAAAACGCTTGGAGAGTGCCAGTATTTGGGCGCGCAGTTCATCACTAGGTTGGGTCACATGAACCTCAATAAAAACATATTATTTAGTTTTCCAAGATAAGCGATTGATAGGCTTGAATCTGCTCCAAGGTAAGGGTTTTCGGCGCTCTACCCTCCGCCTTTTTCTTTGCCCAATCCACCGTAAGGCTTAAGGCCTTGTCCAAACGAAGGGTTGGGTGCCAATTCAACCGGGTCCGGGCCTTTGAAATATCCAACTTTAAGAATGCAGCCTCATGGGGATGTTCGCCTTTGTCGATTTGCCACTGGGCGCCCTTGCCCCAAAGCTCGGCCAAACGCTTCACCAGCCATTCCACCGGAAGATTATCTTCATCTTGAGGGCCGAAATTCCAAGCCTCAGCGTAGAGGGGCCCATCCAGATAAAGTTTCTCAGCCAGGGTCAGGTAGCCCCGAAGAGGCTCAAGCGCGTGCTGCCAGGGACGGATGGAATGGGGCGAACGGATCAAAACAGGCCGACCCGACTCAAAGGCGGAGAGAATATCGGGAATCAATCGGTCCTTCGCCCAATCCCCTCCCCCAATGACATTTCCCGCTCGGGCTGTGGCCACCGCAACCCCATGGGTTTGGTAGCTTTGGGGATTAAAAAAGGAAGAGCGGTAAGCCGCGGAGACCAGTTCCACGCAACCCTTGCTGTTGCTGTAAACGTCAAACCCGCCCATGGGATCATTTTCCCGATAGCCCCAGGCCCACTCGCGGTTCTCATAACATTTGTCCGTTGTGACCACGACCACCGCCTTAACCCCGGGGGTTTGGCGCACGGCCTCCAGGAGATGGACCGTCCCCATCACGTTAATCTCGTAGGTTTCCACGGGAAAATTGTAGGATTCCCGAACCAAGGACTGGGCCGCCAAATGGATCACAATCTCAGGTTTCGCCTCGCCCATGGCCTTTTTCAAGGCGCTCAAGTCGCGGATATCCCCGAAGACGGACTTCATGCCTTCGGCAACCTTGGCGCTCTCAAACAGGCTGGGATTCGTGGGCGGTTGAAGGGCATAACCCGTTACCTGGGCCCCCAACTGTTGCAGCCAAAGGGAAAGCCAGGAGCCTTTAAAACCGGTATGGCCCGTGAGAAATATCCTTTTACCAGCCCAAAAACCCGGGTTCATGCCCAGACCTTCCAGGGAGCCTTGCCGGAAGACCATAACTTCTCCAAATGGTCCTTATCCCGCAAGGTATCCATGGGCTGCCAAAAGCCAGAATGGTGGTATGCGGCAAGTTGGTTGGATTCGGCCAATTTTTCCAGGGGTTCTTTTTCCCAAAGCGTTTTGTCATCCTGGATCAAATCAAGAACCGATGGCGAAAGGACAAAAAAACCTCCATTGATCATAGCTCCGTCGCCTTTTGGCTTTTCCTTGAAACTGCGAACCTTGTCCCCCTGGATATCCAAAGCTCCGAAACGGCCGGGAGGCAAAGTTGCGGTGATGGTGGCTTTTACTTTTTGGGCTTTATGGAAGGCCACCAGTTCTTTGATATTCACGTCGCTGACGCCATCCCCATAGGTGAAGCAAAAAGATTCTTCTTTTTGGATGTAGCCAGCCACCCTCTTCAAGCGGCCACCGGTCATGGTTTCCTCCCCCGTATCGACCAAGGTCACGCGCCATGGTTCCGCCTTCTGCTGGTGAACCTCCATTTTGTTATGGGCCATGTCGAAGGTCACGTCAGACATGTGAAGAAAATAATTGGCGAAATATTCCTTGATAAGGTAACCCTTATAACCGCAGCAGATCACAAAATCATTGATACCGTAGTGGGAATAGATCTTCAGGATGTGCCAAAGAATGGGCTTTCCGCCGATCTCAATCATGGGTTTGGGTTTGAGATGGGTTTCTTCCGTGATGCGGGTACCCAGCCCCCCCGCGAGTATGACCGCTTTCATTGGATTGAATCGCTCCGTGTTGAAATGACTTTATCGCTATCCAGGGACCAAAATGCCACTATTATTCATCCGTTCCCGAAAGGAAGCCTGAATTATCGCAGGCCAAGACTAGAAGCCGCAAGGAAAAGGGGATTAAAAATCCAACCTTGTGTTTAATTCCAAATGAAAACAAAGGGAAAACAGGCTCTTGATTCCCACTCGATGTTATGATGCCTCATTCCAATCAACCAATTGTTTTTATGCCATGGCGAAAGCGAAAACCGAATGCCGCTTCATCACAAATCCCAAAAATCGAAAAAAAATAGGCCCAATGACAGGGGGTGGGACGGTCAAAGGGAAACCCTGGACGATCTATCCAATGCGATCAACTACAATCAATGGATCTACGGTATTTTGCGCCCTTATATTGGAAATCGGATCTTGGAAATCGGATGTGGCACAGGCAATATCACCGGTTTTTTGGCCCGACACGGCCAGGTTCTGGCCACGGACGTCAATCAACTCTATTTGAATTCAGCAAAAAAGCGGTTGAGGGAACATGACAATCTTTCCTATCAAAAGATCGATTTAAATCATTCCCTTTCTCACCTACGCTCTTTCAAACCTGACAGCATCATCTGTGTCAATGTCTTGGAACACATCGCCGATGATCAAAAGGTCTTAACCGAATGCTATAAATTGCTCCCGTCAGGCGGCCGATTGATGTTTTTTGTCCCGGCTCTTCCCTATTTATATGGATCAATGGATGAAAGTTACGGTCATTTCCGGCGTTACGACCGAAAGGATCTTTATCAAAAAATGGAGAGGGCTGGTTTTCAAGTGGAGTATTGCCGCTTCTTGAACCTGTTGGGAATCTTCGGCTGGTGGCTGAACGGCAAGGTTTTAAGGCGAAAGATCATCCCCCGATCCCAGATGATGCTTTATGACCGGGTGGTTTGGTTTTCCCAGCATGTCGAAAAGTTCCTTCCGAAGCCCATCGGGTTATCCCTCTTTTGCGCGGCCACCAAACCAAGAATATCCAACCTCACCCCGTTTAATCGACGGTAGCCTTCCTACCGGTCGCAAAACTCCGAAGAGCCCGCCAATCCTCCTTTTCCACACCACCCAAAACCCAAAAGGCGAAGCCGTAAACTAGTGGTCCCAGGAATAGCCAATAGAGGCGCGGGTCCCAATTGATGCCTAGTCCCATTAGGCCCGCCGCCAAACCCGAAGCGACTAATGACCATAAAAAACCTTTGGAACCTTCCAGCCTTAGGTCATTTCGAATCAGACCCAAACCAAGCATTACGCCAAAAATCTCGCATAATACAGTGGCCCAAGCAGCGCCCACGGTGTCCCACCGTGGAATCAATAAAAGATTAAGCCCCACATTCAACGCGAAGAGAAATAAATAAAGATAAACCAACGCCTTGGGCTTTCGCACCATGAGCACGTTCACATAAACATTGGAAAGAAAAAAAGGAACCGTTGAAAGGGCCAAAATGGAAAAACCGGGTGCCGAGGAAATGTATTTCGAGCCACCGACGAAAGACATCAAGGGCCCGGCAAGGAGGAATCCGCCAACGGAAATAGGAAACCCCATAACCATCAGAAATTTTACAGATCTCCTGGCCAACCTCTTAAATTCCGATTTTTGGTTTTGGTCGGTCGAAAAAACGGGAAAAGTTGAGAGCCCAAAATGTTGGGAAAAGGAAAGAATCACCAGCAAGAAAGTCGCGGCAGCGTCGTAGAGGCCCACCGATGCGTTTCCTTTCAAACTCTTCAGCAATATGGAGTCCACTCTGTAATAAAGCATTTGAAAGGCCCCAAAAGCCGCCAGAGGAAGCGCGTTCCGGAGCACCCCGTAGGCCTCTTCCCAGTTCCAAATGGAAAATTCCAGTTTCCAGCCCATTCGGGTACCCATGGTTCCCAACACAAACAAGGTCACCCCACTGCTTAAGACCCAAACAGCACAAACCGGAGTCAAACCCCCGCCCAAGGCGACCACCAAGACGGTACCTACCAATCGAAACAAACTGGCTCCCATAATGATGCTCCCATGAATTCCCATCCGTTCATGCGCCTGGAGAAGGTAAACATAGGCTCCCGAGGAACAATCCAAAAGCAACCTCAGGCCCATAATCAATAGTCCAATTTGAATGGTTTTCTCATAACCCAAAACATATCCAGTGGAGAGAAGTATCACGATGAGAATTAAGGAAAAGAGCACACGGATTCCCATAACATTACGCAGATAAAACCCGGCTAAATCCTTACGGAAAGCCACTTCTCGGATGGTGAGTGCGTTCAATCCCATGTCGCTAGCGGTCGCGAATACCGCCACTAGGTTTTTGATTAGGGCGTACTGGCCATAGGTCTCAACCGTCCATTGACGCCAAAGAAAAGCTAGGGCTGCCCATGAAAACAGACGGGCCGCCACGTCCGTGGAAAGGAGAAAAAGTGTGTTTCGACCGATTCGGCGGGCCCGGCCTTCCGCGGAATCCATGGAGAGGCCTTTCAGGAGGGTTTTGATTTGTATCGGCCCGCAAGATCGTTGTAGCGGATCAGTAGCAGGTCCAGAAACATGGTCGAGGAATCCCGGAATACGTGGACTTTTGATCCAGGGGCGTCGAACCATTCCACCGGCGTCTCGGTCATGGACCAGCCTTGTTTGCGCGCTATATAAAGGACTTCAACGTCAAAGCCAAACCGGTGGATCGTTTGCAATGGAAATACCGCCTGGGCGGCCCTGCGCCGAAAGGCCTTGAACCCGCATTGGGTGTCTTGCAGGCCCGGAGTGGCCGCTAACTGAACCAAAACATTAAAAAACCTACCCATGGCTTCCCGATAAATGGGTTGATGAACTTTCACCATACTTCGGTCAATCGCCCGGCTCCCAACGACCACATCGGTCCCCTTATTGAACTGGGGTCGAAATCTTTCAAATTGATCAAGCGGGGTCGCGTTATCCGCGTCCATGTAAAGGATGATCTCTCCTTGCGCTTCCAAAGCACCCCTTTTAACCGCCGCCCCTTTGCCTTGATTAACTTCCTGTTTTAGAACTCGAATAGCTCTGCCTCCCCCTTTTTTTCGGAAGTATTCCACTTTTTCTAAGGTCAAGTCCTTGGAGCCGTCATCGACAATAAGAATTTCATGGCTCAATTTGGATTTTTTCAAGTAGCTTAAGGACTCATCCAAGGTCTTGGGGAGGCGTTTTTCCTCGTTATAAACCGGTATCACCACCGATAGATCAAGCTTTTTCAATTCCGAGTTCCTTGGTGAGATATTCGTCCAACGCCTCGGTCCAAGGACGGATTGGTTTACCCAGGATTCCCTCCACACGGTCCAGGCTGAATCGGGAATTGGAGGGACGAACTGCGGGCCGGAATACGAACTCGGTAAGGGCAGGCACTAGCCGGCATTGGGTCAAACCGCTCTTTGCCTGGATCGATACGGCAAAGTCAAACCATGAGGCAAAACCCCTATTTGCAAAATGAAAGATTCCCGGTGGAATTTTCCGTTCCAACAGCTCCAGGGTAAACCAGGCAAGGTCGGGAGCATAGGTGGGCGCGCCAACCTGGTCGGAAACAACCTCGGCCTTTGGACGGGTGCGGAAAATATCCAGCATCGAGGTCACGAAATGTTTCCGGCCTCCCGGGCCGAAAAGCCAAGAGGTTCGGATAATGTAATAATTTGGGTTTTCGGCCATCAAAAGCCTTTCCCCCTCCCACTTGGTACGCCCGTAGGCGTTCAGCGGATGGGGCCTATCCGACTCCTCATAGGGGCCATCCTTGGAACCGTCAAAAACGTAATCGGTGGAATAATGGACAAGGAACCGTTTCGTTTGACGGCAAAACCGAGCCAGCCAAGCTACTCCGGAACCATTTACGGCCTGCGCGATGGGGAACTGGGAGGGTTCCTCGCAAAAATCCACCCGCGTATAGCCAGCGCAGTTGATTAATATCTCAAAATCGTTTTCTCGGAAGAACTTCTCCAGTAAAAGAGGCCGTGTGAGATCCGCCTGGTCCCGATTGGGCGTCAGGACCTGATGCGAACGGCGGGAAAGTTCCTGGGCCACCCGCGAACCCAGCATTCCCGTTGATCCCAATAGAGCGATTTTCAATGAACGCCTTTCTCTCGGGTATCAGCCGAAATCCAGTACCTCGCCCCGGCCCATGCCGTAATAGGCGAATCCCTCTTCGGTCAATTCCTCGCTGCCGTACATGTTACGCCCATCGATGACCACCGCCCGTCGCATGATCCCCCGAAGCTTCTTGAAATCCACCTGTTTGAACTCATTCCATTCCGTGAGAACAAGCACAGCGTCGGCGCCTTGGGCGGCCTCATAGGGGTTTTTGACGAATCTTACGCCCTTGAAATGGTCCCTCGCCCTCTCCATTGCCACGGGATCATATAGTCTCAGGCTGGCCTTGGCCTTTAGGAGGGCGGGGATGATCGTCAGGGATGGGGCCTCGCGCATATCATCGGTATTGGGCTTGAACGAAAGGCCCCATACCGCGAGAGTTTTGCCTTTCACGGGGCCCAACACTTGGCGAATTTTTTGAAGGAACAGGGATCTTTGGTTTTGGTTCACATCCATTACCTGGGGCAGGATCCGAAAAGCTGCCCGGCTCTTCTGACCAATCTTGATAAGGGCGGATACGTCTTTCGGGAAGCAACTCCCGCCGAAACCCAACCCGGCATTCAGGAACTGGCCGCCGATACGCGGGTCATATGACATTCCCTTGGCCACCTGTCCGATATCCGCTCCCACTGCGTCGCAAAGATTAGCGATCTCGTTGATAAAGGAGATCTTCGTGGCCAAGAAAGCGTTAGAGGCGTACTTGATCATCTCCGCGCTTTTCAGGTCAGTAATAAGAACGGGGCTATTGAGGGGTTTGTAGATTTCCGCAACCTTCTGGGCCGCCGATCGGCGGGTGGCTCCGATGACCACCCGGTCGGGGTGCAAAAGGTCCATGACCGCCGAACCTTCCCTTAGAAACTCAGGATTTGAAACCACGTCAAAAGCAACGTCCTTAGGGCCGTTCTTGATGATGATCTGGGTGACCACATCTCCCATGCCGATGGGAACAGTGCTTTTATTGATGATGATTTTGTATCGATTGATGGCCTTGGCGATTCCACGGGCTACCGCCTTTACATTGGTGATATCCGCCTCCCCGTCCTTGCCCGGGGGAGTACTGACCGCGATGAAAATGAAGTCGGATTCCCGGACCGACTTGGCCAAGTCGGTTGTAAAGGTAAGGCGGTTGCCCATATTTCGATGGACAACTTCTTCCAAACCCGGTTCAAAAATCGGGACCACGCCCTTTTGCAGGCCCTTGATCTTTTTGCGGTCCACGTCCACGCAAATGACTTGGTTGCCCAGGTCCGCGAAACAGGAACCCGTCACCAAACCCACATATCCCGTACCTACCACCGCGATCCGCATAAATACTCCCTCACGAGGTAAAAGAAGGTTGAAGACCCCATTATAAACTCAAAAACCGGAGCGGTTACCCGCTCCGGTTTTCAATAAGAATCCAACTCCCCGAAGGCTTAGGTGGTCAGGCACTTCTCCGTTTCTTTGTCGAAGATGTGCGATTTTTGCATGTTAAAGACCAGCTCGATATCCTGGTTGATCTCGATTTGATCGTGGCTGGAAACACGGGCGATAAATGGACTTTTGCCCGTGGTCAGGTACAAATAGGCCTCCGCGCCGAGAGGTTCGATGATTTCAACTGTCGCGCTAATCGTGTTGTCGGGAGAAGCGTTGGCGGCATCCATCTTGTCGTGGATATCCTCAGGCCGCACTCCTAAAATGACGTCCCGGCCCACGTGGCTTTCCACTTGGGGCGCGAATTGGTCGGGTAACTTGATCTCGAAATTTTCCTCATTGAAATAAATTCCAGTGCGTTTTTTGTTGAGGGTCCCTTCCATAAAGTTCATGGCGGGGGTGCCGATGAAGCCGGCCACGAACTTGTTGACGGGCTTCTCGTAAAGGGTCAGGGGATCGGCAATCTGCTGGACGAACCCATCCTTCATAACCGCGATGCGGTCGCCCATCGTCATGGCTTCCAACTGGTCGTGGGTCACGTAAATCATCGTGGCCTGAAGGCGGGTGTGAAGCTTTGATATTTCAGCGCGCATCTGCACTCGAAGTTTGGCGTCCAAGTTGGAGAGGGGCTCGTCGAACAGGAACACCTTCGGTTTGCGCACTATGGCCCGGCCCACCGCAACGCGCTGGCGCTGACCGCCGGATAGTTCCTTGGGGCGACGGGCCAGAAGCTCTTGAATACCCAATATATTAGCGGCCTCGTAAACCCTTTGCTTAATCTCTTCCTTAGGGTATTTCCGCAGTTTCAGGCCGAACGCCATGTTGTCGAACACCGTCATATGGGGGTAAAGGGCGTAGTTTTGGAAAACCATGGCAATGTCCCGGTCCTTGGGAGGAACGTCGTTGACCAGCACATCATCAATGCGAATCTCACCCCCAGAGAGTTCTTCAAGACCAGCGACCATGCGAAGGGTTGTCGATTTGCCACAGCCCGAGGGGCCCACCAGAATCAAGAATTCCTTGTCCGCGATCTCGATATTGACGTTATTCACGGCCACCACGTTGTTGCCGTAAACCTTATTCACGTTCTTTAGGACGACCTTCGCCATGATTTCCTCCAAAGATAGGGACCGAATCGCCTCGAGACTCCTGTTTCCAGGGGCTGCGCGCCCCCCTGATGGATATGAAAAAGGGGAGCCGTCGAACGGGAACGCTTCAGAACCAGCATGGGTTTCGGCCCAAAGTTCCTCCGAAAACCCTGAAAAACCTTGAGTATTTAAACATTCACCACAGGGGCTGTCAACGAACAATCTGATCAACAGGATCATTCGGACCTAATTCGATTAGCCTTATAATCCTTAACGCAATCCTTCCCGACAAGTGATCTAATCATGGAAGAACATGCCTTTTTCCCTTTCAAATCGCGAATCAAGCACGCACGGCTTGTCCGCCAAAAATAATTGAAGGTATTCAATCTTGGAAAATTACGGCTCCAACCTGACCCTTTCTGATTCACCCCGCTGGCCGTCCAGGGACGTCTTTCTACTCGCGCTCTTGATCGGATTAGTAAGCGTATTGAATTATTTTTATGTTACAGCGGAGACGAGACCGCCCCATTGGGATGAGGCCCGTCACCTATGGACAAGTCTCTTGTATCTTCACGAGTTGCAGCCGAGAACCTTTTATCACTTATGGACGAATTATTACTTTTATCCCCCCTTCCGGTATTGGACCACACTTCCCTTCTATCTTCTTTTCGGAACCTCCATGACGGTCGCAATCATGAGCAACGTGGTCTTTATTGCCATACTGGCTTTCTCGATTTACGGGATCGGCATAGATCTCTGGAATCGCTCAACCGGCCTGTTATCCGCGATTTTCGTACTTTCTCTACCCATGTTCGTTTCCCAATTCAAGGAATACCAACTTGATGTCGAGCTTTCAGCCATGGTGGCGTGGAGCTTGTATGCTCTGATTAGGACGAGACATTTCACGGATTATCGGAAGTCGATGATCTTTGGCCTCATCTTCGGTCTCGGGATGCTCACCAAATGGACCTTCATCCATTGCATGATGTTGCCCTTGGCCCACGAAATTTGGATCGCCAGAGGTGTTAAAGGGCCCGTAAGGTCCACGATTCTCTGGAACGTCTTTCGGTCGGCCCTTATAGCTTTTTGCGTCACCCTACTCTGGTACGGTAATCACCCGCGAATGCTAATAAATGATCTGTCGGGCAATTCTTCCATCACCCTGGTCGGCCCTTGGTATAGCATCCCTAACCTCCTGTGCTATCCTGTCATGTTTGAAACCATCCAGACGTACCTTTGCCCAACCGCTTTATTTGTTCTCGGCCTAGTCATCGGCTTTTCACGACGGCATAAGGCGAATCGTCTTCCCCTACTTTTGATTATTGGGAATTATGTATTTTTATTGCCATCTCACAGGGATGTGAGATACATCATGCCTATGATGGTGGGAGTTTCGATAATTTCCGTTTATTGGGTTTCACTGATTAAAACCCCTTGGTTGAAGTCTTTGGCGCGGACCGGGATCGTCTCTTATTGCGTCTTATCCTTCTGGGTCATGAGTTTCGGATTTAGCTTCCTTCCCCAAGAAATAAGCTGGGGTCCCGTTAAGGTTTTCGCCCAATCCGTTTATACCACTGCGAGTCCTCCCACCCATGAACAATGGCACCAGGAGGAACTCTTCCAGGTCATTTCGCGTTTTCCGGAAAAGGAAAGGAACTTAAGGACTGATTGCCTGGATACCATGTTTTTTAACGGCTGGGGATTTACCTACTACGCCTTGAAATATGGGGTTTCTTTATTAAAAACGGAAAACGAAAACGCTTCTTTTGTCGCCCAACGCAAGGATTTCATCGGGCCTGCCCCAGCCGGTTACAGCTTGGTCGCGCGCTATGACCTGCCGGATAAATCCATCCTGATTCTTTACCGTTTGATCCCGCTTCGAGGGACAACCCCATCCTCTTTTTGCACTTCCCAAAAGCGTTTATAATTTAATCCCATGAATATTCCTCCAACCTCCCGCCGGTTCTTTTTCTTTTCCTTGGCGTTTTTCTTCTTCGTTTCCACAGCTTCCATCGCGCTACAAAACCTGGTCTGGCTCCCGGCACTTTGGATCCTTTGGCTTTATTTCCGGGACCCATCCCACACCCCTATCCGCTGGGATCCATTTCTGGTCCTTACACTTTTATGGGTCTTCACTTTTTACCTAGGTGCCTTGCTCGGCGTCAATCAGGCCAATAGCTTTGAAACCGTTCACCGTTACCTGACTATTCTCCTAATCCTTTTTGTCGGATCCATGGGTCTGGCGGCGGTGGAAATCCGCAAAATTCTGGCTTTTTTCATCTGGGGAACCGTCTTTTGCGCGGTTTGCGGAATCGGGAAACATTATTGGTTGCATCAGGATCGAATCGATTCATTCTCCGGCGACAAAATCGTCTTCGGTGGCCTGCTCATGACTGCCCTTATCCTTCAATTGGGCTTCCTCATGCTGCAACCTAAGAATCTACCCCTCTGGGCAGGGGTAGTGCTCAACCTCGCAGCGCTTCTTTTAACTGAAACCCGCGGGGCATGGGTTGGGCTGGCAGCCGGTTTTTTGATCTTAGGCGGCCGCCTCAACCGAAAGTGGCTTCTTGCGGGGTTGATGGCCGGCATTGTGGGTTACTTCTTCATGCCGGTTTATCTACAGGACAAGATCAAAAGCATTACCCGCGTGGAAACCCACTTTGACGAAAAACACGAGGTGGACTACAGCGACCAAACCCGCATCCTGATCTGGGATTCGGGTTTGCGTATCATCCGGGATTATCCCTGGGGAATAGGCCAGGGTAATATCGGCGTGATCTTTCCCCGATACCATCCGAAAGGGCTGGTAGAAGTGACCGAACCTCATTTGCACAACAACTTCCTTCAAATCACGGTCCAAAACGGCTGGCAAGGTTTAACTGTTTACCTGGGTTGGATTTTTTGTTTTTTTTTAAACGCCATCCGTTTTAAAGGTAAAGACCTGAACGAGCAGAACCTGAATTGGACGATGACCTGTTGTTTTATAGCGGCTCTTGCATGGGGTCTGACCGAGTTCACCTTTGCCCAGCAGTTCATGTACCTTCAATTTGCCCTTATAGGGCTTCAACTGGGGCTTTGGAATAAAGAAAAACTTATCCAACACACAAATACTTGATTGGGGAAAAATCAATAAATAATTTATCAGGCAGTTTGAATCCTGAAACTCCGGGCCCAACGCAGGGCAAACCATCCCGCCAGCCCCAGCACGAGAGCGGTTGAAGACGTTAATAGAATTCGAGTACCAGCGTCCAGGCTTTCCCCTCCTATCAAAAGATATAGAACGGGATGGTGGAAGGGGGACCATAAAGGTTCATTTTCCCATTTCCATGTCAAGTAAGCGCCCATCCAATGGATAAGGAAGGAAAATACAACGTTCAGGCAGAAGAACTCCCCCCATCCCCGCATTTCAACAGCGACACCGCCGGAACGCAGGCAAAAACAAGGATCGGGTCCATGTCCGCCAAATAACGGGGGCCGAAGCAAAATCCTCCAGACCATTGAATGTACTTTGAAATAAGAATAATAAGCGCGAAGGCTGAAATCGATAAGAGCCCTAAAGAGAAACGCATCGTTGTTACTTCTCCATTTGCGGTAAAATCCGTAGAAAGCGTAAAACCAGAAAAGGGGAATATAAAAAAAGCCCCCGCGCGGGGCTAAAAAGAATCCCCGCCAACCCCTCCACCAGTGGCGTGTGAATTCGGTTTCCCTTCCGGGGTAACCCGTCTGCCAAGGAATGCCGGAATGAAATGTATTGTCTGCCGCCAAGGCCGCGAAGGGCAGGACGGCACCGAGAAGAAAAGGGATGAGGCCGCGGCGTTTCTTAAAGACCATGTAGGCCAATGGCGCGGGGAAAAAAAGGATGTCGGTATATCGGCACCAGGCCGCCATGGCAAAGGCAAACCCGCCAATGGCAAAATACTGGGCGGGGGAGTTCTTCCCCTCTTTTTCTCCAGCTTCCACGCCTTTCAGCACAGCCCACAAGCCAAGGCTGAGGGCCAATTGTCCCGGCCCATGCTGCCAGATAGCCTGACTGGTGAGGCTCAAAGCCGATGTGCCAAAGGAATAGGCGAGGGCCAGAAACCAGGCTTCCCGGCGGGGAAGAAAAAGGAACAGGGTTTTCAAAAGAAAAAAAACAGAAAGAAGCACCATGAAGGAGGCGCCAATCTTCTGGGTTTGGTGCAGAAAAAGATCCGTTGGGACGACTCCCGCCAGGCCGGGGATCAGGTCAAAGGGCACCAGACAAAGACCCGCGGCGCTGGAATACTTGGAGAGGATGTGGCCTCCCCGGCGGTAAACTCCGCTCACATCCCCATCAATCGGTATCGTGAAATATTCATCAAGGTACAAATGCCCGTGCTCCAAAAGGGCGAAGGGCTGTAGGCTAGCGGCCACCACATCACCGCTTCCCCTCCAACGGAAATTGCCCAAAAACACCATCCAAATGATGATGAGAATCCTTCCGTCGGTTCCCAGCCAATCCTTTTTTCCCGGAGTCATATCCCCCCCCGCCCAATGGATGAAAAGGGTCGTGAGAAGAATAAGAAATAGGGAAGTACAAGGGTAAAGGGACCGCAAGGGAGTGAAGGGAATCTTATAGCCGCCAGTAAGCATCAAAGCCAAAAAATCAACAGCCGCTAGTATGCGCAACAGCCTCAACAAAGCCAGAGTGATTTTAAAGGGAACGCTTCGGATTGGGTCAGCCAAAGGCGGACGGTTCATTTTTTGTTTTCCGGATTGAATATTTGAACTTTGTTGAACGGTGTTTCTAATCCGATATCCGGTAACGAATCAGGCACCAAAGAGCCGTGATTCCGTCCCTCCAAGTAATCTTCTTCCCTTCCGAAAATCCTCGGCCGTGGTAGGAGATTGGCATCTCGTAGATCTTGAAATTCTTTTTAAGAATCTTTGCGGTGACCTCTGGTTCGAACTCAAAACGATTGGAACGAAGGGTCAACCCGCGCAGAATGTCCCCCTTAAAAACCTTGTAACAAGTCTCCATATCGGTCAAAACAGTCCCATATAAAAGGGTCGTCACAAAGCTTAAGAAAATATTCCCCAGGTAATGGGAGAAAACAAAGGCTTGATGGGTACCCATGAACCGTGAACCATAAACCACATCCGCCTTCCCTTCCAGAAGAGGTCCGAGAAGTTTTTCATAATCCGCCGGATCATATTCCAGGTCGGCATCTTGGACCACCACGTAATCCCCTTTGGTATGGGGAATGGCCGTTCGGATGGCCGCCCCTTTACCACGGTTTTTTTCGTGAAAATAAATCTCAATGCTGCTTTTTCGAAGTTTTTTAAGTACATCCCTGGTTCCATCCGCTGAACCATCGTCAACCACCAGGATCTGTTTTTTCAGGCCCCTCAACTTGACCGCTTGAACCTTATCCAGGAGTGCCAGGAGTGTTTTTGCCTCGTTGAAAACCGGCACGATGATGGAAAGGGTGGGGGATTTCATTGATTTGGCCAACCGGGGTCCTCCTTCAAACTGCATGTCCTGCAAGTATAACAAAGTAGACCAATTGGTTTATATCCGAGCCAACCCCCGGTTTCCAATTATTTCATGGCGGCATGCCCCACCCAGGTAGAGTGATCCCATGATCAAAAGGGGACACTTTTTTTGTCTTGCGAGCGATCGCGACAACGCGAGCGCATGTTTCCAATCGTTGACCCAAAGAGCACGAACCCCGGCCGCTTCCCAACCTTTCACGATCGTTTGTCCTTCCGCCGCACGATCGCTGGGAGGGGTTGAAACCACCGCCAATTGGGTATGGGGGGCCAGGATCATCGCGCAAGAAGCATAGTCTTTATCCTTCAAAAATCCGTTCAGGAGGATCATCTTTCGATGGGGATAGGCTCTTTTCAATGCCGACGCAAGGGCCTTGGCCGCTTCCGGGTTATGGGCCCCATCTAAGAGCGTCAATGGATCGGCTTGAAGCCGTTCCAACCGACCCGGCCAACGCATATCGGAGAGGCCCCTTTGAATCTTGTCGTCCGATAACTTCGCTCCACTGGTTTGGAGTATCTGCACTCCCGCGACGGCCAAAGCCGCGTTCATGGTTTGAAACTCGGGAGACCTGGGAAGCTGAAAGGACCGGTGGAGACCGGGTCCTTCCCAGTGGAATTGGTTTCCCTCCCGGCGGTATTGAAAATCCCTGCCTCCCACCCAAAGACCGACACCCCTTTGCCTTGCAATATTCAGCACCGATTCCAAAGCCTCTGGTTGGGATTGAATCGTTGCGGCCAGCCCCCCCGCTTTGAGAATCCCGGCTTTTTCTTGGGCAATCTGTCGAAGGCTGTTGCCCAAAATTTCCCGATGCTCCAACCCCACGGGCGTAATGAGCGCCGCCTCGGGCGCCGGTATGACGTTGGTTGCGTCCAAACGTCCTCCCAGTCCCACTTCCAGCACTAACCAATCAACCCTTTGTTCCTTGAACCACAAGAAGGCCACCGCGGTAAGGGCCTCAAATTGAGTGGGTAAATGCCCCATCCGTTTTTGAACTGATCCGCAAGCGGCCAGTACCCTTCCGGAGTGCCGTCGAAAATCAGCTTGGGGAATCCAAACGCCGTTGATTCGGAACCTTTCCCGAACGTCCCAAAGGTGGGGGGATGTATAAAGACCTGTTTTGTACCCGTTTTCCCTAAGGATGGAAGCGGTAAAGGCGCTTGTGGACCCTTTGCCGTTGGTTCCCGCAACATGCACGATACGAAGGCCCAGGTGGGGATTGCCTAATGCCTCTAGCAGGGCTTGGGTGGTTTCCAAACCAAAACGCCAACCAAGGCGTTCCAGGGAATCCAGATTGAGGCGCAAAGTTTTTAGTTGTGGTGGAAGAATTTGAGGAACTGACCCACCGTTGCTTTCACCTGCTGCCGTGGGACAATCACGTCAATAAAGCCATGCTCAAGCAGAAACTCTGAGCGTTGAAATCCCTTGGGAAGTTTCTGCCGGATGGTCTGCTCGATAACCCTTGGACCGGCGAAGCCGATCATGGCGCCGGGTTCGGCCAAGTTGACGTCCCCCAGCATACCGAAGGATGCGGCCACGCCTCCAGCGGTTGGATCGGTCAGGACCGAGATATAGGGCAGTCCCGCCTCACCTAAGCGGGAAAGGGCCGCTGAGATCTTGGCCATTTGCATCAAGGAAAGGATCCCCTCCTGCATCCGAGCCCCACCCCCGGAAGAGGATATGATTACCGTACCCACCCTTCTCAAAATGGCTCTTTCCACGGCCCGAGTGATTTTTTCACCCACCACGCTGCCCATGCTACCACCCATGAACTGGAAATCGGTGATGGCAATCGATACGTTTTGCCCGTTGATCTTTCCCAATCCGGTCACCGCGCCCTCCAGCATTTTGGTTCGGTCCTGGCCCTTTTTGATCTTCGCCTCATACTCAGGGAACCCCAAGGGGTTCAGGGAGGTTAGTTTCTCGTCGAATTCCTGGAAGGTTCCCGAATCCAACGTCAGGTATAACCGCTCGAGGGCCGAAAGCTGGTAGTGATAACCGCACTTCGGGCATACCCGCAAGTTCTTATCCAGGTCCCGGTTATAAAGAATTTCAGAACAGCCCTTGCACTTGGCGTAAAGACCTTCGGGTACCTGGACGGCCTTGTTCTCGACCGGGGTTTGTGTGATAGCTTTTTTGAGTGTTTTGTACCAAACCAATGGATGCCTCCAAAAATGAGCGCGTTTCTAAAGTTAGAAAAAGACTCCTTAATTCGTTCTCCTAAATCTAAACTTAACTCATTTTCCGCAAAACGTCCCGGCAAAACCGCTCCACCCCGAAGGAAACACGTCCACTTGGCATCTTCGAAATCAACTTAATGAGGGCGCTGGCGATAATGACCCCGTCAGCCGTTTTCCCGATTTGGGCGGCCTGAAGGGGGGTTGATATGCCGAATCCGACTACAAGGGGGGTGCGAATCTTCCTTTTAATCTTTCGCAGATCGTTCAAAAGACCGACGGGGAGGGTTTTCCTGGCCCCGGTCACACCTGTTACCGAAACATAATATAAAAAGGGGGCCTTCATGGCATCGACCTTACGAATTCGATTCGGATCAGAGGTGGGGGCCACAAAGGGTATTAATGACAAATTACGTTCAAAAAGGGGCTTTCCGATGGTACTGAACTTCTCCTGGGGCAAGTCGGGAACAATGGCTCCGCTCCCGCCCACCTTCTCCAACTGGCTGGCGAAGTATTTCCACCCCATTCGCTCCAAAAGATTGGCATAACTCATAACCAACAGAGGCTGTTGAAATCCCTCTTGGCGAAGGGTTCGAATCACTTTGAAAACATCCGCGGGCTTGGTCCCCCGGTTCAATGCTTGCTGGGTAGCCATTTGAAGGGTTGGACCATCCGCGATGGGATCAGAAAAAGGCAACCCCAGTTCCAATCCCGCCGCCCCCGCCCTCAAAGCCGATCTGGCACAGGCTAGGCTAAGGGAATAACTCGGATAACCTAAACAGATATATGGAAAAAACAACGCTTTCCGGCCGCGTCGGGCATCCTCAAATACCCGGTTTAGCGTATCATTCATGGCTTGCTTCCCTTTAATTCCATCCCCAGCTTCGCCAGAACCGTGTTGACGTCCTTGTCACCACGCCCGGAAAGGTTGACCACAATGATGGATTTCCGGCTCATTCGGGGTGCCATCCGCATGGCGTGAAAAACCGCATGGGCGCTTTCCAAAGCGGGCAGGATTCCCTCGGTGGCTGCAAGAGTTTGGAAGGCTTTCAGGGCTTGGCGGTCAGTTGCAGAGACATATTGGGCCCGTCCGGTGTCTTTGAGCCAAGCATGTTCGGGGCCCACCCCCGGATAATCCAAGCCAGCCGAAATAGAATGGGTTTCGGCGATTTGTCCTTCCGGGCTTTGAAGCACATAGCTGTAGCTTCCGTGAAGGATACCCGGTTTTCCCTTGGCCATGGTCGCGGCGGTTCTTTTAGTTTCAACTCCATCCCCCGCAGCTTCGACACCCACCATCTTTACATTCCGGTCTCTCAAGAAAGGATAAAAAAGTCCAATGGCGTTTGACCCACCGTTCACGCAGGCGACCAAAGCGTCCGGCAATCGCCCCTCCGCCTCCCGAATTTGCCTTTTGGCCTCATCGCCCACGACCCGCTGAAAATCCCTCACCAGCATGGGATAAGGATGCGGCCCGGCCGTGGAGCCTATCAAGTAATAGGTCGTGCGGACGTTGGTTACCCAGTCGCGGATGGCCTCGCTCATAGCATCCTTCAGGGTCCGGGTTCCGGATGTCACGGAATGAACCTTCGCGCCCAGGAGCCTCATGCGAAAAACATTAAGGGCTTGCCGATGGACGTCCTCTTCGCCCATGTAAATCTCACAGGGCAGGCCGAAGAGCGCGCAGACCGTGGCCGTCGCCACCCCATGCTGACCCGCCCCTGTTTCCGCGATGATCCGCTTTTTCCCCATCTTGACGGCCAGGAGGATCTGTCCAAGGCAATTGTTGATCTTGTGGGCCCCCGTATGGTTCAGGTCTTCCCTTTTCAGGTAAATCCTGCTCCCACCCAGTTTTTTGGATAGGTTTCGGGCAAAAGTCAGGGGAGTTGGACGGCCGTCATAATTTTTCAAAAGCTCTTGGTAGCGGTTTTTAAAATCCGGGTCTTTCCTCGCCTTTTGATAGGCGTTGGTCAGTTCATCTAGCGCCACCATCAGCGTTTCGGGAACGTAACGGCCCCCGAAAACGCCGAAATAACCCTGGGAATCTGGATAAGTGGCCATTTAATTCCCCGGTTCAGCGGGCGGCGGTGGCGAGGCGAGGTCATTCTTAAGTTTGTCACGCTTCATCCGAGCTCCCTCATGGCCGGGATCGATGGAGCAGGCCTTGGTATATTCCTCCATGGCCTTATCCACGTAATCCAACTGGTTGTACATATCCCCCAATTCCAGGGTTCGGCTCAAAGCATCCTCCATTTGATTGTGTCGAAGGTAAAGGTCCCGCAAATTGGTAAGGACTTCCTGTGAATCCGGGATTTTGGAAAGCATGGCCTTGTAAATCTCAATGGCCCGGTCCAAGTCCTGCGGCTCCACCATTTTTTGCACCAAGCCGGCCAACTCCCTGAATGCCGCTGACGCCTTTCGGATGTTTTTTTCCTTTAAAAAACCATTGGCGGAAAGCTCGTATTCCTTGTAGGCCCGGTCCAAATCACCTTTTTTCTGGTAAAGCTCCCCCAGAGTCAAATGCACGTTGATGTCATTGGGATCCAGGGCGATGATTTTTTCATATTCCAGGATGGCCTTATCCCAACTGCCGGTGTGGTAGTAGATATGGGCCAGTTTGATAATGAGCGATTTCTGGTCAGCCATGGAGGTTGACAGGTCCTTTCATTGCTTAAAGGCTCTCTTGGCGAGCCGGATAAATTGGGATACGAGACGGGGATCCTTGACTCCGGGCCGGCTTTCAACCCCGCTGGACACATCCACCCCGAAAGCCTTCGAAAGACGGATGGCTTCCTGGACGTTCCTTGGGTTCAAACCGCCCGCCAGGATGACCGGGGCGGGAAGGGCCTCAACCGCGGCCTGGGCCCATTTAAAATCGAAACTAATGCCCGTGCCGCCTACTGCCTTTTTATTATAAGAATCTAAAAGATAGCCCGCAACCTTGAAGGACCGGAGAGGTTTATAAGCCCCGGCAGAGCGCATACGCGCGGACTTCAGGACCGGCACGTGCATTTGGGAACAATAGAACGGCGATTCTTCCCCATGAAGCTGTACGGCCAGGAAACCGCAATAACGCACGAGCTTTTTGACTTTTGCAAGCGGTTCGTTGAAAAAGACTCCCACCGGAACCACCAGAGGAGGAACCGCCCTCACAAGTTTTCGAGCGGACTCAGGCGTAAGTTTTCGGGGACCAAGCGACATCTGGAACCCAAGCGCGTCCGCACCCGCACGAGCGGCCCAACGCACGTCTTTGTCCCGGGTTAAACCGCAAATTTTCACTCGAAACATGGATTCCTCAAGGCATCAAGGCCTTTACGGCCGCAGCTATATCCGGGGAAGTCATGAAGGTTTCTCCCACCAGCAAGGCCGTCACTCCTTTTTGCCACAACGTTTGAGCGTCCTCCCGGTTTTTTATCCCGCTTTCGCTTACCACTGGCAAGTTTTTAGGGACTTTATGAAGCAATTTATAAGTGGTCTGAAGAGAAACGGAGAATTCATTTAAGTCTCGGTTGTTAATCCCCAAAAGCTTTACTCCGGACCTTAAGGCCCTGTCCATTTCCAGTTCGTTGTGCACCTCCACCAGCGCCGTCATGGAAAGGGACCAAGCCAAATCCTGAAATTGCGTCAGCCGGGCGTCATCGAGCATAGCCACGATGAGGAGGATCGCATCCGCCCCCGCTTCCCGGGCCTGGTACACCTGGTGTTCGTCAATGATGAAATCTTTACGCAAGACGGGCAGGGCCGAGGCTCTTTTGGCCATTCCTAGAAAGGATAGATGGCCTTGAAAATAGGTCTCGTCGGTCAAAACCGAGAGGGCTTGGGCGTCAGCTTCATGATAGGTTTTCGCAATTGCTTCCGGGTCAAAATCCGAGCGCAACACCCCTTTTGAAGGGCTGGCTTTTTTGAGTTCCCCGATCAGTGAAAGTTTTCCCGGCCGGCAAACGGCAGATAGAAAATCTTTGGGCGGATCCTGCCTTTTGGCCCCTTCCCGGAGGGAAAGAAGTCCCCTTTCTCTTTTAAGACGCTCTACTTCCCTATTTTTGGTCTCGGTGATTTTTTGAAGGATGCTCATTCGTTGGAAACCTTCTTCAGACGACCCAAAACGATCAGGGCCTTGCCTGAATCGATGGATTCCTCTGCGAGGGCCCGGCCGTCGGGAATGGCATTGCATTTCCCCGCCACGTAGAAACCCACGCTAGCGTTCATCACGACCGCATCGCGGTGAGGGCCCTTTTCGCCGTTTAAGATGCCAATCAAAATCTTAGCGTTAGATGGGGCGTCGCTCCCCTTGATGGCGTCCAGGCTGCGGCGTGACAAACCGAAAAGCTCGGGTTGTAGCACGCCAACCGAGCGCTTGAGGGTTCCATCCTTCATCCGTTCTAGTTCCCAGAAAAAAGTTTCATCGGCATTGGAAACTTCATCCAGTCCATCCTTACTATGCAAGGTCACCACCCTGTCCATGCCCGCCTCCATCAAGGCCTCGCCCATGACGCGGGCCCTCTCGGCATCGAAAACCCCAATCACCTGGCGCCTCACCGAAGCCGGGTTGCTCATAGGCCCAAGCACATTAAAAATGGTCCGGATGCCCAGTTCCTTGCGGATGGGCCCAACGTTTTTCATGGCCGGATGAAAATGGGGGGCGAATAAAAAGGCCATTCCCGCTTCCCTAAGACACTTTTCGAGGATAGGGATTGAGGGATCGATCTTGACACCCAAAGCCTCAAGCACCTCAGCGCTCCCGCATTGGCTTGAAGCCGCGCGGTTTCCATGTTTGGCCACTTTTACCCCGCCACCCGCCAGAACTAGGGCGGCGGCGGTAGAGATATTAAATGTTCCCCGGTGGTCCCCACCGGTCCCGCAAACGTCAATGGCATCCATCCCCTCGGCGTTCAATCGCACCATCTTGTCACGCATGGCCTTTACGCTCCCCACCACCTCGGCGGGAGTCTCGAATTCCAGGTTCAAGAAGGCCAGATAGGCCGCCACCTGGGTAGGAAGGGCCGTTCCCTCCAGGATCTCGATCATGCAAGCATAGGCTTCCTTCTCGGTCAGAGATTTTTTTTGGGATAATTTGGAAAGAGCTTCCCGAATCATGAACACCGCCTTTATCAAACTAGGAGGGGTTATTGTACCTGTCCCTCTTCGTTTTCCAAGGCTGTTGGTTTTAGAACTAAAGTCGGTTTTACCGATATTTGTTGCTAAATCAGTGCATAAAAAAATACGGAAGTATATTCTCTGGGCTTTTTATTTCCCATATTTATGTTTCATGTTCTTTCCAGGCCGCCTGAACCTTCGCGGAAATCAAGGCCAACTGGAATGGATATCTGTTCCGAGTCCCATTTAAGCTAAGGGATAAAGATTCTTGTTGCTGAATTCAACCAGTAAGTGCAACACCTAGGCGAAAGACTTGCTCCGGCGTTTTGAAGCCAAGACACTTGCGGGGACGACCATTGAGAATCCGTTCCACGCGCCTGACTTGAGCTGGGGTTATGTTAGCAAAATCGGTTTTCTTCGGATAGAAGCGTCGAATCAAACCGTTGGTGTTTTCCACGGTGCCTTTTTCCCAACTGTGGAATGGCAGGCAGAAGAAAGACCTAGTGCCCAAAACGGCATTGACCTGGAGGTGTTCGACGTTCTCCGAGCCGTTGTCATAGGTGATGGTCCTGCGGAGTCCCTTGGAAAATTGACCGAGGCGACGATTGATAGCCATACGGGTATTTGACGCGGATTTCTGGGGCAGCCAAGCAAGTTTTACCAGTCGGCTCTTTCTTTCGACCATGACCAAGATAGAAGCTTTGCTCTGCCTGGAAATGATAGTGTCCATCTCCCAGTGGCCGTATTGGTCCCGTGCCTTGACGATGGCAGGGCGTTGGGTGATTGAAACGCGTTGTGGGATATGGCTTTTGCGGTGATTGTGGGAATGCCATCGCCGAAGTCGTTTTCGATGGGAGCGAGCCAAGAAGGGAATGAGATGCCGAGCTTTGCTATAGATGAACTGGTAGACGGCCTCGTGGGAAATGGAGATTTTGGATTTCTCCTGGTGAAGTTGACCGGCGATTTGTTCGGGTGAAAGACCTTGCCGAAGTTTACGCAAGACATACCGGCGCAGTTCGGGTTTCTTGAGCCGAAAGTGAGTTCGAGAGATCTGGTTGCGCAAGATGGCCCGATCGTGAGCCCTGGCAGGAAGATACCGGCCGGGACGTAAGGGAGGGGCGTTGCGCTTCAACTCTCGGGAAACGCTGGAAACATCACGGCCAAGGCGTTTGGCGATTTTTCGCAGGGAAAGGCCTTGAGCCTTCCAAATAGAGATTTTTTCACGTTCGGCTAACAATAGATGCCTGTAGGATTGTTTCATGAAACTTAGGATAACCCCCGGGTTCTGCCGGGCCTAAGTGTTGCACTTCGTTATTGAACTGGGGGTTGAACCTAGGGTAGTTTCATCCTCTTAAACCCTAATTGCCCATTAAAGATTGAAAAATCGGCGGGCGGTTTCGGTCGTTTGGCGGGCCAGTTCGTCAAAGCCAATCCCCTTTACTTCCGCAACCTTTTCCGCGGTAAGTTTCACATAGGCTGGCTCGTTACGCTTTCCTCGGTGGGGATGGGGAGTCAGGTAAGGCGCGTCCGTCTCAACTACCAGCCTATCTAGCGGTATCAAGGAAACGGAAAGGCGGATATCCTGGCCGTTCTTAAATGTGACTGGACCTGCAATTGAAAAATAACAATTCAAGGCCATGAATCTTTTCACATATTCCTCACCCGCGGAGTAGCAATGCATCAGGATCTTCATGCCCTGAGCCTCGGCCTTTAACTGCTCGTAGATATCCTCGTGAGCGTCCCGGTCATGGATGATGATGGGCAATGAAAGTTCTTTGGCCAGCTTGATCATGCGGGAAAAGAGGTTCTTTTGCTTGGCCTTGTCGGCGGCGTGATAATAATCCAGCCCGACCTCACCGATGGCTTTGGGACGGGTTTCCCTGGCCAGCCTCTCGATTTCCGCTAGCTCGACTTCCCCAAATCGGTCCGCGTCATTGGGATGGGCCCCCACGGTGTGGAACACCACACCGGGATGTCGTGCCGCGAGCGCGGCTGCAGCGGCCGAGGTTTTCTCATCCGTACCGATGGTGATGCAAATGCCCACTCCGGCTTCCTTCGCCCGCCAGAGGACCCCGATTTCCTCGGCGATCAGCCTTTCATCGTCTAAATGGCAGTGGGTATCAATTAAACCTGACAATTAAACCCTCTTGAATCTCAGATTGAATGGAGTTTGCAGCTTATCTTGG
The DNA here is from genome assembly GCA_963771075.1 of candidate division FCPU426 bacterium. GTDB lineage: Bacteria > Oederibacteriota > Muellerivitia > Muellerivitales > Muellerivitaceae > CAVTWJ01. Next base: position 31,549 of record CAVYSE010000023.1, on the reverse strand, counting down.
CCATAAAAGATGAAAAATAAAACCTTTAATATCCCACCGATGCTTGGGATGCACAGGGATCGGAAGGCTAAGGGGTATAAATCCCAAATATTCCGTGAATCCATGTTAATTTTTGGTTTAATTCCCTATTTGATTCTATGGTTAATCTTTCTTTTTCTCTAATCTCGGAAACAGTGGCTGGGCCTTCGCGATTTTCTGTCCTACCGGAATCTTGCCCCATTCTTCCGTCTCGGAAAGCATATGCTTGTGGACATCATCGGAAAAACCCAGCTGTTTCCAAATGGAGGATGCGGTAAAGGGCATGAAAGGAGCGACGGAGATGGCCGTGACCCTCAAGGATTCCATAAGGGAAAACATAATCGTGGCCAATTTTTCCTTGCCCGAATCCCCTTCTTTCGCGACCTTCCAGGGCGATGTTTCCTCGATGTATTTATTGGCCCTTTTGACATGATCCCAGGCGGCCGTAAGGGCGCTCGGGAAATCGAAAGTCACCATGGCCTTGCGGGCCTTGGGAGCGAAGGCGCATGCCATCTCGGAGAGTGATTTTTCAAAATCGCCCGACAAGCCAGGCTGGGGCACGGCTCCCTCGAAATACTTTTCCAACATGGTTAAGGAGCGGCTCACCAGATTGCCCAGGTCGTTGGCCAAGTCGCCGTTGAAGCGAAGCTCGAAGGCCGTGTCGGTATAGTTGCCGTCCAGGCCAAACTGGATTTCGCGCAAAAGGTAATAGCGCAGGGCGTCGGGCCCGTACTTTTCCACCAGTTCGAACGGGTCCACCACATTTCCAAGGCTCTTGGACATCTTTTTGCCGTCCTTATTGATGTAGCCGGTACCGAAAACCTTATCTGGAAGGGGCAGCCCCGCGGCCATGAGCATGGTCGGCCAAATGGTGGCGTGAAAGCGCAAGATGTCCTTACCGATCAGGTTGATGGTCTCGCGCTGCCCAACCCCTTCGCCCACCCAGAACTTCTTGTACTTTTCCCCATCGGGCCAACCCAGGGCCGTGATGTAGTTCAAGAGAGCATCGAACCAAACATAGATGACCGTCTTTTCGGGCACCGGGGCTGCGATACCCCAATTCACCGAATTTCGGGTGATGGAAACATCCGCCAGGCCGGGCTTGATGAAATTGTTGACCAGTTCGTTGCGACGGCTTTCCGGCTGGATAAAATCGGGGTTCTTTTCCAGGTGCTCCTCGAGCTTTTTCTGGAACTTGCTCATAGCGAAGAAATAGTTGTGTTCCTTGATGCGGTCGACCGGACGCCCGCAGTCGGGACATTTCCCCTCCACGACCTCGGAATCGAGGAGGAATTTCTCATCCGGCAGGCAGTACCAGCCCTCGTACTCCCCCTGGTAGATGAAGCCGGCATCGAGTACCCGCTTGAAAAACAGACGGGTCGGCTCCTTGTGCCTTTCTTCGGTGGTGCGGATGAAATCGTCGTTGGAGATTCCCAACTTCACCCAGGCCTCTTGGAACCGCAGGACGACCTTGTCGGCCAATTCCTTCGGGGAAAGGCCCTGCTCCTTGGCGGTTTTCTCGATCTTCTGGCCGTGCTCATCCGTGCCCGTAAGAAAATAAACTTCATACCCGTCCATACGCTTGAAGCGGGCCATGGCGTCCGCACCCACCGTGCAATAAGCGTGGCCGATATGGGGCACGTCGTTGACGTAGTAAATGGGCGTCGTCACATAGAATGTTTTTTTATTGTCCGGCATTGCTTTCTCCATGGATTAAATCGTTATTTCCGTCAAAGGCATGTGGCTCATTTCTCCCTTATTCATTCCCTCCCGCAGTTCCAGAAACAAATGGTCCAGGATCATTCGGGCCGGAAGGTTGGTCGGGATCATCGATTGGTGGATGGTCAGGCTTTTCAAGACATCTTCAGCCAATAGGTCGTTCCAAGTTTCAGGCAAGGGGGATTCGCCCCCGACGCGCCGGTTCCAAAGCCTTGTCCATGCGTCGAAAACCAGGGTCATCACTTCGAACTTGCGTTGGGTTGCGGTTCTTTCCTCGTCGCCTAGGACTTCCGGTTCCCACTTTTCATATTCACTGCCCAGGGTCAACCAGCCCTCTTCCGGCCCCAAGAGGGCCTCGTCCAAATCTTTTTCAACCTTTTCTCGAAATCCTTTCCAAGCCGGGTCCGCTTCCCTCAAAGCCAGTGTCAGGCTTCCCTGGGCTTTACGGGACGCTTCCTCGGCGTCTTTCTTTCCCCAGCCCAGACTTTCGACCAGCAGGCGTTGAATAAGCGCCGGCGCCAAGGCCGAAAAACGCACGGATCGGCAACGGGAAAGAATGGTGGGAAGCAAATCCCCTTTTTTCTCAGTGATGAGAATGATGAGGGTGTCGCCGGGGGGTTCTTCCAACGTTTTCAAGAGGACATTTTGAGCATCGTCGTTCATTAGCCCCGCGTCGGGTATGACCGCAATCTTGAGCGGAGCGGAAAAAGGTGCTTGCGATAACTTTTGGGCCAATAATTTGGTGGTGTTCACAATAATGCCCTGCTTTTCCCGGTCGTCCTTCTCGTCCGACCAGAAATGTTCGCGATGGACCCAATAAAGGTCGGGATGGGACTTGGAAAGGACCTGACGGCAATCAGGACACCCATGGCAGTCCTCCCCCAAGCGACAGAAGAGGGTTCGGGCCAGTGCGAGCGCATGCGTTTTCTTGCCCACTCCAGAGGGTCCTGTCCAAAGGAAAGTCTGTACCCCGCCCCTCTGTTTCAGTTCCAGGAGCAGTTTCTGCGCTTTCGGCTGGGAATGAAGCTTCTCAAGCCGGGGAGTGATGAATTCGGACAATCTTGATCCCCTTCGTTTTGATTAAGCGAATATCTTGTGGCGCCAAGTGGGCGGCAATGACCCTTTCAGGACCCGGAACATTTCCGTCTTCACTTCTTCCTTTGTCTTGCTGGAATCAATCAACTTCACCCGTTTGGGTTCGGCCTTCGCGATTTGATGAAACGATTGGTGGACCCTTTGGTGAAATTCCCTTTTCTCGTTCTCGATGCGGTCCCCAGCCCAATTTCGGGTGTTTCGATACTTGCGCTTGAACCCCTCGTGGACCGGCAAATCGAAAACCAGGGTTAAGTCGGGTTTCAGCAAGTTCGTGGTGAAATCATTCATGCGAACCAAGAAATCTTTGTCCATTTTTCTTCCCCCCCTTGGTAAGCCAGGGTCGAGTCGATATAGCGGTCGCAGACAACGATGAGGCCCCGTTCCAAGGCAGGCCGGATAACCTCCTCCACATGCTGGGCTCGGTCCGCGAGGAACAGGAAGAGCTCGGCCCGCGGAAAGATAGTGAGGTTGGGGTCCAGCAGGTTCTTTGCGGATCAGTTTTCCGAAGGCGGTCCCGCCAGGTTCCAGTGTGGTGAGATAGGGGATACCCCGATCCTTCAAGTACACACAAAAATAGGTGTGCTGGGTCGATTTCCCCGCGCCCTCAGTTCCCTCAAATGAGATGAAAAGTCCCTTGCGTTTCATGAATCCCCGCCGCCTTTAAGATTAGAAAAGAAATATATCACAACCGACCCTTGGACAGTTTGGAAGGCCGTATTTCCCAGCCTAGGATCGACCATCCTTCCCGCTTAAACTCAATTTTTTGCGAGGGACGGTATCCCATGAGGACCAATTGATTTATCACCAAAGGAAACCTGTCCGGATGGTCCAACCCTTCCACCCAGACCAAGGCGATTTTGGGGCTGGTTTGCACCTTTTCCGTGACCCTTCGGCTGATGGGCAGATGGTTATAAGGCGCCATGAGAACCCGGTCCTGGGAATAATACCGGATGAGCTCGGAAGCCCAATAATTGCAGTAACCGGCGTGATATCCCGCCTGTTCTACCCTTTCAGCCAAAACCCGGCCCGGGTTCGGCCTTTCGGGCTCCATCCACTGGGCGGCCAGGAACAGGGCTTGAACCGCAGCCATAGCCCCAGGATCCAGACCCAAGAGCCTCGTGGATCGCCCTTTCCGACCTGGGTGGCCGCTAGCCCCAGCAGGATGGGATAAAGTACTGCCAAAAGCCGATGTAACGGAGGGTCAAGGCGTCCCAGGCCTGGTTGCCAAAGATAAAAAAAGCCAAGAAGAAGACCGGCGGAAGAAACCAGAGTAACATTTCCTTATCATCCAATTTTCCCAAGATGGCCTTGAGAGCCACCGCCAGGGTGAGGGCCAATAGGACACCAAAGGCAAGGCCGATGGCCCCATCAGGAATGGGAAGAACGGGGGGATTCAGCAAACGGCCCAGGGTTGAGTTTTGCAGGTATCCCCAGGGCAGACGACCAAACCAATACTGGGGCCAGGCCTGCAAGAGGAGGACGGCGTGCTGTTGGATCTGGGTCCAGGATCCCAGAGAGGGATTCACGTATCCACTGCGATAAAGGGCGGCCCAGGGTAGATCCCCAGAAAAAAATATGAAGGCAGAAACCGCCCCCAGGAAAAGGCCTGGCAGGCGGGTCCAGATCATTTCCAAGACGCAACCTTTCCAGGGCAACATCTTCGAACCCCAAGACGGGAAGTAGGAAAAAAGCGGAAAAAGGGTCTTCCAAACAAGCCCAAGCGGCGAGAAAACCGAAAATCAAAGCCCAGAGAAAATCTTTCATCCAAAAGCCTGCAAAAAGCACCAGTAAGGCCCCGAACCAGTAAAAGGAGCGTGTTTCCGAGATCTGGGTGCCGAAGTATTGAAGGCAGGGCGGGGGCAGAGCCAGAAAGGCCAATAGGGGAATACCCGCCACCCAGCACCCAGTTCGGCGGACAAGCACATAGGCCCAAAACAGGTAAAGCAGTACGTTAATGAGGCACACAAAGAAGGGGAGTAAATTCAGGTTTCGGCCGGAAAGCAAGTAGCAGGCTTGGATGATCCACCGTCGAGAACCTATTTGTTCATTTGGGATGGACAGTAAATCAGGTTGGAAAGCATCTCGTTTTCGGCTGGGATAAGAAATGGACATCGTGATAATACCAAACCTCGTCGCTAGTCAAGGACTGAAAACCCGTGACCACGTATTCGGCCCGAGCGAAAAAGCCTAAAAGGGCGGCGGCCAATACAAACAGGATCCGCCAGAGGGAAACCTGTGAGATCACCTGGGAGGATGGAGGATGAGGGGTCAGGGCAGGCGCCGGGAGGTTGTCCATACCGGCATTTTAACCACCTTTCCTAGGACTCAAAATAAAAAAGCCCCTTCCCGCCAGGGAAAGGGGCTTCGGAACCGAATGTTTACTTCACTTCCAACTCGGCTCCGCTCTCCTTGAACTTGGCGACAATGCCGTCGGCTTCGGCCTTGGAGATGCCGGACTTCACGGGTTTGGGAGCGCCATCCACCAGATCCTTTGCTTCCTTCAAGCCCAATCCGGTGATCTCGCGCACGACCTTGATGACACCGATCTTGTTGGCTCCAGCGGCCTTCAGGATCACGTCAAAAGCGGTCTTTTCCTCGGCGGCGGCGGCGCCCGCACCTGCTCCGGCGGCGGCGACCGCCACGGGGGCGGCGGCCGAGACGCCGAACTTGGTCTCGAGGGCCTTTACCAACTCGCTTAATTCCAACACGCTCATCTGCTCAATGGCGGCGATGAACTCATCCTTCGTTAAAGTAGCCATTTCAAACTTCCTCCGTTATCAAATTCGTTTGTATCCCCCAAGGGGGAGATGTGAGTAACGAAACCTAGGCGGTCTTGGCCTTGGCTTCCTTGACGGCATTGAGGGCGTACACCAGCTTGTTCATTGGACCCGCCAGCACTCGGACAATGCCCGTAATGGGCGATTTCATGCTGCCCAAAGCTTTCGCCAAAAGAACTTCCCGGCTTGGCAAGTTAGCCAAGGCCTTGATGTCCTGAACGGTGATCTTGCGGCCATCCATCCAGCCCCCCCGGAGCACCAGTTTGTCGTGGTCCTTCCCGAACTTGCTCAACACCCGGGCCGGGGCCACCGCGTCGTCCATCGCCAAGGCGATGGCCGTTGGGCCGACCAGGAGGTCGTCCAAAACGGTGATGTTGGCCTGGTTGAGAGCCAGCCGCGCCAAGTTGTTCTTCACCACGTGGTATTCGACCTTGGCGTGGAAAAGCTGGGCCCGCAATTGGGTTACTTCCTCCACGGTTAAACCCGAATAGCCGGTAATAAGCGCCGACTTGGATTTTTGAACCCTCTCCAGGAAATCTTGCACCACCTTCACTTTCTCTGGACGGGGTTCTCGTTTCTTCATTTCAGTCAAATGTTTCACCACCCTTCGTGGGATATTTATCGACGGGACTTGGGGAAAAAGAAAACCCCTCGCCCGAAACGACCGGACGAGGGGTAAGGGTTGATCCTTAAGCCTCAGTTTTCCGGACCGTCTCGGCAGGCCTTTTATTAAGCCCTGAATACAACTTACGCTTTTTCAGGACGCCTGCTGTCTCCGATGGTCAACTCACCGTTGAAGCTTTTTTTAACGCTTCCCCGGTTTCGCTTGCCCGGGTTTTTATCCCCAGGCTCCATTTACTTCATCTGCCCCCCTCGCGAGGGGAACATAAATTTCTACGCGTTCTTAGAGGCCTGCTTCATGAATTCCGACGGGTCCACCTTGATGCCGGGCCCCATGCTGGAGCTCAGGTAAGCGGAGACCAAATAGGTTCCTTTTGACGCGGCAGGCTTTGCCGCCACCAGTGTACGGAATAACATGTCCGCATTTTCCTTGATTTGGTTTTCCTCGAACTTGATCTTGCCGATGCCAGCGTGGCAAATACCCTGGTCGTCCACGCGGTACTCGATCTTACCGGCCTTGATTTCTTTGACGGCCCGGCCCACATCCGCGGTGACGGTTCCCGCCTTGGGATTGGGCATGAGGCCTTTCGGTCCCAGGACCTTACCCAGCTTACCCGCCTCGCGCATGATATCGGGCGTGGCCACGAGTACGTCGAAATCCAGGAATCCACCCGCGATCTTTTCCACAAGGTCAGCGTCCCCGGCGAAATCAGCGCCTGCCGCCTCCGCTTCTTTTACCTTCTCACCCTTCGCCAAAACCGCCACACGCAGTGTCTTACCCGTACCGTGGGGAAGGCTCACCGTACCGCGCACCTGTTGGTCGGCTTTTTTGGGGTCAACACCCAGCATGATATGGAGCTCAACCGTCTCATTAAATTTGGCGGGAGCGGTTTTCTTAAGGAGTGAGACCGCCTCCCCCAGGGGGAAGGCCTTGGCCTTATCGATCAACTCATTGTTCTTACGGACTCGCTTGCTTGCTTTCTTCGCCATCTGATGCCTCCCGTGGTTCAAGCGCCCCACCACTAGGATGGAGCTCCCACAGTTAATAAATTCAGTCCACAGTCGACTGTTCGCCGTCTACAGGTTTAAAGACTTACTGGCCGACCGTTGGCTGTTGACCGTCGACTTCTATTTCGTGATCTCGATGCCCATGCTGCGGGCCGTGCCTTCCACCATGCGCATGGCGGAATCCAACTTTTGCGCGTTCAAATCCGGCATCTTCGTCTTGGCGATTTCCTCGACCTGCTTTAGGGTAACTTTGGCAACTTTTTGCTTATTTGGTACCGGAGAGCCCTTGGCCAATCCAGCGGCTTTCAAGAGGAGGACGGAAGCTGGCGGGGTCTTGGTGATGAAAGTGAAGGAGCGGTCTTTGAAAATGGAAATGACCACCGGGATGATCAAACCGTCCTGCTTTTGGGTCGCCGCATTAAATTGCTTGCAGAATTCCATGATATTCACGCCATGCTGGCCTAGGGCGGGACCCACCGGGGGGGCCGGGTTCGCTTTACCCGCTGGAATCTGAAGCTTCACCATCGCCGTCAATTCTTTTGCCATTCCTGTTTCCTTCTACTTTCTGGCCTGACCCTTTCGGGCAACAGGGGTTAGTGTATTACTCTTTCTCGATTTGGTGATATTCCAACTCGACTGGGGTTTGGCGGCCAAATATGGTCACCATAACCTTCACGCGCTCCCGTTCGGGATTGATATCCTCGACCGAACCCGAGAAATTCGAGAAGGGTCCGTCCATGACCTTTACCAAATCACCCTTTTCGAACTGGCTCTTCAACGCCCGGCGCTCACGTCGCTTGCCGATATGCTCCAGGATCGCCGTGACTTCCTCGTCCGGCAGGGGAATGGGGGTATTGCCCGATCCCACGAAACTGGTCACCTTGGGCGTATTGCGCACCACTGACCAAGAATTCTCGTCCATGTCCATTTCTACCAGGATGTAGCCCGGGAAAAATTTCTTGTTCGTCACCCTTTTCTTTCCGTTCCGGGTCTCGGTAACCTCTTCGGAAGGGATCAGGATCTGGAAGATCTTGTCTTCCATGTTCATACTTTTAATCCGGTTCTCGAGGTTGGTTTTTACTTTGGCCTCGTAGCCCGAATAGGTGTTGATGACGTACCAGCGTTTGGACATGCGGCTTAAATCCTCTCTTTTCAGTTACTTAATGATGAGTTTAACCAGGCTTTGAATGATCAAGTCGTAAGTGGCCAGCAATATCATCAGGAAGAAAATGGTGACGCACACGACCGTGGTCGACCCCTTGATATCCTCCCGGGAAGGCCAGGATATCTTCTTGAATTCCGACTTGGCCTCGGAAAAAAACTGCTTCAGTTGTTCAATCATTCGAACCCCAAACCCTTCGGTCATCCGGATGGCAGGGCAGGCAGGATTCGAACCTGCAACGCGCGGTTTTGGAGACCGCCGCTCTACCATTAGAGCTACTGCCCTTCAAAAGGAACCCGCCCTATCGGCGGGCCCCGGAATTACCCTACTTAGTTTCCTTATGCAATGTGTGCTTGCGGCACCACCGGCAATATTTCTTGATCTCGATTTTGTTCGGCTTTTTCCGTTTGTCGCGCGTTTTGTCGTAATTGCGGCGCTTGCACTCGGAACAGGCCAACGTTATTTGTTCACGCATGAGACTTTATTCCTTCGATGACTGTTCTATTCGATGATTTCCGTGACCACTCCGGCGCCCACGGTATGTCCGCCTTCCCGAATGGCGAACCGCAGTTCCTTCTCCATCGCCACCGGCACAATCAACTCGATATCCATCGTGATGTTGTCCCCCGGCATGCACATCTCCGTCCCCGAAGGCAACTGCACGCTTCCCGTCACGTCCGTCGTCCGGAAGAAGAATTGCGGCTTGTATCCATTGAAAAACGGCGTGTGCCGGCCGCCCTCTTCCTTCGTCAACACGTACACTTCCCCCTTAAACTTCTTGTGCGGCGTGATCGATTTGGGCTTCGCCAATACCTGCCCGCGCTCGATGTCCTTCTTTTCCACGCCCCTCAACAGGGCTCCAATGTTGTCTCCTGCCTGCGCATCGTCCAGCAGTTTCCGGAACATTTCAACGCCCGTCACCACCGTTTCCCGCGTCGGCTTGATCCCCACGATTTCAACCGTGTCCCCCACCTTCACCTTCCCACGCTCCACACGGCCCGTTGCCACCGTACCTCGGCCCGTGATCAGGAACACGTCCTCCACCGCCATCAGGAAATCCTTGTCGATATCCCGCTTCGGCTCGGGTACGTAGCTGTCCACCGCTTCCACCAGTTGTAGGATGGCCTTTTCCCCGATCTCGCTAGTATCCCCTTCCAGGGCCTTCGTCGCTGATCCTTTGATAATCGGCGTCTTGTCTCCGGGAAATCCGTACTTGGTCAAGAGGTCCCGCACTTCCTCCTCCACCAGTTCCAGCAGTTCCTTGTCATCGACCATGTCACACTTGTTCAAAAACACCACGATGTAAGGCACACCGACCTGGCGGGCCAAAAGAATGTGTTCCCGCGTTTGGGGCATGGGGCCGTCGGCCGCCGACACCACCAGAATCGCTCCGTCCATCTGCGCCGCACCCGTCACCATGTTCTTGATATAGTCCGCGTGACCCGGGCAGTCCACATGCGCGTAATGCCGCTTGTCCGACTGGTACTCCACGTGGCTCGTATTGATCGTCACCCCGCGTTCCCTCTCCTCGGGCGCGTTGTCGATGTCCGCATATCCCTTCGCCGTCGCCAATCCCTTCTTGGCCAGTACGGTCGTGATCGCCGCCGTCAAAGTGGTCTTGCCGTGGTCCACATGTCCGATCGTCCCGATATTCACATGCGGCTTTGAGCGTACGAATTTTTCCTTCGACATCGTCTTCCTCCAAATCAATAGGTTTGAGACTAGTCTACCTTCTATACATGGAGCCCAAGACCGGGATTGAACCGGTGACCTCTTCCTTACCAAGGAAGTGCTCTACCAACTGAGCTACTTGGGCGGGGGTAATTGCAAGAGGATGTATTTTACGTTTCGAAACCCCCCTGTCAAGAAAAAGCGGGCCAAAACCTGCTGATTTTAGAGGAGTTTTCTCTTTCCGATGGCCCATTCTTATTTCTTCTTGGACATCCGCCCGTGGGGGTCCACCAGCTTTTCCAACCGCACTGATTGTTGGTATTGTGCTTCGCTTAAAAGGTTCTTCTCGAGGACCACCTGTTTCACCGTTTTGCCCTCTTTTAAGGAAGCCTTGACCACTTCCGCCGCCTTCTCATAACCGATCACAGGGTTCAAAGCCGCCGCCACCTGACTGCTCTGGTCCGCGTATTGGCGGCAGCGTCCCTCTTCCGCCCGGACGCCGGAAACGCACTTTTCATCAAAGGCTTTGAGCATATTTGTCATCAAAAGGATTTCCTGGTTCAGGTTATAGGCTAAAACAGGCATCATGACATTAAGTTCCATCTGGCCCGCCTGGGCCGCGAAAGCCACGGTGGTGTCATGGCCCAACACCTGGTAGCAGACCATATTGAGGCATTCCGCCATGACGGGGTTCACCTTTCCGGGCATGATGGAGGAGCCGGGCTGCATGATCGGCAAGGTGATTTCCCCAAAACCCGTGGCGGGTCCGCTGGTCATCAGGCGAAAATCGTTGGCGATGCGGATGAGGTCCAGGGCCAAACTCCGGTAGGCATTTGATAGGGAGACTGCCGGGGACAAACTTTGCATAGCCTCAAAGAGATCGGGATGGGGCTTAAGTCTTAACCCCGTTTGTTCGGACAGGAGCTTGGCCATGTCCGCGCAGTAATCCTTATGGGTATTCAGGCCCGTCCCGACAGCCGATCCGCCAATGCCCAATTCACACAAATCTTCCGAGGCCCGCTCAACCCGTTTCGCATGACGCTCCAGATTCTCCCCGTAAGCGTTGAATTCTTGTCCCAGGGTCATGATCGCCGCATCTTGAAGATGGGTACGACCCGATTTGTAAACGAATCTGAATTCTTTTCCTTTTTTTCGGAAGGTCAATGCTAGTTTTTTCAGGACCGGAAGAAAAGACCTCGTCAGGAGTAGACCTGACAAGCGGATGGCCGTGGGGATCACGTCGTTCGTGGATTGGCCCATGTTCACATGGTCGTTGGGATGGATGAGTTTGTAGTCGCCTCGCTTGCCCTTCAGGATCTCGATTGCGCGGTTGGCCAAAACCTCATTGGTATTCATGTTGTGGCTGGTGCCGGCTCCGGCCTGGTAGACATCAACCACGAAATGGTCAAGCCATTTTCCCTTATTCAAAATCTCATCGGCGGCCTTTACGATGGCGGCGGCCTTTTTCTTGTCCAGCATGCCGACCTTACCATGGAAACGAGCCGCGGCTTTTTTGATGTGAACCGTGGCTTCGATAAACACCGGGTGGGGTTTGATCCCGCTGATAGGGAAATTTTCGACCGCCCTTTGGGCCTGCACCCCCCAGAGCGCATCCCCAGGAACCCTTAACTCGCCGATGGAATCATGCTCAATACGAAATTCCATGATGACCTCCCCTTAAAGTTAGAAATAATCAGGTTAAGGTGGACACAATTCCAACTTACGCGAACAGCCTCTACGGGTTCGATGATTGTGGCTCTTAGAGATTGTTAGTAATGTACTGGAAAAGGGCCTGTGCGGCTTCCTCGGGACCCTTGGTTTCAAACCCGTGAATCCCCAACCGGGTCCGGAGCTGACCCACCTTTTTGCCGTTCTTCAGCAATTGCCCGATGTACTTGTCCGCCAGGAATTGGTGTTTTTTCTTCTTTTGGGGGGCGCCGAAAGGATTGGCGAAATAGGTGTGAACAAGGCCCTTCTCATCGGTTGTACCCTTTGCCAAACGCGCGCCGCTAGCGAACACCTCGCCAATTTCCACGGCGTCGGACATGATCTCCAGGGCGGGATGCTCATCATCAACATCGTCGTAATTGTTCGCGTATAGGAACAGATCGACCGGATAACCCGCGATCACATGGCGGAACTCGGTGATCGGCATGACAACCCGCGCGTTGCCTAAGTGGGGATTCATAAAAACCGCCCGATCGATTTCGGTATAAGGATAACCCGGATGCAGATCGTCCAATCGAACAAAGGCCCCGATCTCCGTGCCGAAAGCTGATACCTGCCCCTTGGGATCAATGGAAAGGGATCCCATATCGTCAAATACCACCGTCAATTGGCGGATGTACTGATCGGCCAACACGCGGAAAGCTTCCAGCGACTCGGACTTCCCCGCGCCGGAGTCCCCCACAATCACTACATGGGCGCTTTTCCCCGATTTCAGGTCGATCTTGGCCATGGCCCCGTGGATGGGCAGGTTCCCGCGTTCGATCATGATCAAGTTATGCAGGGTCAAGGCCGTTTTCTTGAAATAGCCGAAATAATCCACGTCGGTCAGGTGGTAGGCGACCGCCCCCACAATCACCCCGTTCGGGACATCTTCGTAAAAACCAACCAGTTGGTTGTTCATCAGGGATGGGTCCACGCCGAAAAGCATGATGCCGTCCGGCTTATGGTTGGCGATCTCCTGGGCGCTGGCCAACTCGAAAAGATTGGAGAGCCCCGCCGCGTGGGATAAGAAGTTCTTGTGGAAAAAAATGTGGATGAAGAGCCCGCCAATCTTGGCCGGGAAACAGATCCAGCGGGTTGGATCCAGACCCATGGTGTCCAGCGGGTTCTTGGAAAGGGGGCTGAACTTACCTTTGCGGCTGTTGCTCTTGGTGTAATAAATCAGGGGAGGGTAAATCAGTGAAAGACGGATGAAGGGTATATTCTTCAGCTTTTGGTATTGTTCGCCCGGCATGTCCCAATTTATTTTTTCGGCCAGGAGCGACATTCCCGTGCCCGAGGGAATCTGCCGGTAAACCTTGAACCAATCACCCATCACCTGAGCGCTCATGACTCGGTAGGTGTTCAACACCAGGAATTTGAATTGCTCATTAGCCTCGATAAAAATCTGGTGGTAATCTTTCAGGTCTATGCTTCCATGCTTTTCGTCCCGGTCATAGATCACGAAACGTTCCCGCCGGCGCCAATAGGTGTAGAGTTCCTCCAAAAAATCCTTTAAAACAACCCGGTCCACATTCGCCAAAGCGGCCTCGGATATCTGGTCATCGAGCAGGGTCTTAAAAAACCCTGCCAGTTTGGGAACGTCATACCCCTCTTTAAGCTTAAAAGCTTGGATGCATGAGAGAACCGGTGAATTCTTTTTGGATAACTGGTCCAAAAAATGTTCAAGTACCAAACGGAAACCATCACTGGAGAGCAGTTCACCGGTAGTCTTACAAAGGCCGGGATGGCCGTAAAGAATAACTCGGTCATCCATGAACTCGTTCATCTCAATCACTGGATTGGGGTTGCCCGGGATATCGTTTATCGAGATCTTCTTCTCTTGTGCCATTCACGAATTCCTTGGGTCGGGTTTCGAAAGGGGATTGAAGGTGTCGCAAAAAAAATGGAGCGGGAGACCGGATTCGAACCGGCGACGTCCACCTTGGAAGGGTGGCATTCTACCACTGAATTACTCCCGCAAATTTGTCCAAATGTATCCCATATTATATACGAAAAGTAAAGTACGACTCGAAGCGCTCCCTCAATTTCCCTTTCCGCCCCCGGACGCATCCTAAGCGGAAAGGGAGCGAACCTCAAAATCCGCAAATAAAAAAGGGCAGCCCCTTCCGGGACCACCCTTTAACCTAGACCTCAACCCGCACTTCAATATCCTCCACTTGGGCAGTTGGAGAGGCGTTATCGAACCGCCAAAACTTCAGGGACAAATAAAATAAATGGTGGACAGGGAAGGATTCGAACCTTCGAAGGCCGTCGGCCGGCAGATTTACAGTCTGCTCCCATTGACCACTCGGGCACCTGTCCACAAAAGTCTTAAAAGCTTGTATGGGCGAATGATTTTCCATGAGGGTTGAACTCATGTCAATCAACTTTATGCGGAAGAATTTTACCCAGGATGTTATCTTATGCCCTATTCAAAAGGGGGTATCATGAATAAAACAACCTGGATATGGGCTCTTTGGGTCCTCACCGGACCGGTTTGGTGTCAAACGGCTTCCCCATCTCCCACCCAGGCCACCGAGGCCGTCACCGAGCTTTCCGCCATACCCGAATCAACCTATCAATGGCAGCAAACCTCCAACTCGGACGGAATCCGACTTTATTCCAGCAAGGTGCCTGGAACGGAGATCATGGCCCTCAAAGGCGAAGGAATGGTGGAAGCCCCCATCGCCAAGGTCGCCTCCGTCATCATCGATACCACGCGGGGAACGGAATGGATCGACAGCCTGGTCGAATCGAAAGTGCTGCGGAATTTGGGCCCATTTCAATTCTCCGAATATGACCACATGGGGATCCCCTTCCCATTTGACGCCTTCGTTTCCGATCGGGATTTTGTTTCACTTGTCACGGTTGAAACCGATTCCCTTCATCGACACGTCACCGTGAAATACACGCCGTTGAACGATCCCCTGGCTCCGGTCAAGAAAAATTACAAAAGAGGGGTCATGACCTGCACTTTCACATTGGTGGAAGAATGCCCGGACGAAACCTATGTGGAAGCGGAAATTCATTGCGATCCCAAAGGCGGCCTGGCGGCTTGGCTGGTCAACTGGTTCCAGGGCGGATGGCCCGAGACGACCTTTCAAAACCTTAGGAGGGAGTTGGATAGGCCCGACATCAAGGTCATTCCATACGTGCAACAACTGTTGGAAATCCCTGAAACACAAGAACCAGAACCCGTCGCCATTAAATAGGGAATAAGACTTCAATGCTTTGCGTAAAATCTTGAACCGCGTTTAAGCCGGGACGAAAACCGCTTATTCCAACCGCTGTTTAGCCGCCGATAATTGTTTCTTCATTTTCTCGGGCATCCGGCTCCCAAATTGGGAAAAATAAGCATCCGCATCCTTCAGGTCGGCCTTAAAAGCGTCCCGATTGACAGTCATCAGCTCCTCGTAATCCCCCCGAGAAATCTTAAGGCCGGTCAGGTCTAAATCGCCTTCTTTAGGCATAAGTCCGATGGGTGTCTCTACCGCTCCGACCTTTCCTTCCACGCGTTCACAAATCCATTTCAGGACACGGCTGTTCTCGCCGAATCCGGGCCACAGCCACCGGCCTTCCCGGTTCTTCCGGAACCAGTTCACGTAGAAAACAGCGGGTGCCCTGTTTCCCATCCGTTCCCCCATGTTGAACCAATGCTGGATATAGTCGCCCGCGTGGTATCCGATGAAAGGGGTCATGGCAAAGGGGTCGCGGCGCAGTTTCTGCCCCACGTCCAGGGCCGCCGCAGTGGTTTCGGAGGAGGCCGAAGCGCCCAGATAAACCCCATGCTCGAAATCAAACGCTTGGTGTACGAGTGGCACCGTGGTCGAACGCCGGCCCCCGAATATGAAAATATCGATAGGGACGCCCTCCGGGTCCTCCCAATCGGGGCAAATGACCGGACATTGCGCGGCGGGAGTGGTAAAACGGGCGTTAGGGTGCGCGGCCGGTTCAGGGGATGCCGTCGTCCATTCCCGACCCTTCCAATCGATGGAATGCTCGCAGGTTTCGTCCATGCCCTCCCACCAGACGTCCCCTTCGTCAGTCAGGGCGCAGTTGGTGAAGATGGTATTTTTCTCAATGGTACGCATGGCCATGGAATTCGATTTCATCGAGGTGCCGGGCGCCACGCCGAAGAATCCGGCTTCGGGATTGATCGCGTACAGTTTTCCGTCGGTACCGATTTTCATCCAGGCGATATCATCCCCAAGGCACTCGCATTTCCACCCTGGGATGGTGGGTACCAGCATGGCCAGATTGGTCTTGCCGCAGGCGGAGGGGAAGGCCGCGGCGATATGAAAACGCCTCCCTTGCGGATTCGTCAGGCGCAGGATAAGCATGTGTTCGGCCAACCATCCCTCCCGCCGGGCAAGGACCGATGCGATGCGCAGGGCCAAGCATTTTTTGCCCAGAAGCGCGTTTCCGCCATAGCCGGAGCCGTATGACCAAATGAGGTTTTCCTCTGGAAAATGCGCGATATATTTCTGTTCGATGGGTGCGCAAGGCCAGGCCTTGTCGGCCTGCCCTGAAGACAGGGGATACCCGATGGAATGCAGGCAAGGGACGAACTCGCCGTTCTCGCCCAACGACTCTAAAACCTTTTCTCCCACCCTCGTCATGATATGCATGTTCACGACCACGTAGGCCGAGTCGGTGATTTCAACTCCTATTTTTGAGATCGGGGAACCGATGGGGCCCATGGAGAAGGGGATGACATACAACGTACGGCCCTTCATGCAACCATCGTATAGTTGCCGCATGGTCTTTTTGAGCTCGACGGGGTTGATCCAATTGTTGGTAGGGCCTGCGTCGTCCTTTTGAACGGAGGCGATGTAGGTACGGCTCTCGACACGAGCCACGTCGGAAGGATCGGACCGGAACAGGAAACTATTGGGACGCTTGCGGGAGTTCAGAGGAATGGCGCTTCCCGAGGAAACCAACTCGTTCAAAAGACGATCATACTCCTCTTGGGAACCATTCGCCCATTCCACACGGTCGGGTTTGCACAGGGCCTTGACTTCCTCCACCCATGCCAGCAATTTCCGGTTGTTCGTCATCATTACCCTCCAATAAAGAGGTAAAAATCTTTGGGTTGGTTGTGGAGTTTAACAACGGATATTGGGAATGACAAAGGATATTGGAAATGACAACTCGATTCGGGAATATGAACTATATTGAAAGGAGGAACACCCCCTCCAAAAGAAGATCTAGCAATAACCCTAGGGTTTCATCTTCTTGAGAAACTCGAAATTGCATAACCGCAGTTCGGGGAAACCGTGGTCGTCCTGGACCAGGCGGCCCCGGCTATCCTTCGAGACCATGACATGGTTACCCCTGAGGTTCAGGTCCTCCACCCCCAAGGAAGCCAACTTTTCCTTGGTCCGGCGCAAAAGGTTGAAATACAGGTCCTTATCGATGAGATTCTCCTTGTACGCGCGCAACGCGTCAATGCCCTCGTAATAATCCCCGTCCTGGTCCGCCAGCTTCTCGTCAGGTCCGTTCCAATAACCCCAGATGACGATGTAATCCCGGTTGGGTTTGAGGATTGGCTCGCCGTCCGGGGTGGTGATACCCTCATTGCTATGGTAGCGCGATCCGTCGAACACGGTGCTCGAGATACCCGCCTCGGTTTCCGACATGTAGATGGCCCGCGGATAGATGCAGGCCACGCCTCGTAGATTGAGGTCGAGCGCCAGGGACACCACCTCAAAAGGGCTGTTGTATCCGTGGGCCTGGATCTTCTGTTCGTCCTCGCGGAAAGGGTCCAGGTCCGGCTGCTGCCCCACCCGGGAAGCCTGCAACACGAGGTGAACGCCGTCCTTGGTGATCGTGTGGTACATCTCGCCGTAGACGGAGATCTTGGTCTTGGGAAAGTGGCGCCAGCGTTCCGGCAGGAAGTAGTCGTAAAGAACCGGGTCCTTCCCCACCACCCAGAGACGCCCCTTCACGCTCTCCACCCTACCGTAAATATAATCAACCCCCAGGTGGTTTACCGGATGCAGGTGGGAATAGGGGCTGTCCGATACGGGCGCCTTGAACCGATCCCGCTGACGTTTGAGGTATTCGAGCCTCTTTTCCCGCCGAACCTGCTCCTCCTGGGTCAGGGTGCGTTCCAATAGCTCAAAATCCACCAGGGCGTAGACGGTCTCGCCCCGGCGGTTGTGTAAAAGGGTGTGATCCTTCTTCGGCCGGACGATGATATGGTCCGGTTTGTTGTCCCGGACCTTGTATCCGGTTTTCTCCATCACCTGCTGGGCGTCCAGGGCCAGGCCCTTCATATTCTCCCGGCTGATGAGGCCGGTCCGGAACGCGTGGTGGGCGTCGATGCCCTTGATCCATTCGTAGATCACTGCGTAGAGCCGGTGCATATCGAGGGTCACTTCATTGTGGGAACGAAGTTTGTTTTTCATCTTATATTCTTTACGGCCGCTCTGCCAAAGGTCCACGGACCCGGAGGCCACGAAGATGGCAAGGGGTTTCTGGACCATGACACGGGGGCCGGAATGGTACAAATTGCGCCGCAACTCGAAAAGAAGGGAGAATTCCTCGAAGGGGCTGTTGAACTCCGCCCCCTCCAGGATATCCAGTTCCTCGGCGCCGGGAATGTCCTGTCCCATGCGGTTCCATTTCATCACGATATCCCTGGACCGACCCTCGGATTCCTTGGTCCTGATCTTGTAAACGGAACTGGTGCCGGAAAGCCGTGTGGAATGCCCCTCAAACCAGTCCTTGTCCAGCCAGTAATTGGAGGGATCCAATAGCCTCAAAAGGGGTAAACCGTGGGAGGTGACGTAGAGTTCGCCCGTCTCGAGCGTGAGATGCGCGTATTCGACGCCCAGGACCTTCGTAATCTCGTTCTTTTTTTTGTCTTTGACGCCGCGCAGCCAGTTCTTGAACTCGAGGGTGGTGGCCATGTCCTGCCTTTCAGGAGCAACGCGTCCCGGAATGGTCCGGTACTGCCTCATCGGGAAACCGCCAAAATTTTGGGGCGCGGCGGCTTCATGCCTGTTAAAAATGGAGCTGGGGACCGGAATCGGACCGGCGACCTGCCGCTTACAAGGCGGCTGCTCTACCAACTGAGCTACCCCAGCCCGAGTCCACTAGACGAGAGCTGCACGGGAGTACCCAACCTAAAAAGGGTTGGGTGCCCGGTGTCGAATTTCTCTCGTTAAGAATTAAAAAGGGAAACGAATTATAAAAACCACTTCCAACCCCGTCAACCCGCGGGGTTATTTTACCATCGGAAACCGCCGCCCTTGTCATTTCCGGGTGTTTCATCCCCCTCCTCCAACGATGAGTCCGGGTCTAAGACCGAAGAAGGCCCCTCAACCGGCGTTTCAGTAACCGGGTCAGGGCCTGAACGAAAAAATTGCCTTTCGGGAGGGGAATAAAAATCAGGCGGACTGCTCACGATCGTGGGCCGTGGCTCGGGGGGAACATAAGCCGGCGTTGGAATTTCAGGCTGAAGGGTCACCGGAATACTGTGGAAAGATCCGTAAGCCGGCGGCACGACCACCGGTTTTTCACCATTCTCCAACCCCTTCCCCCAATCACGCTGGCGGATCACCTCAAAGAGTAGCAGGGCGGCCGCCACCGACGCGTTCAAGGAGGACATCTTGCCCGCCATGGGGATCTTCACCAGCTCGTCGCAGTTTTCCGCAACCAACCGCCGTAACCCCCTGCCTTCGTTCCCGATGACAATGGCCACAGGGCTTTTGTAATCATACTCGTAGAAATTTTTTGAGGCTTCCCCATCCGTTCCAACTACCCAAACATTGCCTTCTTTCAATTCCCGGATGGTTTCATTCAAGTTGGTCACCTTGACCGTCGGGATGTGTTCGGCGGCACCAGCCGATGCCTTGACGACCGTCGCATTCACCTCGGCGGCCCGGTTCTTGGGGATAACCACTCCATGGACCCCGGCCGCGTCGGCGCTCCGGAGGATAGCTCCGAGATTATGAGGGTCTTCAATTTCATCCAGTAACAGGAGGAAGGGGTTTTCGTTTTTCTTTTTGGCGATATCCAAAACATCTTGAAGGGATGCGTATTGAAAGTCTTCGACGACTGCAAGAACGCCTTGGTGTTTATCCGTACCCGCGAGGGTATCCAGTCGGTGACGGGTTTCAATGGTGATGGGGATCCCCTTGGCCTTGGCATGGGCTTCTATTTGATTCAAAACCCCATCCCGGGAACCTTGCATAAGAAAAATACGGTTCACGCCCCGGCTCCCCGAGCGGATGGCTTCCAATACCGGATTGCGGCCGTAGATTTTTTCGCTCACGGAGAACCTGCTTTACGTAAAGGGTTAGGTTATTTCCTGACTAGAATCCTGAATTTTCCGCCCTGGACATCCTCAATCGAAAACCCCATTTGAAGAACCCGGTTGCGAATTTCATCCGCTTCTTTGAAGCGTTTTTCCATCTTCATTTGAGCCCGCTGATGGGCCAGTTCTTCCACCTCGGCTGGAATTTCAGACTTTTGATTCGAGGCAATTCCCAATAATCCGCCCAATTGATTCATTTTTTCCGCCGCCTCCCCCAAGAGGCTTTTGGCCCCTGCTGTCATGTGGGATGACTGGCTCAAAATTCTTCGCGTTTCCCTGGCTAAATCAAATAAAACCGCCATGGCCCGCGGCGTATTGAAATCATCGTCCATGGCTTCTTTGAACTTGGCTTCCACCTCATCCACCGCCAGGCGCAAACCCAAAAGATCCTGCGGGTCCACTCCATCCGAGGCGGAGAGGGCCTCTTGGACCCTTTGGAAGGTCTGGTTGAACTCGTCTAAGCCCCTGCCGCAGGCTTCGAGCGTTTCCCGGTCATAATTCAACCCGCTGCGGTAATGGGCGCTCAGGAAAAAGTAGCGCAAAACCTCGGGTTTGAACTCGACCAAGGCGTCCTTGGCTTTCCAGATATTGCCGAGGGACTTGCTCATCTTTTGGCCCGAGATCTCGATAAAACCGTTATGGAGCCAATATTTCACGTAGGGTTTCTGAGTAAAGGCCTCACATTGAGCAATCTCATTTTCGTGATGGGGAAAAATCAGGTCCACTCCCCCTCCATGGATATCGATGGAATCTCCCAGATGTTTGCGCACCATGGCGGAGCACTCGATATGCCACCCGGGCCTTCCCTTGCCCCAAGGGGAGTCCCATTGAGGTTCCCCGGGCTTGCTTGCTTTCCAAAGCACAAAGTCGGTGGGGTTTTTCTTGCTCTCGTTTTTATCCACCCGCGCGCCTTCCATAAGCTCCTCCAGGTTTTTACCCGAGAGGCGGCCGTAAGCCTTAAATGTGTTTGAGTCATAAAGGACATCCTGGCCCAATTCGGTGGAAGGCACGGGATAGGCATGGCCCTTCGCGACCAAGCCGGACACTAGATCGATCATTTCATTTATATAGTCAGTGGCTTTGGGCTGAATATCCGGTTTTTGAACCCACAACTTCCCCATTATTTCCAAATAAGCCTGGGAATAGGTTTCGGAAATTTCCTTGTAATTCTTATTTCCCTCGATGGCCTTTTTGATAATTTTGTCATCGATGTCTGTGATATTCATGACGTAAGTGACTTGAAAACCGGTGTAAACCAAGTATTTGCGGATGACATCAAAGTTCACCGCTGAACGTGCGTTTCCAATATGGATGTCGTCATAAACCGTGGGGCCGCAAACGTACATTTTGACCTGGGGCGGGTAAATGGGTACCAGCTCTTCTTTTTTACCAGTGAGGGTATTGGTGACTTTCAACTTGCTAAACCTCGGGATCAAAATGGATCGCATCAAAAAACAGGCGGAAGATTATTTTTTCCTTCTTGTAACCGGCGTGTAGGAGCCTGAATACCTAGCCAACTCTTTCTCAAGATGCTCGAGGCGGCGTAGGAGAGGATCGGGAAGCTTGTTATGGTCCAATTCTCCCGCCGCGTCCTTGCTGCCCCTCAACCGCACGATCCGGCCAGGCACTCCGACGACTGTGGAATGGGAAGGAACGTCCGTAAGAACCACCGAGTTAGCGCCCACTTTGGAGTATTCGCCAATCACGATATTTCCCAAGACCTTGGCGCCTGTCGCAACGACCACATGGTCCATTAAGGTTGGGTGGCGCTTTCCCTTTTCTTTTCCGGTTCCGCCCAAGGTCACTTGTTGAAACAGGGTCACATTATCGCCGATTTCGCAGGTTTCCCCGATGACCGTTCCCATTCCGTGGTCGATAAAAAAGAACTTGCCTATCCGGGCGCCCGGATGGATCTCAATGCCCGTCAAGGAGCGTGAGATCTGTGAGATGAGCCTGGGAATAAAGGGAACCCGGATCACCCACAAGGCGTGCGCGATGCGATGGTAAAACATGGCGTAAACGCAGGGGTAAAGGGGCAGTTCCCACCAGCGGGCGGCGGGGTCCCGGTCCAAAATAGATTTGAAATATCGAAGCATAACCACACCTTTTTAAGAGGTTACTTGACCTCGCCCTTAGTCCAAACAGAAATCCGCTCGACAATCTTGCTTTGACCCAAAAGCGGACCAATCTTAACCAATTCCGGTCCGTCTTCCCGGCCGGTCAGCGCCAAACGTAAGGGATGGTATAGGTTCTTTCCCTTGATATTCGTTTTTTTACCCACTTCTTTCACGATTTTTAAGAATTGTTCGCCCGTCAATTCACCCGAAAATTCCTTGAAGTCGTTCTCAAAAATTTCCAAAAGCGGCTTTTGGGCCTTCATTTCTTCCGTCAGCGTTGGGTCGAAATGCAGCTCATCCGAGAAGAAATAAAAGGTTTCCTTTACGATATCCGAAAAACAGCCTAGGTTGGTACGAACCGCGTCCACCACGGTCTTGAGCCATTCGAATTTTACCCGCGCCTCTTCCCTTGTGATGTATTGGGCATTCTGCAGGTAAGGCAATAGGGCTCGGGTCAGTTCATCCAAGGAATATTTTTCTTTCGCGAGATATTGCATGCCCATCCAATGCAGCTTGACCGGGTCGAAGATCGCCCCGCTCTTGCCCACATGGGTCAGGTCGAACTCAGTCGCCATTTGTTCCAGTGAAAGTATCTCCCCGATCTTGGGCGCCCATCCCAACAAAGCCAGGTAATTAAGAAAAGCTTCCGGCAGATAGCCTTTGGCCTTGTAGCTTTCCACGCTGGTTTCCCCATGTCGTTTGGAGAGTTTTTGCCCATCCGGACCCTTAATGATGGAAAGATGCGCGAACTTTGGAACCTTAAACCCCAAAGCCTGGTATAACAGAATCTGCTTGGGGGTATTGGATAGATGGTCTTCGCCCCGGATGACGTGGGTCACTTCCATCAAAGCGTCATCCACCACCACGGTGAAGTTGTAGGTGGGGCTTTTGTCGGACCGGGTCAGGACAAAATCGCCGATCTGGTCGTCAGGAAAAGTTACCTCACCCCGCACCTCGTCCTGAACCACGATTTCCCCCGGGGGAACGATGAACCGAAGGACCGAGGGGATGCCCTTGTCGTCCCTGGCCTTGATCTCATCCGCCGTCAACTTCTTGCACTTGCCCCCGTATTTAGGCATATGGCCCCGGCCCAATTGGCGTTTACGCTCCAACTCCAATTCTTCCTCGGTGCAATAGCAGGGATAAACCTTGCCCGAATCCCTCAGTTTTTGGAGATACCCCTCATAAAAGGAGGTACGTTCGGATTGTTTATAGGGCGCATGCGGACCACCCACTCTCGGGCCCTCGTCCCACTTGAGGCCCAGCCAATTCATGATATCCAAAAGGTTTTCGCAGGCCGTATCGGTGGAACGGGCCTTGTCCGTATCCTCGACGCGCAGAATGAAAACTCCCCCGGTATGACGGGCGTAAAGCCAATTGTAGAGGGCCGTACGGACGTTCCCCAGGTGAAGATCACCCGTGGGGCTGGGCGCGAAACGGACCCGGACCTTGTCGGACATGATTATTCCTTTATTCTTTCCAAGAGGACGACCGCCTGAACGGAGAGCCCCTCCTCCCTGCCTTCAAAACCCATCCCCTCGGTGGTTTTGGCCTTCACATTGACGCTATCCGGATTAAGTTCAAGCGTCTCCTCGATCAAACGGGCCATTGAGACCAAGTAAGGGGACAATTTGGGTTTTTGACAAACAATCGTGGCGTCCATGTTGCTGACCACCCACCCCTTTGTTTTGGCCATCCGGCCGCATTCCTGGAGAAGCAACAGGCTGTCGGCCCCTTTCCATTTCGGGTCTGAGTCGGGAAAATATTGCCCGATCGTGCCCAAGGCAGCGGCTCCTAAAAGCGCGTCGCAAAGGGCATGGGAGAGGGCGTCGGCGTCCGAATGGCCCATCAAGCCCTTGGAATGGGGGACGGTTACCCCCCCTAGGATCAGGGGTCTCCCCTCAACAAAAGCATGGGCGTCATATCCCGTTCCAATGCGATAGCTCAAGTGACAGGCTCCTAATATCTAACTTAAAAGACATTCGCCCCAAAGGGCCGCATAGTTTATCAAATCCGGCGCCTATCGGCTTGGCCGGAAAGGAAAAGTATATTTAAAGAAGGAAAATTTAGGGAAAAAAGAAGCCTGTTTACCGGCCCTCGGAGCTGCGCCAAACCAGATCCTTGACCCTCTGGAGATCATAGGCGGTCGTGATTTTGAAATTTAATTCATCCCCCTCCACGGTCCGAACCTTGAAACCAGCGGCTTCCATCACCGCGGCGTCATCCGTTTGCCGGGAGGCCCGGCGGCCTAATTTCCGGAATGCTTTATTCAAAAGCGGCAGCTTGAATCCCTGGGGGGTTTGTACGGCCCTTATATGCCGGCGATCCAGGGTCTTCTCAATGCGGTTCCCCACCACGGTTTTAAGCGTATCCCGAACCGGAACAACGGGAATCGCCGCCCCAGCGGAAGCCGTGGCTTCCAAAACCCGTCGGATGACCTCGGGACTCACCAGGGGCCGGGCCGCGTCATGAACCAAAACGTACCGAATGCCTCGGGGCATGACCTTCAAGCCCTCCCGGACCGAATCCTCGCGCTCTTTTCCGCCCTTGGTAACAAGGCCCGTCAATTTGAACCGGTAGATGGCTTGGATCGCCCGTTCCATGTAATTTTCGCGCGTCGCGACCACGACATAGGAAAGGCCGGGTACCTTTGAGAAAGACTCCAGGCAAAGATCGAGAAGGGTGCGCCGATGATCGACATACAGGAACGGCTTGGGGACTTTCGCCTTGAGCCGGGTGGATTGGCCTGCCGCCACGATCAAGACGGCCCAGGAGGTAATTTTGGGGGGTTTCATTTTTTTCATGAGGCTTGCAGTTTAACAAAAGGAAAAGGTTCTTTCCATAAAACCGGTGTCGTTAGGAAACCCTCTTCCTTTCAGCCTTAAATACTATTTTAACGTTACCGTTAAATTCGCGGGGCCTAAAGTGGATGCCGCACTTGAATGTTATTCGAATGTCCGCTTTCCATTTTTGAGCAGTACCCAACCCTCTCCCTCAAAAACTTTCAAATAGCCTTGTTTGATTTTCTCCTCAATATTTATCTCAATGGGTTCATAACGATCCAGGGGCCAGGCGGGCAGGAACCGGCAGGCGGCAAAATAATCGCAATCCAAATCCAAGCTGTCCTTATCGATCATGAACACATTCACCCGGTGGGAGAGGTGGGGCACGATGGTGTCCTGTGCCACGACGGTGGCAGAGGCCGGGATCAGGGAAAGCATTTTGTGTCCCGCCACAATCACAGGTGTGGAATCGTAAAACTTGGCGCGGAAAAGGTCCCTCAAGGGAAAAATCGGAACCGTGGCTAAATTCAACGAAAGAACGATCCAAGAAAGGGTTTTGACCCATTTTCTTCTTTGGGTTTCGCTTGACCATCGAAGGGCCCATCGATAAAGGCCGTCCGCCCCGCCCATCATCAAGAGAGGGCCCAGGATCGCGGAATAATGATAGCCCATGGAATAGATCGATTCGACCGAAGAAAGCATCCGTTCCGCCAGTAGGGGAAGGGTCACCACGAAAAGGGGCGAAAGAAAAATCAAAAAAGCACAGGCCGCGAAGGTGCAGGCCATTGTCTGGACCTTTTCTAAATTAAAAAAAACGGATTGGAATACCCGGAGTGGATGGCGGATCACATTCCCAAAGGCCTCCAAAGGGCTTGCCCCAATTTCCGCATAGGGCCAATGGGGATAGGCGGATGTTCCACGCAAGTGTGGCACCAAATAGCCCACTTCGAAGAAAAACGCGCACAAACCGAAACCCAGGCAAAGAAATCCCCATTTCCATCTGTCCAGGAAAAAGAGATAAAGGCCAAAACCGGCGATTAACAGCCCCAGGTCCTCCTTCACTGTTAAAAGCAGGGCCAAAGCGATGAAGGATTCCAGGTTTTTACCCTCATCTGCAAAATCGACGGCGAAAGCGATCATGGGAACGGCAAAAAGGTCCGGGTGAAAATCATATCCGAGGGCGTTTTGCAGCCCCCAGAAGAGTGGATAGGCGCAAGCCCAAAGGAAGGCGGAATCCTGGCCCAGCCTGCGGCAGGCAAAACGATAGACCGGCAAAAGGCCCAAGGCCACGCAAAAAGCCTGGATGAAGAAAAGAACTTCCGGCCGTCCAAGAACCCAGTAAAAGGGAGCCGCCAATATCAAAATCGGGTTGAAATGGTCTCCCAGGCTGTTTGAAAGGTGAAGAAGCGTGGAGGAAGGGGGAAGGCCCCGGCTCCATTGCCAAGCGATCTGATCAAAGGTCCCCATATCCCACCCACCCGTGGCGAACCTCCATTGCCGGACGCAGGACAAAAAGGTATAGACCAACGTGACAAGCGCCATCAAACCCAGAAGGAAGGCCTCTTGCCTCGGGGTTGAAAAATAGCCCTTTTCTTTGGGTGGGGTCAGGTCCATCTGGTTCTCCTAGGGATGGGAACACGATACCCGATGAACCATCCCCGTTCACAAACAAAAGATTGAGGGTTTTAAAGCCCTATCCTAATTAAAAGGGAAGTGGGTGAAGTCCCGTTTAGAGGATTATCGGGGCACCAGGATGCCGATGGCCTCGGCCAAGGTCTTGACGGGTAATATTTCCAGGGTGGAATCCGGAAGGAGTGAAACTGCCTTGAGGTTTCCTTGGGGGATCACCGCCTGCTTAAAACCCAGTCGGGCCGCCTCGGCCAGCCGGGAGCCGATTTGGGAAACCGCCCGCACCTCGCCGGATAAACCCAACTCCCCCAGCACGAGCACATCCGCGGGCACCGGTATTTCACGGAAAGAGGAAGCCGCCGCCACCGCGGCGGAAAGGTCGATGGAAGGTTCCACCACCCTTATGCCGCCCGCCACGTTCATGAACACATCCTGGGAGGAGATGGCCAACCCGACCCTCTTTTCCAAAATGGCTAAAAGAAGCGCGAGCCGGTTGGGGTCTATCCCCGAACACCGGCGCTGGGGCACCCCGAAATTCGCGGGGCTCACCAGGGCCTGCACCTCCAACAAAAGGGGCCGGCTCCCTTCCAAACTCGCCGTAATCACCGAACCCGAGCTATGGGTGAAATGGTCCTCTAAAAAGGCTTTCGAGGCGTCGTCCACCTCGGCCAGGCCGTCTTCCTTCATCTCGAAGATTCCGATTTCCTGCGTGCTCCCGAAGCGATTCTTGACCGCCCGAAGCAACCGGTATTGGCGGCGAAGGTCTCCCTCAAAATAAAGCACCGCGTCCACCATATGTTCCAGGGTCATGGGCCCCGCGATGCTTCCCTCCTTGGTTACGTGTCCGATGAGAAAAAGGGGAAGTTTTTCCCGCTTGGCGAGATAAGTCAGGCGGGCCGCCGATTCCCTCACCTGGGAAACACTGCCTGGCGCGGAGGAGATATCCGAGAGAAAAAGGGTTTGGATGGAATCGATCACCGTCATGACCGGGCGGGTCTTCTCAATTTGGTCCAGGATGGCCATTACGTCGGTTTCTGGATAAATATAGAGGTTGTTGGACCGGATGCCCAACCGGTCGGCCCGGAGTTTGATCTGCTGGGCCGATTCCTCGCCCGTCACGTAGAGGCACTTTCCTTTTTGCGATTGCGGCAGGCGCGACAACCGGTCCACGACCTGGAGAAGCAGGGTGGACTTTCCGATACCCGGGTCCCCCCCGATCATGACCGTTTCCCCCGGTACGATACCGCCCCCCAAAACCCGGTCAAACTCTTGAAGGCCCGTTTCCAGCCGAAACCCGTCGGAAACTTCGATATCCATCAAGGAGAGGGGATCCACAGGCCCGGAGGACGAGGCCAATTTCCGGCCCCTTTCCTCCGTTTTGACCCGATCGATGCTTTCCTCAACGAAACTGTTCCATTCCCCGCAGAGGTTGCATTTGCCCTGCCATTTGTAGGATTTAGCCCCGCAGTTCTTGCAAACAAATTGGGTTTTGGTTTTTGGCAAAGGGCGCCTCATTTCGGAACTTTTGAAGATTATACACTTGTATACCTTCCTTGCCAAACAAAAAGGCTCCGGTTTCCTGGAGCCTTTTTGTTTTGAAAAATTACTTTTTCTTAGCGGCCTGGTTAGTCGATGTGGACGTGTCGCCTTCCATCTTTCCCATGTCCCCCATGGGACATCCGCCCTTCATCTTTTCCTGATCCTCACAGCAACCCTGCGGCGACATGGAACAGCAATGATCCGTTCCACAATGGCCCATCAGGCAGGAACCCGCGATGCAAAGGGGTCCGGATAAGGAAACGATCAGTATGATCCAACCGATCACCTTGCCGATCTTTTGAGTCAATCCCGCCTGTTTTTCGGCGTGAGTCAGGACCCAATAGCCCACCGCCATCGTGAGCAAATATCCAATAATCTTGTGCGTGACCATAAAGCCTCCTCTTTTCCTTTTAAAATCCGGGGATTTTGACTTTGGGCATCTGAATATCGCCCGCCTTCGGAGCCAATTGCCCCATATCGACATTCGGCATTTTCATTTCCTTGTAATCGGCGGGAACCTGGAAGTTGCTGTCATCCACCGACTGCTTTGAAACCTTGGTAGCCGTCATGGTGGACTTTTCTTTTCCATTTTGGTCTTTATAAACCGACTTCAAAGGGAAAAGACCCTTTTCCTGGGCAACTTTCACCCAGGAATCCATGGCGTCGGCCTTTCCGCCCAAGCCTGCGAAAACACCCAGATTGGACGCCAGCCAAACATGCGCCTCGCCCGTCTTGGTTTGGTAAAGATATTCCTCGCAGGTATAACCGAGGATGGTATCGCTCCGGCCCGTATCGGAGAACTTTCCCTGCGCCTTATCCCCTAATTTTTTGTAATCCGTTAACTGATTCTTCATGAACATCTTTTGTTTGGGCATCAGTAGGGTCATGGTTTTACTATCCATATCCATGATACCAGCGGCGTTTTGCATCTTCTCGCTTCCGTTGAAACGCAGTTTATGCCCCTTGATTAAATACTCGACGTCGATTTGATGATCGCCGGTGGTAATGTGATAATCCAAAACGCCCTCAAAGGCGGCTGCTTTGGTTAAAGCAACGGATGACACGAGCCCCAGGATCAGGATCAAAGACTTGAACTTAAAATTCATTCTTACCCTCCAGAAAGGTTTTCAACGGGCCATACTCTATCCGAAACCATTGACGCCCACAACAAAAGGTAGGGCCCCAAAGGGGCAGGAATCCTTGGATTTACAAAAAAGGGATATACCGATTCGATTCAAAAGGATGTCACAGGCAAATGGGCGTCATTATTTTTTCCACAGCAAGCGCCAGGGGTGGGCCTTCAGGTCGGAGACCATGTCCCGGATGTCGTCGGCCGTCTTCTGGTCGGAGATGAGCAGGCCCAGGGTGCCCTGGCCATTCTGGATGTTCTGGGCCAATTGGTTCATGGTCCTGAGGGTGGAATTGAGGTTCTTGACCGATTCCTGGACCTGCTTCTTGTCCAGGGTGGTCGCCAGGGTATCCAGGCTCTTGGCCACGCTTTCGACGCTGCTGATGATTTTGTCGGCTTTGCCGCTGGAATTCCCCAAGCTGTCCAGGATCCGCTCCACCTTTTTCCGGCTGGTTTCGGAGAGGGCCAAAAGATTCTCGGTGGTCTTGTTCATGTTCTCGAAGGTCTTGAGGAAATTTTCCTTGGCCTGGGGGTCGCCCAACATCCGCTCAAAAACCTCCAGCACGTCGCCCAGCTGGCTGAAGGTTCGGTCCAGGTTGTTGGCGTCCTCTCCGGTCAGGATATCCTCGTCTTTCAGCGGATCTCCCTTGCCCAGGTCCGCCGCTATCTGGACGTAGCGTGAGCCCAGGAGCCCCGCGCTGTAAATGGCCACTTGGGAATCCCGGCGCAACTGGAAATGGGGCTCGGTGATACGCAGGTCCACCACCGCCTGGCCCCCATCGATATGGATGGCCTCGACCGCTCCCACCTTGATGCCACCGGCGTATTCCACCGGCGCGTTGGACTTAAGGTCCCCCAGGAAATTGAACCTCGCGCGGGCGATATAACCCGAAGCCGCGAAATGGAAATTGTTCACGAAGAGGATGGCGATCATGAGCCCGATGCCGGCGGTCACCACCATGAGACCCACCTTGAACTCTTCGGACGCGATTGAAGGTTGGGAATCTTCCATGTTCTCCCCGTTTAAGGCTTAGCGGCTTGCAAAAACATCTTTAACCACAGAGGCACGGAGACACAGAAAAAAATCTTTATTGATTTCGAAAAAGCAAAAAAGGCAATGGGGAGGCCTTCAATGTCTTTAACTCTGTGCCTCTGTGTCTCCGTGGTGAATATTTGTGTTCTTTACCGGATGGGCATCGGCCCCTGCACGCTGCCCGTCACGAACTGCCGGATGTAGGGGTTTGGGCTCTTGCGGATTTCCTCCGGGGACCCCAAACCGATGATTTTTCCATCATATATCATGGCTATCCGGTTCGCCACCTTGTAGGCGCTTTGCATATCGTGGGTAACCACGATGGAGGTTACGGAGAGCTTCCGTTGCATGTCCAAGATCAACTCGTTGATGGCTTCGGAAGTCACCGGGTCCAACCCGGAAGTGGGTTCATCGTAAAGGATGATCTCCGGGTCGACGGCGATCGCGCGGGCCAGCCCCACCCGCTTGCGCATGCCGCCCGAGAGTTGGGAAGGTTTGCGGAAGGCCACCTCGTCCTGGAGGCCCACCAGTTCCAGTTTTTGGCGGCAAACTTCCATGGCCTTTTCGCGGGGCATCTCGAAATCCCGCAATAGGCGGAAAGCCACGTTCTCGAACACGGTCAATGAATCGAACAGGGCCGCTCCCTGGAACACCACTCCCATTTTCTTCCGCATTTCGTTGAGCTCGTTTTCGGCCATGCGTTCAATTTTCTGGCCTTCCACCCACACTTCCCCCGAATCGGGGGTCATCAGCCCCGAGATGTGCTTCAGGATGGTGCTCTTCCCCACCCCGGAGCGCCCGATGATGACCAGGGTCTCCCCGGGGAAAACCTCCAGGTCCATTTCGTTCAAGACCACGAACTTGCCGAATCGCTTGGAGACTTTTTTAAGTTGGATGACGGGAACCATGGAATTCCTATATTTTCAGGGTGGTCAAGATGGCCGTCAGGAAGTAGTCCGACACCAAAATGGACATGAAGGAATAGACCACCGCGTTGGTCGTGGCGCGGCCCACGCCTTCCGCCCCGTTGGTCGTGTTGAATCCCTGCCGGCATGAAACCACCGCGATGATACTGCCGAAAACCAGCGCCTTCACCAATCCTCCGACGATATCGGATGTTTCCACGGCCTGTTGGGTGGCGTCGATATAGACGGTGGAGGAAGTGAACTTGAGGGTACAAACAAAGAGGCCGCCCGTCCAACCGGTGAAATGAGC
>CAVYSE010000022.1:0-33652 GCA_963771075.1 candidate division FCPU426 bacterium | reverse complement strand
AATAAAAGCCATCCGAAGCATCCCCAGTCTCAGGCTCCAAGCCCTCTATACCCACTTGGCCACCGCCGATTGGACCCACCCCTAAATACGCCTGGAAACAGATTACCCTGAGTTCAACCAGGCGTTGGAACACCTCCGCCAAAAAGAGGGTTTCTTCCCACTACCCAGCGCTGGTGCAACAGCGCCGCGCTCTTACTAATTTCAGCCCCTCCGCCGGCACCTGGGTGCGGCCCGGCATCGCCCTTTATGGGACCCCCATCCGAATCCGGCCTTTAAGAACAAGGTTGACTTAGCCCCGGTCATGCAGGTCAAGGCCAAGATCATCCATTTAAAGAAGATCGTGGGGAATCGGTCAGTTACGGCCGTACCTATACCGCCCGAAAGAGCGTGGTGGTGGCGACCGTGCCTTTGGGCTATGCTGATGGGGTGCACCGGAACCTTTCCAACAAGGCCCCATTCCTGATGGGCGGCCGGAAGAGCGCCCAATCGGCACCGTTTGCATGGGACATGCTCATGCTGGACGCCACGAAAGCGCGGGGGGCCAAGGTGGGGGATGAGGTTGTCTTTTTTGGCCCCGGCAGGGCGAGGCCGTAATCGGGGTGGAAGAAGAGGGCGGCCCTGGCCGGGACCATTTCCTACGAACTGCTTTGCGCGGTAGGTGAAAGGGTGTCACGCCTTTACGTTTAGTTCCACTCGTTATTGGACCCTAGTTGAGTTGTCCATTGAAAAAAAAATCATAACCAACCTATATCGATGTTGTTCCGTCCCGATCCTGGCCTTTATGTCGCCGAGGCCATTCACTCGCGGAGCCGGTCCTTCGCGCCGCCGAAAATGGATCTGCCCCCGATCTCGAATCCGAAACGTGGCCCAGGGAATCCGAACCTGGCCCAAAAAGAATACAAGCGCCAGCGCAAAAGCTGGTCGGGGAAGACTTTCCCCTATGAGCCCCAGGTGGAGGTGGTGGGCGATTTCGGGGAGGACTCAGAAGCGTCGCGATCCGCCCGGAGGTTTCGCAACCCCCAGTCCCGTTGGATCTTCAGCACCTATAACTACTCACGCTCAAAAACAACGTAAGGATCAAGTTGCCGGACCTTTTTTGCTGATTCGGATTGGAAGAACGTCCTTTGGCCTGCGTGGTCAAAAAGAACATTTCCGGACCTTTGATGGAAACCAATTCGGCGGGAAACATCTCTGCACGGAACTGAGATCACGATTCCTTCTCCTTGGATGCACCAGGTTTAGCTTCTATTCGGACCGCGCGTCATCGCTTCCCCGGCCCCGGTCTGTTGGAAGTGGATGTACCCCTGTACCAGATCGGCCGCATGGCCCCCCCGAATTCCAGCCCTTGATCTTCCGGCCCCCGGCATTTTGGGACGGCCGAACCTACCCGGGAGAAGCCGACAGGTTTCTTCGAACAAGTAAGGGATCCGCGTTGGCCGTCCCTTTCTTAAGTGTTTATGTTAATCTTTCCCTGCCCTCAGGCCTTTTTAGACGACAACCCCTGAAAAAGACAATGATTAAAAAGTGCCTTTCATTATTTGAGGCTTTTCATACGCTGAAATTGCGCCCAGACCATCTACTTTATCGAGGAGATGGGAACATTGTCTTCATCTCACCCTCCGTATCAATTTCTGGATGTTGAAATTTCCCTACGACCTGCGCTTGATCCTCCAACAAATGGTTCGGGTGGGTCTCGATTCGATCCCCTGTGGCCATGACCACCGCCTTTTTCACCGGTAGGGGGCGGCGCTGCAATCGGGCTACACCCTGGAAACCAAGATGAAGGGAATTTCCCAATTCTTGGGGGCGGTGGTCTCCCTTTCCCTTGTGCGCGAACTGGGGCCGGTCCTGACCGCCCATGGGTCTGGGCTCTGGGTTCGGCGGTGGCGGCGAAATTTATGCAGCTCATGCAGGTCACTCACAACCTGGCGGCCAACCCGGTTGAAATACCTGGCGGTACCGCGGTTCCTCGCCTTTTCCTTCATGATGCCCCTGCTGACCATCTTTGCCTATTTCA
Source organism: candidate division FCPU426 bacterium (assembly GCA_963771075.1). Lineage (GTDB taxonomy): Bacteria > Oederibacteriota > Muellerivitia > Muellerivitales > Muellerivitaceae > CAVTWJ01. The sequence continues at coordinate 31,635 of CAVYSE010000022.1, read as the reverse complement.
CCGGTTGGAACGGGCGGCCTCTTTGTTTGTACCCTCAAGTTCACTTCCTCCACCGTCTATATCGACGCCACCCAACAGGCCGTGGAAACATCCGATATCGTCGGAGGATTGGTGAAGGCGCTGGTTTTCGGCAGTATCATCGCGGCGGTTTCATGCCGGCAGGGATTCAACACGACCAACGGGGCGGAAGGCGTGGGCCGCGCCACGACCAACGCGCAGGTCTATTCCTTCATGTCCATTTTGGTGTCGGACTACTTCCTCACGGCCATCTTGACCACCCTGAAAATATAGGAATTCCATGGTTCCCGTCATCCAACTTAAAAAAAGTCTCCAAGCGATTCGGCAAGTTCGTGGTCTTGAACGAAATGGACCTGGAGGTTTTCCCCGGGGGAGACCCTGGTCATCATCGGGCGCTCCGGGGTGGGGAAGAGCACCATCCTGAAGCACATCTGGGGCTGATGACCCCCGATTCGGGTTAGCCTGGGTGGAAGGCCAGAAAGTTCTCCCCACGGCCCAAAACGAGCTCAACGAAATGCGGAAGAAACTGGGAGTGGTGTTCCAGCCCCGGCCCTGTTCGATTCATTGACCGTGTTCGAGAAATGTGGCTTTCCGCCTATTGCGGGATTTCGAGATGCCCCGCGAAAAGGCCATGGAAGTTTGCCGCCAAAAACTGGAACTGGTGGGCCTCCAGGACGAGGTGGCCTTCCGCAAACCTTCCCAACTCTCGGGCGGCATGCGCAAGCGGGTGGGGCTGGCCCGCGCGATCGCCGTCGACCCGGAGATCATCCTTTACGATGAACCCACTTCCGGGTTGGACCCGGTGACTTCCGAAGCCATCAACGAGTTGATCATGGCTATCCGGTTCGCCACCTTGTAGGCGCTTTGCATATCGTGGGTAACCACGATGGAGGTTACGGAGAGCTTCCGTTGCATGTCCAAGATCAACTCGTTGATGGCTTCGGAAGTCTACCGGGTCCAACCCGGAAGTGGGTTCATCGTAAAGGATGATCTCCGGGTCGACGGCGATCGCGCGGGCCAGCCCCACCCGCTTGCGCATGCCGCCCGAGAGTTGGGAAGGTTTGCGGAAGGCCACCTCGTCCTGGAGGCCCACCAGTTCCAGTTTTTGGCGGCAAACTTCCATGGCCTTTTCGCGGGGCATCTCTAATTCCGCAATAGGCGGAAAGCCACGTTCTCGAACACGGTCAATGAATCGAACAGGGCCGCTCCCTGGAACACCACTCCCATTTTCTTCCGCATTTCGTTGAGCTCGTTTTCGGCCATGCGTTCAATTTTCTGGCCTTCCACCCACACTTCCCCCGAATCGGGGTCATCAGCCCCGAGATGTGCTTCAGGATGGTGCTCTTCCCCACCCCGGAGCGCCCGATGATGACCAGGGTCTCCCCGGGGAAAACCTCCAGGTCCATTTCGTTCAAGACCACGAACTTGCCGAATCGCTTGGAGACTTTTTTAAGTTGGATGACGGGAACCATGGAATTCCTATATTTTCAGGGTGGTCAAGATGGCCGTCAGGAAGTAGTCCGACACCAAAATGGACATGAAGGAATAGACCACCGCGTTGGTCGTGGCGCGGCCCACGCCTTCCGCCCCGTTGGTCGTGTTGAATCCCTGCCGGCATGAAACCACCGCGATGATACTGCCGAAAACCAGCGCCTTCACCAATCCTCCGACGATATCGGATGTTTCCACGGCCTGTTGGGTGGCGTCGATATAGACGGTGGAGGAAGTGAACTTGAGGGTACAAACAAAGAGGCCGCCCGTCCAACCGGTGAAATCGGCGAAGATGGTCAGCAGGGGCATCATGAAGGAAAAGGCGAGGAACCGCGGTACCGCCAGGTATTTGACCGGGTTGGCCGCCAGGGTATGCAGGGCGTCCACCTGTTCAGTGACCTGCATGGTGCCGATTTCCGCCGCCACCGCCGAACCCATGCGGCCCGCCAGGACCATGGCGGTCAGGACCGGCCCCAGTTCGCGCACGAGGGAAAGGGAGACCACCGCCCCCAAGAATTGGGAAATTCCCTTCATCTTGGTTTCCAGGGTGTAGCCCGATTGCAGCGCCACCACCATACCGGTGAAAAAGGCGGTGGTCATGGCCACGGGGATCGAATCGAAACCCACCCGAACCATTTGTTGGAGGATCAACCGCAGGTCGTAGGGTTTTTTCAACATCCAGAAATTGATACGGAGGGTGAGATGGAGCAAATGTCCCATCTCCTCGATAAAGTAGATGGTCTGGGCGCCGATCCGGCGTATGAAAAGCTTCAAATGCATGAAAGGCACCTTTAATCATTGTCTTTCAGGGGTTGTCGTCTAAAAAAGGCCTGAGGCAGGGAAAGATTAACATAAACACTTGGGACTATCGACGGCCAACGCGGATCCCTTACTTGTTCAAAGAACCTGTCGGCTTCTCCCGGGTAGCCGCCATCCCAAAATGCCGGGGGCCGGGAGTCAAGGGCTGGAATTCGGGGTTCAAGATGGGGCCGATCTGGTACAGGGGTACATCCACTTCCAACGGGCCCTGGGCCGGGGAAGCAATAACGCCTTGGTCGAAATAAAGCTTTAAAGTCTGGTCGTCCAAGGAGAAGGAATCATAATATCGGTCCGTGCGGGGATGCTTCCCGCCGAATTGGTTTCCATCAAAGGTCCGGGAGGCCTTTTTGACCACGCAGGGCCAAAGGACGTTCTTCCAATCCGAATCGGCGATAAAAAGGTCCGGCAACTTGATCCTTACGTTGTTTTTGACGTCGTAGGTATAGGTGCTGAAGATCCAACGGGACTGGGCCTTCCCAAAACACTCCAGGCGGATCACGACGCTCTCGGTCCTCCCCGAATGGCCCACCACCTCCACCTGGGGCTCATAGGGGAAAGTCTTCCCCGACCAGCTTTTGCGCTGGCGCTTGTATTCTTTTTTCAGCCAGGTTCGGATTCCCTGGGCCACTTTCGGATTCGAGATCGGGGGCAGATCCATTTCGGCGGCGCGAAGGACCGGCTCCGCGAGTGAATGGCCGCTCACGACATAAAAAGCCAGGATCGGGACGGAACAACATCGATATAGGTTGGTTATGATTTTTTTCAATCGATATTTCCCCTGACTAGGGTCCAATAACCAGTGGAACTAAACGTAAAGGCGTGACACCCTTTCACCTACCGCGCAAAGCAGCTCATAGGAAATGGTCCCAGCCAGGGCCGCCTGTTCTTCCACCCCGATTACGGCCTGGCCCTGCCGGCCGAAAAAGACAACCTCATCCCCCACCTTGGCCCCCCGCGCTTTCGTGGCGTCCAGCATGAGCATGTCCATGCAAACGGTGCCGATTTGGGGCACCTTCCGGCCGCCCATCAGGAATGGGGCCTTGTTGGAAAGGTTCCGGTGCACCCCATCAGCATAGCCCAAAGGCACGGTCGCCACCACCACGCTCTTTCGGGCGGTATAGGTACGGCCGTAACTGACCGATTGGCCCCTTTCGATCTTCTTTAAATGGATGATCTTGGCCTTGACCTGCATGACCGGGGCTAAGTCGACCTTGTTCTTAAAGGCCGGATTGGGATAGATGCCGTAAAGGGCGATGCCGGGCCGCACCCAGGTGCCCGCGGACTGGGGAAAATAGGTCAAGAGCGCGGCGCTGTTGGCCACGTGGGTCATGGGGAAAAAACCCTCTTTTTGGCGGAGGTGTTCCAACGCCTGGTTGAACTGGGTAATCTGTTTCCAGGCGTATTTGGGGTCGGTCCAATCGGCGGTGGCCAAGTGGGTATAGAGGGCTTCGACCCTCAATTCGGGGATGTTTCGGATGGCTTTTATTTCATCCAAAATCCGGTGAATCTTCACCCCCACCCGGCCCATGCCGGTATCGAGCTTGACGTGAATGGGAACCGGGCCGGTTTTCATTTTCTTGGCGATCCGGGCCAGTTCCAAGGCTCCTCCGTAGGAACTGACCTGGGGGATAAGCCCGTTTTCCAGGAGGTCGGGGATTTCCTCTTTCAGGGTGGGGGTCAAGACCAGGACAGGGCAATCGATCCCGAAAGCCCGCAGTTCCGCCCCTTCCTGCACCGTGGCCACGGCCAGCCTTTTGGCCCCGGCTTGGAGGAGCGCCTGGGAAACCGGCACCGCCCCATGGCCGTAGGCGTTGGCCTTCACCACCGGCAGGACATGGGAACCCCGGGCGATCTTGGAGAGGGCCTTGAAATTGTTCTTGAGGGCGGTGAGGGATATTTCGGCCCAGGCCGGGGTTTTGGACCTCATCGTTCGGAAACTTTCGATGCCGATTCGAAGGTGGTGTATTGGTTGCGGAAGACCACGTCGATATTGTCGGTGGGGCCGTTACGCTGTTTGGCGAGGACCAATTCGTACTTGAACATGGGTTTTTCGCCGTCCTGCCCGGCCGATTCCCGGTGGATGAACATGACCACGTCGGCGTCCTGCTCGATGGCGCCCGACTCGCGAAGATCCGACAAGACCGGTCTTTTTTCCTCCGCGCCCTTCACCGGCCGGGAAAGCTGGGACAGGACCACCACCGGGATATCCAGGTCCTTGGCCAGCGCCTTCAAATTGCGGGAGATGTAGGCGATTTCCTGCTCGCGGTTGCCGTCGCGGATGCCCGCCTGGATGAGCTGGAGGTAGTCGATGATCAGGATGCCGATGCCTTGTTCCCGCTTCAAACGGCGGGCCTTGGCCTTGAGGTCCAGCACCGACATGGAGGAAGTATCGTCGATGAAGAGCTTGGCCTCATAAAACTGGCCCGTGACCCCGACCAACCGAGCCCGTTCCTGGTCGCTCAGGTAACCCGACCGGGCCTTTTTCAGGTCGATTCGGGCCACCGAACAAAGCAGGCGGAGGGCCAATTGCTTGGCCGTCATTTCGATGGAGAAAAACCCCACCGGGAATCTTCTTCTTCAACTGGTTCGTGCCCATGCAGGCGTGCTGGGCGATGTTCAGGGCCAGGGAGGTCTTGCCGACCGAGGGCCGGGCCCCGATGACGATCATTTCGGCGGGCTGGAAACCCGCCGTCAGGTCGTCCAGGTCGTAAAAACCGGTCGGCACGCCCGTGATGTGCTGCTGCTGGTCGGTGAGGGTGTTGACGTACTCGAAGGAATTGCCGATCAGGTCCTTGATGCTGTCGAAGTCCTTGCTTTCACGAAGCTCGGTGGCCTCGAAGATCCGGTGTTCCGCGTCGTCCAACAGTTCCTTGATGGGCATGGCGTCCGAATAGGCGTCGGCGACCACCTGGGTGGCGGCGGTGATTAGCTTGCGGGCGGAGGACTTTTCCTTGACGATCTGGGCGTAATATTCGGCGTTGGCGGCGGTGGGCACCCGGTCGACCAATGTGGTCAGGGCCGTGACTCCCCCGACGGTGTCGAAATCCCCCATGCGTTTGAGTTCGTTGGTGAGGGTGATGATGTCCACCGGTTCCTTGCGGTCGTCCAGCACCACGATGGCGTGGTAAAGTTTCCGGTGCGCCTCCCGGTAAAAGTCCTCCTCGTGGCAGACGGGGATCACCGCCCGGATGGCGTCGGAGGAAAGCATCATGGCGCCCAGGACCGACTGCTCGGCTTCCAGGTCTTGGGGCGGAACGCGGAACTCGGATTGGCTGTTGGCGAAGGGAGAGAGGGGAAAACTTTTACGGGCAACTTCCATGTAAACTCCAGGCAAAAAATTCGTTAGGTGCGCATTCTATCCGTCATTTCCAAAGTCACGATAGAATTTTTTAAAAATTATTTTTTATTTTTATTTAGAAAGAAAAGTTATGCACACTATTCACAGTTGTCCACATTCCTCTTATTCGGTAGGCCAAATCCCTTCCCTATCCAGTCTTGTTTCGATCACTTGAAAGTTGACGCCGAATCGCGGGGCTAATTTTCTCGCGACTTTTTCCCGCGTTCCTTCAATCCTCCGCCAATCGCCGTGTTCTTGTGCGACCGTCTTGGTGATATGGTCATATTCCGAGAACAACAAAGGCTTTGGCACCAGGAGCCGTCCCGCGAACTCATCCGCCTGGTACTCAGGGGAAGCTCCGGTTCGTTTGGCGTTCCTCCAAGCCAAATATTCATGAATATTATTGAACTGTAACCCTTTGAGAACATCACCATGCAAAATATAGTGGCCTATTTCATGGGCCACGGAGAACCTCAACCGATTTTCCAACCAATGGTGGTTTTCAACCCGTTCAAGAACCCACTCATAGGACTTTTCATCGACATAAAACCCCTTTAAATCAGGGGTTAGGGCGGCATCGATATTCAAATCCTCCCAAAGACCCTTGAGCGGGATGGGTTTAAGCCTCAAATTTATCTCCGCGATAAAGGTGACATCAATGGGCAATGCCTGAAGGTCATGATCCAGACCGGCACGAAAAGCCTCGACCCGAGCGTGGATTTCGGGGAGATAAAGATAATGGAGTTCACCGTTCATCCGGGGTATTGGCCTCTCTGATCTTCTCGATCAGTTTTTTAATCTCGGCTTCGCCAATTTCAGCACCCCGAACTGTCCTAAAAAATGCCGGCAAAAGGGCTACGGCTTTTTCGTCATTCATGATGTCCCGGGGTATTTCTCCCCTGGCTATCCTGGCCTCATCCATGAATTGATTCCATTCATCGGTCTTGGGTTTGATGCCAAAATACTTGGCCCATTGCCCCAAGACAGCTTCATCTTTAGGGGGTGGATTCACATCCCTTTCCACCTTGCTCCAATTACTCGGATCAAGGCTGTTCTCCATGCAGAATTGCCTCAAAGTCTTTTTCTGCTGTATCCGTAAATTATTTATGTAATCACCGAAACTCATGTTCATCCTCCATGATTTGGCGTGGTATAAATATTACCACATGTGGTATTTTTTTTACCACAGTTGTTAAATTTCAAGAAGGAGTTTAGTTATGAATTAAGTATTTAATGAGGTCGGTATAGTCCCCTGATACCCTTAGTCCAAAGGGCTAAGGAGGACAGAGACACAGAGAAAAACAAGGCAGAATTTTATAACGGCGTTATAAAACCCATTTCCAAAGGCCCGGAATGGGGGGACAAAATATAAGGGGAATATTGAAATTTTGCAGAATCTGCAAAACATTAAGATTTCCCTTATTTTTCGTTACCTGAATTGATACGAATCGTATCAATTCAACCCCCGATACCCGCCTTGCTGCCAATTTCCCATATTTGAATTAGCGGCCAGGCCGCTAATTCACCCCCCTTCCTGGGGTTTATGCCAAATTCCCTTATTTGAATTGATCGCACTGCGATCAATTCACCCAGCTAACCATCCAACAAACCCGCCAATTGGCCGCACTGCGGCCAATTAAAACCTTAACCCGGGTTTTAAACCGAATTCCCTTGATTGAATTAGAGGAAATTCCTCTAATTCACCCCCCATGCCACCCTACCTGCCAAATTCCCTTATTTGAATTAGTAGTATTACTACTAATTCACCCCGCCTATTCTTCCAATTTTATAACGGCGTTATAAAATTTGTCTTTAAACCCTATGGGTGACCTTTTTTAGCGCCTTTGCGGCTTTGCGTTGGATGTTGGTTTGCCTATGCGGCCCCGTATAGGTACTGTTCCATCTCCCGAATGGTGGCCAGGTACATATCCGAACCAATCAAGTATTTCCAGGGGAGTGCCGAAGTCAGCCAGGGGTTTGACCATTAACTACCTACCATTAAGACGTGGATGGGTCGAATCAACGGGGATTAGTGGAATTTCCAACAGTCCATCCGCTGGAAAAATTAAGCCTTCATCACATCCACCGGCACGGTGGCCGTGACCTCGGGGTGAAGCTTGACCGTGACGTCGTGGTGGCCGACGAGGCGGATATGGTCGTCGAGCACGATCTGTTTCTTGTCGATGTCGAACCCCTTGGCCTTCAGGGCCTCGGAGATCTCGGCGGCGGTGATGGAACCGAACAGCTTGCCTTCATCCCCCGCCTTGTGGCGGAGCGTGATGGTGTAGCCCTTCAATTTGGCCCCTAAGGCCTGGGCGGCTTCCTTTTCTTTTTCCTTCTTGCGTTCCAGGGCCTTTTTCTGGGCCGCGATTTCCCGCATGGCGCTCTCGGTGGCCGCTACCGCCAGGCCGTTGGGTATGAGGAAATTGCGGGCGTACCCTTCCTTGGCCTCCAGTACCTCTCCCTTCTTGCCGATCTTGGGAACGTCTTGGGTCAAAAGAATTTTCATACGGTTCTCTCCAGGGGTGGTGTTTTGATCTTACGCAGGTCCATCCAAACGTCCAATAGGCCTAGGCAAAAAAGCGGCACGAAAAAGTAAACGGCCAGGAAAATATAGATCGGGAACCGAAAGGGGATGGGAACGTTCCATTTCTGGAGGTAGTAGGAAATGATGCTGAAACCGCCCATGATGTAAACTCCCCCGAAAAAAACGATCAGGTTATTGCCGAGGATCCCCAGCCATTCAAACCCGGGCATTTCGACCCATTTCGACCCGACGTTCAGGAGGGCCCCGGCGATGAAGCAAAAGATGAGCGGTTCGGGAATGATCCACTGCCGGAAAGGCATGGGTCGGGGGACCCGGGTGATGAACCGGCGGAAAAAAAACGGGATCAGGTAGTAGGAAAACAAGCCGAGCCAGGCGCTGGCCAAGGCGAATAGGGACGGGTAAACCCGCAGCACGGAGGGCAGGTACCGGTCCGCCTCGTCCTTGAATTCATCCAACTTATCCTGGGAGACGCCCTGGGCCTTCCAAGCCGCGATTTGGGCCTGGACGCTTTGTTCGGAGGAAGTTCGAAGCGTGGTTTGGATATCCTTCCAACCCATCTTCCCGTTCAAAAGAACCGCGAAGAGGGACAGGAAGAACAATGCGCAAGCGAGGGAACCGGCCAGGACCGCCGTGTTGGGCCTGGCCCCCCTCAGCAAAGCGAACAGGATCGCCAACCCGCTGAGGGTCGTCATGGCCCCGAAAAGCAGCATCAAAAACAAAAAGGCGAGCACCCAATCCACGAACGGCTCCCTTTCCGCCCCTAGGCGGTTGCGAAAGGCAGGAGGGCGATGTTGCGGGCCCGCTTGATGGCCTGTGTGAGTTCCCGTTGGTGGCTGGCGCAAGTGCCGGTCATGCGGCTGGGCACGATCTTGCCCCGGTCGGAAACGAAGGTGCGGATGCGGTTGTAGTCCTTATAGTCGATCGCGACCACGCGGTCCTGGCAGAACCGGCAGGATTTGCGGCGCGGGCGGCGGAAACGGCCTCCGGGGCCGCCTCCCTCACGGTGTCCTCCTCCGGGACCGCCTTCGCGGCGTCCTCCCTCGGAGTGGTGGGGTCTTTCTTTTCTCTCTTCCATTTTCAATCTCCTTAAAAGTTGCGGTAATGGGTGGTTCGGGGCCAAGCGGCCCGTCTCAGCCGTTAAAAGGGAATGTCTTCCTCGGTGCCGGTGGAGGCCGCGGGCCCGCCTTGCGGCGTCCCTTCTTCCTCCGACGGGGCGGGGGACTCGCCGCTTCCGCTTTTTCCACGGTTCAGGAACTGGATGCGGTCGGCGACCACTTCCATCGTGCTTCGTTTTTGCTTGTCTTCGGTTTCCCAGGAACGGCTCTGCAGGTAGCCTTCCACGAAAAGGGGGTCACCCTTTTTCAGGTACTCACCGACGGCCTCGGCGGTCTTGCGCCAAACCACGACGGTGACGTAACAGACTTCCTCTTTTTTCTCCCCCGATTGGAGCGAATAGACCCGGTTGATCGCGACGCGCAGGTTGGCCACGGCGGCTCCCCCGGCGGTATAGCGAAGCTCGGGGTCCTTGGTCAGGCGCCCCATGAGAAACACTTTGTTCAGGTCAGGCATGGCAACCCCCTAATCAAAACGGTAAGGGTTATTCTCCGGCCGGAGCGACCGGGGCCGTGGGTACAACGGTTTCAACAGGTGCAGGGGCCGGGGCCGGAGCCGCGGGGACCGGGGTGGAAGCGACCGGGGCGGACGGGCCGGACGAGGCCGGTGCCGAGGGGCCCGAATGCCGGGTGGGGGCGTGGGGACGAACCGAGGCGCCTTCCTCCGGTGCCTTGCGAATGGGCTTGGGACGCGGTTTCAGGTGGCTGATGGTGTCGCGCACGATCATGAATTTGATGACTTTTTCGAGGAGGCGCAAGTTACGGTTCAACTCGGCCACCGCTTCGGTGGAAACCTGGACGTGGAAGAAAACGTAGTGGCCGTCGCGGTGCTTTTGCACCATGTAGGCCAAGCGGCGTTTGCCCCACTCTTCCTTCTTGAGGACGGTCCCTTTGGATTCGGCCACGATCTGTTCCACTTTCGTGGAAACGGCCGCGATCTCATCCGGGGATGAGTTGGGGTCCAGGATGTAAATGACGTCGTACTTAAGCTGGCTCATGCACTACCTCCCTATGGATTCCCCGCAAGGTGCGGGGGTAGCTCCCTCTCCTTATTAATGGAAGGGAGCAGGGTTCCTGCGTTGGGTTTGGGGCCCGATGGCGGGAACTTAATACCCTGAAAACTGCTTCCAGGGGAGGTGAAGTATAGGCCAGGGGGTTTTTGAAGGCAATACGAAAAAGGGCTGAAAAAGGGCCGGTTTACGAAGAAGAGTGGTTCACCATTCCGAACGTTTTTCGAACCATCAATTTCGTTGTTTTAAGGTTATTTCCCTGGATAAGGTTTTATTTATTGGACGGTAATCACTGATCTTATAAATTTCATAACCTTGCGTTATCTTTTTATTCATCGCTTTTCGCCAACGGTTATAGCCCTTGCCAAAGGGAATTTTCTTTTGCGCCATTAAGAAATAGTGCTCAAAAAAATATCTCTCCCTAAACACTTCCTTCAAACTATCTAGAAGAAGTAACTTTTTGATATTTTTAATTCCATATTTTTTTAGATTTTTACCAACTGCATGTAAAAGTTGTGCGTGTTCAACCGGATCAAAAGTTCTTCCCCAAGTTAGGAAAAAATCCTTTTTTCCTTTTCCGTGGGTTACTTTAATTGCCACAATTTCTTCCATTTTTAAGACTCCCCGGATTAAACGATTTTCGAACCATCAAATTTCAGGTAATTCGAGCTTAAGATGTCGGATAACAGCTTATTGACAGGCCAATGTTCCTAATCGAGAACCACTTCAATTGTTTTGCCTGAATTACTAAAGAACAAGTATAAGTTTTATATAACACGGCAACGTCTAAATGGGCATCCCAATCTCTTGGGACCGACCTAGACGCCTTAAGAGATGAATGATTAAACGAAAAAATTAGTTTTTCGATACACTTATCCAATGTCTTAATTTTCTTTGTGTTGACGTAATAAATCCAAACGGTATTCTTAGCTTTTTTATTCCCATGGATTAAGTCACCCTTATTACAAGAACCTTTTGAATACGGTAGTTTTATTGCGGCAGAAAGTTCGCTTAGGCTTTTCCTTGAATGTTTAATTGTTAGCGAGACAAGAAATGTTTTTAGTGTCTTTTTCTTCACAGTAACTCCTATTTGAATGCATCCCCGGGTTGGACTCGAACCGAATGATTGCGTTTATTTTAAACCCTTTAAAACTGGTTCCCCCAAATAAAAAAGGGCGGAATTTCTTCCGCCCCTCAAAATTCTTTTAATAATCCCTTGTTAGTTCTTTACTTCGGCCGCCTTTTTAAGCGCATCCGCCAGGCTTAACCCTGCGTAGTCCTGGGCGCGGAAAAAACGGCCGCTGATCCCGTCGTCCAACAGGGCCGGGACAATGGCCCCCGGGATACAGCTTTCCACCGTATTGGGGGCGTTGGGCCCGCCGAGGTCCGTGCGAAGCCAGCCCGGATCCAACAGGTTCATCATGACCCCCGTTCCCTTCAAGGTGGGGACGAAGTCACGCACGAACTTGTCCACCGCCGCCTTGGATACGGCGTAAGCGGTCAGCTCAGGCGTATGCATGATGCCGGAAGTGACATTGACGATCCTTCCCCATTTGCGTTCCAGCATGGGCGGCGCCAATTTGCCGCAGATCCTCGCGAGGCTGATGACGTTGACCTCGAAACTCTTTCGGAAATCATCCGCCGTGGTCTCCCAGGGGTTCTGCCGCCAGGGCGTCATGACCGCCGCGTTATTGAACACCATGTCGATCCGGCCCGCCCCTTTCAGGGCCGACTCCAGCAGGGCGTCCACTTGGGCCTGGTCGGACAATTCGCCCGAAACCTGGATGACCTGGACCCCCAGCGCCTTGGCTTCCTTGGCAATCGCGTCGGTATGGCTGGCTTCCCGGCTGTGAAGCGCCACATGGCAGCCCAGCTTCGCCAAAGCCATCGCGACCTGTTTGCCCACCCCCCGGCTCGCGCCGGTGACGAGGGCCCATTTACCTTTGGTTGATTCAATGCTCATAATCCGTCCTTTAGTAAAGACTTAGAATCTCTAACAAAACCCAATTTTTACCACAGAGACACGGAGACACAGAGTAACCCCGGACAATTGGTTTAAGATTCCTTAAATTTAGAAAGGTTTTTCTCTGTGCCTCTGTCTCTTTGGCCCTCAGGGCCAAAGATAGCTAGACTATACCGACCTCCTTAATGGGTTTATGGAAGGTCGGCATGTGGCCGCCAAAGGCGGCCTGTGGTGAAATTAGTTATTGTTATAGTCTCTTAACCTCACCACTCGTCCTATTTCACCGGCCTAAAAAGTTATTTCAAGACCACGGGAAGGGTCAGCCCCTCCTTGGTCAGTTGGGCGGGCACCGTTACCGTCTTGCCGCCGGACTTGACCGTTACCTCATAATCCCCGGTGAAACCCCTCGTTTGGTAGGAACCCTCCGCGTCGGTCTTGCCGCTCGCGTTAGTCCACCAGTCGTGGAACATCAGCTGTTCCAGGGCCTTGCCCGACGGCTTCTCGGTCCAATCCTCATTAAAGATGGGTGCCTTGTGGTTCCACTGGGCGCCGTCCCAGAAGCCCCACATGATAAAACCGTTCGTGGATGGGTGGCTGTAGACCGCCGTCAGGAAATCCTTCATGAACTGGGCGTCCAATTCGTCATCCATGATCTGGGTATCGAACTCGGTGATCTCCACGGGAATGCCATAGGCCCCGAACCGGTCCAGGGTCTTCAAAAGGTCCGGCATGGACCAGGGCGAACCGCCGATATGCCCCTGCAACCCATATCCGCCCAGGGGCGCCTTGTTATCCTGCAAAAGCTTGATCACCGCCTCATCCCCGGCCAAGTGGCCCTCGTTATCCGGCGTGGGGTAATCGTTCACGAAAAGCAGGGCCGTGGGATCGGCCTGCCGGGCTTTCTTGTACCAGGTGACCAGTTGTTGTTTCCCGAAAATGTCCGTCAACTGGTGCTCGGGGTAAGGCTCGTTCACCACGTCCCACTCCACCACCTTGCCCTTCATGGCGGTGCCCACGTCTTGGATCCGGTGCTCGATGGCTTTCTCCAGCGCCTTGGGATCGCCCTTCACCTGTTGGACGTCGGCGGGAATGTATTGCCAGCCGCCCCAGACCATGTTGTGGCCCCTCACGGCGATGTGCCGGTCGGAGAGCCATTTGAGGGAATCCAGCACGCTTTGGCGGCTCCAGCCACCGCTGTTGGTGGCGCCCTGTTCCCAGAAGCCCCACTTCAAGTCGTTCTCGAAAACCACCTTGTTGAACAGCCGCTCCACTTCCTTGCGGTAGCGATCGTTGTCGGGGCCCGTGCCGGCCAGCCGGCCCGCGACCACGCAGGAACCAAAGCCGAAGGCCTGGCGTTTCATATCCACCAAAACCTGGGCGCCGGAAACCGGGTTCCCCTGGGCGTCCTTGACCACCACGCTCAAATCCCCCTTACGGAACTTTTCAATACGCGCCTGGGCTTCTTTGCGCCAAGGGGCGGTCGGTTCCATTCCCTCATAAGTGGACTTGGTCTTGGGTAGGTCGTCAATTTTTTTCGTCGTCCCATAATTGGTCAATTTAAGGCCCGCCAGCTCGTAAGCCTGCGGCCCGTATCCCATCCGGAAGCAGATATGGGCCTTCCCGGCGGGCAGGTCTTCCACGCACTCAAAGGGAATCGAGTATTTCTTCCATTGCGGTCCGACCGGGATGGCGTATTCCACCGCCTTGGTCCAGGGATCGCCGAGACGCTCAAATACGAACTCGGTCTTGGCCTCGCCACTTTCCACCCGGCTCTGGGTGGCCTTCAGCCAGAACTCGGCCAGGATCACATCGCCCTGGAATGTCGCTTGGGGGATCGGGCAATCCGCGTTCACGTCCCATTTCTGGGAGGTCTCTTTCAAGGTGGTTAAAAGGAGGGCTTCCTTAAATGGCTGGCCTTCCACCTGAACCTTCTCGGAAGTTCCATATCCTTTACCCAGGTCGCCCACCGGAAGCATGTCGATGCCCGGCTTTGGAAAGAGGGACTCGCCGCCCGCCGGAATAGCATGGGTCCTCGGGGCGACCAGGGGCGTGGGGTGCACCAGGACCACCGAGTCGGGCGGAGCGGGAATGTCGTCCCCTGCCACCGACCGGCTCACCCAAGAGAATGACATCAACAGCGCCAGGCAAGTGAGGATGTAGAAAGGCTTCGAGGCAATGTTCTTGAGACGGCTAACCATAGATAACCACCTTTGATTGATTGGCTTAATCAACACCGCTTAATGCGGAAACAATTATGACCCATTCACTTCGGCCTTCAAACCGGATTCGTTAGGCTGAAAGGGTTTTCATAATTGTGTCTAGGTCTTTACTTCATGCAAAGGGGAGTTTCGTCATGTTTCTTGGCATCGGGTGGCCCCTACCCAACCGTAACGGAACTTCGGAGTGTTAGCCAAACGCGAATCAAACCGTTTTCCCTGAATGGATTCAAGATTCTCATTATCCCTTTTCGAATAGGGGATCATTCTCCTTGCGGATTTCCACAGAAAAGGCCAAGGTAAATTTCCTGGAAATTCACGGTCCGTTATTTGTATTCCCACCCCGGGAAGGTTCAGGATGCTTGGGTCGGATTAAACAGGGGAGGTTGTCATGCCAAACGCAAAACCAATACCGGATGGGTACCATACTGCCACGCCGCACCTAATGGTTCACGACGCCGCCGAAGCCATTGAGTTCTACAAGAAGGCTTTCGGGGCGCGTGAGAAATTCCGCATGCCCGGGCCCGGGGGAAAAATCATGCACGCTGAAATCATGATCGGCGACTCAACCATCATGATGGCCGACGAGACCGGGGATATGAAGGGCCCCCACAGCCTGGGCGGTTCCCCCTCCAGCCTGATGCTTTACGTCGAGGACGCGGATAAGATTTTCCGCCAGGCCCTCCAGGCGGGCGCTAAGGAACTGCGCCCCCTGAAGGACCAGTTCTACGGCGACCGTTCGGGCGCGTTGGAAGACCCCTTCGGACACAAGTGGATGGTTTCCACCCACATCGAGGATGTTTCGCCCGAGGAAATGGAAAAACGGATGATGGCTGGCGCCATGGATTGAGAATAGGGTCATAAAAAAACCCCTTCCCCAGCTGGAAGGGGTTTTTTATTTCCACACCTCTGCGCTTTAGAATCCAACCGGGGTTATGGGTCAAAACTTCCAAACGTCTCCCCGGATTAAACGATTCGCGAACCCTGAGATTCGAGATAATTCGCTCTTAAGTAATTCTAAAAGAGAAGTTTTTTAAAAAAACATATTTAAACCCTGTTTTTCGGTCCACTTTAGTCAGTCATTGGTTCCCAAGGGTCCATCTTCCCTTTGATACATGCCTTTGCGTATTCTTGGATATGCTTTGGTAAATCAGAATGTTTTTCCAAAAACCCATTAATTACAGACGTTGTTTCCTTGTGCATGAGATGGCCAATCCCATGTAATGCGGCAACCTGACATCTTAATGATTCAATATTCAAAATACCTTTCAACGTATCGAAAATAGTGTTTTGGACATTTAAATCATCCTCGTTTTCCGCGACTCCTTTTTTTAGGTAGTAGTCATAACAGAGCCCATCCCACCACATAAACCTACACGTACTAATCGGATTATCTTTCAATAATTGGGAAAATAGATCTTTCATTGATTCGATAAGTTTTTTCCGCTTGGGCCATGGCAGGTTCGTGTCATGAAGCAAGTAAAGAACAATTTCATTGTTTAAAAACCGCAAACCTTCCTCAATTTGCTCCCATGAATATTCGGCTTTAACGACTGAAGGACGTTCAAATAGCTGGATACAAAATTCGATCTGTTGAGAACCATCCCAAGGTGTTGAATACCATTCACCTTGGAGATACCAATGCTGTTGTTTATGCGTTAACCCAGTTTTATCAATAACGGGATGGTCAAAAACAAATTTCAACCATTCCTCAAATGTAAAATTGCTTAGGTTATAAGTCATAAAATTTTATTTTTAGCTCCCCAGATTAAACGATTTGCGAACCATTAAATTCCTTGTAAAACGGCAACATGACTCTCAACGGGATTGGCCACCAACATTTCTTTCCTGAGCTTCTGCCATCTTCTTTAAATCCCCTTGGATGAAAGATCCAATCCAAACGCAGGCTATGGAATTATCGGGTTTGTCAGAACAATCGACTTGATTTCCGGAAGATGGAAAAGCAGATAAGTATCTGATAATTACAACGGCTTCCCTTTTTTTGGTTTTATTCCCCCAGACTTCATGAATTTCAAATACACATGGTCTTGGAGAAACATTAGTCATCGAATTATTGTCCGTAAGATTCCATTTTGACCCGCCTTTAAATTCATATCCGAGAGCTTTATATTTTTTCTGATAAAACGAAATAAGTTGTTCTGCTGGAAAATCAACATTTACTTGATATTCAAGAAAGCTACGCTTGTCGTCCCTTTTTTTGGTGGTGCCCTTTATAGCTCCATCGTCACGTAAATTAAACGCGCCAGGAAATATTACTCGGGTTATTTCATCCGTATAAAAATTTGAGGGTGGCTCAATTTCACCTCCGTAACAAAAACAAAAAAGCGGAAAAAATAAAATAAATATTAAGACTTGTTTATTCAATTCTGATTCCTCCCCGGGTTGGACATCAACCCGTCGCTTCGCTCCCACAGGGGAAATACCCCCTGTGTACCCCTTTTAAACCCGCTCATGGAAAACATCCCGTTTTCCATGAGCCTTTCCCATTAGTTCGAGTCCTTAAAAGATTCCCAGGATTGGACTCGAACCGGTCATTTACATTCAACCTTCAATTTCTCGAAGATTTTAACCCCAAAATAAAAAAGGGCGGAATTTCTTCCGCCCTCTCGCAAATCTTGACCAAAAATGCTTTGGTTTACTTCCCCCGCTCCAACCGCAGGGTTTCGGGTACCACGTCCGCCACTTCGGCGGGACCCCAATATTGGATCGGGCCCGGGCTGGCGAAATCATCTTCCATCGCCCATTTCTTCCTCAGGGCCTCAAAAGCCTTATAGGGCTTTCCCTTGAGATCAACCAAAGCCTTTTGGATGACCGCCTTTTCCTTCCCATGGCGCCGCTCCAAATTCATCATCATGGTCAAGGGCACTCCACCTGCTTTCCACTGGGAAGCAGGCTTCAAGAGATCGCGCACGCTGGAAAGATAGCCGGTGAACCCGCCCGCCACCAATAGGGAGGCGGTGTAGCCCAGGGCGTAGCAGTAATTGGCGTCGAAATTGGAGGGGGCGCCGCAACGGCCCTCGTATCCGAAGAAATGGCCCTGGCCCGAGAATTTGCCGTTGTACTTCCCTTCTTTCTTCCATTCTTTCAGCCTCAAGGCCACCGTTTCCAACAAAAGTTTTTCGGTGTCGATCTTCGAGACCTGGACGTTGCCATGGGGGTCCCGGTCGGCCAGGAGCTGGACTTGGATGGAGTGGGGCAGGGAATGAAACGCGCCCTTGGATTCGGCCGAAAGCTTGTGCTTGACGTAGGAAACCTTGTCTTCCGGCAGTTCCAGCTTTTCAAATTCGGCGTTTTGGGCCAAAAGGTCATTCAATTCCCCGATAAGCTTCTTCATCTCCGGGATGAATTCCAGCAATCCCTCGGGAACGATGGCCACCCCGTAATTGCGCTTCTTCTCCGCGCGGGCGGCGACCACCTTGGCCACTTCGGTCGTGATCTCGTCCAGGGTCGACTTGTTAGCCGCGACCTCCTCGGAGATCAGGCAGATATTCGGGTGGATCTTCAGGGCGACTTCCAGGGCGATATGGCTGGCCGACCTGCCCATGACCTTGATGAAATGCCAATATTTCTTGGCGGAGAGGGTGTCCCGGCCGACGTTACCCGCCAATTCGGCATAGATTTTCGTGGAGGTGTCGAAGCCGAAGCTGACCTCGATTTGTTCGTTCTTCAAGTCCCCGTCGATGGTCTTGGGGCAGCCGATGACCCGAATGTTGGATTCTTGGGCCTTGAAATACTCGGCCAAGACCGCCGCGTTGGTGTTCGAATCGTCCCCACCGACCACCACCAGGGCGGTTATGCCGGCCTTTTTCAGGTTGGCCTCGACCTTCCCGAATTGCTCGGGGGTTTCCAACTTAGTGCGGCCCGAACCGATGATGTCGAACCCGCCGGTGTTGCGGTATCCCTTGAGCAATTCTTCCGTGATCTCGATCTTCTCGTTATCCATCAGGCCGGAGGGCCCGCCCAGGTAACCGTTGAGGGTGTTTTTCTTGTTCAGTTTCTTCAAACCGTCGAACAAACCCGCCACCACATTGTGGCCCCCAGGAGCCTGGCCGCCCGAAAGGACCACCGCCACCTTGATGGGCTTCAACAAAGATGCCGGGGCCTTGCCGGGCCCGAAAAACACCTCGGGCTGGCCGTAGGTCATGGGAAAAAGTTTCCAAATGGCCTCCTGGTCGCTGATGGACTGAGAAGGCTTGCCCGACTTGTATCCGATCTTGGAAGGTTTCTGGTTCAAGACCTTGGGCAAAGTGGGCTTAAAGTTGAGACGGTTTTCCTGAAGGATCGAAACATTGCTTTTCATGGGGCCTCCCAAATGTCTTTGAACCGGGGCGTATTATAAAACTCAAGCGGATGGAAGATATGGGTAAAATCATAGATCCAATCTCAAGTACCGCGTTAAACAACCCAACCGACAAATGAGTGACCCCGCCGAAATCCAATAGCGTCTTTGGTGGAAACCCCCTCGGGCAAGCCTGGGGTTCCAGGTAGCCCAAGCTTCGCTTGCCGTGCCTTCGGCACGGTTGCCTTTCAACCCCAGCCTTGGCCGTGGATTTCAACGTGGCAACTTTAAAATAACTTGTAACTGTCTCGACTTTGGCGAATCTGCGGATTACAGCCTGTATCCCCCTCTGAAAGAGGGGGAACAGGGGGGAGTTAGCCTTTTAGTCCGTGTTAGCAAGGGCTAATACCCCCCTGCCCCCCTTTTTCAAAGGGGGGAGATAGTCCACGACTAGCTTTTCAGAATTATCCAAAGTCGAGTAACTGTCTAAAATCTTTTATCCCAGCGGTTGCCCCTAGCGCCTTCACCGCGCAGGCGCCCGCCGCGTTGCCGAGCCTGAGGCAATCCCTTAATTCCCAGCCCAACGAAAGGCCCTTGATGAAGCCGGCGCAAAAACAATCCCCCGCGCCTGTCGTGTCCACCACTTTTGTCCGAAAAGCCGGTATATTTAATTCCACCCTATCCCAATTCAATAGATAAGAACCCTTTTCACCGCGTTTAATAATGACCGTCCGGCACCCCATCTTGAGGAACTCCGCCGCGGCTTGCCGGTATTGCCCCGTGGTGAACCGGGGCAACAGCATCCTTACTTCCCTCTCGCTGGGCATGAAGTAATTCAAATAGGGCAGGCAGGGTTTGAGCGCTTTCATCCAACGCCCCTCCAAGTCCCAGGCCGTATCCAGGGAGGTGGTAACTCCCTCTTGCCGGGCCCTTTGAAGAATCCGAGCCATCGGCTTGCCATCCAAGGCGGGAAAGAGGAAATAGCCTCCTATATGGAGGTGTTGAAAGGATGAAAGAAGCCGGAGGGGTACGTCCTGGAACCGGATATGGTCATTGGCCGCCATGGAATGGAGGAATGACCTTTGACCCATGGAATCCACCAGTACCAGGGTGGCCGAGGTGGAGACATTGGGGTCTTGGATCACTGAACGGGTATCCACCCCGTCTTTCCGGAGCATTTCGAGGGAGTAAGCGCCGAAGGTATCCCTTCCCAGCTTGCCCCATAAAGCGGCGGGGACTCCCAGCCGGCTCAAGGCGATGGCGGTGTTGGAAGCGCAGCCCCCCATGGCCATTTCCACGGAGTCGACCGGTAAAAGCCCACCGGGAGGCGGGAGCCGGTTTACGGGTTTCACCAGCATGTCCACAAGCACATTGCCCAAACAGGCCACCCGAAAATCCCTCGATTTTTGTGATTTCTTTGATCGTTCGGTTTTATTATTCATTTTCATGTGATCCGCTAAAATTCTTTCACCCCAGAGGCACGGTGATTATTTGGGTGGTTCCTTAAAAAGGAAGTTTATTGCGGATGGCGTCGTTCAGGTCGTTTTCCTGTTTTTCGGGAAGGATGCCCGTGTGGATTTTGGCTTTTTCCTTGAGCCCATTGAGCAACTCTTCCTTCTTTTGTTCCAATAATCCCGCCGCGTCATCAAAGCTCTTGAACGAAGCGATATCCGCGCCCGTTAAGGGTCCCAGGATCGGAATTCCCTTTTTACCCACCAGCATCGACATCCCCTTGTTGACGATCTGTTCCTTGCCACCGACCTGGGTGTAAATGCTTCCCTCAAATGTTTTTGCCGCCACCTGTTTCTGGGTGGGGTCGTAATCCACCCCGAACACGGTGCCCCGGACCCCCGCTACCAATCCCCCCGCATCGATCTCGAAAGTGGAGGTAGCTGTCGTCAGCTTTTTCACCTTTGCCTTGAGCTTGCCTAAGGCCAGCAGGAACTTCGCCTTGAAATCATCACCGGTTATTTCCAATTTGGAAACCGTCGCATCGGTGGAAGGGCCCACCTCCACAATGCCTCCGTTTTGGAATTCCAGGTAAGCCTTGGAGTTCAGGCCCGTCACGATCCGGTCCTGCTCGAATAATTCCTGGGGAGGGGCCGCGGCTTGGGGGGCATCCCCGTGGATAACGGTGACCGCGCCTTGAACCTGGGCCAGGAACAACTGGGAGGCCGTAGCCGGGCCGTTTGAATCCTGGGCGTTCGATCCAGTTGTGGATATCAACCAAATGGCAAAAAATGCGGGCCAGATCCGAACAGAAGAAGTCTTGATCATGGATTTCCCATCCTTTATGTTCTTTTCAAAACTCGAAAGGGTAAAGACGATGCCAAAGTTCTATCATTATCCAAACTGCTCGACCTGCCGCAAAGCCCAAAAGTGGATGGCGGCCCATAAGCAAGAACTGGAAATTTTGGATATCACCCTTCACCCCCCTACCAAGGCCGAGTTGAAAAAGGCGCTCTCGTTAAGCGGCCGTAAAATCACCGATCTACTCAATACTTCCGGGGAGCAATACCGGCTTTTGAACCTTAAAGCGAAGATAAAGAACATGACCGATGAAGAAATACTCGACCTTCTGTCGAGAAACGGGAAATTGATCAAGCGCCCGCTGGTCATCGCCCCCCAGCGGGCGACCGTTGGCTTTAAGGAAGAAGAATTTAAAAAAGCTTGGAAATAACCCATCTGGTTAAAAGCCAAACTTTGACTTGCTTAATCCTTTTTTATTCTGTATTAAGGAAAGACTTTTATGGCTTCCTAAGAAGGGGAAAGGGGCCTAATTGGGTGAAAAATCGAAGCGAAGGATGGCATCATGAATTTATCCGAAATTGAGAAATACCTAGGAAACGACGCCAAGGACCTGTTGGGCTACCAGTGCAAGGGCATCCCCAAGGACCATACTCCACATTCCCGGCGGTGACTTCGTCGACCGGGTCTTCGCCTCCACGGACCGCAACCAACGCGTGTTGAACAACCTGCAATGGCTCTATTCCACGGGCCGCCTGGCGGGCTCGGGATACGTCTCGATCCTTCCCGTCGACCAGGGCATCGAGCACTCCGCCGGCGCTTCCTTCGCCAAGAACCCCATCTACTTCGACGCGGAAAACATCGTGAAGCTGGCCATCGAGGGCGGCTGTAACGCGGTGGCCTCCACCCTGGGGGTGTTGGGCATCGTGCTCCCGCAAGTACGCCCATAAGATCCCCTTCATCGTGAAGCTCAACCACAACGAGCTTTTGACCTTCCCCAACAAGGCCACCGAGTTCTATTTCGGCACCGCCAAGCAGGCCTACGAGATGGGCGCGGCCGGGGTCGGGGCTACCGTTTACTTCGGCAGCGATACGGCGCAGAGGGAAATTGAGGAAACCACCCGGATGTTCCGCGAGGCCCACGAGTTGGGCATGTTCACCGTTCTCTGGTGCTACCTGCGCAACAAGGCCTTCAAGACCAAGGAGAAGGACTTCCATGTGGCCGCCGACCTGACCGGCCAGGCCAACCACCTGGGCGTCACCATCGAGGCCGACATCATCAAGCAGAAACTGCCCGAGAACAACGGCGGCTTCCTCTTCCTGAACCAGGAATCCAACTACGGCAAGTTCGACAAGCGCATGTACGAGAAGCTCATCCCCGACCATCCGATCGAGTATACCCGCTGGCAGGTGGCCAATTGCTACATGGGCCGGGCGGGCTTGATCAACTCCGGCGGCGCCTCGGGCGAGAACGACTTCGCCGAGGCCGTCAAGACAGCGGTCATCAACAAGCGCGCGGGCGGCATGGGCTTGATCTCCGGCCGTAAGGCGTTCCAACGGCCGATGGCGGAGGGAGCCAAGCTCCTCCAAACCATCCAGGACGTTTATCTGGCCAAGGAAGTCACGATCGCTTAATTTTTCTCAGAGGATGGATTTCAAAACCCCGGGTTCACTCGAATCCGGGGTTTTTTGTTTGTGAAAGGAAAGCCGCCATGAAAAAAGGTTCGGAAGTCACGGTCGTCTTCGGCCAAAGGGGCGGGGGCCAGATTTTGGGAGTCTTTACGGACGAAAACAAGATGAAGGCCCTCAAGCAAATGGCCGAGGAGTTCAACGAAAAAGGTTATGTCGTTTTCGAGAAGGTCAAGCTCAACGAGTTTCAGGTTAAAAAATTCGGCCTTTACTTCAAGTGACTTTTCTCAAGCCTCAAGTCCCTTCGAAGGACAAACCCTTAAGGAACGCTTAATTTTCAAACGGCATATATAAAAGAGGGGTATAATAAAAACGTTTCAAATCAGTCCGCTCTGGAGGAATCATGCGAAAGATGACAGGAATGCTTCTTTGCCTGCTGATGATGGGCCTTTCCCTCTCAGGCTGTTATACGATGAATCACACGATTGGTACCGGCGGTGACACCCCGGTCGCGAGCGACCGCCAGTGGTATATCCTTTGGGGGCTGGTTCCCATTACCAATGTGGATGGCGGACAAATGGCCAAGGCCAAGGGCCTGACCACCAACTACACCATCCAAACGCAGGCAAATTTCCTGGATGACATCCTGAACATGATTACCGGTTTCGTTTCGGTGTGGGGTCAAACGACCACCGTCTTGGCACCGGGTGGGGCCGCCGCGAACGCGGCCTCTGCCGGGACAGCGCCCGCCGCTCCCGCCACCGCCAGCAAAGCCGATCCCTACCTGAACGCGGCTAACCAGATGATGGGAACGAAGGATTACGCCAACGCCCTGAAGTATTACCAGGCTGCGGCCAGCCTGGACCCCAATTCCTCCGCCGCCTTCCAGGGCGAGGGGACCTGTTATTACTATATGGGGCAAAAGGACCAGGCCCGCGACGCCTTTACCAAAGCCCTGGCCCTGAACCCCTCCAACACTTCCCTGCAAAGCTTCATCAACGCCCTGAAATAGTTTCTTTAACTCAAAAAGGCCTCCGGCATCGCCGCTGGAGGCCTTTTCTTTTTCGGGATCAGGTATATCTGGAATTTTCCGGCCTTAGTGAACGACCACCACCTTGAGGGTTTTCCGACCCACCCATCCGCCCTGGAGATTCAACGCCTCTACCACCGCTAAATAACAACCGCTCGCCACAAGCGAGGCGTCCCAGACCGCAATATTCATTCCCGCCGGACCCGTTATTCGCGAACTCACCAATTCCCCCGCGATGTCATAAATCCGATAAGTAAGGGTCATGGTCTGGGAGGAATGGGTTGTAAAGGTGACGTTGTATCCCCCCGGCGATGAAGCGTTCACGATATTGGGCAGGGCGGTTAAATTGCCCAGTCCCTGCTCCGCGTTTTCCGACATCACGGTCACAAGCCGGGTGACGACCAATTCCCCTCCCAGCCCATCCTGGGAATGCACCACCACGAAATACCGGCCCGTGGGCACGATCGCCCCATCATCTGCCTGCCCATTCCAAATCTCGGTCGTGCCGTTATTGAGGGTGATCGTAACCTGGGTCGGCAGGTTGCCTGATCCCTCGCCGCTAGTGGGTTCAAAAGCGGTGGTGGAAAGGGAAACCTGGAGATTGTTATTGGCCACGGGGCCGCTCGTATAGGTATATAAATTGCGGACCACCTCCCCCGCCTCGTTGAAAATTTGAATGGTGACCTTGTTTATCACCCGGTTGACGGCGACTTGCCGGGTAACCGTGGTTACCTGCCCAGTGGGGGTGATGCTTTGCAGTGAGATGTAGTAATTCCCGTTGGGGACCGGGTTGCCGTCTTGTCCATTCCCATTCCAGGAAGCAAGGGTGACTCCCCCCGCGATGATCTCCGTTTGCCCCGGGTAGGAGACGATCGTTGAGGGCCCCACTGAAAAATCGTTGATGGCCAGGTTGGTCTGCAGCGTGTTTTGGCCCGATTGGGTAAAGGTCAGGGTTTGGATGAGCTCTCCCGCCTCGTTATAGACCCCCGCCCGAAGGGTGTAGGATCCAACCACCGTCAACTCGGCCTGGGCCGTCACCGGCGCTCCCACGGGATAGGTCAGCCAGGCCCGGTTCAGGAGCGATTGCCCCGAAATCAAGGTGCTGTTCACGGATGCGGTATAGGTCAGGTCGTAAACGCCGGGAGAAAGCGGGGGAAGGTTCCAGGTCAGGAGGCTGCCGGCCGACTGGTAGGTCGTTCCTGGAGGTGAAGTCCCCCAGGCATGGAAGGACTCCCCCGCCGGAAGGCTGTCGCTCACCACCGCCCCCGAGACCGGGCTTCCCGTTAAGGTAACGGAAAGGTCAAAAGTCACCATATCCAGGACTTGGGCGACCACTTCGGAGGCGGTCTTTCCCAGCGTCATGACGCCGGGAGGCGTAGCGGTGGCGGTCGGGGTCGCCGTGGATGTGAAGGAGAGGGTCGCGGTAAAGGTCGTGGTGGGCGTGAAGGTGGAAGTCATCGTGGAAGACCAGGTCGGGGTAGATGTGGGAGTCAAGGTGGCTGTCGCGGTAAAGGTTCCCGTCGAGGTGGAAGAATAGGTGGCAGTGGCCGTCACCGTCGGTGTAAAGCTGGTGGTTTCGGTCAAGGTGAAGGAAGGAGTGGAGGTCGGGGTCGGGGTGGCGGTGGGGGTGGGGGTCAGGGTATCGGTCATGCTGTTCGTTGGGGTAAAGGTGAGCGTCGCCGTGGGGGTGGAACTGAAGGTCGGGGTCTGGGTAGGGCTCGAGGTCGGGGTGGAACTGGCCGTATCGGTAGGTGTGAACGAAAAGGTTAGGGTAAAGGTTGGCGTTGATGACGGGGTGGGCGTTGACGTAAGGGTTTGCGTTGGCGTCGCGGTTACGGTGGGAGTCCAGGTCGAGGTGAGGGTGGGGGTGGATGTATCGGTTTGGGTCGGGGTGGGCGTAACGGTGAGAGTATTCGTGGAAGTCGGCGTGGAGGTCCAGGTATAACTGAAAACCGGGGTCCAGGTGGGGGTCGGGGTCAGGGTAAAGGTCAAGGTGGGGGTTGGACTTGGCGTGAAGGTCTCGGTCATGGTCACCGTGGGGGTAAAGGTTTCCGTCCAAGTGAAAGTGGGACTCGGCGTGGGGCTAAAAGTATCGGTCAAGGTCGGGGTAAAGGTTGCGGTGAAAGTGGCGGTCGGGGTCGGAGTGAAGGTTGAAGTCCAGGTCGAAGTGGGTGTCGGGGTAAAGGTCGGGCTCGGCGTGGGGGTATAGGTATAGGTCGAGGTGGGCGTAAAAGTCTGCGTCCAAGTAGAGGAAGGAGTCGGCGTAAAAGTGGGAGTGATGGTGGGTGTTTGGGTGGGAGTTGCCGTCGGGGTACGGGTGGGAGTAAGCGTGGGGGTGAAAGTACAAGTGGCGATGGCCAAGGTAACGGAGTTCGAAACAAGGACGCTCACCGGCGGGGAGAGCGGCTGGAGGTCGAAACTATTGGTCACGGCCCCGGAGGAGGAGCACTCGGCCGTACCCCACCAGGTGATCGCGCCCGTGGGATTGTTGAAAAGGGTGCCCGGAAAGCTCCAGCCCAATGTCGGACCCGAGTTGAAATTAACGGTTCCACCTCCCTGCAGGGCCCCCGCGGTGGATTGGCCCGCGTAAACCACGCCCATGGGTACGGTATCCCAGACCTGGGTACCCACCACCGGATCCTGGCTGATCAGCTTTAAATTGGAGTAATAATCGGTGTTGGCGGTGCCGTCGGCCTGCCATCCCACCTGGTAGCTCCCCCCGTTCCGCGGCGTACAGGGCAAGGGATTCGTATCGGCGTAACAGAAAGCCCAGGCGGCCGGCTCCGCCGTCCCCGTCGGCCAGACCTTGGAACAAATGGTGAGGGTTGTTCCGCTGTAAACCAGGGAGGACTTGACGGTGTACCAAGCCCCGGACGTGATGGTAACGCCGATCTGGGCGTCCGAAAGGGTGACCGGGTAGGTGAGCGCGTTGGGAGCGGAGGAATTTTTTTGGAGATAGAAATTGCCCGGGTTGTCATCGAGGGAGATCGACATCATGTAAGCGTCCCCGTAGCTACCCGTTAGGGTCGCGGCGTTATTGTCGGCCAAGACGATGTGGGCATCCGCCCCCTGGGGCGGGTTGATGGCGGGGATCATCAAATCACCCTCGACCGTAACCCCGCCGCACAGGTTGACGGGAGGGCTGTCGCGAAGCAGGGTCGTGAAATTGGAACAGGTGACACTGATGGGGTTGGAGGGGCAGGCGTCGGCCACGATGTAATGGTGGTTTTGGGAGTCGGTGGCCACCCCAAAAGTGGCGGCATTGTTGGATACGTTGTAAAGCGTGCCATCGTAACCGGCGATGGCCGCTCCCGATGTATTGACCGCGTCATTCTGGTAGGAGTCGTAAAACTGCAGGCTTGATCCCGAATAGCTGTACTGCAAAATGTAGGAAACGTTTTGGCCGGGATTTAATAAACCGGAGGCCGGAATCTGGCTTTTTTGCACCTGGAAACCCGTACCTACCGTGACATAAACCGTGTTGGTTGTCAGCGGGCCCGGTAATTCATTGGTGGAGGCCTCGGCGGTGTTGTTCATGACCCAACCGGGAGGAGGCCCGGCGGAACCCGAATTGACCCTCACCAACATCCAGGCCGAACCCGTCACGTGGGTAACCGCGTTTCCCAAGCTCCAGGTAACCGGGGTTCCCGGTCCTGATCCCGAAACCGCCCCACTGACCGAACCCAGGGGTCCGGCCGACACCAAAGTGGTATAGGTTGGCACCGTATCGGAGATTTGAAGGTTGTTGGTGTTCACGAAATTATAGTCAATATGGAACAAAATGAGGTCGCCGGAATTGACCGGGAAGCGGTTGTCATCCGCCGCCTTGACGGCCGTCAAACCAGGCGGCGGTAAAGGAATGGTGATGGGTGCGGAGGTTACGTTGTTATTGCCAGTGAACCCGCAGGTCAAGCTGCCGTATCCCCCGGCGGCCACGACTACATTATAAATACCGCCCACATTGGCGCCCAATGGAACCGTCAGGTTGAAGGTAACCGAGTGGTTGGAACAGCCCCCCCCTGAATTGAGGATGCCGTCATACCACCCCATGTCGCAACAGGGCACCGGATTGGGGTTCGTGTCATTCACGTTGATGCCGTGCTGGTCCACAAGAAAATACTGGTTTCCCTGCCCGCAAGCCTGAATTTGATTCGAGTTTCCATTGAGGGCCACGACCATCTCCGTGCCCCCGCCCCCATTGACGTTACTGCAGTAGTTCACCACGACGGTCAGGGGCGAGCCCGGATTGGGGTTGGCCGGTGAAACGGTTACGCATAAGACGGAAACGGGCAAGGCCATGTTGCTGCAGGTCTGGGAAAAAGAAAGACGAGGGAAAAAACCAAACAAGGCCAAGAATACAAGGGATGAAAAGATTGCCAAACGAAGATGTTGAAAGCGATTTATCAAACGCATCTTTCCACTTCGGGGCCCCATGCTGAAAACGTTTTAGCCTACGCTTCGCGGCCCAATCAATTTTAAAGAAGAAGTTCAATTCTCCTTTTTTGAGATTCTATCCAGTTCCGAATCTAGATTCCGAAGATTGGACCGCTTACATCGAAATATTTTCACAGGCCATGATCCAAGGAAATTTTCTGCGGGTTGTCGCAAGCTGGTTTGACGTGGGACTTGAGGGTTGAGCTTTAAACGATCAAATTTCAAATAAAGGAATCGATAAATAAAAATAATTTTTTTTGAACCGGTTGCGGCGTTCGTAACCGGTTACAGATGGTTCGAGTTCATTTTCGTTTGGGCTTCTTAGAATCTATCAAAACCCAATATTTACCACAGAGACACGGAGACACATGCCGACCATCCAAGAAACATAAAAGGGGGTCGGTATTGTCCCAATTTCTTTCTCCTTATTGGCGAAAGGGGACATAGTAAACCCGGACAATGGGTTTAAGATTCCTTGAATTTAGAAAGATTTTTCTCTGTGCCTCTGTCCCTTAGGGCCAAAGATAGCTGGACTATACCGACCTCCTTAATGGGTTTATGGAAGGTCGGCATGTGGCCGCCAAAGGCGGCCTGTGGTGAAATTAGGTTTTGTTATAGTCTTTAATGAACGAGCAAAACCTTGGCCAAATGTCTTTCGTAGGGCTCGGTGAGATAGATGATGTAGACCCCGCTCGCGCATATCTCCCCGTAGTCGTTATTCCCGTCCCAGGGGTAAGTGTTCGTGTTGGGGCTTCCATACTCCAGTTTCGTCAGGTTCCTCACCACTTCCCCCGCCGTGTTGTAGATCCTCACCGTGTATTCCCCCGGATAGTTGTTCACCGACACGCGGATCGATACTGATTGCTGCGGAGGATAAAACAGGTTCTTGTCCACGAA
The DNA here is from genome assembly GCA_963771075.1 of candidate division FCPU426 bacterium. Lineage (GTDB taxonomy): Bacteria > Oederibacteriota > Muellerivitia > Muellerivitales > Muellerivitaceae > CAVTWJ01. The sequence goes on along the minus strand of CAVYSE010000022.1, from coordinate 2,584 downwards.
AAAGCCCGTCGGATAGGGTGTCCCCGTCACCGTCGCCGTCAGCGTCGGCGCGGGAGTCAGCGTATTCACCGAAGTGGCCGTTAAGGTGAGGGTGAAGGTCGCCGTCAAGGTCACCGTTGAGGTCCCGGTGGGCGTAAAGCTCGGGGTGGGGCTATGGGTGGGTGTCGGGGTCTGGGTATAGGTTCGGGTAGCGGTGGAGGTGGGAGTCACCGTGGGCGTGAAGGTAAAGGTCGCGGTGGCCGTGGAGGTCGGCGTCGAGGTGGAAGTGAAGCTCCAGGTGGGAGTGAAAGTGGCCGGCGCGGTGGGTGTCGGGGTGGATGTGTTCGTCAAAGTCAAGGTGCAGGTGGGGGTGGGGGTTTCCGTTAAGGTGGGTGTCATCGTAAGGGTTGGCGTGTCCGTAATCGTCGGGGTAAACACAAAAGTTTCAGTCCAAGTGGCCGTAAGCGTCGGGGTTAAAGTCTCCGTTTCCGTCGGGCTGTTGGTTTGGGTCCAAGTACCCGTATCCGTGGGAGTGGGGGTCGGGGTATTGGTTTCGGTCGAAGTGTTGGTGCCGGTGGGAGTATCCGTCTCCGTCCAAGAAGCGGTTGAGGTCGGGGTGTCTGTCACCGTGGCCGTCAACAGGAAGGTATCGGTCCAGGTCGCGGTCACGGAAGGGGTCAAGCTAGCCGTACTGGTCGATGTAGCCGTTGCGGTTGGGGTTAAAGTCGATGTAAAGGTATTCGTGTTGGTTAGCGTATAGGTCCAGGTAGCGGTCCCGGTCGTGGTATTCGTCAGGGTAGGGGTTAGGGTGATGGTCAGGGTGAACTGGGAAGTACTCGTCGGGGTACTGCTGATGGTCGGCGTGAAAGTGGTGGTCCAGGATGCGGTCGCTGTCAAGGTTGGGGTCAAAGTAAAGGTAAGGGTAATGGTGGGAGTGAGGACGAAGGTTTGGGTCCAAGTCGTCGTCAGGGTGACGGTGGAGGTGGCGGTCGGTGTACGAGAATAGGTAGCCGAGCTGGTCGGGGTCGTGGTCGCCGTGCTGGTCCAGGTATTGCTATTGGTGGCCGTCAAGGTAGGGGTGGGGGTATTGGTGCGGGTCAAGGTGGTCGTCACTGTATTGGTCACGGTCACCGTTGGGCTGTTGGTGATGGTGGGAGTGAGAACAAAGGTTTGGGTCCAGGTTGGCGTGAGGGTGGCGGTCGAACTGACCGAAGGGGTCGAACTGAAGGTGACCGTGGAGGTTATCGTCGGGGTGCGGGTCAGGGTATTCGTCGTGGTCGCCGTGAGGGTGGATGTACCTGTCGCCGTGTAGCTGTTCGTCGATGTCACCGAGGGTGTGCTGGTATTGGATTTCGTCGGGGTCAATGTCGCGGTAGAGGAAGGGGTGGAAGAAAAGGTGGCTGTCGGAGTAGGCGTATTCGTCGAGGTCGCCGTGTGGGTCCGGGTCAGGGTCACGGTGGGGGAGTTGGTGATCGTCGGTGTAAGGACGAAGGTTTGGGTCCAAGTGGGCGTCAAAGTGACGGTCGGGCTGGCCGTTGCGGTCAAGCTGACCGTGACCGTGGTGGTGATCGTCGGCGTGCGGGTCGCCGAGGCAGTGTAAGTTTGAGTGGCCGTCGCGGTGTTCGTGGATGAAAAGGTGGCCGTGGGGCTAGGTGAAGCCGTCGCCGTATTCGTGCGCGTCAGGGTCAAGGTCGAAGTGAGGGTATTGGTTGCGGTAAGGGTGCTCGTGCCCGTCGCCGTGAATGTCACCGTGTTGGTGTTGGTGCGGGTAGACGTCGCCGTGGGGCTGTTGGTAGCGGTCAAGGTAGCGGTATTCGTCGAGGTCGCAGTGGCCGTATTAGTGGAAGTCGTGGTGTGGGTGCGGGTCGTCGTCATTGATTGAGTGGGAGTATTGCTCGCCGTCGGGGTGTTCGTGAAGGTGGAAGTAAAAACAACCGTATTGGTGTTCGTGGCGGTGACCGTGTTTGTTTTCGTAGGGGTTACCGAAGGTGTTTGGCTGTTAGTGGCGGTAGGTGTATTGGTATAGGTCAACGTGAAGGTTCGGGTGAGGGTCAAGGTATTTGTCGCCGTGGAGGTCGCGGAAAGGGTCGAGGTGGGGGTCGGGGTCCTTGTGGGTGACAAGGTCGCCGTGGAGGTTGTGGTCGGGGTGTTGGTGGCCGTGTTGGTGCGGGTGGTTGAATAGGTCGGCGTAGCGGAAGCGGTCGGGGTATAGGTGGCCGTGGATAATACCGGCGTCGGGGTGCGGGTCAGGGTGGCCGTATAGGTGTTCGTCGGGGTCGGAGCGACCGTGGAAGTTTTGGTGGGTGTTTGGGTAAGGGTATAGGTCCAGGTCGGCGTGTAACAGGGGAGTGTCACGCTCACCGTGTTGGAAAGCGCGATGCTTGCTCCCGAAGCATAGACCATGCTGGCCGCGTTCGAATTGATCCAATTATTGCATCCGCTTGGGTTGAAATAGTAAAACCCGCCCGTAAAGGTGACCGACCAACTTGCGGGGGTGCTGGTATAGACATTTTCTCCCGGGAAGCCGCTGTTGAATGTCACGGCGAACCCCCAGGTATTGGTGCCGCACGTATTCGAGATGAATCCGCCGGATGATTCTCCCAAG